>CP065955.1:665000-1865000 GCA_016126655.1 Aerococcaceae bacterium zg-1292 | reverse complement strand
TGGATTGCTAATCACGGAAGAATTTGGTTCTTTTGTTTACCTAGGAGAAATCATTACCAATATTGAATTTGAACCGGATGAACCAGTAGAAAATGGCTGTGGTGACTGTACACGTTGTATTGATGCGTGTCCAACAGATGCTTTAATGGGCGATGGACGCTTGAATGCACCGCGTTGTCTATCCTTTCAAACACAGACAAAAGGCAATTTACCGGATGAATTTCGACGAAAAATTACACATGTGATTTATGGCTGTGATATTTGTCAATTAGTTTGTCCCTATAATCAAGGTATCGATTCACATATTCACCCAGAAATGGAGCCTGAACCAGAATCCGTGCAACCATTATTAAAACCGATGTTGACCATTACTAATAAGCAGTTTAAAGCACAATTTGGTCATATGGCGGGCTCATGGCGCGGCAAAAAGCCATTGCAACGAAATGCGATTGTTGCGTTAGCTAATTACCGTGACAAAACAGCCTTACCCTTGTTACTTGAAGTTATGGAAACTGATACGCGACCAATGATACGTGGTACTGCGGCTTGGGCAATCTCACAAATTCAGCGCTATCATAATCCGACGATGATTGCTTGTGTGGAAGCGCAGTTAGCTAAGGAAACCGACGCAGAAACAATTGCTGAAATGTCCCGTGCATTAAATGTCTTGAAAGAAAAACGATTACCCCGTCAGGAAAGAGGTTAAAAGGATTGAAAAATCATATTGCACTATTTGAACCAGTGATGCCTGCTAATACAGGTAATATTGCTAGAACTTGCGCAGCGACCAATACGACGTTGCATTTGATTGAGCCATTAGGCTTTAGTACCGACGATAAAATGTTAAAGCGGGCCGGGCTAGATTACTGGCATCATGTTGAGATTCATTATCACAAAAATTTAACGGCTTTTTTAGAATGGCTCGGTGACCGTCGGCTATTTCTTATTACTAAATTTGCGCCATCGATATATTCACAGGTGGACTTGGCAGATGAATCGGTAGTCGAACAAGTATTTTTATTTGGGAAAGAAACGACAGGATTGCCGATTGAACTGATGGAAGCACGTAAACAAGACTGCTTGCGTATTCCGATGAATGACGACCACGTACGTTCACTAAATCTATCGAATACAGCAAATATTATTATCTATGAAGCACTGCGTCAACAAAATTATGCGGGCATGGATAAGACACATATGTATCGCGATACTGATAAGGCACGCCAATTAGAGTGGTAAAGACTTAATTGAGAAAAATATATTTTTAATGGAGAGAGGAGTTTTTTCATTGTATCAAGCACAAACAAATCGCTATGACAATATGCCGTATCACCGTGTGGGTAACTCAGGATTAAAATTACCGGCAATTTCACTTGGATTATGGCATAATTTTGGAGATGTTGATGCATTGCATAATCAACGTGACATTGTATTGGGGGCTTTTGACCGTGGTATTACACACTTTGATTTAGCAAATAATTATGGCCCTCCAGCTGGTTCAGCGGAGAAAAATTTTGGCCGTATTTTAAAAGAAGATTTAGCCAGCTATCGGGATGAATTAATTATTTCCTCGAAGGCGGGTTATTATATGTGGCCGGGTCCTTATGGTGAATGGGGCAGTAAAAAGAATTTGATTGCGAGCTGCGACCAAAGTTTACAACGGCTGGGCTTAGATTATGTCGATATTTTCTATCATCATCGTCCAGACTCGGATACACCGCTAGAAGAGACCGCGCATGCATTGGACTTATTAGTGCGTCAAGGGAAGGCTTTGTATGTGGGCGTGTCCAATTATTCAGCTGAACAAACTGAACAAATGGCAGCGATTATGAAACGTAATGGGACACCGTTTATTATTCATCAGCCACGTTATAATATGTTTGACCGTTGGATTGAAGATGGGTTAACGGATGTCTTGCGCCGTGAAGGGTTAGGGGCAATTGTCTTTAGTCCGCTGGCACAAGGCTTGTTGACGAATCGTTATTTAGACGGCATTCCAAAGGACTCACGAGCAGCTAGAGCGGATAGTCCATTTTTACACGAAGAGCAAGTGCACGCTAAACATGCGGCGATTGTTCAATTAAATGAAATTGCCAAAATGCGTCAACAATCATTAGCTGAGATGGCGATTGCATGGCTATTGAGAGACCGTGTCGTAACCAGTGTCTTAATTGGCGCTTCAAGGCTCAGTCAATTAGAACAAAATATTCAAGCACTTAATCAGTTAGATTTTAGCGATGAAGAATTAACATTGATTGAGACAGCATTGAGTGAAGTAAAATAATTATACGTGTATTAAACGGATAAAAAAGAGTTCCTATGATGTACCTTAAATGTAAAGGTACATCATAGGAACTTTATTGATGCATTATGCTTCTTCGGTGAAATCAACGACATAATAGTCATTGTTCTCACTAAGATGAATAGGCATATTGGTGCGGTACAAACTACCTTGACTGTCTTGTTCGAGATACATCACAAAACCTTTTGGATAAATCGATAATAGTTTAGAATAGACATGGTCTTGGTCGATAATAATTGTTTTAATTTCATCATCGGTTGAAAACCAGTCGGTTTGTAAATTAAAATAAGCACCAGGGGAAATAAATGTTTCGTACTTGAGTATAGAAATAATTGACTGTGACATCTGCATACTCCTTTCAAAAATGTAACATCACTCACTCTTATATGCATATTATATCACAAAGTCACAGTAGTAAAACCCCTTTCATAAAAAAATATATAGTCGGGAGCCAAAAATTATGTTAATGTCCATGGTACTTATTATTATTTTAGGATATTTAGGTGGTGGTTTAGCCAAGCGGTTGACATTGCCAAGTCTAGTAGGGATGTTATTAGTGGGAATGCTAGTAGGGCCACATGGTGGGAACCTCTTATCGCCCACACTTTTATCTATCTCTGCCGATATTCGGCGTATCGCCTTAATTATTATCTTGTTGCGTGCCGGACTGAATTTGAATGTACAACAATTAAAACAAGTAGGAAGACCAGCATTATTAATGTGCTTTTTGCCTGCGCTCTTTGAAATAGTAGCGATTACTCTCATTGCACCGCATTTATTTTCGGTGTCAAGTGTCGATGCTTTACTGCTTGGGACGGTTATCGCAGCGGTGTCACCCGCAGTGATTGTGCCTAGAATGGTAAATTTAATGGAAGAAGGTCGCGGAACCAACAAACAAATTCCGCAGATGATTCTAGTTGGTGCGTCAGTAGATGATGTGTTTGTGATTGTAATATTTAGTACAGTTTCGCAACTAGCAATGGGTAATCATTTTGAGGCAACACAATTATTAGGCATTCCTAGTGCGATTCTATTTGGAGTATTGGCAGGAATGCTGTTGGGTAAATTAATGCAGTGGGTATTGAAACATTGGTCATTGTCACATTTTGAAAAAGTTATTCTGTTATTAGTGCTGTCATTTTGCTTGGTGAGTCTTGAAGATGCGATGACAGGTGTGATTAAATGCTCAGGCTTATTGGCGATTATGACGATGGGGATGACCTTGAATTATTATTCAGCTGAAGTAGTTAAGCCGCTGTCCAATCAATTAGGGCAATTGTGGCGCTTGGGAGAAATATTTTTATTTGTACTAGTTGGTGCGTCTATCAATATTCAGTATGCTATTTTATCAAGTAGTGCTGCTATTATTTTAATTGTTAGTGCAATAGTATTTCGTATTGTAGCAGTATTCATTGCGCAGTTAAGGACGAGTTTAACGTTAAAAGAGAAATTATTTACAGCGATAGCGTATTTACCAAAGGCGACTGTACAAGCAGCGATTGGCGGTATACCTTTAGCTATGGGGATTCAAAGCGGGGAATTGATTTTAACTGTTGCGGTAGTATCCATATTAATTACTGCACCGATTGGAGCATGGCTGATAGATTTTTTAGCACCAAAATGGTTAACCCAAAGTGAAAAATAAAGTTAAATGGCACATTTCACAATGAAATTTAATGCTTAATAAGGTATAATACGAATAAATGAATAGTCTTAGCGTGGCGGCTACCTCGAATCATACAAAAAGTCACTAGTATATGAATAATGTTCAGAAGTGGTTTCGGAAATGAGCAGCGAGGTCACCCCAGCGAGCGATGAATAATAGAGTGCGACAAGGAATGTTATGAAATGAGTCACTGGAAAATAGGAATGAGCACGGCGGACAATAGGAGTAAAAAATCGGTGTGCGAGAAACGTACAGGGAGATTTTGTGAACTAAACGCCGATGCAGCCTAAGTGCACCGGATAAGAAAGGCAATGGTTAAAGACACCTTTTGAGCAGTGGCATTTCAGACCCTTAGAGCCAGAACAGGTGGTCAACATGGTAGAAATATTAAGTGGTTTAAAAAGGTCAAAAGTATTATTAGCTCAATACAAACAACAAGTGGCGCAAATGAAAGAGCAGTATCATGTTGTGCCCAAATTGGTAGTCATAACAGTGGGTGAAGATGCTGCTAGTATGGTATATGTTGGCCAAAAAGAGAAAAAAGCGCGTGCTATTGGTTTTGATTTCGAATGGTTAACTTTACCTGAAACAATTACACAGCAAGAATTACTCAGTACTATCGAACAATTAAATGAAGACAGTCGTGTGAATGGAATGATTTTACAGTTGCCGCTGCCTACGCATTTACAGGAGCGATTATTATTAGAAACTATTGCACCGCACAAAGATGTAGATGGCTTTCATCCAATAAATATGGGAAAATTAATGGCGAACCAAGCGACGTTATTGCCTTGTACACCCAAAGGTATAATGGATTTATTAGCAGCCCATCATATTGAATTGAGTGGTAAACATGTCGTGATTGTTGGCCGCAGTTTAATTGTTGGTTTGCCACTACAACAATTAATGACTCATGCGAATGCTACAGTAACTATTTGTCATTCGCGCACTAAAGATTTAGCTTCATTAACGAAGCAAGCAGACATTATTGTTTCAGCAGTCGGTCAACCTGGTTTGATTAGTAAAGCAATGGTAAAATCGGGTGCAGTAGTCATTGATGTTGGGATTAATCGACAAGCCAATGGTAAATTAGTAGGCGACGTACAGTATGATGAGGTCAGCGAAATAGCGGCTGCAATTACGCCGGTGCCTGGTGGTGTCGGACCGATGACAGTTGCGATGTTGCTGCAGCAAACTTTACAATGCACATGTGAACAACATCATATCAATATGGATGCACTAATCAATCAAAATTAACAAAGGGCGTTCTGGCTTGAACCACTGCAGCAGAGTTCGTAGAAGTGCATAAGCACTTCAAGAGCAATGCGAAGTGGATGCCGAGTCAGCCGAACGAACCAAAATAACAGATGGTGAGAGTGAGGGCGTTCTGACTCGGACCACTGGAGCAGAGTTCGTAGAAGTGCGTAAGCACTTCAAGAGCAATGCGAAGTGGATGCCGAGTCAGCCCGAACGAACCAAAATAACAGATGGTGAGAGTGAGGCTGTCCTGGCTTGAACCACTGGAGCAAAATACTGTCGTGCGTGAAACGCACAGAAGGATTTTGTGAAGTGGACGTCAAGCCAAGCCGAACGAGCCAAAATGGGGGTGAGAAAGTGACAGAAAAATATTTAAGTGTGAAAGCCTTAACTCAATATTTAAAGCGTAAATTTGATGCGGACCCGCATTTGCAACGAGTGTTTGTAGTCGGGGAAGTATCCAATTTTCGGTTGCGACCGAACGCGCATCAATATTTTAATTTGAAAGATGAACAGGCACGAATTAGCGCAGTAATGTATAAGGGCGCTTTTAATAAGTTGAACTTTCGTTTAGAAGAAGGGATGAAAGTATTAGCGGTAGGGCGCGTGACTTTATTTGAACCATCAGGGCAGTATCAATTGGTGATTGAATCGATTCAACCAGATGGTGTTGGTGCCTTGTACCAGGCATTGGAGCAATTGAAGCAGAAGTTTCAAGCTGCTGGATTATTTCAACAAAACCAACGACCGATTGTCCGTTTTCCTAAAAAAATTGCGGTGATAACAAGTCCAACAGGTGCAGTAATTCGAGATATTTTAACGACGATTAAACGGCGCTATCCGATTGTGCAAGTGACTGTATTTCCAACCCGTGTGCAAGGTAAGGAATCTGTCGCTGAAATCGTTAAAGCGTTTGAACAAGTCAAACAACGTGCGACTGAATTTGATACAGTGATTTTGGCACGTGGGGGTGGCTCCATTGAAGATTTGTGGTCTTTTAATGAAGAAGTGGTCGCACAAGCGATTCTGTCGTGCCCGATACCAGTCATCTCATCAATTGGTCATGAAACAGATATTACGATTGCTGATTTGGTTGCCGATTTACGTGCACCGACACCAACAGCAGCGGCAGAATTATCGACACCGGTTATGGTTGAGTTGTTGCAAGGAATTGCAGCACATCAAGAACGACTGATTCACGCGATGAATAAATTAATGCGTGAGAAACAAAAACGTTTAACTACTGTCCAACAGTCATATGTATTGATGCAGCCAGAACGTTTGTACCAAGCATATTCACAACAATTAGATGCATTAACGCAATTACTCAATGAGTACCAACAGCGTTATTTTAGTCAAAAAAATCATGCGGTTCAGTTATTAACACAACGATTGCTCTTATCAACACCGCAGCAAAAAGTGAAGCAACATGAGCAACAGGTAAACTTTTTAACAGAACGCTTGAGTCGCAGTATGCAACACTATTTACAAGAAAAACAACAAGTGTTTCAAAAGCAAATCATACAACTGGATGCGTATAGCCCACTGAATATTCTAGCAAGAGGTTATTCAGTCGTCACAGCTAAAAATGAAGTGGTAAAAAGTATTGAACAAGTAGACACTAATCAAATGCTGTCGATACGTGTCAGCGATGGACTGATTCAAGCAACTGTTGAAGCAACACAACCAGAACAAACATAGGAAGGGGATTGTTATGCCAACGAAGAAAGCAAAACAACCAGAAAGTTTTGAAACAGCGTTAACACAGTTAGAGCAAATTGTACAACAATTAGAACGTGGGGAATTGCCTTTAGAAGAAGCATTAAATGCTTTTAAAGAGGGGATTGAATTGAGCCAATATTGTCAAACAGCTTTGACGAAAGCAGAACAAACGGTTGCTAAAATGATGACGCCACAAGGTGAAGTGTTATTGGATGAGGATGCGGTATGAGTATCTTAACATTTGATAATTTGCGCGAAATTTTTAATCGAGGTCTTGAACAAACAACGCGTTATGAAACGACACCGATTGAGTTGATGGAACCGATGATTTACTCTTTATTGAATGGCGGTAAACGTGTGCGGCCGGTAATGTTATTATGGGTACTCGGGATTCAAGGGATTGATTCCGTCAAGTTAGGTTTAAAAACAGCGATAGCGTTAGAATATATCCATACTTATTCATTGATACATGATGATTTGCCAGCAATGGATAATGATGATTATCGCCGTGGTCAATTGACCAGCCATAAAAAATTTGGTGAAGCAACGGCTATTTTAACCGGTGATGCATTATTGACGGATGCCTTTAATGTTATTACTAGTGATGATTTTTTAACACCGGAGCAAAAAGTAAAAATTATTCACTTGCTGAGCCAAGCGGCAGGTTCGGTAGGAATGATTGCTGGACAAATGAGTGATATTCAATCGACCGGTCAAGCGATTACGCTTGAGCAATTGGCACGCATTCATTACTTAAAAACGGGCAAGTTATTTTTATTTGCAGTGCAAGCAGCCAGTGTGATTGCTGGATTACCGTTTGAGGTTCAGGAACAACTCGAACAATTTGCCGCACATTTTGGTCGCGCCTTTCAAATTCATAACGATATTATGGATGAGATTGGTACGATTGATACAACAGGTAAACAAACACAAGCAGATAGTGCATTAGACAAAGTGACTTATCCAAGTTTATTGTCATTAGACGGTGCCAAACAGGCTTTAGCTGACGAATTGTCACACGCGGTTGTCGTACTAGATACTTTGACAGCGCAAACGGGTAAGGATTATCAATCATTAGCGCAATTTTTATCATTTGTGAGTGTGGAGTAAGCAATGAAAAAAGAACGATTAGATAAATTAGTAGTTCAATTAGGATTGACTGAATCAAGAGAACAGGCGAAACGATTAATTATGGCGGGACAGATTTATGATGAGAATAATCAGCGTTATGATAAGCCTGGAGAAAAAATCCCTGCGGATAAAGAATTGCATATTAAAGGTAAAACAATGCCTTATGTTAGTCGTGGCGGATTAAAATTAGAAAAAGCGATTAAGGTATTTGATATCGATATGACCAATCAACGGCTTTTGGATATTGGTGCATCGACAGGCGGGTTTACTGATGCGGCACTCCAATTTGGTGCTCAAATGAGTTATGCATTAGATGTTGGCTATAACCAATTAGCATACTCTCTACGTATTGACCCTCGTGTTGAAGTGATGGAGCGGCAAAATTTTCGTTATTCAACACCAGACGATTTTACACGCGGAGTGCCGACCATTGCGAGTATTGATGTGTCGTTTATCTCCTTACGTCTTATACTACCACCGCTCGTCGATATTTTAGAACAAGATGGTGTAGTATTGGCATTGATTAAACCACAATTTGAAGCAGGAAGAGAACGTATCGGTAAAAATGGAATTGTCAAAGATTCCATGGTTCACCAAGATGTATTAGAAGAAGTATTACAATTTGCCAGTTCAATCGGTTATGTGGTTGAAGACTTAACGTTCTCACCGATTACAGGTGGCGAAGGGAATATTGAGTTTTTAGCAAAATTACGCAATGCCAAGCAATTAAATAATCAAAGCTGGCAAAATGTGGCGATTGAAGACATTGTTGCGCAAGCACATGATACATTTTAATATGAGTATGAGAGGAGAAAGAGGCGATGTTACAAAGTATCAAAATAGAATCATTTGCGATTATTGACCAAGTGACGATTGATTTTTCCAATCATATGACAGTATTATCTGGTGAGACAGGTGCAGGAAAGTCGATTATTATCGATGCATTGGGTATTTTGTGTGGAGGCCGTGGCTCGAATGAGTATATTCGTCAAGGCAGTGATAAATTAGTGGTTGAAGGGATGTTTTCGTTTGATACTGTACCGACAGCCTTAACGCAAACGCTTGATGCCTTAGGTATCGATTGCACTAATTTGGCTATAGATGGATTAATTATTCGACGAGAAATTACGCAACAAGGTAAAAATATTATTCGTGTCAATGGTCAACTCATTAATGTTACGACGTTGAAACGCATCGGTGAACATTTAGTTGATATTCACGGACAAAATGAACACCAAGCACTCCTTGATAATACACAACATTTAGCTTTAATAGACCAATTAGGTGATGAGCATTTTGAACAATTAAAGATGAATTACCAACAAGCATATGAACAGTACCAAACGGTTCGTTCTAAGTGGCAACAAAGTCAAAAAAATGAACAAGAGCAATTGCAACGCTTGAGCTTTTTAGAGTTTCAAGTGAGTGAAATCGAAGCAGCTAATTTGTCCAAAGATGAATACGAATCACTTGAACAAACTAGTTTGCGCCTGCAAAATGCGGCTAAGATTTCACAAGGTGTCGCTGCTATTAACTATTTATTATCAGAACATGAAAGTAGTATATTAGGTAACTTAAACGAAGTCATCAGTGAATTAGGTCAAATACAACATTATCATGAAGCATTTCCTGCCTTATTTGAACAATTAAATTCAATGCGCTATGATTTACAAGAAGTGGCGCATGAAATCGCAATGAATGGTGATTTTGGCGAAGATGATAGCCAGTCAATTGATGAAATTGAAGCACGGTTGAGTGAATTAGGGCAATTAAAACGTAAATATGGCATGGAAATCGAAGAAATTATGGCGTATTATGACCAAATTTCTGAGGAGATTTACCAAGTTAAACACCGTGAAGATTACTTAAAGGCACTAAGCGATGAATTACGTGTTGCTTATGAGCAAGCATTTGGATTAGCGCAAGCATTACATGAGGCGCGTGTCGCGCTAGCGCAGCAATTGGTCGCAGCCATTGAAAAGGAATTAGCGGATTTATATATGTCACATAGTCGATTTGATGTGCATTTTGAAACGGTGGAGTCACAGCGATTTGAGCTAGTGGATATCGGGAGTGTCGATTACTTACAGCTTAATGAGATGGGATTAGATATTGCAGAATTTTACGCTATCACCAATGTCGGTGAAGCAAGTAAGCCATTGGTTAAGGTAGCTAGTGGTGGTGAGTTGTCACGATTTATGCTGGCGCTCAAAGCGGTCTTTAGTCGTCAATCAGGTGAACGTGTGATGGTGTTTGATGAGATTGATACCGGTGTATCAGGACGCGTCGCTCAAGCGATTGCCGAAAAAATTGCTCAAATTGCGCAAGTGAATCAAGTGCTCTGCATCACGCATTTGGCGCAAGTCGCAGCCATTGCCGCACAACAATTATATATCCAAAAAATTGTTGAAAACAACCGGACACATACAGCTGTTGCTCAAGTGAATGTCGCTGAACGGATTGAAATACTAGCCAATATGATTTCTGGCAAACAAATTACAGATTCTTCACGACAACTCGCTAAAGAAATGTTAGTTGAAATGCAGTCGGTTAAAGAAAGATTAAGTGAGTCCTAGCAACATCACAGTCGGATAATATATTATTTTTTGGAGAGGTTGCATTAGCATCCTCTTTATTGTTGTGAAGACGGTACATGAACGACTGTAAACGCTGCTGTTGTTATTATGATAGTTTCTAGCGGTGCAAGTCATATACTATAAAACATTGGTTTAATTGTTTAAAAATGACTATAATAAAGTGAAGGTAGGTGAGGGTATGAAAGTGACGAAAATTGAACGTCAAAAGAAAAATACAGAACGCTATAACCTATATATTGATAATGAATTTTGGATGGGCATCCATGAGTCGGTGCTGATTCAATTTGGCTTATACAAAGCGCAGGAAATATCTACTGATACGATGCAAGAGATTGTTGCTAGTGAATATGCACAGAGTGTTTATTTAAAAGGGATTCATTATTTATCGTATGGTTTACGAACGATCCAAGAAATGCGTGATTATTTATTTGAATATGTCGAAAACCGAGCTAAAGAAGAAGCAGCTGACTTGAGTAATCAGCGTCCGGATTTGGTAGTTGAATCGGTTGTTGAACGTTTAATTGGGCAACAGTATCTCGATGACTTGATATATAGTCAAAGCTTTGTTCGCACGCATGCGAATCTCAATTATAAAGGTCCAACATTGATAAGACATCAATTGCGACAAAAGGGCGTAATTGATTCAATTATCGATGAAGCTTTACAAGAGTATCCCTCTCAACAACAATTGGAAAATGCGCAAACTGTAGCAGACAAGTATATTGCTATTAAAACAAATTATCCTCCCAAAAAATTAATTGAAAAATTACGTGAACAATTGCGAAAAAAAGGATATGAACAAGAAACTATACAAATGGTATTACAAGATATTGATACCTCCATACAAGAAGACAAGCAAGATGATTTATTAATAAAAGAAGCGGAAAAAGCATTGCGGCGTTTAGCACGTAAGTATGAAGGCTATCTACTCAAACAAAAAATAACAGAAACCCTGATGCGCAAAGGATTTGATTATGACGCCATCAAAGATTGGCAGACGAACAATCCGGATGTGTTTGATTAGTGTGTCTACTAAATAGAAAAGAGA
The DNA here is from genome assembly GCA_016126655.1 of Aerococcaceae bacterium zg-1292. Taxonomy (GTDB): domain Bacteria; phylum Bacillota; class Bacilli; order Lactobacillales; family Aerococcaceae; genus Globicatella. Next base: position 1,853,277 of record CP065955.1, on the reverse strand, counting down.
TGATTGTTTGGAAGAAACAACCAATATTTTATCCAGATATGGCTGGGATTCGAAAAAGGTAGAACAATTTCGTTCGGATTTATTAGCGTGGTATGATGCAAACAAACGTGACTTACCTTGGCGACGAGATAATAATCCCTATTATATTTGGATTAGTGAAATAATGTTACAACAAACACAAGTGGCGACAGTCATTCCATATTTTGAACGTTTTATTGCGGAAATTCCGGATATTAAAACATTGGCACAAGTGAATGAGCAAGTTCTCCTGCAGTTGTGGCAAGGTTTAGGTTATTATTCGAGAGCACGTAATTTGAAAATAGCGGCGCAACAAATTGTTGAACGCCATAATGGTCAAATGCCACAGACGATGCCGGAGTTATTAGCGCTAAAAGGAATTGGGCCGTATACCGCTGCTGCGATAGGTAGTATGGCGTTTAATTTACCTGAGCCGGCAATTGACGGTAATTTATTACGAGTTACCGCGCGATTATTTGAACTGGATGCAGATATTGCTAAAGCAAGTTCACGCAAACAATTTGCAGCGATATTAACAGAGTTGATTGATAAAGAGCGTCCAGGTGATTTTAATCAAGCGATGATGGATTTAGGCGCAACGATTATGACACCGACCAATTATTATCCAGAAAACAGCCCGGTAAAAGCCTATGATGCTTCATTTATTAATGAAACAGCAGAACAATATCCCGTTAAATCCAAAAAGATTAAGCAGACACATCACCATCTTATTGCGTATTATATCCATGACACTGAGGGGAATGTTTTATATCGTCAACATTTAGATGATGAGTTATTAACAGGATTATGGCATTTTCCGATGATTGAGTATGAAATTGAACACCTTGCCGCAACGAAAAAAGAATTATTGGAGCCATTAGCTGAACGTTATCGAATGAATTGGTTATCGGATGACACGATTCAGGTGAATGCGACAGTGTTTTCGTCAGTTAAACACGTATTCTCTCACCGTGTGTGGCATGTTCAATTGATTACCGTCACGGTACCGAATAAGGTAAGTCTACGTGACATACCCCAAAAATGGCAATGGGTTTCTAGTCGAACCGAACATACAGTACCAATTTCTACCTTACAGAAAAAACTAGAACAATTACTAATGCTGGAATAAGCATAGAGTGAGCGCGGGCGTTCTGCCTTGAACCACTGGAGTTGAGTTCGCCGAAGTGCTAAGGAGCTTTAAGAGCACTGTGAAGTGGGCGTCGAGGCAGCCTAAGCGAGCCAGAATAGAAGGGAGATGCATAAGTGAAATCATTAACTGTATTTTTTAAAGGATATTATAAGGAAAGTATTTTAGGACCACTATTCAAATTATTTGAAGCATTATTAGAATTGATGATTCCTATGATTGTTGCGCGTGTCATTGATACAGCTTTGGTAAGTCAAAATACGTCATTAATTATTCGCTATATTATTTTAATGTTGGTAATAGGGTTAGTCGGTTTTAGTTTTTCAATAACTGCACAATACTTTTCAGCTAAGGCAGCGGTTGGCTACACACGACAACTCAATGAGCGTTTATTTGAAAAAATATTAGCGTTACCCCAAAGTGCGATTGATACAACTTCTCCTGCTAGTTTAGTCAATCGTTTAACCAATGATACTTTGCAAATACAAAGTGGTCTTAATATCTTTTTCCGATTGTTTTTACGGTCACCATTTATTGTATTAGGCTCACTTGTTATGGCAGTGCGATTGGAACCACGAGTAACTGCCGTATTTTCTGGTATGATTATCTTATTATTTATTATTGTAGGAGGTATCTTATACGGAACTGCGCCCTTATTTGTTAAGGTACGTCAAACATTGGACCGATTGGTGCAGCAGACACGTCAACAGATGAAGGGGATTCGAGTGATTCGTGCATTTCGTCAAGAACAGCGTGAAATTGATGAGTTTCAAGAGACGAATAACCGATTATACCGCCAAACATTATTTGTTACGAATATTAATTTATTAACGAATCCCTTAACCTATGTCGTCGTTAATGGCGCATTAATCTTAGTATTATGGCAAGGTGGACATTGGATTCATGAAGGAGCCATTCAGCAAGGAAGCGTTGTCGCTTTAGTGAATTACTTATTACAAATTCTCGTGGAACTAGTGAAACTGACAATGGTTGTAACGATGCTCAATAAATCTTATACCAGTGCGAAACGTGTGGTAGATGTTTTAGATAGAGCCGATGAAATGGAGCAATTTGATAATGGTACAATGAGTGACCCTGTGGCTCTATACCAATTCAACCATGTTCAATTTACCTATCCTAATGGGCAATCACCTGCCTTGCATCAATTAGATTTTTCGATTCGAGCGGGAGAATTTTTTGGCATTATTGGTAGTACTGGTGCTGGAAAATCAGCAGTGTTAGAATTGATTACCAAAACATATGATGCTACTAAAGGTTCAATTGCGATTAATCCACAATTAGTGGATGTAGCAAGTCGTAAACGCGTACGTCAGTCGATTAGTCTTGTGCCACAATCAGCGACATTATTTCAAGGGACGGTACGCAGTAATTTGCAAATGGCCTATCCTGATGCGAGTGAAGCAATGATGTGGCAAGCACTTGAAGTTGCGCAAGCAGCAGACTTTATTCGTAAAAAGCGTGGTTTGGATACACCGGTGACAGCCTTTGGACGAAATTTTTCTGGTGGACAACGTCAACGGCTGACGATTGCACGGGCATTAGTGAAGCCGGCACAAGTGTATGTTTTTGATGATTCGACGTCAGCGCTGGACTATTTAACCGAAGCGAAATTTCAACAGGCACTCAAACAACATTATGGTGCTAAAACGATTATTATGATTTCGCAACGGACGCATAGTGTGGAGTCAGCGGACCAAATTTTAGTATTGGACGAAGGCAAGCAAGTAGGTTTAGGTACACATGAATCATTGTTGAAAGACTGTTCTGTGTATCAAGAAATTCATCAATCACAACAAGTGAAAGAGGTGAATGAACATGCGTAATCAAACGATAATGAAACGATTGGCACCTCTGTTTTTGCGACAAAAATCATTACTTCTAATTATTGTGATATTAAGCGTAACGCAAGTAGGCTTAGCCATCTATTTACCAATTTTGATGGGGCAAGCGATTAATGTAATGATTGGCAAAAGTCTCGTAAACTTTTCTTACTTAATGCAGATTTTACAACAAATGGCGATTGTCATTGCTATTTCAGCCATTGTCCAATGGATTAATCCACAATTATATAATCGTCTAATTTTAAAAATGATGACGACATTACGCCAAGAGATGCTTGAAAAAATTCATCAAATTCCAATGCAACAGATTGACCGTTTATCAACCGGTGATTTAGTCACCCGCGTGGTATCAGATATTGAGCAACTCAGTGATGGACTAACGTTAATATTTAGTCAATTTGGGATTGGTATTTTAACGATTGTCGTCACGATAGGTTCTATGGCACGACTGGATTGGTTGATGATGCTCCTTGTTGTCGCGCTAACACCATTATCACTTTTCTTTGCACGATTTATCGCTCAGCGCAGTTACCGTCTTTTTAGAAAACAGACGAGTGCCCGTGGTCGTCATGGTCAAATGGTAGAAGAAACGATTCAACAGCTTGAAATTGTTCGTGTATTTAATGGTCAAGAAGAGACATTAGAAAAATTCAAATTGATTAATGATGAATATGCTTATCATTCGCAAGATGCCATTTACTATTCTTCGATTACCAATCCGGGAACTCGTTTTATCAATGCGGTGATTTATGCCATACTAACATTTATCGCTACAATGCGTATTATTCGTGGGACTTTTACAGTCGGGGAATTAACAACGTTTTTAAACTACGTGAATCAATATACGAAGCCTTTTAATGATATTTCCAGTGTGTTTTCTGAAATACAAGGAGCCTTTGCTTGTGCTGAACGCTTATTTGAAATATTTGATATGCCAGTCGTCACGCAAACAGGTCAACAGCAGATTAATCAACAACAATTAAAAGGGGCAATTGCATTCAAAGATGTGTCCTTTAGTTATGAGTCAGAGCAACCATTAATCACGAACTTGAATGTAGCCATCCAACCTGGGCAGAAAGTAGCTATTGTCGGTCCTACCGGTGCAGGAAAATCAACTTTAATTAACTTGTTGATGCGGTTTTATGAAGTTGACCGTGGGGCTATACTCATAGATGGCGAACCGATTGCACAGTATACGCGCGATTCATTACGCCAAAATTTTGGGATGGTGCTACAAGAAACTTGGTTAAAGACAGGTACAATTCATGAAAATATCGCCTATGGTTACCCAAATGCGACGCGGGAATTAGTGATTGAAGCAGCCAAAGCTGCGCGTGCACATCATTTTATTGAGCAATTACCAAATGGCTATGATACGTATTTAGCAGATGGCGGTGAAAGTTTGTCGATTGGACAGCAACAATTATTATCCATTGCTCGTTTATTTGTAAAAGTACCACAGTTACTGATTTTAGATGAAGCAACGTCTTCAATTGATACACGAACGGAAGTGTTGATTCAACAAGCGTTTGATTTGCTGATGAAAGGACGTACTAGTTTTATTATTGCGCATCGATTATCAACGATTCAAACAGCTGATTTAATATTAGTAATGCAAGATGGTGATATTATTGAACAAGGAAACCATGAACAATTGATGCTTCAACGCGGATTATATTATCAAATGCAACAAACACGTAATCCAGTGTCGTGATAGCAGATGTCATAATGGAAGTGCGATGTGTGGACCTATTAGGTACGATTTAATCACTTAATATAACTATTTTTTAGACATATCACAGTTAATTAGTATTCATTCAATTGGAAATGTGATATAATGTGTAACGATTAGAAGATGTTTTCCAAACGTTTGAGTCGAGAGACTAGGCGGTTTGAGACATCTAATTTGACAAACAGAAGGTAGGATTAAGTGATGAAACAACCAAAAGAGGGTGAATTCATCACTATTAAAAGTTATAAACATGACGGTTCATTGCACCGTACGTGGCGTGATACGATGGTATTAAAAACCAGTGATCAAGCCATTATTGGTTGTAATGATCATACGTTGGTAACTGAATCCGATGGTCGTCGATGGGTAACCAGAGAAGCAGCGTTGCTCTATTATCATAAACATTTTTGGTTTAATATCGTAGCAATGATTCGCAAACGCGGTGTCACTTATTACTGCAATTTAGCTTCTCCATACTTAATTGATCAAGAAGCATTGAAGTATATCGACTATGATTTAGATATCAAAGTATTTCCTGATGGCGAGAAACGATTATTGGATTTAGATGAATACGAAATTCATGGGCGACGTTATCAGTATCCCGAAGAAATTGATCGTATTTTAAAATATAATATCCAAGAACTTGTAAGATGGATTGAAGAAGAGAAAGGTCCGTTTTCACCACAATTTATAGAAATTTGGTATGAACGCTATATTCAACTAACCCATCGGAAAAAAGGAAAACTTTAACAATAGGATGAGTTCACTGTTTGTTAGGAAGTCAGACATTTGTCTGGCTTTTTTTGAACCAAGAGAATTATAGCGGGAAACACTGTCATTGTGGGTGTATGAGGTTATGTGTATCAAGCGTACCTAGGTGAAGCCAGTGTTGTAATCGCAAACGTAGGGGGCAGAATACTAGTACACTAAATACACTGTTGACCGAAATAGTGAAGTCGGGATATATGCTTCATTCGCTATGAAAAAGTTTGTCAACCTATCTCGGTGAGTGTTTTAGGAAGCAACGTTGTTTATGGCTTAAAATTGTCTATCGAACAATAATAACTAATAGTTACAAAATATACTATTTGATTATATTTCAGTATCCTCTTATAATAATGTTAGAGAAAGTATGGTAAGGAGGTTAATCAATGCCGAGATGGAGTAAAAAAATGTGGGGAGCAATCATTGCGACAACACTTTTGGTCCTATTAATGATATTTTATGTAGCAGGACTCTTTTATTATCAAAGTCACTTTGTAGCAAATACCACCATTTTAGGGGTGCCAATTGCTGACCAGACGGTGGATGGTGCCAATCGTTTAGTTCAAGAACGGTTATCGAATCATGTGCTGGAGCTTAAGGAAAAGGATTCTTCAAAAGGTACCATTAAATTATCTGAATTGGAAGTTGCAACGGACGTCAAAGAAGCATTAACCAAACAGATGAATCAGCAAAAAAGTAGTCAATGGCTGCCTGCGTTTTTAGGTTTGATGCGAAAAAATATTGATGTCGCACCACAAGCGTTAAAATTAAGTGAAGACAAATTAACCTTGTTGATTCAACAATTAAAATTAGATGATGAAGCACGTCAAGAGAGTAAATCAGCACATATTAATAAAGAGAACAATCAATTTTCAGTAGTGCCTGAAGTTTATGGGCAACGAGTGAACCTAAAATCGCTTCATCAAGCCGTATTGAAGACGTTAATGCAAGGCCAGTCAACGGTTGATATAGCTACTGCTTATATTCAGCCAAAAGTGAAACAAGCCGATGAAGCCATTACCAAAACGATGGATAAATTAGCCCTTATGCAAAAAGCGTCGATAACGTTGACCTTTGACGGTAACGAAGTCACTATTCCTACAGAAAATATCAAATCTTGGTTGTATGTTGATGAAAAAGGACAAGCTCAAGTTAATCATGAAGCTGTTGAAGATTATATTCGTGAATTAAATAAGAAATATGCGGGATTATTCTTACCACGCTATTTTGAAAGTACCTATCAAGGAACGGTTCAAGTTCAGCCAGGTACCTATGGCTGGTATATCGACCGTTTAAAAGAACCGGATGCGATTATTGAAAATATTCATGCAGGTGCTACAGTGAAGCGAGAACCAGTTATTGGTGGCTCTGGCTATGGCATGGGAGATAGTGTAGGAAATTCATATGTTGAAGTTGATATTGCTAATCAAATGATGTTTATTTATATTGACGGAGAGATGGTATTGAATACACCGGTTGTAACGGGAATTGTCGGCTCAAGTACCGTGCCGGGAGCCTATCAAGTGTGGAATATGGAGTCGCCGAGTGTTTTAAGAGGATTTAATCCAATTACTAATAAAGAATATCAACAACCAGTTAGCTATTGGATTGCATTTGATGATCAAGCGCAAGGAATTCATGATGCGAGTTGGCAACCAACGTTTGGTGGTCAAGCGTATTTATCAAATGGTTCGCTAGGCTGTGTAAATACACCGCCAAGTGTCATGGGTAAAGTTTTTGAACTTGTTTACTATGGAATGCCGGTAATTATCTTCTAAACTTAATAGAACCTTAATGAAATATTCAAGAAATCCTCAATTGTTTTCGGTAAAATAGAAATTGTGACATTAAGTAAACAATACGAGGTGATGAAATGGACAAAAAATGGCGTGAAGACCAAGAATACATTGATTTAATAGCGGATTTATTGGAAACTGACGAGGTGCAGCGACTCGAATCATTTGTACATCACAAAGTAACCAATCGCTTGGCCCATTCCATTTCGGTGTCGTATCGTAGCTACTTGTGGGCAAAACGCTTAAATTTAGATACACGAGCAGTTGCCCGTGCGGGACTCCTTCATGACTTATTTTTCTACGAAGGTGTTGATAAGCATTTAGTGGGCGGTAAAGGTCATAATTGGGAGCATCCGCGTATTGCGCTAGAAAACGCGTTAAAATTAACTGAATTATCAGATTTAGAACAAGATATTATCGTTAAACATATGTTTGGTGCTACCATAGCACTGCCTAAATATAAAGAAAGTTTTATTGTTAGTCTGATGGATAAACAAAGTGCCATTAGTGAGTTATGGGTAGGAGCAGCCAATCTTACCTATCGTATGTATGGACGCTATTTGAGAAAAGTTACAACCTTTTTATTATAAGTATGTATATGAGTTTGAATAAGGAGCAGTGTGCTACTTGTTTAAGCTCATAATTTTTTTATATAAAGATGAGAATTTAGGAAGAAATCACTGAAGTATGCCCTTTTACGTTGAAAATCTGTTACAATGACTGATGGTAATATATTTTAAATCAAACAGCAAGATTTTGTTATAAACAATCATTCAATGCTGAGTAATAAAAGCGAAAATTGTAGGAGGATTATTTGATGGAAAATCAATCACGCTTAAAATGGACAGATAAAGTAAAATATTTAAATGATGTTATGCAATTAAAATCAGTTTTTTGGGTAAATGACGCAAAATTGCCATTCGAAGAGGCAGCAAAACAATCGGCATATTCAAAAGCACATGTAGATGATGCGGAGGCACGTCTAGCACGGTTTGCGCCATTTATTGCGACTGCATTTCCAGAAACAGCAGAAAGTAATGGCTTAATCGAGTCTGAATTGACGAAAATTGATAATATTAAAGAACATCTGGAAGACTACTATGATACTAAAATTCAAGGTGACTTATATCTAAAACGTGATGATACCTTACCGATTGCAGGAACTATTAAAGCGCGTGGAGCAATTTACGAAGTGCTAAAACATGCGGAAACATTGGCGATTGAACATGGTTTGTTATCTGGTTTTGAAGATGATTACACAAAATTTGCAAGCGATGAATTTAAACAATTTTTCAGTGAATACAAAGTCGTTGTTGGTACCACAGGTAATCTAGGGATTAGTGTTGGTGTAATGGGTGCGAAATTAGGGTTTGAAGCAACGGTTCATATGTCGATTGAGGCAAAACAATGGAAGAAAGATTTATTGCGTTCTCGTGGTGTAACGGTTATCGAGCATAATACAAACTTTACTGAAGCAGTTCGCAACGGTCGTCAACAGTCCGATGCAGATCCAAAATCTTATTTTGTGGATGACGAGCATTCTGTAGAATTATTCTTAGGTTATACTGTAGCAGCGAACCGCTTGAAACGTCAATTAGACGATTTGGGTATTGTTGTGGATGCAGAACACCCATTATTTGTGTATTCACCATGTGGTATCGGTGGTAGTCCTGGCGGAACCGCGTTTGGTTTAAAACAAGTGTATGGGGACAATGTGCATTGTTTCTTTGCTCAACCAGCCCATATGCCATCGATGATTGTCGGACAAATTACTGAGGCCTTTGATGGGGTTTCTGTCGCTGATTTTGATGTGGATGGTAAGACCGGTATGGATGGGTTAGCCGTACCACGTACGTCGGGCTTTGTCGCTGAATTGATGAAAGATTTCTTCGATGGAGGTTATACACTTCAAGAAGAAGAGGCATATCATTTCTTAGCACAAATGATTGATTTAGAAGATATTCGTCTCGAACCAGCTGCATTAGCAGGTGTACCAGGGACTGCTAGAATGTTTACTACTGAAGAAGGGCGATACTATATCGAATCGAGAGGTTTAGCAGATAAAATGAATCAAGCCACACATATCGCTTGGGCAACAGGGGGTAGTATGGTACCTGATGAAGATATGGATAACTTTTATCAATTAGGCAAAAATAACGCATAAAGACTTGATTAAAAGCGTCAATCTATGTTACAATAACGTTTGTGTAAAATAATGCAGCGTAAAAAAAGAAAGCGCGTCAACAGTTCAACCCTTTTAGGTCAATGAGTAACTGCGGCTGCAAAAAGCGAAAATTGAAGTTGAAATGCACGCATTCGGTTTTTTAAAGGATTATTTTACTCCATAAAACAACCAATATTGGAGGAAAAGAAATATGTCAAGATATACAGGACCATCTTGGAGATTATCACGTCGTTTAGGAATTTCATTAACTGAAACAGGTAAAGAATTATCAAAACGTAACTATGCACCAGGTCAACACGGTAACCAACGTAAAAAATTATCTGAGTACGGTGCTCAATTACAAGAAAAACAAAAATTACGTCATATGTATGGTATGACTGAACGTCAATTCTCTACTTTATACAAGAGAGCAGGTAAAATCCGTGAAGGTAAACATGGTGAAAACTTCATGGCTTTATTGGAAACTCGTTTAGATAACTTAGTATATCGTTTAGGATTTGCTGCGACACGTCGTCAAGCGCGTCAATTAGTAAACCATGGTCACGTTACAGTGGATGGAAAACGTGTTGATATTCCATCATACTTAGTAACTCCTGGTCAAGTTATCGGCTTAAAAGAAGCTTCTCGTGAATTAGCAATTGTTAAAGAAAACTTAGAAAACACTGTATCTCGTTTAGAATTCGTTTCTTACGATGCAGATAAATTCGAAGGTACATTAACTCGCTTACCACAACGTGCAGAATTAAATGCAGAAGTTGACGAAGCATTAGTCGTAGAATACTACAACAAAAAAGGTTAATATTATCAGCTTTTATAACGCCAGAAATCTTATTGAATCGAGGTTTCTGGCGTATTTTTTGGTTCTAGAGGTTTTAACATTTTTAAACGGATTTATAAATTTATTGAATCCAGCCTCATTTCTAAACCTCTCGAATTAGAGGGGGTTAAAATCTGGGTTATAAATCTAAAAATTCGATTGTATTTCTATTTCTCAACCAATTTTGTATAACAGCACTTGTATCATTATCTCTGTATTTAGCGATATCTGTTAAACTAATATAATCCGTATTATTTGCTAGTAAAGCAATTTCGGTTTCATTTGCTGATATTTTTACCATATAGTACCTCCTGTATTTTAATAACTTAAATATAACGCACTTTTTAATTTTTATAACAAGAGAGTGGATGAAAATATAAAAAATCATCATTAATTATCACCTTTTAGAAACTGTTGACAATCCCCTTTAAGGTATGTATCAGTACTCATAAAAAACTTGCTCATCTAATTTTTTAAATGGTTTGATTGAAAATTCCTTCCCTTAACAAAAGTACCCGTTATCATATAGACAAGGGGTACTTTGCGCAACTAGCTCTTCCGAGATTATCGGTCAGACTTCTAGTGCTTATTCGTGTCTACATGATATAAAACTTTTTATGTATTTTCAAAAGTTATGTTTAAAATTTATTTTGATGCCAACATCTATTTTATTCAATGTTTCATTTGAAACTTTAATCATTCTACCAGGGTCATACTTCTTTTTGTATCGATTCGTGCACCAGGTATAATATGTCAATAAAATCTTCTTTGAAGTTTGAAACGTATATTATTTTTTCTTTTATTGATTGATAGTTGCTTTTACGCCATAATTCTTCAAGGTCTTTTATGAACATTCTTTGTAATATTGGATTGCATTGCAGTGACAAAACGTGGAATAATAAACCAAATGCATCACCGTTGCCAAGAAGGTTCACGTCATATTCTTGTTTAGTAACAACATTGACTCCGAATAGATTGACAAAATGAGCGTAATTTACATTAGAATTGAATTGTTTTAAAAATAAAGAATTACCATGAGCAATCACATTACGGTAATTACGTATATATTCTAAAGAATTAGAAAATAAATCTTTTTTTATTTCAATTGTGTTATGCGGTAAAAAATTATAGAAGTTATCAACAATATACTCTTTGTCTTCTTTAACTTGCATTTTATAGAATAATTGAGTGTCTCCAAAATCAATGTGTTTAAAAAATACCCAAGGTGGCGTATTTGTTTTCTTGCTTATATAATATTTTATCGGGTCATGATTAGTTCTAATTTTTGCAATGATAGATGTCAATTTTGAACCTGTGTTTTCTCCTCTATAATTTTTGGGGTTTAAATAATTAAATTCTAACTCATTTCCTTTAGAACAAATTATTTCATTGAGAAACTCTTTAAGTTGTTGTTCGATGAATAAGATATATTTGAAAAGAATAGTTTGTATTTCAAAATCGAACATATAAATATAGAATAAATCTGACGTAGAAAAATAACCTTTTGGTTTAGACTTAATTTTATTTTTATACGCATTAATATATGAATAATAACTGAAACTCTTAAGATGTAGACGGAGTTCAATTTCATTATCAATTTTAACTCCATAGGATTCAATTTTTTTAATTTGTTCTGTGTAGTTCAAGTATTGTGTCATAAACATTCTCCTAAACGAAAAAAGCTCACTGTGGCAGTGAGCTTAGTGCACATTCCAGATGTGCTAACACTGCCATTGTAATACACTTTTTTCTTTTTGTCAATCAACATAGTTTTATAGTATGTGTATAATATCTCCAACTTTGATGAGTGATTTAGAGTTTTCACCATAAGTCTGAATCTTCATATTTCTTTTTACAAACAGTTTTTTTCATCTCATATATATTTTTTTTGATTTATTTTAACTCCACACGCTTCTCCAATATTAATAATGACAGTATCGTTATTAATATAGATGCAACTCCGATTTCTTTATTTTATTCAGCAATCATATTAATTCTCCTCGTTTTTACTCGATATAGCTTTTACACTTTTACCGGTGTAAAAGCTTCCACAATTTTTACATAACCACTACGCCAACAACATGAATATCATCATGCTCTGTCAGTACAATGTCCTTGTAGTTAGAATGAAGTGATATTAATTTTACTTCATTTATCCCTTTATATAGTTTTTTTACAAAACCGTGTCCATTGACGATGAATACACCAATTTGTCCGTGGTTAATTTCTTTTTTCTTTCTTATAAAAATAACTTCCCCGTCTTGGAACAATGGAGCCATACTATTACCAAATACTTTCAAAGCGATATCGTGGCTTGGAACGGGAGCGGGGGCCTTGACTGTTTCCACAACTTTATCATAAATTTCTACACCTGTTCCGGCACTTACTGAACCGTATACATTCACGTCATCATATCTGGTTTGATAATCCGCATAAAGTTCTCTAATCTCATCAAGATTACGCACTTTATTCTGCTCATCTAGCTGTTCTTCAGCAGTATTTAGTACGACTAACTGCTTGTCTTCGTTTAGTTGGCTCGCAGTGCTGTTGATACGGGTTAGAGTGGAAACGGGAGAGGAGGAAACTAATTCGTTATCTGCTATCAAATTAAAGAGTTCATCAAATGTCATATCCATTCCATTTGCAACGTTTTGAATAGTAACTAATGAGGGGACTATCGGTTTACCATTTCTAGGGTCTTTATTTTTTTCTAAAACAGAAACATAAGCTTTACTAATAGTGGCTTTTTTAGCGAAATCGGCCATACTTAATTTATGGTCTTCACGATATTTTTTTATTAATACTCCAATGTGCATTGTAAATCCTTCTTTTCGTCTAACATAATAGACATATAATACCACTCCAAAAATTTCTTTTCAATATTTTTGTCTAACGCGTTAGACTTAATTTATAAGGTTGAATAAGACCTTAACAACAGCGATAGGAGGAATAAAATGGTGGACACAATAAAAAACCGAATGGATAAAAAGTGCTAGCGATGCTACTACTAGGATGCACCAGAGAATATTATCTACTTTTATAACGCCAGAAATCTTATTGAATCGAGGTTTCTGACGTTTTGTTGTGTTGTGATTAAAATTTGACTAATGCTGGTTAAATAATTTAAGGTGTCACATTTTCTGAAGTAGAAAAGACTTTTTTCTAATGATGACAAATTCCGTTTTCCAACCAAAAAAACGGAGCCGTCAGGACTCCGTGACACTACTATATTATTTTGTTGCTAAATCAACGATTGCTTGTAAGTAGCCGCTAGCATCTGCTAAGGTTGCACCTGAGACAACATCTGCCACTTTACCGTCTTCGCCTAAGCCATCTAATTCTTCAATACCAGCTTTTACTTCGTCAATTGTTTTATCATAAGTGTATTCTGCTATTGCAGTTAAGTTTGTTAGGTAATCAACAGTAGAACCACCTTTTTCAGCCATTAATTTAGAATAGGCTTCTTGGTTAACAACTTTAGAGAATAATACTTTACCATCTGCCAAACCTTCGGCAAATGCGCCGTCAGAATTTGGTACACCTTCAAAGCCACCAGCATCGCTAATTTGGAACTCATCAATAGCTGCTGCAACAATTTTATCGCTACTAACTGCAGTAGAAATCAATGCGAATGATTTTGTACCATGTGGTGCGGATAATGCTTGTTTTAATATTACTTCTTCGCTATCGCTAGCTACACCTGTATAAGCAATCCCTTTTTCTGTTGCATCAGCAATTGCTTTTAAGTAGTTAGCAGTATCAGCCAATGTTGCACCGGAAACAACTTCAGAAACATCACCGTCTTCACCCAAGTCTTCAACTTTTGTTGCTAATTCACGAACTTCTTCAACGGTTTTACCTTTAACTTGTTCAACGATGGCTGCAAAGTTATCAGCATAAGCAACAGTAGAGCCACCTTTTTCAGCCATTAATTTAGAGTACGCTTCGTTATTTTCTAACTTACTGAATAATACTTGTCCTTCAGCAAATCCAGCACCGAAGTCGCCATCGGCATTTGGTACGCCAGTGAAGCCATTATCTGCAGCTGTGAATTGAAATTCGTCAATAATTGTATCTACAATTGTATCACCTTTTGCTAATACTGATACAGCAGTAAATGCCTTATCTCCATGTGCAGCGGTATAATATCTGTAAATTGTATACGCATCTTCTTGCGCTTGAACAATAGCGATATCACCAGTTGCTTGTTGTGCAACAGGTACAGCCACAGCGGCTGCTGATAAAACGAGTAAGCTTGACACTAATACTTTTGATAATTTCATTGTGAAATCCCTCCTAAATAGTATACGCTTAATATAGCATATTTATTTAATTTTGTTAAGCATTATCAAGATATTTTTGAGAAAAGATTCACAAAATAATAAATAAAATTTTGCAACCTGCAATTTATAAAAATGATTTAATAAGCAATCGTGTATTTATCGGTAAGAGAAGAAAGTAGGTGTGTAGATGATTGAACGTAAGTATAAAGGAGTATTAGCGGTTGGCGCTGCAGTATTACTATTAATAGGGTATCAAAATATTGCTTCGTCGCCTCAAACAATTGATTGGCAGTCTCAAGTAGGTGAAACGACGCAATCAATCGCTTCTGAAACGGTGTTGGAAAATCAGGAAGTTAGTGAAACTGCTAGTGAAATTTATGTGGATATTAAAGGTGCAGTTAAAAAACCAGGGGTCTATCGTTTGCCACAAGGAAGTCGTGTGATGGACGTTATTGAACAAGCTGGTGGGCTGTTGCCAGAAGCTGCAGACGCTCAAATTAATCAAGCACAATTATTAACCGATCAAATGATGATTTATGTACCTAGCATCGCAGAATCGACGGCAGAAGTGTCTGCTGTTCCACAAGCATTTGCGAGTGTACCCAATCAGGAATCTGGAGGTAAAATTAATATTAACCAAGCAGACAGTGCGCAATTACAAACATTACCCGGTATCGGTCAAAAGAAAGCAGAGGCAATTATTCAGTACCGACAGGAATTTGGTTCTTTTCGCGCCGTTCAGGATTTAACGAATGTTAGTGGCATCGGAGAAAAAACACTGCAGCAATTGCTGGAATATATTACGGTGGAGCCATGAAACAATTGCGTCATCATATTATTTTTTGTGCCATGGCTGTCTATATTAGTTGTAGACTTGTTCTAACAGGACATTGGATTTGGCTTGTGGCGGCAGGATATTTACTGTTACGGATATATTATTTCAATCGAGCAGTGAAACGGATGATTCTCTTACTAAGTATTGTAAGTACTGGCTTTGCTTGGTATTCTTTACAAATACCGCATTTACCTCAAGAAAGTACCATATGGTCTGTCGTAGTTGACCCCAATAATATTCAAGTCGAGAATAATCAGTTCAGTGGTCGTGGTACATTGTTAGTGGATGGGCATCAACTACCGATTGATTTGATTGGTTGGGACTGGTTAGAAGACCAAATTGATAATCAGGTGATGCTCTGGCAAGTGCAAGGTAGTATTACAAAACCGGCGAGAGCACGTAATTTTGGTGTTTTTGATTATCGAAAGTATTTAGCGAGTCAAGGAGTACATTATCAGTTGACAATCGAAGCAGTTATTACAAAACAATCCGTCCAATCGATAAGCTCTAAGTTCAGTCATTGGCGCTATAATATTATTGCCCATTTCAAGCGATTGAATACGAGTTACTTGTTCAGTCTCTATAATAAACTGTTTTGGAATATACAGTCGCCTCACTATCGACAGTCAAAACAGTATTTTATTGAATTAGGCGTTATACACCTATTTGCTTTATCAGGATTACATGTTACATGGCTGGGGAAACAGCTAAAATATGTATTGCGGCGTTGTGGTATTTGGGTAGAATATGTGGATGGTTTTGTCATTGTGCTACTATTGGTATACGCCTATATTACTGGGTTTCCTATCGGAGTGGTTCGCAGTGTAGGGATGTTACTTTTAGCAAAATTATTACCGATTCAGCGACTGGACCGCTTAAGTTTATTAACAATTGGACTTCTGCTAGTAAAACCATATTTAGCCTTATCGATGAGTTTTCAATTAAGTTTTTTAATTAGTTATTTGTTGATATTGATGCCTAAAAATTTACCGGATTGGGAAACGTCAACGATTTGTTTGCTCTTTTCATTGCCTTTAACCATCGGTCAATCAGCACTATGGTATCCGCTGCAATTTGTATGGAGTTGGTTAATTGGAAAATGGTTAATGGCTATTTTAACACCTTGCGTGATCGGGCTGACATTGTTGACATTTGTTCCGAATGGTTTAGCGGGGGTGTTATGGTTAGAACAATTATTACAACCACTGACCAGTCTTGTGTTATTAAAGCAGCCAGTGATTGTGGTAGGAACGCTATCTGTTTTGTGGCAAGTAATCTTATGGAGTAGTGCGAGTTTCTGGGTGACGCAACACCCAAGGCGGTATCTAGTAACATTTATTACTTATGTCGCCTGTTGTTGTTTAGCAAATATTCCCTGGGTGCCGCAAGCGATTATATTAGATGTCGGACAAGGTGATGCATTGTTATTGCCGCAAATGGCTAGTCATAAAGCGTGGTTAATCGATACAGGTGGACGTGCTGATTGGCGTCGTGAGGGGATGAGTGGTATTGACCCTAATTATGCAGATAAAACGATTATACCTGCATTAAAAGCGCTTGGTATTCGCAATCTTGAAGGAGTGGTTATCACGCATGCTGACATCGACCATATCGGTAATTTACTAGCGTTAGTCCAAGCAATTCCGATTCGACAAATTATTATCTCTGAACATACACGCGGACAACCAATTTGGCAGGAGATGGCGCATATCATACCCAAGCGAACCAAAGTAATTGTTTTATCACCTGGACAACCGTTTGTAACGGCAAACCAATTTCATCGTACGATTAATGCACCAGAAATCTATACGAATACAGATAAAACGAATGATGCCTCTATTGTGAGTTCAATTCGTCTAGGGAGTCACCAGTTATTAAATGTAGGTGATATTTCCATTGACGCAGAGCAAAAATTATTGCGCCAAGAACCGCAATTACAAGCGACACTATTAAAAACTGGGCATCATGGCAGCAAATCGAGTACTTCTTCTGCGTTGTTGGAGCAACTTCATCCACAATTGGCATTGATTTCTGCTGGTGAAAATAATCGATATGGGCATCCTCATCAGGAGGTAATTAAACGATTGGCACACCACCGGATACCTTATGTATCAACACATAAGTATGGTGCTATTCGTTTGTCGCAGTGGCCATTTCAACAGTTGAAAGTTGAAGTTGCGCTTCCTTAACATAGTGTAAATATCGATTCTCGAGTTAAATGGGTCATTCTTAAGTGAAATTTCACAAATTTTTTCGAATGATTGGCTAAATTTTATGTGGATTATTCTTTTATTCTCACGGTTTAAGTGCTATAATCTAATAGATAGACTGTGCATTTACAAGAAAATTATATACAGCAATTAAGGGAATAGAGGAGCGAATGACATTGAGATTTTCAGATATATTATTTATTATTGTCATTCTTGTGTTAGTAGGATACGGTATCTATTTTTATTTAGGTAGACAACGCAAGGATGCGATTAATGAATTGGAAGAACGAAAGAATCGAGTAATGGCAGTGCCGATTCCAGATCAATTATTTACATTGAAAAATATGGAATTATCTGGTCAGATGAAGCGTAAATATGAATCGCTAGTAGCCAATTGGCAGACGATTACTAATTATCAATTTAGTGAAATTGAAGCAGCAATTGTAGGCGCAGAGCAATTTGCTGAACAAATGAATATTTTTAAAGCAAAACGTGTGATGGATGAAGCAAGTGAAATGCTGGATGAAACAGAGTCCCAAGTAGAGGCATTGAATCTGGCATTGCAAGAATTGTTACAAGTGGACACTGAAAATAGTGAGCTAAATGAACAATTGCTTGACCGTTACCATACTGCACGTAAAAGTGTATTGAACCATAGTTTTGATTATGGTCCAGCGATTGAAACATTAGAGAAAAATCTTCAATATATTGAGTTGAATTTTACGAAATACAATGAGCTCACCGCTGCAGGAGACCATTTGGAAGCTCGCGAAATGCTGTCATCTATTGATTCTGATATGTCGAGCTTAGAAGGTATTTTAGAAAAAATCCCAGCGATGTATAATCAAATTAAAAACACGTATGAAGATTCGATTGAAGACTTACGTGACGGCTATCAACGAATGGTCGATAGTCATTTTAATTTTGGTGATGTGAATATTCCGGAAGAAATTGATGCTGTCCAGGAAAAATTAAATGAAGCCAAAAATAATATTAAAAGTGCCAGTCTGGAAGAAGCGCGTACGCAAATGGATAAAGCAGAACGTGAAATCAATTCCTTGTATGATTTAATGGAGTCAGAAATTGCGGCGAAAGAATATACAGACCGTCATATTAAGCAATTGGGTGACCAATTAAATCAAGTATCTGAAAATATTCGTTATTCCGGCATCGAAGTGGACCGTATTGCCCAAAGCTATATTTTACATAAAAATGAAATTGAGCAAGTAAGTCAATTAGCTGAGCAAGTACGCCTTGAGATGACACGTTATACAGATTTAGTCCAAGCGATTGAAAATCGACAAGCCATTTATTCTCAAATTGAATCTAACTTGAAAAAAATTAAAAAACATGTGGATGAAATTGAAGAAAAACAAGTTGAAATCGTCGATGGCATAGCCAAAATGAATGTGAAAGAAAAAGAAGTGAAGCAAAATCTTGACTTATATGAGATGGATTTGCGTAACTTAAAACGAAAAGTGGAAAAACATCATTTGCCAGGCTTACATGAATCGTACTATAGCTTGTTCTACAAAGTGACTGACCAAATTGAAGAGTTGGCAAAAAATCTGAACCGTGTTCGTGTAGATATTCGCGAAGTAGAAGCATTAGAGGCAGCATTAATTGAAAACTTGAATCAGTTAGAAGAATTGACTGATACAACAGTGGATGATGCAATGTTGACTGAGTATATGATTCAACATAGCAATCGATTCCGCTATGACTACGCCGATGTGGATGCAGCCATTAAAGAAGCTCAATATTTATTCCATCAAGAATTCCGTTATCAAGATAGTTTAGCGGTAATCGAAAAGGCGTTGCGTCGTGTGGATCAAGAAGCGCCAACACAAGTGCGCCGTATGTATCATAAAGAAAAGCAAAATCGTATTTATTAATACTAAACGGGATTGGGTATCAAAGAACCAATCCCGTTCGCCTTTTATCAATATATATTTTAGTAAGGAGTTAGTTTAATCATGTATTATTTTGATAATAGTGCTACAACCCAGCCAAATCCAGAAGTACTAGAGACGTATCAAAAAGTCGCGCAGCAATGTTTTGCTAATCCATCCAGTATCCATGCCTTAGGTGTATTGGCACAAAAATTATTATCACAAGCACGTGAGCAAGTAGCCACATTATTACATGTTCAGCCTAAAGAAGTCTATTTTACTTCGAGTGGGACTGAAGCGAATAATTGGGTGATGCAATCGATGGTGCCAGCACTCAATCATATGCGTCCGGATGCTAAACGTATCTTAATCTCAGCCATTGAACACCCGTCTATTTCTGAACAAATTTCATGGCTACAAGCACAGGGATTTGATGTTCAACAAATACCTGTTAACGCAGATGGCATGATTGATATTATGGCGTTGGAACAGTTGTTAGATGCCAATACATTATTAATTTCAACTATGGCAATTAATAATGAGGTAGGGAGTGTTCAACCATTAAATCAAATGGCGACATTATTAAACCAATACCCGCAAATTATTTGGCATGTGGATGGTGTACAAGCCGTAACGACACAATTTGAGCAACTGACAAATGAGCGTATCGACGCGGTAACATTATCTGGACATAAATTTCATGCAGGACGTGGTGCCGGAATACTGATGATGAAACAACGTGTGAGCAGCCAGCCGTTTTTATATGGTGGAGGACAAGAGTCGGGTTTACGTAGTGGTACTGAAAATTTGGCGAGTATTGTAGCAACAGCCAAAGCATTACGCCTGGCAGTCGCAGCACAAGATGAAGTGAAATTACGTTTGCAAGCCTATCGCCAAGATATTATTGCCGCGTTAGAGGAACATAAGTGGATAGTGTTTGCCAAAGAGAGTGCGAGTGAACATATTATTTGTGCGGCATTTCCTACGATTCCAGGCGAAGTATTGGTACATGCTTTTGAAGCGAAGTATGTGATGGTCTCTACAACAAGTGCGTGCTCTAGTCGTAAGCACCAACAGCATCATACATTAGCAGCGATGTCAGTACCAGAACATCTTTCAACGTCGGCTATTCGTATTAGTATGGCTAGTACGACGACACAAGCGGATGTGACAGCACTCATTAAAGCGATTGAGACAGTGACAGCGCAATTTAATTAGAGAGGATAGAAAGTTTTTATGCAACAAATTGTTATACACTATGGTGAACTATCAACAAAAGGCCGCAATCGAAAATCATTTCAAAATCGTTTAGGGGAGCATATTCGTCAGCAAACAAAACATTTAGAACGCATTAAAATTGTTGCTAATCATGATTTTATGCATTTGACATGGGAGACGGCACCGATAGAAGACGTGGTTGAGATATTAAAAACGATTCCCGGGATTTCACGTTTTGAACCGGTGCATCGAGTAGAAAAAGATATTGATGCGATTAAAGAGAAGGCAGTAGAATTATTTGAACAGATTGATTTGCAAGCAGGAGACACCTATCGTGTTGTTGTTAAGCGTTCCGATAAGTCGTTTGAATACGATACAATGAGTTTACAGCGTGAAGTCGGTTTTAAAATTGGGGAAACTTTTCCGATGTTGAATGTTGATTTACGCCATGCGAAACATAAATTAACGATTAGTATCCATCAAAATACTGGGGCAAATTTAAGTTTAACGTCATATGCAGGTTTAGGAGGGCTACCATACGGCTCAAGCGGAAAAGGATTATTAATGTTGTCAGGTGGCTTTGACTCACCGATTGCTGGCTATCAAATGATTAAGCGTGGTTTAGAGATTGAGGCAGTGCATTTTAGTAGTCCACCGTACACCAGTCCACAAGCATTGGATAAGACGAAGCATTTAACCGCGGTATTAGCAAAATATGCGATGCCGATTCAGTTTTTAAATGTACCATTTACCAAGATTCAAGAAGCGATTAAAGAAAATATCCCTGAAGACTACTCAATGACGATTATGCGGCGGATGATGTTACGTATTATGGATGGTTTATTGGAAAAACGTCATGGGCAAGCAATTGTAACTGGTGAGTCACTTGGACAAGTGGCGAGTCAAACATTGACTAGTATGCATGCGATTAATGCAGTGACAGCGACACCGATTTTGAGACCATTAATTGCGGTGGATAAAACAGAAATTATTCAACAAGCAGAGCAGATTGGAACTTATGCGATTAGTAATGAGCCTTATGAAGATTGTTGTACGGTATTTGCTCCGTCATCGCCACGTACAAAGCCGAAATTAGACCGTGTTGAAGTGATGGAACAAGCGTTAGATATTGATGCATTAGTACAAGAAGCAATTGACCAAACAACTGCTGAAGTGATTGATGCGCAATACATCCAACGTGCGAATCAACGTTTCGCTGATTGGTTGTAGGATACTTTTAGAGTAATTTTGAAGCGAACGTATAGTTAACTAAAGCGAATGACCATACGAGGAGCAATTATAATAGCGGTTCTAATAAATTCATCTCTCATATCGGCTGAAATTGCATAGCGAGTAAGAGAAGTTAATGCTATGTTATTTTAAAAAAAGTATCGTGGCGCGTAAAATTTAAAAAGACATGGAAACCCTACCTAAAATTTCTGTAATTTGAAAACAAAATAGAAATTATTGATTATCGTTGCTGGATAAATGATGCTAATAAAAAAGTGTTTGTTTTTGATTGCGAGCATGCTGTATTAAACACATATTTATAAAAGGATACAATTAATTTTAAAAAGCAGTGTTTGGACTGCTAAAGGGCAACATTGTTTGACCTTATCTGAATGCTTACCTTATAAGGTAGGCATTTTTTGAAATAACACCAGTTTCGATGCATTCAAATGAAGAGATTCAAAGCGCCCCTTGGCGCAATATGATTGTGAGGCTCGCACAAGTTGATTGGACATCACTCTTCTGTGTATGCTTGTTCATCCTATTGTCTTCTCCACTGATTCAAACCAGCGTATCTTCTCTCGCTGAGTTTTTTTCTGCTATACTATATTTGAGGTGAAGTTACTATGCTAGAGCAATTACAAGCAATGCAGTTATTAATTAAACGTAGTAAAAGAATTGTCTTATTTAGTGGAGCGGGTGTGTCGACCAATAGCGGTATTCCTGATTTTCGCTCAGCAAAAGGATTATTTGTTGCTGAACAGGGTTATCATTATTCGCCAGAACAAATTGTTTCGCATTCCTTTTATCGTCAGTTTCCAAAAGTATTTTTTGAATTTTACTTTGATAAACTAGTCCATCGCCAAGCAAAACCTAATGTAGCCCACCGATTTGCTCAGTGGTTAGAAACATTTGGTAAAGAAGTCACAGTTGTAACTCAAAATATTGATGGGTTACATCAGCAAGCAGGTAGTACTAATGTGTTAGAATTGCATGGCTCGGTATGGCGGAATACGTGTACACAGTGTGCTCAAACATATGATTTGAATGAATTAACACTTGACCAAGATGGCATTCCTCGTTGCATAAAAGATGGAGCCATTGTAAAGCCGGATGTCGTACTCTACGAGGAATCACTGGATGAAGCAGTACTAACTAAAGCGATACAAGCGATAGCGTCGGCGGATTTAATGATTATTGCCGGTACATCACTGGTAGTGTATCCAGCAGCAGGACTCGTTAATTATTTTAGTGGCGAGAAAATAATTGTCGTTAATCAAACGGCAGTGCCGATTCAGCGCAAGGATGTTTTAACGATTCAACAAGAAATGGGAGCATTTTTTAAAGAATTGATGGAAATTACGTAAGAAATGGTATTAAAGAGACTGAATAAGTAACAAGATTCATCAGACGTGGATGAGTGGCTTGAGTGAATCTCAATGTGAAAAATTTGTGTTAACATTGTCAGATTAGGTTGATTCTAACAAAGTTTGTGATAGAATAGGAACGTATCTAAATCATACATAGGATGAGTCGATTGTCAGATAGATAAACAGGTAAAAAACGGAGGAATTATGAGCGTAAAATTAATCTCGTGGAATGTTAATGGAATACGTTCGGTGTTAAACAAAGAAGCACTGCAACGTCTATTGAGTCAATACAATCCGGATGTGTTGTGTTTACAAGAAACAAAAGCACAAGCAGAGCAGGTGTCCTTTGATTTTCAAGCACTGGGGTATTTTGCCTATTGGTCTTCAGCGGTAAAAAAAGGCTATTCGGGTACGGCGATTTTAACCAAAATTCCACCGATTAGTGTTCAATATGGAATAGGTATTGAAGAACATGATCAAGAGGGCCGTGTGATTACAGTAGAGTTTGAGCATTGTTACCTGGTGACGGTGTATACACCTAATGCTAAGCGTGACTTATCAAGACTTACCTATCGTCAGCAATGGGAGGATGATTTTTTAGCGTATATCAATCAGCTAAATCATATCAAAACCGTTGTGTTTTGTGGAGACCTCAATGTGGCACACCAAGCGATTGATTTGGCAAATCCACAAAGTAATCAGCGCAATGCGGGCTTTACAATAGAAGAACGTGAAAAAATGACAGCTGTGTTAGCAGCTGGTTATACAGATAGTTTTCGTTATTTTAATCCAGAAACAACAGGTGCGTACACATGGTGGAGTTATATGAATAAAGCGCGTGAACGCAACATTGGGTGGCGGATTGATTATTTTATCGTCTCAAATCAAATCATCGATTGGATGCAATCGGCAACTATTTTGCCGGAAGTAATCGGGTCGGATCATTGTCCGGTTCAATTAGAATTAACAACATTGTAAATAATAATATATCAATAAAGGAGTGGTAGGGTGAAGCGTTATAAGTCGCTTGCATTGGACGAGTATCGGCCACAACCGCAAACTCGGACATTTAAATTAAATCCTAAAATTGCTGAATTAGAAAAATTACATTATGCTGGTGAGCTTGGTGCTATCTATACAGCAGAGCAAACAGAATTTCGTCTCTGGGCACCAACAGCCCATACTGTTGAATTAGTCATTTATGAAGATTACTATGCACCTGTACTCGAAAAGTATCTGATGACTAAGGAAGAAGAAGCCGTATGGACGATTAAAGTTGACGGTGATTGTCATGGGATGACCTATCGTTATGAAGTTACATTTGAAGATGGTAGCAGCCGACGTTCGGTTGATCCGTATTCAAAAGCAGTGACGGTCAATGGTAAACGTTCTGTTGTGGTAGATTTATCGCGGACAAACCCTGAGGGGTGGGGCGAGAGAATGGCGCCCTTTTCAGCACCAACGGATGCTGTTATTTACGAATTACATGTGCGTGATTTTACAGCGGATAAAAATAGTGGTGTAACCAAACGCGGTAAATTTTTAGGCGCCATCGAAACTGGGACGAAAAATCCACTTGGTTCAAGTACAGGTATCGATTATATTAAGCAATTGGGCGTGACTCATGTTGAATTTCTACCGATGTTTGATTATGCTTCAGTGGATGAAACGGGAGAAGACCCGACGCAATATAATTGGGGCTATGACCCGTTGAATTATAATGCCCCCGAAGGGAGTTATTCAACCAATGCTTATGACCCCTTTATCCGGATTAAAGAGATGAAGCAAATGATTCAAGGGTTTCATGATGCGGGTATCCGTATTATTATGGACGTTGTCTACAATCATGTCTATGAAGTAGAAAATCATAGTTTCCACCGGACGGTGCCGGGATATTTCTTCCGCCATACAGAAAGCGGTCAATTTTCAAATGGAACAGGTGTCGGTAATGATACGGCATCGGAACGCGCGATGGTTCGTAAATATATTGTCGACAGTGTGACATACTGGGCGAAAGAATATCATATTGATGGTTTTCGCTTTGACTTGATGGGCATTCATGATGTTGAGACAATGAATGAAATTCGACGCGCATTAGATGAAATTGATTCGAGTATTATTATGTTGGGTGAAGGCTGGGAATTAATGACGGAATTGCCATTTGAGAAAAAAGCTAGTCATTATCAAGCTAAACGCATGGCTCGTATCGGACAGTTTAATGATAGCTTACGTGAAGCGTTGAAAGGTAATGATTTTGACGCGCATACACGTGGCTTTATCAATGGAGCTTGGTATATGGAAAATCAAGTTGCCGGTAATATCATGGCTGGTCTTGGCTTGGATTATTATTTAGAGCCAGGACAAGTGATTCAATATGTTGAAGCACACGACAATTATACCTTGTATGACCGGTTAGTGACTGCTGACCCTCATATGGATCGTGACACGATTATTCGCCGTCATGAATTAGCGACTTCAATTATTTTATTGAGTCAAGGCGTACCGTTTATTCATGCGGGACAGGAATTTTTACGTACAAAATATGGTGTTCGCGATAGTTATAATCAGCCAAATCATATTAATCAATTGGATTGGTTGCGCCAAGAAAACTATGAACATACTGTCTGCCTCGTTCGGGGCTTAATTGCCTTGCGTAAGGCAGAGCCGATGTTCCGTTTGAAAACGTATGAAGAGATTCAACGCACGATGCGTATTTTACACGCATCTTATCAAATGGTAGCGTTGGAGTACTCAAATGATGACGAACGGATGATTGTAGTTTACAATGCCCAAGAAAATCCATTGGCTTATAGTTTAGAATATGACGACTATATTATGAAATTAGTGGATGGACAGGTACATTTATCGGACGATTACATGACCGGTATGATTGATCATTTCTTGATTGAACCTTATACGGCACTTGTGTTAAAACAAAAGAAATAGATGAATAGCGAATGTCCTGGCAAATGGTTGTATAAACAATCGTTTGTCGGGATATTTGCCGTGCTGATGATTGGCAGAATAGTGGTTAAAGTTGACGTGAAGCGGCGCATAAGGTTATAGTGAAAATATCAGTGATTGGCTTTAGGAGAGGAGCAATATTATGTTAAAGAGAGTAATCGCGATGGTGTCTGCTTGTTTATTCATGCAAACAACGATACCGGTGTTGGCAGATAATAATACCGCGCAGTCGGTACTAGCATCTATAAGTAAGAGTGATTTTCAGCAATATCAAGATTTTGAAATCAAGAGCATTATCGAGCAACATTTTAGTGATGAAGAAATCATCAAGTTGAATGCCCAGTTGAATTATTCGCATAATCCACAATTCGTCCTCAATGCCCAGTTTAGCGAGAGCAAAGGACAAATCAGTTTTGTATTAAAGGATAATCAATTATTTTATTCCGACGTATTTAATGCGTGGCATTTATTAGCAGATAATGTTGATGAATACCGTGAATATTTTAAGCCGAAACACTTCTTTAAGAAGACATTGCAGCTGTCACCAAAAGAAATTGGTTATGTTGAGCAGTTTATGAATTTTGAAGAATCAGAAGATGCCTTTATCTTTTCATTGAAACAAAATGTTGATGCCAAAGCACTAAGTACAGCGTTAAATCAAATGTTTTCAGAACGAATAGATAATAGGCATTCGTCAGCAGAAACAACACGAAAATTATATCGAGAATACACCTCGCCGGAATTTATCCAATTTTACCTCGACCAGCAACTACAGATTCAACTCGCTTTTGATAAACGAACTTATTTATTAAAATCCATCACGGGGAATATTACACGTGAAGATGGATGGCTTAAGAGTGAGTTTAAATTTTTAAACTATGGCAAGCAATTTGATATTAAAGCACCCGATAAAAAAGAGATAGTAAAGCCGGAAGAGGAGTCGCCAGAAGTAGAAGAAGAGGTATCAACAGATGATATTACTCGCTTAGATACGCCAGAAATGTTAAAAAAGACGTATAAACATGGCGGATACGAAGTACAAATTGAACGCATCTATTTAACACCTGCGCGTGATAAATTTGCAGCTGAAACCTATGACCATGTAATGACTGTTGAGTATATTGTCACAAACCACACGAAATCAATGATATTTTCCGGTAGTGAGCTAACAGCTTATGTTGATGATGTTAAAGCGATGCGCTATTATTTAAACACGGATAAGACAGCCGAAGTTTATCCGGGAAGAGAAGGTAAAACGGTGGTGTCTTTTGGTTTTAATGGTGATTATAAAGCAATTGAGTTAGAAGTTCGTGATTTCTTGACAGAAAATAAAAACGAAGCACCTGCTGTTATTAAAGTACTAGGTGAGTGATATTGGTATCAATAGATGTTAACGATGATGCGCAGTGCTAGTAGATGCTACTTTATTGAATACTAAAGTAGAACAGTTATTTATATGAAGTGAGAATACGGTAATGGTTGACAAGGCAATTTAAGCAAATGTGGAGTCTGTTATTGAATGACTTTTGTGAAAATTTTCAGTATAATAAAGTTAGTAACTCTAGAGAGGATGATTATTATGACATTATTAATTGTAGGAGCAATTATTGCAGTAATATTATTGGCATGGTTTGGGATTTACAATGGTTTAGTTAAAACACGTAATTGGGCAAAAGAAAGCTTTAGCCAAATTGATGTTCAATTACAAAGACGAAATGATTTAATTCCAAATTTGGTGGAAACGGTTAAAGGCTATGCAGCGCATGAAAAAGAAACATTGGACGCAGTGATTAAAGCGCGTCAGCAACTGATTGACGTAGCTAATGCTTCGCCGGAACAAATTAACGCAGCTTCCAATGCTTTATCAAGTACCTTATCTCGTTTATTAGCAGTAGCAGAAGCCTACCCAGACTTAAAAGCCAACACTAACTTTACAGAATTACAACGTAGTCTGACAGATACAGAAGATAAAATTGCTAAAGCTCGGATGTTGTATAATTCAAGCATTAATCAATACAACACAAAAATTCAAGTGGTACCGAATAATATTGTAGCGGGTGTTCACGGATTCCAGCCAATGGCGTACTTAGAAACACCACAAGAAGCACGTCAAGTGCCACAAGTTAAATTTTAATACATAACTACCGCATTAGCGAGTAGAGAAAGAAGCATTTGAATACTATTGTTCAAGTGCTTTTTAAAAGTGTAGGCATTGGCTGTCAAACATCCAGACTTTTATAGACACCTTTGACTGTGATAGATAATATCACGTGAACAAAAAATGTCTCATTAACGCAGACAATATAAATCCGACAAGAATTCCTGCAACAAATATCCACCATTTTCGTTTGTTTTTCATTGGAATCTTCCTTTCTACCGTCGCTATTGTGTCATCTTTATTAT
This sequence comes from Aerococcaceae bacterium zg-1292, assembly GCA_016126655.1. Taxonomy (GTDB): domain Bacteria; phylum Bacillota; class Bacilli; order Lactobacillales; family Aerococcaceae; genus Globicatella. Next base: position 1,824,550 of record CP065955.1, on the reverse strand, counting down.
ACCGAATAATCAAAAAAACGCTATCATTTTGTGGAGGTGGCTTCTATATCTTGCTATTCTATTAAGGAAAGATAAAATCAAAAGTTAAATAGTTTGAATTAAAAAGGACTGTATTCTGTAAAAAGACAGAACGCAGTCCAAGGGATGTTTTTATCGTATCAAGATAGATAAACTATTTGATTAATTCATCAATGGATTGATTATTTACTAGGAAAGCCATTTGGTCGGCGAACATTTGGAAACGTCCGGTTAATAAATGCTCTTTTAAATCTTTCCATGAATTGAATTCGCTAAGACGATAAGGTAGTGATGGGTCGATTTTTTCAAAGAAATATACTTTTCCATCTTTTTCAAACGCTACGCCGACATGCATACTAATAACAGAGCCTTCAACATTTTGGATAGCTGATAATAGGCGGAGTTTGTCTGAGAATTTGACGCCTGCGTCTTCCCAAGCTTTAGTTAAATCGTCTGTAGATTTGTAGTCTTTGTTATCGTTGAATAGTAAACTATAAAGTTGACCTTCTTCATCCGTTAATCCTTCTTGAAGTTTTGATAAAGCTTTAAATTCCTCATGTACAGGAAGTTGTTCTAATTTATCTTTATCATAGCTTACAAGCGAACGTAAAAGTAGAAAGGCTGTTTGGCGGCAGTTTAAATCATCCGGGAAATGACTAAGTTGTTCTTTATACTTATCAACATCCATCGTCGTCGTAAAAGTGCTCGCATCTTTTCCGATGGCCATATCTGTCCAATCTTCTGCTACTTTTTCATAGGATTTATTTGCTTCTTGATATTGGTCGATGAATCGGGTTAATGTTTTCCAATTTTCACTTGGCATGCCTTGTTCTTCCAATGCTTCTTTCAATTCAGTTGTATTTTTTTCAGACACAACATTGTGGTAGCGGTAGTTAGCTTCTTTAGACTCTTCTGCTTGAATTGTTGTAGCAGCTTGTGATGTCATTAAGAACACACTGCATAATGCGACAAGAGAGGTAAATTTGTTTTTCATATTTATTCGACTCCTTCTTATTTTTTGCTTCAACTCGCTGAAATGACCGCTGCTGCGAAAGTCTTCTTTGTGTGTGTCACGCGCGCACCTTGACTTTCACCAGTGGGCTCACGCGTGCACCATTAATATTTCGGGGGCTGGTTTCATTTCGCTTGTTGTCGCATGAATATAAAAAATTTGGAACATTTGTCCGTGGATATATCATACCAAACTGATTTCAATATTTCCAATTCTTTTATAAAATTTAAAACAACTTTCGGTTACAAACTCATCACAAAAGTATCACAAAATATCGATATTGAATAAATATTAGCGATAAAACGCCAACATTATGGAAAATTCACGTTAATACTTTATCTTTATATCAAAACAGAGTAAAATAGAACTGACTGTGGGGAATTAATTGGAAAGGAGGACATTCATAAAAATGCGTATTAATTTATATATACATCATGATACGGTAACGAGTCATGTAATGACACGGGGCATCAATTTTAAGACAGAAGATTTTGAAACAAAATTCATTCCTGATAATGTTATTTTAGCACAAGCACCATCCGCTTTTGGGCATTATGATATGCGTACCAATTTTAAAATTTTACGTGGTAAGCAAGAAGTGTTAGAGTATATGGCTTACTGCCAAAATCAAAATGTACGTTTATCGAACTGGATTGATTTTGAGTCTGTCAATTTGATGCACCAGCTAACTGGAAATGAAATTGCGGAAATTTTATATTTATTTCATGCCAATCAAACCTTGCGTTCAGCTTTTTTCTATAAGTTGCAAAATAATTATGTGTATTTAGTGTTACCTAATGGTTTAGTTAAAACTTATTACCGTCATGTGACGCATTTTTATCCTCGATTTCAACGAGTGATGCAAGAGCAGGTTCAACAATTAGTCAATGAAAATAAATCGAAGTTCTTTAGTAAAAAAGAAACGGTGTCGGCCATACCAGAACAAATCATGCAAGAAATGGCACCTTTATTTTCAAGAGGCGTTAAGATGGATATTGTTCAAGCGTACCAAGAACAGCAACAATGGGTGATTCCGCTTCATATTATCGAAGATGAATTGACCCTCATTACGGTTAATCAACCACGAACAGAAGCAGTCGGTTATTTTACTTATTCACTCATGAATCAAACCTGGCAATTAAATATAGAAGAATAGGTTAGCTAATATTTGGAGGAACAAGCATGAAAATTATTTTATTATATGGTGGTCAAAGCGCGGAGCATGATGTGTCGATTATTTCAGCGTTTAATATTACACAACACATTATGTATCACTACTATCAAGTGCAACCAATTTTTATTCGCCGTGACGGCGTTTGGATTAAGGGTGCGCCATTGACATCACCATTACAAGCGTCACAGCAATTAATTTTGACAGCTGGAGAAACAGCACAATGGTCTGACCATCCTGAGCAAACATCGATTGGAGTAGAAATTCATCCAGGCTCTATCTATGAATCAGATGCGATTGTGTTTCCAGTATTGCATGGGCCTAATGGTGAAGATGGTACGATTCAAGGCTTTTTAGAAGTATTGAAAATGCCATATGTTGGTGCAGGGGTTGTTGCTAGTGCTGCCGGAATGGATAAGATTGTCAGCAAATATATTTTCAATCAAGTAGGTTTACCTCAAGTGCCATTTGAAGCTTTTGACCGTCAAAGCTGGGCGAGTGAACAAGAAGCGATTATTCAAAAATGTGAGGGCAATCTATTATATCCGCTGTTCGTAAAACCAGCGAATATGGGTTCGAGTGTTGGCATTAGCCGTGTTGAAAACAGCGAAGAATTACGTGCAGCTGTCGAAACAGCTTTAAAATTTGACCACCGCATTGTTGTGGAACAAGGGATTATTGCTGATGAAGTGGAAGTAGCTGTATTAGGTAATGATGATGCGCATGTCAGTGTTGTCGGCAAACTAGTCAAAGACACAGCCTTTTATGATTATGATAATAAATACCTCAATAATTCTGTATCAATGCAAATTCCTGCTGAAATACCAGAGAGTGTCGCGCAGAAAATTCAGTCGTATGCCTTAACAGCGTATCGTGCTATCAATGGACGTGGGTTATCACGTGTCGATTTCTTTGTTACAGCAAACAATGATATTTATATTAATGAAATTAATACAATGCCAGGCTTTACGCCATATAGTATGTACCCTGTATTATGGAAAGAAACTGGATTAGATACACGTGATTTAGTAGAAGAATTATTGCAATTAGCGTTGAAACAATTTGAAGTGAAACAATTATTAACCGTTGAACGTATATAAGTAAGGTGATTCCGTAGAGTTTGCGAGTCAAAGTTTGCGGAATTTCTTAATGTGTATAGATAGTCTGAGCGCAGGCGCATTGCCACGAAACACGTGGAGAAGTTACTGGGTGCATAAGACGCATAGAGTTAACTTCATCAAGTGGATGCCGAGGCAGTAAGAGGAACTGGAATAAGAGGAGAGAATATGAAACCAATAAAATTAATGGATGTGGTGAAATATACCCACGCAATTGATTATACGGCTAAGGACCGAACGATTAGCATTCACAATGTAGAATTCGATTCACGTAAAGTGACGCCAGGAACATTATTTGTGCCGCTGCAAGGCACAAGTGATGGACATCAATATGTACAACAAGCGATTGACAATGGAGCAGTAGCTACCTTGTGGTCACAACCGGAACATTTAGCACCAAGTGACCAGATTGCAGTGGTGCTAGTTGACGACACCTTAACAGCCCTGCAAGATTTAGCTAATTATTACCGACATGTCATCGACCCAATTGTTATTGGCATTACCGGCAGCAATGGAAAAACGACGACCAAGGATATGACTGCGACTACCTTGTCGGCAAAATATCATGTCCACAAAACACAAGGTAATTACAATAATGAAATTGGTTTGCCGTACACACTCTTAAAAATGCCGGAAGAAACACAAGTCTGTGTCGCTGAGATGGGGATGAGTGGCTTTGGTGAGATTGCTGAATTAAGTCGTATTGCCGAGCCGGATATTGCGGCGATTACATTGATTGGTGAGAGTCATTTAGAATTTTTAGGCTCACGTGAGGGAATTGGTCGTGCTAAAATGGAAATTCTAGAAGGATTAGCTGCTGATGGACTCTTTATTTATCCGGGTAGTGAACCGATTATTGTCAACCAATTACAAGCGATGACGCCGACATTTACTACGAAAAGTTTTGGTTTTGACAAGCGTTTTGATGTTTATGCCTATGATTTGGTTGAAGAACAAAATAAAACCTATTTTAAAACCAATGTGGATGACAATGTCGTCAGTTCAATTCCAGTAATTGGCGCTTATAATGTATCTAATGCATTGATTGCTTTGACAATTGCGCAGCATTTAAATATCCCAATGGAACAAGCGATTTTCCAATTAGCACAATTTAAGTTGACAGCACATCGTTTGGAATGGATGAAAACGCTCAATGGAGCAGATTTATTGAATGATGCCTATAACGCTAGTCCAACGTCAATGCGTGCAATTCTCAATACATTATCCAATTTACCGATGACCCAAAATCGTCGAAAAATTGCGGTGCTAGGTGATGTTAGAGAATTGGGTAGTGAAAGTGAAGCCTTGCATCGCAGTTTACATACTGCATTAAATCCAGAAAAAATTAACCGTGTGTATTTATTTGGTGAGGAAATGGCTGCTTTATACGATGAATTACAATCAATTTATACGCCAGAAAATCTTTTTTATGAGCGAGATGCGTATGCCCAATTAATTAACCGACTCCATGAAGATTTACTAGTTGATGATATTGTGTTAGTTAAATCAAGTCTAGGTGTAGATTTATTAAAAGTTGTAACGGCTCTCACGGGTCAAGAAACGCACAATATGTTGCGTAAGTAAACAGTTTCATCTATTTATCTTGTGATTTGAATTGATTAGTTTATCATTTTCAATTAAAATATAGTCGGTATGAAAATACCATTGAAAATAAGAAACGAGGTTCGAGAATGATTGAATTCAAGCACGTCTTTAAGCGATACGACAATGGAGTGGTCGCGTTAAAAGATATTAATTTAACGATTGAACAGGGAGAGTTTGTCGGCATTATAGGCTTGTCAGGAGCAGGAAAATCAACATTGATTCGTACAATCAATAAAATGCATCCGATTAGTGAGGGCTTACTAAAAGTAAATGGCGTAGAAGTCAACGAATTAAAAGGCGACAGTCTACGTAAATTCCGCCGTAAAATCGGTATGATTTTCCAATCCTTTAATTTGGTCACACGTGCAAAAGTGATTACCAATGTATTGAATGCCTTAGTGCCTGATATTCCGTTTTGGCGTGTATTATTAGGATATTATAAAAAAGAAGAAGAATTAAAAGCGCTAGAATCATTGGACCGTGTCGGTATTTTAGATAAAGCCTATACACGGGTTGACCAATTATCTGGTGGACAACAACAACGGGTTGCTTTAGCACGAACGTTGACGCAAGACCCTCAAATTATTTTAGCTGACGAGCCTGTAGCGGCTTTAGACCCTGTGACGGCGAATGTGGTAATGGAAGATTTTCGTCGGATTAATCGCGATGACAATATTACCGTGTTGATTAATATTCACCATGTGGAATTAGCACTTGATTTTTGTGATCGTATTATCGGTATTCGTGATGGTGAAATTGTTTACGATGGGCCCTCAACAGATGTAACGCCTGAAATCTTAAACCTAATTTATAAGGGCAAGACAGAGGAAATGGGTGGCAACTAATGAAAAAGAATTTATTTGAGCGGCTATTACCGCCCAAAATCATTACGCTACCGAATGGTAAGACTATCCATAAAAAACGCTCAATTGCACCGTTCATTGTGGTGCTAGTCTTGATTGGATTATATTATTCTGTTCAATTAACAGGCTTTGATCCAGCAGTTTTAGCCAAACGTGGAAAACAATTTTTCGTAATCCTATCAAAAATGGCGCCGCCGAATTGGAGTTTTTTCAAATCAGTTATTGGTCCATTGTTTGATACGATAAAAATGTCCGTTTTAGGAACCTTAATCGGTGCTTTCTTGGCGATTCCATTTTCAATGATTGCGTCGATTAACTTGACCCATAATCGTTGGTTATCCAGTGCGATGAAATTTATTTTAAGTCTCATTCGGACGATGCCGACACTGGTTACCGCATTGATTTTAACCTATATTTTTGGATTGGGTACGTTTGCGGGAACGGTTGCGATTGCGATTTTTACTTTTTCATTCGTCGGCAAACAATTATACGAGCTGATTGAAACGGTTGATATGCTCCCGTATGAAGCGATGGAAGCAGTCGGTGCGACAAAATTACAAAGTTTTATGGCGGCGATTCAGCCCCAAGTATTACCGGCTTATTTATCTGCGAGTTTATACACCTTTGAGGGAAATGTCCGTCATGCGGCTATCCTTGGGTATGTTGGAGCCGGTGGTTTAGGGATTATCTTAAACGAGAATTTATCGTGGCGTGAATATGCCAATGTCGGTATGATTTTGCTATGTCTATTTGTGACAGTGGCTATTATCGAGTTGACGAGTGGCTATTTACGTAAGAAGTTAACATAGGAGGCTGTTTATGATCGAGCGTATTAATGAAATGTATGAGAAAAAAGATCGCAGCCGTTGGCGCCAATATGCATGGGCAATCTTTATTGTGGCGGTAATCATTTGGTCTTCAACGACGGTAAATCAAGTGTCGATGACAAAAAATGGTAGCACCATTGCGAGTAATATTTTAAAAGGTATTTTAACACCGGATACGTCCTTGTTATTTAATTTAACGACACAATCGGTACCTTATTTATTACTAGAAACCATTGCGATTGCTTTTCTAGGTACTTTAGTCGGAGCAGTGATTTCACTACCGATTGCTTTCTTGGCATCGAAAAAGATTATGCCAGCACCTGTGGTATTAATTGTGCGCCTATTCGTTGTAGCGGTTCGGACGATTCCAAGTTTTGTATACGGATTGATGTTTATTCGGGTTACTGGACCGGGGGCTTTTGCTGGTTTAATGACATTATCGGTGACGTCAATCGGGATGTTAACCAAATTATTTAATGAAACGATTGATGATATTGATGTATCAATTTTAGAAGCAATGGAAGCAGCGGGATGTAATACTTTTGAAAAAATCCGGTGCGGCATTTTACCTCAATTAGGTTCAAGTTTATTGTCAACCTTAATTTTCCGTTTTGATATGAACTTGCGTGATGCAACAACATTAGGTTTAGTTGGAGCGGGTGGTATCGGGGCGCCGTTAATCTTTGCGATGAGTTCTTATCGCTGGAATCAAGTGGGATCGATACTTATCGGTTTGATTGTCCTAATTATTTTTGTCGAATTTTCTTCATCATATATCCGTAAACGATTAGCACGAGGATAGTGTAGACAAAGGAAATTCGGTTTGTTACAATGATACCGGGGCTAGGATTGCCCTCTGAAAGAGAGTAATTAATCGAATTGTGTACAGCAAGTTGGGATGTTGAGAGCCAACCGACAAGTGATTAATGAAACGCACTTTCAGTACTAATTAGAACTAACTATTCTAATTCGGAGGCAACTTCGTTATCAATGATAAGCATAATCCAACGGATTATGGAATTAGAGTGGTACCGCGTATATGATATTCGCCTCTAACAATGCTTTGGCTACAAGGCGTTGTTAGAGTTTTTTTCGTTTAAAAGCACACTGACATCAGTGCAAATATTAAAAAGAAGGAGCAATAGATGATGGATTATCAATTATTATTAGCAGAACAATTACAGACAGTATTATCAGAACATTTATCAGTTGAAGAGATTAAACAATTGATTGAAGTGCCCAAAGATTCAAAGATGGGGGATTTAGCTTTTCCAGTCTTTACATTAGCGCGTGTGTTACGTAAGGCGCCACCACAAATTGCTCAAGATATCGTGGCACAATTAAATACGAATGCCTTTGACAGCGTTGAAGCTGTAGGGCCATATATTAATGTTCGTTTGAAACGTGCTCAAGTAGCTAAAGATATTGTGAGTGACATCTTTTCACAAGGTGACGCTTATGGTAGTGTCGATTTAGGTCACAATGGTGTGATGACGGTAGATATGTCGTCGCCAAATATTGCTAAACCGATGTCAATGGGGCACTTGCGCTCAACGGTGATTGGTAATGCCATTGTGAATTTGGCGCAAAAAACAAATTATCAAACCGTACGTATTAATCACCTTGGTGACTGGGGGACGCAATTTGGTAAACTCATCGTTGCCTACAAGTTATGGGGGGATGATGCGGTTATCGAAGCTAATCCAGTTAATGAACTGGTGAAATTATACGTTGATTTCCATGAAAAAGCAGAAGCGCAACCCGAACTCGAAGAACAAGCGCGAGCGGCGTTTAAAGCGTTAGAAGATGGGGACGCAGAAATGATTCGACTATGGACATGGTTTAAAGATGAATCGCTAAAGGAATTTACAAAAGTGTATGATTTATTAGGTATTCAATTCGACTCATATAATGGCGAAGCGTTTTATAATGATAAAATGCAACCAATTATTGATGAATTAGAAGCCAAAGGTATTACTACGGTAGATAATGGTGCGACAATTGTCAAACTGGATGAAGAGGATTTACCACCCGCGCTGATTAAGAAATCAGACGGTGCCACCCTGTACGCAACACGTGACTTAGCGGCGGCACAATACCGTAAAAATACCTATGATTTTGCTAAAAACGTCTACGTAGTAGGTAATGAACAATCAGGTCACTTTAAACAATTACGTGCTGTATTAACACGTATGGGTCGTGATTGGGCGGAAGATATGGTTCATGTACCATTTGGATTGATTACCTTGGATGGTAAAAAATTATCGACACGTAAAGGTAAAATTATTTTACTTGAAAAAGTGTTGAATGATGCGATTGCTTTAGCATATAAGCAAATTGATGAGAAAAACCCTACGCTTGTTAATAAAGAAGAAGTTGCGCGTCAAGTAGGGGTAGGCGCGGTCATTTTCCACGATTTAAAAACAGACCGTATGAATAGTTTCGACTTTAAATTAGAAGAAATCGTCCAATTTGAAGGTGAGACTGGGCCTTATGTGCAATATACCCATGCCCGTGCGATGAGTTTGATTCGTAAATTTGGTGCAGCTATTGACGTGGCGGATTCATTCGACCTACATGATGATTATAGTTGGGAAGTAGCGAAAAAATTACACCAGTATCCACAGGTCATTGCTTCAGCGATGGAAAAATACGAACCATCGTATGTAGCTAAATATGCAGTGCAGCTGGCACAATTGTTTAATAAATATTATGGTAATACGCGTATCTTAGATGAAGATGCACAACGTACCTCACGCTTAGCGCTCGTTAAGGCAGTGACGATGGTGTTAAAAGATGCCTTGAATTTACTTGGTATTCAAGCACCGGATGAAATGTAAAAATGAATAAGATTGCTCCACTTGTATTTCTGTTATACAAGCGGAGCATTTTTTGTTATAATATCGACTTGAAATTCCTGATTGTTCACAAAGTAACAAAAGCACAAAAAGATGATAACTTGTAGGTAAACGCTGCGATTGAAAAAATATTCACAATAATTGCTGTTATAAAATTTGAAAATTCTGTACTATTTTCAAGTTAAAACTCTTTCAAAATAATGGAGAAGTTGTTATAATGCAAATATATTAGCTAATATTAATTTTGAGTCGAATCTGAGGTGTAAAGATGATTGAATTGGTCAATGTTTCGAAAAAATTTGACAGTGATAAAGGTGAGGTACAAGCTGTGAATCAGCTACATTTAACGATTCAGCCATCAGAGATTTTTGGATTGATTGGGCAAAGTGGCGCTGGAAAGTCCACTGTATTACGGTTTATTAACGGATTGTTGGCGCCTGATAATGGAGAAGTGATTGTTCATCAGCAGCGTATCCATCAACTATCAAAAGATGCATTGCGTAAAGCACGTAAGGAGATAACGATGGTTTTCCAGCAATTTAATTTATTAAATAATTTGACTGTCGAACAAAATATTCAATTGCCGCTTAAAATACATCGCTATGACAATCCACTGGATGTCGAAGAAGTGTTGGAGATGGTTGGCTTAATGGACAAACGTCATGCTTATCCAAGTCAATTATCAGGAGGGCAAAAGCAACGAGTTGGTATCGCTCGTGCATTGATTAGTAATCCGAAAGTGATGTTATTAGATGAACCTACTTCTGCCTTAGACGAACAGACTATTACAGAAGTGATTCACGTACTACAAAAGATTCATGCGCGTTACGCTATGACGATGGTTGTCGTCACGCATCAACTCTCATTAGTACAAGGATTGTGTCAGCGTGTTGGCATTATGGAGCAAGGCAGATTGCTAGAGGTGATGGACTTATCGCAGCCGACCACAACGAAAACCTCTCGTACTTACCGTGAGTATGTAAAGGAGGTGCTTCAACATGACGCAATATCTTGAGCGTGTTATTGATTTTGCACCGAAGATTATCCAGTCTCTCGGTCAAACGAGCATTATGATGGCTTTAGCAACCATTGCGGCTATTGTACTCGGGATTCCATTAGGAACGTATTTATATTTATCCGATGATGGACGACCATTAGCTAATCGCTGGCTGAATCGTGTATTGAATTTATTCGTCAATATCATTCGTTCGTTTCCATTTTTATTACTTGTGGTGGCAATGCAACCGATTATCCGACAAATATATGGACGAGCGACTGGTGACCCGATTGCTGCGTCGTTTCCATTGATGGTGATTGCGATGGCACTGTATGCACGATTTGTTGAGCAATCCTTATCGGAATTAGGTCCGGATATCATTGAGACCGCCAATGCGATGGGCGCCACAACCGGACAATTAATTTGGCATTTTTTATTTATAGAAGCAAGAAGTTCATTAGTGATTGGTTTTACAACTGCCTTTGTCAGCTTTATATCCTACTCGACGATAATGGGTGTTGTCGGCGGGGGTGGTATTGGTGACTTTGCTATCCGTTATGGTTATCAACGATATGAGACGGATATTATGTATACTGCCATTGTGATTATTATTGTATTGGTACAAATTTTTCAATGGGCTGGTCTTAAATTAGCCAGACGTTTAGATAAAAGAGTTAAATAAGCAAATATATATTGAAATAATTAGGAGAGATGATTATGTTGAAAAAAAGTTTATCATTATTATTAGCTGCTGTGACGGCTACATCAATTTTTGCGGCTCCAGCTGCTTTGGCTGAGGAAAAAACGGTTTTAAAAGTCGCATCACATTTACCACCAATGACAGATATTGTTGAATTAGTGAATGAGGTTATTGAAGAGCCTTATAAAGTCGAATTAGTCGAAGTATCTGACAATATACAGTATAACGAAGCATTATTAAATGACGAAGTTTACGCAAACTTTGCCCAACACGCGCCATTTATGGAAATGTTTAATGAAGCCAATAAAGGTGACTTAGTAGCGGTTCAACCAGTGTATAATGCACGTGTCGGATTCTACGCATCAAAATATAAATCGCTAGAAGACATAAAAGACGGCGCAGCAGTAGCGGTGCCATCTGACCCAACTAACCAAGCACGTGCTTTATTGATTTTAGCATCTTATGATTTAATTACCTTAAAAGAAGGTGTTGGCTTTAAAGCGACTATCGACGATGTTGAAAAAAATCTACACAATTTAAAATTCTCGGAAGTGGACTTGTTAAATTTAACCTCTGCATATGAAGATGGCGTTGATTTAGTATTCAACTACCCAACCTATATTGAAAAAGTTGGCTTAACCCCAGATGATGCTTTACTATTAGAAAAAGACCCAGAACAAACCTTCGCAGTTTCATTAGTTGTACGTGAAGGCAATAAAGACTCCGAAGCAACCAAAGCACTAGTAAAAGCATTCACATCAAAAGAAGTTCATCAATTCTTAGAAAAATTAGCCCAAAAAGGCCACCTAGAACCAGCCTTTGAACTAAAAGCAGAGTAATACCATAGTGCGAGCGCGGGTGCTCTGACTTGAACCACTGGAGTAAAATGCGCCGGAGTGCGATAAGCACTCCAAGCGTTTTTCGAAGTGGATGTCAAGTCAACCCAAGCGAGCCGGCATCCACATAGTGCGAGCGCGGGCGTTCTGACTTGAACCACTTGAGTAAAATGCGCCGGAGTGCGATGAGCACTCCAAGCGTATTGCGAAGTGGACGTCATTTCAGCGAGATGGAGCCGGATATTACAATGTGTTCATTGATAGCGGTATAGATTGTTAGCGACTATACTTAGTGGCTCCTGACATATTTCGGGAGCTATTTTTGTACAGACACAATTATTTTAACGCTTTCGTAGAACTTCACTCCAACAAATAACGGTCAAAGCACACTACAAGAGGTGCCTTGACCGTTATTGTTAGTGATAGCAGTACCTTATCACTAACAATACTTACGCTGTCACTTCAGTCATCCATTTCAAGAAAATTTCGCAAAATAAACTAGTTGGTATCACTTGTTCATCATCACCGAGCATATCTTCGATAACTGTATTTTCTTCATCCATTGTGAGGGTATAAATATTTCCCGAAAAAGATTGTGCCTGCCCACTTTGCAGATGCTCGCCAATCAACTGTAAAATAATATCGCCAAAACTACGTCCTTCAACTTGTAGAAAAGGGTCAAGCATGGAGTAATCCGTTGTTTCTTCATCAAAGACTACGTGCAGTCGTAATTTACGTTGTTCAAAATGATATGTCATATTCATCTACCTTTCATATATCGGAAATGCGGAAATAATTTTATCGTTATCGGTTAAATACATTTGGATGGTGATTCCATCGAATGTACCTTCGTAAATATTTCCACTCACGTGCTCTCGAGACTCATACGCTTCATTAATCGCATCTACGACTTGTTGGGCTGTCCATTGTTCAGGAAAGAAACTTGACATTGCTTTTTTATTGATACCCTCTACACGAACTTTAGCACGATATACACCATGTCTATCATTTTTTGAGCGTGTGCTTTGGATGATTTTGGCATCCGGTGCAATGCCCTCGTGATGATATCCTGTTGCCTGTCTTTTGCGATTAATAGTACCGTAAAAGATATGTTCTAATGCATGACGATTAAAATAATCCGTATTGACTAAATCATTAATATCGATGATTTTACTATTAGAAGCAGTTTGACTAGTTTGACTAATTTGACTAGTCTGACTAGTCTGACTGGTCGTTTGGGGCGGTGACGGTATTTGCGGTTGGCAACCAACAAAGAGTAAGGTCGCAAATACCAGTGCAATGACTTTCAATAATCGTTTCATTTATGCGTCCTCCGACTGCTTTTCAATCAATTGATGAATTATTGTTGCCACACCATTGTCGACATTACTTGGTGCTAAATAAGCTGCCATCGCTTTAACTTCATCGCTGGCATTATCCATCGCATAGCTATTAGGGCACATTGCCAACATTGAGCGGTCATTGAGCGAGTCACCGATGGTTAGGACTTCTTCAAAAGAATAATGTTTGCGGGCTAAATATTTAGCAAGCGCCAAGCCTTTTTGTGCTTCAATATGCGTAATCTCTAAGTTACCTGGACCAGATGACGTAATATCTAAATCAGAAAAAGACTCTAGGTAGATTCTGGCTTTATCTAATGCTTGGGCATCATCACTGATAACCATCATTTTAAAGACCGGATTATCGTCGCTTAATTGATAGTCAGATGCGTCTAATGTCACCATAATTTTGTCGGTCACTTGCGCAAGCGTTACCTTGTCTATTTCATCATGCGCTTGTAACATGTGATTAAGATATTCTTGTTTATTCGATAAATAGTATTGGTCGCGTGTTGTGAGCGAATGAGCTAATTGCTTTTCGTCTAAGTAATCAAACACCTGTTGTGTCGTTGCATTATTGATGGGGCACTGTTCTAACAATTGTCCTTTTTCATCATAAATTTGAGCGCCGTTTAAATTTATCATTGCGCAATCGATATTGTAGTTAGCTAAAAAGTTGCGTGCTGATTGGTAGTCACGCCCTGTAGAAATAATAAATTCAATCCCGTGAGCTTGTAATGCTTTTATTGCATCGGCATTTGTTTGGTTTAATTCGTGGTTTTGGTCTAATAGCGTCCCATCCATATCGGACGCAAATAATTTAATCATGAAAAATATTCCTCCTGTTTTGGTTTCGGCGCTCTGAAATAATGTTATTTCAAAGCGCTCGTTGTCGCACTATGGTATTCCAGCTCGTTCGGACTACCTTGACATCCAACTTCACATAGCTCTTGAAGCGCATTGGCGCTTCGACGACCGCTGCTCCAGTGGTTCAAGGCGAAACGTCCTCGCTCGCACTATGTGGATGTCGGCTCCAACTCACTGAAATGACATCCGCTTCACAAGTCTCCTCTGTGCGTTGACGCGCACGACGGAGACTTCCTCCAGTGGTTCATTTCAGAGCGCTCGTTGTCGCACTATGTGATATTTCTCTTTCACTATTTTAACATGAATTGCGTAAAAAATGTTATAATAAGGTTAATCAGGTGGATTTGCAGGAAATAAAACAGTCCCATGAAAGAAAAACTGTACCAATGAGTGTTTGAAATTAATCACTGGCGCAAAGCTCGTAGAAGTACTTAAGAACTGCTAACGATTTGTGAAGCGGAAGTTCTTTCAGTTCGTTGGAGTCAGCATAGAATCAGGAGGCAATATGTCAAAACAATACTTTATGAATCAACCCGAAGTCGCGCATCAAGAACGAGCAATTGTCTATGAAGTTGCGCCTCATCGGTTACAATTAACAACGGATAATGGTGTATTTTCAAAAAATCAAGTCGATTATGGCTCCAATGTCCTGGTAAAAACAGTGTTAGCCAATCATACATGGAATGAGGCAGATATTATTGTTGAATTAGGCAGTGGTTATGGGCCGATTGCACTGATGTTGGCGAAGCATTTACCGGATGTTTCCATCACTGGTATAGAAATCAATGAGCGTGCCTATCTACTCGCTCAGCAAAATGCAGCAGCTAATGCCATTGCTAATTGTCACTTTATTAATGGTGATGCGATAACAGCGTCATTGGAAGTAACACCGAGTGTTGTGGTAACCAATCCACCGATTCGAGCGGGCAAACAAGTAGTACATGGCTTTATCGAACGTGCGCATCAGTTATTATCAGTAGACGCAACATTATATGTTGTTATTCAGAAAAAACAAGGTGCTCCATCAGCTGAAAAGTTAATGCGCCAATTATTTACCACTGTTGAAAAAGTGACCCAAGATAAGGGTTATTGGATTTTACGAGGTATTAAATAAGTGGGACTAAAAAAACGTGCGAGTTATTTCGCACGTTTTTTGGCATTTAGTTATTCCAAGTAATTTGTTTGAAGTTTTGGATATGTTCAACGGATTGACGAGTGAGTGTCGTGTCAAGTACTTCGATGAATAATTCTAATGTAATGCTGACGCGGGCATCGTTTAAGTGACCGCCAATTGTAGAGTAGTCTGAACGGCCGAGTGCTGTATGTAAGTGAATATGTGGCTCGCCATTATTGATGGAGAAGTTTCCGTTTAATGATAAGACTTCAAATTCTTCTTCAAATGCTTTGGTTTCATAATCTTGTTTCTCCCAGAAGAAGAAGTTCAATTGCGCTAAGTCAAATGCGCCGATACCACTCATATAGGCAGCACGGATATTTTCTTTTTTAGCCAGTTCGATTAAATTATCCATCACCCAGTCACCACGGTCAAAACGAACGATAATTTGATTACTTATGCGTTGGTATTCCATAATAATACGCCCCTTTTTAGTTATTAAATGGCACCATTGACCACTCATTAATATCATTATACGCCAAAATTCTTTAAAATAACAGAAAATGCAGTGAACGCTACCAATTTTGAACGGATACGTTACCGTTTTTAGCCCCTATGATATGATGACACTATACTTAGAAGACAAAGGTTAGTAGGTGATGTCTTCATTTCATGCAGGTTATCTAACCATTTTTAAATAATATAATAGACAATACGAGGAGTTCTATCATGAAGTATCAATCAATTATAGAAAAAATGTCTGTGTTTGAAAAGGCGCAGCTGATGACAGGAAAAAGTACATGGGAAACCAAAGATTTTGAAAAATATGGAATTCCATCCATTTTCTTATCCGATGGGCCGCACGGTATTCGTAAACAATTAGGTGATGCTGACCATCTTGGCTTAAATGAAAGTATCCCCTCCACGTGTTTTCCAACGGCTGCGACCGTAGCGAATAGTTGGAATATTCATTTGGCTGAACAAGTAGGGCGAGCTTTAGGAAAAGAAGCTAAAGAATTGGGCGTTAATGTCATTTTAGGGCCAGGGATGAATATTAAGCGCAATCCATTATGTGGCCGTAATTTTGAATATTTTAGTGAAGACCCGATGTTAACGGCTGCCTTAGCAGGTGCTTATGTTAAAGGAATTCAACAAGAGGGTGTGGCTGCTTGTCCGAAACATTTTGCGGCGAATAGTCAAGAGTTGCGTCGGATGTCGAATGATTCAATTGTGGATGAACGGACACTGCGAGAAATTTATCTTCAAGCATTTGAAACAGTGGTACGTCAAGCAAAGCCAGACTTCATGATGACAGCGTATAATCAGTTGAATGGTGTATATACGAATGAACACCAACATTTATTAGAAGAAATATTATACAAGGACTGGCAATATGAGGGTGTGATTGTTACTGACTGGGGCGGTAGTAATGACCATGCAGCAGGTGTTAGAGCGGGCAGTCATTTAGAAATGCCGGGAACCGCCGTATCTGGCGCCATGGAATTAGAGCGGGCAGTCAAAGAGGGACGTTTGCCGGAAGCTATTCTAGATAAACGTGTCGATGAGTTGCTTGATAAAGTGATGAAATTATATCAAACCAATGTCGAAAAACGGACATCATTAACGCCAGTAACGCAAGAACAGCACCATCAACTAGCTTATCAAGTAGCACAAGATGCGATTGTATTACTTAAAAATGAACGGCAGATATTGCCAATACAATCGAAACAAACCGTTGCTTTTATTGGCGATTTTGTGACGACACCACGCTATCAAGGAGCGGGGTCTTCGGTTGTCAATCCGACTCGTTTAGAAACAATCGAAGCGGTAAAAGCGAATTATGGATTTGCTGACGCGCAAGTGGTACAAGGGTATCATCGCTCTGGTGTGGTAGACGAAGCACTTATCAGTGAAGCGGTGGCAGTAGCTACTCAAGTTGAAGTTCCATTAGTCTTTGTCGGTTTAACAGAAATTACAGAGTCTGAAGGGATGGACCGCACGCATATGCAATTGAGTGAAGACCAACTGCGTTTAATTGAAGCCATTGCAGCGGTTAATCCCAACACAGTTGTGATATTATCGGGCGGGTCAGCTGTTGAGTTGCCATTTTTAACTAAAGTGCCAGCAATGGTGCATGGTTATTTAGGAGGTCAAGCAGGTGCACGTGCGATGATGGATGTCTTAACGGGTACGATTAATCCTTCAGGCAAATTGGCAGAAAGCTATCCATTACGTTATCAAGATGTACCAAGTGCCAATTACTATCCTGGTTTAGAAAAGACGAGTGAGTACCGTGAAGGAATTTTTGTTGGGTATCGCTATTTTGATACAGCTGATAAAGACGTTGCGTTTCCATTTGGCTATGGCTTAAGCTATACAACTTTTGAGTACCGTGATTTACACGTTCAAGGCAATCAAGCGAGTGTCACTGTTATGAATACAGGTGACGTTACCGGTAGTGAAATTGTGCAGCTTTATATTGGTCATGAGTCCACACGGACGTTTTATGCCAAACATCAATTAGCCAATTTTGCAAAAATTACTTTACAGCCTGGCGAAAGTCGTCAAGTGACATTGACAATTCCTGAACGTAGTTTCCAGTATTTTAATGTTAAAACGAATCAATGGGAAATAGATGGTGGGGTCTATACGATTGAAGTAGGACCGCACTCACGAAATTTACCGCTCGTTGATACAATTGAAAAGGAAGCGACTACGAATGTTGTACCTTATGTTGCTGAGACTATACCGAGTTATTTTAATGCGCAGGTTGCAGCAGTCAGCTCACAAGAATTTGAAGCTTTATTAGGTTTTGCGATTCCTGAATCACAATGGGATAAGTCAGCAGATTTAACGCGCAATGATACCTTATCGCAAATGTATTATGCTAAAAGTCCGCTAGCACGCTTGGCGTACCGTGTGCTGACGTATTTCTTAGAGCGCAGTATGAAAAAAGGAAAGCCGAATTTAAACTTATACTTCAATTATAATATGACGTTTCGAGCGATGGGGAAAATGACCGGTGGCTTAATCAATTCTGAGATGGTAAATCATATTTTAACGATTGTAAATGGGCATTTCTTTACAGGCAGCCATCGATTAGTCAAAGCGTATTTCGCTAATCAAAGGGCGATAAAGCAAAAAACGACCGTGAATCAATAAACTATTACGCAGAGAAAGGAATGACTATGAATACATTAAACACATGGATTGAGGAACACCCAGATTTATGGGAATTTATTAAATTTAATGTCTTATCCAATGTCGCCACTATCACAAATTTTGTGGTGCTGTGGCTAGGCACGTCGGTATTGTTTACGGCATTTAGCAATCAAGCGTTTCAATGGGGGATATTTGATTACCGTGTTGAAAATGGAGGTTTAACGGGTTTTCTATCATTTTTATTGGCGTATGTATGTGCACAAATCGTCAATTATTTTGTCCAACGGCACTTTGTCTTTGGAGCCAATAATAATATTTCGAGTACGATTCATTGGTATATTTTAACTGTAGTAGTAGCCGGTATTCTATCAATCGTTTTACCACCTTATGTGATTCGTGTGGTCACTGGTTGGGGAGTAGGACTAGGAATTGCACAAACATTGGCCAATGTAGTGAATATCGCAGTACAAGTAGTGATTAATTATCCGATGATGAAGTATGTTATCATGAAAAAACAATAATCAACCCCGTTGGAATAATTTCCAAACGATGAGTGAGATGAGTAAAATAAAGGTGGGCAGGGATTTACTGTTATCGATTTTACTTGTCTCACTTTTGATTGCATATCGACTGTTTTTTGATAAAATAGATAGAGAAATGCAATTAATAGAAGGAATGCGACATCGTGTCTGCTGTATTTTGAACTGCGAGAAAACGAACGAAGGCATTATACAGAATAGAAGACACAGTCTCATATTTATGGTGGAAAGGAAATAATATGAAGTTATTATCAATTGTTGTACCAAGTTATAATTCGCAAGATTATTTAGCGAATGCGATTGAATCCGTAACAGTATTAAACGATGATCGCATCGAACTATTGGTAGTCAATGATGGATCGAGTGACAACACTTTAGGTGTGGCACAAAATTATGAAACGAGATATCCAAATATTGTCAAAGCAATTCATCAAGAAAACAAAGGCCATGGTGGTGCGGTGAATACTGGCTTAGCAAAAGCGACAGGTAAATATTTTAAAGTATTAGATAGTGATGACTGGTTAAATCAATCAGCCCTTGAACAAATTTTATGGCATCTGCAAAAGTTAGAAAATAATCAAGAGCTAGTCGATGTCTTTTTCACGAACTATGTTTATGAACAAGAAGGTGAAGAAGTTAAGAAGATTGTTCAGTACCGGTCCATTTTTCCGCAAGGGAAAATCTTTGGTTGGGATGAAACGCGTGCCTTTCCAACGGGTAAATACATTATGATGCACGCAATTATTTACCGGACAGAGGCATTAAAAGCAATGGCGTTTTCGTTGCCGGAACATACGTTTTATGTCGATAATTTATTTGTTTACCAACCGCTAACACAATTGGATAAGATGTATTATTTAGATGTGGATTTCTATCGTTATTTTATTGGGCGTGACGATCAATCGATTAACGAGAAAGTGATGATGAAACGCATTGACCAGCAGTTGAAAGTCAATCGACTATTAATTGATGCGTGTGATTTCCAACAAGATTTGCATCCGAATCAAAAGCGTTATTTGTTGAAACATTTAGAAATTGTCACAAATATTTCTAGTGCCTTATTAAATCGGATGGGTGACGCAGAAGCGATTGAAAAGCGTCATCAGTTGTGGAAATACTTAGAGGTGAATAATCCATTTGCCTATAAATATATTAAAAAAGGCTTGTTTGGCAAAATGACAACGCGTAATACACGACCAGCGATTTGGGTCGTTAACCAAGTGTATAAAGCATTGCGCCGTGTGGGCGGCTATTAATTATTAACAATGTGTAAAGTCAGGATTCTTTTTGTCCTGACTTTTACTTTGGTGTATAATGGACATATACTTCACATCTGTGTGAGTGCAGCAAGAAGCTGCTGGAAATGTGGATTATGAACGAAACCAATATTAAGGAGATGATAGAAACATGAAAATCGCAATCGTTGATGATCGCATCGAATCGCAACAAATATTAGCGCAATATATTCAAAAAAATGCGTCGAAAATGGACCGAGATGTCGAGATTACGTGCTTTAATGATGGTATTGAATTAATTGACCGCTATCAATCATCCTTTGATATTATTTATCTTGATGTTGAAATGGCGATTATGGACGGGATGACGACCGCAAAAAAGATTCGGCAGACCGATTCAGAAGTATTAATCGTCTTTGTGACCAATCATGCACAAGTAGCGATTCAAGGTTATTCGGTTGAAGCCGTTGATTTTTTGTTAAAACCCTTAAATCCCTTTACCTTTGAGGAACATTTTAAAAAGATTGTCCGTAAAGTGAAGCGAGTGGATGATGCGGTATTAGTAAAAGTAAGTGGTACAGTCAAACGAGTTAATCAAAGTTCGATTTTATATTTGGAAAGTCAAGGGCATTACATTGATTTTGTCACTGACCGGGAAAAATTCACCTTGATTGATTCGATGAAAAATTTAGAGGCTAAATTAGACGCGACACGCTTTTATCGATGCAATAATTCGTATATTATTAATTTTGAGCATGTGGATCATATTGATAAATCAGCCGGTGTTGCCTATATTGGTGAACACGCGATTCAAATTAGTCGGGCACGTAAAAAAGAATGTGTGGAACGTTTCACACAATATTTAGGGAGACAAATGCTATGATTTTTGAAGCAGCATTACCAGACATCCCGCGTTTGTATACGGCATTAGCCGAATGGATGGCCTGTCTTATTTGTATCTATCCAATTATTACTAAGCAAAGTCTTCAATCAACGCTTGGAATGGCAATTATTGGATTAATCGGACAAGTCGCTTTGCAGTTTTTCGTTGGTGAATGGCCACTGTGGTTATGGATTCCCGGGATGTTAGTGAATATTTTGTGGATGGCTGGCTTTATTCATGCGTTAACGCGCGTACGCAGGTCGATTATTATTATCTTTTTAGTGAAGGCATTTATTATTTCGGAGCTGATGGCGTCATTAGCCTGGCAATTATTCGTGATGTTATTGTGGCGTTACTCATTGACGTATTTTTGGTTAGAATTTTTGTTCGTTGCCAGCATCTTTGGCGCAATTGCCGCACTGATTATTGCGCTCGATAAAAATATTAACTATCAGCGCCTCATTAACAATGTTTCGATGCGTGCTTCGATGATGTTTGCATTGACCGGTGTCATTATTTTTATTATTAGTAATATTGGATTTGTGCTTACGAAGACAGAATTTCATTTAGGTAATTCATATTCAGTGTTCTTTGTCCGTACGATTGCTAATATTTCAGGGATGAGTCTATTGTATTTGCAACAATATCAATTGATTGACCAGCACCGTCGCCGCGAATTAGATGCGGTACAAAATCTTTTTCAATCACAGTATCAGCAATATAAAGCTTATGCTGAAAATACCCATTATATTAATCGTAAGGCGCATGATTTGAAGCACCAAATTGCAGCAATTTTAGCAGAAGATGATTTGCAAGTACGTCAAGAGTATTTAGCAACTTTACGTGAAGCAATTGATACGCTGAGTCATAAAATCGAAACCGGTAATGGTGTATTGGATACCATCTTGACCCGTAAAAATATGTATTGCCAAGACCATGATATTAATTTTACGTGTATCGCCAATGGTTCTTTACTACATAAGATGGAAATAATGGATATTTGTAGTTTATTTGGCAATGCGCTTGATAATGCGATTGAACATGTCGAGACAATTGAGGCGGTTGAAAAACGCTTGGTGACATTGAAATTATCCAATAAAGGAAAAATGGTGATTTTGCGTGTCGATAATTACTGTCTGGATGAAACGATGGATTTGACAACATTACCCAAAACCTCTAAGCAAGATACCGAAAATCACGGTTACGGCTTAAAAAATATTCAATATATAGCGAAAAAGTACAATGGTAATATGACCGTTGATGTACAAGATAACTGGTTTAGTCTATGTGTAGTCTTTCCAATTGTCTAAGTGAACAAAGTGCGAGCGCGGGTGTTCTGACCCGAACTACAGGAGCATAGCTCTTGAAGAACTATGCGAAGTGGATGCCGAGTCAATCCAAGCGAGCAAGTGAACGTGAAAGGAGTAAGTATGAAGAAAAAATGGTTGAAACTATTAATGTTACTCTGTTTGTTTTTACCGATATCCGTTTCTGCTCAAGAGCCTGATTTTGATATTATTAAACAATCAATACTTGGAGAAATCAGTGCCGATGGTAGTGTAAAATTTACGGATAAGTTAACATATGACATTACTTATATGAATGGTATGTATTTTAACTTAGACCGAACAGGATACGATGTGTTGGATTATCGTGTGGGTGTCGTCGACCCAGATACTGGTGAGGTGACCTATTTTGAAGAAAATGGAACGGGAAATCCAGAAACCTTTCAATTGACTGCAACCAATGAGAATTATCAATTCAAAGTGTTTTATCCAACGAGTAATAAAAAGGTCACCTTTGTCGTGGAATATACACTTGCCGATTTAGTGACGAATTTTTCTGATGTAGCTGAATTTAATCGTAAAATAGTTGGATCCCATACGGATGATTATGTGGATGTAGAAGCCATCATTGTCTTGCCTGGTAAGGTGCAAAATCCAAATGATTTTCGTGCCTGGGCACATGGTGCACCGCAAGGTGAAGTATCTTTAACGGAGTATCAAGGTAAAAGCGCCGTTAAACTATCCGTTCCTAATAATCCTCCGAATCAATTTGTGGAAGCAGATATTATTTTCCCAACAGCGTTAACACCGAATAATAAAAACCGGCGACAGGTGAATAAAAAATCGGAGATTATGGAACGAGAAGCTGGTCAAGTGGAAAAAGATCGTCAAGCCTATGAATCATCTCTTGGCTGGAAACGATTTGGCTCAGGCATTTTGACATTATTAATGCCTCTGTCATCTATCGGTGTTTGGTACTATTATCTATCGAAAAAACGCCGTTTGAATCCGAATCCAGTGACATTGCCGAAACATATTTACGAATTGCCGGAAGATATTACACCAGCGATTATGGCAACTTCAGTCTTTAGAACACGGCCGACCACGGATGATTTGAGTGCTACCATTGTCGATTTAGCACGTAAAGGGTATTTGACCTTGACTGAAATTGCTAAAGAAAAACGCGGACTCTTCTCACGTGGCGAAAGTACAACGATCGCTATTGAGCCAGGGCCAAATTATCAGCAAACCGAAGCGCTACAAAAACATGAAAAATATGCCTTAAGCTATGTGTTGCCAAATGGGACACCGACAACCTTACAAGCATTGGAAGAGCGTGCGGCAAAAAGTAAAACGACAGCGAAAAAACAGTATAAATTATGGACATCGTTCACCAATTTTACTGAAATACGAGGTTTAAAATTACGTGGTAGTCAATCCGAACAGCAATTTGCGGTTGCAATGGCAACGATGAGTATGATAGCAATACCTATTTTTACGGTTTTTAACGCCATCATTCTTGATTACACGCCTTATAACGACTATCTCTTTATCATAATAATCATTGGTGCGATTTGTTTCGTTGCTAGTGGGATTGCGCGCATATGGATGTCCATGCGACCGATTCGAACAGCCGAACAAGATATTCGCATTCAAGAATGGACCGGTTTTAAAAATATGTTAAACGATATCGGTAATTTTAAAATGCGTGAGATAGCCTCGTTAGAATTGTGGGAAGAATACCTCGTTTATGCGATTTCATTAGGTGTGGCTGATCGTGTTATCGAGGCGATGAAAATACAATTTAAACCTGTTGAGTTGCAACAAATGCAGGTAAGTGGTGGATTTTACAATAATCCTTATCTATTTACACGCGTGATGAATCAATCGATTCAAAATTCTGTACACGCTAGTCAACCAGCGCCGGTTAAATATAGCGGCACTAATGCCGGTGGTTTTGGCGGTGGCTTTAGTGGTGGGAGTTCAGGTGGCTCTGGTGGCGGCTCCGGTGCAGGCGGCTTCTAACAATGTCGTCAGACCAAGATTGACGCGTGATATTTTTCAAATAGAGTGGTACCATTAGGTGGTGCAAAGATGATTTTATAAGTAGAAAGTGATGATAGAGTGAACGAACAAACAACGGATAAGTTGCGTTTTTCGGTACTAGCCAGTGGTAGTTCAGGTAATTGTACGTATGTTGAAACAGATAAACAGCGTGTACTCATTGATGCCGGCTTGAGCGGCAAAAAAATTCAAGGTCTAATGGAGCAAATCAATCGTGATTTAACACAAGTGGATGCCTTATTTGTCACGCATGAGCACAAGGATCATATTATGGGAGTCGGCGTTTTAGCACGTAAATATAATTTGCCCGTGTATGCGAATCGGATGACATGGTTAGCGATGGAGAATCATATCGGCGCTATCCCGCCGGAAAATCGGCGTTATATTGAGCCGGACCAATTACTGACATTGAAGGATTTGGATATTCTTAGTTACAATGTCAGTCATGATGCAGCGCAACCTCAATTTTATGCCTTTCAAAAAGGGGATAAGCAATTCGTGATGTTGACGGATACGGGTTATGTCAGTGACCGATTGCGTAGTCAATTGAAAAATGCAACAGCCTATTTGATTGAAAGTAACCACGAAGTAGAAATGCTGCGTTACGGACAGTATCCTTGGTCATTGAAACAACGTATTTTAGGCGATAAAGGCCACCTGAGTAATGAGTCAGGTGCCTTAGCGATGGTTGATATGATTGGTGACCAAACAAAACAAGTATATCTAGGGCATCTCAGCCGGGACAATAATACGAAAGAATTAGCCATGTCAACGATGCACTCGACCTTATCAAATAAGGATATGGCAGTTGGACAAGCCTTTCATTTAAATATGACTGACCCAGCTGTTGCGACGCCGATGATGTATTTATAAATAATAAGAGCTATCAAGCAGGTGATATGTGATGACGCATCCTGCTTGATATTTTTTATATTGTAGCAAGTTTTGGATAAAAATATGGATAATGTTAACAATATTTTCGAAAATAATTCATCCCCAACTCCCGAATTAAATTATACTAAAAAAACATTTACACCGAAAAAACTGATAATACTAGTATTTTTTCGGTGTTTTCTATTGCTATTTTATAGGTATAATGGTAAAATAAATTGTACCTATATCAATTATTGGAGGCTTACCATGTCACAAGTTATCTACACACATAAAAATGGAACTAAGTATGTTTATGAATCAACCTCATATTATGATAAAGAAAAGAAACAAGCGCGACCAAAGCGTAAGTTGATTGGAAAAATTGACCCAGTAACGGGTGCGATTGTTCCAACTCAACCAAGAGGGAGAAAACCTAAACATGTTGAAAAGAATGACGAGAAAAAAACAGGTGGCGTCCGTTCAATTAAGTCTTACGGAGCAACTTATTTATTGACGGAATTAGCGAAAAAAATGGGTGTATTGAGTGATTTAAAAGAAATATTTCCAGACAGCTATCTCGAGTTATTAACGCTTATGCAATATTTGATTCTAGAACCAGGGAATTCCATTAGAGAATTCGACCAGTGGCAAACAAAAGTAGAAACAGAGTTAACCAAAGACCTTAGTTCAAAGCGTGTCAGTGAACTATTCGCTACAATCAGTGAAGATGATAAGCAACGGTTCTTTCATGCGCAACAACAACGATATATAAATGAAGAATATTGGGTATTTGATACAACATCCATTTCGACATATTCAGATATAGATTATGCAAAATACGGTTATAACAAAGAAGATGATAAATTAAAGCAAGTGAATTTAGGACTAGTTGTAGGGGAAACAAGCCGGATACCAGTAATGTATCGCCTGCTTCCAGGGAATATTGTCGACTCTAAAACCATTGAGACATTATTAAGTTTATTGGATGAGTTTCCACAGAAAATGAAAAAATTGGTATTAGACAGAGGGTTTTATAAAGAACGAAATATCCAAATGTTGTGTGAAGAAGGTGTTGAATTTGTAGCAGGTGGAAAGCGTGGAGTGAAATATATTGATGAAGTGATTGAACGATTACTGCCAGAAATAAAAGAAATTGAACATTATTCAACGAAAGAAAAACTCTATATTGGTTCAGAGAAAATTAGTCATTTTAGAGCTTCCGAAACGAGTCATTATCCAGTAACTGTGCATGTTTATCATGATGAATTTCAACAATACCAGCAAAAAACAAAATTGATGGAGGACTTAGATGAATTATTAACTTTATTGAATGAAGATGAAAAAAGTAGAAAAGAAATCGAAAGTAATAATCGAGGATTGATGACGTATGTGACTTTAAATCCAGAGGATAACCGGTATTCTTTAAATACAGAAGTAATCAAAAAACGCATTGCGACAATGGGCACATTTGTACTATTATCCAACAGTAATCAAAGTTCACAAGAATGTTTACGGATATATCGAGACAAGGATATAGTTGAGAAGAAGTTTCAAACATTAAAGAATGATTTAGAGATGAGACGGTTGAGAACTCATGGGCAAGAGACGACAGAGGGGAAAATGTTTGTACAGTATTTAACGGTAGTCGTAGAGTCTTACCTGAGAGAGCAGATGCGGGGAACAAAATTAGATGAAAAATACACTCTTAAAGACTTACTGGAAGAAATTAAGAGCGTGTATACATATATCGATGGTGGTGGAAACTACACGCTGGCAGAGGTAACGAATAAACAAGCAAAGATTTTTGAACGCCTAGGTATTTTGCATCCTTCTTTCAGTATCCGTTAGCTAGGTATAATGGTACGGGAGTTTGGGATTCATACTCAGACGTTACACTAAAATTGTTCAGCAATGAATGTAGCGAAACGTTGAGGAAAGAATTATAGTTATTTTTAATTCTGATTTAAGTTCACATGATTATATATAATCAGAAAGTCAAAATAAATATTGAGAAAAGGAGTAATGACGATGGATAAACAAGAAAAACAACGGACTACATTTTGGAAAAGTATTTTTGGAGGCATCATCGGTAGTTTGTTGATTATTTCGTTAATAGGATTTGCTTTCTTTAATGGGGGCTTTACCAAACCACAAAGTAAAGTTGTTCAAGCAGAAGCAGATAGTTCCAAGACATTAACAGATTTTGAAAGTGCGATTGTTGGTGCTGTGGAGGCGGCTAGTGATGCTGCTGTTTCTGTTACCAATTTTAAACGCACTATGCCACGTGAAAATTCGCCATTTGGTGATGGTCGTGGTTACGGCTACGGCTATGGTGAAGGGGGCGATATCGACTTAGGTGAAAAAGATGAAGCCTTACAGCCAGCAGGTTCAGGTAGTGGGGTTGTATACCGTGTTGATGGTGATACCGCCTATGTTGTGACGAACCACCACGTTGTTAACGGCGCTGCAAAATTGCAAGTAACCACAGCTGATGGTACGAAAGAAGATGCCGAATTAGTCGGGTCAGATGTGTATACAGACTTAGCAGTATTAAAAATTAGTTCAAAACACGCGAAAACAAGTGTCAAATTTGCTGACTCTGATAAAATAAAAGTAGGTTCTTTAGCAGTAGCAATTGGGTCACCATTAGGAACAGATTATGCGGGTTCTGTAACGCAAGGGATTGTATCCGGCGTTAACCGTATTTTACCATTTGATATTAATGGCGACGGTGAAAAAGATTGGGAAATGAATGTACTACAAACGGACGCAGCAATTAATCCAGGTAACTCAGGTGGGGCATTAGTCAATAAAGATGGCCATCTCATTGGTATTAACTCAAGTAAGTTTTCGAAGGTATCGGTAGAAGGTATGGGATTTGCTATTCCTAGTAACGAAGTGAAAAGAGTTATTGAAGAATTAGAAGCAAATGGTAAAGTCATCCGTCCAGTATTGGGAATCAACGGCGTATATGCTGTGAGCCAATTATCAGCACGTTCTAAAACAGAGATTTTGAAATTACCTGAAAATGACGATAAAGGGGTCGTTATCGCTGAAGTAGCGCCAAATAGTTCGGCAGCTAAAGCAGGATTAGAGCAATATGATGTAATCAAAGCTATTGAAGGCGATGAAGTTAATGATTTAATTAGCTTACGTCAAGCATTATACAAACATAAAGTGGGCGAAAAAGTAAAATTAACAATTATGCGTAATGGTAAAAAACAACAAGTAACTGTTACATTAGAAGCCCAAGCACCTCAAATACCTCAAACAGCACCATCCTATCAAGAAGCAGTCCCTTACGGCCGCGAATCCGAAGACCCAGAACAAGACCAAGGACAAGGCCAAGAGTAAAACATAGTGCGAGCGTGGGTGCTCTGACTTGAACCACTGGAGTAAAATGCGCCGGAGTGCGATAAGCACTCCAAGCGTTTTGCGAAGTGGATGTCAAGTCAACCCAAGCGAGCCGGCATAAACATAGTGCGACAACGAGCGCTCTGAAATGAACCACTGGAGAAAGCCAACGGCGTGCGAGTAACGCACAACGGCGGCTTTTGAAGTGGAGTCATTTCAGCGAGGTGGAGCCGGCATAAACATAGTGCGAGCGCGGGCATCAGCCTCAAACAAAAAACATCATGTGTCCTCTAGCACATGATGTTTTTTTGTGTGTAGGAAGCATCTATTAGGTGCTCGTCACGCCACCGCCACGCGCGGTATGTGTCAATTTTTTCTCGGAAATCTATCAAAAATCTTTTCCTTAAAGTTTCCAGCATATTTGATTCATATGTTCATTAAAATTATTTCTATTACCGCATCACTTGACTAATCTTTAGAATCGAGTGAGTACGGGGTCACCCCGACCGCCTCACACAAGCGCTGAATTTTACGGTCGGGTTTTCAAGCGTACTCGATTCTAAAGATAAGTAAAGTGGTGCTAGAGAGTGGAAGGCTCTTTAATAAGCCTCCCCCTCCCAACCTCTCCAATCAACTGCTTTTACAATCAAATTAATTGACACTTCAAGGTAAGCAAAGACGATTAACTTCCTTTTTTAACTTATATTTTTTCTCAGTGATAAATTACAGCACGGATTTTCTCAATACGCCGATTGAACTACTTGTTGACCCACTATTAGGAATTCGACCTGATAATGCGCCTTTGGAATCTCTGATTGTTTCCTTCAAATAGGTACTCATTCTTCGCTTCGTCACCTCAATCGGTTCGTCGTCTAATACGCTGCTTTCTATCTCTTTTCTTCTTAAGTACGCCTCTAATAATCCATTTTCTTTCAACGTAATCAGCGTTACCATATTTTCTGCTCCTGACTTTGTCCAATTACGTCCCTGATATTTCATCCGATAAGTACATCTGCGATGCTTACTCTCAATCACGCCGATACCTCCTCGTGGCACCTCGTGGGGTCTCATGTGCCGAGGTTGAAGATATGGCCAGTGCTTATATAAATAATTCTTTAATCGTTGTATTTCATTGAGCTGTGCGGATACATCCAACCCGTTTCTTACTAAGCAGCGACTCTCTGCTGTATCTAACACTGCGACGACTTTTTCCCAGTTATGCTCATAGATCGCTTTTCTGATTAGTATTATCATCTCTGGATCGTGCGCCAATCGTTTCTGGATTTTTTGATTGACATGGTATGAATCGGTAAAATGTTCGTGTGCTGCTCGGTTACCAAGTATATGATTAAATTTATCATATTCATAGCCACTGCCGCCGTCACTATTAGTAATTATAATGGTATCGTTTGTTTTGTAATGGGATTCTATATAGAATGACACTTCTTTCAATAGTTGTCGGCTAGATAACATGCTAGTAATCATTCTTGCGTTGATTAAAACCGTCCGTCCACCAACTTTTTTTACCCCTTCATGCACGACTGCTCGATGAATTTCTTCATGCTTACCTTTTGCTTTGCTTTTAATTAATACGCCATCCGCTTCAATAAATAAATGTTTTACCTTCTTCAATTCGTCCTCACATTGTATGTCTTCCTTTAACCATTCTTTCGCTAATTTACCTTCCTTTTGAACCACTTTATGAAGACTTTGGTGCGATACTGTATATGGACATAGTGAGTTAATGGTTTCAGCCGCTTTGCGATAGGTCATCCCATCAATAATCGCAATCATTTGACCTTTAGCGCCAGGTGAATAGTGTTCACGTGCCGGTAAGGATAAAGATTTATCTAATGGAATTACACTTTTTTCACCTTCTTTGCGCATACGGTATCGTTTAAACGTTACTTCTCCAAAAGTGAAATTAATGGTTCGAGATTCTTTTCGTTCCAGCTCCCATCCTTCTGTTTTATATTGATGGATACACTCTTGTTCATACTGTTTTAATGCATATTCCATTAATAATTTGGTTAATTCTTCAAAAAATAGTTTAAGCATTGCTTCTGAACTAAATAATGAGTCATTTTTCTTTAAAATCGATAGAATTTGAGTTATAATTGCTTGCATAGAGAACCTCTTCTTTCTTATGGGCTGATAACTTTAAGAATAAGGTTCTCTTCTTTTTTTTGCGAGAGATTTATTGAATTTGGGTATTTCCGAGTATTATTTTACACATAGCCACGCGCGCTAATATTTTTGAGTTCCAAATGATTATGATATACTATTAACGAGTATTGCATACGAGAGGAGCCTGTGAAATGGCAAAAGATAAAATAATTATAAAAGGTGCGCGGTCGCATAATTTAAAAAATATTGATTTAGAAATACCGCGCGACCAATTAGTAGTCGTGACGGGTCTATCTGGCTCAGGAAAAAGTTCTTTGGCCTTTGATACTTTATATGCTGAAGGCCAGCGACGTTATGTAGAAAGTTTATCTGCTTATGCACGTCAATTTTTAGGTAATATGGATAAACCAGATGTGGATTCGATTGAAGGCTTGAGTCCAGCTATTTCAATTGACCAAAAAACGACGAGTCAAAACCCTCGCTCAACGGTTGGAACCGCAACGGAAATTAATGATTTTCTGCGACTCCTCTATGCGCGCGTGGGAACACCGTACTGTCCCAACCACCATGTGCCGATTGAACGTCAGTCGCCCGAACAGATGGTTGACCGCATATTGGAACTACCAGAGCGTACACGTATTCAATTGCTGAGTCCGGCAGTGCGCGATAAAAAAGGACAACATAAAAAAATATTAGAGCGTATCTCCAAAGATGGATTTGTGCGTGTCCGTGTCGATGGCGAAATTTATGATATTAGTGAAGTGCCTGAATTGTCGAAGACACATAAGCATACGATTGAAGTGGTTGTCGACCGAATTGTGATAAAAGACGATATTCGTTCCCGTTTATTTGACTCAGTCGAGACGGCGTTACGCTTTTCAGAAGGATATTTAGTAGTGGATGTGATTGATGGCGAGACACTGTATTTTAATGAACATTATGCCTGCCCGCATTGTGATTTTACTGTAGAAGAGTTACAACCACGCTTATTTTCATTTAATGCACCATTTGGTGCTTGTCCAAGTTGTGATGGGCTAGGCTCGCGCTTAACGGTGGATGAGTCCTTGATTGTGCCTGACCCAACTTTAACGCTCGAACAAGGAGCTTTTGCGCCATGGAATCCGATTAGTTCCAATTATTATCCGTCCATGCTGGAGCAATTTGCAAAAAGTTACGGTATTCCGCTAGATGTGCCTTATAAAGATTTGTCAAAAGAGCATCAGCAGGTATTAAAATATGGTGGGCCAGACGCGATGTTTCAATTTACTTATACACCGATGATGAGTGGCGGCAAATCGCGTACGGTTGAGACACAGTTTGAAGGTGTGGTCAACAATGTTGAGCGCCGTTACAATGAAACAAGTTCGGATTATACACGAGAAGTGATGACGCAGTATATGCATGAATTAAAATGCCCGACTTGTCACGGACACCGGTTGAATGAAAAAGCATTATCAGTGTATGTTGGCGAGAAAAATATTGCTGAATTGACTGAATTATCGATTGCTGACGCTTTGACATATGTTAAAGAACTGGAATTTTCACCGGCTAAAGAAATGATTGCAACGCCAATTATAAAAGAAATTAGTGACCGCTTAACCTTTTTAAATAATGTTGGTTTGGACTATTTGACACTGGACCGTGTAGCAGGTTCTTTATCGGGTGGTGAAGCGCAACGGATTCGTTTGGCGACACAAATCGGTTCGAACTTGAGTGGCGTACTATATATTCTTGATGAACCATCAATTGGTTTACATCAGCGTGATAATGCACGTTTGATTGAATCATTACATAAAATGCGCGACTTAGGGAATACCCTCATTGTTGTAGAACACGATGAAGAAACGATGATGGAAGCTGACTATTTGATTGATATGGGTCCAGGTGCCGGTGTACATGGTGGTGAAGTGATTGCAGCTGGTACACCTAAGCAAGTGATGAAAAATAAACACTCGTTAACAGGTAAATATTTATCAGGTAAAGAAAAAATTGAAGTACCTGAGACGCGTCGTAATGAAGACCGTGGCTGGGTGACGATTAAAGGGGCGGCGCATAATAATTTACAGTCGGTGGATGTAGCCTTTCCGATTGGACGTTTAACGTGTGTCACCGGTGTATCCGGTTCAGGTAAAAGTAGTTTGGTCAATGCGATTTTAAAAGTGGCGCTGGCGCAGCGATTAACCAGCACGAAAGAGCGTCCGGGACAATTTGAAACGATTGAAGGCTTTGAAACACTCGACAAAATGATTGATATCGACCAAAGTCCCATTGGACGAACACCACGTTCGAACCCGGCAACGTATACAGGTGTTTTTGACGATATTCGTGATTTATTCGCTCAAACGAATGATGCCAAATTACGTGGCTACACAAAAGGGCGTTTTAGTTTTAACGTCAAAGGGGGACGCTGCGAAGCGTGTTCTGGTGGGGGTATTAATAAAATTGAAATGCACTTTTTACCAGATGTCTATGTGCCATGTGAGGTGTGTCATGGCAAACGCTATAATTCCGAAACATTAGAAATACGCTTTAAAGGAAAAAATATTGCTGAAGTATTGGAAATGACGGTTGAAGATGCGGTTGAATTTTTTGCAGCACAACCAAAAATTGCACGTAAATTACAGACATTATTAGATGTCGGACTAGGCTATGTAACCTTAGGGCAGTCTGCAACGACATTGTCGGGTGGTGAAGCGCAACGAATGAAATTAGCCTCAGAGTTACAACGTGTCTCTACCGGCAATACATTTTATATTCTTGATGAGCCGACAACTGGCTTGCATCCTCATGACATTAAACGCTTATTGGAAGTGATTAATCGTCTGGTTGAAGCGGGGAATACGGTTGTGATTATCGAACATAATTTAGATGTCATTAAGACGGCAGACTATATTATTGATATGGGACCTGAAGGTGGTGTCGGTGGTGGTCACGTGATTGCTACAGGTACACCGGAAGAAGTTGCTAAGGTAAAAGGTAGTTATACTGGCCATTATTTAGCGAAAATTTTGAAGTAAATAGATAATTATCAGCGGTGTGCTATTTGTAGCCCCGCTTTTTTTGCGCTAAAAGGTATCATCGACTAAAATAGGCTCTCCAACATCTTGTATTGCCCAGAATACGCTCCGTTTT
The DNA here is from genome assembly GCA_016126655.1 of Aerococcaceae bacterium zg-1292. Lineage (GTDB taxonomy): Bacteria > Bacillota > Bacilli > Lactobacillales > Aerococcaceae > Globicatella. The sequence continues at coordinate 1,790,569 of CP065955.1, read as the reverse complement.
TTTAGAAAAAGGTGGTTTTTTCAAAAATATCAGCCCATAGACCTATGTTATTCACTCTAATTATTGGCATAATAAGAGTGTAGAGTACAACAGATATAGGAGGAATTTATCATGACTCATAAAGAACGTATTATTGAATTAGTGAGACAAAATGTAATTACGATGGATGAAGCATTAAAATTATTGGAAGCAGCGGCTGAAAATACAAAAGAAGCAAATGTATCTGAGTTTGCTGAGGAATACCAAGCTGCACAAGCGGCAGTTGAAGCAGAAATAAATCATTCCGAAGCGACAGCAAGTGAAGAGAATATAGAAGATGCGGTGAATGAAGAAACATTAACAACACGAGTGCGTGAAATTACGGAACAATTAGAGAAAAAAGAAGAAGCACGAGTGATTGCACAACAACGTTTACGAGAACTAGAAATTTTTGAAGAACTTGATGAATTAACGGATGAGATGAAGTCGCAAAAAGAAACATTAGGCGATAAAATTCGGCAATTAACGAACGAAAAGGATGCATTAAACCAAGAAATTAAAGAAATAAAATCAACATTGAGACAACAATCAAAAGAACAAGTGAAAAATATTGTTGACTCCACTACAGAACAAGTAAAGAATATTGTTGACTCCACTACAGAACAAGTAAAAAACATTGTTAAATCAACGACCGGACAAGTAAAAACAACCGCGCGTGAAGTAAGTAAAGAAGGAAGCGATATTCAACGAAAAGTAGTTGACTACTTTAAGGATGTTGCCGCTAATTTTGATATGAAAAGCGTTAGTGTAACTATACCTGGCATTAAAACAACACATCTGAAACACCAATTTGAGTATCATCTCGATGAGACGACCTTATTAGACGTATCATTAGTTAATGGCGATATTAAGGTTGTAGGACACGATAGCGATGATATTGTTGTTGCAGCCGACATTCGTTTCTTTGGCAAAGAGGATATTGCGACTATTGAACAATTTGAAGCATTGAGTACCATTGATGCCACCGATGAGCGTTTATTATTTCATGTCAATGATGCACGAATTGCCTGTGATTTGGTCTTTAAAGTTCCTCAAACGATGTGGCGTGAAATGAAAATAAAATCAATTAATGGTGATATTTATCTATCAAATATTAAAGCCGATGAATTAACACTCGATAGTAAAAATGGTGATTTAAAACTAGAACAAGTCACCGCTAACTTTGGTTCAATCGAAGGTTTAAATGGGGATGTTCTCGTACAAAATGCGTTGATTAAAGATTTAGCGACTAAATCCCTTAATGGTGATTTTCGTTACCGAGGAACCGTTGGAAATACAACAGTTGAAACGTTAAATGGTGATATTTTAGTCACTAAAGAAGATTTGAATGAAGCTAAAATCAACTTGAAGTCAACCGTATCTGGTGACGTAAAAGTAGCGTTACCGCAAGCGATGAATGTAGAAGTGGATTATAGCAATTCAATGGGTGAATTCCATTCTCGTATGAGTAATGTTGAAATGTACAAAAATGGACACCATTTGGAACGCTACTTGCATAACCAAGCACCAATAGTGAAATTAGAAATAAAATCAGCCTTTGGGGATGTGTACTTAAAGGACAGTATGTAGTAAAATATTGAGGGAATGAGCATGAAAAAATTAAGATTATCAAGACAAAAATATATTTTAGGTGTATGTGGCGGTATCGCAGAGTATTTTGAAATCAACCCAGTGCTGGTTCGATTAATGTTTGTGCTGTTTGCCATTTATCGTGGAGCAGGCCTTGGACTATACTTAATTATGTGGGCCGTAATAAAATGGAGTAATTCAAATGCATAAGCGAACGCCGAATATTCGTTAAATCGTTTTAATCGCAGTTTGTAGCCAATTATTTGCGAACATCTCATGGTGTGAGTAAAAGTGCTTTGATTGGTGGTAAAAAAACAGGATGTGTTTTTGAAAGAGACTGCTAGATAAAGTTATCGGCGTGCAGATATCGCTGTTAGAGCGAATATCAAATCAATGAATGTAAACCAGAATAAGGAGGAGAAGATAATGATGAAAAATGGCTTTTGGATATTCATACTTTTGATATTCATATTTAGCAATCTCAGCAAACTAGATTTACGAGGAGGAAAAAACGTGAAGAAAAAATTATTTAAATCGTCAACAGACAAGAAGATAATGGGCGTATGTGGCGGTATCGCTGAATATTTTAACATTGATTCAACATTGGTGCGTTTAGGATTTGCAATTTCATTCTTCGCATTAAGTGCAGGGTTTTGGCCATATTTATTATTGGGCATTATCTTACCCTATGACTATCAAGTCAATCGTGTTGATGGTTATGTTTATCGTAATGACGAATCAGCGAAACAACAACGTAGTATCTTTAATGATTTAAAAAAGACACAAGCACCTAAAGACGTTACACCAAAAAATGATGACTCTTGGAGCGATTTTTAGTACAGATTCATACATCCCTTCTTATATTATTAAGAAGGGATGTATTACTTTTTGGTTGAAACTGTCTTATTTTTAGAATACGATTGCACGCTAATGCTAGCCGAAAGTCAGGAATTATGATAGTATCAAATCAGATATAAATGACGTTTGAGTATAATGTTAGAAAAAACGAAAATTGGAGGCGCATTATGAATAATACAGTAACGATTAATGAGATTGTTAAGACATTAAATATCGAGTATTTATTTGGTGAAGCATTTGGAGAACGTGAAGTATCAGTGAGTGAAGTATCAAGGCCAGGTTTAGTATTAAATGGCTATATTGAATATTATCAATCAGCACGGATTCAATTAATTGGACGGACGGAAATGCGCTTTTTATTGGCACAAACATCTGAGGAACGCTCGATTATTTTTGACCGTATACTGCAACCAGAGACTCCGGCAATTATTTTTACACATTCTGAGCCTGTTCCGGATGAAATTTTCCCGATTGCAGAGCGGATGCAAATACCCATCCTGGGGTCACGCTCAAAAACTAGTCGGGTTCATGCGAATATTACCAATTACTTAGAAGGACGTTTGGCAGAGCGCTTATCAAGACACGGCGTTTTCGTAGAAGTATTTGGTATGGGTGTCCTATTAATCGGTTCAAGTGGTGTGGGTAAATCAGAGACCGCGCTAGAACTTGTGCAACGGGGACATCGTCTAATTGCGGATGACCGTGTGGAATTATTTATGATTGATGAATTGACCTTAATTGGTGAAGCGCCAGAAATTTTACAAAACTTACTTGAAATTCGAGGCTTAGGTATTATTGATGTCATGAATTTATACGGTGTGTCAGCGATTCGTCGTTCCAAACGATTGGAATTAATTATTGATTTAGTATTAGATGACGGGACAGTAGAATATGACCGTTTAGGCTCAGGCCGTGAGACAGAACAAATTTTTGATGTATTGGTACCGAAAGTACGCATCCCAGTTAAAACAGGGCGTAACTTAGCGTCAGTCATTGAGTCTGCTGCCATGAATTTTAGAGCGAATTCTTTAGGATATAATGCGACAGAAGCCTTTAATAAGAAATTAGACGCATTAATTCGTCGCAATCAAGCGTAGGTGCCTTGTATGTTATTGTATGGTTTAGCGAAACTGTCACCGATTGCTTTTCGATTATTTGGTTGGCCCGTTCATTGGTATGGTATTATTATCGGTATCGGGATTGTGATTGCGTATACGATGATTCAACGCGAAGCTAAGCGCAAAGAACTGGATGAAGAGCAGATGTCAGATATCGTTTTTTGGACGATTATTATTGGTTTTATTGGCGCGCGCTTGTATTATGTATTGTTTCGCTTAGATTATTATCTCATGCATCCGACACAAATTTTAAGTATTTGGCAAGGTGGCATCGCCATCTATGGGGGAATTTTAGCGGGGCTAGTGACATTATATTATTTAGCTAAACGGTACCATTTATCGTTCATTACGATACTTGACGTAGTAGCACCCGCTGTCTTGACTGCGCAATCAATTGGACGTTGGGGCAATTTTATGAATCAAGAAGCGTATGGCTACGAAGTGTCACGTGACTTTTTAGAAAAAATACATTTGCCAAAAGTCATCATTGAACAGATGAATATAGAAGGTGTGTATCATCATCCAACTTTTTTATATGAATCGTTATGGAGTGCACTGGGTGTTATCTTGTTATTATGGTTACGTCAAAAGCCAAATCTGTTAAAAGAAGGCGAAGTGGCAGCGGGTTATCTATTATGGTATGGACTCGGTAGAATGGTTATTGAAGGTATGCGCACAGACAGTCTCTATTTAGGACCACTGCGTATTTCTCAATGGGTAGCCGTCGTATTTGTTATCAGTTCGATCGGATTTATCATGAAGCGTCGGAATGAGGCTACTATTATGTACTACACAGCGAATCGTCACTAGAGCCAAAATCGGAGGTGCTCAAGAATGAAAATAGCAGTATTAGGGTCGGGTTCATGGGGAACCGCCTTAGCAAAAGTATTAGCAGAAAATCAACATGAAGTGACAATGTGGGGGCGGGAACAGACATCTGTTGATGAAATTAATCAACAACATACGAATACAAATTATTTAAAAGATGTTGTACTACCAGCATCCATTGTTGCGACCACTCAATTATTTGACTGTATCAAGGATGCTCAAATTATTTTAGTCGTCGTTCCAACGCATGCAATGCGCAGTGTGATGGAACAAGTGGCAGCGCGCTTGGATGAATGTGCCCATCAACCCATTATTGTGCATGCAACCAAAGGATTAGAGCCGCATACCCATTTGCGGATGAGTCAAGTGATTAAAGAAGTGTTACCTGCTGAAAGTTATCAAGCGGTTGTTGTGTTATCCGGACCGAGTCATGCGGAAGAAGTAGCGCGTCAAGATTTAACGACGATTACAGCTGCTAGTGATGCCTTGGATGAAGCAAAAGTCGTCCAAGCAGTGTTTATGAATCATTATTTCCGCGTCTATACCAATCAAGATGTTATCGGCGTGGAGTTGGGTGCTGCACTAAAAAACATTATTGCATTAGGTGCTGGGATTTTAGTTGGATTAGGATACGGCGATAATGCGACCGCCGGTTTGGTGACGCGTGGATTAGCAGAAATTACACGCTTAGGTGTCAAATTAGGTGCCGACCCAATGACTTTTTTAGGCTTAAGCGGTGTCGGAGACTTAGTCGTCACTTGTACTAGTCCGCATTCGCGTAACTGGCAAGCAGGCAATTTATTAGCACAAGGCAAGTCGAAAGATGAAGTAACAGCAGCGATTAATATGGTAGTTGAAGGCATTGCGACGACAGAAGTAGCCTATGAGTTGGCACAAACAGAGCAAGTAGATTTACCAATCACGCAAGCGATTTACGCGGTACTCTATCAAGATACTAATGTCCGTGAAGCTATCGACCAGTTGATGGCGCGCGAAGGCAAACAAGAAGCATCGTTACAAGCGCATGAGGCTATGAGCAAATTGGTAAAATAAAGCACTAAGTCTGTGTTAAGATATGCTTGTAAAGCATTGGAGAAAGTGCCATAAAACACTCGCTTTCCATGCAACTCCAATGAACACTAACAAGGAAGAAGTGAACCATATGTCAGAAAAAGAGTTAAGTAATGTTGATGTAGTTGTTATCGGTGGTGGCCCCGGTGGCTTGACTGCGGCTTTGTATGCATCGCGAGCAAATTTAAAAACAGTCATCATTGAAAAAGGGATGCCTGGTGGCGAAGTCAATAATACTGCTGATGTTGAAAACTATCCTGGCTTTAAGCTGATTAGTGGTCCAGAATTAGCCAATCATTTTTATGAAAGTGCAATGGCATTCGGCGCTGAATTTGTTTATGGTAATGTTGAACGTGTAGAAGTAGATGGCTTAAGACGTTTGGTTCATACAGATAAAGTGATTTATGAAGCAAAAGTGGTCATTGTCGCAACAGGTTCCCATCATCGTAAATTAGGTGTGCCAGGTGAAGAAGCGTTATCAGGACGTGGTGTCTCTTATTGTGCGGTATGTGATGGCTTTTTCTTTAGAGATAAACACGTTGTCGTTGTTGGTGGCGGCGACTCTGCGGTGGAAGAAGGTGCATATCTCACACAATTTGCCAAAAAAGTAACCATTGTTCACCGCCGTGATGAATTACGTGCGCAAAAAGTGTTACAAGAGCGAGCATTTGCCAATGAAAAAATTGATTTTGTTTGGGATTCTGTTGTAGAATCCATCAATGGTAAAGAGTTCGTTGAAAGTGTAACTTTGCGTAATGTGAAGACAGATGAAGTGAGTGAACTTGCCGCTGATGGTGCCTTTATCTATGTTGGTTTAATTCCAAATTCTAGTGTGGTGGCGGATTTAGATATTACGGATGATGAAGGATGGATTGTGACCGATACACAAATGTCGACCACCATTCCAGGTATTTTTGCGGTTGGCGATGTGCGTAATACACATTTACGACAAATTGCGACAGCTGTCGGCGATGGTAGTCACGCCGGTCATATGGCCTATCAATATATGACAAGTTTAAATTAGTTGATGCACTGCATAAAGCAATACCTTTTCGTTTGACGCTTAGTTTAAAGCTTCAATCAATGGGGTGCTTTATGCTTTTTTTGCCGTCTGTAACGTGTTTGGGATACAATGAGGTCCTAAAAGCGTTCAAACATATTGAAATATGTGCTATAATAGCCACAGTAAAGCAAAACTTATTATGAAAGGGGCACTCATCTGTGACCAATCAAACAAAACCTACTTATTACATTACAACACCCATTTATTATCCAAGTGGCAAACTCCATATTGGCAATGCTTATTCGACATTAGCAGCTGATGCCGCAGCACGCTACAAACGCTTAATGGGTTACGACGTCTTTTTCTTGACTGGAACAGACGAGCATGGCCAAAAAATTGAAACGAAAGCAGCTGAACTAGGATTAACACCTAAAGATTATGTCGATGGTATGGCGGATACGATTAAACAATTGTGGAAAGATTTAGAAATTTCTAACAATCATTTTATTCGTACGACAGATGATTACCATGAACAAGCAGTGCAACAAATCTTTGAACAATTATTAGAGCAAGGAGATATTTATTTAGGCGAGTATCAAGGATGGTATTCTGTCAGCGATGAGGAATTTTTTACAGAAAGCCAATTAGCAGAAGTTTACCGTGATGCGGATGGCAATATGACGGGTGGTGTTGCTCCAAGTGGGCACGAAGTTCAATTAGTAAAAGAAGAGTCGTATTTCTTCCGCATGAGTAAATATGCTGACCGTTTGTTAGCGTACTACGAAGCGCATCCGAACTTTATAATGCCGGAGTTTCGTAAAAATGAAATGATTAATAATTTTATCAAACCAGGTTTAGAAGATTTAGCGGTATCACGGACGACATTTTCATGGGGAGTGCCGGTTCAAAGTGACCCCAAACATGTAGTATATGTCTGGATTGATGCCTTAACCAACTATATTACTGCATTAGGTTATGGTAGTGATGATACGACGAACTTTGATAAATTCTGGCCAGCAAATGTTCATCTTATTGGTAAAGATATTAGTCGTTTTCACATGATTTACTGGCCGACGATGTTAATGGCTTTAGGATTACCGCTTCCACAACAAGTCTATGCGCATGGTTGGCTTTTGATGAAGGATGGCAAAATGTCTAAATCAAAAGGTAATACTGTTTATCCGCATCAATTGATTGAACGTTATGGATTAGATGCGACACGTTTTTACTTATTACGTGAAATGAGTCAAGGCAATGATTCGATTTTTACGCCGGAAGATTTTGTAAATCGAGTAAACTTTGAATTAGCGAATGACTTAGGTAATTTACTTAATCGTACAGTGGCGATGATGAATAAGTATTTTGATGGCATCGTACCAACCAATGAGTTTGGTGAAAATGAAGTCGACCGCACCTTTGAAGCTTATGTTGATAATGAATTAACGGCTTATCATCAAGCAATGGATAGCTTATCCTTTAATACTGCCCTTGACCATACGATGAAAATTGTTTCACGTGCCAATAGGTACATTGACGAAACGACACCGTGGGTATTGGCGAAAGATGATGCGTCAACACCTCAATTGCGTTCGGTAATGTATCATTTAGCAGAAGTCTTACGGATTACTGCGCTTATTTTACGTCCATTTATGACACAAGCTCCAGGGAAAATCTTGATTCAATTAGGAATTGAAGCAGAAGTTGAGCGACCATTACATGAGTTATCGTGGGGACAATATCCGGATAATGCGACAGTGATTAAAAAAGGCGAGCCAATTTTCCCACGTCTAGATGCTGAGGTTGAAGTACAATATATTCAAGACCAAATGAAAGGTGGCGTCACTCAGACGAATAGTGATACCTTGACTGTGGATGATACAAATTGGGACCCAGCGGCAACAAAACTAGTACATCAGGAAGTAGAACACGTAGAGTTTGACCAATTTGTTCAAACAGAATTAAAAGTCGCCGAAGTGATTGATGTTGAACCCGTAAAAGGTTCAAATAAATTATTACGTTTTCGTCTTGATGCCGGGGATAAAGGGCACCGTCAAATCTTATCAGGCATAGCAAAATATTATCCGGACTACAAAGCATTAGTAGGACGCAAAGTAACAATTGTAGCTAACTTAAAACCACGTAAGATGATGGGCTTACTTAGTCAAGGGATGATTTTATCGGCTGAAAAAGAAGATGGTTTAAGTTTATTATTTGCGCCAGATGATGCGCCAAATGGCTCATTGATTGGTTAATTGTTTGAATGATTGTGGGAGCTGGTCATTGTGATTGGCTCCTACTGTTTTACGAGCGGCAAGCAGGGAATTGTTTCTAGGTGCACGCTGTCGCACAATGTGTATAACGGCTCCGACGAGCAGAAATGACCTCCACTTCACAAAGTTTTTGAAGCGTGTGGACGCATCAGCAATCTTTCTCCAGTGATTCATTTCTGAGCGCACGATGTCGCACAATGTGTTTTGACAAATATATCAATGAATGCTAATTTTAGACTGAAGTTAGGGAAATGGAGGTAGTAGGGTATATGTTTGGTGCGTAAGAAGACACAGGACATAGCCTTTAATAATAATGAAACTTTTTGATACGCATACGCATTTAAATGCGGAACAATTCGAGGGAATTGAAGCAGAAATTATTGAAAAAGCACGAAAACAGCACGTTCATTATATGGCAGTCGTCGGGTTTGATGAAACTACGATTTTAAAAACATTGGCACTGAGTGAACAATATGAATCAATTATTAGTGCTGTAGGTTGTCATCCGACAGAAGCTGGTAATTATAGTGCAGCATTTGAGAAAAAGTTAGAGCACTGGTTGACATTACCTAAAGTAAAAATGTTAGGGGAAATCGGCTTAGATTATTACTGGGACACTGCACCTAAATCAGTACAAGAGCAAGTATTTCGTCGTCAGATTGCTATTGCCAAAGAACATCATTTGCCGATTACGATTCATAATCGTGAAGCCACCGAGGACACATACCGTATTTTAAAGGATGAAGGCGTGCCAGCTGCGGGTGGTATTATGCATAGTTTTGGCGGGAATGAAGAAGAAGCCAAGCGATTTTTAGATTTAGGGATGCATATTAGCTTTAGTGGTGTGTTGACCTTTAAAAAAGCAGAAGATGTTCGTAAAGCAGCCCTTATTGTGCCAGAAAATCGCCTGTTAATTGAAACAGATGCGCCGTATTTAGCGCCAGTACCTTATCGAGGCAAGCGCAATGAGCCAGGATATGTGTATTATGTAGCAGAAACCCTGGCTCAAGTCAGAGGTTGGGTAACAAAACTGTTGCAATAAATTTATACAAATTAATATAAATCTATATATATTAACAGCATACCCTCTGTATCAAGTGATTGGTGCAGACTCCACGTTAAATGCTTTTAACTCCTAAAGCCTTGTGACCGAAACAGTAACTGGAAACAGTAAGCTGAGTGGTGCGAAAGCAGAAAAAACAACAAGGATAGTATATGGTGAAACAAAAGCTAATCAGTGTCTAAGAGATAAAAATAGTGAACCTTAGAAAACGTTAGTCCTAAGTACTGTAACAATGGATGTTTAGCAGGGAAAGTCCTAAGTCTGATAACAGATACGGAAGACCCCCAACGACTATCTCCTTGAGGGAGAGTAAAACTGCAAGCTAAGGGCGGAAGAAAAATGTGGCAACTAGGCACAAACCTAGTTGAAGATATAGTCTACGCTCATGTGAAAGCATGAGAGGTCTATTCGTGAGAATAAGACTGCGTTAGAAGTTGCGTTCTAGCGTGAATGAGAAAAATATAAATAAATGTATAACTTATATTTACAAAAATAAATTCCATGCGGTACACTATCCTCAACGATAAAGTGAAAGGATTGATACCAATGGTACTGATGTTAAATAGCAAATTGTTAAGAGTGTGGGCTAGATTCCGCATGACTTATGAAAATTAACGACAACTGATTGAGGGTGTAAAAGATGTTACAAGGGAAAAAGATTAGGCTTTTACCTACTCCAGAACAAGAAGTCTTGTTCAAAAAATCAGCAGGTGTGGCTCGTTGGGCGTATAATTATGCGATTACTCGTGACCATGAAACTTACGAGGCATACAAAGAAGACCCAACGAAACCAAAGTATATTAGCGAGGGAAATATTCGTAAAGAAATTACACAATTAAAAAAGACGGAATGTCCATGGTTGGCAGAAGTTGGAAGTAATGTCGCCAAACAAGCAGTTAGAGATTGGAATACAGCGAAACTTAAATGTATTAAAGGTTTAGCTAGAGCACCAAGATATAAATCTAAAACACGTACGACCCCGAGTTTTTACGTGAACTACGAAAGTTTCCGTTGGAAACCAAAAGGGTTTCAAGGCGAACGTTTAGGCGTAGTAAAGACCGCTGAACCGTTACCCAAAATTGGTAAAAATCAATTTTATTACAATCCACGAATCTCTTATGACGGAAAATATTGGTATGTGTCGTTTACTTATGACGCACCTTGTACTTTTGATGAATCGTTAACTAATGAAGTGATAGGTATTGATTTAGGTGTTAAAACGTTAATGACGTGTTCAAATGGTGGAACGGTTGACAACATCAACTATTCCAAACGTGTTAAACAATTGACGAAACGCCTAAGACGTTATCAACATCATTTATCAAGACAATTAACGGCTAATACAACAAGTTTCAAAGTCATCAATGGTCATCGTAAACCAATCTGGAAACGTCCGATTGAAGAATGTTGTAATATCCAAAAAACAATCCAGGACATTAAGCTAATCCATCGTTCGTTAACAAATATCCGAAACAATCATATTCATCAAGCGACAACACATATTGTTAAACAATTGCCGAAAGCGATTGTGATTGAAGATTTGAATGTTTCTGGCATGATGAAAAATAAACACTTGGCAAAAGCCATAAGCAATTGTAAGTTCCATACCATTCGCCAACAACTAGAGTATAAATGTGCACGAATGGGAATTGAGCTAGTAGTTATTAATCGTTTTTATGCAAGTTCAAAATTATGTAGTGGTTGTGGATATAAGAAACAACAACTAAAATTGAGTGAGCGAACGTATAAATGCGAGTGTTGCGGTACTATATTAGACCGAGATTTCAACGCAGCTAAGAATTTACAAGCTTGTTATTCACAAGTGATATAAAAAAGACATCAGTACCCATCGCTACTGGGGAATTTAAGCCTGTGGAGTGTTATAACAAACAATAGTAGGTGTGGAGCATACTCCTACCGAGATTGGACACGAAGAAACAGGAAGTGATAACCGAAAGGTGTCACGTAGTAAAAATATAAGAAATGATGATATTTATTTATATTTTTCGTAGCGGATATGGAAAAAGTAGCTCAAGTGACAACGCAAAATGCTTTTGACTTATTTAAATGGGAGCCGATACATGAATAAGCCACCACAAGAAGTGATTATTGTTGAAGGTAGGGATGATACTAAGCGTTTGATTGAAACATTTGGTCCCTATGTCAAAACGATTGAAACGAATGGTTCAGCTGTTAGTCGCTCAGTGCAACAACAAATTGTAGCAGCGAGTGAACAGTTTGGGATAATTATTTTTACTGACCCAGATTATCAAGGCGAACGCATTCGACGTATCGTTACTGCATTAGTTCCGCAGGCAAAACAAGCCTATTTGACGCAGCAAGAAGCGGATAGTGGTAAGGAGCATAAAAGCTTAGGCATTGAACATGCATTGCCGGAAACTATTTTGAAGGCACTAGCACATGTTATGACACCTGAGGTTGGCCCAGTTGATACGATTGAGTTGTCAGATTTAATCCGGCTGCGGCTCATTGGACATCCACAAGCCGTGAAACGTCGATCCTGGTTGAGTGAACAGCTACGAATCGGGCATTTGAACGGGAAACAATTGCAGAAAAAATTGAGTGTCTATCATATTTCGTTAGAGCAAGTAGAAGCAGTATTAGCGCAGTTAGAAGAGTAAACAGAATAAGGAAACGTTGGCTTGAAACCTTGCAGCAAAGTTTGTAGCAGTGCATGAGCACCCCAAATATTTTTTGAAGTGGAGACAAGTCAACCCAAGTGAATCAGAATAGAACAAAGTGCGAGAGAGGACGTTCTGCCTCGAACCACTGGAGCAGGGGTCGTAGAAGCGCCAGTGGCGCTTCAAGAGCAATGTGAAGTGGACGTCGAGGCAGTCCGAACGAACCAGAATAGAACATAGTGCGAGAGAGGGCGTTTTGCCTCGAACCACTGGAGCAGGGGTCGTAGAAGCGCCAGTGGTGCTTCAAGAGCAATGTGAAGTGGACGTCGAGGCAGTCCGAACGAACCAGAATAGAACATAGTGCGAGAGAGGACGTTTTGCCTCGAACCACTGGAGCAGGGGTCGTAGAAGCGCCAGTGGCGCTTCAAGAGCAATGTGAAGTGGACGTCGAGGCAGTCCGAACGAACCAGAATAGAACATGGTGTGAGTGCGGGTGTTCTGACTTGAACCACTGGAGCAGGGGTCGTAGAAGCGCCAGTGGTGCTTCAAGAGCAATGTGAAGTGGAGACAAGTCAACCCAAGCGAACCAGAATAGAACATAGTGCGAGAGAGGGCGTTTTGCCTCGAACCACTGGAGCAGGGGTCGTAGAAGCGCCAGTGGCGCTTCAAGAGCAATGTGAAGTGGACGTCGAGGCAGTCCGAACGAACCAGAATAGAACATGGTGTGAGTGCGGGTGTTCTGACTTGAACCACTGGAGCAGGGGTCGTAGAAGCGCCAGTGGTGCTTCAAGAGCAATGTGAAGTGGAGACAAGTCAACCCAAGCGAACCAGAATAGGAGCCATTGATGAGAGAATTTCGTCCAATTGCCACCCCGACGCGAACGGTGGAAATTATGCGTCAGTATGACATAAAAATGAAGAAAAGTTTAGGGCAAAACTTTTTAGTAGAGCCACAAATTTTAGAAAAAATGATTGCTGCTGGTCAGATTGATAAGCAAACGACAGTTGTAGAGATTGGTCCTGGTATCGGCGCGTTGACAGAGTATTTAGCGCGTGCAGCAAAAGAAGTCATCGCATTTGAGATTGACCCACGATTTATTGAGATTTTAAAAGAAACATTAGCGGAGTACGACAATGTGACCGTCCATCATCAAGATATTTTAAAGGTGAATTTTGAAGAAGCTGCATATCAATCGTTACGTGAAGCAGAACGCTTAGTAGTTGTGGCTAATTTACCATATTATATTACAACACCGATAATTATGAACCTTATTGACAGTGAGTTACCGTTTGATGCGTTGGTGATGATGATGCAAAAAGAAGTAGCCGAGCGGATGACGGCGACTGTTAATACGAAAGCTTATAATTCATTAACACTAGCCATTGAAAATTCAATGCAAGCTGAAATAGCGTTTATTGTACCAAAAGGAGTTTTTATACCTAAACCGAATGTTGATTCAGCAGTCTTAAAATTAGTACGGCGCGAACAACCTATCATTCAGGTGGATGACCATAAAAAATTACAACAATTGATTCAAATTGCCTTTATGCAACGGCGCAAGACGATTTGGAATAATTTACGCAGTCATGTACACGAATTAGGTCGTTCCGCTGAGCAAATGGAACGAGCACTGGAAATAGCTGATATTGACAAAAGTCGTCGTGCGGAATCACTAACCTTGCAAGAATATGCGACATTGTATCAGGCATTGGATTTAGGTAATGTGTCAGGTGACAGCGAAAACGATGCAGTTTGTTAATATTGTGCCAGCACGATAAATCATTGGGTTGGTCACATTTAGTCTATCGATTGATAATTTAAGAACTATAATTGTGCTGATAAATTAAGTCTTCTGAGATAAATAAGATAAATATAGTTGCCAATCCGTATAAGTTGTTGGGGGCTGTTTATTGAATTAGCATTGAAACCTGCTAAAAATCTTTTTAAAAAATTACGAAAAACTATTGTGCTTTAACAAGTGATATGATATGATTGTCTTTTTATCTATTCTGTGATATGATAGATAACAAAGGGGTTGGAACACTATGCCAAAAGATTTAGTTGCTATCAAGTCACTTTTAGAAGAAAATGTCGGAGAAACAATTATTGTCACTGTTCAGATGGGAAGAAAGAAAAAACGTGAACGGCGTGGCATATTAAAAGAAACCTATCGCTCAATATTTGTTGTAGATTTAGACCAAGAAGCGAATAATATTGACCGTGTTTCATACAGTTATCGTGATGTATTAACACACGCAATTGATTTAGAGTTTGTTAACGAAGATTAAAGAGTACTCCTGCTGGGGAGTACTTTTTTTTCTGATTATTGTGTGATAATATATATAAGTATTTTTATAAAGAGGAGGCGACGACAATGGTGGAACTGATTGCAACAGTAGAATCCATTTCGCAAGCAGAAGCGCTATTAGAAGCGGGTGTTGATATTTTATATTTTGGTGAAGACCAATTTGGATTGAGATTGCCACATTCGTTTACGCGTGACGAACAAAAGGTATTAACAGAATTAGCCCATCAATATGGCAAAAAAGTAAGTATTGCTGTCAATGCAATTTTCCATAATGAGGGCATCCAAGCAGTACCGGAGTATTTAACTTTCTTGAAGTCAATTGGTGTTGACACGATTACATTAGGTGACCCTGGTGTGGTCAATTTGATGAAAGACCCAGCTATATCGATTCCGTATCGCTATGATGCGCAAGTGTTGGTGACAAGCAGTCGTTCGATTAATTTTTGGGCGAAACGTGGTGCTGTCGGTGCAGTTGTTGCACGAGAAGTTCCGCGTGATGAACTGAAAATTTTAGCAAAAGAGACCGTGGTTCCAGTAGAATTTTTAGTATATGGAGCGACTTGTATCCATCAATCAAAACGTCCGTTGCTACAAAATTATTACAACTTCATTGAGAAGCAAGAAGAAGTCACCCGTGACCGAGGCTTATTTTTATCAGAGCCGCGTAAACCAGAAAGTCATTATTCCATCTATCAAGATGTCAATGGGACGCACATTTTTGCCAATAATGATGTTTTATTGGCAAAACATTTACAAGAATTAACGGATATGGGTGTGGCGCAGTGGAAATTAGAAGGAATCTTTTCACCCGGCGACAACTTTGTCAAAATCGTTCAATTATTTGCCCAAGCACGTGATTTGATTGAAGCTGGTAAATGGTCAGACGAACAAGGCGAAGCCCTAGAAGCACAAATCCGCCACCTACACCCAACCAACCGCGGCGTCGATACCGGCTTCTTCCTATACGAACCAAACTTTGTCAAGTAAAACATAGTGCGAGCGCGGGTGCACTGACTTGAACCACTGGAGAAAGGCAACTGCGTGCGAGAAGCGCACAAAGGCGCCTTTTGAAGTGGATGTCAAGTCAACCCAAGCGAGCCGGCATCCGCATAGTGCGAGCGCGGGCGCTCTGACTCGAACCACTGGAACAGAGGTCGCCGAAGCGCCTCAACGCTTCAAGAGCAATGTGAAGTGGACGTCGAGGCAGCCCGAGCGAGCCAGAATCCCCATAGTGCGAGCGCAAGTGAATAAAACAAGGAGTTTACCAATAATGAGAACAATAACAAAAAAACCGGAAGTATTAGCACCGGGTGGAACATTAGAAAAATTAAAAACAGCCATTCATTACGGCGCAGATGCCGTATTTATCGGCGGGCAAGCCTATGGATTGCGTAGTCGTGCCGGGAATTTTGAATTAGAAGAGATGATTGAAGCTGTACGTTTTGCGCATGAACGCAATGCAAAAGTATACGTGGCTGCCAATATGGTAACACATGAAGGTGACGAAAAAGGGTCAGGCGAATTTTTCCGTACATTACGTGATATTGGTGTCGATGCCGTGATTGTCTCGGATGTCGCTTTAATCGAGATTTGTGCCGAAGAAGCGCCAGGGTTACCGATACATTTATCAACCCAAGCATCAGCAGCTAATTACGAAAACTTAAAGTTTTGGAAAGACGAAGGATTAGAGCGCGTGGTACTAGCGCGTGAAGTGTCGATGCAAGAGATTTACGATATGCAAGAACACGTTGATGTAGAGATTGAAGCCTTTATCCATGGCGCGATGTGTATTTCGTATTCAGGACGCTGTGTATTATCTAACCATATGGAAAACCGTGATGCCAACCGTGGTGGTTGTTGTCAATCTTGCCGTTGGAAATACGGACTATTCGACATCGGTCTCGGTGGCGAACGTAATATGGTTGGTGCAGGTGAAGAAGGTATTGAAGAAAAATTCTCTATGAGTGCCGTTGACTTAGCAATGATTCATCACATTCCTGATTTAGTAGAAGCAGGGGTGGACAGCTTGAAGATTGAAGGACGCATGAAGTCCATTCATTACGTCTCCACTGTTTCCAATGTTTACCGAGCAGCCGTTGACGCGTATTGTGCTGATCCGGACAATTATGAGTTGAAGCAAGAATGGATTGATGAATTGTGGAAAGCCGCACAACGTGAATTAGCGACAGGGTTTTACTATTCAACCCCTACTGAAAATGAACAATTATTCGGTGCACGCCGTAAAATTCCTCAATATGCCTTTGTTGGACAAGTACTGGACTATGATCCAGAGACACAAATCGCTACCATTCAACAACGTAATAACTTTAAAGTAGGCGACACGATTGAGTTCTATGGACCAGGAATGCGTCATTTTGAGCAAGAATTAACCGCATTATGGGATGAAGATGATTTGCCGATTGATGTGGCACCTCATGCAATGATGATTTGTAAAATTAAAGTACAACAACCCGTTGAACGCTTTGATATGATTCGTAAGCGTAAATAATAAGGTTTTTATAATAGTTGGTGTTGGTGGCTTTCGAAAAGAAGCTTTCAACACCTTTAAATTAAGATTAAAGTAAAGGTGACGAGCATAGGGCTTGTTGCCTTGTTTTGCGTGTTAGATTTTTAGGAAAATTTAAATGAAAATGTTTGACTTTTGGATAAAGAATTTCTTATTATAATGATAACGAAATAGAAGCAATCAAGAGTACGGTATTCTTGTGTATCATGACGCTACACGAAAATACCCAATCGGTAAGGACGAAAGGAGTGACGTAGATGAGCAATAAAAAGCGTGAAGAACTAAAACGGCTGCAAACATTAAAAGCCAATGCAGAGGCAGAGTTAACATCTTTGCGATTTGAAGCGAGTGCGATTAAGAAAGAGATTGAATTAAAAGAAACCAATATCCGTAGTTTAGCCCAGCAAATTGAGTGTTTAACGAAAGAAAGTAAAGGTATTACCGTATCTGAGCATGCGATTATTCGCTACTTAGAACGAGTGCTCGGTATTGATAGTGATGAAATTGTCGAAAAAATATTACCTGAGAAAACTAGACGGTTGGCGATGGAATTGGGCAATGGTCGCTATGCAGTAAATGAAGGTGAATTTAAAGTCGTGATTAAAAATGGTGTGGTCGTATCGGTGTTGACCGACGAGCATTGATGAATGTGAGGAGGCATCTGTATCGAGTTCAAACAGTACAAATAGTCGCTCAATATAGGGAGTAATCCACTATATTGAGCGACTGTTTTATAATTTGTTCATAATTTTTTTCGTATTCGCAAAATGCATTTTCGCAATGGATGGCAAAATGTGGGAACCGTATTTTTTAACGAGCTGCACACCAATATGGTCGACATTAGCGCCCGCTCCGGATGGTAAGACGATGTGATACTGCTTGCCAAGTGTTTCGAGTGACTCTAAAAAAGCAGCACGAGCAATAATTGAAGCACAAGCAACGGCTAAGTGATGACTTTCTCCTTTTTTCTCAAAATATACATTGGTGGTATATGGATGTTGTTCTTTTTTTAGATGGTCATAATATTTTTTCTCAGCAACGAATTGGTCAATTAATACGCCTTGCAAGTTGGCTTGTTCCTCTTCAGATAACTTGGCGACTAACTTTTGAATTGTAAAATTATGCAGTGCGACTTTAATACCATTCGCATTACGTGTTTGATTAGCTTCGTTATATTTATGAGGCGGACAAACGGTTAAGTGATGCGGTACGCTAGCTTTGATTTGCCAGGCAAGATTAACGATTTGTTTGTCAGACAAGGCTTTGGAATCTTTGACACCTAATTCTTTCATCAAATCTTGCTTATCCGCTGGTAAATATACGGCGCAGACTGTTAGTGCACCAAAATAGCTGCCGTTTCCGACTTCATCACTGCCAATAATAGTCCATTGGCTAAAGTTTTCAGGTAGTGACGAAGTGCTATTATTAGGTTTAGTTGGTGCCGGTGACGTATCGAGTTCTTCTTCAGTCCATTTTTGCGCTTCTTGTATGGCACGTGCACCTTGAAACAATACTTTACCACTTTGGTAGGCAGTGATGGTGACACCATTTTTCTTGGCGCGGAAGATGCTATATTCCACAGCGGAAAGCATCTGCTTAGCATAATATTGTTGCATTGTTTGAATAATTTCTGAGGATAATAGTAATGTATGTTGAGCCATAAAAATTCCTTTCTTAACAAAGTTTAATGTTTAGTAAGCAATACCTATAGTATACCATATGAATCAGTACTTTAGTGATGTCAAAAAATAGATAAACCGCTTTAATAACCTGAAGATTAATTATTTGATTAAAATATGGAACTGGTTTGACTACATAAATGGTTTTCGCTATAATTAGAATGATAATAATTATTTGAAGGAGGCGTACTATGTTAGGAAAAAATAATGTCCAAGCAAGACGTGAGAGAGAATGTCATAAGAAGTATCAATACGCTATTAAGCGTTTATCAGTCGGGGTGGCTTCAGTTGCTGTCTCTGCTAGTCTTTTATTTGCCGGCAATATCGCGATTGCGAATGCTGAAACAGTAGAAGACCCAGCAGCTACTACACAAGACACAACAACAAGTACAGGCGAAGAAGAAGGAACAGAAGCGGGACCGGTTGCTAATGAAGCAGGTTCCAAAGATGTTCAAGCGGTTAAAGCAGTGGAGCCAGTTGCTCAAGAAGTAACGCAAGCGCCAGCTACAGAAGCGGAAGTACCAGCTGAAGAAGAGGTACAAGGCGAAGAAACGCCGAAAGAATTAATTGACGAGACAGTTGAAAAAGATAGTGAAACTGACTTTAACCAATTTGATACGATTGTAGAAAATCTAGACCGTGCACTAAATTTACCGACTCCTGAAAATACTGATACAGAGTCAGTTGCGTATCAAAATTATGCTAGATTATTAGAAGAAGCTAAAGAAGCATATAGTTTGATGGTAGCATTGCGCGAAAACCCAAATACAACACAAGTAGAGGTTGATTCAGCCATTCAAAATTATAATGAATTATCCGCTCGACTTGAACAAGCGTTAGCAAATTTGGAATCAGCAGCACAAACAGAAGAAGTTGTTGCTTTTAGAGCTGCAGCACTAACAGATACGAAAGATGTGGCTACTGGTACAAAAGATAATTCATTCTCTGAGCTAGAACCAGACGCAGGACGTCAAAAAGACAACGGACTGAATATGTTAGCAACACGGATTCATAGTATTGATACAGTAAAAGATGCGGATAAAACAGAACTTGATTTTAATTATAGTTATCTATTCGGCTTAGCAGTGAGTGGTAAATATACCATTAACATGGAATTAGATGAAAAAATAGCACCTTATGTAAAAGAGATAACAGCACCCGATATTGATAATAAAAATATTAGAACGTTCACTCGAGTTAAAGGAACAAATATCTGGGAGGTTCCGTTTCATATAGGACAGGAAGGCTTAGTGCGTGGTGGTTTAATTGCCGTGGTTCATACATCTGAACTTGGGAAAATTTCGTTGACAAAAACAATAGGAGAAATTTTTGGTGAGGAATTAAAAGGCGAAGAAGTATTCTATCGGACTTATGTTAAAGATGATAAGGGTAACGTAATCACAAACAGAGATGGACGTGACACAGAAGCGAGTGCTTATATTATGGTTAATAAAGAATTACCACAAGAAAATCCATCACAAGATAAAAATATTAGAAAGTTGTTTACCGGAACTAACTCAGGATTTTCTGAGGCTAATGGAAATGAATTAGATGTTTACTTTACTCACGTAAAGGATCATTTGTGGAACTATAATACTAGTGGACCAATCGCTGGTGTTGGTTCTACAACACGTCAATGGCAATATAATTATGAAATTGCTCCTGAATTGCTTCCTTATATTGAAAAGGTGGAGCTACATAAGATTGACTGGGAAGTAAACTATGGCGCGTCATTAAATTCGGGACGCTCTCAAAAAAGTGTTATGAAATTAGCTTTGGACGATCAAGGTAAAGGTTCTGTTACTCATGAGGATATGAATAAATTAGTGGATTTCGGCAATATAACCACTGAACCTGTTGTGACAGGCTTCCGCTTATATTTAAAAAATGCACCTAAAGAAATTTTGGAGCAATTACAAAGTGATACTTTTCCATTCACAGCATATTTTACAGATAAAAATGGATTGTTAATCCCTAACTCACAAGCAACTGCATTGTATCGAATTAAAGACGACCGACCACACAATGAAATTTATGAACCGGCTGAAGCAGAGGAAATTATTAAACCGTATGGTGAAGGAGTAACGGAAGAAGAAGTCTTTGAAAAGGTATCCGTAGTGGATTATAGACGTAGAAAACCATATGAATTAAGCATTGTTAAAATAACAAACGCATCTAATGATGGACAAATATTATCCGAATTACCTGATGGACAAACTGCAGGTAAATTCGAAGCGACGGTCAGAGTTACTTATCCGGATACTACCTATGATGATGTTACAGTGCCAATTACAATAGGTAATCCTAAGACAACGGTTGAAGGTGACGCAAAACCAGTCAATCCAACAGATGAGTCACAAGACACAGGTATTGTCATTAAAAACGCAGGCGAAGATACAAAAGTAACAGCTACGGATGAAGATGGTAAAGTTGTTCCAGTAACGTCAGGTCAAAATGGAGAAGTGTATGTAACTCCAGGAACAAAAGTTGATGGTCCAATTACAGTAACCGTGACGGATCCAGACTTACCAGAAGGTAAGAAAGAAATCACAGTACCAGTAAATGGACATGAAGCTAACCGTGACGATAACAAGTCAGACAAGACAATGGTTGAAGGTGACGCAAAACCAGTCAATCCAACAGATGAGTCACAAGACACAGGTATTGTCATCAAAAACGCAGGCGAAGATACAAAAGTAACAGCTACGGATGAAGATGGCAACGAAATACCAGCAGTAATTGGAGCAGATGGCAAAGTGTCAGTAACTCCAGGAACACAAGTTGATGGTCCAATTACAGTAACCGTGACGGATCCAGACTTGCCAGAAGGTAAGAAAGAAATCGAAGTACCAGTAAATGGACATGAAGCTAACCGTGACGATAACAAGTCAGACAAGACAATGGTTGAAGGTGACGCAAAACCAGTCAATCCAACAGATGAGTCACAAGACACAGGTATTGTCATCAAAAACGCAGGCGAAGATACAAAAGTAACAGCTACGGATGAAGATGGCAACGAAATACCAGCAGTAATTGGAGCAGATGGCAAAGTGTCAGTAACTCCAGGAACACAAGTTGATGGCCCAATCACAGTAACCGTGACGGATCCAGACTTACCAGAAGGTAAGAAAGAAATCACAGTACCAGTAACCGGACATGAAGCTGACCGTGACGATAACGAGTCAGATAAGACAACGGTTGAAGATGACGCAAAACCAGTCAATCCAACAAATGAGTCACAAGACACAGGTATTGTCATTAAAAATGCAGGCGAAGACACAAAAGTAACAGCTACGGATGAAGATGGCAACGAAATACCAGCAGTAATTGGAGCAGATGGCAAAGTGTCAGTAACTCCAGGAACACAAGTTGATGGCCCAATCACAGTAACCGTGACGGATCCAGACTTACCAGAAGGTAAGAAAGAAATCACAGTACCAGTAACCGGACATGAAGCTGACCGTGACGATAACAAGTCAGATAAGACAACGGTTGAAGGTGAAGCAAAACCAGTCGATCCAACAGATGAGTCACAAGACACAGGCATTGTCATCAAAAACGCAGGCGAAGATACAAAAGTAACAGCTAAAGATGAAGATGGCAACGAAATACCAGCAGTAATTGGAGCAGATGGCAAAGTGTCAGTCACTCCAGGAACACAAGTTGATGGTCCAATCACAGTAACCGTGACGGATCCAGACTTACCAGAAGGTAAGAAAGAAATCACAGTACCAGTAAATGGACATGAAGCTAACCGTGACGATAACGAGTCAGATAAGACAATGGTTGAAGGTGAAGCAAAACCAGTCGATCCAACAGATGACCCACAAGACACAGGTATTGTCATTAAAAACGCAGGCGAAGATACAAAAGTAACAGCTAAAGATGAAGATGGCAACGAAATACCAGCAGTAATTGGAGCAGATGGCAAAGTGTCAGTCACTCCAGGAACACAAGTTGATGGTCCAATCACAGTAACCGTGACGGATCCAGACTTACCAGAAGGTAAGAAAGAAATCACAGTACCAGTAACCGGACATGAAGCTGACCGTGACGATAACGAGTCAGATAAGACAATGGTTGAAGGTGAAGCAAAACCAGTCGATCCAACAGATGACCCACAAGACACAGGTATTGTCATTAAAAACGCAGGCGAAGATACAAAAGTAACAGCTAAAGATGAAGATGGCAACGAAATACCAGCAGTAATTGGAGCAGATGGCAAAGTGTCAGTAACTCCAGGAACACAAGTTGATGGTCCAATTACAGTAACCGTGACGGATTCAGACTTACCAGAAGGTAAGAAAGAAATCACAGTACCAGTAACCGGACATGAAGCTAACCGTGACGATAACAAGTCAGATAAGACAATGGTTGAAGGTGACGCAAAACCAGTCAATCCAACAGATGAGTCACAAGACACAGGTATTGTCATCAAAAACGCAGGCGAAGATACAAAAGTAACAGCTAAAGATGAAGATGGCAACGAAATACCAGCAGTAATTGGAGCAGATGGCAAAGTGTCAGTAACTCCAGGAACACAAGTTGATGGCCCAATCACAGTAACCGTGACGGATCCAGACTTACCAGAAGGTAAGAAAGAAATCACAGTACCAGTAACCGGACATGAAGCTGACCGTGACGATAACAAGTCAGATAAGACAACGGTTGAAGGTGAAGCAAAACCAGTCGATCCAACAGATGAGTCACAAGACACAGGCATTGTCATCAAAAACGCAGGCGAAGATACAAAAGTAACAGCTACGGATGAAGATGGCAACGGAATACCAGCAGTAATTGGAGCAGATGGCAAAGTGTCAGTAACTCCAGGAACACAAGTTGATGGTCCAATTACAGTAACCGTGACGGATCCAGACTTACCAGAAGGTAAGAAAGAAATCGAAGTACCAGTAAATGGACATGAAGCTGACCGTGACGATAACAAGTCAGATAAGACAACGGTTGAAGGTGACGCAAAACCAGTCAATCCAACAGATGAGTCGCAAGACACAGGCATTGTCATCAAAAACGCAGGCGAAGATACAACAGTAACAGCTAAAGATGAAGATGGCAACGAAATACCAGCAGTAATTGGAGCAGATGGCAAAGTGTCAGTAACTCCAGGAACACAAGTTGATGGTCCAATTACAGTAACCGTGACGGATCCAGACTTGCCAGAAGGTAAGAAAGAAATCGAAGTACCAGTAAATGGACATGAAGCTAACCGTGACGATAACAAGTCAGATAAGACAACGGTTGAAGGTGACGCAAAACCAGTCAATCCAACAGATGAGTCACAAGACACAGGCATTGTCATCAAAAACGCAGGCGAAGATACAAAAGTAACAGCTAAAGATGAAGATGGCAACGAAATACCAGCAGTAATTGGAGAAGGTGGCAAAGTGTCAGTAACTCCAGGAACACAAGTTGATGGTCCAATCACAGTAACCGTGACGGATCCAGACTTACCAGAAGGTAAGAAAGAAATCACAGTACCAGTAACCGGACATGAAGCTGACCGTGACGATAACAAGTCAGATAAGACAATGGTTGAAGGTGACGCAAAACCAGTCAATCCAACAGATGAGTCACAAGACACAGGCATTGTCATCAAAAACGCAGGCGAAGATACAACAGTAACAGCTAAAGATGAAGATGGCAACGAAATACCAGCAGTAATTGGAGAAGATGGCAAAGTGTCAGTAACTCCAGGAACACAAGTTGATGGTCCAATTACAGTAACCGTGACGGATCCAGACTTACCAGAAGGTAAGAAAGAAATCGAAGTACCAGTAAATGGACATGAAGCTGACCGTGACGATAACGAGTCAGATAAGACAACAGTTGAAGGTGACGCAAAACCAGTCGATCCAACAGATGACCCACAAGACACAGGTATTGTCATTAAAAACGCAGGCGAAGATACAAAAGTAACAGCTACGGATGAAGATGGTAAAGTTGTTCCAGTAACATCAGGTCAAAATGGAGAAGTGTATGTAACTCCAGGAACAAAAGTTGATGGTCCAATCACAGTAACCGTGACGGATCCAGACTTACCAGAAGGTAAGAAAGAAATCACAGTACCAGTAACCGGACATGAAGCTGACCGTGACGATAACAAGTCAGATAAGACAATGGTTGAAGGTGACGCAAAACCAGTCAATCCAACAAATGAGTCACAAGACACAGGTATTGTCATCAAAAACGCAGGCGAAGATACAAAAGTAACAGCTACGGATGAAGATGGCAACGAAATACCAGCAGTAATTGGAGAAAATGGCAAAGTGTCAGTCACTCCAGGAACACAAGTTGATGGTCCGATTACAGTAACCGTGACGGATCCAGACTTACCAGAAGGTAAGAAAGAAATCACAGTACCAGTAACCGGACATGAAGCTGACCGTGACGATAACGAGTCAGATAAGACAATGGTTGAAGGTGACGCAAAACCAGTCAATCCAACAGATGAGTCGCAAGACACAGGTATTGTCATTAAAAATGCAGGCGAAGACACAAAAGTAACAGCTACGGATGAAGATGGCAACGAAATACCAGTAGTAATTGGAGAAGCTGGCAAAGTGTCAGTAACTCCAGGAACACAAGTTGATGGTCCAATTACAGTAACCGTGACGGATCCAGACTTGCCAGAAGGTAAGAAAGAAATCGAAGTACCAGTAAATGGACATGAAGCTGACCGTGACGATAACGAGTCAGATAAGACAATGGTTGAAGGTGACGCAAAACCAGTCAATCCAACAGATGAGTCACAAGATACAGGAATTGTCATCAAAAACGCAGGCGAAGATACAAAAGTAACAGCTACGGATGAAGATGGCAACGAAATACCAGCAGTAATTGGAGAAGATGGCAAAGTGTCAGTAACTCCAGGAACACAAGTTGATGGTCCAATTACAGTAACCGTGACGGATCCAGACTTACCAGAAGGTAAGAAAGAAATCACAGTACCAGTAAATGGACATGAAGCTAACCGTGACGATAACGAGTCAGATAAGACAATGGTTGAAGGTGACGCAAAACCAGTCAATCCAACAGATGAGTCACAAGATACAGGAATTGTCATCAAAAACGCAGGCGAAGATACAAAAGTAACAGCTACGGATGAAGATGGCAACGAAATACCAGCAGTAATTGGAGAAGATGGCAAAGTGTCAGTAACTCCAGGAACACAAGTTGATGGTCCAATCACAGTAACCGTGACGGATCCAGACTTACCAGAAGGTAAGAAAGAAATCGAAGTACCAGTAAATGGACATGAAGCTAACCGTGACGATAACGGATCTAAATTAACCTTAGCAGACAAACACACCCCAGTCGGCAAAGAACAAACAGTCAACGTCGGCGGAAGTGTAACTGCAGAAAAATCAATCGGCAACTTCAAAGATTTACCAGAAGGCACAACGGCTAAATTCGAGACACCTGTGGATACAACTAAACCAGGAACAATCACAGCAACAGTAGTAGTATCTTATACAGATGGCTCAGAAGACAAAGTAACGGTAACAGTGAAAGTCGTTAATCCAAAACCAGGTAAAGAAAGTACGGATGCAGATAAGTACGAACCGATTGGACAAAAACAAACAGTTAACGTCGGTGGCGGAGTAACAGCTGAGAAATCAATTATGAACTTTGGTAAATTACCAAAAGGTACAAAAGCTGAATTTGAAACACCAATTGATACGACAACAGCAGGTGATAAAACAGGTAAAGTAATCGTTACCTACCCTGATGGTTCAGTTGATACAATTGACGTGATCATTCAAGTTGTTGATTCTAACGCAGGTGAAACACCAAAAACAGATGATTCGACAGATAACGGTTCATCAGAAACACCAGAAATGCCTGAGAAACCAGAAGCAGATGATTCAACAGATAAAGGTATGAATGAAACACCAAAAACTGATGATTCACAAGCAAGTGTGCCTCAACAAATGGCTAAAGCTGCGACATTACCTGAAACAGGTGAAAGTGACAATACAGCTATTTTCGGTGCAGCCGCACTCGCAATTCTTGGAGGTCTCGGACTTTTAGGAGTTAAATCTAAAAAAGAGGAAGAAGAAGCTTAATCATTATTTTGAGCAGACAATATTTAAAAAACTGCAAAAATATGAAAAAATAACTTCTTTAACAAAAAACGGAAGATTCGTCACGAACTTCCGTTTTTTTTTTTTTTTTTTTGAAAACATATCAGATTATTAGAGAGTAAAACCAATTGATAGCAAGGTTATCGCGATTGATGATAAGATTATATAATTATATAGTACTCAAAATTAACAACGAACCAGCTGGAACATCACAATCTATTAATACAAATTATAGGCATTAATTGACTAATATATATCAATATAAGTAAAAAATTACGGAAAATTCCTACTTAAATTATAGTTAAAATTCCCGAAAAAGTATTGAATATTTGATCTTGGAGCACTATACTTATAATCATAATTAATAACAAAGAGGTGTCTTATGTTAGGAAAAAACAATATGCGCATTGTAAGCGCACGAGAAGCGAATAAAAAATTACGCTACTCGATTAAAAAATTCTCGGTAGGAGTAGCATCTGTACTGATTGGCGCTACATTCTTATCGAGTAATCAACTTGTTAGTGCACAAGAAGTGAACAACGGAGAAGGAACAGAAGTAGTGGAGGCAGCACCTGCATCAGAAGCAGAGACCCCGCAAGAAGAACCGATTCAACCAGTTGCTGAAGAAGCACCGGTAAAACCAGAAGAAACAACTGAAGCATCAGCTGAGAATACATCAGACGAAGCAGTAAACAAAGAAGTACCAGAAACGACTACTGACACAGCAATTAGTGAAGAAACGAACAAAAAAGTTGACTTCAGTCGTTTGGATGAGATAGTAGAGAATATTAAACGTGTGATGGCTATCTCAATCCCTGAAAATACAGATATGAATGCTGCAACTTATCATGCTTATACTAATTTGTTAGCAGAAATTAATGAAGCATACAACTCAGTGGTAGCATTACGTGAAAACCCAAATGCAACACAAGAAGAAGTAGATGCAGCGGTTCAAAAGTATACCGATTTAGTAAACCGGTTTGAACAAGCGATTGGTAATCTAGAAACTCTGAAGCCAGAGGAAGACAAAGTTCAACCAACAGAAGAAACAGTCAAGCCAGAAGACAAACAAGCGCAAACTGCAGATGAAAAACAAAAGACAGAAGAACAAGCGAAACCTGACGAAGACTTAGCAACCTTAAAACCAGCAGCATTGACCAGTGCCAAAGACGTAAAAACCGGTACAAGAAGTAATGTGTTTCCGGAATTGGAACCTGATGCTGGACGTACTAAACATTCAGGGGTCAATATGTTGGCGACACATATTCAAGATGTTAATACTGAAAAAGATGGTGATAAATCAGAGCTCGACTTTCATTACAGTTATTTATTTGGATTAGCAGTTGGTGGTAAAAAGACTATTAATATGGAATTAGACGAAAAACTTGCTCCATATGTAAAAGAAATTACCGCACCAGATATTAATAATGCTCACACGCGAACATTTACTAGAATTCCAGGAACAAACGTTTGGCAAGTTCCGTTTCAAATTGATCATGGTGGTTTAGTCGCAGGTGGAAATATTGGTAGATCTCGTACTTCTCAAGCAGGAAAAATCAAATTAACTAAAACTATTCGTGAAATTTTCGGTAATGATTTAAAAGGTGAGGAAGTTTTCTATCGAACCTATGTTAAGGATGATAAAGGGAACGTAATCACCAATAAAGATGAACGCGATACAGAAGCAAGTGGTTATATTATGGTCAATAAAGACTTACCTAAAGATAATCCATCATCAAAGAAAAATATTAAACAATTATTTACTGGAACAAGTTCAGGATTTGCTGAGGTTAATGGAAAAGATTTAGATGTGTTCTTTACTCATGTGAAGCATCATGCATGGAATTATAATCTTAATGGTCCACATATCGGGGTTGGAGAGGAAACACGTCAATGGAAATATCATTATGAAATTGCTCCTGAGTTAGTTCCTTATGTTGAAAGTTTAGAATTACATAAAGTTGACTGGTTAGTGAATTATGGGCCATCGTTAAAATCTAATCTTTCTAAGCCGAGCATTACCAAATTACCTTTGGATGCTAGTGGTAAAGGTTCTATTACTGATGAGAAAATGACAAAATTGTTTGAATTTAACAATGGAACCAATGAACCAGTTGTCACAGGTTTCCGCTTAAAATTAAAAAATGCACCTCAAGAGATTTTAGAAAAATTAGCGAGTGATACATTCCCGTTCACATCATATTTTACCGATAAAGATGGTAACTTAATTCCGAATTCTCAAGCGACAGCCTTATATCGAATCAAAGATGAACGTCAGCATAAAGATATTTATGAGCCAGTTGTTTCAACAGGTAAAATAGAAAAGCCATATGGCAAAGGTGTAACGCAAGATGAAGTGTTTGATAAGGTGACAGTGCCGAATTATAATCGCAAAAAACCATATACAAAAACTCTTATTAATCCAGAAAAATTACCTGATGGAAAAACTGCAGGCGACTTTGAAGCTATAGTTAGAGTGACTTATCCTGATAATACTTTTGATGAGGTTAAAGTGCCAATCACAATTGGGGAAGGGATGAACAAAAAGTATGCACCTAAAGCTAACCCAATTACCAAAGAAAAAGGACAAAAAACAACATTAACAGATATCTTCCAAGCTGTCGAAGTTCCAGACTATCCAACTGATGTGGATACTTATGAAGCGGTTCCTAAGGATATGAATGATTTACCGGATGGTAATACAGCCGGCACTTTCAAAGTTCCAACTATTGTTACGTATCCAGATGGGTCAGAGGATGAGGTAGAAGTAACCGTAACGGTCAAAGAAAAAGCAAAAATTGCTGATGAGACAGAAGTTAAAGACCCAGAAAAAACAACGGTTAATGATATTACGAGATTAACTTCAGATGATAAAGATAAAGTCAAAGCAGCAGTAGAAACAGCTAATCCAGGCTTAAAAGATAAATCAACTATTACCGTCGGTGATGACGGAGCTGTAACCATTAAATACAAAGATGATTCAGAAGTTATGATTCCGGGTGAAAGAGCCGTGAAACAGCGTCCAATGAATGAAATTTATGAGCCAACTCCTGGTGGACATGTGCAAAAAAACTATGGTGGTAAGGTGACAGAAGAAGAAATTTTTGGGCAAGTGGTCATCCCAGATTATAAACATCAGCACATAGGAAAAATTAAAAAAGAGATTGCTGATGGTGAATCATTACCAGATGGTAAGGAGGAAGGTATCCATAAGGTGAAAGTCAAAGTGACTTATCCAGATGGTACTACGGACTTTACGGAGGTTGCGGTTATAATTAATAAGCCGTTGAATAAGGACTTTCCACCGAAAGTTACGTCTATTGTCAAAGAATATGGACAAGCAACAACAGAAGATGAGATTAAGAAAGCAGTTAAAGTACCGCGATATAATGACGAAAAAAATCCTGTTACAGTATCCGTCCAACCAGGCGCTAAATTACCAGATGGCAAGACCCCAGGTGACTTCAAAGTTCCGGCAATCGTTACTTATCCAGATGGCTCAATAACTGAAGTACAAGTACCAGTAAAAGTTAAAACAATTGCAGAAGGCATGACTGTCAAAACACCAGAAAAAACACCAGTTGACGACATTAACAATTTAACGCCTGACGAAAAAGTAATCGTGAAAACTAAAGTGAAGAACGCTAACCCGAAATTCCCAGATGGTACAGAATTTGAAGTTGGTAATGATGGAAAAGTAACTATCACGTATCCAGATAAATCAGTGGACACAATTCCAGGCGAAGATACAGTTGAACCGAAACCATTTAAAGATACATACACACCAGCATATAAAGATAGTAAAGCTTTTGTTGGTGAAAAAACGACTACAACACCTACATTTACGAACAAAAAAGGTGATTCAGTATCGACGAAAGATGTACCATTAGCTGAAAAAGGCGCATTCATCTTAGATCCTAGTGCAGATGTTCCTGAAGACCTTGCTGTAGATCCTAAGACAGGTCAAATTTCATTTACACCAACAAAAGAGCAAGTAGGTAAAGATATTGTTGTACCAGTGACAGTTACATACAAAGATGGCACAACAAATACAGTTTTCGCGAAATTTACTGTAGCAGACAAAAAGACTGATGCAGATAAATACACGCCTTCATATGAGGATAAACTTGTAAAACCAGGCGAAGAAGCGAAGTCACCAGTATCATTTAAAGATGGCGAAACCCCAACAAAAGCAAAATATGCGATTAAAGATGGTTTCAAAGCACCGGATGGATACATTGCCACAATCAATGAAACAACCGGTGAAGTTAGCTTGAAAGCTCCGGAAAGACCAAGTAAAGATACAGCAGAAGTCATTGAAGTACCAGTTGTTGTAACTTATGCTGATGGAACAAAAGATGAAGACGTAATGGCTAAATTCTCTTTAGATACAGATGGCGATGGAATACCAGATAATAAAGACCAAGATGATGATGGTGATGGCATTCCAGATACTGAAGAAGGAAAAGATGGAACAAATCCGAAAGATCCATACTCAGTAGGGGCATCAATTGAAAAAATTGAAGACCAAACAGTTAAACTAGGTAATTCAATTAATACGATAACCGTTAAAGCTACTAAAGTGCCTAAAGGCGGAAAAGTTGATGTGAAAGATTTACCAAAAGGTGTAACTTTTGATCCAAAAACAAATCAAATTTCAGGCACACCAACTGAACCAGGTAAATATATTGTATCTGTAGGTGTTCTTGGTTCGAACAACGAGCCGGTACTTGATAAAGATAATAAACCAGTATTTATTACATTCAAGATTA
Organism: Aerococcaceae bacterium zg-1292; assembly: GCA_016126655.1. Classification (GTDB taxonomy): domain Bacteria; phylum Bacillota; class Bacilli; order Lactobacillales; family Aerococcaceae; genus Globicatella. Next base: position 1,758,719 of record CP065955.1, on the reverse strand, counting down.
CAGTTGAAAAACCTGATCAAACAGAAAAATTGGCTGTTACTACCAAATCAGCTACTGTTACTGAAAACCAACCAGTACCTGATAAAACAAATGTTGTAACGACAAACAAACCAGGGGCGAAAATTACATCTACCCCAACAAATGGCTTATCAGTTGATGAAGAAGGTAACTTAACAGGCAAACCAACGATCACCGATTGGAAAGAAAAAGAAGAATCACGTGTGATTGAAGTGCCAGTGAAAGTTACAAATGGTGAGGAGGAAGTTGAAGAAATTGTTAAAGTAACAGTAAATCGCGATACAGATGGCGATGGAACACCAGATATAGAAGATCAAGATGATGATGGTGATGGCATTCCAGATACTGAAGAAGAAAAAGATGGAACAAATCCAAAAGATCCAAATTCAGCAGGGTCTATCATTACGCCAATCAAAGACCAAACGGCTAAAGTCAATAAACCGATTGATCCAATAACAGTTGAAGCTACCAAAGTTCCAACTGGAGGAAAAGTTGATGTAAAAGGCTTACCGGATGGATTATCATACGATGCTGATAAGGGCGTAATTACAGGTACACCAACTAAACCAGGAGTAACTGAAGTAACAGTAGGTGTGCTTGGAAAAGAGGACAAACCAGTAACGGATAAAGATGGTAAACCAGTTGAGGCGAAATTCAAGATTACAGTAAAAGATTTGGATAAGAATGTTTACGAACCGAAAGGCAAAGACCAAACTGTAAAAATGAATGAAACACCAAAAGCCAAAGATTCGATCGAGAACATGAAGGACTTGCCAGATGGTACCAAAGCCGAGTTTGAAACACCAATAGATACTAAAACACCGGGTGAGAAAACAGGTAAAGTGATTGTGACCTACCCAGATGGCTCTACAGACACAATTGACGTAACAGTAAGTGTAGTTAAGCCGCAAACAGATGCTGACAAACACGAACCAATTGGCACAAAACAAACCGTTAACGTAGGTGATCCAGCAACAGCTAAGAAATCAATCGCCAACTTCGATAAGTTACCAGACGGCACCAAAGCTGAGTTTGAAACACCGATTGATACTAAGACACCAGGTGAGAAAAAAGGTAAAGTGATTGTGACTTACCCAGATGGCTCTACAGACACAATTGACGTAACGGTTAATGTAGTTAAACCACAAAGGGATGCTGACAAACACGAACCAATTGGCACAAAACAAACCGTTAACGTAGGTGATCCAGCAACAGCTAAGAAATCAATCGCCAACTTCGATAAGTTACCAGACGGCACCAAAGCTGAGTTTGAAACACCGATTGATACTAAGACACCAGGTGAGAAAAAAGGTAAAGTGATTGTGACTTACCCAGATGGCTCTACAGACACAATTGACGTAACGGTTAATGTAGTTAAACCACAAAGGGATGCTGACAAACACGAACCAATTGGCACAAAACAAACCGTTAACGTAGGTGATCCAGCAACAGCTAAGAAATCAATCGCCAACTTCGATAAGTTACCAGACGGCACAAAAGCTGAGTTTGAAACACCAATTGATACTAAGACACCAGGTGAGAAAAAAGGTAAAGTGATTGTGACTTACCCAGATGGCTCTACAGACACAATTGACGTAACGGTTAATGTAGTTAAACCACAAAGGGATGCTGACAAACACGAACCAATTGGCACAAAACAAACCGTTAACGTAGGTGATCCAGCAACAGCTAAGAAATCAATCGCCAACTTCGATAAGTTACCAGACGGCACCAAAGCTGAGTTTGAAACACCAATTGATACTAAGACACCAGGTGAGAAAAAAGGTAAAGTGATTGTGACTTACCCAGATGGCTCTACAGACACAATTGACGTAACGGTTAATGTAGTTAAACCACAAAGGGATGCTGACAAACACGAACCAATTGGCACAAAACAAACCGTTAACGTAGGTGATCCAGCAACAGCTAAGAAATCAATCGCCAACTTCGATAAGTTACCAGACGGCACCAAAGCTGAGTTTGAAACACCAATTGATACTAAGACACCAGGTGAGAAAAAAGGTAAAGTGATTGTGACTTATCCAGATGGGTCTACAGACACAATTGACGTAACAGTAAGTGTAGTTAAGCCGCAAACAGATGCTGACAAACACGAACCAATTGGCACAAAACAAACCGTTAACGTAGGTGATCCAGCAACAGCTAAGAAATCAATCGCCAACTTCGATAAGTTACCAGACGGCACCAAAGCTGAGTTTGAAACACCGATTGATACTAAGACACCAGGTGAGAAAAAAGGTAAAGTGATTGTGACTTACCCAGATGGCTCTACAGACACAATTGACGTAACAGTAAGTGTAGTTAAGCCGCAAACAGATGCTGACAAACACGAACCAATTGGCACAAAACAAACCGTTAACGTAGGTGATCCAGCAACAGCTAAGAAATCAATCGCCAACTTCGATAAGTTACCAGACGGCACCAAAGCTGAGTTTGAAACACCGATTGATACTAAGACACCAGGTGAGAAAAAAGGTAAAGTGATTGTGACTTACCCAGATGGCTCTACAGACACAATTGACGTAACGGTTAATGTAGTTAAACCACAAAGGGATGCTGACAAACACGAACCAATTGGCACAAAACAAACCGTTAACGTAGGTGATCCAGCAACAGCTAAGAAATCAATCGCCAACTTCGATAAGTTACCAGACGGCACCAAAGCTGAGTTTGAAACACCAATTGATACTAAGACACCAGGTGAGAAAAAAGGTAAAGTGATTGTGACTTATCCAGATGGGTCTACAGACACAATTGACGTAACAGTAAGTGTAGTTAAGCCGCAAACAGATGCTGACAAACACGAACCAATTGGCACAAAACAAACCGTTAACGTAGGTGATCCAGCAACAGCTAAGAAATCAATCGCCAACTTCGATAAGTTACCAGACGGCACCAAAGCTGAGTTTGAAACACCGATTGATACTAAGACACCAGGTGAGAAAAAAGGTAAAGTGATTGTGACTTACCCAGATGGCTCTACAGACACAATTGACGTAACAGTAAGTGTAGTTAAGCCGCAAACAGATGCTGACAAACACGAACCAATTGGCACAAAACAAACCGTTAACGTAGGTGATCCAGCAACAGCTAAGAAATCAATCGCCAACTTCGATAAGTTACCAGACGGCACCAAAGCTGAGTTTGAAACACCGATTGATACTAAGACACCAGGTGAGAAAAAAGGTAAAGTGATTGTGACTTACCCAGATGGCTCTACAGACACAATTGACGTAACGGTTAATGTAGTTAAACCACAAAGGGATGCTGACAAACACGAACCAATTGGCACAAAACAAACCGTTAACGTAGGTGATCCAGCAACAGCTAAGAAATCAATCGCCAACTTCGATAAGTTACCAGACGGCACAAAAGCTGAGTTTGAAACACCAATTGATACTAAGACACCAGGTGAGAAAAAAGGTAAAGTGATTGTGACTTATCCAGATGGGTCTACAGACACAATTGACGTAACAGTTAGCGTAGTTAAGCCACAAACAGATGCTGACAAACACGAACCAATTGGCACAAAACAAACCGTTAACGTAGGTGACCCAGCAACAGCCGAGAAATCAATCGCTAACTTCGATAAGTTACCAGACGGCACCAAAGCTGAGTTTGAAACACCAATTGATACTAAGACACCAGGTGAGAAAACAGGTAAAGTGATTGTGACTTATCCAGATGGCTCTAAAGACACAATTGACGTAACAATTAGTGTAGTTGATCCGAACACTGGCGAAAGCCCAGAAGTACCAAAAACAGATGATTCAACAGATAAAGGTTCTAAAGAAGCACCTAAATCTGATGATTCACAAGCAAGTGCTCCGAAACAAATGGCTAAATCTGCAACATTACCTGCAACAGGTGAAAGCAACAATACAGCTATTTTCGGTGCAGCAGCACTCGCAATTCTTAGTGGCGTTGGTCTTCTAGGAGTTAAATCTAAAAAAGAGGAAGAAGAAGCTTAATCGCTAGCTTGCCTAGACTAAAGCATCCTTTAAGCAACCATCCTTTCTAAAAAAATCGGGAGTGCCCCCAAGGCCTCCCGATTTTTTAACATTTGTGGGCAATTAACCGCTAAATTTGATACGATTAATCGTCATCTGCTGTTGCGCCAGAAAAAAACTGTAAGCGTCCAAAACTCAGGTATCTATTCATCGACTAAATAACCTCTTATACTAGCAGTATCACTAATTAGGAGGAAACTCAATGACAAAACAAACAATTGTTCCAATCAAACATAATCCGCACCCTATTCAACATAACAAGTATGATAATCGGAAAAATGAACCACAACTAAAGATTCGTATCCAACAGATAGAAATAACCTTTTACGATTCGCTGATATCGACTGTGTGCCTTAAATATTATGCAGCTAAGAAAAATAGAGTATGACGAAAGGTTGTAGCTCAAAGTACTGCAGAATAGTTGTAACATTGCTAGGGCATTTCAAGAATTATGCAAAGTGAACGCAAGTCGAGCTAAATGAATATGAATATTCTAGACTTATCTTTCGGCAATAATCCATACCATGGCATGGTTGTCATAAAATATATCTATATTCGTATATACTTTATGACAGGAATTTGTTATAGTATATAGAGAGAATATTAGAGGAGGAAATGGATATGATGGACTTAGTTGAAATTGGAAAAAGAATAAAATCACTTAGAAACGAATCCAAACTGACTCAAAATAAGATTGCAGAGTATTTATCATTAGATCAGAGTATGATTGCTAAAATGGAAAAGGGAGAAAGAAATATTACTTCAGATGTAGTTGAAAAACTTTCAGCTTTGTTTTGTTGTACAGTAGATTATATTTTGTTCGGAGATAATCAAGAACAACAATGTGCGGTGTCATTTAGAACGAATGATTTAACTGCTGATGACCTTAAATCTTTAGCGATTATCAATAAAATTGCATTGAATCAATTTGAAATGGATAAGATGTTGGAGGCGCACTAATGATTGATAAAATGGATTTGAGCAATAAAGCGTCTAACCTTAGAAAAAAATTAGGAGTAGATGGAGAATCGCTAGTTGACATCTTTAAGATAGTTCAAAGCATTGAGAATCTCACTCTTGTGTTTTATCCGCTAGGTACTAATATTAGTGGTGTGTGTTACAAAGGTAAAGCTTCCAATGTTATAGCAATAAATTCAGATATGTCGATTGGAAGACAAAGATTTTCTTTGGCACACGAGTTGTATCATTTGTATTTTGATGATTCTACTGAAAATACAGTGAGCCCTATCATAATTGGAGACGGTAATGAGAATGAAAAAAATGCCGACCAATTTGCCTCTTATTTTTTAATCCCATCATCATCTCTGTATGGTGTCGTTGAAAGCATAAAAGGAAACGAACACAAAAAACAACTTACTGTTGAATCGGTCATTAAAATAGAACAACATTACGGTGTTAGTCATAAAGCTATGATATACAGATTATTAAATGATGGCTATCTTAAAAGTGAACAGCTTAAAGATATGGAAGTTAGCATTATAGAAACTGCAGCAAAGTTAGGATACGATACAACGCTTTATCGCCCCGCACCGGAAAACAAAAGAAGAATAGTTCTTGGCAGTTATATCACCTCAACCGAGAAACTTTTGGAAAAAGATATGATTTCACAAGGAAAATACGAAGGGCTGTTATTAGATGCTTTTAGAGATGATATAGTATATGGGATTGATGAAGAAGGGGAGATGCTTCTTGACTGATTCCGTATTCTTTGACACTGATTGTATCTGTGCATTTTTATGGTCTAATGAGGAAAGTCTGTTAGAAAAAATGTATCCAGGCAAAATCGTTATCCCCAAAGAAGTGTATAATGAAATTGATAGACCTACGATTCCTCATTTAAAAGCTAGAGTGGATAAATTAATAGCTAAAGGTTCAGCCAGTATTGTCAGTATGGATATCCGTTCAGAAGAATATGCCTTATATAGAAAATTGACCACTTATTCTGAGGGGAATCGAGTGATTGGAAGTGGAGAAGCTGCCTCCATATCGCTTGCTAAGAAGTATAACGGTGTCTTAGGTAGTAATAATCTTAAAGATATTGGTTATTATATTAATAAGTACTCATTAAAACATATTACAACAGGAGATATATTAGTTGAAGCTTATCGTAAGCGATTAATCACTGAACAAGAAGGTAATGCAATTTGGACAAGTATGCTAAATAAGAAAAGGAAAATAGGAGCGACCTCCTTTACAGAATTTCTTGAAGCAAGATCTAAATAAAACCAAGCTATCGTTAGATAATGATGTATTTATTTCGGATGAGATAAGCAATGCGTTAATGATAGTGTGAATGATTTCGATAAAGTTTGTAGTTGAAAATCGGGAGTGCCCCCAAGGCTTCCCGATTTTTTAGCATTCGAGAGCAATTAACCGCCAAATTTGATACGATTAATCGCCATCTGCTGTTGACGCCAGAAAAAAACTGCGACAAGCGTCCAATACCCGGTCTCAGCCATCCGCTTAAACAACTTTATACTATTTGCATTGTCATAATTAACACGCTAGTCTAAATTTATAATGAGTGAAAGATGCAACAGAAAGCATTTTCTGATAGAATATAACCATAGTGCGACAATGAGCGTAATGAGATGAATCTCTAGATAACACGGTGTATGAAGATGTATTGCTTTGATTTACTAGATAACACGGTATGAAAGATGTTTTACCTTGAATTACTGGATAACGACACTGTAGTGCGAGTTTGGTATAAAGTTATTTTTGCCATAAAGTCATTTCGGCGCATTGGAGACAGATAAAAAACCAAATTACAAGGCTATAACTATGATATGAATAGACATGACAAATAGTCTTGTTAGAATTAGATTTAGGAGGGTGTCTACATGGAGGAGAAGCGTCGTTTTAAAGTGACGATTGCTGGCAGACCCTATACAATTATAGGAGAGCGCTCAGACCAACATATGGCGGCAGTGGTCGAGTTAATTAATACGCAATTAAACCAATTAACTGAGCTAGCACCGGATTTGTCGGTGTCGGACCGCAGTATTTTAATGGCAGTCAATGCATTGTCGGATCAGTTAATTAAAGAAGAAAAAATCATGGCATTAGAAGCAGAATTAGAAGCATTGAAACAACAAGTAGCAGCTGCTAAACCTGTCGATATTCCTTATCGCAAACGCAAATAATGTCTGAGGAGAAGATAAATGTTATCTATTATTATACTAATCGTATTAGCTTATAGTTTTTACACTGGTTTTAGACGCGGCTTAATTATGCAACTGGTACAATTAATCGGTTACTTGATTACCTTTTTATTAGCGTCTAAGTTTTACGAACCATTATCCAAATACGTTGAAATGCTAGTGCCGTTTCCGTCAATTCAACAGTCAACGCAGTTAGTGTTTTACAATGAAGCGCAAAGTTTTTTAGTTGACCAAGCCTTTTACCGAGCGGTTACTTTTGTCATTATTTGGCTTGTCGGCTGGTTGGTGACGAAGTTTTTAGCTATATTTTTCACCCGGATTACATATTATAATATGATGCGTCATTTGAATCATATTGGTGGTGGCGTGGTTAACTTAATGATTACCTTTTTGGTGATTTATGTATTCTTATTTATTTTGTCATTAATACCAGTCGAATTTATTCAACAACAATTTGTCGATAACCCGCTAGCATACCGTATCGTAGCCAATACACCGATTATTTCAGACTGGGCGGCAGAAGCCTGGCTAAAAGTCAATCCATTTAGTTAAACATAGTGCAAGAGAAGGCAATCAGTCACAAATCATAGCGCTCCAAGTGTTTTAAGCAGTGGGCGTTGTGGTTGCTTGAACGATAGAATAAAACATAGAGTGAACGGGTTTGTCAAACGCTCGTTACAGCGGGCATGAAGTTCTTATGATAGGAGAACTTTGTGCCTTATCTTTTGATACATAATGAAGGGAGCAATTATGTCGAATAATCAAAAAATTTACGAAACATTAGAATTTGGCAAAGTGCAACAACAAATATTACATTTTATCCAAACAGATCTAGGAAAAGAAAAAATCTTAGCGATGCGGATATTGAATGAGCGTGAGAAGCTACAACAATTACAGTCCGAAACAGAACAAAGTTTAGCTATTTTATTACAACAAAAACAGATGCCGATTCCGCGTCTAGCGAATTTGAATCGGGCACTGCAACGATTAAAGTTAGAAGCTACATTGAATGGTATGGAAATTGCGCAAATTGGTAGACTCTTGTCAACGACTAAGCAATTAATTCAGTTTTTTGATCAGTTAGCAAAAGAAGAGAAGCATTTTCCGGCGTTGACTTATTGGGTCAATCAATGTGTGCATTTGCCACAAGTGGAACAAATGATTATCCAGTCAGTTGCTGATGATGGCAGTATCTTATCAACGGCTTCAACACAATTAGCGTCGATTCGTCGTCAACAAACGCAAACTGATGCGCAAATTCGTAATCAGTTGAATCAATTGGTGAAGTCGAAAGCGAGTCAATTGTCAGACACCTTAATTACAATGCGTAATGATGTGTATGTTTTGCCGGTAAAAGCCGAATATCGCCATCAATTTGGTGGTCGTGTGCACGATCAAAGTAGTACAGGACAAACCTTATATATTGAGCCGCAAGCAGTGACTGCTTTGAATCAAAAGCGGGCAGAATTAATCGTTGCTGAACGCAAAGAAATTGAACGTATTTTAGCAGAAATTTCAGTGGCACTGATGCCACATTATGCTGAATTGATGCATAATCAGGAAATGGTAGCCGAATTGGACTTTATTCAAGCCCGTGGTGAGCACGCTAGAGCATATCAGGCAGTACGTCCGAAGTTTTCAGATGATAATCATGTTGCTTTATGGCAAGTCCGCCATCCGCTCATTGATGCTAAACAAATCGTTGCTAATGACTTAATTATTGGTGAAGAATACCGTGCGTTAATTATTACAGGGCCGAATACCGGTGGGAAAACGATTTTGCTTAAAACATTGGGTTTATTACAAATGATGGCGCAAACGGGATTGCACATTCCAGCTGATAAAGGCAGTCAAGTGGGTATTTTCGATGATATTTTTGCTGATATTGGTGATGAACAATCGATTGAACAAAGTTTGTCGACCTTCTCTAGTCACATGACAAATACGATTCGCATTTTGGAGCAGGCAACTCATCAGTCTTTATTGCTCTTTGACGAGTTAGGTTCCGGGACGGATCCGCAAGAGGGCGCCTCGTTAGCGATGGCTATTTTAAACTATTTACATAAATTAGACGCGACTGTGATGGCAACGACTCATTATCCAGAGTTAAAATTATATGCTCATGATACACCGAAAACGATTAATGCCAGTATGGAGTTCGATAGCGCTACCTTGTCACCAACGTATCGTTTGTTAATTGGTGTGCCTGGTCGCAGTAATGCCTTTGATATTTCACAGCGCTTAGGTTTACGAGCAGATATTTTAGAAGAAGCACGCAGTGGGATAGATACAGATACCCAATCGGTCAATGAAATGGTGGCTAATCTTGAACGTGAGCGTCGTGAAGCCGAGTTGGCTCATGAGGAAGCATTGGAGCAATTAGCACTTGCTGAAAAATTGCATAAAGATTTGCGCACGGAGTATAATCGCTGGTTAGAGCAGAAAAATGAGTTGGTTGAAAAAGCGAAACGTCAAGCCAATGAGCAAGTGGAAGAGGCGAAAGGTCAAGCTGAGAAGATTTTACAAGAAATTCGTGACTTGCAGTTGGAACAAGGCGCACGTGGGACGATTAAAGAGCACGTGCTGATAGATAAGCGTAATGCGTTTGATCAGTTGAAACAGCCAGAGAATTTGAAGAAGAACAAAATTTTAAAGCGTGCGCGTGAAAAACGGCGGTATAAAGTGGGTGATGATGTCGAAGTCTTAACTTATGGTCAGCGTGGGACGATTGTCGAACAAGTCGGTGCAGAAAAGTATATTGTTCAAATGGGCATTTTGAAGATGAAATTGGCGTCGGAAGAATTGTCACCGCTTGAAAAAGTTGATCCGAAGACGAAAGTTAACGTACAGCGCCAAGCAGGTAGTAAAGTGCAGACGACATTGGATTTACGGGGTGAGCGTTACGAACAGGCATTGTACCGCTTGCGTCAGTACTTAGATGCTGCCTTGTTGTCGAATCATCCAATGGTTACTATTATTCATGGTAAGGGAACGGGCGCATTACGTGATGGTGTTAAAAAGGTATTGTCACAGCATTCTCAAGTAGATCATTTTGAATATTCAGCACCAAATGCAGGTGGTGATGGGTCTACTGTTGTGTATTTTAAATAGTAGGATGTGATGGCTGTGCTATACAAACATTGGTACGATTCGCCTATCGGTAAGTTGTGGCTAGTCAGTAATGAAGTGGCAGTAAAAGGAATTTGGTTTGAAGGGCAACGTTATTTTGCGACAGGATATGATTGGAATGCGATACGTGTGGGTGAGCCGGAAGTGGTAGTAATACTTAAAAGATGGTTGGATGCCTATTTTAGTGGAGACATTGTAGAAGGACATATGTTGGACATTGAACCGGCAGGTACAGCCTTTCAGCAACGAGTGTGGCAGGTGTTACAGACAATCCCTTACGGCAAGACGATGAGTTATGCCGATATTGCTGAACACGTATGGCCAGACTCATCACGTCGTTCGCCGCGAGCGATTGGTGGTGCTGTAGGCAAAAATCCGTTAGCGCTAGTTATACCGTGTCACCGTGTGGTTGGTCATAATGGTGCTATCACCGGTTATGCCGCAGGTGTTGAAAAGAAAATATGGTTACTGGCGCATGAACAGCACTGTGTGCAGTCGTGAATAGGTTGAATTGCCTTTGATTGATGGATTATGGATGATGCTAGGTAGATGGCGAGGTAGCTAAAATGAAGTGAGGCATCTTGTATTGTTATTGTACCAAGCATTGAGCGAAATGCAAAAACGGTGAGGCACCTCGTATTGTTTTTGCGCCAACCGGTGAGCAAAATAAAAAACGGTGAGGCACTTCGTATTGTTTTTGCGTTAGGCGGTGAGCGAAACAGAGACGGCGAGTCAGCTCAAACGAAGTGAGTCATCTCGTATCCGTTAGATGGCGAGTCAGCCTAAACTCTGTGAGTCAGCCTGATAGCTTAATGGAGCAGAAGTCAGCCCAAAATTCTGGCAGTACAATCGCTGTAAGAAGAGCGCGTATTTAAAAAAGTGATGCAGCAGGTATTCGTTAAACTCATGTGAGTTGGTATTAAATAAATGACTGAAAAGAGTGGATGTATGAGAGAAAATTATATTATGGCGATTGACCAAGGGACAACCAGTTCTCGCGCGATTATTTTTAATCATCAAGCAGAAATTGTGGCGAGTGCACAAAAAGAATTGCCGCAAATATTTCCGCAACCAGGATGGGTCGAGCATGACCCGCAACAAATATGGAATTCGGTGCAATCTGTCATCGCAGAAGCCTTAATCGAGGCCGGGATACAAGCGCATCAAATTGCAGCGATTGGTATCACAAATCAGCGTGAAACAACGGTTATTTGGGATAGAAAAACTGGGAAACCCATTCATAATGCAATTGTGTGGCAGTCACGGCAAACGGCTCCGATTGCTGAACAATTGAAAAAAGATGGCTATAGCGATTGGTTCCACCAAAAGACAGGCTTGGTGATTGATGCGTATTTTTCAGCGACAAAAATTCGTTGGTTGCTGGATAATGTTCCATTTGCACAGGAACGTGCAGAAAAAGGGGAGTTGTTATTTGGTACCATTGATACGTGGTTATTATGGAAATTAACGGGTGGTACTGTCCATGCGACTGATTATTCAAATGCGGCACGGACGATGTTATTTAATATTCAGACTTTACAGTGGGATGAAGAAATTTTGGCGCTGTTAAATATACCTAAAGCCATCCTACCAGCGGTGAAATCTAATTCAGAAATTTATGGCTATACGAGTGAACAATCCTTATTGGGTGAACGTATTCCGATTGCCGGTATGGCTGGTGACCAACAGGCAGCCTTATTTGGCCAATTGGCATTTGAGCCGGGGATGATAAAAAATACGTATGGCACAGGCTCCTTTATTATTATGAATACGGGTTCTGAGTGTTTGTTGTCACAAAATAAACTGCTGACGACGATTGCATATAGTTTGAATGGACAGGTTCATTATGCATTAGAAGGTTCAATTTTTGTGGCAGGAAGTGTGGTTCAATGGTTACGAGATGGTCTGGAATTAATCGCTACTTCCTCAGCTTCCGAGGCATTAGCTTACCAATCGGATAATGATGATGAGATATATATTGTGCCTGCGTTTACGGGTTTGGGTGCACCATATTGGGATTCGGATGTACGTGGAGCGGTATTTGGTATGACTCGTGGGACCAATCGTGCGGATTTTGTTAAGGCATCGTTGCAGTCAATTGCGTATCAAGTGCGTGACATTATTGAAACGATGCAAGCAGATACACAGCTAGCGATTCCACAACTGAGAGTTGATGGTGGTGCTGCGATGAATCAATACTTAATGCAGTTTCAAGCTGATATTTTAAATATTGAAATCTCCCGAGCGAAAAATTTAGAAACTACTGCACTCGGTGCAGCCTTTTTAGCCGGATTAGCTATTGGTTACTGGAAAGACTTAGCTGATTTACAAGCACTCAATGCTTCAGGTGAAATTTTTTATCCTGCGATAACAACCTCAAAACGCGAAGCCCTCTACAAAGGATGGAAACGCGCAGTTAAAGCCGCACAACTATTTGCTGAAGAATAGACATTGTGTGACAAGGAGAGGCTTAACATGACTTGCTGGAAAAATAGTGTGAGTAAGGTGCTCTGACATGACTCGTTGATTCACATAGTGAGTACGTGTGCTTAGGTTTGAATCATTGGAGGAAACTGACAGCGTACCAAAAACGTGCAGTGGAGGGATTTGAAGTGATTGTCGAGGTGAAGGGAAAATATTGTCGCTGGGATGTACAGTAGTTAGGTGAACATAAAATATTGAGAGTTTCTACTAAAATATAAAACTGAAAAATCGTTGGTGTGTGTTAGAGTGACTATTTATAGTTAGTTGTTATGAACAGTACATCAACAAAAGGAGAAAAATGACTAAGATAAAAAAAGAAAAAATTTCTGCAAAAGGATTTGATATTCAAATCTATACAGAAGACTGTAAAAATGATTATATTAGTTTAACTGATATAGCGAGATATAAAAACATTCATGAGCCTAAGGATGTTGTAAAAAACTGGCTTAGAGTACGGGATACGATAGAATTTTTAGGATTATGGGAAACTTTGCATAATCCAGATTTTAAAGGGGTCGAATTCGACTCCTTTAGAAATGAAGCAGGCACCAATGCTTTTACATTATCACCTCAAAGGTGGATAAAAAATACAAATGCAGTAGGTATTGTATCTAAATCAGGTAGAGGTGGAGGTACTTTTGCACATCCTGATATAGCAATGGAATTTGCATCCTGGATTTCAGCTGAATTTAAGTTATATTTAATTCAGGACTATAAGAGACTGAAAGCGAACGAAAATTCGAGGTTATCACTTTCTTGGAATTTGAATAGAGAAATCTCAAAGATTAACTATAAGATTCATACAGATGCTATAAAGGAATATTTACTATCTGATTTAACTAAGGAACAATTATCCTATAAATATGCCAGTGAAGCGGATATGCTTAATGTGGCATTATTTAGTAAACGGGCAAAAGAGTGGCGTAATGAAAATCCAAGTCTCAAAGGCAATATGAGGGACTATGCCAGTCTTAATGAATTGTTAGTGCTTGCTAACATGGAAAGTTATAATGCAGTGCTTATCAGTAAAGGTGTTGAGCAAAAAGAACGAATGATAGAGCTGAGAAAATTAGCGAGAACACAATTATTATCACTTGAAAAATTAAATACTACAGCACTAACAAAATTAGAATAAAATTGTTGGAAATAGTGAGACCAAGGTGGCCCTGATGTAACCTACTGAAAACATAGTGAGGACGTGTGCTTAGGTACATCCAAATCCGCCGTATGATAATCACCTAAAAGAGACGTCTGAAGTGGATGACAAGTCAACTTGAGCCAACCATAATTAAAACTACCGCAGCATTTACCAATAATGTAAATGCCACGGTAGTTTTTGTGGTGATGCATTGATTAAATCATCGCCATTGCAAAGAAGTTCAATATGAATAATGCGACGGATACCCATAAAATTGGATGAATGTCTTTTGCTTTGCCTTGGACAACTTTTACTAAACAATAGGTCACGAATCCTGCTGCGATACCATAAGAAATAGAATAAGCTAATCCCATAAAGACAGAAGAGAAGAATGCAGGTACGGCTTCAGCAAAGTCTGTCCAGTCGATATCTTTGAATGACGATACCATTAGAATACCGACAATAATTAAAGCAGGTGCTGTGGCTGATGATGGAACAATGCTAATAATTGGTGCAAAGAAAATAGCCAAAATAAACATCACAGCAGTGGTTACAGAAGTTAATCCTGTACGTCCGCCTTCACCAATTCCTGCAGCTGACTCTACAAAGGTTGTTGTGTTTGATGTACCGAATAATGCCCCGATTAACGTACCGATGGAGTCACCGAATAGTGCGCGGTCCATTTTAGAATCGAAGCCTGAACTTGTTTCTAAAGCGGCAATATCTTCAGCAGTAAAGATACCTGTACGGCGACCTGTTCCGATAAATGTACCAATCGTATCAAAGACATCTGATAAGCTAAACGCAAAGACGGTAATTAATACGATAGGCAGTTTTGACATATCTGCGAATAGAGATGGTAGACCTTCCGGTTTGAAAATCACTAAAAAGGTTTCGCTGAGTGCAGCAAAGGCGTTGACGACTGAATTATCTGCCCAATTGATGCTGCTTAAATCAACTACACCCATTGGAATACCGATTAAAGTAGTTAAGACAATCCCAACTAAAATGGCACTTTTGACACCGCGAATCATTAAAATAATTGTAATAGCTAAGCCAATCAAAGTTAATAGTGAGGTTGGACTTGTAAAATTAACTAATTCTGGTAGGGCGCCGCTATTGGATACGACTGATTGAATCCCACCTGGAAATGATTCTGCCGTAGGACTGCCACCATTGACAGATAATAAATTGTGTCCATCTACTGTAAAGGTTAATAAGTTACCATTTTTTATCCCGATATAACCGATAAAAACACCGATACCAGCTGAAATGGCGTGTTGTAAAGATTCAGGAATGGCTTTAATTAATGATTTTCGGACTTTCGTTACAGTAATTAAGACATTGAAAACCCCACAAATAAAAACCATCGACAATGCTTGTTGCCAAGTGAAGCCTAAACTAAAGACAACAGTATAAGTGAAAAATGCATTCAGTCCCATACCTGGTGCTAAAGCGTAAGGGACATTAGCAAAGAGTCCCATCACTAAGGTTGATACCGCCGCTGCAAAAATCGTTGCTAAAAAGACAGCTTGGCTAGGCATACCAGATAATGCCAAGATTGCTGGGTTAACAAAGATGATGTATGACATTGCTAAAAAGGTTGTTATCCCCGCTGAAATTTCGGTTGAAACCGATGTGCCGTGCTCTTTTAACTTAAAATATTTTTCCACAATAAGTCCTCCAAAAATAATTTGATATTTTTAAATACACGATGAGTATATGAAAGATACAACAAGGAATCAACTGAATATTAATTTTATTTGGTGATAAATAATTAAACGTTCGTGTTTCGAGTGAGTTAGAGTAATGTTAATAAAATTTATCTGAAAAAATAAAACATTTGCAGTCTAAAACACGAATGAATGCGTTCTAGGCTGTAAATGTTTTTGTAAGATGAGCGTCATCCTATTCTTTAACAAAATGGCTGGTGCCATTATAAGATAATAATTTAAATTGGCCATCGATGTATTGTACTTTCGTCACAGAGGCATTGCTTAAGCGCTGAGTTTCGTTGAAATCAGCAATTAAGCCGTGTAATAAGTTTTGTATGGTTAATCCATGGCTAACAATCAAGATATTTTGCTGGGTATCTGCGTGTTCATTTAAAAGGTAGAGCAGACCACTTTCTACACGCATCCAAAATGTTTTATAATCCTCGGCCATTTTGTACGGGTCAAGTTCATGAACAGTATTTAAAAAGAGTTGGACTTGGTTGTCGACTGATTCAAGATGGTAGACTTCACGCATATATTTATGGACATCACGCCACAATTCATTAGCATCCAAACCTTCGTAATAGCCAAAATTAACTTCACGAAACTCTTTCATCGGCTTAGGTATTAAGTGGTCGGCATGATGATTTTCTTCTAAAATGATATTGGCAGTCTCAATGGTCCGCATTAAATCACTCGTGTAGACAGCGTCAAAACGGATATCGGCTAAACCACGGCCACTGCGTTGTGTATCACGGATTCCTTTGTCTGTTAGTGGGGCATTGACCCAACCTTGCACACGTTCCATGCGATTCAACATCGTCTCAGCGTGACGCATAAAATAAAATGTTACTCCTTTAGACATATACTTCTACTACATGAATTATCGATAATTCATGATTCCTCC
The DNA here is from genome assembly GCA_016126655.1 of Aerococcaceae bacterium zg-1292. Lineage (GTDB taxonomy): Bacteria > Bacillota > Bacilli > Lactobacillales > Aerococcaceae > Globicatella. Next base: position 1,742,112 of record CP065955.1, on the reverse strand, counting down.
TGTTTTGTTTTATAAGTTTTGTTCGTACTTGCGCCTGTTTGATAGCAATCATAGTGTTTGCTAAAAATATGTGATAACAGTCCACAAGTATTTCTTTTTCGTATTGATGAAAATAGCAACCAGACACTATTCGGTGAGCTATTTCACCGCGCCAATGGCAGGAAAACTAGTACCATTATAGCACCGATTGGATGAAGCTTCAAAAATAATTAAATTCTCCCTGCTTTTCGTGCAAAATAGGGTGAATTATGGTATCGTATTAAGGTGTATGCGCGAGGGCGTTCAGCCTCGAGAGAAAACATAGTGTGAGTGAGGCTGAACTGGCTTGAACCACTGGAGCAGAGATCGTAGAAGCGCCAATGACGCTTCAAGAGCAATGCGAAGTGGAAGTCAAGCCAAGCCGAGGGAACCAGAATCAAACATAGTGTGAGTGAGGCTGAACTGGCTTGAACCACTGGAGCAGAGGTCGTAGAAGCACCAATGGCGCTTCAAGAGCAATGCGAAGTGGAAGTCAAGCCAAGCCGAGGGAACCAGAATCAGGAGGACAAGTATGCAATCATCAGAACCAACGGTGATTCAGCGATTACTCAAAGTATTCGCATTAAATCCACAACGTAAGTTTGGAAGTTATGCCGCTGAGTTATCATTTTATATTATTTGGGCAATTATCCCACTACTATTAGCGTTTGCTAACGTTGTATCGATATTACCATTTTCAGCGCAAGAGATTATGTCGCTAATCGAAAGGGCATTACCGAACGAAGTTGGTTCATTTTTATTACCAATACTAGACAGCTACTTAAAAAGTACGAGCTCCAGTGCGTTCTCAATTGCCTTAATCATTTCCCTGTGGCCGGCGTCGAATGTGTTTAATGCGTTGCAACGGATTTTAAACCGGATTTTTAAAGCTCCATTACGTAATAATGCGATTATAGCACGTGGCTTTTCTTATGTATTTACGCTAGCAATTGTCTTAGTGATTTTTACTACAACCATCGTGTTTACCTTTGGTGAAGTGGTATTGAGCTATATTTCCAGTACTTTACACATTGATATTCCATTGATTGGGGCGATTTTACAACAAGGTGGCTTGATTGGTTTTATTGGACTATTCTTACTGATGTTTTTTATCTATCAATTTATGCCGAATGTCAAATGGCGACCTAAGTATGCTTTAATGGGCGCATTCGTTGCTACGATTGGTTTTGGACTGATTTCGCAATTGTTTACGATTTACTTATCATTTAATAAAAATATCGACAGCAATAGTGCAATTGGGATTTTTATTGTCGCGTTAATCTGGCTATATTATAATATTATGGTGATTGCGATTGGTGCCTATGTTGCGGTTGTCTGGCATGATTTTGATACGTATTCGTATGTTGAATTAGTCGAAATGTCACATGAAAAACGTGTGTTTAAAGCACAAAGTGACCAGTATCAATCAGTCTATTATCAACAGTTAGAAAACGAGGAAAGTGGGGAATAACAAATGGTAAAAACAAGACGTTTAACCGCCTACAACGATAACCGCATCGATTATGGAATTGTATTAACCGTAATTATTTTAGCAATTATCGGGATTGCCAGTGTGTATGCAACAACGGTGATGATTGCTGGTGATAATCTAAGGGCAACACTGATGCATTCGCTTTGGTACGCGATAGGTGCGATTATTGTTATTTTTGTAATGCAACTAGACAGTGAGCAATATTGGAAGCTTTCGACCTATTTATACGGCTTCGGACTGATATTACTCGTATTAGTCTTACTGTTTCATGACCGAGCGACTGCCGCTGAGACCGGAGCGAAAAGTTGGTTTCGTCTAGGGACCTTTTCTTTTCAACCATCCGAAGTATTCAAACCGGCGTATATCGTGTTTTTAGCAAAAGTGATTACGGAGCATAATGATAAATATACTAATCGTACACTAAAAAGCGATTGGTTCTTAATCGGTAAAGTCTTATTATTTGCTGCTCCAGCCATACTCTTAATTCAATTGCAAAACGACTTGGGAACCAACCTGGTAATTATGTCAATTACTGCTGGGATGCTTTTGTTGTCAGGTATCAGTTGGCGCATTATTACACCGGCATTTTTAGGCGTAGTTATTGTTGGTGGTGGACTTATTTTCTTAGCGATGACGCAACAAGAATTATTAATGAAAATTGGCTTCAAGCCGTATCAACTGCAACGTATCCATGCGTGGCTTGACCCATTTGGTGATACCCAAGGACAAGCGTATCAATTGTCACGCAGTATTATGGCGATTGGTTCAGCTGGTTTAGCTGGTAAAGGCTTTGGAGTGTCTGAAGTGCTAGTGCCGGTACGAGAGTCTGACTTTATCTTTACAACGATAGCGGAAAACTTTGGTTTTTTAGGCTCAGCCTTTCTGTTATTTATCTACTTTATATTAATCTATCAAATGGTACAAACGTGTTTTGAGACGAAAAATGAGTTTTACACTTATATTGCGACCGGCGTTATTTCGATGATTCTCTTCCATATTTTAGAAAATATCGGAATGTCAATCGGATTACTGCCGATTACCGGAGTACCATTACCATTTATATCTCAAGGGGGTTCAGCCCTATTGAGTAACTTAATCGGCGTAGGACTAGTACTATCCATGCGCTACCACCACCGCAGCTACATGTTCGCCAACGACGACCAATTCGAATATTAAATAATAGTGCGAGCGAGGGTGGTCTGGCTTGAACCACTGGAACACATAGTGCGAGCGAGGACGTTCTGCCTCGAACCACTGGAGCAGAGGTCGCCTAAGCGCCAACGGCGCTTCAAGAACTATGCGAAGTGGATGTCGAGGCAGTCCGAACGAGCCGGAATATAAAATGCGCCGGAGTGCGATAAGCACTTCAAGCGTTTTGTGAAGTGGACGTCAAGCCAACCCGAGCGAGCCGGCATAAAATAGTGCGACAACGAGCGCTTTGAAATGAATCACTGGAGAAAGCCAACGGCGTGCGTGAAACGCACAACGGCGGCTTTTGAAGTGGAGTCCTTTCAGCGAGTTGGAGCCGGCATCCACATAATGCAAGCGAGGACGCGAGATGTCCTCTACTATCTATAAAACGAGGAGTTAACAATATGAGAAAAATTTATCAACAATTATGGATTCAAAAAGAAGAAGCAGGTTACCGTGTTGGAATGACGCCAGAATTACAAGATGATGCGGGCGATATTTCCTATGTGAACATTGCACCACTCGGAGGAATTGAAGTGGATGACACATTGTTCAATGTAGAAGCATCTAAAGCTGCGATTGAAATACCAAGTCCGCTTAAGGGTACCATTGTGGCAATTAATGAAGCAGCGGTGGACAATCCAACTTTACTCAATTCAACGAATGAAACCGATAATTGGGTCGTTTTGTTAGCTGATGTGGATGAAACAGCCTTTTTAGCATTAGATTAAGGTGTCAGATGTTAAGTATTCAACAAGCAATTTTACATATATTGGATAAAAATTCAGGCAACTTATTATTATCCGATAAATTAATGGATTTAGAAGACGGTTATGTGCAAGATTACATTAACCGTCTTGTTGTTAAGATTCAAAAATCAGATATTAAGTTTGATGATTTAAGCATGAGTTCAAAGTTGTATGCACGAGTCATGGATGGACAAGCAGATTTTATTGAGTTAACACGGGATATTGCCCAGCAAATATACGCGATTATCGCGCCTTCTGAAAATATTCCAGCAGCAGATTATTTATTTTTCGAAGGGAAAGACGAGTTGGAAGAAACGTATTTTGGTATCTTGCGCTTAGATTATCAAACCTCTTTTACACATTATTTAGAGATGGAAGATGGTGTGCGCAATCAAATTATTCAAAATCATGCGATTTTACCAGCACCGACGCAAAAACCAAGTGAAGCTTTTTTATTGAATAAGTCAACAATGCGATATGAGTTATTAGAAAAGCGTTATGAAATTGAGGGGCAGAAGACATTTTATTTTTCTGAACATATTATCGGAATTGAGCCACCCGCTACAACACCGACGCATATCAAACAAATTCGCAAAACCGTCAACTCTGTAGCGAAACGTTTTGATGAGCCAAGTTATGAAGCAATGGCTATGGCACAAAAAGTTATTTATGAGCAATTAGACGAATCAAATGAAATTGACGCAGAAACAGTGATTGAGCGTGTATTTGAACATAATGAGGGCGCAAAAACAGCAGCTAAAGAAGAAATCGTTGAAAAGTTTGTGCCAGAAAAAATTGTCGTCACTAATGTGCCAAAATATGAGAAAAAGTATAGCATGCAAAAATTCAAACTAGCCAACGGCATTGAATTATCCATACCCATTGATTTATACGACAACAAAGACATCATTGAATTTATCAACCAACCCGACGGCTCCATCTCAGTCATCATCAAAAATGTAGAAGCCATCGTAAATAAATTTAACGGGTAACATATAGTGCGACAATGAGCGCTCTGAAATGAACCACTGGAGAAAGTCAACGGCGTGCGTGGAACGCACAACGGCGGCTTTTGAAGTGGAGTCGTTTCAGCTCATTGGAGCCGGCATCCATATAGTGCGAGCGAGGGTGGTCTGGCTTGAACCACTGGAACACATAGTGCGAGAGAGGACGTTCTGCCTCGAACCACTGGAGCAGAGGTCGCCGAAGCGCCAACGGCACTTCAAGAGCTATGCGAAGTGGATGTCGAGGCAGTCCGAGCGAGCAAGAATATAACACATAGTGCGAGCAAGAACGTCCTGCCTCGACCAAAATATTAAATAAGACTGGAAAAGCAATGTTGCGTAATATTGCTTTTCCAGTCGCTTTTTATGGTAACGGAACAAATTTTGTATGACTTCCTGAGTCATTGATTGTGTCTTTCGCTACGGTATTGAGCACGGTTGTATCGTTTGCAGATGCACTTATTTCGACTAAACGGTTTGACGGTACAGTGCTAGTAATGTTATTGTGGTCAATCCGATTGATATTACCTGCTTCCACTTGAATTGCGGTAAAATCTTTGTAGATACCTTTTGCTACGATTTGGTTATTAGAAAATAATGTATTATCTGCATTGATATGCGCAATTCCCCAATTGATATTGCGTCCTTCGGGATGTGATTGGTATTTTTCAAGCGAAATGACATTATTGCTAATCAGATTATGCTGTCCACGCTCGTTATTTGAATTAGGCATGAGTTCAATTATACCGGTAAAGTAAGCACTAATTGTATTTGCGCTGATTACAGTTTGGTGTGCATTTTCTAACCGAATAGCAGTCGCACCATTAGGAAAAATATTATTACCAGTAATATTGGCCCAGCGTGGATTTTCCATATGAATGGTAATACCTTGTGGCTGCGCACCTAAGGCATTATTACTAATTTGCGCTTGTTGTGAGGCACCATCGAGTACTATCGAAGACTTTGTTTCAGCAATCCATGAATGCGTAATCACAGCTGCATCAGCACCTCGTAACTGGATACCTGTTCCTACATTGGTGATGACTAAATCATCAATCATGATGCGGTCACTATCGTGATTACCGTGAATACCAATACCGTTATTGCCTTCGCCTTTGATTTGGAAATGTCGTAATGTAATACCGGATAAACGTTGTGAATTATCTGTATCTTTCAACTCGATACCGGTTATTCCTGAACTAACTAAAAGTCGCGCACCTCCGCCACCAGATTGGCTTTTGTCATTGCCTTTATCAACGCCACTTCTCAGGCCTGAATTTGAGCCCATGATGGTGACGTATGAACGGTCAATGACAATAGGTGTTGAAATATAAAAATCACCTTCTGGTAAGTAAATAGTACCACCATTTTTACCAATTTTTTGGATGAGTTGATTAATGATTTTCGCATTGTCAAAACTCGGTCGATTCGCTTGAGCGCCGTAATCGAGAATATTGTATTGAGTACTCGTTTGATTGGACTGCTGATAAAATAGATAAATGAAACTCAGCAGAAATATCGCTTGTAGGCTCCACAATAATCGTTGTTTGAACGTAGACATAAAAACTCTCCTTTTAGCTTGCTTAATTTGGTTTCACTCATATCCCATTACACTTCATATTATATAATTGAAACGTTTCAATTTCAATCGAAAATGAATTCAATCAGTCCATTTGACTTCATTATTTTTGAGAAATGCGGGCTACATACAATGATTAGTGCAATCTATAATCATCAATTACATTTGATACACCGTTTTGTTTGTCAGGTACGATATTTTGCGATAGAATAGGCAGAGTATCTAGCTGAAGCAGAGTACCTACTCAACATACAGCTAAAAAAGGAGAGGAGTGACGCAATGCGTTTTATTTGGCAATATTTAAAGAAAGAACCAAAATTATTGCTGTTGGATGCTCTAGGGGCTATTTTTTTTGTACTCATAAACCTAGGTTTACCAACGATTTTAGCAAAAATGATTGATGAGGCAATGATTCCAAAAGATTATAGTAAGCTATACTTTTGGGCGGGCATCATGTTTATATTGATTTTATCGGGGATGGCTGGGCGCATCATTTTGTCCTACGCGTCGAGTAAATTAACCACCAATATGATTCGTGATATGCGTAATGATTTATTTGATAAAATACAACAATATTCACACCATGAGTATGAACAAATTGGTGTATCGTCATTGGTCACGCGAATGACGAGTGATGCCTTTGTCTTGATGCAGTTTGCTGAACAATCATTACGAATGGGTGTGATTACACCGCTGATGATGTTATCGAGTGTGGTAATGATATTGATTACCAGTCCGTCATTAGCATGGCTATTATTATTAGCCACACCCTTACTAGCGATTGCCATCTATTTAATTGCGATTAAATCACGGCCATTGTCTGAGCAACAACAAAAGACCTTAGATAAAATTAACCAGTATGCCCGGGAGAATTTAACGGGTTTACGAGTGATTCGTGCATTTGCTAGAGAAGACTATCAAGAGCAGCGTTTTGAAACACAAAATGCGCAGTATGCGAATACTTCCAAACGATTATTTAAATTGATGGGGATGGCACCAAGTATTTTCGTGCATATTTTGATTTGGATGATTGTACTTATTGTTTGGTTTGCATTAAAACCCATTAATGAAGGCACTTTACAAGTAGGAAGTTTAGTGGCATTCGTCGAGTATGCCTTTCACGCGCTATTTTCGTTTATGCTTTTTGCTAACTTATTTATGATGTACCCACGTACAGCCGTATCGGCACATCGGTTACAAGAGATTATGGATTTACCGATTTCTATTGATGCCAATGAACAAGGTGTAACCGAGACGGAAACCAAAGGGTATTTAGAGTTTGAAAATGTTACCTTTGCTTATCCTGGTGAAACGGAAAGCCCAGTATTGCATAATATTAGTTTTAAAACGAAACCTGGCGAAACAATTGCATTTATCGGTAGTACTGGTAGTGGAAAGTCCTCACTCGTTCAATTAGTGCCGCGCTTTTACGATGTGACTTTAGGACGTATTTTAGTGGATGGAGTAGACGTACGTGATTATCAATTAACTGCACTGCGTCAAAAAATTGGCTTTATTCCACAAAAGGCACTCTTATTTACCGGTACAATTGGCGAGAACTTACGCTATGGTAAATACAATGCCACGGACCATGAGTTAGAAAAAGCCAGTGACGTGTCACAAGCAAAAGATTTTATCCATCGGACCAAGGAACGCTTCCAGACACATTTGTCAGAAGGTGGCGTCAACTTATCCGGCGGGCAAAAACAACGCTTATCCATTGCTCGTGCCGTTGTCAAAGAACCAGATATCTATATCTTTGATGACAGTTTTTCAGCACTCGATTATCGAACAGATGCTGAATTACGTCGGCGTCTAAAAGAAGTAACCCAAGAGGCAACAGTCTTAATTGTAGCGCAACGAGTCGGGACAATTATGAATGCCGATCAAATTATTGTCTTGGATAATGGTGAAATCGTCGGTCGCGGGACGCATGAGGAATTGATGCAATCCAATGAGATTTACCGTGATATTGCCAATTCCCAATTAAATCAACATAGTTTAGTAGAAGAGTAGGAGGCGATAAGTATGAAGAAACAAAATGTATTTAAACGTGCGTGGCGCTACTTACAAAACTATCGTGGTTCAGTCTACTTAGCCTTATTCTTTACCGTCTTTGCGGCAGTGATGAATGTATTGGAGCCATTTGTACTCGGGTTGATTATGACTGAGATTACCAATAATGTAGCGGCGATGGTTCAAGGCGTTGAAGGTGCAGGGCTTAATTATCCTTATATCTTAATGTGGTTGATTATTTATTTTGTGCGTGGCTTCTTATGGCAAGTGACGTCATATGGGTCGAATGTCTATATCGCCAATGCTGTACAAAGTGCGGTGCATGATATCCGTCATGATTTAAGCGCAAAATTAAATCAATTGCCAGTATCCTATGTCGATGGACATCCCTTTGGAGATTTGCTCGGACGCTTGACCAGTGACGTAGAGTCGGTCTCGAATGCGTTGCAGCAGAGTATTTTACAAATATTCAATGCAGTATTAAGTATTGTGTTGGTTATCATTATGATGTTGATTTTAAACCCATTACTCGGTTTGATTATCTTTGTCAGCATGCCGCTTTCGTATGTTGTCTCTAAAGCGATTGTCAAACGCTCGCAGCCTTATTTTAAGCGGCAGGCGACAATTTTAGGTGATTTAAATGCGTATGTGCAAGAAAATTTATCTGGCTTTAATGTCATCAAACTATATGGCCGTGAAGCAACAGCGCGTCAAGATTTTCAAGTGATTACTGAAGATTTGGCACAAACTGGATTTAAAGCGAGCTTTATCTCATCGTTGATGATGCCATTAGTGAGTGCTGTCTCGCATATTACATATCTATTATTAGCTGTATTTGGCGGACAAATGGTGATTCAAGGCACATTAACCATCGGTAACTTACAAGCTTTTGTACAATACGTCTGGCAAGTGAACCAACCGATTCAAACCATTACTCAATTATCCGGACCACTACAAAGTGCTAAGGCAGCTTTAGACCGTATTTTTGAGATATTAGATGAGGAAGAAGAAGTGGTGACTGCTACGCGTGAGTTGGCGGAGGATTTGACGGGACAAGTATCATTTGAAAATGTATCGTTCCAATATAAAGCGGATGAACCATTGATTCAAAACTTTAATGTAGATGTTCAACCGGGTGAAATGGTGGCGATTGTCGGGCCAACAGGTGCAGGCAAAACAACCATGATTAACTTATTGATGCGTTTTTATGACGTGACGGGTGGAGCGATTAAAGTAGATGGTATAGATATTCGTGACTTACCAAGACAAGCGTATCGTAAACAATTTGGGATGGTGCTACAAGATGCCTGGCTGTATGAAGCGTCGATTAAAGAAAACTTACGTTTCGGTAATTTAGAGGCGACCGACGAAGAAATTATTAAGGCAGCGCAAGCAGCCAATGTTGATCACTTTATACGTACTTTGCCGGGTGGCTATAATATGGTGATGAATCAAGAATCCAGTAATATTTCTTTAGGTCAAAAGCAATTATTAACGATTGCACGCGCATTATTGTCAGACCCTAAAATCTTAATTCTTGACGAAGCGACCAGTTCAGTCGATACTCGCTTGGAACAACTGATTCAAAAAGCAATGACCCGTTTGATGAAAGGGCGCACCAGTTTTGTGATAGCGCACCGTTTATCAACGATTCAAGAAGCAGACCGGATTTTAGTGATGAAAGACGGTCAAATTATTGAACAAGGGACGCATGAATCCCTTTTAGAACAAGGTGGATTCTATTACGACTTGTATCAAAGTCAATTTGCTAAATAATACGCTTAACGGCTCCTATTTCTGTGGAAGTAGGGGCTGTTTTGTATAATGAGTGAGATGTAATAGGGCTCAAATGAAGAAGATACGCAATAGTTATATCAATTTGTAAATGACAGATGGCGTTTTGATGTGGTACAATAGGTGGGACAATATGTATAGTTTAGTGCGACAACAAGCATCCTAAAATGAATCAGATTAAAAAGTCAACTGTATGCGAGCAGCATCTAGAGACGGTTTTAAAGGGGAGGTTCTTTCAGCGAGTTGGAGCCAGAATGAGGAGGAATATTATGAAGTGTCCAAACTGTGAAAGGGAAGTCCGTTCGAAGCACCAATGTGCGTTTTGTGGACATCGATTTGAAGAAAGTGAAGCTATCGAATCGGAATCCGTTGAGCAATACATCGAAGAATCCGAAGTGATTCCGAAAACAAAACGTAAAAATAATTTTGGTCGCATTTTATGGAGTATTATTAAATTAGTTGCAACGATTTTTATTATCTTTTTATTAATTGCCTTTGGGCCAAAATACGCAACCAAATTATGGGACCAATTTGGCTTTGGTAATAAACAGTCATCACAAGTAGAAACAACAACTGCTGAATCAGATGAAGAAACTACAATGGCTGAAGATGAAACGACGCAAGAAGAAACAACGACAGCGTCTTCACCAGTCGTTAACTCTTCTGTCGATACGAGTGCGTATCCATTAACGAAAGTTGAATTAGAATTAGCGGATGAAAACACAACGATTGACCGCAGCCAATTAGAATTAGGTGTTGAATCCAATGGTACTGAAAAAGTGATTGAAAACTATTCATTACTACAAGAAGGTAAAAAAGTAACATTGACATTTAATAACCCAGCTGTTGAAGTGGTTGCAGCGAATGAACAAAAGCAAACCGTATTTTTACGTTCAAAAGAACTCGGTATTGATGAAAAAATTCCAGTGACCTTACCAGCCGTAACCTTGGATAAAGAGCGTGCAGATTTCTTTAATGAGTTAATTACCAATCGTTTAGGCTCTAAAGGAACAGTTTCTGCGGCAATTAAAAAAGTTGGCGAAGACACACCATTTGTATATAGTGACCAAGCAGCAGAAAACTCTTACTTGTTTAGCTGGTTTGTGTTAAATCGTGTCATGGAGGCAGTCGACAAAGGAGATTTAGCCTTAGATGATTCAGTGAAGATTTTAGATGCCTTAAAAGCAAAAGATGAAACTTCGGGCGTTGCGACTATGGCAGAAAATGAAACACAAACCGTCGAAGAATTAATGCATGCTGTGATTCAACAAGATGTAACAGCGATGAACCATTTAATTCAAGAAACCGGTGGTCCGAATGCCTTTAACTTATGGTTATCCGAGCATCACTATTTCTCAACTAAAGTGACTTCATTATTGAATAAAGATGAAAATGGACATATTTCTGGTGCGGTGACAAGCACACAAGATGTGTTGACGTTATTGAATTTATTCGCTGAAAATAAATTAGTTAGTGAAACTTTAGATGCGAAGTTAAAAGAGTGGATTTTACAAACACCAGTTACAACGAAATACCCAGAAAAAGTTGACGGTGTCACAAGACGTTACGAAATTGCGTCATCTGATGCGGATGGCAACACGCAAAGTTATAGTGCCATTGTGGAAACAGAAGAAGGACAATTTATCATTGTATCCAGCGTGAATAATGTGTCGGACGTTGAAGGTGCTGTCAGCGAAATGGCTGCCGTTAACCATCATATCATTCAATATTTAAGAACGGGTGATAAAGAAGTGACGGAAAAAGAACCAGAAGCTGAATCAGAACCAACACCGGAACCAGAAGTTACAACGGTGGCGACTCAAGAAGCACCTGCTGCTGAGTCAAACAATGGTCGTTATGGTCCTGATAATGATGGCGACGGATTCGCAGACTCTATCTGGGATGAAGCGGGTGGCTACTACCGTCCAGTGCGTTGGGTACAACGTGAAGATGGTTTGTACTACTACGAATTTAAAGAATAAGAGAAAATAATGAATAAAAGCAGCATGTACTTCATTTCTTTAGTAGAATGAGTCGCATGCTGCTTATTTTGTATTAATTGGCGGGCGGTTTTTCGTCAAATGGCCCCGGCAAGAGTCGGTTGACAGTGACAGCAATCGTGGCGCCGACAAAGGCGTCGAGCACCCGGTTGACCGTATACCAGACGAGGTCATGATGCGATATCGTTAGTAGGACGACGAAATACGTGGCTGACGCATTGACAATACTACTGCTGTGATTAAACTGATTGCAAATGACGATAATCAGTAGGACACCTAAGGAGACAACAAAAATATGAACATAACTATTACCGATACCTAAAAATAATTCTAATTGTGAGACAGTACCCGCAATGATGGCACCGACAGAGTTTCCGAAAACACGAAAACGTCCGAATTTGATACTGGTTGGCACATCATTACGTAAAGTAAAGACACAAGCGAGTGCTGCTAGTGTAGCAGGTTGCCGATTCAACCATTCGTATAACAGCAAGGTGACCATAACCGCCACGACTGTTTTAATCGTCCGCCAACCAATTTTTATGTTTGGTTTCGACATACTTACATCTCCTTTCAACTAGGATGGGGAATCATAATCTATTTTCATTTCAATCGACTCGTATTTGTAAATTTATTATAACCTTTTTCAAGCGTTTTCTCTACTTTTTTGATGAGGAGGAGCGCAAGAAAATACTCGTTGATTTGATGGTGGGGAATAAGGAAGTATTTATTATTTGAAAAAATGTATCTGAATCAGCGGTTAATTTTAGTAAGTCTTTATTAATGGTAATACACTTGAAATGATATTTAGGCTGAAAATGGACTGTTGTTCTTATATAATAAAAAATATAAACACGAAAAGGCGGAATTACTAATCTCCAATCATAATTCTTTTGCAATATCACGTAAAAGGTGTATAATCAAATATAGTAGATGATTATCAATAGTAATGACAAAGTGTGAGCGAGGCTGCCCTGACTTGAACCACTGGAGAAAACAGACGGCGTGCGTGAAACGCACAGAGGAAGTTTTTGAAGTGGATGTCAAGTCAAGCCAAGCGAACCAGATAATGACAAAGTGTGAGCGAAGCTGCCCTGACTTGAACCACTGGAAAACAAGGTGTGAGAGTGGACGTTATGCCTCGAACCACTGGAGCAGAGGTCGAAGAAGTGAGTAAACACATCAAGAGCTATGCGAAGTGGAAGTCGAGGCAGTCCGCACGAACCGGATTAAAACAGACGGCGTGCGTAAAACGCACAGAGGAAGTTTTTGAAGTGGACGTCAAGACAAGCTGAGCGAACCAGATTATGACAAAGTGTGAGCGAAGCTGCCCTGACTTGAACCACTGGAGAAAACAGACGGCGTGCGTGAAACGCACAGAGGAAGTTTTTGAAGTGGACGTCAAGTTAAGCTGAGCGAACCAGATTATGGAGGTTATTATGAGTAGTGCATTAATTCCAATTGTTGTTTATGCAATTCGTGAGAAATATGTTAGTGAGAAAGCATTTTATAGCGAGCAGTTAGGTATCAGTCCGCAGAGTTGGGACCGTTGGAAAAAAGGCGAACAAGGATTGAAGTATGATAATATGAAAATTATCTCCACCTTATTTACCGACTATGAATGGATGCTAGTGCAAAAAGTCGTTCGAAATGCGGAAATTGTTCCCGAAATCATGGCGGACCCAGTAAAAGAATATCTGTTTTTAAAATATGAAATTGCAAAAAAATGGTTGCGCCATGGTCTGGTTCGCTTAGAGTGGCGCCATACCGATATGAATGAAGTTGCAAGTAACCGTAAATCAAATATGACGATTTTGCAATTAATTGCAGATTATAATTTTTGGGGATACAATGATGTGGTGGAATTGCGTTTACCAGGTGTTATTCGACAACAAATCGAAACGGGTGAAATTAAATTATTAACGTGGTTTGATCAAGAAAGTGAAAAATTAAAACAAGAATAGTGAAGTGAGTATAGTTGGCAGCCAAAAAAACAACAAAAAAGAAAACATATAAGAAAAAGCCTGCGAGGCGTAAGACAACCAAAAGAAAAAGAAAAACTAAGATTAAAAACTTTCAACAATTTAAAAAAGTGTTTTTTGAAAAGTTGGGTGTGATTAGTTTTGTGATACTAATTTTTCTATTTTTAGGCTTCTTATTCATCTATCAATTACAAAGAACCGAAGAAAACGTCAACGATACACCAAGTGTTTCGTCGAACTATGAAACCAGAAAAAAATTTGTTGAGGCGATAGCGCCAGTAGCTCAGCGTTTACAGCGTCAATACGGGATTTTTGCAAGTGTGTCAATGGCGCAAGCAATGCTAGAATCTGAATTTGGTCAGAGTTTGTTGTCAGATAAGTATTATAATTTATTTGGTGTGAAGACAGATGACAGTGACCCCGATGGCGTTGACTTAATGACCGCAGAGTATGTTAATGATAAATGGATTGATGTGAAACAACGTTTCAAAGTGTATCAGAGTTGGGGAGCGTCAATGGAGGCGCACGCCCAGTTATTGGTTAATGGAACGAGTTGGGACGAGAATTTTTATGCCGCTGTTAAAAATGGCAAGACACCAGAAGAACAAGCAAAAGGTTTGCAGTCGGCAGGGTACGCAACAGACCCGGATTATGCTCAAAAGCTAATCAATATGATGAATGAGTGGAATCTTAAGCAATACGACCAACCGGATGCAACACAAGAGAGTCAAACGAGTGAGACAACTGCGGATTAGAGCTATAAAGCGAGAGGTTTGCACGACCAATAGTATAAACAATAGCCTGTAGATAATACGTATCTGTTGAACTAACAAGACTATCTGCCATCGTATCGTTTCCCAGTAGATAATGAAACACAGTTTATCAATGAGCCGAAAACAATAAATTAAAGTGTCAGTCATGAGATGAATCGGTATCAGTTGTTGCCTAACTATTGTGAGGTATGCAACTGACAGATAACAAGTGGTTACTTTATTAAGGATAAAGCTTTTTATGAAGAATAGGCAGGGCTCGGACATTTTGTGGGGAACCACAAGATGTCCGAGAGCCTTTATTACCCGATGAAAGGTTTCTTGTAGCACGACCCATGTATAGACGAAAATAAGCCGTTTAGCTTGTTAACAAGTTAGACAGCTTATTTTTCTAGTCACAATTCACGTTAATTTCTATTATTTACCAACCTTATCATTAGTCGGTTTTTTATGATAAAACAGTTCGGTAGACTCATAATCTGCTTCTGGGTCATATTCCATTTTAGCTCGGGAACCAGAATTGTTACGAGAATCTCTGCGTGCTCTTGAAAAAGGAACACGTTGTAAGAACCAATTGTTACTTGAATGCACTTCAGCATCAATACTGCGTTGATAAATACGATAGCCAATCCAAGCAATGATTATTAGTAACCCAACAAAGATAATCCACATCATCAAAACCGCCTCTTTTCTATAATATTTCTTAACTATACTATACCATATTTTAAACAAATACTGAATTAAAATCCATGTTCAAGAAGACAATTTCAGCTATTTTCTTAAACTTTTGGTAAGAAACATTTGTTTTTTTAATAGGTTTATGGCATAATCAAATGTATGAAAGTCATTGAATTTTCAGGAAACAATAGAGAATCTAGGATTAGAATTAGTAAGTTGTGATGCAGTGTAGAGAGCTTATGGTTGGTGCAAATAAGTCTGCTTAGCGAGTGAACTCATCTAATCGATGTTTGCTTGAAAAGATTGAGTAAAGTAAACCGTGTCAATCTGCGTTAAAGAGGAGAGGTTAATGATGGTAGTCACTGACACATCATTAATAAAAAATAGGTGGTACCGTGCTAATTGCACCCTATGATAAAGAGAGGTTTCTTTTTGTCATAGGGTGTTTTGACATTTTCACAACAAAATCGGTAAATCTTAGTGTGACAACGAGCGGACTAAAATGAACCACTGGAGCAAAAAGGTGACGAAACGTTTTGGCATTCCAAGCTTTTTGTGAAGTAGATGACATTTCAGCGAGTTGGAACTTGAAAAAATAGAGTGTAAGGAGTGATGATGATGACGTATCAACATCGTATTATTGAGAAAAAATGGCAAGATTATTGGGAGAAAAACCAAACATTTAAAACACAAGACAGAAAAGGACATCCGAAGTTTTATGCTTTAGATATGTTTCCATATCCCTCAGGACAAGGACTGCACGTTGGGCATCCAGAAGGTTATACAGCGACTGATGCGATTAGCCGGATGAAGCGTGCGCAAGGATTTGATGTTTTGCATCCGATGGGGTGGGACGCATTTGGTCTACCTGCGGAACAATATGCATTAGATACCGGTAATGACCCGGCTGAATTTACTGCGGAAAACATCGCAAACTTTAAGCGTCAAATTAAGTCGCTTGGTTTCAGCTATGATTGGGACCGTGAAATTAATACGACGGACCCACAATATTATAAATGGACGCAATGGATTTTTTCTGAATTGTACAAACGTGGTCTGGCATATGAAGAAGAAGTGTCCGTGAACTGGTGTCCAGCATTAGGTACGGTGTTGGCCAATGAAGAAGTCATTGATGGAGTCAGTGAACGTGGCGGGCATCCCGTTTATCGTCGCCCAATGCGCCAATGGGTATTAAAAATTACTGCCTATGCAGAACGTTTGTTAGAAGATTTGGAAGCATTGGATTGGCCGGAAAGTGTGAAGGCAATGCAACGTAACTGGATTGGTAAATCGGAAGGTGCCATGGTGACCTTTAAGGTACAAGATACAGATGCGTCGTTTAAAGTGTATACAACGCGTCCGGATACATTGTTCGGTGCTTCATATACCGTTCTAGCACCCGAGCATGAATTATTAAAAACCATTGTACCCGATAGTCACCGTGAAGCGGTTGATGCCTATGTGAAGGCAGTCGAATTAAAGAGTGATATGGAGCGTACCTCGCTTAATAAAGATAAATCAGGTGTCTTTACCGGTGCATATGCGATAAACCCGGCGACTGGTGAAGCCATTCCGATTTGGGTAGCTGATTATGTATTGATTTCTTACGGTACAGGTTGCGTGATGGGTGTGCCGGCACATGATGAGCGTGATTTCGAGTTTGCGACAAAATACGAATTGCCAATTACACGAGTCGTCGAAGGTGGTGAATTACCATTTGTCGGTGACGGTGTACATGTAAATTCACAATTTTTAGATGGCTTAAATAAAGACGAAGCGATTTCGAAAATGAATGAATGGTTGGCTGAACATGCAATTGGTCAAGCACAAGTAAATTATCGTCTACGTGACTGGCTATTTTCTCGTCAACGTTATTGGGGCGAGCCGATACCGGTTATTCATTGGGAAGATGGGACAACCACGCTTGTACCGGAAGAAGAATTGCCAGTAATGTTGCCGAAAACGGATGAAATCACACCGAGTGGTACTGGTGAATCGCCTTTAGCAAAAATTGAAGAGTGGGTGAATGTTGTTGACCCAGTAACTGGCAAAAAAGGTAAACGTGAAACACATACCATGCCTCAATGGGCGGGTAGTTCATGGTACTTCCTTCGTTACATTGACCCGAATAATACAGAAGCGATTGCTGCGCCAGAAAAATTAGAAGAATGGTTGCCGGTTGATTTATATATCGGTGGCGCTGAGCACGCGGTATTACACTTACTATATGCACGCTTCTGGCATAAGTTCTTATATGATTTAGGAATCGTGAAAACAAAAGAACCGTTCCAACGTTTGTATAACCAAGGAATGATTTTAGGTTCTAATAATGAAAAAATGTCTAAATCAAAAGGCAATGTCGTCAATCCGGATGATGTAGTGGCACAATATGGTGCCGATACACTACGTGTCTATGAGATGTTTATGGGACCATTAGATGCGTCCATTGCTTGGAGCGAAAAAGGATTAGAAGGCAGCCGACGATTCTTGGAACGTGTATGGCGTCTCTTTGTGGATGAAGCGTGCGGAACCCTAAAAGATACCGTTAAACCAGAATCCAATGATGCGTTAGTACGTGTATATCACCAAACAGTGAAAAAAGTTACCGACGATTACGAACAATTGCATTTTAATACGGCGATTTCACAAATGATGATTTTCTTAAACGCAGCCAAAGACCAAGCCGTCATACCAGTTGAGTACGCAAAAGGTTTTGTTCAATTATTAGCGCCATTGGCACCGCATTTGGCGGAAGAAATTTGGCAATTATTAGGTGAAAGCGACAGTATCCAATATGCGGCATGGCCTACTTACGAGGAAAGCTTAACCGTTGAAGATACAGTCGAAATCGTTATCCAAGTCAATGGTAAAGTTAAACAAAAATTGGTGGTAGCAATGGACTTAGCTCCAGATGCCCTAGAAAAAGAAGCGTTGGCACAAGCAGCTGTACAAGAAGCGATTGACGGTAAAACAGTGCGTAAAGTGATTGCGGTACCGAATCGTTTAGTTAATATTGTTGCTAACTAAAAAGTCAAGAACGGTTGGGGGCTTTTTGCAAATAATGCCCCAAACCCGTTCAATCTGATAACAAGAAAGGAAGGAGTAACAATTATGTCGGATAAACGACACAATAATCCATATGATTTGGACGAGACGATTCAATTTACTAAAGATGAATTACGTCGATTACGGCAACCAAATAGACAACCGATGGATGATGATTATTTTTCTCGGCAATTAAGTCGAGCGGAGTCAAAGCCATTTGATAAGTCCGTGGATGAATTAGAGGTCATGCCACGCAAAGAATCGATAGATGACCATTTATCCGTTGGTGATAAGGGTAATAATGAAGTTGCATCATCAGTGCACCAAGCTAAAGCGCCAATAGAGAAAGAGCCGAATCCATTTTTATATCAATCGAAAAGTAAAAAATCTCGTCAAGCACGTGAGCAACAAAAACATGAACAAGCAGCCCAAGTACGTGAGCAAAAAGAGCATCTTTCGCGTAAAATGGATGCATTATACGAGCCGGTCTATGATGAGTATGAATTAGAAGATTTGGAGGCGTATAATCAGTTCGAGGACGAGAAAATAAGCGACGCGGGCGCAGTTGAAACGGCTGAAATGGCTGAACTAGTCGAAACGGCTGAATCGGCTGAAACGTCTGAATTAGCTGAATCATCTGAAACGGCTGAAGAATCCCCTACCGTATCGCGTTCGGCAGTCAAACAAGAGATGCCTGCTAAGCCACGTGTTCAATTAGGACAATGGTTCAATAAAACATCTGAACAAGTCAAATCAAAAATGGCTGCGATAAAGGCGAGAAAGCCAGTGACTGATGATATTGACGATGACGAAGAAGGGATAGACGACGCTGCTGTTTTTCGTACTGAATCCGTTGAAGTGATGGAGCCAGTCTCACCCGAAAAAGAAACGGAAAGAATATCGGTAGAACTTGAGTCTGATGAGGAGACGGGTGTCATTTCTAGTTCGCTTCAAGATGCAGACAATGAACAACCAATGGAAGAAGCAGCAGTAAAAAGTGATGATGCGGCAGCTGAACCATCTCCGGTTACCTTAGACAATGCCGATGCCTCAACGATTGATGCGCTTAGTGAACAGGTGAGCGAGTCAACCCAATATTTTGAAGAGCCAATTTTAACGGATAAAGTATTGGAAGATGTCTTAGGCCATGATGATATTCAAGTCGAAGAAGTGGCAGAAGAACAAGTATCCTTTGTCAAAGGCACTGCATGGTTGACGATTGGTAACTTAATTTCACGCATTTTAGGTGCGCTATACGTCATTCCATGGGCGACTTGGTTAGGCGGAGAATTTACCAATGCCAATGCGCTGTACAGTGTGGGATATCGCCCGTACTCACTCTTTTTAGCGATTTCGACCGCAGGGTTCCCAAGTGCGATTGCTAAACAAATGGCGTATTATAATGCACGTAAAGAGTATAAAGTCGCCGATAAATTATTCAGAAATAGTTTAATTGTGATGGGAGCGACTGGTTTAATTTCGGCACTGCTCCTCTACATATCGGCACCATTTATTGCATATAATTCCGCAACAGATACACCGGCTGCCGCTATTGTCGTGATTCGTTCACTAGCACCTGCCTTATTGATTTTACCAGTGATGAGCTTGTTACGCGGCTATTTCCAAGGGTTTGGAGATATGGTACCGACGGCTGTCTCGCAAATTTTAGAACAAATTGCACGGGTCGTATACTTATTAGTGGCAACCTATGCAATTATGCAACTATTGCACGGTAATGTCACCTCAGCAGTTGCTCATTCAACGTTTGCAGCCTTTATCGGTGCGCTTTTATCATTACTTTATTTGGTAATTGTCTACATCAAGCGCCGCCCGATTATTCAATTGTTGTTTGAGCGTTCAGAAGATAGCACCGAACTTGATTTTAAAACGAGTATGAAATTACTGATGGTAGACAGTGTGCCATTTATCTTACTAGGTTCAGGTATCATTATTGCGCAAATGGTTGATTTGTTCTCATTTAGACAAATTTTAGAAATGACGACGACCATCTTATCAAGTGATATTAAAGTGATGTATGGTACCATGAGTCATGACGTGGACAAACTGATTATGATTGTAATTTCTGTGGCGATAGGTATGTCATTGTCATCCATTCCATTGATTACTCGTTTATATGCCAATGCTGAAGTGAAAAAGGCAGCACAATTAATCGAGAAGATTTCGCTAGTCTTTTTAATCTTTATGTTACCAGCAGCATTAGGTATGGCGAGTATTGCGGATAATATGTATACATTATTCTATGCCAATGGTAGTGAGCAAGGACCAGGGTTATTGGTGACTGCGTCGTACTTGAGTATTATTTTAGGTGCTTATACCTTATTATCAACGATTTTACAGTCGATGAATTACCGTCGTTTAGCGATTAAATATTTAGCGATAGGATTATTAGTCAAAGTCATCCTACAGTTTCCATTCGTCGCTTTATTCCATGCACATGGCGCACTTGCTTCGACCTTAATTGCCTTTTTAGTAACAAGTGGCTTAATGTTATGGAAGATTCATCAATTAGTTTCGTTGGACTTTAAAGCGATGTTACCGGATACGGTCATTATTGTAACAGCTGCAGTCTTAATGGCATTGTCTGCTGGTTTTTGGAATGTGTCATTTAACGCATTATTTGGACCGGTGGGTCGCCTGGTTACCTTTATCAAAATCCTAGTTACCGTACTATTAGCCGCAGTTGTTTACGGTGGTGTTTTAGCACTATTCGGTAAATTATCATTGGTTATCGGAAATAAACACCAGGATTTACAAGAGAAGTTGAGAATGTTCTAAGATGAGATTAGATAAATTTTTAGCTCATACAGGATTTGGTAGCCGCAAAGAGGTAAAACAATTACTGAGTAACGGCTGGGTTAGTGTAAATGATAAGGTTGTTAAAAAGGTCATATCGATTGACGAGCAAAATGATATAGTCAAAGTTGGCGAGGAAGTGGTTCAATACGAAGCGTTTAGCTATTTATTGATGAATAAGCCGGAAGGGATTATTAGTGCGACGGAGGATAATTATCATGAAACCGTGATTGATTGGATAGGACCTGAATTGTCGCATTTGAACTTATTCCCGGTAGGGCGATTGGATATTGATACGACTGGGTTGTTATTATTGACGAATAATGGTCAGTTGTCGCATCAACTCTTGTCACCCAAACGTCATGTGGCTAAACGTTACTACGCTGAAATTGATGGTATCGTCACCGAAGAGATGGTAGTCAAATTTGAAAAAGGCCTTCATCTGGGTGATTTTACGACATTGCCGGCTAAGTTAGAGATACTCCATGTCAATCCTGATACGTATCAATCACGCATTGAAGTGGAGATTCAAGAGGGGAAATTCCATCAAGTCAAACGGATGTTTGAAAAAGTTGGCTGCACAGTCGTCCGTCTACACCGATTATCAATGGGTCCACTCGTACTACCGGAAGATTTAGCAGTCGGCGAATTTCGACCGCTCAATGATGAAGAACGTAAAAGTCTGGCACCGTATGGATTGAAATAATCGAGAGATACGCATTTGAATCACGGGTGTTGTGCTCAGAAAAGTAAAGTTGACTCAAGTCGCTTAGTGCTAGCGCTTAGCGATAGGAAGTAGCTACTGCCGTACGAGTAATGCCATAAGACAGGTGCTGAAGTGGCTATTATGTTCAGTTCTTAGAGCGTACTTCCACTTCAACCTTTTGTCATAGTCGTAGAGTCAGTTCGACCGCAGTAACAGACAAATCATATTTCAGGCACGACAGTATTTTGGTTATCAATAGTAACCCTTTAGCGTGAACGTATCGGTTGATGCACACGATAAGAATCTCAGCGTTTCGATTATAAAAAATGCCTGTTAAGGCAATGAATACAAAAAATAAAAACAAATATATGGAGGAAAATCAATGGTAAATTGGTTAGCAGAAGTAGAACAACGCAAAGAACAATTATTCGAAGATTTATTTCGATTATTACGTGTCCCATCTGTAAGAGAAGATGATAAAGCAACAGCAGAGGCTCCGGTAGGTCCGGGACCTAAAGCAGCGTTAGAAGAATTTATGAAAATGGCTCAAGAAGACGGCTTTGAAACCAAACAATTCGGTCCATGGGCAGGACGCGTTGAAGTTGGTTCAGGGGAACAATTATTAGGTATTTTAGGTCACGTCGATGTTGTGCCAGTTGGTACAGGTTGGGACACTAATCCGTTTGAGCCAGTCGTTAAAGATAATCGAATTTATGCCCGTGGCTCAAGTGATGATAAAGGCCCAACGGTGGCAGCCTATTTTGCGATTAAATTATTACGTGAACTGGGGTATGAATTTAACCAACGCATCCACTTAATTGTTGGTACCGATGAAGAGAGTGGCTGGCAATGTATGCATCACTATTTTCAACATGCGGAAATGCCTGACTTCGGTTTTTCACCGGATGCAGTCTTTCCAATTATCAATGGTGAAAAAGGTAATGTGAGTTTGACATTGTCTATGGCTTCCAAAGCACAAGAAGGTGCTCAACATTTGGTTGCCTTTGACGGTGGCTTGCGTGAAAATATGGTTATCCAAGATGTCACCGCAACGGTAAAAGGATTACAACCAAGTGTGGCTGATTTATATGCAGATTTCTTAAATGAACATGATTTAAAAGGGCACGTTGACATTAACGGTGATGAGGCAGTCTTTACATTAGTAGGTAAAGCAGCTCATGGTTCGACACCAGAAAAAGGCCGTAATGCCGCCACGTATTTAGCACGATTTTTAGTTGAATTTGCTTTTGATAATCATGCAGCCGATGATTTTATTACATTATTAGCGACGGAATTGCATGAAGATTTTACAGCGGACAAAGTCGGGGTTGCCCACCATCATGAAGTTATGGGTGATGTTAGCATGAACGTTGGTATCGTGTCTTATCGTGCTGAAAAAGGTGGACATATCGTATTGAACTTCCGCTTCCCGGAAGGGACGACACCTGAAGTGATGGGTGAACGTTTTGCAAAAACATTAAGTCATTATGACTTTGAATTAGCGATAGGTGAATCGAAAGAACCACATTATGTGCCGGCAGATGACCCGTTAGTAGCTACATTATTAGAAGTGTATGAAAACCAAACCGGATTAAAAGGACATGAAATGACTATTGGTGGTGGAACTTATGGACGTTTAATGCCACGTGGTGTTGCTTATGGTGCTCTATTCCCTGATTCTATCGACACTATGCATCAAGCCAATGAATTTCTAGCGATTGATGATTTGTTACGTGCCACTGCGATTTATGCAGAAGCCATTTACCGATTGACACGTTAAGATGATGAAAGCAATTACTTCAAAGCAAAATAGTCAATTAAAAGACTGGCATAAATTGTTGACGAGTAAAGGGAGAAAGAAAGCGCAAGCGTATTTAGTTGAAGGCGAGCATTTGGTTGAAGAAGCCGTCAAATCTAATCAGACAATTCGTACGATTATTGTATCCCAGCAATATGTCGACACCCATGATGTCTTGCGTTGGCAATCCGCCTGCCAAGAAATGGTCTTGTTAGCCAATCACTGTGTGGATGTACTTAGTCAAACACAACAGTCTCAAGGTGTGTTTGCTGTGGTTGAAATGGTAGCGGTGGATAAATTGCCGCAAGTGCTACGTCGTGTGTTGATTGTCGATGCTGTACAAGATCCAGGTAATTTGGGAACGATTATCCGTACAGCAGATGCCGCTGATTATGATGCGGTCATCCTTGGAGATGGTACAGTTGATTTATATAATGATAAAGTACTCCGTGCCACACAAGGGTCCCTCTGGCATTTGCCAGTCGTGTCGATGCCAGTAGACACGGCAGTGCGGCAGTTAAAGCAGCAAGGATTTACCATACTAGCCACCGCTTTGCATCAAGCAGCACAGCCATATCACAACTTTACAGCATTGGAACGGGCAGCAATAATCGTCGGTAATGAAGGACAAGGTGTAGCGCAACGATGGATTGAACAAGCAGATGCATCCGTATACATACCAATGTCAAACCGCGTAGAGTCCCTAAACGTAGCCATTGCTGCCGCTATATTGATGTTTCAATTGAAATAACATTGTGCGACAATGAGCGCTTTGAAATGAACCACTGGAGCAGAGTTCGCCGAAGCGCTAAGGCACTTCAAGAGCTATGCGAAGTGGAATTCAGGGAGTAAGCACTCCACCACGAACAAAACCTCAAAAAGCAGCGCGACTAATAGATGTCGCGCTGCTTTTTGAATTCAAGTGGTGGTAATGCTTTGAAATAATGACTGTAGAATTGGCTGGCGAGCCGTGGACACAGAGGGGACAGAGGGGACAGACATTATATTTGCTTTCTACTTGGCAAATTATATGGAGAAAAAGTTTGAAGCATAATATAAGTAAACAAAGCCGTACTGTGTTCAAAAAATATTACAGTATATGAAATATAAATAATTTTCTAGGCGTTTTTCATGTGTACATCGACCTGGTTACCTTAAAAACCTTGCTTTGCAAAGTTTTCTGCTGTGATATAATTAAGGAACAAGCCCTTGCCATACGTGGTGGGACATCTTTTATCGTAGATATGAAATTCTAATACGAATAATGAGAGGAATAAAACAAAGCGTGAGCGTGAAAGTTTTGGTTTAAAACATTAGGATAGGAGAGCGTAGCAGTGACTAGGGCTTCTGAGTCTATGTGATGTAGAAGTCACTTCAACTCCAAGTGAGCTCGAATTAGGAGTTGGGCATGTATTGATGACACACGAAAAAGTGGTATATGCATTCATTTTTAGTGAGAATATACCCGGTTAAATGATTTATCAAAATAAGTCATCATGTGAACCTGTTCGCATCAATAATAATACGAGTTCATTTTGAATAATTTCATACATCAATAGCCAATCTTTTTCAATATGACATTCTTGAATACCCTGAAATTCACCTTTTAACGTATGGGTTTGGTATTTTTTAGCAAGAATTTCCATTTCTTGTTGTTGAATCAGCTCGATAACTGTATCTAATTTATCCATGTCGTAATGTTTTCTATATAATCTTTTGTAATCACGTCTGAATTTAGCTGTCGTTTCAATTATCAATCTCATTTAAAATCCCTGCTCTCATTTCAGCAACGGTTGTATATTTTTTTGTCTGTCTCTGACGCGCTTGAGTGATTGCTGTACGTGTTTCGTCAAGGGAAGTTCTATTTGCTTGTTTATGTTTTGCATTAATGAAATAAAGTAACTGTAAAATCATATTTGCTTCTGTTTCATCGTAATGTTTAACATTTTGTTCGAAAATCATTGTTAACTCTTCTTTAACAGTCATGTGTATCACTCCTTTTTTGTAAGTTTATTATATCATATTCGTCTTAAACTTAGCTACCGATGCGAAGTTTAAGAAATATAATGAAACAATGTTCTAGACCATTTCTATGCGGTCATTAGAAATTAAGTACTATAAAACTTGTATCTCTATAGAGCTTGTATTGCGACCATAGGCACTCAATCTCGAACAACCTCAAAAAGCAGCGCGACTAATAGATGTCGCGCTGCTTTTCCCGAGTTTATCACCAAAAAAGTAGAAAAACCTCTAAAAAAGCTGGTATATCAAGCTTTCTTAGAGGTTTTCATCGCTGACAAGGTGTTGTGTATGCATTTTTTTCCATAACTATTTATTTCTTCCACACGCACAACGCCTTTTGTCCAGTGAATGCCTAAATAGTTATTCAGTTCATCCATTAGTTCTGATTGTTGAACACGATAAAATCCTTGAACTAAAGGGGTTGCTTCCATACTATTTAATGCTTCTACTATTTTTCGCGGACTCATTTTCCACTGAATTGTATGTTGCAGTAGTCGCATTAACACTAAGGAAACAAAACAGATTAAAAAATGTCCCTCAATATGACTTGGTTTTCGCACATAAACTGGGCGGCTTTCAAACTCTGTTTTTGTCACACGAAAACAATCCTCTATTTTGGATAGCTCTTGATAAGCCTCAATAATTTCATCGTCTTCTTTATCGATTTCACTCGTCACTAAAACATTAATTCCATCGAATTGTGCGTCAAAATCCACTTCCTCTTGATTAATTTGGACGACAGGGGAATAAGGTAAGACCTCTCCTGTTGCTGAATCGATATAGGTAACATCTAGATATTTTTTTCCACCTTTTTTACTGGTTTGGCGATATAATTCTGCATTCGTTAACTTACTTGCGTATTCTAATGCGCCTTCTCGTCTCAATTTTTCTCTAATCGCATACTTTTCATTCCATGTGATAAGTACTTTCTCTTGTACTTGCGGTGCATTCTTGCCTGTTCCTAGTTTTCGGGTACGAATATAGCTTTTTTTCGCAAAGGTTAGAGTCTGGTTATATGCCCAGTCTGATGTATCTAAAATGTGTTCTTGAATATCTTTTGGTGCACCACGTCTGTCACGATGCTTTTGAGAAAATATCCATCCATCTTCTTTTGAAAGCATCTCAAGCAGATTATCCGCACTATTCATTGCCTTATCAGCGACTACCACCAAGCGCTCAATCCCGAATTGTTTTTTCGCTTCCTGAATTGCTGGGATGTAGGTTTTTGGATCTGAAAAATTACCTCGGAACAGTTTGTATGAGATAGGAATCCCGTTTGAATCCATAAATAAACCTAATTGAACGATTGGGTCCCGACGATATTCTTTACTTGCTCTACGTTTTCTTAGCCCCTCTACGATAACATTTCCTTCCTCATCAACAACATCTTCATCAGGAACATCAACTTCAAAATAGTAGTTAGTGACATCATAAAAGACAAGCGTCGCTTTACGGTCAGTTAGTTGCGTAATTTCTCGGTGAATATGCTGTTGTAGATCATTTTTTAGTTGATCAAATTGATCTAATGAGCGATAGACTGCATTATAAGGGACGTTCCAATTACCAAATAAATGTTCTTGTGAGATAAAAGTTTTGTGCTTACTATCTGGCTTTAAAATCCGTTGAAAGAAAAGTAATTGAGCGACTTGTGATAAATTAGTATCCGATTTTTCTGATTGGTGGAAAGAAAAATAGTGATCTAATTTGAGTGTTGAATAGATATCCTCTAATATTTTCCAACCATATTTTAAATCGGGTCGATTCATAGAGTCTTTTAGTGAATAATCGACGGTCAATTTTTCAGGATTAATTTGAGAATTCTCCTTAGCTTCTCGTTTCAATCTATCCAAAATTCCTGGTTCCTGAGCTTCTAATTCATCCAAAAGTCCGTATTTATGAATAATTCTTTGCTTAACTTTACCATTTTCACGGTAACCTTCAACAAGATAGACGTGTTGTCTACCTTTTTTATTTTTTGTAGTTCTAATAAATGCCATATCTCTATTATATCATACATAACCATACACAACAAGCTTTTTGCTGAAAATATTCAAAAAAACACCATCAAATCAACGTTGATAGTGTTTTCTATGTATTTTTGGTGATAAACTCGGGATTATATCATATTCGTCTTAAACTTAGCTACCGATGCGAAGTTTAAGAAATATAATGAAACAATGTTCTAGACCATTTCTATGCGGTCATTAGAAATTAAGTACTATAAAACTTGTATCTCTATAGAGCTTGTATTGCGACCATAGGCACTCAATCTCGAACAACCTCAAAAAGCAGCGCGACTAATAGATGTCGCGCTGCTTTTTGAATTCAAGTGGTGGTAATGCTTTGAAATAATGACTGTAAAATTGGCTGGCGAGCCGTGTGTAGTCACTGTTTTTAATCGAGAAAATAATACGGTAGTCAAAAGAACGGTAGTGATTAGCAATTAAACCTAAAATCACCGGTTCGCCCGTTATGAATTCCGCGTATTGCTGTTGAATTACCAAGGTTTCGCGTTGAATAATCGCTTCAATTTCCGCCAAGTTTTCGCTGGATTGAAGCGGGATATCAATATAGACATTGCGGTCATTGCGACTTAGATTATTTACAATTTTTAACTCACGGTTGGGAATATAATATAGACTACCATTAAAACCTTTAATCGTCGTTGAACGAATACCGAGTTGTTGAATCGTCCCAATAATTTGTTGCGCCGGTAGTTCAATCACTTCACCAATATCAAAATGTCCTTCAAAAATAATAAAGGCACCATTAATTACATCGGTAACAAATTCCTTTGCGCCCATACCAAAGGCAACACCAGCAATCCCAGCACTCGCAACCAGTGTTCCCATTGGAAATCCAAGAATTGAAAGCAGTGCATAAAATAAAAAGAAATATAATAAATAATTGATTGCATTTCTCAAGACAGTCGTGATAGTGGAGACCCGTTGAGGGGCAGTCGAGCGTAATCGATTTTTGACAGTAGTGTCGAAGAGTCGGTCAATGAAAAATTTGATGACCATAAACAATATCACGGTTATTCCAAGTTGTACTATTAAAAAGATAAGTTTTTCGCTATTATCAATAAGAAATTTTTGAATAAAATTCATGGACCATTGCTCAGGTTGATTCATAAGATAGCCTCCCTCTTGTTCAATCTATGTATTATTTTACGGATTTTATCCGATAAATGCAATGAAACAAATCGATAGAGATAGGCAATAAATAAACGGTTTTGTGAAAAAATAACTGGAAACGCATGCAAATCATTTGTCAAAAGTAGACAAATCGTGTTATAGTAAAAGTACCAAAAATTTGACTAGGAGCGTGATATAACCATGACTTTAGGAGGAGTAGCTGCTTTAATTGCTGCTATCGCATTTGCAGCACTGGTTGTGGTCGTGTGCTTATCATTGGGTAAATTACCCAAATTAATTTCAGATTTGCAACTAACGATTCAACGAGTAAATACAACCATTGATGTTGTCACTAAAGATGTTGATAGTTTATCAATTGAAGTGGAAGCATTACTTAATAAGACGAATGCATTAATGGATGATGTTAATGGAAAATTATCAAAAACTGACCCATTGTTCGGTGCAATCGGCGATTTAGGTGAAACGGTGTCAGAAATTAATGTTTCTGCTAAGGATACTGCCACGAATTTAATTAGCGGTATCGGTAAACGAAAACCGTCTCGTGTCCAACGTTTCATCAAAACAACACGCAATCTTTCAAAAGCAAAGGATTTTGTGACAGCTAGTCCAAAATCTGAAGTCGTTGCGGTGCCTGAAACGGAAACTGTCGTTGCAGTGAAAGACCCTATGAGCGAATTAGAGCGTGAATTATATGCTTTAGCAGAGCGTGAACCGTCTAAGACTGCTGGCGAAATTACGATTAATCAATAATTAATTTTTTAGGAGGAATCATGATGAGAAGACAAAATAATAATGGTGGCTTTTTACTAGGTGCAATCTTTGGTGCAGCGGTAGCTGGAATTACGGCTTTACTATACGCACCAAAAGCAGGCGAAGATTTACGTAAAGACTTCACCAATGAAGTCGATAATATGTTAGACCGCGCAAAAGACTATAAAGACTTAGCGATTGAAAAAGGCGTTGAATTATACGATGCTGCTGCTGAAACAGCAACTGAAGTATCTGATGACATCAAATTAAACATGATGTTACAAGCTGAAAACTTAAGCACTAAATTCGATGAATTAAAAGGCGAAGGCAAAAAAGCCTATGAAGATGCTAAAGCTAAGGCAGAAAATGTAGCACAAGACGCAAAAGACAAAGCACAAGATGCGGCAGAAGGTGCAAAAGACAAAGCGGAAGACGTTGCTGATGATGTCAAAGTTGCAGCTGATAATGCAAAAGACAAAGCACAAGATGTGGCAGACGCAGCCAAAGAAAAAGCAGAAGAAGCAGCTGACAAAACAAAAGAAAAAGCAGAAGAAGCTAAAGATGCTGTAAAAAGAGCGTAATCGGAATCCATTATTGATATTGACGAAATCGATAGTGTAATAAATGAATTCAATGATGCAACTCAAAACGTGATAATATCATGACGATTTGGGTTGTATTTTTTTGGCAAAAGTATGCAAAAATGCGATGAGAGGGCTATTGGTTTTACTTTCATTAAAACTTCAACATTTTTTCATATAATTGCCGATAAATATAACCATTTTTGTAAATAAAACGCTTGCAATCGGTGATTGTTTGTGTTACATTTAAACCATATAAGAAATAAACTAATTAGGGGAAATGCTAATGGAAAAGCAAACAATTACAATTTATGATGTTGCTCGAGAAGCCGGCGTTTCAATGGCAACAGTTTCTCGAGTTGTGAATGGTAATCCGAACGTAAAACCAGCAACTAGAAAGAAAGTAAATGATGTCATTCAACGTTTAGATTATCGTCCGAACGCGGTAGCGCGTGGGTTAGCGAGTAAACGTACAACCACTGTCGGTGTGATTATTCCAAGTGTGTCCAATGTGTTCTTCGCATCATTGGCGCGCGGGATTGATGATATTGCAGTAATGTATAAATATAACATTATCTTAGCTAATTCAGATGAAAATCCTGAAAAAGAAGTGCAAGTGTTTAATACATTATTGGCGAAACAAGTTGATGGAATTATCTATTTAGGTAATTCAATTGAAGCACCATTACGTCGTGAGATTAAACGAACGAATACACCCGTTGTTTTGGCGGGTACAGTTGCTGAAGGCGATGATTTTTCAACGGTTAATATTCGTTATTTAGATGCGATTCGTGAAGCGACAGAATTATTATTAAATCGTCACGAAAGAATTGCGTTGATTACTGGTCCAGAAAGCCATGAAATCAACCGTTATCACAATGTGCCAGGATATGTACAAGCATACGAAGCTAAAGGTCTAAAACCTGACGAAGAAATGATTATTCAAGGTGAATTTGATATTAATGCTGGCGAAACACTCTATAGCCAAGTTCATGCGGCAGGTGCTACAGCGGCTGTTGTGACGAATGACGAAGCAGCAGTTGCCTTATTGAATGAATTGCAAGACCGCAATATTGCAGTACCAGACGACTTTGAAATTATTACGAGCCATAACTCTATTTACTGTTCAATCGTACGACCAAAACTAACGTCAATCCAATTACCATTGTATGACCTAGGTGCGGTTGCGATGCGTTTATTGACAAAAATTATGGCTAACGAAGAAATCGAAGAGCGTCACGTGTTGTTACCATATAAAATTGTTGAAAGAAATTCAACAAAATAGATTGGAAGTCAATGTAAAACTCCTACAGTGTCGAGCTGTAAGAGTTTTTTGTCTTTTAGAACCTATCATTAGCGGATATCTGCCCAAAGGCGCAATCAATTCAACCGTTAACACCAATTTTGTGGTATACTAACATTAAACAAAATTTAAACCATAGTGCGAGCGAGGATGTTTTGACTTGAACCACTGGAGCAAAAAGCGTGGGAGTGTGTCAAACACTCCAAGCGTTTTGCGAAGTGGATGTCAAGTCAGTCCGAGCGAGCCAGAATAAACCATAGTGCGACAATGAGCGCTATGAAATGGACCACTGGAGAAAAGCAACGTCGTGCGCAAAACGCACAGAGGAGCTTTTTGAAGTGGAGACATTTCAGCGAATTGGAGCCAGAATAAGGAGTTACCATGTCAGATACAGTATTTCATCAACAAATCAGTAAAGAAACATCAATTTCAGTTGAACAAGTCAAAGCTACATTAAACTTGTTAGCTGAAGGGAGCACCATCCCATTTATCGCCCGTTATCGTAAAGAGGTGACCGGGTCATTAGACGAAGTGCAAATTCATACCATTGAACAACGTTTTGGTTATTTACAAAATTTATCAGAACGTAAAGAAGAAGTTACTCGATTAATCGGCGAGCAAGATAAGTTAACAGACGAATTAGCACAACAGATTGAGCAAGCGCAAACCTTGCAACAAGTCGAAGATTTGTACCGTCCATACAAACAAAAACGTCGCACAAAAGCCATGATTGCTATCGAACAAGGTTTAGAGCCATTAGCGCAATGGTTATTAACCAATACTGAAAAACACAGTGTGACAGATAAGGCAGCGGATTATATTACAGAAGACATCGTTGATATTGATGCAGCCCTTACAGGTGCGCACGAAATTTTAGCACAATGGGTGTCGGATAATGCAGAGTACCGTGAATTTATCCGTAAATATAGTCGCTACAATGCATTATTAGTGACGAAAGTAAAAGATGAATCCATCGATGCACAAGGCGTCTATCATATGTATTATGACTTCAGCGAAAAAATTGAAAAAGTTCGTGAACATAGTATTTTAGCAATTAATCGTGCCGAAAAAGAAGGGGTCTTGTCAGTAGCGTTACACGTTGACGAAGCTCCCGCCTTGCGTTATATCCAACAACGTTTCATTGAGCATACATTGCCACATGAACAATTACCATTAGTCGAAGCAGCGATTGCTGATGCTTACAAACGCTTTATCGCACCAGCTATCGAGCGGGAATTACGAAATGAAGCGACTGAACGTGCTGACGCACAAGCCATTGCAGTATTTGGTGAAAACTTACGTAACTTACTCTTAACCGCACCGCTAAAAGGTCAAGTTATTATGGGGTTCGACCCAGCGTATCGTACCGGTTGTAAATTAGCCATTATTAATGAAACAGGTACTGTACTGGATAAAGCAGTTATTTACCCACATATTGCACATAAGGGGAGCGATAGTCGAGCAGGTCAAAAAGCACGCTGGGCGAAGGAACGTAAACCATTTGTTGACTTAATTGAAAAACATCAGGTTACCTTAATTGCGATTGGTAATGGAACAGCAAGCCGTGAGTCGGAACAATTTGTCAGCGAAGTGATTAAAACATTATCGCGCCCAGTACATTATTTAGTTGTCAGTGAAGCCGGTGCATCTGTCTACAGCGCCAGTGAAATTGCGCGTCAAGAATTTCCAGAGTGGGAAGCGTCCGAGCGAAGTGCCGTCAGCATTGCGCGCCGTGTCCAAGACCCATTAGCTGAATTGATAAAAATTGATCCAAAATCAATGGGTGTCGGCCAATATCAACATGATGTGGCACAAAAAGCATTAACTGAGCAATTAGATTTCGTTGTTAATGTCGCTGTAAACCAAGTGGGTGTGGATATTAATACAGCAAGTGCCCCATTATTACAACATGTGTCAGGTTTAACAAAAACAACCGCACAAAATGTCATTGCCTTGCGTGAAGAATTAGGTAGTTTTACATCGAGACGCCAAGTTAAAGACGTGAAACGTTTAGGACCAAAAACTTATGAACAAGCCATTGGATTTTTACGTGTAGTTGGCGGGGACAATCCATTAGACCAAACCAATATCCATCCGGAAAGTTACGATGTTGCCAAAAAATTATTAAAATCATTAGATTTATCCTTATCGGATATCGGGTCTGAGGAAGTTAATGATGTATTGAATACATTGAATATTGAGGAAACAGCAGCGCAATTAGCGGTTGGAGCAGAGACACTTAAAGATATTATTGCTGGTTTAAAAAATCCGACAGCAGATATTCGTGACGGACAAGCGACACCAATTTTACGTAGTGATGTATTGTCGATGGAAGATTTATCGTTAGGAATGGAAATGGAAGGCGTCGTTCGTAATGTGGTCGATTTTGGTGCCTTTGTCGATATCGGTGTGAAACAAGATGGATTGATTCACATTTCAAAATTAGAACAAGGACGAAAAGTAAAACACCCAAGCGAAGTTCTATCAGTAGGCGACATCGTTGACGTCGAAGTCATAAAATTAGAAATAGAAAAACAACGCATCGGCCTAAAACTCAAAAAAATACATTGAGAAAAATATAGTGCGAGAGAGGGTGTTCTGACTTGAACCACTGGAGCAGAGGTCGCCGAAGCGCCATCAGCGCTTCAAGAGCTATGCGAAGTGGACGTCAAGTCAACCCGAACGAGCCGGCATCCATATAGTGTGACAACGAGCGCTTTGAAATGAACCACTGGAGAAAGCCAACGGCGTGCGTGAAACGCACAACGGCGGCTTTTGAAGTGGAGTCATTTCAGCGAGTTGGAACCGGAATAAATATAGTGCGAGCGAGGACGTTCTGACTCGAACCACTGGAACACATAGTGCGAGCGAGGATGTTCTGACTTGAACTACTGGAGCAGAGGTCGCCGAAGCGTCATTGCGCTTCAAGAGCTATGCAAAGTGGACGTCAAGTCAATCCGAGCGAGCCGGATTAAAAATACGCCGAAGCGCCATTGCGCTTCAAGAGCTATGCGAAGTGGGTGTCAAGCCAACCTGAACGAACCTAAAAAGGAGAATCATATGAAGGAACGAGCATTTGTTATCGGAGATGTCCATGGCATGGCCGATATGTTAAAACAATTATTAAAAGAATGGGACCGAGAACATGAGCAATTAATTTTTGTAGGGGACTTAGTCGACCGCGGACCGAAAATCAAAGAAACTCTACAAATTGCGATTGACTTACAAAATCACCATGATGCCAAAATTATTCGTGGAAATCATGAAGCAATGCTGTTGGAATTTTTAACAGATGCTGAAAAATATTGGCCGCGTTATCAACGTAATAGTGGTATCACGACCTTGTCAGAATTAACCGGCGATACACCAGAAGCATTAAGTAGCTTGTCATTGGATGATTTAGTCGCATATGTTAAAGAGCGTCAGCCGTGGTTGGAGTCGTGGATTCAATCTTTGCCCTATTATATCGAGTATGGCGATTGGGTTATTGTCCATGCAGGCGTTGATTTAGCGATTGATGATTGGAAAGCGTCAGAACCGACACGTTTTTATTGGATACGTGATGAGTTCCATCAAGCGGCAAATAATACCGGTAAAAAATTCTTGTTCGGCCACACACCATTACCTTATCTTAATGGTGATTTCAGTAATTTAACCATTTGGCAGCAACAAGATAAAGTTGGTATCGATGCAGGTGCTGTGTATGGTGGAGACTTAGTGGGTTTGCATATTCACCGAGATGGTCGCAT
Source organism: Aerococcaceae bacterium zg-1292 (assembly GCA_016126655.1). GTDB lineage: Bacteria > Bacillota > Bacilli > Lactobacillales > Aerococcaceae > Globicatella. Next base: position 1,706,913 of record CP065955.1, on the reverse strand, counting down.
TTTTGGTGAATCGCGTGTAAATGGTAAAGGCAATTTTGTCGACAATGATTAATTCAGCTAATTATCGTAACGATTGAACAAAATAGATTGGGCAACAAGCGTTCTCTATCAGAAAGAGAGTGTGCTTGTTGCCCAAATTGCTTATTATTTATTGTTTTTATACACAGTTTTTGGTGATAAGACTTCGTTGACATCATCATCTTTTGGTTGAGAATGAGCGATACGACTCGCAGCAGCAGCAGCTAAAGCACCGATAATATCATCGATAAAGGTATTGCAGTGTGAATCTTTGGCTGAATCTAAGCGACCGATAATACCAGGTTTTGTTTTATCAACAAAACCAAAGTTTGTCATACCGATTGAACCATACACGTTGACGATAGATAATACCAAGATTTCGTCGATACCATATAATCCCTCGTCACGCATTAATAAATCACATAATAATGGCGAAAAATGATTTTGTTCGGCAGCGATATCGATTTCAATACCGGTGATAACAGCATTTTGTACTTCGCGTTTACGTAAGACTGCATGGACATTTTCTTCGCAATGCTCAATGGTTAAGTCCGGTACGTATTTTGCTTGTAATTCATAAACGATTTCGGCAATATCACGAACGGTTACACCGCGTTGCTCTAATAATTCATAGGCTCTTTTTTCTAATAATGTTTGTTTTAATAAATTTGACATGTTTGTTTCTCCTTTTTCTGGTACGCTTGGGCTGACTTGTCTTCCACTACACAAAACGCTTGGAGCGCTCATATCTCTGGCGTATTTTTTACCCGGCTCGCTCGGATTGACTTGACATCCACTTAGCATAGTTCTTGAAGCGCCGAGGGTGCTTCTACGACCTCTACTCCAGTAGTTCAAGTCGCACTATATTTTCCAGTGATTCAAATCAAAACGCCCGCGCTTACACTATGTTTATTTTGCTCAAGTTAACGGGAAGTCTATTATGTATAGATTTTGGTAGGTTTTTTTACCTGAGTGATTCATGTTATGCTTCAAATAGACTGGTGCTATGTAGGTGCTGGCGTTTGCGTGTTGGGTCAAAATATGAAATTGCATTACCAACAGCGGTAGGTCCTTCACCAAAACCGGTCGCAATAATATCAATTTTGCCATCATAACTGGCAATATCACCGACTGCAAAAATACCAGGCACATTAGTCTCATAATAGCTGGAAACAGGGATTTTATTGCCCTTCGTTGCGATTCCCCAATCTTTAATATTACCGATACTGGATGAAAAACCATAGCTGACAATAAAGTGGTCAGCAGGCAATTCAATTGTTTTTTCTCCTCGTACTTCTGTGATTTCAATGGCAGATAATTGCTGCTGGTCGCCAATAATTTTTGTTGGGATATATGGGGTTAAGACATTGACGGACGATTGTTCGAGTAATGATACACTATGTTCCATTGCGCGAAATTGTGGACGCCGATGCAATAGGGTGACTGATTTAGCAATTGGTGCGAGCATTAAGGACCAATCAACTGCTGAGTCGCCGCCGCCACAAATAACAACATCCGTATTTTCAAATTGCGTTAAACGGTTGACATAATAATGTAAGTTTTGTCCCTCATAGAAACTTGCTTCCGGCAAATTTAGGCGACGTGGACTAAAGGCACCATTACCTATAGCGATAATGACCGATTTTGAATAATGAATACCTTTTTGAGTCGTAAGTTCAAAGATATCATCGTCATTCTTATGAATGTTGTTCACTTTTTCGCCGAGTACAATCGTTGTATCAAACCGGTTCAGCTGTTCGACAAGATTTTGCGTTAACACAACACCGGTCGTCGCCGGAAAGCCAGGAATATCATAAATAGTTTTTTCGGGATACAAGTGAGCTGGTTGCCCGCCTAAACTTTCTAAACTCTCAATAATTTTAACTTTTACTTGACGCATTTCTGCATAAAAGGCGGTGTAAAGCCCGACAGGCCCGCCGCCAATAATCGTTATATCATATAATTCCAAATGGAAAGTACCTCCGTTATTATTGTAATTCAAGTGCTAAGCCGAAGAGACGGTATAAAATAATTGCTAAAATAATACCTGTAATCACGCCGCCAATGACTTCGCTAGGTTTGTGGCCTAAATATTTTTTGATAATCATCTTCTGATATTCGTTTTGATGATAGTCGCCAATTGAATCGGTCGCTTCGTGTTTTAAGTGCGCCTTAGCTAATTGATCTAAAATAAGACCTTGTTCACCACTTTGACGTCTCACACCCATTGAGTCAAACATGACAATGACGCCAAAGACCGTTGCGATGGCAACGTAAGGGGAGTGAATCCCGTATTGTAAGATGAGTGCTGTAATCAACGAACTCGTTGCAGCAGAGTGAGAACTTGGCATGCCACCGGTAGAGGTGACGATATCAATATTGGCTCTCGATTTATTAAATAATTTAGCAATCGGATATTTGATGAGTTGCGTAAAAATAATCGCAGCCATCGCGGTTATCAGTGGAAAGTTCATATAAATATTTCTCCTCAAAAATGAAATTGCGGAATCTCGTGTGCAGAAATCTTCACATTTCGCTGGAAACACTATTCTATCATATCAAAAAAAATGCAGAATAACTATTAAAAAATTTTGAAACTTTGAATAAAGTGCGGTAAGATAGTAAAGGATTATCATTTGAGAATTGGGTGACAAGTTTGATAAGGCTGAAAGGACATTGCCTAGTAAAAGACACTGTTCTTGCCTTACGCCCAGTTCCTTAACAAACAAAAGGAGGCGGACACTGAATGTTCCCACAGCTAAATGTTGAACAATTAGAAACAAATGTCATTATGCATACGAATAAAGGTGACATTGAATTGGTGTTGTTTAAAGACCAAGCACCAAAAACTGTAGAAAATTTCGTGGAATTAGCCAAAAAAGGTTATTATGATGGCGTGATTTTCCACCGTGTGATTAAAGATTTTATGATTCAAGGAGGTGACCCAACCGGTACAGGTATGGGCGGCGAAAGTATTTACGGCGAGTCATTTGAAGATGAGTTTTCTCGCGAATTATTTAATCTTCGTGGCGCATTGTCAATGGCAAATGCAGGACCGAATACGAATGGCAGTCAATTTTTCATCGTCACAAGCAGCATGGTACCAACACAAATGTTAGGACAAATGAAACAATTAGGTTTCCCAGAAGATATTATTACAGCCTATGCTGAAAATGGCGGAACTCCGTGGTTGGACCAACGCCATACAGTGTTTGGACACGTAAAAGCAGGATTTGACAATGTATTAGCGATTGAACAAGTAGAAACAGGTGCACAAGACAAACCCGTAGAACCTGTTGTCATCACAGGCATTACCATTAAGTAATCACTGCTGATGTGAGGTGTAATAATGTCAGAATTTAAAATCGGCGATGTTATCGAAGGAGAAGTAACCGGCGTTCAAAATTATGGTGTGTTCGTTGGCTTATCCAAAGAGGTGCAAGGACTCATTCACATATCGGAGTGTCGACATGGGTATGTGACCGATTTTGATCATCAATTTAAAGTTGGTCAAAAAGTAAAAGTTATCATCGTAGATATCGATGAATATACTGGTAAGATTAGTTTATCGATACGTGCCTTAAACAAATTAAACATACCGCCATTTCCAGCAAGACCGAAAAAGCGACGCAAACGTTATACCCCGTCCATCGGCTTTGCTACCATGGAGAAAAAATTACCTCACTGGATAAATGAAGCCATCGAAAACATCGAAAATGATCGCTATAATCAAAACAACAAGAAAGAAGGATAATTGAAATGTCACACATTAAATTTGATCATTCAAAAGTATCGCATTATGTTAATGAGCATGAGTTAACACAATTACAAACCCAAGTCACTGCAGTCGACAAAATGTTGCGCGAAAAATCAGGTGCCGGCAGCGACTTTACCGATTGGGTAGATTGGCCACAAGCATATGATAAAGAAGAGTTCACAAGAATTAAAGCAGCTGCAGAAAAAATTAAAGCAGACTCCGATGTATTGGTAGTTATCGGTATCGGTGGTTCGTATCTTGGTGCCCGTGCAGCGATTGATTTCTTGAATCATTCGTTCTATAACTTAAAGGCTGGTCAAAAAGGCATGCCGCAAATTTTATTTGCCGGTAACAGTATTTCTTCTACATATTTACATGACTTATTAGAAGTAATTGGCGACCGCGATTTCTCAATTAACATTATTTCTAAATCAGGGACAACGACAGAGCCGGCGATAGCCTTTCGTGTCTTAAAAGAAAAATTAGTAGCAAAATACGGTGAAGCAGAAGCAGTAACACGTATTTATGCAACAACAGATAAAGCCCGTGGTGCTTTAAAACAAGAAGCAGATGCGGCTGGATATGAAACTTTTGTTATTCCAGATGGTATTGGAGGACGCTTTACTGTATTAACAGCTGTTGGTTTATTGCCAATCGCAGTATCTGGCGCAGACGTGGACCGCTTAATAAAAGGGGCAGCAGATGCGATGGCTGCGTATAGTTCAGCTGATTTAGCAGAAAACGAAGCGTACCAATATGCAGTTATCCGTAATATCTTACATCGTAAAGGCAAAGATATTGAAATTCTCGTCAACTATGAACCAGGATTACAATATTTTAGCGAATGGTGGAAACAATTATTTGGTGAATCTGAAGGGAAAGATTACAAAGGTATTTACCCATCAAGTGCTAACTTCTCAACTGATTTACACTCAATCGGACAAACAATCCAAGAAGGCAAGCGTAATATCTTTGAAACAGTCATTAAAGTGGAAACGCCAAGACATGATGTTGCAATTCCGAAAATGGCAGAAAACTTAGATGGCTTACAATATTTAGAAGGTCAAACAGTAGACTTTGTTAATACAAAAGCATACCAAGGAACATTATTAGCTCATACTGACGGACAAGTACCGAACTTATTAGTAACGATTCCTGCGATGGACGAATATTCATTAGGACACTTAATTTACTTCTTTGAAATAGCCGTGGCAATTTCAGGCTACTTAAACGGTGTCAACCCATTCGACCAACCAGGTGTTGAAGCATATAAGAAAAATATGTTTGCCTTATTAGGTAAAGAAGGATTCGAAGACTTAGCCAAAGAATTAAACGAACGTCTATAAAAATAGGCTTTCCGACATCTTGTGGGGACCTAGAAAAAGTTAGTATTTTTAAAAATAGCGGACACCTCACCGCTATGTAGTGATTACATTGCGGTGAGGTGTTTAGTCTATTGAAGCGGCAAAATGATGGTGAAAGAAGATGGCTAGATTCCTGGTACGGTCGAATTAAAGAAACGGCTGCTTTAGCAAAAACACTCTGTTGCTAGATCTATGACAATTCACTCGAAGGTTGTATCGCTATCTACTTCGCAGTGCCCTAGAAACATATATGCGCTTTTGCTACCTTGTTCTTGTAGCACGAGACAAAGTGACTTTGCTAATTAGTGACAAACATACACATGAAATCACAGAAAATGAAAAAAAGTTACAAAAAAGTGTTGACGCAAGAAGTAAAGGATGATAATATAAGGGAGTTCTCACGAGAGAACACGAACGAGCGAAAAAAAGTTCAACAAGAACAAAAAAGTTGTTGACAAACGAAAAAGCTTGTAGTAATATATAGGAGTTGTCGCAAGGGCAACGGAAGCTCATTGAAAACTAAACAAAGAACAAACCAAGAATGTGTAGGGGATAGCGAGAAGCTATCACAACCCGAATAATAAATTCGAGACAGAGGGACACCTCTTAAAAGATGTAAGCTAGTAAATAGTAAGAGTCAACGAAGACTCATGAAACTTTCATGAGAGTTTGATCCTGGCTCAGGACGAACGCTGGCGGCGTGCCTAATACATGCAAGTCGAACGAACGGAGATAAGAACTTGTTCTTATCAAAGTGAGTGGCGCACGGGTGAGTAACACGTGGGAAACCTACCCTTCAGCGGGGGATAACAGTCGGAAACGATTGCTAATACCGCATAGGACTTTTTATCGCATGATAGAAAGAGGAAAGACGCTAAGGCGTCACTGAAGGATGGTCCCGCGGTGCATTAGCTAGTTGGTAAGGTAGCGGCTTACCAAGGCAATGATGCATAGCCGACCTGAGAGGGTGATCGGCCACATTGGGACTGAGACACGGCCCAAACTCCTACGGGAGGCAGCAGTAGGGAATCTTCCGCAATGGACGCAAGTCTGACGGAGCAACGCCGCGTGTGTGAAGAAGGTTTTCGGATCGTAAAGCACTGTTGTTAGAGAAGAAGGGCTATCAGAGGGAATGCTGATAGATTGACGGTATCTAACCAGAAAGCCACGGCTAACTACGTGCCAGCAGCCGCGGTAATACGTAGGTGGCAAGCGTTGTCCGGATTTATTGGGCGTAAAGGGAGTGCAGGCGGTTAATTAAGTCTGATGTGAAAGCCCACGGCTCAACCGTGGAGGGTCATTGGAAACTGGTTAACTTGAGTGCAGAAGAGGCAAGTGGAATTCCATGTGTAGCGGTGAAATGCGTAGATATATGGAGGAACACCAGTGGCGAAGGCGACTTGCTGGTCTGTAACTGACGCTGAGGCTCGAAAGCGTGGGGAGCAAACAGGATTAGATACCCTGGTAGTCCACGCCGTAAACGATGAGTGCTAAGTGTTGGAGGGTTTCCACCCTTCAGTGCTGGAGTTAACGCAATAAGCACTCCGCCTGGGGAGTACGGCCGCAAGGCTGAAACTCAAAGGAATTGACGGGGACCCGCACAAGCGGTGGAGCATGTGGTTTAATTCGAAGCAACGCGAAGAACCTTACCAGGTCTTGACATAGGATGCATAGCCTAGAGATAGGTGAAGTCTTTCGGGACATCCATACAGGTGGTGCATGGTTGTCGTCAGCTCGTGTCGTGAGATGTTGGGTTAAGTCCCGCAACGAGCGCAACCCTTATCACTAGTTGCCAGCAATAAGATGGGGACTCTAGTGAGACTGCCGGTGACAAACCGGAGGAAGGTGGGGATGACGTCAAATCATCATGCCCCTTATGACCTGGGCTACACACGTGCTACAATGGATGGTACAACGAGCAGCGAACTCGCGAGGGTAAGCGAATCTCTAAAAGCCATTCTCAGTTCGGATTGTAGTCTGCAACTCGACTACATGAAGCCGGAATCGCTAGTAATCGCGGATCAGCACGCCGCGGTGAATACGTTCCCGGGTCTTGTACACACCGCCCGTCACACCACGAGAGTTTGTAACACCCGAAGCCGGTGGCCTAACCATAAGGGGGGAGCCGTCGAAGGTGGGATAGATGATTGGGGTGAAGTCGTAACAAGGTAGCCGTATCGGAAGGTGCGGCTGGATCACCTCCTTTCTAAGGAGTAACGGAACTACCGTTCTTGAGTCTTTGTTTAGTTTTGAGTGAGGTTTCACTCAAGGGTTATAAATGCGGGCCTATAGCTCAGTTGGTTAGAGCGCACCCCTGATAAGGGTGAGGTCGATGGTTCGAGTCCATTTAGGCCCATGCTTAAATAAGCAAAAAAATTAAGATACCAGCACATGGGGGATTAGCTCAGCTGGGAGAGCGCCTGCTTTGCACGCAGGAGGTCAGCGGTTCGATCCCGCTATTCTCCATAGCTAGTGAGAACTAGCGAACAAGCACATTGAAAACTGAATAACCAAAACAAACAAATTTATAAACAAAATATAAATTGAACCGAGAAATCAAACCGAGTTAACAAAGAGTTAACGAAAGAGGTTATCTGAAAAGATAACGAGCGCAAAAATATGTGGTTAAGTAACAAAGGGCGCACGGTGGATGCCTTGGCACTAGGAGCCGAAGAAGGACGTGACGAACGACGAAATGCGTTGGGGAGCTGTAAGTAAGCAAAGATCCAGCGATATCCGAATGGGGGAACCCACTACGAGGAAAGACGTAGTACGCGAAAGCGAGGTAGACGCAGAGAACTGAAACATCTAAGTACCTGCAGGAAGAGAAAGAAAAATCGATTCCCGGAGTAGCGGCGAGCGAAAGGGGAAGAGCCCAAACCAATGTGCATGCACATTGGGGTTGTAGGACTGCAACGTGAGAGTGAAATGGATAGAAGAATGGCATGGGAAGGCCAGCCAAAGAGAGTGAGAGCCTCGTATTCGAAATCGATAACACCTCTAGCAGTATCCTGAGTACGGCGGGACACGAGGAATCCCGTCGGAATCCGCCAGGACCATCTGGCAAGGCTAAATACTCCCTAGTGACCGATAGTGAACCAGTACCGTGAGGGAAAGGTGAAAAGGACCCCGGGAGGGGAGTGAAAGAGTACCTGAAACCGTGTGCTTACAAGTAGTCAGAGCCCGTTAAGGGGTGATGGCGTACCTTTTGTAGAATGGACCGGCGAGTGACGATAACGTGCGAGGTTAAGCTGAAGAAGCGGAGCCGAAGCGAAAGCGAGTCTTAATAGGGCGAGAGTACGTTGTCGTCGACCCGAAACCAAGTGACCTACCCATGAGCAGGTTGAAGGTGCGGTAAGACGCACTGGAGGACCGAACCAGGACACGTTGAAAAGTGTTTGGATGACTTGTGGGTAGCGGAGAAATTCCAATCGAACTTGGAGATAGCTGGTTCTCTCCGAAATATATTTAGGTATAGCCTCAGAGTAAGAGTCAAGGAGGTAGAGCACTGTTTGGACTAGGGGGGCGCAAGCTTTACCGAATTCAGATAAACTCCGAATGCCATGCACTCATCTCTGGGAGTCAGACTGCGAGTGATAAGATCCGTAGTCGAAAGGGAAACAGCCCAGACCACCAGCTAAGGTCCCAAAGTAATTGTTAAGTGGAAAAGGATGTGGAGTTGCACAGACAGCTAGGATGTTGGCTTAGAAGCAGCCATCATTTAAAGAGTGCGTAATAGCTCACTAGTCGAGTGACTCCGCGCCGAAAATGTACCGGGGCTAAACAATACACCGAAGCTGTGGATTCTAGCGAGTAGCTAGAGTGGTAGGAGAGCGTTCTATTCGCGGAGAAGTCATACCGTAAGGAGTGGTGGAGCGAATAGAAGTGAGAATGCCGGTATGAGTAGCGCAAGACGGGTGAGAATCCCGTCCACCGAAAGACTAAGGTTTCCAGGGGAAGGCTCGTCCGCCCTGGGTAAGTCGGGACCTAAGCAAAAGCCGATAGGCGTATGCGATGGACAACAGGTAGAGATTCCTGTACTTGGTAAGTATCGATTGAACGAAGGAGGGACACAGGAGGCGATTCCACGCATCCGGATGGAAGAGGATGTGCAAGCAACAAGTCTTGATAAGAGTGAAATGCTTTTATCTGAGAGGGTGAGTTGTTAAGCGTAGCGAACTAAAGTAGCGAAGGTGGATAATCAAACTGTCGAGAAAAGCTTCTAGTGAGATACAACCAACCCGTACCGCAAACCGACACAGGTAGTCGAGTGGAGAACACTCAGGTGATCGAGAGAACTCTCGTTAAGGAACTCGGCAAAATGACCCCGTAACTTCGGGAGAAGGGGTGCTGATTTAACGATCAGCCGCAGTGAATAGGCCCAGGCGACTGTTTATCAAAAACACAGGTCTCTGCCAAATCGAAAGATGACGTATAGGGGCTGACGCCTGCCCGGTGCTGGAAGGTTAAGAGGAGAGGTTAAGAGCAATCTGAAGCTTTGAATTGAAGCCCCAGTAAACGGCGGCCGTAACTATAACGGTCCTAAGGTAGCGAAATTCCTTGTCGGGTAAGTTCCGACCCGCACGAAAGGCGTAACGATCTGGGCACTGTCTCAACGAGAGACTCGGTGAAATTATAGTACCTGTGAAGATGCAGGTTACCCGCGACAGGACGGAAAGACCCCATGGAGCTTTACTGTAACTTGATATTGAGTGTTTGTGTGGCATGTACAGGATAGGTAGGAGCTAAGGAATCGTGAACGCCAGTTTACGAGGAGGCGCTGGTGGGATACTACCCTTGTGACATGGACCCTCTAACCCGCGTGTGAGGAACACGGGAGACAGTGTCAGGTGGACAGTTTGACTGGGGCGGTCGCCTCCTAAAGAGTAACGGAGGCGCCCAAAGGTTCCCTCAGAATGGTTGGAAATCATTCGCAGAGTGCAAAGGCAGAAGGGAGCTTGACTGCGAGACGGACAGGTCGAGCAGGGACGAAAGTCGGGCTTAGTGATCCGGTGGTACCGCATGGAAGGGCCATCGCTCAACGGATAAAAGCTACCCTGGGGATAACAGGCTTATCTCCCCCAAGAGTTCACATCGACGGGGAGGTTTGGCACCTCGATGTCGGCTCATCGCATCCTGGGGCTGAAGTCGGTCCCAAGGGTTGGGCTGTTCGCCCATTAAAGCGGTACGCGAGCTGGGTTCAGAACGTCGTGAGACAGTTCGGTCCCTATCCGTCGCGGGCGTAGGAAATTTGAGAAGAGCTATCCTTAGTACGAGAGGACCGGGATGGACGCACCGCTGGTGTACCAGTTGTTCCGCCAGGAGCATCGCTGGGTAGCTATGTGCGGGACGGATAAGCGCTGAAAGCATCTAAGCGCGAAGCCAGCTTCAAGATGAGATTTCCCATTCTTTGGAAGTAAGACCCCTGAAAGACGAACAGGTAGATAGGCTAGAAGTGGAAGTGTAGCGATACATGGAGCGGACTAGTACTAATCGGTCGAGGACTTAACCAAGAGATTTTGAGGGAAAGTTAGGGTTATTCAGTTTTGAGTGAGCTTGAGAAAGTTTATTCAACAAGACGAGACGATTCTCTGTGTGGTGACGATGGCAAGAAGGACACACCTGTACCCATGCCGAACACAGCAGTTAAGCTTCTTAGCGCCGATGGTAGTTGGACCTTTGGTCCTGTGAGAGTAGGACGTTGCCATGCAGGAGAAGTCGTTGAAGTCATTCCGCAATAGCTCAGCTGGCAGAGCGCATGACTGTTAATCATGATGTCGTAGGTTCGAGCCCTACTTGCGGAGTGTTTTTTATAATAGGGGATACACATTGAGGAGAGTTGTCCGAGAGGCCGAAGGAGCATGATTGGAAATCATGTAGGCGAGCAATTGTCTCAAGGGTTCGAATCCCTTACTCTCCGTAAAGAGAGCAGAAGGAAAAAGACGGTCCGTTGGTCAAGTGGTTAAGACACCGCCCTTTCACGGCGGTAACACGGGTTCGAATCCCGTACGGATCATAAAAAAGAGAATAGTACTGGAGGTTTAGCTCAGCTGGGAGAGCACCTGCCTTACAAGCAGGGGGTCAGCGGTTCGAACCCGTTAACCTCCATATATGGTTCCGTGGTGTAGGGGTTAACATGCCTGCCTGTCACGCAGGAGATCGCGGGTTCAAATCCCGTCGGGACCGTAGAAAGGCTTGGTAGCTCAGTTGGTAGAGCATTTGATTGAAGCTCAAAGTGTCGGCGGTTCGATTCCGTCCCAAGCCATCGGAGGGATAGCGAAGTGGCTAAACGCGGCGGACTGTAAATCCGCTCCTTAGGGTTCGGCAGTTCGAATCTGCCTCCCTCCATAGAAGAGATAGCAAAAGGAATAGGGACATAGTTTAACGGTAGAACAACGGTCTCCAAAACCGTTAGTGTGGGTTCGATTCCTACTGTCCCTGTAGAACGATGGCGATCGTGGCGAAGTGGTTAACGCATCGGTTTGTGGCACCGACATTCGGGGGTTCGATTCCCCTCGTTCGCCTATAATTTTAATAAGAGTGGGGTATAGCCAAGCGGTAAGGCAACGGACTTTGACTCCGTCACTCGTTGGTTCGAATCCAGCTACCCCAGTAACATAGATAAAATGGCGGTATAGCCAAGTGGTAAGGCATGGGTCTGCAAAACCTCGATCACCGGTTCAAATCCGGTTACCGCCTTACTATTTTTTATAAGTTCTTAAAGCAGGATTACTCCTGCTTTTTTCTTATATCCTTTACAATTTCTTCACAAATCAAAGCGCTTAATCTGGTATAATAGAAGTACGGAGATAAAGGAGGAGTTTAAAATGAAATTGAGAAAAAATGCATTATTAGTATGTGCAATGGGTAGTTTGGTGGCGGCACCAGTAATATCTGTGGTCATTAACCAACCAACTGCTAATGCGGTACAAACGCAATTACAACCTATGATGTCCTTAGGAGCATCACTTAATGCGCAGCAAGCAGAACAGACAAAAGCGTTATTAGGTGCAAATCAAGTTGCTGTTGCAAAAACGTTGTATATTGATGGTCCGACAATTAATCGTTACTTAAATGATGGCTCTAATGCCAGTACAGGAGTCTTCTCCAGTGCACTGATTCAACCCTTACCAGCCGGTTCGGGTGTACAAGTACAAGTAGTGACCCCACAAAATATCTTATTAGTTAAGCCAACCACTTATCAAAACGCAGCGATAACATCTGGTGCAAAAGATGTTTTAATCAAAATTGCTACCGTGACACCAGTAACCGGTGAAGGTGCGTTAACTGGTGTTTATGCGTTACTCGAACAAGCAGGTGTAAAAGTCGATAAACAAGCCATTTTGGTCGCTGAAAAAGAGATCAAAATTGTAGAAGAAGCTAAGAAATCAACTGAAATTACTGAAAATCAAATCAATAAATTAATTGCTGAAGTGAAGACAGAAGTGACCAACTTAGTATCTAGCGGTAATGCGGTTGACGGAAATGAGGTAGTTAAAAAAGTTTTAGCCAATAATCCATCAATCAAATTACCACAATCTACCTTCGAAGTATTGAAAAAATTAGCATTAGATTATGCGAGAACGGAAGTTGCTAAACACACAGATACCGTTAAACAAATTGAAAAGAGTATCGACTTGAGTGAAAAATATCCATATGCCGTTGATTTGAAACAATTTGGTGATAATATCAACTTTGTACCAAAATCTGGCAATGGTCATCCAGCAGATATTAATGTGTCAATGACAGATAGCAAATTAAGTTATAATCGTGGTGAATCCGTAGCACCATTTAAAATGGAAAATATTAAGACTCAAACGATTGATGTGTTGAATGCGGATGGTACGAGTCGTCCGGTTAAAGTAAATACGGTGCTGCGTGTCGCAAACTTCGAAAAGGGTGGCGAAAACTTAGCGGGTGACATCTATGTGTATGTTAACCTAGATAATCAGTTAGCACTAGCAACGCCGGATTATACTGGTGGTACGGCTGCTTATCAAGAATATATCGTCGGTCAATTACCAGCTCCAGCAGCACCAGCAGAAACGACTGAAATGGATACACAAGCCGCTGAAACGACACAGGCAGAAGAAACAACCGAAGCAGCAACACAGGCTGAGGAAACAACGGAAGCGGCAACAGAGGCAGAAGAAACAACTGAAGCAATGACTGCAGCGCCTGAAACGACAGCTGAAGAAAAAATTGACGCACCGTATGCAGTCGATATGAATCTTGTACATGATCAAGCGTTCTTTAAACTCGAAGGAATGAATATTCCTAAGGAGATTGAGTTTTACAAAGGTATCTCTACCATGATTATGAATAATTATTATGGCGGCAAATTTGAAGGCAATACGAAGGTGAAAACAATCCCTACCAAAGAAATTCGTGTCTTTTCAGCGGATACCAAGGATGTACGTACAGTTTCTGTTAATACCATGATTGAAATAGAGCCAAAAGACGGTGGTGTGGAAAAATTAACGATGTACTTATTTGTTAACAAAGACAATAAAGTGTCATTAGCAACACCTAACTTTGCTGGTAATGTGACAGATGACCAAAAAGATGTCATGTTAGAATATATTCAAGCAGATTAGTCAGCATAGTATACACAGGCAGAAATGAGGCAGCTGAAAGAGATGTCATTGTTTCTGCCTGATTTTTATATACAAAAGCTGAATGAGCAGCTTTGTGAAACTGTGATTCTAAAATGGAGAAGAAATAGAGTTAGGAAGTGATGAGTTGAAAATATTAGTAACAGGATTTGAACCATTTGGTAATGAACAGATGAATCCAGCGATTGAAGCAGTAAAATCATTACCAGAAACGATTGATGGTGCCCAAGTGATTAAGCTAGAAATACCGACAGTCTTTCATAAAAGTGGTGAAGTATTGCTAGCAGCCATTAAAGAGATTCAGCCAGATGCGATTATTTGTGTCGGGCAGGCAGGGGGACGTTTTGCGATTACGCCAGAACGTGTGGCAATTAATCAAGATGATGCTAGTATCAAAGATAATGATGGCAATCAACCGATTGATCAGCCGATTCATCCTGATGGACCGCCTGCGTATTTTTCAACATTGCCTATTAAAGCGATTGTGTCGGCGATACAAGCGGCAGGGATACCGGCACAAGTGTCGAATTCAGCGGGAACATTTGTGTGCAATCACCTCATGTATCAAGCACGTTACTATGCCGAACGCTATTTGTCAGATAAGGCAGCAGTTGGCTTCATCCATGTACCGTTCATGCCTAATCAAGTTGTCACCAAGCCCAATGTTGCGTCGATGGAGCTCAGTACCATTGTTAAGGCGCTGACGATTGCGTTGGAGGTTGTGGTACGACAGTTTGGCTGTGAAGATTTGGTTGTTGCCGGTGGTGCTACGCATTAGGGTCGTTTAAGAACGATGTGGTAAGCAGCGATATTGCTTTGTATATAATACCTTCGAACGGAAAAAAGAATTAAAAGATTAATATAAAGAAATCTATGTGAGACTGCAAATAGAAAGCAGTATTCCGCTTATCAGCTGGTGAGAAGTAAATGGACGTACATCCGCTGCACAGGGCAATTAGTGCTAATCAATAGAAGATACGATTAAACACGACTGAAATAGCTGAAGGCTATCTAGTCGTGTTTTTGAATAATGATGAAATGAAAATTTTAGATATTAAATCACCTTAAGTCCCATATCCAATCTCAGTGATTACATTACTAATATCTTCAATACTTACGTTTAAATCAAGTAAGTTTAGCTCCGTTTCTAATTTTTTTGCAATAAGTAAATTATGTTGGAATCTTTCGGCATCCTTTACCACGAGTCTAATCTTTTTATTCCGAAGTGTTTGTCTATTAGTGATTAAGTCACTATGTAATATTTTGATTTCCCTTTCTAAAGTATTAAGCTGTTTATAATCCAGTGTTAATGCTTTAATAGAATAGGAATCATCTTCAAAATCAAAAACTTCGTTATTAAAAAAATCTTTAGTTTTTTGTTTTGTCTGAATTAGATTTAGGTTTTTCACTTCTTTTTTTAGTAAACGTTGTACTTCTGCTTTAGTAATTCTTTCTTTTTTAGGAAAGTCATAATAAAGGTATGTTTTCTTTAGATCTTCAATGTACGCAGAAATCTCATTTGTTGGAATATTGACAAGAGTCTTTTTTTCTAAGAATGAAAACTCATTAGCATAATAATAGGTTCTATTTTCAATGAAATTATGATCATTAATGTCATCAAAGTAATTCTCACTATACTCATCACGCATTTCATTAAATGATTCAATTTCATATTTAAATTGATAAGTTAGCTGCTGAAATACAACATTAATATATTTTGAATCGAATTCATCATCAAAAGATTTCAAACGTTTTTTATTTTGAATAAAAAATATGTCACAGAACTCATAACCTTTAGTAGGGCAATGAATAACGATTGCAACATTAATCTTTTCGTTTCGTATAACATCTGGCGTGTATTGACAAACTGAATATAATAAACTTACTGTTGACATTTAAAGACCTCCTTTCCACTTTGGAAAAAATTCGTGAGTTTTTTCAATAATTTCTTGTATATGTTCGATTTGAAAGAGTAAAAAATCTGATAATGCTTCTGTATCTTCTGAAGGAATTTCCCAGTCAGTAGGAATTCCTGTAAAAATATTATTAATATCTTCAGAAGTAATCTCCTCAATTCTCTTAATTATAGGATCAAATGGATTTCTTCCAGCTATAAGATATCTAAAGTATTTATAACGTTCAGGAAAATTTTCACTAATAGTAGAACCCACAGTTTTTAATTGTTTTAGTGTGGATTTATCCCATATTTCACCGTGAATAAATACGTGTGAATGATCAATTAATAGAAGTTCAAACTTATTTGTAATAAGATAGTTTCCAACATTACCAGCCTTTAAATTTGTTGCTCTATCAAGGTTTCCAATGAATAAATCAAACGCAATCATATCAGGAATGTAATCTTTGTTAGAAATATGTTGTATGGTTGAAGGAGCCATACTGGTAATACCTTTATTATATAGACTGCAGAAAATTGTTCCGGATTTTGCTTTTAAACGACATAAATCTGTTGAATTATTAATTACAGAATTCGGTAAGTAACCTAAAGTATGTTCTGCTATTGGAAGTTCCAACAAGTCAGCTAGTTTCCCACAAACATACTCATTTAATAAAATTTTTGCAGAACAATCATCATGAATACATTTAATTACATATTTCTTTCCATGGGTACTCATTGCTAAAAGTGGACAGGTTACCCCGGCTTTCATATTTTTGATAATATTTTCAATTTGAATCAATAACTCACCTCCATTTAGAACTTAAGAGCGAAGTACAGTATGTACAACCAAAGATTCTTTGATAAGTTGAAGCGTTCGAAAACTGTATTATATGGCTATATTAAATATATGATGATTAATTAGTAAAACTAAATACACCACCTGTTACATAAATTTTAAAGTAATGGATTTATGTAATACATTCAGATAGTACCATAAATCCATTTGTTAGTCACCATTTTAGCAAATAAATTTAGCATTACTTCTCTTTTCCTAAATCTTTCGCCTTCCCCACCCATAGAAACCGCTATCTCGCACAAAAAGTAGAAAAGTTTGTTGTATTATCAATGGAAGAGTTATATAATAGATGGGAAAAAGGTATTTTTATTATAGCGTAGGAGGCAGTTATGCAGGAAGAGATTAGTTTAAAGGATTTATATTTAATTGTTAAGAAGCATTTGTTTACGATGTTTTCTTTGACATTGGTGGGGGCGATTTTAGCACTCGTATTCATGAATTTTTTTGTGTCACCCAAATATAAATCAGAATCACAAATTTTGGTTAATCAACGTAATAATCAAGAGCAAGCGATTCAGTACAATGAAATTCAATCCAATATTCAATTAATTAATACTTACCGTGATATTATTACCGGACAACAATTATTAAATGAAGTCAGTCAAACAGTTGGCGGCAACTACAAGCCTGAAACTTTACGTAAAGCAATCAGTGTGACACAATCAACCAATTCACAAGCTTTTACAATTAAAGTTGTGCTCGATGACCCTGCTCTAGCGCAAAAGGTTCTAGCACAAATTGTTCAATTATTCGAGAAAACAATTCGTGAAATTTATGAAAATGATATTACCAATCTTTATACATTATTACCGGCAACCTTTGACCCCAATCGTGTTTCACCAAGTGCCGTGCGCTATCTTGCGATTGGTGCAATCTTAGGTTTGGGCCTAAGTATATTCATTGTATTATTACGTGAAATGATGGATACTACCATCAAAGATGAGGCCTTTTTACAACAAATTGGTTTGACCAAATTAGGAGAGGTTTATACATTGTCCAACCGTGATAAGAAAAATTCACGCTTAAAAGAATCTAAAGAAACTATGCGACGTAGAAAGGTGTAATTATGTTCGGATTTAATAGAAGAAAAAGAGAGAAAAACTTACAAAAAGAACAAGCTAAAGGTGCGCCAATTGTTGCATTCAACAATCCTAAGTCGATTCATGCAGAACAATTCAGAACGATTCGTACCAATTTAGAATTTGTTAATTTAGATAAGCCAGTTAATTCGATTGTGGTTACTTCAAGTATCCCTGCAGAAGGTAAATCAACAGTCTCTGCTAATATCGCTCACATTATGGGTGCTACTGAAAAGAAAGTATTAATAGTTGATGCGGACTTACGTAAGCCGACTGTTCATCGGACATTTAACTTGACGAATGAACGTGGCTTATCCACTTTATTCACACAACCAGACCTTAAGTTCAATGATGTGATTCAATTTAGTCCGGAGTTAAACTTATACTTGTTACCGGCAGGTCCGATTCCACCGAATCCATCGGAGTTATTATCATCTGCGAAAATGACTCATATTATGGATGAGTTGAAAAAATACTTTGACTTAATTATTTATGATACACCACCGGTTAGTGCAGTAACAGATGCCCAAATTATGGCAACAAAAGTAGATGGCGTCGTGTTAGTTGTACGTGAAGGATATGTCACCAAAGATGAAGTGAAAAATTCTAAAGCGGCATTAGACAATGTCAATGCAAAAATCTTTGGTTATGTAATGAACGGTAAAGAAGTAGCCGATTCAGCAGGTTATTATGCTTATTACGGCTATTCTGAGGAATAGACCATGTTAGTGGATATTCATAGTCATTTGTTGCCAGGTGTCGATGATGGCGCACAAACGATTGACCAATCGATTGAGTTAGCGCAGTTGGCAGTGAGTGAGGGGATTGAACACTTATTGTTGACACCCCATCATTATAATAATCAATATGTCAATCATAAAGCTGAAGTCGTTGAAGCGACAGAAGCCTTACAGCAGATTTATGATAAAGCAAAAGTTCCTTTACGTGTTTATCCAGCACAAGAAATTCGTATTCGTGAGACATTACTCGATGATTTACTGTATAGCGATGATTTTTTATCATTGGATAGTGGCGGTAGATATTACTTGATTGAGATGCCGACCAAAACGGTACCGGACTATGCATTATCCGTGTTGAAATCCGTGCTAGCGGCTGGTATTACACCAGTGATTGCTCATCCTGAACGTAATCATGAGTTTGCGAAAAATTTACGTTTGTACTATCAATTTATCGAAGCAGGATGTCTGGGACAATTAACCAGTCACTCTTATATCGGCTTTTACGGACAAAAATTGCGCGCAATCAGTATGAAAATGATTGAACATAATCTGGTTCATATGGTATCATCTGACGCGCACCACATTGAAAAGCGTCCTTTTAATATGAAGGCTGCTTATGCGCAATTAGCTGAAGATTATGACGAGCGCTTAGCTTTATACTTCCAGCAAAATGCACGTGCGGTGTTCAACGGTGAAAGCGTCAAACGGATGCGTCCGAAGAATAAGAAACGGTTTGGGATATTTTAGTAAGAAGGAGCAAAGAATTTGAAAAAAAGTATTCAGTACATTATATTATCTTTTTTAACGCTTCTATTACTTGTTTCACCAATGACAATGACGGTGAAAGCGGCAGAATTAAAACCAATGTCGATTTTGTTATTAGGAACAGATACTGGCGCATTAGGCCGTGACGAAGTAGGACGTAGTGATGTGTTAATGGTAATGACAATTAATCCGAAAACTGGACGGGCAACCATCACCAGTATTCCGCGCGATACATATGTTGAAATTGTCGGACGTGGCTTTATGGATAAGATTAATCATGCTTACGCATTTGGCGGTGCGGAAATGTCAATGGCAACTGTCAATAAATTTTTTGAGATGAATTTAAATCATTACATTGTTGTAAATATGGCAGGCATCAAACAAATTGTAGATGCGGTTGGTGGCATTGATGTGACACCACCGACAAGTTTTGAAATTAGTGGCTATACGTTTATTGCAGGTGAAAAGACGCATATTAACGGTGAACAAGCACTAGCCTATGCTAGAGAACGGTACACATCAGGTGGTGATTACGCGCGCCAAGAACGTCAACGTGAGATTATTCAAGCAGTTATTGCTAAAGCGGGTAAAGCGGGGTCAATCTTCAATCTAAAAGAGATTTTATCTGCAATGAATCAAAATGTTAAGACGGATTTAAATATGGTTAGCATCTTAAAACTATTTGCTGATTATCATGATAAAATCAAAACAGTAGAATCCTATCAATTAACAGGTACAGGAACGATGATTGACGGTGTTTATTATGATATAGCAGATGAAGGCGTCCTAAGCGAAACCATTAAACGTATTGCTGATGAGTTAACGGAGTAAGTATAAACGGTAGTTGTTATATCGAAAGCAGAGTAAAATGCATAATTTACTCTGTTTTAATATGATAGTTATTGTACACTACATAGATTAAATTTCGATATCTTTATGTCATCGTAAACTTTGAAATAGGTTTCTTTCAGAGTGAAGTGGATGTATGAGTGAGCAAACATTTCAATTAGAGGTTTAAAAAATAGTATTAATTTTAATTGTGCAGTTAGTCAATAACATTACAATGAATACTTATAAAAAAACCGATATCGATGATCAGCAAGTATCGATACCGGTTTTTAAAATTTTGATCTGGAATTAAAATAATTATTATAAAAATATATGTGAATTTGTAAATTAATGTTTGATAGAGAGCGAGATGAAATTAGTGAATAATCCAGCGAAACCAGAAAGTTTATTATTGAGTATGGTTGGACGTTTGAGCAAAAAACAACGGACATTTATTTGGCTGCTAGGGGATTTACTAGCTTTAGCAATGGGAACAATTTTTTCTTTCGTAATTTTATGGCAAATTATTAGGCCTTCTACAATTCTATTGTTTTACTTTACAATTATTTGTTTTGTACTGTATGCAATTATTGGTAACAAATTAAACGTCCTTGGGCATATTAATCGATATTTGAATATTAGTGATTTGTTGAGATTGTTTTTTTTATCTTGTGCTGCTCACTTAATTTCAGCCTTAATTATTTCATTATTTTTTAAATGGTTATCTGTTCGATTTACTTTTTTATCAATGATTATATCAGGTTTTATTATTCTAGCATTAAGAGTGTTATGGCAACATTTATATTTGGAGCATACGAAACAAATTGATAATAGTGAAATAAAACGGAAAATTGTAGTTATGGGAGCTGGTGACGGTGGCTCATACTTTATGGACTCGTATCGAAGAAATCCAGGGAATATTGAAGTAATTGGCATCATTGATTCTAATAAAGCTAAACATGGACAAGTTGTCGGTGGTGTAAAAGTTGTAGGAGATGAATCAAAATTAAGTGAATTAAAAGATGCTGGCGCTGAACAAGTTATTATTGCAATACCTTCATTAGGTTCACAAGCGTATGAAAATATTTTGAATACATGTAATCGATTAGGATTAAAAGTTTATAAAATGCCAAAAGTAGAAGAAGTCATGCAGGGAATTGTCAGACCTAACCAAACATTACCTAAAGTCGATATTACTGATTTATTAGGTCGTGATGAAGTACAATTGGATGAAACGTTATTGCGTAACGAATTAGAAAATAAAACAATACTGGTTACGGGTGCAGGCGGCTCAATTGGTTCAGAGATAGTTAGACAAGTTTCGCGTTTTAATCCTCGGAAGATATTATTATTGGGACATGGAGAAAATTCTATTTATTTAATTTACCATGAGATGATTAAATTACAAAAAATGACACAGTATGTACCAATCATTGCAGATATCCAAGATAAGGAACGGTTAATGCAAATCATGCGTGACGAACAACCGGATATCGTTTATCATGCGGCTGCTCATAAGCATGTTCCGTTAATGGAACTCAATCCAGTTGAGTCTTATAAAAATAATATTTTAGGAACCTATAATGTTGCAACTGCAGTGCATGAGACAGGTGTGAAAAAAATGGTGATGATTTCTACAGATAAAGCAGTAAATCCTCCTAATGTTATGGGAGCTTCAAAACGTGTCGCAGAATTAATTATTACAGGAATTGCACAACAAAGTAAATCTATTTTTTGTGCGGTCCGATTTGGTAATGTTTTAGGAAGTCGAGGGAGTGTTATTCCTGTATTTACTAAACAAATCGAAGCGGGTGGTCCGGTCACGGTCACTGATTTTAGAATGACACGCTATTTCATGACTATTCCAGAGGCTAGTAAATTAGTAATTCATGCTGGAGCTTTCGCAGAAAGTGGTGAAGTATTTGTCTTAGATATGGGAGAACCGGTGAAAATTGTTGATTTAGCGAAGAAGTTAATTTTGTTAAGTGGTTATAATGAAAATGAAATCGAAATTATTGAATCTGGCATTCGACCTGGTGAGAAATTATTTGAAGAAATTTTATTAGATGGAGAAAAAGGTGATCGCCAAATTGAAGGGAAGATATTCGTTGGAAACGTTGCTAAAAGACCATTATCAGATATTGAGTCATTTATCAAAGAACTTCGAAAAGATAATCCACAAAAATTAAAAGAAATGATTGTCGCTTTTGCGAATTCACATGAAGGAGAGAATTAATTATGAATAAAATGATACCTTTTTCACCGCCTGACTTGACAGAAGAAGAGATAAAAGAAGTTATTGATACTTTGACATCAGGTTGGATTACAACTGGTCCGAAAACAAAAGAATTTGAAATCCAAATAGCTGAACGATGTAATACAGCTAAGGCAGTTACTATGAATTCAGCTACTGCATGTATGGAAATGACATTAAGGTTATTAGGTGTAGGTCCAGGAGATGAAGTAATTACTTCAGCATATACTTACACTGCTAGCGCAAGCGTTATTGAACATGTTGGAGCTAAAATTGTATTAGTTGATACAGCCGAAGATTCTTTTGAAATGGATTACGATAAGTTAGGCGAAGCAATTACTGAGAAGACAAAGGTAATAATACCTGTAGACCTGGCTGGAATACCCTGTGACTATGATAAAATATTTGAAATTGTTAATTCAAAAAAAGATTTATTTACTCCACAAAAAGGAACGTATCAAGAAAACTTTGATCGCGCTATAGTTTTAGCAGATGCTGCTCACTCATTTGGGGCATTTTATAAAGGAAAACAAGTTGGTGAGATTGCAGATTTTACTAGTTTTTCATTCCATGCGGTTAAGAACTTAACGACTGCAGAAGGTGGAGCCGTTACGTGGAATCCAATTAATGGTGTAGATGATGAGGAAATTTATCAACAATTCATGCTATTGATATTACACGGACAGAATAAAGATGCTTTAGCTAAAACAAAATTAGGAGCATGGGAATATGATATTGTTGGACCGTATTTTAAGTGCAATATGACTGATATTATGGCAAGTATTGGTTTAGTACAATTGAAACGATATGATAGCATGTTAGCTCGAAGAAAAGAACTTATCATGAAATACATGGAAGGATTAAAAGATTCGGGTATTGAAATTTTAGAACACTATAATGATAAATTACAATCTAGTGGACACCTTTGCATCACTAGAATAAATGGCTTTACAGAGGAACAAAGAAATAGCTTCATTGAAAAAATGGCCGAAAAAGGGATTGCAACGAATGTACACTATAAACCGCTACCCTTATTAACTGCTTATAAAAATTTGGGATTTAATATTACTGATTATCCTAATGCATTCAAACTATATCAAAATCAAGTTACGTTACCATTGCATACAAAATTGACGGATGATGATGTTGAATATGTAATTCACTGGAGTAAGGAATGTTCTTGTGTATGATTTTAAAAAAGTGGAATGAATTACCAATTAATATGCAAAACGATTCAATAAAAAAGTATTATATATATTTAGCTAATCGTAAATTAAGCCTAGTTGTAAAAAGAATATTTGATATTACTCTTTCTGCGATTTTGTTAATTTTATTATTACCGTTCTTTTTTATTATTTCATTATTAATAAAAGTAGAGTCAAAAGGTCCTGTGATATATAGACAGGAGAGAGTTACACAGTATGGTAGAGTATTTAAAATACATAAGTTTCGAACAATGGTTCAAGACGCGGATAAAATAGGTACACAAGTTACAGTAAGTAATGATTCTAGAATTACAAGTATTGGAAAAATATTAAGAAAATATCGGTTAGATGAGATACCGCAATTAATTGATATATTGAAAGGTGATATGAGTTTTGTCGGTACAAGACCAGAAGTAAAAAAATATGTTGACCAGTACTCTGAAGAAATGCTAGCCACGCTATTATTACCAGCTGGAGTTACAAGTGAAGCAAGTATCAACTTTAAGGATGAAGCTGAATATTTAAATGACGCAACTAATGTTGATGAAGTGTATTTGAAAGAAATATTACCTAAAAAAATGAAATATAATTTAGATAGCATTCTTCAATTTAGTTTTTTTTCTGACATTAAAACAATGATAAATACTGTTATCGAAGTTATGAAATAGAGTTTGTTATTGGAGTGGAAAACATATGATTATTAGTATCGGTATCGTTGCGTTAAACGAAGAAAAATATTTACCCAGAATCTTAAAAGATATTCTAAGTCAAAGTTATCCTAAAGAAAAAATAGAGATAGTATTAGTGGATAGTATGTCTAACGACACAACCAAAGAAATTATGACTAATTTTAAAGCTAACAATCCGAAATATTTTAATATTCAGATTTTAGATAATAAAAAAAGAAAACAAGCATCAGGATGGAATATTGCAATAAAAAATTTTAAAGGAGATGCTCTAACAAGAATAGATGCACATGCTAGTATCCCTTCAGATTTTATTGAAAAGAATGTAAATAATTTATTATTAGGGGAAAGCATTTCTGGTGGTGCACGTCCATGTATTACTGAGAATCCTACAGCTTGGAATAAACTATTACTTTCTGCGGAGAATTCTATTTTTGGAAGTAGTTTCAGTAAATACCGACGAACTACCGAGAGAAAATATGTTAATACTATGTTTCATTCAACGTATCTACGAAAAGTTTTCGAAGAAGTTGGCTTGTTTAATGAAAAATTAGGACGAACAGAAGATAATGAATTTCACTACAGAGTTTCTCAAGCGGGATTTAATTTATTATTTGATTCTTCAATAATTTCGTACCAATATGTTAGAAATACTTTATTAAAAATGGTGAAACAAAAATTTCAAAATGGATATTGGATAGGACTTACCTCAGGCATTTGTCCAAAGTGCCTGTCACTATTTCATTTTGTGCCGTTATTATTCGTGTTATCTATTGTATTTAGTTTATTATTGTGCACGAATGGATATATTTTTATGTTAATAAGTATTCTTACTGTATACTTGTTATTTGTATTTACAGGGACATTTTTAACAATGAAGAACGATAGTGATAATATTTATTATTTATTGTTACCAATAATATTTTTTTTACTGCATATTAGTTATGGTATTGGAACAATCATTGGTTTGTTATATCTTCCATGGTGGAAAAATAAGTATTATTAAATTTAAAATAGAATAAATGAATAAGCTTATTAAATTGTGAATTTTTGGTTGTGAGAATTAAAAAGCAGAAGGGTATAAGATGTAAAACTGCGAAGTGATTAGTATTGAATATTTTGGGGTATGGTAGCGATATAACAGTATTTATTTAAATATTTTAATTAAAAGGTGAGGAAATGAAAAGATTATTAAATGTAAAGTTAGACGATTTAAAACATATTCTTTTATTCTTGTGTGCTATTATACCAGCGATAGTTTATAAATTATATTGTTTAATAACAAAGAAAAATTTTTGGTTAATTTCTGAGGCTAATGAGGCTCATGATAATGGGTTTGTTTTTTTTAATTATTTATTGAAAGAACAAAAAAATCAAAGAGTATATTATGCAATAAATAAAAAAAGTGTAGATTGGCATAAAATTTCGGAGGAACTTAAAGAAAATATTATTCCGCATGGTACAGTTAAACATTGGATTTTTTATCTAGTAGCTGATATAAACATTAGTTCTCAAAAAGGTGGGAAACCTAATGCTGCAGTCTGTTATTTATTAGAGGTACATGGTTTTTTGAGAAATAAAAGAGTGTTTTTACAACATGGTGTTACCCTTAATAATCCAACTTTCTTGCATTATGATAATACTAAAATGCGGTTGTTTTTAACAGCAGCATACCCAGAATATCAATATGTTTTAAAAAATTTTGGATATCCTAATGGTTATGTTAAATATACAGGTTTATGTAGGTTTGATAATTTACATGAAGATATTTCGGATCCATCAAACATTTTATTAATGCCAACCTGGAGAAATTGGCTAGCTTTAAATGGTCATACAGATAAAGAGTTAGCTAAGGAAAGGAAAAATATTGAAAATTCACAGTATGTAAGAATGTATAATAAGTTATTAAATGATCCAAAGTTAATTGAATTATTAGAAAAAACTAAGAAAAACTTATTTTTTTATCCACATCGCGGTGCTCAAAAATATTTGGATAAGTTTGATATTAAATCAAAACGCATTATTGTCTGTTCAGAATTGGAGTATGATGTACAAATGTTATTAAGGAAAACAAGTCTTCTTATTACTGATTACTCCAGTGTTTCTATGGATGTAATATATATGAAAAAACCTGTAATATTTTATCAGTTTGATGAGGAAAAATTTAGAAAACATCAATATTCAGAGTCATATTTCAATTATAAAGATACTAATCTAGCTTATTTCTCTGATAGTCATGAAAAAACGATAGATATAATTCAATATGTGGTGTCAAATAATTTTGTAACCCAGGATAATTTTGATTTTGAACACAAGAATTTTTTTAAACTGTACGACACAAAAAATTGTGAAAGGACTTATTTTGAGATATGCAACATATTATAAGAAAACCTCTGCTATTTTTGATTGTTTGTTACTATATATTTCCTTTCAAATTTGGAGTGTTAGGAAATTTTAACTATATATTTATTTATGGAATCCCAATATTATATATTACGCTATATTCAAAAGTTTTTATTAATATACCAAAAAGATTATTTGATATTATCTTACTTATAATAACGATTTATATATGGTCTTATTTAGTTATTTTTATTAATTATTCTAGTGATTATACTTATATTTCAGTTATTAGCTCCATTTTTAGAAAATCTATTCGGTTGATATTTATTTCGATTTTAATAATTAAGTTCGAAGAACGAGTAACCGTTAATGTGTTAAAAAAATATTATATAAATGCCGCAATTTTTTATGTGATTATTACCATATTATTCATAGCTGTTCCTAGTATAAAAAACAATTGGCTTTCTTTTATTGAAATGGATGAAATTGGTGCTAATTTATTACGTACTATAAATTATTACTCTAGTCGTGTTGGGTGGATGGGGTTTTCAGGATTTAGAGCTACTTTGAGCTGTTCGATTGCAGTTGCTTTTTTAGTCTCAGAATACTTTCAAGATAACCAAATCGAATTAGTACCGTTTTCAATTAAATTAGGTCTTCTTCTTTTAGGCAACAGTTTTTATGGTAGAAGTGGATTAGTTATTTCGGCAATTGTTATTATTATTGCCTTAATGTTCAATCTAAGTGTTGAGTTAATTTATAAGACGATAATAATTGGATTTATTGGATTTATATTTATATTTTTATTTAGTAAAATCCCCTCATTTAACAGTTGGTTCTTATGGGCTTTTACTCCATTTAAAAATTTGATTGAGTATGGTAGTTTTAATAATTATTCTGTAAATTCTTTGGCTGATTCATATGTTGAATTTGATCCATCTATAAAAACATTAATTTTTGGCGACGGATATTATACATTCAATAATTTATATTACAAAGAGACAGATGTAGGATTTATGCGATTGATATATTTTGCTGGGATTCCAGGTATGCTTCTTTGTTATTTTACTACATTTTTTTCTTTATATAATTTTAAAAAAGATAGTTTTTTACTCTTTTTATTATTAATGGTAGTATTCGTATTTTTAGAGTTAAAGGGTGAAGTATACTATGAATTTGTTCCATTAGGCATATGGTACATAGTTTCTTGTTATCTTATGAAAAGGAGTAATTTAGATGAAGTATAACATTCCTGTAGATGTCATTATGTCTGTTTACAAAGAACCAGAATGTTATTTAAAACAAGCGGTAGAATCAGTATTAAACCAATCATTTTGTGATATAAATTTTTATATTATTGT
Organism: Aerococcaceae bacterium zg-1292; assembly: GCA_016126655.1. Classification (GTDB taxonomy): domain Bacteria; phylum Bacillota; class Bacilli; order Lactobacillales; family Aerococcaceae; genus Globicatella. The sequence goes on along the minus strand of CP065955.1, from coordinate 1,679,145 downwards.
GGATAATCCTCAAAACCGTGAGGCTATTCATTACTTGAAAAGCTTAACGGATAAACGACTAAATATAATTTTTAATTCTCAGAATTTAGGGTTAGTTAAGAGTTTAAATAAAGCTTTAGAATATTGTAGGTCAGAATATATATTTAGGATGGATGCTGATGATATTGCACGTCATGATAGAATAGAAAAAGAATTGCAATATATTCAATCACAAAATGCTGATCTTTGTGCTAGTTTTAAAACTTATATAGATGAAGAGGGAGATGTAATTTCTCAAGATAAAATTTACGAATATACTTCAACTCAAATTGCTATAGTTTTAAAAAACAGAGATATTTTAGCGCATCCAACCTGGTGTGTAAAGCGCAGTTTATATTTAAAACTAGGTGGTTATAGAGAATTTGATGTGTGTGAGGATTATGATTTTTTACTGAGAGCCGTTGAAAAAAATGCTAAACTCGTGATGTATCCAGAGCATTTACTATCTTACAGGGTTAATAAAAATAGTATTTCTAACATCAATGCATTTAAACAGAGATTATCAGCTATTTATTTGCAGAAAAATCATAAGAATATTTCAGATATATCAGTACAGCAGTTTAATAATTATATATCTAAACATTTGAATGATTATCAAAAAAAGAAATATAATTCAGCGATTCAAAATTTTGACCGAATGAGGGAATCAAATAATCCAAGCAAAAAAATTATATATTTCACAAAAATATTAACAAATAAATATATGAGAGCTCACTTTTGGAAGTTATTTAAGATGAAAGTTTATTTAACAACGGGAGTTGATTTGAATCATGAGTAGATTAAAAAGGTTTTTATTTAAGCACTTATATCTATTGTTTTTTATCTTTCCAATCAATAAAAATAAGGTTATGTGTATGAATTTTTTAGGGAAAGGCTATGGTGACAATCCAAAAAGTATTGTAGAATACTTGCTCCTTAATAATAAAGAAAATTTAGAAATTGTTTGGGGAGTAAAAAAAGGTGTAGAAATACCAAAAAATTCTCAGATTAAATTCGTAATAGTCAATAGTATTTCTTATCTATACCATTTGGCCACATCGAGAGTTTGGATAGATAATTATCATAAGTCATATTTTATTACAAAGAGAAAAAGACAATACTTTATTCAAACATGGCATGGATCAATTGCTTTGAAAAAAATTGAATTGGATGCAATTTCCAGTTTAAGTGATACTTTTTTAAAAGATTCTTTACATAGTACTATGATGACTGATTTAATGATAGGTAATAGTTCGTTTAGTGAAAGCCTTTATAGAAGAGCTTTTCGATATGATGGAGAGATACTCGTTGCTGGTACACCGCGTCTTGATCAACTATTTAAAGATAACAATGATTTGAATATAGAAAAAGAAGTTTCTTATATTTTATATGCTCCGACTTTTAGAATGAGTTCTGACAGTTCGATATATCGATTACCATTTAATAAAATTATTCAAACAATGAACAGTCGATATAATAAAACTTTTAAGATATTACTGAGATTACATCCTAATGTGTCTTATTTAAGTAGTGAAATTATTGATGAAAATATAATTGATGTATCTCATTACGCGGATATATATTCTTTATTCAAAGTATCAGATTTGCTAATAACCGATTACTCTAGTTTAATGTTTGAATTCGGCTTTACTTATAAACCAGTTATTCTCTACACTCCAGATTTAAACGATTATGACAGAGATTTTTATTTTAATTTTTCTACGATCCCATATTTTATTTGTTATAATAAAGAACAATTAATTTCCACATTGGGAAATTATAATCATAATGAATATATTGATAAATTGCTTCAATTTCATGATGAATTAGGTGTTAAAGAAACAGGAGAGGCTTCAAAAATTGTGGGAGATTTTTTAATTGAGAATAATATTATTTAGAAAGAGAATCTGATATGAATAAAAATAGAGATGTTAGTTCAAAAAAAGACCAAAAGAAAATATTATTATATAACACGATATTTCTATATGTACTAAAATTTTCAAATGTTTTTTTATCTTTAATTACCGTCCCATACCAAGCGCGTGTATTGGGTGTTAACGTTTATGGTGAGTTAGGTATTGCTACTGCAATCATGACGTATTTTACATTAATTATTGATTTTGGATTTACATTGTCTGCAACAGCTGAGGTAGCAAACTCTAGTAGGGATGATGAAGAAATTTCCAAAATTTTTGCTTCTGTGAATATAATAAAAATTCTCTTATCAATTCTGTCAATCATTGGTTTAGAAGTATTATTTAGAATATCTGATGGTTATGCAAGATATGGTTTAATGTATAGAATTTTTCTTATTGCTACATTAATTAACGGTTTTTTACCAGATTATATATATCGCGGCCTAGAAAATATGAAAGTTTTTACTTATCGTACTATAATTGTTCGAGTATTATTTACATTATTACTATTTATATTTTTAAAATCTTCTGATGATTATTTAGTTGTACCTTGTGCATTACTTATTGGGAACTTAGTAGCTGTTATATGGGCTTTTATTGATTTGAAGATTAGATATTCAATACCTTTTTTTGTTTGCGTCAGTAAAAAGCGTCTAATGAAAACATTTCTAGATGCGTCTGAATACTTTTTATCTCGTATTATATCCGGGATTTATACAACTTTAAATACACTAGTATTAGGAGCTATGGATCCAACGCGATTTTTAAGTGGAATATATTCCGCTGCTTTCAAATTGATTCAGTCAGGTCAGTCTATGATGGGACCTATTGCAGATAGTATCTATCCCTATATGATTGTTAACAAAGATTTAAGATTGATTAAGAAAATATTAAAATTTTCTATGCCTGTGATTTCGTTAGGGTGTTTAATATTATTTACTTTCTCAGATTTTTTTATTACTTTACTTTATGGAAAGGAATATATTATGGCAAGTAAAGCTCTTAAGGCAATGATTCCAGGTTTGTTATTTACTTTTCCAGATTATTTATTAGGTTTTCCAGCTTTGACTGCAATTGGAATGCAGAAGCACGCTAATTATTCAATATATTTTAGTTTTTCATTCTATATTTTAGGAATTATCCTATTAAAAATATTTCATATAATGAATATAATTAGTTTATCTATGTTATTTTCGTCTATGACAATCATAGAAACTATGTATCGTTTTACAGTTGTATATAAAAATAAAAAGTTATATTTATAATTTATTAGGGAGGAAGACATGAAGAAAGTTATTACATACGGTACTTTTGATATGCTACATTATGGTCATATCAATTTATTAAAAAGAGCAAAGGAACAAGGTGATTATTTAATTGTTGCAATTTCTACTGATGAGTTTAATTGGAGTGAAAAAAAGAAGAAGTGTTACTTTTCGTATAAACAAAGAAAAGTATTGGTTGAAGCGATTAGATATGTTGATTTAGTGATACCAGAAGAGAGCTGGGAACAAAAAGTTGAAGATTGCAAGAAATTTAATATTGATACATTTGTTATTGGTGACGACTGGAAAGGAAAATTTGATTTTCTGAAAGAACAAGATGTAGAGGTTGTATACCTAACTAGGACTCCAGAAATAAGTACGACTCAAATAAAAAAAGATTTAAAAAAAGAATATTGATTTTTAGGCTATTCGATATTTTGTTGAGATCCACAAGATGTTGAGGAAAAAAATCAGAAGAACCCCGACAATAAATGGGGGGAAAAACAGAAAAACCATCGTGAAATTTCACGATGGTTTTTCTGTTTTTCTTATAAAACGTTCGTAATTGTTAATAAATCCTGAATTCCCGGATTCATAACGATTTTTTGAAAATAATTAGTTTATTTTCAAAAAATTGTAGATATTTCAACGTTTGAAAGAAAGCGGAAAACAATTTCATCGTTACGTTCAAGAAATGATTATTCTGTCCGTTTTTGAGCCACCATTCTGGAGTAAGTGAGCCACCGTTCTGGACTTTTTGAACCATCTAAGCAAGTTTGTAGTATTCTGCTTGTAAAAGCCAGTAATTCTGTTAAAATTGAGCCACTTCGATTAACTTATTATCGAAGTAGCTCGTTATATGCTTGAGACGATTAATAGTCCGTTCTACTTCGCATGGATTCTTTGCCTTTTATTTCAATACGATGGGCTTTTGAAAGGATACGATCTAATAAGGCTTCTGTGATTGCACTTTCCCCTAAACGTTCATACCACCCGCTGATTTGTATTTGAGAACAAATGATTGTTGAGTGTTTATTTGTACGTCGTTCGATTACTTCCAAAATATCTGACACTTCTATTGTATCTAGAGGTGTTAGTAACCATTCATCTATGATTAATAAGTCAAGTTTAGCGTATTTTTTTAATAAGGATGGAAGTTTTCCTTCTGCACGAGCCATCTTGATTTCAACGATTAAATCGGGTAAGCGAATATACAGGGTTTTATAATTTTGAAGACACGCCTGATGCCCTAATGCACAGGCTACATAACTTTTCCCTGCTCCGGTTGCCCCGATAATAAGAACATTTTGACCATTTTGAATATAGTCATTACTTGAAAGTAACGAAATTAAATTAACATTCAGTTCACGATCTGTTAAATATTTGATTCCTTCTATGCAAGCTTGATTATCAACGAAATTGGCTTGTTTAATACGTCGTTGAATCGTGCTCGTTTTACGTTCATCGTATTCATTATCTAACAAGAAAGCTAGTAATTGCTCATGAGACCATTCATAATGATTATCAATAGTAAAAAATTCTTTATAGGCGGCAGCCATTCCACTTAAATTCATTAAGTGCATTTTTTCTAAAGTAGATTGATTCATCTTATTTACCTCCAAAATACTCGTTACCACGTAAAGCAACGTGGTCTGAACTGATTCGATGCGTCGTCGGATTTGCTTCATATAAGGTCTTATTTGTCTCAATGATTCGTTTAATGTTACGATAAATAGGAGTATCAGTAATCGATAAAGCTTGTTCGCAAGCCGATTCTAATTCCCGGTCAGAATACCTATCACTTAATTTTAATATTGAACGACAACTGTTGTATGCTTGTTGCTCGATAGGGTGCTTTTTCAATAACCTTTCGATGACACATTGTGTTTTCGGTCCTATCTTGGAGGCCCAGTTAATAAATCTATCCGCATTCCATTCTAAATTTTTGACGTGATTTGGAGGCATATGTGTTTCTTTTGTTGAATATTGTCCCGGGTGTCCATAGAGTCGTTTATGTGAACAAATTCTCACCTGTTGATAGTACACTTCAATCAGTTGCTTTGTGATTCGAACATCTACTTTTTTCTTAATGAATTGAAATGGAACGGAATACATCATTTTTTCAATTGAGACATGATAATGATATTGTACCGTCGCAATTTTCCATTCGCCATATTCATAGGCTACTTTAGGTAATGGTTTTAAGTGAACCTTTTCTTCTTGATTAAACACTTCTATTCTTGACCCTGCTCTTTTTTGAAAAGCTTTTTGATTGAAGTCATCTAACAGTGGACGAATAAATAAATTTGCTTCGTGTACCCCCTCAAATCGGTTATTTCGACATCTAGCGATAAGTTGCGTAGAAAGTTTACCAACGGTTCCTTCAACACTTGCTTTTCCTTTTGGTGTACGCGGCTTAGCTGGAATAATCGCGGTGTGATAATAGTCTCCTAATTCCTGGTAAGCTTTATTCAATATAATTTCACCATTTCTAGGATGTGTCACGACGCCTGTTTTCAAGTTGTCACAGATAATGATCGAGGGGGTTCCACCTAAGAATTTGAATAAATTAATATGGGCTTGAATCCAAGATTCTTGTTTCATATCCGTTGTCACTTCTGCGTAACTGTATTGACTGTAGGGTAAAGTCGCAACAAACAGATAACCTTTTGTCGCTTCTCCTGTATTAAAATCTATAAGTTCCATCGTTTGACCTGCCCAATCAACTTCTATTTTTTCTCCTGGCGTATGTTGAAAGGTCATTGTGGCTTTTGATTGTTCTAAATACCGTGTGAACTGATGACAAAATTGAGCATATTGTAGGGGGACTTTATTCATGCACGTGCTGAGTTGTACATATTCCTCCCAAAGTAATTTTCGAGTGACACCTTTTTTTCTAAGTTCTACAGCATATAATTCAAAGTCCGGTTCAGCATAAAAAGAATTTGAATTAGCCTTAGGAAATAACCGTGATTTTATTTCTGATTCACTTAAACTTGTTAAATCATCCCATGAAAGCTGTAAACTGTTTGCACTTGACACAACTTTACTCACTGTATTTCTAGAGACATCTAACATCTTAGCTATTTGTCGCTGAGATAAGCCAGAATAGTAGAGACGAAGGATATCTTTATATTTGTCCATAAAAAGGACCTCCTTAAATTTTATTTGTGGATTTTTACGTCCACAGATAAATTATAAAGGAGGGAGCTTTAGGTGGCTCAAAAAGTCCAGAATCAGTGGCTCTCTGATTCAGAGACTATGGCTCACCTAAAAAATAATTTATGGCTTCGCTATGGCGGAATAATCACTATCTAAGCTATCGTTTAAGTTTTTGATGACATGGAAGGAGTCAACGCAAACGGTAGCTTTTTTAAAGTATTGTTGAGCGACAATTTTATAGTTTTTGTACATATCAATGCAGACATATTCCACTCGATTACGATGTTCTAAAGGAATCTGAGCAAAGTAGTTGAGTAGGTAATTTTTCCATCGGCTAGGTAAAACTTCAACGAGTTTCTTATTCTCGAAGTCATACATACATAACAGTCAGATACTTTGATTGAATGTCTAGTGAAGGGATAAATATTTCATCGAGACAAAGAACCGTTGGCAGATAAACTTTAGGTGGATGGTAATATTTATCAAAATAGCGTCTGACTGTTGTTTCGGAAAGGTAAAAATTAGAAGCTACAGAAGCAAACGTTTCGTTACGCTTTTTAAGAGCATTCATGATACCTTCAATCGTCGCATAAGAAATTCTAGAATGATTTGGCGTGAGATTAAGGGAATCAGAGAAAGATTTATTGCATTGTAAACATTTATAACGTTTGATTTTCGCTTCGATTTGTAATTGTTGATGGTGTTGAAGTGGGATGGTATACGTTTTAGAGTAATAACCCTTACTATGGAAAGGTGAGTGAAAGCAGAATGGACACTGTTTAATATTATCCAAAAGGATACAGCGAATCACTCCATTGGGGCTAGCATCGATGGATTGAATTCGATAACTGGGTAAATTAAAAAAACGGGCAATGAGTTCTTGATAAGTGTTCATAAAAAACCTCCTAAAAATATAAAAGACGAACGTTTCATGCTTTATATTTTAAAAGGCTAATAGGCAAAAAAACAATTTTCTCCGACACAAATTGGGGGATAGGGGTCCCCACAAGCTGTCGGAGCCCTCCCCATTCCCCAGAAAAAGTTGGTATTCTATTTTATTGAATCGTGGTGGGTGGCTGATTTTTATATTTAAGTGTTTTTTTTAAGGATACAAGTAAGGGTAATCCTTTCTAAAAAATGGGAGTATGTTAATATTAAAGAAAAGCTTTGGAAGGAAGGAGGAAATAAATTGACAAATAGTTTCATATATGATCTTTATGCTGTTTGTGATGGGAAACTGATTGAAATAACATCAGTCAGTGATTTTACGTTTTCATCTAAAATGATGGGGAATGGTTTTGCATTCATTCCTGAAAATGGATTGATTAGTTCGCCGATTGATGGTGAAGTAATTCAGGTTTTTCCAACCAAACATGTAATTGGGATTAAAAATAATGAGATAGAGTTGCTAGTACATATGGGAATCAATACAGTGAATTTGAAAGGGGAACCATTCACTAGCCATGTATCAGTTAATGAAAGAATTAGTCATGGTCAAATAATAACAGAGATTGATTTAGATAAGATAGAACAAGAAGAAGAAATTAGTTCAGAAGTCATAGTGATATTCTTTGATCGTATAAATATTAAGTCATTAAATATTTATTATTCAGAGTCAGTTAGGAGAGGTCAAAAAATTGGTACTATAGAATTATACAAAGGAGAAAATAATATATGAAATTAATAGCGTATCTATCAAATGGTTATCCAAACTTAGAAGAGTCTTTTTTACGAGCTAAAAGATATATAGAAAATGGTATTGATATAATTGAAGCGGATATTCCTGCAGCAAATCCATATCTCGATAATGATTTTTTAAAAGCAAGAATAAAAATTGCAAGACAGCAAACCGTTAATTATGAGGAGTATTTTGATGCAATTCTTAGAATACAAAATGAGTATCCGAATATTGAAATAATTATAAACATTTATGAAGACACAATAATAGAAATGGGTGTTGATAATTTTATACAAAACATGAAAAAAATAAATAATAGAACGGTGTTATTAGCAGGAACATTATTTCCAGATGTAAGGGAAAAATTAGTTAATGCCGGATTTGAACCAAGTAGTTTTGTGACACGGGAGATGAAAAATGAAGATATTGAATTAGCTAAAAATTCAAATGGGTTCGTCTATTTAGAAGGTTTTGCTAATCCTGATAAATACAACGAAAACTATCCAACATTAAAAGACTGTGTGTTTAAAGTAAGAAGTGTTATTGGGAAGGATAGAAAAATATTTGTTGGAATTGGAGTGCATACACCTGAACAATTTAAAGAAGTTTATGAATCCGGTGCAGATGGTGTATTTTTAGGTAGTATTATATTAAAGCAAGAAGATAATCTCAATAAGCAAAGTCAACTAATTAAAAAATTAAAAAATATATCAATAGGGCAATAGAGTGGTGTAAAATTATGAAAAAAAAATTAATTGGTATGATTCATTTGAAGGCCTTACCTTCCGCACCTGATAATAAGTTATCTTTGGAAGAAATATTTGAATATGCAAAAAGAGATTTAGAAGCATTGGAAAACGCAGGAGCATTTGCTGCCATAGTAGAAAACTATTTTGATATTCCTTACTCTACCTCTCCGGATTTAGAAACTTATATATCAATGTGTAACATATTTACTCGCTTAAAAGAAATATCAACGATATCTTTAGGACTCAATATTCATTCTTGTAATAACGATGAAGAAATGATTATCGCAAGTCTATGCGGGGCTGAGTTTATTAGAGCTGAATCATTTGTTGAAGCACGACATTCAATGGGCGGTATATTACATCCTATGGCTCCAGTTTTATTAAGAAAGAAAAAAATATTACAAAGTAATACTAAAATTTATGCGGATGTTAATGTGAAGGAAACTTATTCTTTTAGTCCACAATCTCTGGAAGATGCTATTTTAGATTCGATAAAAGGGAAAGCAGATGCGATTATTATCACCGGATTTGAAACAGGAAAAGCACCAAATATTAATGAAATAAAAAAAGTTAAGGAATTAGTTGGAACGACGCCATTGGTTATAGGAAGTGGTGTAAATGAAAAGAATATAGCGGAATTAATGAAATACGCTGATCAAGTAATTGTTGGATCCTCAATAAAACAAGATAATGATATAACAAAAGAAATTAACGAAACAAAAGTCCGTCAACTAGTTCAGATGATTTCATAAATATAAAATAATTGTTAGTGATAGGAATGTAGGTCGAATTCTGTAATGGATTTGGCCTTTTTAGTAAAAAATTATTTTTTTATCATTATATTAAGAGTTATATTTTTATATAGTTTCACTTGTACCTATAAATAGAGCTATCTTTTCCGCCGGAAACCGTTTACAATATAACTATCAAATAAAAGGAGAGTGTAATCATGAAGTCGGTGCTAAGAATTTTTATTGTATTTTTGGTTGTTAGTTCAGCGTTTTGTAATATAAGTAATAACTCACTTGTACAAGCAAAGGACTATAAGGTTGCGATGATCACAAGCGAGGGAGGGTTAGGTGATAGAAGTTTTAATGATTCAGGAAACGCTGGTTTAGAAAGAGCGAAAAAAGAATTAGGTATTGATTTTAAAGTAGTGGAGCCGAGTGATGTTTCTGAAGGTGAAACATATCTTAGACAATTAGCTGATGCTGGAATGGATTTAATTATTACTATGGATTTAGGTCACAAAGATGTTTTAGAATCAATTGCTTCTGAGTATCCTGACACACAGTTTGTAATAGTAAATACCATTGCAGAGGGTGATAATATTTCTTCGATAATGTTCAAGGAACAAGAAGCGTCATTTCTAGTTGGAGCTTTAGCTGCTTTAATTACTACAGACAAAAATGTTGAAAATACTAATTCTGAATCAAAAATAAGTTTTATTGGAGGAATTGACTCGCCTGGTATCAATATTTTCTTAACTGGATATACATCAGGAGCTCATTATATTAATGATAAAATTGAAGTACTTTCTTCATATTCGAATTCATTCGCTGATCCAGCTAAAGGGAAGGAAATTGCACTTTCACAGATAGCTGAAGGTTCAGATATTGTATTCCAAGTTGCGGGTGCAACCGGCGAGGGAATTATTCAAGCAGCAAAAGAAAAAAGTGTATTTGCAATTGGTGTTGACTCTAATCAAGACGACATTGCACCTGGATATGTGTTGACGAGTGTATTGAAGAGAGTGGATAATGCTTTGTATAGTTTAATTGAAAGTGGAGTATCCGGAAAAGAGTATCAAAAGGTGTATGAATTAGGATTAAAAGAAGAGGGTGTTCAATTGACTGAAATGGAGCATACCAAAGATATGATTCCTAAGGAATATTTAAATAAAATTGAAGAGATTAAAGAAAAAATTATTAATGGTGAAATAGAAGTTGAAGACACACGAAAATAATACTGATCGTGAGTGCGAAATTTTTGACTTGAATCACTAATTTGGTGGAAATAAAGTGTTTCATAAGCAATATAAAGTGCAGGTCAAATTAAGTGAACAGAAATGAGGAGAATATGTATGTATGCCATTGAAACAAAGAATTTAATTAAAAAATTTGATGACTTTGTTGCGATAAATGATGTAAGCATTCAAATAAAAAAAGGCGAAATACATGCAATTGTTGGTGAAAATGGTGCTGGGAAATCTACTCTTATGAATATGTTGTTCGGATTATTGCAGCCAACTTCAGGTGAGATATTTTATAATGGAGAATTGAAGCAATTCAATTCTCCAAAATCTGCCATCGAGAATGGGCTAGGTATGGTTCATCAGCATTTTAAGTTGGTTCCAAGTTTAAAAGTATATGAAAATGTAATATTGGGCGAAGAACTCATTGATAAGTATGGTGTTATTAATAACGAAGAGGAAATTAAAAATGTCCAGGATACACTCAAAAAATTTCAGTTCAATATTGATGTTAACAGTAAGGTTTCTGATTTACCAGTTGGAATTCAGCAACAAGTAGAAATTATAAAAATGTTGCATCGTGATGTTGATTTGTTAATTTTAGATGAGCCAACGGCTGTTTTAACACCTCAAGAAACAAGTGAATTGTTAGAAAGATTAGTGCAATTGCAAAGACAAGGAACTACAATAATCATTATCACTCATAAACTAGATGAAGTTAAAAAAATTTCAAATCGTGTTTCAATTATAAGAAAGGGAAAATTTATTGGTACGGTTAATTCTAATGAGGTTTCCGAGCAACAGTTGTCTCGCCTAATGGTTGGACGTGATGTCATAACAGTAAAAAGTGAAGAACATTATAAAAATAACAATGACATAGCGTTTGAAATTAAAAATTTAAGTTATTATCACAATAACATTTGGAAATTAGATGAGATTAATATGTATGTTAGAAAAGGTGAAATAGTCGGTATTGCTGGAGTGGATGGTAATGGGCAGAGTGAGCTATTATCTATTTTAACAGGAATGAAAAAATTAACAAAAGGAGACATTTATTTAAATGGTATTTTGTTGGATAAAATGTCACCTTCAAATTTAAGAGAATCAGGACTGGGTTTAATACCGGAAGACAGATATTTACACGGATTAAATAAAGAAATGCCAATTTGGGCAAATCTGATTGCGGGTAGATTCCAAGAAGATAATGTATTAAAAAAAGGTTTTTTTGACATGAATATAATTGAAGAAAAATGTAAACGTTTAATCCAAAAATTTGATATTCGTTTAAGTGGAAACATTCATTCTAACGTTAGTTCATTATCCGGAGGAAACGCTCAAAAAATAATTATGGCTAGAGAAATAGATTGTAATCCTGAAGTAATTATTATGAGCCAGCCCACAAGAGGAATTGATATTGGTTCGATTGAGTATATTCACTCAGAAATAATCAAATTGAAGAATGAGGGGAAAGCAATTATTCTTATCTCATCAGAGTTAAACGAAGTATTGAATTTAAGTGATAGAATTTACGTTATTTATAAAGGGAAAATAATGGGGGAAAGAATTAAGAATAAGACAAGTAAAGAAGAAATAGGTGATTTAATGTTAGGAATTAACTCCTATAAAATTGAGGAGGGTAAATGATGCAAAGACAAATTATATTATGTAAGTTGATTAAATCGACAATTCCTATTATTTTAGCGCTAGCTTTAGGATACCTGATTATTCTAATTTCTGGTTATGATGCGAATGATGCGTATTTTCAGTTAGTAAAGGGCTCCCTTGGAAGTTCTAGACAAATAATGAATACTTTATTTGCAACCACACCTATATTATTAACATCACTAGCTACATTAATATCTTTTAGGGCAGGTCTGTATAATATGGGTTCCGAAGGACAACTGTATCTTGGAGGATTTGCTGCTGCATTTATCGGATTTACTGTTGATGGTTTACCTATGTGCCTCCATGTAATAGCTTGTCTTATTACTGGGATGATAGTCGGTATGGGATACTCTATGATTTCTGGAGTGTTAAAAGCATATTTGAATGTAGATGAAATGGTATCAACATTAATGATGAATTATATTGCTCTGTTATTAACTACTTGGTTAGCTAGCTATCCATTTAGAGCTCCAGGATCTTCTAATCCACAAACGGTAAAAATTCAAGAAACCGCAGTTATACCAAGAATTATCAATGGTTCCCAATTACATTATGGATTTTTTATTGCTTTACTGGTTCTATTCATAGTTTTGATTATTTTTAGAAACTCCAAACTAGGATATAATATTGACTCAATTGGAAAAAATCCTTTCTTTTCAAAGTTTATCGGAATTAATGTAAAGAAAAATATTGTAATTATTATGGGGCTTTCTGGAATATTAAGTGGTCTGGCTGGAGCATTAGAGATACTTGGAACACATAAGAAGTTTGTTAGTGGTTTTGGAGCGAATTATGGATGGACAGGTTTAACTGTAGCATTGTTGGGTAGACTTAATCCTTTAGGTGCTCTTTTTGGGTCTTTAATTTTTGGGATACTAAAAACAGGTGGTAGTACAATGGAAATAATAACAGGAGTTCCGAGGTCGTTAATATCAATTTTGGAAGGTTTAATCGTGTTATTTATAACTGTAGATACACTGAATAAAAAGTTCTCTGTTCTTAACAACATAAAAAATAAATTGTTAAAAGGAGTCGTCAAATATGAATGAGTTTTTAAATTTATTGCATACCACAATTCGAATGACAACTCCAATAGCTTTAGCAGCTTTAGGTGGCTTATTAGGTTTTAGAGCAGGAGTATTAAATGTAGGACTTGAAGGTTTCATGTTATCAAGTGCATTTGTATCTGTTATTGTAAGTTATTTAACAGGTAATGTTTTTTTAGCTGTAATATTAGGAATTTGTTCTTCATTAATATTAGGTTTACTATTTTCGCTATTTGGTATTAGTTTAAAAGGGAATCTAACAATTATAGGTTTAGCAATTAATACATTAGTAGCAGGATTGACATCATATATTTTGCAAGTGTTTTTTGGCCAGAGAGGTACATTTTCGAATAATCAAATTATAGGGATTAATACTGTAGACATCCCTATATTACGTAACATACCGATTTTAAACCGTTTGCTCAATAATCACACGCCAATAGTCTATATTAGTTTTGTACTACTAGCTGTCTCAATTTTCATTCTATATAAAACAAAATTTGGAATTTATATTAGGACTGTGGGAGAGAGTCCAGATGCCGCAGAAGCAGTAGGAATAAATATTATAAAAATAAAATATTTATCAATATTGGTAGGTGGCATATATTGTGGACTGGCAGGAGCTAATATATCATTAGAAAATGTTTCTATGTTTGTCGAAAATATGACCGGTGGGCGAGGTTTTATTGCAATTGCTGCAATATATTCTGGCGGGGGTACACCATTAGTAACTTATTTATATAGTATAATATTTGGTTTTGCGGATGCATTACAAATAAGATTGCAAACCAGCAATATCCCAGGTGCATTTGTGCAAATGATTCCCTATTTAACTATTATTTTAGTTTTAGCAATATCTGGATATTTTATGAAAATAAAGGAGAAAAATTAATGATTATAAGCGAAAAACCTAATTATACTTCAGCATTAATAGTTATAGATATGATTTACGATTTTGTTGATCCAAACGGAAAAGTTTATTATGAAAATAACAGGAAAATTCTTCCGAATATAATTAATGTCATAAAAAAGGCGAGGAAATCTAACGCATTAATTATCTATGTACAGCATTCACATCGTAAAGATAAATATGATGAAAAAACTTTACAAGGTCGTAAAAATAGTATTGAGGGCACAGGTGGAGATGAACTCGTAGAAGACTTACCAATAGATTATGAAAAAGATTATATAATAAAAAAAAGAAGATACAGTGCATTTTATTATACTGATTTAGATTTGATACTTAGAGAACATGGTATTCAGAAAATATATATTGTTGGTACAAAAACAAATAACTGTGTACGTTCTACAGTTGAAGATGGGTATCATTTAAATTATAAAGTTAATGTAATTCAGGATTGTGTTGCAACTGATAATGAGGAAGTAAACAAAATTTATTTGTATGATATTAATAGATATTATGGAAAAGTAATTCATAGTTCTGAAATATATAATTCGTAGATAGGAGGGGATATTTTGAGTAGCGCATTAGATGTTTTAGGTGTGGGATATCCTAGTATGGATTACATGATAAAATTAGACAGTATTCCGAACGTAGGAAAAACATCTACAATTTTATCTAAACACATGGTTCCTAATTATGGAGGTTGCGTCATAAATATCACATATTTATTGTCAGAATTTGGGTTTAATTGTGGCGTTTATATGACGGTCGGGAAAGATTTTGAAGAAAGTGGATTTAAAAATTTTTTAGAAAATCAATCAATATCATTTGAATATATGGAAGTAGATCCTAAAAGATTTACATCCTATACAGTTTTACTTGAAACACCGGATGAGGAACACATAACTCTTTTTAGCCCCGGGGCAATGGAATATCCTAGTAAAAAGCAAAGAACAGATTTTACCTCTGATAAAGTAGGCTATGGCTTAATCACTATAGGTGAGTTGGAAACAAATAATCATTTTTTAGACAACTGCATTCGAAATGAAATACCTATTATATTTAGTATGAAAGGTGATTATTCATCTTTAAATCAACACTACTTAGAAAAAATATTCCGTTTTAGTAAATTGATATTTATGAATGAATTAGAATATAGACAACTTAACAGCTTATTAGGTAAGGAAATTAACGAATATTTACATGGAGAACAAGTTTTTGTAGTTACTTTAGGTTCAAAGGGGTGTGTGGTTTTAACCCAGAATGAAAAAATATTTGTAGATGCGTTTGATGAAGTAAATGTAGTTGATACTACTGGTGGAGGAGATGCTTTTATTGCTGGTTTTTTATGTGGGTACTTAAATAATCATTCGTTAAGAGATTCTGCTGAAATAGGTGCTGCGCTATCTTCATTTATTATTGAAAAAATAGGATGCTTAACTAATATTCCTAATAAATCTCAATTATTAGAACGTAAAATTAAGATAGGAGAGTTATATAATAATGACAAAGCAGACATTATACTTAGAACTTACAAATAAAAAAATTGCGCCCTATGCAATTGTATCAGGAGATCCGCGAAGGGTAGAAAAAATTTTACCACTATTAGATGAATACAAAGAAGTTTCTATTAACCGTGAATTTCATACATATACTGGGCTTTATAAGCAAGTTCCAGTAACGATTTCTTCAACGGGTATTGGAGGGCCTTCAGCAGCTATTGCAATAGAAGAACTTTATGAAGCCGGTATAAAAGCCGTGATTAGATTAGGTACTGTGATGGGAATAGGCGAAGATAAACTAGGGAAATATTTCGTTCCAATAGCAGCAATGCGTCATGAATCAACCAGTAAATATTATGTAGATTCTTCATATCCAGCAGTGGCAAGTATAGATTTAGTTAATATTATGAGTGATTCTGTGAAAGAACATGATAGACAAGTAGAAAATGGAGTCATTTGCTCAACTGATGGTTACTATACTCAAATGAAGGAGTCGAGATTATCTAGAGAAATGAATGTTGATGTAGTTTCTTATATTGAAAACCTACCAAAATATAAAATCAGCGGATTAGATATGGAAACAGCTACATTATTAACGATTGGGAAATTGATGGATATTGATGTATGTTCTGTTACTCTAGCAACTGTAACTGATAACCTCAAACAGACATTAGAATCTGAAATTAGGAAAAATGAAGAAATGTTACTAGCCAAAATTGTTCTAGAAGGCATTGTAAAATATCATAATTTAAATAATAAATAGAAGGAGCTAAACCAAATGTTACCAATGCGACCGATGAAAATGGGTGGAGATTATCTTATTTTTGGAGAAAATTCACTTGAATATCTGAAAGAGTTAGATGGAGAGAAAGCAATTATTGTTCATGATGGATTTTTTTTAAAAGAATCTGGATATTTTGAGGAAATTAAACAATATTTAGTAGAAGCTGGATTTCAAGTTGATGAATTTAGTGGCATTGAATCCGATCCTTCATTTGCTACTGTATTGAAAGGTGCAGAAAAAATGAAATCATTTAATCCAGATTGGATTATTGCGGTTGGTGGTGGATCTGTCATGGATGCAGCAAAAGCAATGTGGATATATTATGAACATCCAGAAATGAATGAATTAAGTCAATTAGTAAAACCTATACCCAAGTTGAGAGAAAAAGCTAAAATGTGCTGTATTCCTACATCATCGGGTACAGGTAGTGAAGTAAGTAGATCGGTTGTTATATCAGATTCTAAAACCCATAAGAAAAATGGTGTTGGAGATATGGAAATGATGCCGGACATAGCTATCTTAGAACCCAAACTAACAATATCTTTACCCAAATCGATAACAGCAGCCACTGGTATGGATGCATTGACTCATGCTATTGAGGCGAGAGTATCTAGACGATCAAATATGGTAGCAGATGCACTAGCTGATAAAGCTATCAGGGAAATTTATAAAAATATTATTACGGCTTTTAAAGAACCGGAGAATATTCACGCGCGAGAAAAAATGTTAATTAGTGCAACTATCTCAGGAATTGCATTTACAAATGTGTCATTAGGTATAGTTCATAGTCTTTCTCATCCGATAGGCGGGAAATTTAACGTACCTCATGGACTATCAAATGCGATTATTTTACCTTATGTAATTGAATTTAATTCGCAAGATAAAGAAACAAAAAGAATATATGATGAAATTGCTCAGATGTTGGACAAAAACAGAAATTTAGTGGAAATAGTTGAAGAGTTAAATAAACAATTGAACATTCCAAAAACATTGAAAGAGTATATCAATAATGATATTGAATTTGAATCAAATATACAAGAACTAGCCAAAGACGCAATGGCAGATGGATGTACAAAAACTAATCCGATAATTCCAACAATTAATGAGTTTGAGGATTTGTTTAGAAAGTGTTATTATGGGTAAAAAGATGGACTTAGTGTGTTATCTTTCTAATTCATTTCCTAGTCAACAGAAAACGTTAGAAAATGCTGCGATTTATGAAAATAATGGATGTGATATTATTGAAATTGATTTACCAACCAATAATCCTTTTTTAGATGGTAAATTATTGCAGAAAAGAATGATATCATCTTATAAAGCGGATCCAAGTCTTGAGATGCATATTGATACAATTTACAAAATTAGAAATAATCATCCATTACAAAGAATGGTATTATTAGCATATACTTCTACAATCAAAGAAATTGGAATACAGAGATTAAAAACAATTTATAATGATAACAATCTAGAAGGTGTTATATTAGTAGGCAATAATGATAAACATTTAGTTAATTCATTATTAGAAAAAGATATAGTGGTTATTCCATATATTCGATTGAATTTACCCAAGGAAGATTTATGTAATGCAAAAAACTGTAATGGTTTTATCTATCTTCAAGCTTCAGATTCCGATAGAATACACTTGGAGAGGTTAATAGGTGCAATAAATGCTCTCAAGAATGCGGACTTCGCAAACAGAAAAATTTATTGCGGAGTAGGAATAAAGTCAGCCTATGATATAGAAACAATAAAGCAGTCAAATAGTGATGGGGTTTTTGTAGGTAGTTCAGTATTTACGTTAGAAAATGATGGAGCAATGATGGGGGATTTTATAAAAAAACTAAAAGACAAGTGCTGATTTATGAGGAGTGAAAAATCATGCAAGGCAGTTTACCATTATATGAACAATTGAAACAAAGTTTGTCAAATTATATAGAAGAAAACCTTGCACCGAATGATAAATTACCTTCGGAAAATGAAATCATGTTTAATTACAATGTGAGTAGAACAACGGTTAGAAAGGCGCTTAAGAGTTTAGAATATGAAGGGTTAATATATAAGAAAAAAGGTATTGGATCGTTTGTTAAATTTAATAAGAATATCCATAAATTGGGTAATTATAAAGGTTTTTCTGAGAAAATGACATTGCTGGGTATAAATATAGAATATTCAGTATTAAAAACCAAAATAGTACCTGCTAATAAAATGATTGCTCAATTCTTGGATATTGAGGAAAATAGTGATGTATTCCTACTAGAAAGAATAGGAAGTCATAATAATACACCTTTAAATTTAACAATAAGTTATCTACCTTATAAATTGGTTAAAGGAATAGAAAATATTGATTTACAAATTGAATCTCTCTATGAAACTTTGGAAAATGAGTATGATATTAAAATTCTAGGAATTAATCGTGAAATTGAGGCGATTAAGATAGACTATGAACTCTCTAATTTGCTTCAGATAAATGAAGGACTGCCTGTTCTGAAATTTAATGGACAAGTAAAAGCATCATATAAGGATGTTAAGAAGATAAATATTGAATATTTTCATACTTTTTATAGAACGGACAACATAAAATTTTATATCGAAGAAAAAACTGAATGATTTTTAGTTTTGAGCAGGAAACTCCTCTTAACTTAGGTATCTGATGATTGAAAAAAATTCCTAGATTCTTACAGTAATAAGTTATCAAGAGGATTCCAATGTAGAAAATTCATTTGCTTAGTAAAACAGAAACTTGCATATACAGCTGTATCTTGAATTTATGAATAAAATATCAGAATTATGAATTCGTCATTGGATTTTTGCCAAAAAATTGATAGCTTTAGTGTAATTGGACTTTCGGTCATACGATAGCTTTTCGTTATTGTTTGGTTGTATGAAAATAAATTTTATTCCTCATAAATATTCTGACGGAATTTTTGAACTCCAAGTGGATAATCTTGAAAATTAAGAAATGGAGAAGTGTTTTGTTCGTATTGAAATTCACCAAAGGTATAGAAGCTGTACTATGATTCTTAAACGAATGAGGGTTTTGCAGGAAAAGTTCTAAATCTATTTTTGGTGAATGGAGTAAGGTTAAAGAAGAAATGTTGAAATTTGGACGGGAACGACCGAGAGTGTTACGTTTAGCTATGCCCCCCTTATATTCTGATTATTATTAAATTATCATTCCTTTAGAACTAGATAGAGGTCGGCTTTTTCGTTAATTATTATATTGTTCATGCAGCTACTCATCCGATTTTATTGAATCGTGGTGGGTGGCTGATTTTTTAGACTTGAAAATCTAACCGTGAATTCTGTCCCAAAAACATATACTTTTGTCCCATGGTGTGGTATGATTTAAAAAAGGGAGGTATGCTGAAATGAAAAAACAAAATGTTTTAAATTTAATAAAATATCATGTTGAAAGAAATGAGAATTCATTCAGAAATGAATCAATAGAAATAGCAAGATACTTCGATAGCGTCGGTGATTATGAAATTGCTGAATATATTATGGGGTTAATATCTGAATCAAACTTATATGCACCTCAAGGAAGTGATTTTGAAAGTAAATTTTTAAAACAAGTAGAAACAAGAAATTTAAGCGCTTTGAATTTACCGTTAGAAATATCAGAAGATATTAAAGGTATAATAAATGCTGTAAATCATAATGTAGGGATTAATAAATTTTTGTTTGAAGGTATGCCTGGAAGCGGAAAAACTGAGGCCGCAAAAAACGTCGCAAGACTATTAGATAGATCTCTTTTTTTAGTTAATTTTGAAAATCTTATTGATAGTAAGCTCGGTCAGACCAATAAAAACATATCAAATGTCTTTAAAGAAATAAATATGTTACCTAACGCAAATAAAATAGTGATTTTATTTGATGAAATTGATGTGATAGCACTAGATAGAATTAATACTAATGACGTTAGAGAGATGGGAAGAGCGACATCTACTATTTTAAGAGAATTAGATAGACTAACAGATCTTAATAAAGAAATAATAATTATTGCAACTACAAATTTATATTCAAATTTTGATACAGCATTAATCAGAAGATTTGATGCAGTTATTAATTTTAATAGGTATAGTCAGGAAGATTTAATAGAAGTTGCTGAGTATTATTTTTCTTCGTTTATTAAAAATTTCAAAGGAATATCAAAAGATACGAGGTTATTCAAAAAAATACTAAAGACGGCAGAGAAACTGCCATATCCTGGAGAGTTGAAAAACATTATAAAAACATCACTCGCATTTAGTGACGTTGGATCTGAATATGATTATTTGAAAAGATTATACAACACCTTGATAGGTAACTTAGATCAAAAAGATATCACTCAGCTTTATGAAGAAGGATTTACAGTGAGAGAAATAGAAAAACTAAAAGGAGAGTCAAAGAGTACTGTATCAAGAAAACTAAAGATGGAGGGCTAGATAGTGAATAGTATCTTGGTTTTAAAAGGGAAACGCTTTGTACAAGCAAGCAAAAATAAAGGTAGTGGTGGCAGGGCATCTATGAATGGCAAAGTAATAGTAACTACAGATCACTTATCAAGATTAAAATTTCAGTTAATTGAAATCAAAGAATTTTGGGATAATGAAAAAAAACCATTTAAAGGAATTTTAGTTAGTGTTTACTACAACAAAATTGCTGCGAAAAGTAATCGGATTGCGGGCCTTTTTAAAGGTAAGAATTCTAATTATGCAATTGTCGGAGCAAAATTTAATGAAGCTAAAAACAAACATATAATAACATATTTTCTTGAGGAAAAAGATTTAGTTAAAAGTATTTATTTAATTTCAAACGTAGAAAACATATTATCTACAAAGTTTTCAGGGGAAATAAACCAAAGTGTATTTAATGATAAAAACATCATTAATTCAAATATGTTTAAAGGTTGTTCAATAAGTATGTCTACATTTAAAGATGTGATTGCTGATGTTTCTTATATAGACTCATTTCAAGTTGAGTTGCCAACAATCGAGCACAAACAAAGTATTATAACGCTTTATGATGTTAAAAAGGATACAAAGGAATTACTTGAAAAATTAGGGATAGATTTATTAAGTACCCGAATTTTAGATAATCGATCTGTTTATTTAGATGAAAACCAAGTGGAACAGCTTTTGGAAAAAGCGCCTTATCTTGTTTCAATGGCAACAGTCGATATATCAAAATTATCGACAGATGATTTTACTGATACATCCCAAATAGAAATGATAACAATACCATCTCCAACTATTGAACCGACAATTGGGGTGATCGATACTTTATTTGATGAAACAGTTTATTTTAATGAATGGGTTGAATTTCATGATATGGTATCAGATGATATACCTAAAAATCCAAAGGATTACAATCATGGAACAGCAGTAGCTTCAATTATTGTTGATGGTGCCAATTTAAATCCTTGGTTAGATGATGGTTGTGGAAGGTTTAAAGTTAGACATTTTGGAGTTGCTGTTGGTGCTGAATTTTCTTCTTTTTCGATAATAAAACAGATTAAAAGTATTGTGGTTAGCAATCCAGATATAAAAGTGTGGAATATTTCGCTTGGAAGTAATCAGGAAATACATGACAATTTTATTTCTGCTGAAGCTTCAACCTTAGATCAAATTCAATCTGAGAATAATGTGATATTTGTTGTGGCAGGAACGAATAAGCCAAGTGATGATGTTATAAAAATAGGTTCACCCGCGGATTCTGTTAATAGCTTGGTAGTAAATGCCGTTACGAAAAGTGGTTTGTCAACAAAATATAGTCGTAAGGGTCTGGTGTTGTCTTTTTTTGCAAAACCAGATGTGAGTTATTATGGAGGTAGTGAAGAACAATACATTAGAGTGTGTGAACCATTAGGAGCTGCAAGTGTTGCAGGTACATCTTATGCCGCACCTTGGATTGCAAGAAAGTTATCTTACTTAATTGATGTTTTAGGATTTAATAGAGAGGTTGCAAAAGCTATGATAATTGATGCTGCAAGAGGTTGGAATGAAAATCCGACTCCTGAAGAAGTTGCATTATATGGTCATGGTATTGTGCCAATTCATATAAATGAAATTATTCAAACGAAAGATGATGAAATTAAATTTATTGTTTCTGATATTAGTGAAAAATGGAATACTTATAGTTATCATTTTCCAGTTCCTCTAAAAGATAATAAATATCCCTATATTGCAAAAGCTACGATGTGTTATTTCCCGTTGTGTGATAGATCACAAGGTGTCGATTATACAAATACTGAATTGAATTTACATTTTGGACGCATAGGAAAAGATGATGAAATTATAGATATTAAAGGTGATAAACAAAATACAGACGAATCATTAGGTGGAGAAAGAAATTACCTCTTGGAAGGTGAAGCTAGGATGCAGTTTAGAAAATGGGACAATGTCAAGTATATTGCTGAGAGCGCTACAAAAAGGATGAGAGCAAAACGCTCTTATCGAAATAAAAACTGGGGGATGGAAGTAAAGACAAATAATCGTCTAGATCCTAAAGATGGTGTTGGAGTTAGATTTGGTGTAGTAGTAACACTGAAAGAAATGAATGGTGTAAATAGGATTGATGAATTCATTAGAAATTGCACATTAAATGGTTGGTTAGTCAATGTAATTGATGTTGATACTAGAGTTCTTCTTCATCAAAAAGTGAATGAAGAAATTGAGTTTGAATAGGATTAATGGTGACAGAGCAGGGGAATGAATGATAGAAAATATAAGAGTAAATTTAGTTTCCCCAGAAAAGTTAGTATTTGATTATTCCGTCATAGCGAAGCCATAAATTATTTTTTAGGTGAGCCATAGTCTCTGAATTAGAGAGCCGCTGATTCTGGACTTTTTGAGCCACCTAAAGCTACCTCCTAAGATAGACAATTATATCAAAAAAGATTACCTAATTTATGGTTCATAACTGGGGAAAGTTACGTATAACAAATTGGGTAATCTTATCTTGATTTTTATATAAAACTCAGGTATATTGAAATCCTCCAATCGACATGAAATAATTTTCTGTCGACTGGGGGATTAATATGTCTTATCTGTAAGCGTCTAAAACCCAGGTATCTATCCACCATCTAAATAACCCCTTATACTAGAGGTATCACTATTTTGGAGGAAATTCAATGACAAAACAAACAATTGTTCCACTCAAACATACCCCGCCACCCCACTCAACAAAACAGTTCTATAATATTTGGTGTTGGTGTCTTTCGAAAGGTAGCTACCAACACTATTAGACATAGAGCTAAGTTTTCATTGAATCGTGGTGGGTGGCTGTTTTATAATAGTAGAGGAATGAATAATAGAAAGGAATTACTTTGATGAAATCTGAACAAATGGAGAATAAATTAGATTTGCTAATGAATGGAGTTCAACCAGAACAAAAGGGAAAATTTGAATCGCAGCTAAAGTACGTTGAGAGGTTTATGAAAAATGAAACAGTAAAACACCAAAGAATTGAGCAGCTTTTGCAAAAGATTGAATCAGTAAAGGAGACTGCAAATATGTCACAAGGTGCGTTAGAGGCATTACAACAAGCCAAAGAATCGAGTCGTTGTATTATTGAAATAACACAACAGGTAAGTGAGACAATAGAAGAACTGAGAGAACCAGAGCAACAAAGCTTTCAGTCTTATATACAAGCGGTTTTATTGTTTGAAGAAAAGGAAAAAGCTTTAACTACAGAAATCAGAACATTTATGACAGCTTTTGAGAAACTGGTAAGTGAAAGTAATCTTTTGAAACAGTTTAACGAATGCAATCACTATAAGTAATGCTTTTAACCATACCTTGTTTGATAATAAATTTTACTTGAACATCATCTGATTGTCGATAAAGAAGTAAGATATATTGTTGAAGAAATATTTGAAAGGCATTTAAGTGGAGATAGTATGCTTTCTATCGCCAAAGATTTTAATGAAAGAGAAATTTTAACTACGTCAAAGTATATTGGATTAAAATGGGGAAACGGAATTGGGACAGGGCAATCTGTTAGGCCTTTCTTAACACAAAGAGTATACAGATGCTATTGTCGGAGGAAAAATAAGGGAACAGGAAGTTGACTCTGATAACCGTAATGGATAGATAAAAGCAACTGGATTATTCAGGAAGATATGCACGAAGCTATCATTTCTAAGAGAAGTTTATCAAAGTTCACGAGCTATTAAATCACATTGAAAAGCGTACAGCAAGAGCGTGAGCTTACCCTTGACTATATATATATTACGAGGAGTGAAAGCAATGGACGTAATAAAACAAATTGAATTACAACAACTTTTTGGTAAAGTATAATATAAATTAACTGACGAACAAGCTAACACTATTATTAACTTATTAAACATCTTCACTAATTCATACGAAGATGAAATTTTATCACCCAGCGAAATACAGGAAATTGAAAATTATTAAAAAAACGGAAATGCAGACTATATTTCGCAAGGCGAGGTACTAAATGAATTAGAGATAACATTATAATTATCAATTATAGTCGTGAAGCATTAAAATTTTTGGGAAAATTAGACGCTCATAAACAAGAAAAGAATTCTCGTTGCTATCAATCGACTACCGAATGGCGAAACGAAAAATGTTTTAGGTTATCTAGGTATTAAATGTCTACGTGTAGGATACTTTTGGGTTATCTATTCAAATGATGATACTTACTCGATTATTGATGTAATTGAAAGTGGTAATCGTGGTGATATTTACAAATGATACTAATATTTTTCTTGTGCTAAGAGAAAATTCAGAAGTACAAACCAATAGAAGTCCACAAATGCTGTTAATGTTTGTGGACTTTCGGCTCGTATTCTAACTACATTAATTTTAAAATATATTCCAAACTTCCTAACTTTTATAACCTAAACATCCAGTCAATTATAGTAAAGTAAGCGTCCAATAATCAGGTATATTAAAATCTCTCAATTAAAATGAAATATGAGCTAGCATTTTTAAGTATGTTATATTATAATCAGAGATATGAGGAACTGGAAAGATATTATATTTCTATGTCGAAAACTGATATCTAACTGATCAATCCAAAGATAATCAGCTATTCAGGGTGTTAAACTATAGGGAATACAGAATTTTTTAACATAAGATAATGAATGGGATTAAATAGTTCTGCTGTGCAGAGGTGATCCATGGAAAGATATGATGGATTGTTTCCGAAATATCTTATTTCCCGCCTATGCGGGGGTGATAACAAAGTATTCTCTAAATTGAATAAAGGTCTTAAATATTTAGGTGAATACCTTTTGTTTTTTGTTGTGAGGAAGACGATTAACTGAGGAGGGATTACTATTCATACAATTAGTTCTACTTTTTGGGCAAAGAAGAGAGAAGAGAATGGACTGTATCAATGGCTTTCGCTAGGGCAACATTTAGAAGATACCAGAAAAGTAGCCATTTATCTGTGGCATAATTGGCTATCGGGTGGACAGAAATTATTAGTCATTGAGTCATTGGAGATTCCAGATGAAGATACTGCATTGAATTTAGTTCAATTTATTGCTGCTGTCCATGATATCGGTAAAGCGCTTCCTAATTTTCAAACGAAAGTAGGTTTCAATACTTCATCAGATTTAGATCAGTTACTCATTGAAAAAGTAATGGCACTTGGTTTTGATCATTTATCTTCAGAGAGATTTATATGTTCAAGTCATACACCACACGCTTTAGCAGGTCAAGTGATTTTGCAGCAAGCAGGGGTAAATGAACAAATCGCATCGATCATAGGAGGACATCATGGAAAACCAATAGATGATGATTTTCAAATTGAATCGCAGTACGCTTATAAGAAAAATTACTATCAGACTGAGAATAAAAATAGTCCTGTGTATCTTTTATGGCAACAAGAACAACGGAAAATATTAGAACGTGCGTTAGAAGTTTCAGGATTTTCATCACCGGAAGATGTGCCGACTATTTCTCAACCAAGCCAAGTGATTTTATCGGGTTTGTTAATAATGGCTGATTGGATTGCAAGTAATGACGAATTTTTCCCGTTGCTAAATGTGGATGAAGATATCGAGAAGATTAATCAAGAGGAAAGGATTTCTACTGGGATAACTAAATGGGGTCAAGTGCAATCAATTACTTTTAGGGACCAAAGTGATATTGATTATTTGTATATGGATCGTTTTTCATTTTCTCCTAGATCTTTTCAAGATAAGTTTTCAAAGGTGATTGATTCGACAGAAAATGCTGGCATTTTTATTTTAGAAGCTCCCATGGGACTAGGAAAGACAGAAGCAGCTTTAATAGGAGCAGAACAATTAGCATATAAAAAAGGCCGGGGTGGGATTTTCTTTGGTTTGCCAACACAAGCAACCGCTAATGGGATTTTTCCGAGGATAAAAAATTGGATTGAGCGTATACACGAGGAGTATGGTGAAAAAATATCAGTACAATTAAGTCACGGCAAAGCAAATTTGAATGAAGAATATAATCAATTACTCAGGTCATCGTTAACTTACGGGAACGAGGATACAGGTGTATTGGTTAATCAATGGTTTATTGGTAAAAAGAAAAAAATTCTGGATGATATTGTGGTTGGAACGGTGGATCAATTTTTATTAATTGGACTTAAGCAAAAACACTTAGCTTTAAGACATTTAGCGTTCAGTAAAAAAGTGGTGATAATCGATGAAGTTCATGCGTATGATGCCTACACAAGTCAGTATCTAAATGAGGCGTTAACATGGATGGGTGCTTATGATGTTCCGATTATAATGTTATCAGCAACGTTACCAGCTAAAAGAAGAGAAGAGTTTGTGATAGCATATCTAAAAGGCAAAGATATCAAGAAAAGTGAAATTGAATTACCGTTGGAAGGACTATCTATAAATGATTATCCTTTAATTACTTATAATGAAGGTAATGAAATTAAGCAATTCAAGGATTTTGATAAAATGAAAGAAACTGAGGTGAAAATTGCACCATTTAATGAAAGCGATTTAGAAGAATTGTTAAAGGACTTGATGACTAAGGAAGGTGTCATAGGTATTGTATGTAATACGGTATTAAAAGCCCAGAATATTGCAAAGGTGTGTAGTGCGATATTTGGAGATGGTCAAGTTGAATTACTTCATTCCAGTTTTATAGCATCAGAAAGAGCAAAAAAAGAGTTGGATTTATTAAATATGATTGGGAAAGGAGCTAAACGTCCCAAACAAAAAATTATTGTAGGAACTCAAGTGATTGAGCAGTCATTGGATATTGATTTTGATGTAATGATTAGCGAATTAGCACCAATGGATTTATTAATACAGCGGATAGGAAGATTACATCGGCATAATATTGATAGACCTAAGGCTTTTAAACTTCCGATTCTATATGTTATGGGGATGTCTGAGTCGTTTGAATTTGATGAAGGTTCAAAGAGTATATACGGAGATTATCTTCTGCTAATGACGCAGTATTATTTACCAGCTACTATGAAGCTTCCGACTGACATTTCAGATTTGGTTCAAAAAGTTTATTCGGATGAGCACTCGTATCTAGAA
Source organism: Aerococcaceae bacterium zg-1292 (assembly GCA_016126655.1). Classification (GTDB taxonomy): domain Bacteria; phylum Bacillota; class Bacilli; order Lactobacillales; family Aerococcaceae; genus Globicatella. Next base: position 1,650,993 of record CP065955.1, on the reverse strand, counting down.
AAGGATATTGAACAATCTGTCAATCGGTTTAAGGCGAGTTATGATGAGAAAATTAAAAGTAAAACTGAAAGAGCTAAATCATATAAACTGAGCGATCCTGTCTATCAAGGTGGCGTTAGATATAAGACCAGCTTAATCGGATGGTTAAAACATATGAGTTCAGCTGACACTGAAGAACATGGTTATGCTCAGGTAAGAGATAGTCAAGAAACCATTGAGGTTATCGCTGTAAGGAAAATGAAAGGAGGTTATGGATTATTTGGTCAGGATAGGCTTATATCGGATAAAGTAACGGATCCTCAGATGGCTCAAGAATTGTTGAAAAACAGTTTGAGATTACCAGGAGTTTTAACTCGCTTTGAAAAAAATATTAATCAAATAATACAAGACTTAGAAGTATTTAACAAGAAATATTTGTCTGATTGGCAAGAACAAGTTTGGTTGAAAGGGAGTTTAGGAATTATTTTTGATGAGAATAACAATTTTGAACTGAATAATTGTATCCTTCATTATGATGAAAAATTTGGTTTGAGTTATGAAAGGAAAGATTCAATTGGGAAGATTTAATTTAACAAGTGAACCATGGATTTCCGTGATCGTTAATGAGCAAGGTGAAAGTAAATTAGTTTCATTAAAAGAACTTTTCGCCAATGCTCATCATTATATTGAATTGGGGGGCGATACGAAAACTCAGGATTTTGCGGTTTTGAGAGTACTTTTATCAGTGTTACACACTGTTTTTTCTCGATTCGATGCTACTGGATCAGCGTATGATTACTTCAGAATGGATGAGAAGTTTCTGCCAGAGTCAGAGATAGTTGATAGCATAGAATATGAGGAGTGTTTAATGGAAACGTGGCAAGAATTGTGGAATCAAGGCTATTTTCCTGAAATTGTTATAAAGTACCTTGAGAAATGGGAAAGTCGTTTTTATTTGTTCGATGAAGAATACCCTTTTTTTCAAGTGACGGCAAGTGATATCAGCGAAGATAAAATTAGTAAATCAAAAGCCAGCTCAGTTTCAGGGAAAAATATCAATCGTTTAATTTCTGAGAGCAATAACAAAGTCGCTTTGTTTTCTCCAAAATTTGATCAAAAAAACAATAAAGAGATATTAGCGGCAGATGAAATTGCTAGATGGTTAATCACATTCCAAGGATATACAGGGTTATCGGATAAGGTGATTTTTGGCAAAGATAAATACAAAGCATCAAAGGGGTGGCTTTTTGATTTAGGGGGATTGTATTTAGCGGGTAGTAATTTATTTGAAACGTTAATGTTGAACTTGTTTTTATTGCATCCAGAAAGAAATATTGTCATGAAACATCAGAAGCCATCTTGGGAATTTTCTGCGGAAGAAAAAATGAAGGCTATTTCATCAATCATTCCGATTGATAATTTAGCTGAATTATATACGTCATGGAGTCGTGCCATCTATATTGATCCTCAGACGAATATTAAAAAACCATTTTCGTTTGAAATAGTAAAGTTACCTGATTTACTTCATGAGGACCATTTTATTGAACCAATGACGGTATGGAAATATAATACGGTAGGCGATGCGAAAGATAGATATACCCCCAAAAAACATCAATTAAATCAATCAATGTGGAGAAATTTTGGACTTATTGCTTTGCCGACAGAAGAAAAACAGAATCAACATCAGCCAGGAATCATTCAATGGCTTAATTTAATAAAAAATAGAATTGGTTCATATCAACTATCTATAATCGGAATTAGTATGAAAGATGACGCCAATGCTACGTCATGGGTTCCGGTCGATGAAATTTATGATCAATTAACCATCAGCAACTTAATTTTGACAGATATTCAAGAAAATCAGTGGGTGACGCAAATCTATGATGCGGTAGAGAAAACGAAAAAAGTAATCAACTTTACTTATCGTTCATTTTTGCAAGATATCAATGAAATACGGCATTCGAATAATAATGGATTTATAGATGAAAAAGTGATGGAACTATTTTATTATATTGATCAACCCTTTAGGGAATGGCTATTGAGTATTAAAGTAGATGACGCTAAAGAGGCTAAGGTATTTGAATGGTATCAGTCGCTGTATAAATTAATCAGAGAAATAGCTAGTTCATTATTGGAGAATGCGAGTATAAGAGATTATACGGGAGTGGTTGTTGGAGAAAAACCTAATGAATCAATAAAAAATATAGCAACAGCGCATAATAAATTCATGTATTTTCTAAAAAAAGACTTGGAGGTGGAGCAAAATGAAAAATAGCAAGCCAACGGTATTTGGAACGACATATAAAATTCTATGTAAATTGACAGCAGATTTGGATGTGTCGAATAATAAAGCTACCATTGCTAACCTAAGAAATTCGATAGGTAAACCATTGAGTCAATCAGTTAACATATTTCCTTTGATATTTGATAATTTTCCTCATGAATTTTTAGGTAAAAATAATGATTTAACATGCGAAGAAAAAGCAATTTTAAATACCTTACAATTGTTTGCATTATATCAGCAAGGTAATTCCGAAAGTGCTTTTAATTGCAATCGAGATAGTGAATTTCCAATAAATATGGGGAGTAGTTTAAGTGTTTTAAGAATAGGAGATGATGTAAAAGCTGTTGATTGCAGATTTAATGCGATGATTACCGCAGGAACATACGAGGAATTAATTTATCATTTAAGACAAATGATTAAATTATTAAAGTCAAAGACTAAGTTAAAGAAAGATGTTCATATTAACTTTCCAACCTTGTCAAATGATTTGTATTGGTATTTACGAGGTGCTGAAGAACAAATTAGACTAAAATGGGCGAAAACATACTACAGTATGAAAGCACAAGCAGAAGGAGACAATAATAATGACTAATAATAGACTTTTTTTAGATATTCATGCAATCCAATCCGTTCCCCCTTCAAATATTAACAGAGATGATACAGGAAGTCCTAAAACAGCTGAATATGGTGGGGCCAGACGAGCAAGAGTCAGTTCACAATCTTGGAAACGAGCGATGAGAAGATATTTTAATGAAAATAGTGAACAAGCTAATTTAGGGAAACGGACAGTAGAAATTGTTCAATTTGTATCCGATAAAATACGTGAAATTGATCCAACGATTGATTTTGAGCGTTCAATGGAAATGGCAGAAGAAGTCGTATCAAATGCCGGAATAAAAACGAAGAATCAAAAAACAAAAGCGTTATTCTTTATTGGGAATGAGCAAGGAAGAAAGTTAGCCGAGGCAGCAATCAATAATATTGATGATAAAAAGATCTTAACTGAAATTTTAAAAGATAATCCTGCAATTGATATTGCGTTATTTGGTCGAATGGTTGCAACAGATGCATCATTAAATGAAGATGCCTCTTCTCAAGTTGCGCATGCCATTTCTACGCATGCTGTTCAAACAGAGTTTGATTTCTATACAGCAGTTGATGATTTACGACCAGATGACAAAGCAGGTGCAGGAATGTTAGGAACGATTGAATATAATTCATCTACCCTATATCGATATGCGAATGTTTCGGTGCATGAGTTGTTGAATCAATTAAAAGATAAAGAATCAGTCATAAATACGTTGACATTATTTGTAGAAGCATTTACTAATTCAATGCCAAAAGGTTATGTCAATAGTTTTGCTAATCAAACATTGCCTAAAGCGGTATTAGTCATTTTAAGAAATGATCGACCCGTTAATTTGGTAGGCGCTTTTGAAAAGCCTATTCGCTCAAAAGAAGGATATGTAAACAAATCAATTGAGCGTATGTTCAGAGAAAATAAAAAGGTTGAAAAATTTGTTAATCAACCAGTTAAGGCATTCTATTTAAAAATTGAAGATAATGGTTTTGATGAGACTGGATTAAGTATAGTTGATTCAATAGCTGAAATGAAAGAAATGCTAGAATTAGAATTAAAAAATATTATCCCTGAATTAGGTGATTAGTTTTGAAGACAATAATTTTAAAATTGAGTGGACCGATGCAGTCCTATGGAACAGATTCACATTTTGAGACAAGGAAAACGGATTTTTATCCATCTAAGAGTGCTATAGTAGGGCTATTGGGAGCATGTATGGGACTGAGAAGAAGTGATGAAAAAATAAGTGAATTAAATGATTTGAATTTTGCTGTTCGTGTGGATCAACCAGGTAAGCTGCTAAAGGATTATCACACTGCTCAATCAAATAAAAAAAATGGCGAATTTGAACGAACATATGTCACCAATCGTTATTATTTGGAGGATGCAATTTTTATTGTCGCTTTAGGTAGTGAAGATGAAAAATTAATTGAAACACTTTCAACCGCATTGCAAAATCCGTATTTCCAACCCTACTTAGGAAGAAGATCTTTACCAATTAATGCGGATTATTTTTGGGGTGTCAAGGACCAAGAAATAATAGCGGCCATTAAATCGATACCATGGCAAGCTGTGGATAACTATAAAAAGAATGGAACTCGCAAAATTCCAATCTATTGTGATTCAAATTTAATAGAAAGCAATCGTAAAACGTTGAGAAAAGACCGGGTGTTGTCGTTTGATCAAAAAAATAGAAGATTTACATTTCGATATGAATCTTTCTTTGAAATTGAAATTTCTGATCCAGAAGCAACAACAACACATGATATTTTCGGTGCTTTAGAACAAAGTGTGAGCACAGGTGTTCAGAATTGAATCACTGGAGCAGTGGTCTAAGAAATGCCGGCGCGCTTTAAAAGCAATGCAAAGTGGACACAAGTCAACTCGAGCGAGCTGGAATAGAATAAGGTGTGACAAAGAGCGTTTTGAGATGAACTACTGGAGAAAGGCAACTGAGTGCTAGAAACGCACAAAGGCACCTTTTGAAGTGGCGTCAATTCAGCTCATTGGAGCCAGAATAGGAGGCTAATATGTATTTATCACGAGTAGAAATAGATACAAATAATCGATATAAGATTAGGGACTTAGATCATGTTGGAGCATACCATAATTGGGTGGAACAAAGTTTTCCTTCAGAATGGGATCAGGATATCAGGACTCGAAAATTATGGAGAATTGATAATTTGCACGGTAAAAATTATTTATTAGTACTAAGTTCTACGGAGCCGGATTTAAAAAAACTAGAGCAGTATGGAGTCAGTGGTTCTGCAGAAAGTAAAGATTATGCATTGTTTATCAATCAATTATATAACGGTCTTGCAGGAGATTTTAGAGTAGTGCTAAATCCTGTTGTTTCAAAAAAAGCTGAAAGTTTAACTAGAGGTAGGGTGATGCCATACCTTTCGAATGAACAACAAATAAAATTTTTAGAAGATCGTTCAGAAAAAAATGGATTTAAACTTAATTATGTAAAAATTGTAAAACGGGAACTTGTCCCTTTTAAGAAGCACCAACAAAAAACGATAAATTTAAGTAAAGTAACCTATGAGGGGAATTTAACGATTACTGATATAGATAAATTTAAGAATGTTTTATTGAATGGATTTGGAAAAAAGAAAGCGTATGGTTTTGGTTTGTTAACAATAATTCCAGAGGGATGAATATGAATCAAATGGGTGCAAAGAAAGCTGACTTGATAGAACTTCCCCGAATCGGTGATAGGGTTAGTTTTCTATATTTAGAACATGCAAAAATTAATAGACAAGATAGTGCCATTACAGTCATTGATTCTAAAGGAATTGTTAAAATTCCAGCAGCAATGATTGGATTACTAATGTTAGGGCCAGGTACTGAAATTACGCATCGCGCTGTTGAATTAATAGGAGATTCTGGAACTAGTTTGATTTGGGTAGGCGAAAGGGGCGTAAGACACTATGCTACTGGAGGACCCTTGGCGCATTCAACGAAAATGTTAGAGAAACAAGCTAAATTAGTGTCAAATACTCGGAGTCGTCTATTGGTCGCAAGAAAGATGTATCAAATGAGATTTCCTAACGAAGATGTTACTGGTGACACTATGCAACAGTTAAGGGGTAAAGAAGGAGCTCGAGTTAGACGAATCTATAGAGAACAAGCTAAAAAATATAAAGTGAATTGGAATGGAAGAGAATATAATCCTGATAAGTTTGAAGATGGAACACCTGTTAATCAGGCTTTGTCTTCGGCGAACGTTTCGTTATACGGGTTAGTCCATAATATCATTTCAGCATTAGGATTATCCGCCGGACTAGGATTCGTTCATACGGGGCATGATCGTTCTTTTGTTTATGATGTAGCGGATCTTTATAAAGCTGAATTCACTATTCCACTTGCATTTGAAATTGCGAGTCAGAAAGACATTGAAAATAAAGATATTGGAAAAGAAACTCGCTTAAGAATGAGAGATAGTTTTTTCGATGGAAGATTGATTAAAAGGATCGTAAAAGATATTCATTATCTTTTGGAACTAGACAGTGAGGAACAATTTGAGGTAGATACGATAAATCTTTGGGACGACAAAGATAGATTACTTCCATACGGATTTAATTATAGTCAGAGGGATTAATATGCCATTAACAGTTATTACAATGAAAAATGCAATCCCCTCGTTAAGAGGGGATATATCTAAATGGATGCAAGAAATAGCAACTGGAGTATATGTTGGTAATTTTAATTCGAAGATACGAGAGGAAATTTGGGAGCGTGTAAAACAAAGTATTGGTAGTGGCGAAGCAACATTAAGTTATGCTTGTCGAAATGAAATAGGTTATAATTTTGAGACGCATAATACAGAAAGAAAATTAATTGACATGGAAGGGATACCTTTAGTATTTTTTCCAAAAGAAAATGGTAGTGAAGAAGCTTATAAAGATAGAATAAATTATAGTAATGCAGCAAAATTCCATAAGGCACGAAAGTTTAAACAAGCAAGTATTAGTAAAACGGAAAAAGAATATGTAGTCATTGATATTGAAACGGATGGATTAAATTATCGAAACAATAATATTATTGAAATTGGTGCTATAAAAGTAAAAGGTGAGCAATTGTATTATTTTCAAAGATTTATTAAAACTGAAACTAAAATTCCTGATAATATCAAGGCATTAACTGGTATAACTACTGAAATGTTAAACAATGATGGTGTTGAAATATCTGTTGCCGTAGATGAGCTGTTAACCTTTATAGGGAAGCATACATTGGTTGGATATAATATAGGATTTGATATTTCCTTTATTAATAAGTATTTGAAACAAAATAAGAAATCCCCACTTGATAATCATTACCTAGATCTTAAAAGTATGATTAAAAAGGAAAATCCTTTTTTGGAAAGCTATTCATTACAAAATGTGTTAAATAAATACGGCTTTGATGAAACCGTTCCGCACAGAGCTTTAGAGGATGCGAAATTAATCAACCGTTTTATTCAGAAACTAAATGGATTTTTAAAGTACATCAAGTGAAAATGGCGTATTATAGAGGATTTTTTAGTGTGTTTTTCCCGCAAGCGCGGGGGTGATTAAAGATAAGATTTGCCGTCCCTAAAAGTTGGAGTGTTTTTCCCGCAAGCGCGGGGGTGATCCCAATCCCAACGTCACAATTGGATGAAGCTACCAGTTTTTCCCGCAAGCGCGGGGGTGATCCCCTTTTTATAAGCCACGTCACGTCGATATGGCGGTTTTTCCCGCAAGCGCGGGGGTGATCCTACACGTTTGCCATCCACAGTTGAAATCGGAAAGTTTTTCCCGCAAGCGCGGGGGTGATCCTGGAATTTGCTCTAAAATTTTAGGGTCATTTCGGTTTTTCCCGCAAGCGCGGGGGTGATCCTCTAAGTCGCTAACAATAATTCCTGCCGCATGAGTTTTTCCCACAAGCGCGGGGGTGATCCCAGGCAAGCGTGACGTCTTATCCCACAACTAAAGTTTTTCCCGCAAGCGCGGGGGTGATCCTGCGATGGGCGGTTGACCGTTTTTTGAGTGACTGTTTTTCCCGCAAGCGCGGGGGTGATCCCCGCATTATGCACAAACGTATTGCCAACTGTTGGTTTTTCCCGCAAGCGCGGGGGTGATCCTACACATTATCCTGTGCAATACCACTTATACTAGTTTTTCCCGCAAGCGCGGGGGTGATCCTTATCAATTTTGGCGAGCAAACCAAAAATTTCAGTTTTTCCCGCAAGCGTGGGGGTGATCCCGCAAGGTGCACATATCGACGTCATGGCACTCAGTTTTTCCCGCAAGCGCGGGGGTGATCCTGTATCGAATTTCAACTACAGCACAGGCTCTCGGTTTTTCCCGCAAGCGCGGGGGTGATCCCCCTTGCTGAATCGTAGTCTTCATTGAATTAATGTTTTTCCCGCAAGCGCAGGGGTGATCCTGATTGTTGAGCGACGGGTACCTCCAATCAACTGACTTTACAATCAAATTAATTGACACTTCAAGGTAAGTAAAGACGATTAACTTCCTTTTTTAACTTATAATTTTTCTCAGTGATAAATTACAGCACGGATTTTCTCAATGCACCGATTGAACTGCTTGTTGACCCACTATTAGGAATTCGACCTGATAATGCGCCTTTGGAATCTCTGATTGTTTCCTTCAAATACGTGCTCATTCTTCGCCTCGTGACCTCAATCAGTTCGTCATCTAATACTCTGCTTTCTGTCTTTTTTCTTCTTAAGTACGCCTCTAATAATCCATTTTCTTTCAGCGTAATCAGCGTCACCATATTTTCTGCTCCTGACCTTGTCCAATTACGTCCCTGATATTTCACCCAAACTCCCCAACTTTTATACACATAGCAATAATGAAAGAAGAAAATCGTTGAATTATCAATGATTTTCTTCTTTTTTTTTTAAAAAAAGAGTTGACTTTCGAGCTAAACTATTGTGTTATATATACAATAGAGTTTTAGGAGGAATCGCAATGAAAAAACATCAACCCCCCATTAAAATCCCTGATTCTCGTATCTCAATTCGACGTTCCGGAAACTATAAGTAAGTTTACTACATTACCTCTTACTATAAATCTCCTTCTGGTAACTATACCAATAATGCCATTTCCATTGGTAAAGTAAATCCTGAGGATGAGACTACCTTTTTCCCAAACGCCAATTATGAGGATTTTTTTGATACTAAACCTGAAGCTGACGATGCTAATCATAAAATTGAAGAAGATACATCTAGCGCAAGTCCTATGTCTGTCCAATCTGTTGGAACGACTTATTTCCTTTCGCAACGTGCCGAAGTATTAGGTGTTACCAAACTACTAGCGTCCATTTTCCCTGATTGTTACCAATCAATGTTACAAATTGCCTTCTACATGTTAAATCGTGGGAATGTCTTACTCTATATGGATGATTACTTTGAAATGGTTGAATCACCTTCTCACGATACGGTTAGTCAACGTCATCTTAATCGGATTTACGAACAGATCACGTATGAAAAACGGTGGGAGTTCTTCAAACAATGGAAATCACTCATTGTGAAGGAAGATGAGTATGTTGCTTATGATGTTACCAGCATCTCTACTCATGCAAAGGACGTTTCATTTGCAGAAAGAGGCTATAATCGTGATCATGAATTATTACCACAAATTAATGTTGGTCTGTTCTTTGCTCATAGTGCAACGTTATCTGTTGGTTACGATATTTATAATGGGAGTATTACGGATCAAACTTATTTACCGACGATGTTAGTCGTTGCCAAGGAATTAGGCATTAAACCGTTGTTATTCGTTATGGATAAAGGTTTTTTAAATGCAAATAATCTGAATGAAATGGTTGAAGAAGTTCCTTTCTTAATGTCTGTTCCTCCAGGTCAAACCATCTATAAGGATAAATTTCTACAAGCGGAACCGACGATTCGAGATTATGACCATTATATTGAAGATAATGGCGTTTATGGAATTAAGGATGGCATAACGATTGATGGAAATGACTATTCACTTCATGTTTATTTAGATTACGAAAAAGTTACCATTGATGAGCGTGTCATCTATCAGCGGATACGCGAAAAAGAACAATCACTGGAGAAAGCGTTAAAGAGACAACGTCGGGTACCCAAGAGCGAATTCTTCGAAATAGAAATGGAAAAAGAGAAAGTGATAAGTTACAAGAAAGATAAAGAGGGTATACAGAAAGCATTGAAATGCGCAGGAATGTTTGGGTTAATTTCAAATAAAACAGATATTACACCAGAAAATGCTTTAAAAATCTATCGTAGACGCAATGCGATTGAAGCGCATTATAATAGTATGAAGAATTTTCTTGAATTTGATCGATTACACACACATAAGGACCAATCAACGCAAGGGAAATTTTTCATTGAATTTATCGCGCAAATATTACAGGCAGATATGATACGAGTGATGAATCGCTTAGATAAGAAACCTATTCAAACGATTAGAGGTATGTTGTTAGAGTTAGAGAAAATAACTCGAGTCAAACAAGGAAACACGGTACGTTTAATGAAACCTTTGACAAAGAAACAAAAAGATATCCTATCTATTTTTGATATTGAACCAAAAGAGTTTGAAGTTCGTATTAAAAAAAGCTCCCCTAGTGTATAATTCTCTGGGGAGTTTGGGTTGTAAATGAACTGGAAAAGAATTTCGAGACTCCGCACACTAAGTTTTCTTTGATAATAACAATTAGAGATCCTAAAAAGGAGAAAAATGTTTATCACGATACAGTCACCAAATTAAATGAAAATAACTTTGTTCATAGCGCAATTACAACCGAAATTGAAATTGATGTATAGAATTTTTTATCTTTCTTAATGCGATGCCTAGTATCGTATGTAATTTAATTCTGTCATTCTTCTTGTTAATTCATCCACACAACTCAACACCCACCTAGTCACATGAACTAGGTGGGTGTCACTAATTTCCTCTAGTAAGTAGCATAAATAATCGGCGGTTTTTGGCCGGTATCTTTTAATCCAGACGGTGTAGCGACAGTGCCAACAATTGCGAAAACTGCTAATAATGCCATTAATCTTCTCATGATAATTCTCTCCTTTTTCCGGGCGCTTGGGCATCCTCGACGTTCACTTCGCAAAGCTTTTGAAGCGCTTGTGTGCTTCGGCAACCTTTACTCAAGTGGTTCGAGGCAAAACCTCCTCTCTCACACCATGTTTTTCTGTGGTTCGAGACAGACTGCCCGCGCTCGCACTATATTAAATAATTGATTTAGATTTCGTTGTCTGACTCTGTATTCCTATAAGAGCACTTATGTTTATCCATTGTTATATAAATCTACAAAAACACTTGTGTGAATTACAATATAGCTATTTATTTTCTCTAGTAAGTAGCATAGATAATCGGCGGCTTTTGGCCGGTATCTTTTAATCCAGATGGGGTAGCGACAGTGCCAACAATTGCGAAAACTGCTAATAATGCCATTAATCTTCTCATGATAATTCTCTCCTTTTTCCGGCGCGCTTGGGCATCCTCGACGTTCACTTCGCAAAGCTTTTGAAGCGCTTGTGTGCTTCGGCAACCTTTACTCAAGTGGTTCGAGGCAAAACCTCCTCTCTCACACCATGTTTTTCTGTGGTTCAAGGCAGAATGCCCCCGCTCGCACTATATTAAATAATTGATTTAGATTTCGTTGTCTGGCTCTGTATTCCTATTAGAGCACTTATGTTCATCCGTTGATATATAAATCTACAAAAACACTTGTGTGAATTACAATATAGCTATTTATTTTCTCTAGTAAGTAGCATAGATAATCGGCGGCTTTTGGCCGGTATCTTTTAATCCAGATGGGGTAGCGACAGTGCCAACAATTGCTAAAACTGCTAATAATGCCATTAATCTTCTCATGATAATTCTCTCCTTTTTTCCGGTTCGCTTGGGCATCCTCGACGTCTACTTCGCAAAGCTTTTGAAACGTTTGTGTGCTTCGGCAACCTCTGCACCAGTGGTTCAAGGCAGAACGTCTTCTCTCTCACCATGTTTTCCAGTGGTTCGAGGCAGACTGCCCGCGCTCGCGCTATATAATAAAATATTTTATTTTAGATTGGGTTGACTAACTGCTCATTTACGATAATTATTTTATGTATATCACGTATTTTCGTGATTTCTGACATTGATTTACTTTATTTGGCTTGATTGCTCACTTTGCAGCGGTTCCTGCTTGCATAATATTTGTAATAAGATATGAAAGAAATATATCGTAGTAGCACAATGTTTCAAATTTACCTTCAAATAACGATTGAAGAAAACGCTGTCTTATTATATAATGAATACAACATTTTAATCATTATATGGAGGGTATTATGAAATCTTATGCGTATAAAATTAAACAATACCGAGTGAGTTTAGGGTTGAATCAATTGGATGTCGCCAACGGTATATGTAGTCAAGGGATGATTTCTCGGATTGAATCAGGTCAAGTATCACCAGATATTGATATATTGATACAAATTGCCGAGCGATTGAATACAACGGTTACCGAATTAATCAATGAAACGGTTGAGGTTAATACCTCTAAGATGCAGATGATTAACTACTTTGCTGAAAAGCGTGATTATTTTGCTTTGTCAAAATACGTCGATGAAATCGGCGACGATGCTTTACATGATACGTTAGATCCTGCATTTTATTATTGGATTAAAGCAGTTATTTCAGAAACTGTATACAATGAAGTAGCCAATTCTATCTATTATCTTGAAAAATCGCTAGAGGCATTAGAACGTGACATTTCTTCAATTGACTTGAAAATTCAAGTCTTTAATTCATTGGCTAATCAATACATTCAAATGGGTGAATATGAAAAAGCCAAAGAAGTATTAACGACGGCGACGCCATTTTTTGACTCAACACAAGTGTCGGTAAAAAACAAGCAAAAAATCTTGTATACGCAAGCGTTAAATACGTGTCATTTACATGATTATGCTGAAGCGGTATTGCAAGGAAAACTAGCAATGAGCTTTGCGATGAGTAAAGACAGTATTTTCTTAGTTGACGATTTATGCTTAGTCATCTCTGATGCGTATTTGGGCTTAGGTAAAGTAACAGAGGCGCGTGAGTATTTAGAAAAGGCGGAATATATTTGTAAGTTAAAAAATAACACGGCACTGTTTCCTTACATTGAACTTTATGCAGACCGCGTCTTAGCGGCAGAGCAAAAGAATACAAATCAATAATCAATCGCTTTAGTGAATCACTCCTTTATAAAATTTATTCGTTGCAACTGACTTAATTATAATCCCGGCGCAAGTATTTTTAAAGAAAATCTTTATGCAATATTTGCATAAAAAAGTTGTTGACAAAACAAAGAAAACGTGTACAAATACTGATGGGGTATTATAATTCGCAGCGATTATTATGATAGAATCAATGTGTTTTTTATGTCAATCCTAAAAGTGTTAAGAAATTCATAAAAAAGTCATAATTATTTTCTGACAAAAGAGGACGGAGTATGTTATTCTTATTATAAGAAGAGTACGAAAAGAGGGAATGAGTGTGAAAAAGGCGATTGGTATTACTTTAGGGACTCTGATCGGTCTAGGCGTTGCGTATGTAGGTGGTGTTGGTTTTTATGCTGAAAAATTTACACCAAATACGAATTACGGACCGGTTGCGATTGGTAATATGACAGTCGAAGAGGCGCAAGAAAAAATTGCGAAAGATGTGAAAAAGCAATCCGTAACGATTGTTGAAAAAGGTAAAGAGTTGGGCAAGATTTCGCTAGCGGATTTAGGGTATCAGTTTAATGTAAAAAGTGTGTTAGAAAAAGTTTATCGTACGCAAGATCCGAGTACATGGTTTGTGAAGTTAATCGATGGAACAAAGATTCAACGTGTGTTTGCTGAACAAGTGAGCGTGGATAAAGAGCTGGTTGAAAAAGCAGCTACCGCGTTGGGTATTGATAATGAACAGCGTGAAGCAGCTACGAATGCGGCTATTAAGTACGATAAGGAAAAAGGGTATCATGTCAAGCCAGGTGCGGTAGGGACACAAGTAGATTACAAACGGTTAGGGACTGCGCTACTCGAAAGTTTAGAAAATGGGACACGTAAAGTGGATTTAGAATCCGTGTATGCGCAACCTGAGATTAATGAATCGAGTGAAGTAGTAACCGAAACCATGAATAAGATTCAAAAGGTGCTAGGTATTAATATTACTTTAGAGATTGCAGGCGAAGCAATTAAAATTCCGAAAGAATTAATTGAGGAGTGGGTGCATTTCGACGCATCCAATCAAATTACCGTTGATGAAGAGGCGGTAGCTGCGTATTTGGATAAATTGAATGAAAAATATGCAACGGCAGGTAAACCACGTCAATTCCAGAGTACATTGCAAGGTGAAGTGACGGTGCCGGCAGGTATTTTAGGTTGGTCAATTGATGTAGAAAAAGAAACACAAAATATTATTAAAGATTTACGTGCTGGTGAAGATGTGACGCGTAAGGCAGCCTTTGTTGGTGTTGGGACGCGTTTAGGTGAAGCGAACGATATTGGCGATACGTATGTTGAAGTCGATTTAGCGAATCAAATGATGTACCTGTACTATAAAGGTGAAGTGATTGTTTCGACCAATATTGTTTCCGGTAAATTGAGTACGCCGACTGTTCCGGGTGCCAATGCCGTGATAGAAATGTTGACAAATACGAACTTAGTTGGGACTGCGCCGGGGCAAACGACGCAATACTCAGCACCAGTGTCGTATTGGATTCGTTTTGATTATCAGGCTCAAGGGATTCATGATGCGAGCTGGCAGTCGTCATTTGGTGGTAATACTTATCAGTATGCTGGGTCACTTGGATGTATTAATACGCCGCTTGATCAAGTTGCCGTTATCTATGAATATGTGGAATATGGCACACCGGTGATTGTGTTTTAATTGGTGATTGGCAAGTGGTCAGATAGAAATATTTGTTTAACTATAATAGGTAAACCGTTGGTTGCTATGTGAGTGGCGATCAACGGTATTTTGGTTCTATAATATTTGGTGTTGGTGGCCTCCAAAAGGAAGCAATCAACACTTTTTTTGGCTCTCTGACATCTTGTAGGTCCCCGTTAGGTATCGGAGTACTTCTCATTCCCCAGAAAAAGTTGGTATTGTTATTTTTTGTAAAGGTGGAGCATCAATGAGCAAAGTTTGTGAATTGGAGTCGGAATATCAGTGCTGGAAATGTTGTGCTACCATTTCTTGGCTTGTGAAATGCATGCTGTTAAGGGTGGATTTAACTGGACAAATCAGTGAAAAAAGAGTAAAATATTATTTGAAGAAAGGGGTGGTTTCATGCTGGAAGTGAAACACTTAGTAAAGACATTTGGTACGTTTGTAGCGGTGGATGATGTGTCGTTTACAATCGAACCAGGTTCAATTTTAGGGATTATCGGACAAAATGGTTCGGGTAAGACGACCATTTTTCGAATGATACTTGACTTTTTAACGCCGGAGAAAAAGGGCGAGGTCTTATGGCATCAAAAGCCGTTGACGGAGTCTGTCTATGATGTGGTCGGGTATTTGCCAGAAGAGCGTGGTTTGTATGAGAAAATGACGATTGAAGAACAAATTATGTACTTTGCGCAATTACGTGGGATGACGCGAGCAGAAATCGCTGATAAAATTGATGATTGGTTGGTGCGCTTTAATGTAAAAGGTAAGCGTACTGATAAAATTAAATCTCTATCTAAAGGGAACCAGCAAAAGGTACAGCTGATTGCTACATTAATTCATGAGCCAGAATTGGTGATTTTGGATGAGCCGTTTAGTGGGTTGGATCCAGTTAATGCTGATTTTCTCAAACAAGGGATTCTGGCATTACGTGACAAAGGTAGCTGTATTATTTTCTCGAGCCATAATATGAATAATGTGGAGGAGATCTGTGACAAATTGGTAATGATTCATCATGGTAAGGAAGTGCTGTATGGTGGCATCAATGAAGTGCGTAATCAGTTTGGTAAGACGAAGTTATTGATTGAAGCGCCTGACTGGACAGAAGAGCGTCTTGCTGCGTTAGCGGGAGTGATGTCAGTGCGTGCGCATGGCGACCATCAATATACCTTGCAGCTACAAGATGAGTCGTTTGGTAAAGAGATTTTCGATGTGGTGGCTAAAGGGGAATACCTACCTGTGTTTTATCAACATGCACCGAGTCTTGAAGAAATCTTCAAATTGAAAGCAGGTGAGTCAAATGAATAAAATGTGGATTATTATTAAAGAAGTCTATCGTAAAAATGTGCGGTCGGGTGGTTTTTTAGCGATGGTATTTGGTCCGATTGTGATGTTTGCGATTATTGGTTTGATTGGTTACTTTGTAGGGATGTCGACAATGAAAGATAGTATTGGACATATTGGTTTAGTACAAGCGACACCTGAAGTGCAACAAGCGTTAGAAAAAGCGGATACTGGTAATGAATTTGAGCGTTTTGAATCAGATAAGGCAGCGACTAGTGCACTAAAAGATGGTAAGATTGATGGGTATTTGGTAGTGGATGAGTCGATGACTCCGCTGAGTGCTACTTTTTTCCGTGATAAATTAGGTAAAGATATTGATGTTAGACCATTAACAAAGGCGTTAGAGTCTTATGCGATTAATCAGCGCTTGGTTAAAGAAGGTATTGCTCCGGCGACACTTGACTCGATAAATAAT
Organism: Aerococcaceae bacterium zg-1292; assembly: GCA_016126655.1. Classification (GTDB taxonomy): domain Bacteria; phylum Bacillota; class Bacilli; order Lactobacillales; family Aerococcaceae; genus Globicatella. The sequence goes on along the minus strand of CP065955.1, from coordinate 1,634,506 downwards.
ACGCATGTTTCGATGAAAACCTCGCAAATGAGCTTTGATGATGCAGGAAATGCGCAAGTGGCTGACCAAGAATCAATGGCCATGTTCATTCGTACGGGTGTCGCTTATGGCGTCTGTTTTATTGTCTATCTATTCATTATGCAATATGTGTCAATTATCTCTCAAGAAATTGCGACAGAAAAAGGCTCACGTATTATGGAAGTTATTTTATCGAGTATTTCTGCTACTAAACATTTCTTTGGTAAGATGATTGGGATTGGTTTAGTAATTTTGACGCAGTTGGCGATTTATCTATTAATTGGATTGATTGCATTGATGGTGATTCGCACAATGGACCTTTCCTTTGTGCCTAAAGAGGTGATGCAAACCGTTGTGCCGCTTATTGGTACGTTTAAACACGATATCATGCTCGGTGGTGTCTTTGCGATTATGGGTATTCTGACCTATACGTCTATTGCTGGCTTCTTAGGTTCATTAGTCTCACGGATGGAAGATGTTAACAAGATGGTAACGCCTTTAGTATTAGTTGGTTTAGTTGGTTTTTACATCGGTATGTATGCTTTATCATCAACGAATAATGCGATTGTGCGTATCGGTTCACAAATTCCGTTCTTTACGCCATTTGTCATGCCATTTAGAATTGCGGCAGAAACCGTCAGTACGAATGAGATTGTGTTATCGGTTATCTTGTCACTCATTTTTATGGTACTAAGTTTAGCGTTGTCGACTGTATTTTATAAGAGTAATGTGTTGGTGACAAGTGATAAAGGCTTGATTCAAACCTTTAAACGTTCGTACCAATTATGGCGTTCTGAGCGTGAGTAGTTGATGGGTGACTGGGCTTGCAATTGGACTTCAGCTGGCTGAACTGATTTTACTGTCAAAGCCAGTTTGATAAGTCCATGTGCTCGGGTAGCTTAGAATGGTGGTTTGTTTGACTTGCTTAACCGGTCATTACCGAAGTTGCTGCTGAGCGGTATGCGTACGTCAGCAACTTAGACTCAGGTACCCGCATTGGGTGCGTCAGGTATCTGGAGCAGCGGTATCCATACGCTAGCGACTTTCTTTGGTGGTTCAAACTAGAGCGTCCTTATTCACACTATGCGTTTGAGTAGTCCCTCCGCACAGCCTGGTTGGTTGTGCGGTTTTTTAGCACCAGACCGAACTAAACGGCTTGAAGAAAAGAAAAAGAAAACTACAGCCTGCAAGAGCTTCTCACTAGAAAGCAGGCAGAGAATAAAGAAAAGGAGTAGCAACCTGCTACCCTTTTTTAGTTTATGCACACGTTAGTATACATATATCGATATGGAGCCATTTGTATACGTGTGACTATATGCGACCATATAAATATAGTCAAGAGCAGTATAATATCATTAAGGTAAGAGCATATTCCCGTAAGTCCCTTTCCAAGACTTATTATCCTAAAATATCCCACAATCACCAAGCAATTTGAATTTTTAAAAAAGTAATTGTTCGTAAAAACAGAAAAACAGCGACATATAGAAGGGTGTGAGATAACCTTCTAAAACTTATTATACGAGGAGGTGCTATCATGGAAATAATGGCGATGCCAAGCAAGGAAGTGTTGCTTTTCATAAGAAAAATTCACCCATGGCTTATTGGCGATGAAGATATCGAAGGTAAGAAACGATTTGTTTTTCGTGAAGACACCCCAAACGAGATTTTAGATTTATATGAAGAAATTAAACCTAAATTAAGTTTTGTTTATCAAGGTTAGGACACCTAGAGGAATCTATGGATTTTCATTTGGAAAGGTAGAGTAGTATGAAAGAAAAAGACGAGTATGACTGGAGCGAGTGCGAAGATGATAATCGAGACCTGGAAATCATTAAGAAAGCTGAAACAATGACAATTGAAGAAATTGATGCTAAATTAGAAAGATATTTTAAAGACTTAAAACTGGAATCAGTATAAAAGCACTTAATAACTGTGGTTATTGAGTGCTATTTTCATACACAAAATTAAGTCGGCTTGTTCGGCTTTTTATTATGTCCAAACCGTGCTGATGATGTTAAAAGTCGCATGCGTATGTGAGAGGTTGTCCCTTTAAAAAGCGTAAAAGAAGCGAGTAAAAGCGAGTAAACAACTGAAAACGGGTTGTGGGGTATGCTTTTGGGGAAGCTCAGGGGAGGTAATGCAGTAAAAATCGTAAGATTTACATAAGGTTGTGAATTTTTTTATGTTCCTAATTTTCAAGCATTAAAAAAGATATGCCCCCATATGTAACACATTAAAAAAGAGGCATCCCGATAAAACCGATCCATTAAAAAAGAGGTCACCATCTGACGTATCTGACGCATTAAAAAAACGCATCATGCGACTGTAGGCATTATAAAGCGTACGAATACTCTTGGGATTAAAATAAATGCCACTTTCAGATATTTTGACTACTAAATGTATCAGATGAAGTTTAAACGCTGTAGAGGGTTTTAAAATGATTAATTGAAGAGGACTGATAAATTGAATAAGTGGGATATACTGTTGAGCGATTAAGATAAAACGTAAAACCCTAGCACGGTTGTTTGAATTCCCTTGACTTCCCTTTGACGACCCCTTTGGGGTGATTTATAAGCATGAATAGAATTGACTGACTGTTAAATGCTGGTATATCAAGGGTTTAGAAATGTATGAATGTTGATATTAATGTGTATGTTATAAAAATCTTTCATAAGCAATCCTATTGACATTATTACTAACTAGTAATACAATTCATTTGTTACTAGTTAGTAATTTGTTCGAATCATTAGCAAGTATGCCATTTTGTCAGATTGAAAGGAGCAGTTGTATCATGGATATTAGTGTACCACGTCATTCCTGTGTGCATGCCAATATTGTCTTTCGGCAAGCGGCGCGTACGATTGACTTGAATTCCGGTAAGGTGTTTCGCGAATATGGCTTAACACGGATTCAATTTAGTATTTTGGATGTGCTGTATTCAATTGGCGATATGGCCATCTGTGATTTAAAAGATAAGATTTTAGCGACTTCTGGAAATATGACTGTCGTATTGAAAAATATGGAACGTGACAATTTAATTGTACGTCGTACAGCAGAGGAGGATAAGCGCAAATCAGTTTTTCAAATTACGGAGAAAGGTCGCGAGATTTTTGAAATGGTATTGCCGAAACATCGAGAAGAGCTTGATGAATTGTTCGGCATTTACACGCAAGAAGAGCGTGAACAATTAATTACATTGCTAAAAAAATTCAAGAATGTATAAAAGGGGAAATGATTATGTCAAAAAAAGTATTAGTGTTTTCAGGTTCAGACCGTATAGGTTCATTTAATATTCAATTAGCGGAACAATTAATCGCTGCATTATCGGAAAAAGGTTTAGAAGTATCTTTGTATGATTATAGCCAAGTGCCAATGTTAAGCCAAAATACAGAATATCCAGCACCAGCAGTTGTTGAAGCGGTGCGTAGTGCAGTTGAGCAGGCAGATGCGTTATTAATCGTTTCACCAGAGTATAATGGTTCGTATCCAGCACGCTTGAAAAATGTGATTGACTGGTTAAGCCGTCCAGTTGTTGAATTTGATAATGAGACACCAACTGTATTGGCTGGTAAAAAAGTTGCAGTTGCGAGTGCTGCAAACTCTACCTATGGTAAATTCGTACGTGGTGCCTTGAATTTCTTATTGCCATATGTACGTACGGCGCCGATGGCAGGAGAAGGATTAGGTATAAAAATTCCAGGTGACGCTTGGGCGACAGGTGTTTTAGCGTTAGAACCTGAGCAACAAGCAGCCTTTAATGCGTTTGTTGATGAATATGTTGCTTATGTAGAAGCGTAATTAGTTATTTGTGTAGTGCAGCAGCATTTGTCTGTTGCACTTATTTTACATATCGAGTAGGTATGCTGCTTCATTTTAGATAAAATGATAAGAAAAAGTTAAATTCAGATAAAAATACTTTTATTTTCAGACAGAAACGATATAATAGTGGTGATAATGAAAATTTGACACGTCAGCAATCATTTAAGATGCTGAGTGACATTGGAGGATAATTTATGGCAGCAAAAACTCGTCAAGAGCTACATGGTAAAAGAAGACGCAAACGCCGTAGAAGAAGACGTGGCGGCACATTCCGTACGATATTGGGTATCCTATTAATCTTGGTAGCATTAGGATTATTTGCAATGGATCCGATTAAAAATCACATGATTGAAAAAGGGCAAACCCAAAATGCGATTGGGAACTTAACTGTCGAAAAAGTACGTGAAAACAAAAAGAAAGCAGTAACGTATAATTGGGAAGAAATTTCGACTTTGTCGGCGTATGATGTGATTCGTAAAAATGTGAATCCGGATGACCTGCCGACGATTGGTGGGATTGCGATTCCGTCAGTTAATATGAATTTGCCGATTTATAAAGGGGTATCGGAAGCAGGGATGTACTTAGGTGCAGGGACACTGTACGCTGACCAAGAAATGGGTGAGTCAAACTACTCGCTAGCTAGTCACCATTCTATTCATAAAGACTTATTATTTGCGCCATTGTTACGCGTGAAAAACGGTGATTTAGTTTATTTAACGGACTTAGAGCATGTGTATGTCTATGAAATCGACAATATTCGAACAGTGCCACCGACTGCTGTTGAAGTTACCTATCCGACTGAAAAAGCGATTTTAACCTTAATTACTTGTGATTCTGCGTTAGAAGACCGTGTGGTGGTTCAAGCCTCATTGAAAGAAAAAGTTGATATCAATAAGGCGACTCCAGAGATGGTTTCTGCGTTTAAATTACCAAAAACTGTACCGAAAGAGTAGAGTTGAAAGAGTACATTCAAAAGCACCTTTAAAAATGTTGATAATTTGACGTTTTTAAAGGTGCTTTTTTGAATAAGTTATAAGTATTGATTAACTGAATAGGTTCTTTTATAATGTAGTTAAGCACAGGTGACAGATGTTGTTCATCGGTGTTTTTTTGTTGAAAAATATCAAAAAGTGTGGATGTTTTATCTTAAGCGAGAAAAATTACTATCGTGCATACAGCATATGGAGGAGACTTTTGAAGGGAATGCCAAAGCTGTTGAGTCGAAGGGACAGAATGAGGAGGATGTTTAAATGTTGTATACTAATGAAAAACGTTTAGATAGATTAGCGTGGTTACGTACAAATTCAGAAACTTCGTTCGGGTCAAAACTAAAAAAACAGAAGTTTCTATTTTTTTACGAAATGTTCTCAAAAGTAAAAGGGGAAGCGTATAGCTTAAATTATTTAAAAGCGTATCCGAATGGTCCAGTATTCAGTGAAGTTTATGGTGATGAAACTTACCGATTCGATGAATTTAATTATCGGATAAACGAAATACAAAATGAAGCAAACATAAATGAAACGATTGGCAAGGCGGCAGAAACATTAGTGAGCACGTTTACTGAGGAGGAATTATCCAATCTTACGCACCAATTTGATTTATGGCAATCAAAAGAAGATCGAATTAAATCGGGAGAAAGAGATATTAACATTAGTGAGGAAGATATAACAGAAAATGATATCATCCAACTAAAATCATTGTATAATACCTATTCGAATCTCGCTTCTCAAAACGTAAAAGTTATTCCTGTGTTTGATAAGATATTTATTATTAGTAATGCGGACTATGGAAAGTTAAAACCAGAACATCATGAAGTTATTGAAATCTTGAGTAGAGATTCAGAGTTAGAAAACCCAGTCTATTTGGAACTTGAAGGTGAGGTATTGTTGGTTGATTAGTGAAATGGATGTGGTTAAATTAAAGATGCCTTACCCTAATATTTCTAGTGGCTTAGCTGTGAAAGCTCACATGTATATTTGTAAACGTCCAGGGGAAAATAAGGAAACGCTAAAAATACAAAGTGTAAAAAATAAGCATAGAATCAATGGTTATCCTTGTTCAAATTATTATGTATTATCTGGATCTTCTGTTGATAATCCTTGTGCAAGAGATTCGTTTGTTGACTTAGATAAGCAATTCATTATCAATAATATTATGATTCCTAGAACATTGTTGGCACGCTCTGCATTATCAAAAAGTTGTTACTATGATATTATCCAAAATATTCATAGGTCAACACTTCAAACTATTATGATCTCGGCATCAGATTTTTTACGTGTTAATACTGCGTGTAAACCTACTGGCCGAATAAATTAAAGTGTGTCATCTATATCGTGTGGGGATTTACAAAATGTAGGGGTACTCCCTATTTCCAGAGAAAGTTGATATACTCGAAATAGCACAGCCTATTCCTTGAGTGGAAGAGGCTATTTTATTATGTCCTAGTGGGGGTTCAGTACCGGTGTAAATTACTAGTGATGCTATGAGACAAGGATGTTTTCTCTAAAGTGTGACTTGCCTAATTTATTTTCTTGAAAGAATAGTATTTTTACACAAGATGTGGTAATATAGTTAATGGAAACTTTGTAGAGGAGGGGAATACCTGTGTATAATGCTTTATTAATTGCACTTGTCGTAGTGTCAATTTTACTTATTTTAATTGTAGTTATGCAACCGTCAAAAAGTAATGCAGCGAGTACTTTAACAGGCGGTGGGGCAGATCAACCTCAAGGCCGTCAAAAAGCGCGTGGTTTTGAAGCCTTTTTAATTCGTGCAACGACTGTTTTAGGCATTGCATTTTTTGTTATCGCAATGGCTTTAGCTTATTTATCAGCGCAAAAATAGGCAGTTTAGAGTGAGTCGACGAAACACATATTTACTAGCATACCGTTAGCAATAAAATTCATGGCATTGGCTGATGATCATATAATCTCGCTCAAGCAGAATTTTTTGATTGTTTTTACAATCGCTTTTTCGGTGGTGGGTAAATATGTGTTTATTTTTATGTACGAAATGCTTGTGATGCGTGCTGTAACAATACTGGATGGGAGTATAGAATGGAGAATTATAAGTTTTATGATGCGGAGAATGCGGCAATCGGAGTGATTTTACTGCATTCCTATACGGGGTCGCCGAATGATTTTAATGTGTTAGCACGACGATTCCAACGTGTAGGTGTTGAAGTGTTATGTCCGACATTTGAAGGACACGCTACGGATGATATTTATGACATATTAGAGGCGCACCCTGAAGATTGGTGGTTACAGGCCCAAGGTGCACTTGAGTGGATGCAAGCACGTGATTATGAACAGGTGTATGTGTTTGGTTTATCATTGGGTGGTATTTTTGCAACACGCTTGTTGACCGAGCATCATGAGGATAATTTAGCGGGCGGTATTATTAATTCGCCAGTTTATACGTCCAAACCATTAGATGTGTCCTATTTCTTTGAACAATATGCTGCAACGTTGTACGCTAAGCAAGGAATGCAGGCAGAGTATGAGCAAATGAAAGCAGATATTTTAGAGCGTCACGAGCAACAAGTAGCGGAGATTTATTATTTTACGACTAGCTATCAGATGGAGTTGCAAGAAATTACGAGTCGATTTTATATTGCACAATCGGGGCAAGATGAGATGGTTGAAGCAGATGATGCGTATTTAGTGAAAGAAGCGTTGATTCGTGCCGATGTAGATTTCCATTGGTTCCCGGAAAATACGCATGTAATTACTACAAACCGTAATCGCCAAGCATTTGAAGAAAGTATCATGCAGTTTATTGGTATTGATGTATAAAAAAACAGAGAGAGAGGGCGTTCAGCCTTGAACCACTGGAGAAAGGCACCGTAGTGCGAGCATCGCACGCAGGGGACTTTTGAAGTGGATGTCAAGACTGCCCGAACGAACCGTAATAAACATAGTGCGAGCGCGGGTGCTCTGACTTGAACCACTGGAGCAAAGGTCGCCGAAGCGCCATTGCGCTTCAAGAGCTATGCGAAGTGGACGTCAAGTCAACCCGAACGAACCGTAATAAGAGAGGAGGCAAAATAATGTCATTATCAAAATTTGAAGAGGATATCTTAAATTTCTTAATGGAACATGCTGATAAGTCCTATAGTATGGATGAGTTGGCTTCCATTTTGTCATTGATGGGTATCAAGAAATATAAAAAGCTTGTAAAAGCAATGGCTTTTTTAGAGCGAGTTGGAGAAGTGGAGTTAGTTAAAGGCTATAAATTCCGTTCCGTGCGACAGCCGGCTAAAACGGTGGTTGGTACATTTAGAGCTAATAGTAAAGGGTTTGGTTTTATTACGTACGACGACGGGGAGGCTGATTTGTTTGTCCCACCGGGAAATTCAGCTGACGCGATGCATGGCGATACGGTAGAAGCAAAGGTTTTACGACAAGTGAATCCGCAAACAGGTAAAGGTTCTGAAGCGGTTGTGCTGCGTGTAGTTGAGCGTTCAGCGACGCAAATGGTAGGTGAGTTTTTCGCTTATGACCAAGCGATGCGCCAATCGACAGGCTATTTAGGATATATTCGTCCACAAGGCGATTATAGTGATCAAGTGACTATCTATGTGTTGCCAGAGGGGATTCATCCGGTAGAGCATTCGATTTGTATCGTGAAGATTAAAGATTATCCAACTGTAGAAAACCCGAATAAACTAATCGGTTACGTTGCTAAGGAAGTCGGTCATAAAGATGCACCAGGTGTTGATATTTTAGCGGTGTTGTATCAATTTAATATTCCGCATGAGTTTCCTGATAATGTGATAAAAGAAGCTGAAGCGGTGCCGATGACGATTCAAGCCGATGAGCTGGCAGGGCGTCGTGATTTGCGTGATTGGTTAATTATTACGATTGACGGTGCAGATGCTAAGGACTTGGATGATGCGATTTCGCTAGAAAAAAATGCAGATGGCACCTATCAACTAGGGGTGCATATTGCAGACGTGTCGTATTATGTCACTGAAGGTAGTGCGTTGGACCGTGAAGCTTTTGAACGTGGGACTAGTGTCTATCTGACAGACCGTGTGGTGCCGATGTTGCCACAACGTTTGTCGAATGGTATTTGTTCGTTGCATGCCAATGAAGACCGGTTGACCTTAACGTGTGAGATGACGATTGATGCGTACGGAGCCGTGATCGATTATGCGATTTATCCAAGTATTATCAATTCATCCTATCGCATGACATATGACAATGTGAATAAGATGTTGGCGGGCGACGATGTGCTGAACCGTGAGTATAATGAGATTGTCGATATGGTTGAAGAAATGGCAGAGTTGCATCATATATTAGAAGCGAAACGTCATCGCCGGGGGGCACTGGATTTCGATGCGCCTGAAGCGAAAATTATTGTTGATGAATCGGGTCATCCTTTGGAAATTCAGTTGCGTGAGCGTCAGGTAGCGGAACGCTTAATCGAGTCATTCATGTTATGTGCCAATGAAACGGTAGCACAAGAATTTACAAAACGTCAGTTACCATTTTTATATCGGATTCATGAACAGCCCAAAGAAGAAAAAATGTTACGCTTTGCGGAATTTGTAACCTCTTTTGGGATGGTGTTGCGTGGCAATGTGGCCAATATCGAGCCAAAACAATTACAACAAGCATTAAAAGCGATAAAAGGGCAACCGTATGAACCGGTCGTTTCGACGATGATGTTACGCAGTATGCAGCAAGCTAAATATAGTGAATCTCCAATGGGACACTATGGTTTGGCGGCAGCAGATTATACACACTTTACCTCACCGATTCGTCGTTATCCGGACTTAATTGTGCATCGATTAATTCGCCGTTATTTGACGGATGAACTAACGGATGCTCAAAAAGAGCAGTTAACTGAGCGATTAGTTGAAATTGCTGAACATTCGTCCAAACGAGAACGTCGAGCTGTAGAAGCAGAACGCGAGACGGATGCGATTAAGAAAACTGAATATATGTTGGATAAGGTTGGACAAGAGTTTGAGGGGCGCATTACGTCGATTACCTCTTTTGGTATGTTTGTCGGCTTGCCGAATACGATTGAAGGGTTAATTCCGATTAAGGCTTTGATGGATGATTATTATGAGTTCAATGCACAGCATTTAGTATTGGTTGGTCGAAATAGAGGGACGATTTATCGCATTGGTCAACAAGTGACTGTTGAAGTGGAGCAAGTTAGTGTTAGCGACCGTACGATTAATTTTAAATTAATTGATGCGGTACCGATGACGGATATGCGTCCGATTGTATTGGATTCAAAGAAGAAAAATAAAAAAGGCCACAAACAGCAGGAAAAGGCGACGCATTTTGTCAAAGATAAGCAGAAAAAAGCAAAAGGTAAAGCCAAAGCATCGCGTACAGCGTTTAAAAAAGGCAAACGTAAGTAAAGTAGGTGAATAGATGTCACAAGGTAAAGATAAACCATTAGCACAAAACCGAAAAGCACGGCATGATTATGAGATTGTCGATACGTTTGAAGCTGGGATTGTGCTGACAGGTACGGAAATAAAATCGGTACGTAGAGGGAAGATGAATTTACAAGATGGATATATTTCGATTCATCAAGGTGAAGCGTGGTTGAAAAACGCCCATATTAGTCCGTATGACCATGGTAATATTTTCAATCATGACCCGTTGCGTGACCGGAAATTGTTATTGCATAAAAGCGAAATTTTAAAGCTAGCGAATGAAGTAAAGTTAAGTAGTATGACGATTGTGCCATTGAAAGTATATTTGGTACGTGGTCGGGCAAAATTACTCATCGGTTTAGCACGTGGTAAGAATAAGTATGATAAGCGTCATGCGTTGAAGGAAAAACAAGCTAAGCGTGATATTGACCGTGCGATGAAGAATCGTTAAGTAACGACTGAAGAATAGCAATTGGCTGCGTGGAGTCTTGTGGCTGGTTAATGTCATTTGAGATGAGGCAGGCTGTGGTAAAAGAGACGCTTCATTTGCAATAGAAAAATGTTGGTAGCTGAACGAAAGTTTGGTGCTCCAACATTAACGCATTATTTAATGAATGTGTTATGGAATGGTACTATATGTGCGGTCATTGAGCACGGATATTAACAAAAAGTATTGATAGAACGTTTTAGCTATAGGACAGTACAATTAACTGATTGATAATATTGAAATGTTGTCGTCATAACGATAGTTATTATTAAACAGGTTGTTAGGAATCGAAGTGTTAATAGCGACAATAAGTGATGGGAGAAAGGATTTTTGATGGTGAATTATCGAGAGATTCCATTAATTGTCATTGGTGGCCCGACAGCGGTCGGCAAAACGGCTTTGAGTATCCAATTAGCGCATCGGTTGAATGGTGAGATTATTAATGGGGACAGTTTACAAGTTTATCGTACGCTCGATATTGGGACAGGTAAAGCAACGATGGCTGAACGTGAAGGCATCCCGCACCATTTATTGGATTTGTTCGAGCCGCACGAAGTATTTGATGCCAGTCAGTTTAAACAGCTAGCGACTCAAGCGATTATTGATATTTATCAACGAGGCAAATTACCGATTTTAGTCGGTGGAACGGGACTGTATTTAGAGGGCTTGTTGTATGACTTGGAATTTGGTGGTGAAAATAGCCAGCATCAAGTGGTGAAAGCATCTCTGGAGCAAAAAGCGTCAACGATGGATGCATTGGCATTTTGGCAAATACTGTATCAAAAAGATGCGGCGGCTGCTGAAAAAATTCCGTATCAAAATCAACGACGTGTATTGCGTGCACTGGAAGTGATTGAAACAACCGGACAATTATTTTCTGCACAAGACCGTCATCAGTTGCAACAACGTGTGTTTGATGCGTGTATTTTGATATTGGATATGCCACGTGACTTATTATACGAACGGATTAATCGTCGGGTGGAAATGATGGTAGCGGATGGATTAGAGCAGGAAGTGCAGCAGTTGTATCAGCGTTACCAAGGTAAACTTGTGAATGGAGTTAAAGGTATCGGCTATAAGGAATGGTGGCCGTATTTTGAAGGTGTGGCGACGAAAGCAGATGTGATTGCGACCATCCAACAACATTCACGGCGCTATGCAAAACGTCAATTGACATGGTTTCGTAATCGAATCAGCGATACGCATTGGTTGGATTCACAAGATGGGGTTGATGATGCGATAAAATTGGTGCAGCAGCATTTAGCAAAGTAGAATAGGTGAGAGAGACATCATGTTTTGAGCACTGGAATGAATAGTGAAAATGAGATGTCATGTCTAGAGCATTGGAATGAATAGTGAAAATGAGGATTAACGTCTTGAACACCGGGATTCAAGTTGCGCAGAGCATAGAAGGAACATTTGTAGCAGACGCCAAGCTAACTCAATCTGACCGTACTGGAATTCAAGTTACTGGCGTGTAAACAGAGCGTAGAGGCAACTTCTGAAGTGGGCGCCAAGCCAAGTCACCTCGAATGCAACGGAACGCAAAATGTTGTCGTGTGATTCTTTATATCGAAAGATTTTGCAGAGTAGACGACAAATCAACCTAGGAGAACTGAATAAGAATACAGTGTGGCAAATAGTGAACCATTGCCTTAATGGTTGGAGAAGTAATAGACTGCTTCATGAGCTAGATGAAGTAGTCGATATTTTAATGAAATAACTGGAATTAGATTAGAGAGGAGGAACGCAATGATTGAAACAGAATTACAACCTGAACGTGTATTAATTATGGGTGTGCAAACCGACCGCTATACGGATGAAAAATTCCAGGTACTAATGAAAGAAATGGCATCACTAACGGAAACGGCTGGCGGTATTCCCGTTAAGTCAATCACGCAAAAGTTGAGCCGACAAGATTCTAAATCATCCGTTGGTAGTGGTAAATTATTGGATATAAAAGATCAGATTGCTAAAGAAGATATCGACTTAGTAATTTCACTGAATGAATTGTCACCGAGTACGAATCGTTATTTAGAGTCAGAATTAGGTGTGCGGGTGATTGACCGGGTACAGTTGATTTTAGATATTTTTGCCATGCGGGCGAGAAGCCGAGAAGGCAAATTACAAGTAGAACTAGCTCAATATGATTATTTATTGCCTCGTTTACACGGACAAGGTAAACATTTATCGCGACTCGGTGCAGGTATCGGGACACGTGGTCCGGGGGAGACTAAATTAGAAAGTGACCGTCGCCATATTCGTAGTTTAATGACGACGATAAAAAAAGAATTGGCACAATTATCAGAACATCGCGAACGGACACGGTTACGTCGTCGTAGCGGGCGTGAGTTTAATATCGGTTTAGTTGGGTATACTAATGCTGGAAAATCCACTTTATTACGAGAGTTGACGATGAGTGAGACTTATGTGCAGGACCAATTATTTGCGACGTTAGATCCATTGACCCGGCAAATGACGATTAATGGACATGATGCGTTTACGTTAACCGATACGGTAGGTTTTATCGAAGAGTTGCCGACTTCATTGATTCAAGCTTTTAAGTCAACTTTAGAAGAAATGCGTTATGTTGACCTATTATTGCATGTTGTTGATGCATCAAGCCCTGACCGGTTGATGCAAGAGCAAACAGTCATGAATTTGATTCAAGAATTAGAGATGGAACATTTACCGATATTGACGGTTTATAACAAGAAAGATAAAATTGAAGGGCAGTTCACGCCGACGCTGTTTCCATATGTTGTGGTCTCAGCTTTGGATGCGGATGATGTCGAGCAATTGAAACAAGCAATATGGCAAGAAATTATTGCGGCGAGCGAATCGTTTGCGGTAGATATCCAGCCATATGAGTCAGAATTACTGGCATTGTATCGAAAAAAAACATTGGTTGAGTCAGTCGAATTTGATGAGGAGCGTCAAATGTATGTCTTGAAAGGCTTCCGCCGTCAAAGTAGTGAAGAAGAATAAGATAGAAAGCCGCGATATTGCAGGTGTCTGACAGCTTGGCACGGTGTAACTGAAGTTTTGGCAGTGTCGAGTAGGTTAGCAAACTAGTTAGTTGCAGATAACGAGTGAATTGTCAGTGTTTTCTAAAAATAAAATTACCACAACAAATAAGGTTAAAATAATAAAACATGATGCGAAAATGAGTGTTTTGAAATGGACCACTGGAAGACATAGGTTGGAAGAGGTTTGTCTTAAATCACAGAAATAGCTGTTGAAGAAGTGCAGGGACATTTATAGAGCTTTGCGAAGCGGATGACAAGCCACCCGGAATGAATGAAAATACCATATGATGGTAAGTGAGGGTGTTTAGGCTTGAACCAGAGGGGAAGTTTCTGGCGTGTGCATCGGTCATAGAGGCGGCTTCTGAAGTGGACGAGAAGCCAATCGAACGCACCAGAATACTATTTAGAGGAAGCGAGGATAAACCACAGGAAGGAGTTTCGAGTGTATGAGTAACGCACAGAGGAGACTTCTAAAGTGGATGTTAATCCAACAAATGCAGCTTTCTCGTGTGCACATTGGTGCCGCACAAAGTGTTTTGTGAAGTGGTGTCATTTCAGCTCATTGGAGCCTAAAAAAGGAGTAATGCGATATATGTTAACAATGAAAGATATTATTGAAGAAGGACATCCAACACTACGTCAAGTAGCTGAACCAGTTGAGTTTCCTCTTTCGGATGAATTAAAAGAGACAGCACGTTTAATGCACGAATTTTTAGTGAATAGTCAAGATGAAGAAATTGCAGAGCAATACGATTTACGTGCCGGTGTCGGTTTAGCTGCCCCACAAATCAATCTTAGCAAACAAATTTTTGCGGTGCATTTAATGCAATATGATGAAGAAGGCAACGAAGTTGGTGCATTATTAAGTGATGTACTTTTCAATCCGAAAATTACGCGCCATTCGGTCCAAAAAGTGGCGCTACGTGATGGCGAAGGCTGTCTATCAGTCAATCGTGACGTGCCGGGATATGTACCGCGTCCAAAACGCATTACATTGACGTATCAAGATGTAAAAGGCGAGTTTCATGAATTGCGCTTACGTGATTATGAAGCGATTGTTGTGCAACATGAATTAGATCATTTAAAAGGGATTTTCTTCTATGACCATATTAATGAAACGAATCCTTTTGAAAAAGATGACGAGTTACAATTATTGTAAGCATTGAAGACTACTAGGATAAACGGTTAAACAGCAGCTTTAGCTGTCCGATACAAATTCAAAATAGGAAGAGATGACAGATAGATGATAAGGAAACATCAAAATGTTTCGGTAGTGAGTCGTAAAAGTAAATATATTATTGCTGGTGTCGCAGTTGGCTTGTGTGCTGGATTTGTAGTCAGTGCCTTTCGTTGGCTGATTACGAAATGGATTGACGTCGTACTGGAAGTGAATCATTTTCTCACACAACATTGGCATCAGCCATGGTGGCTTTTATTATGGGTGCTAGTATCACTGATTTTGGCAATCATATTAGGCCTAATCGTAAAGTCAGAGCCGCACATTAAAGGTAGTGGGATACCACAAGTTGAATTACAGTTACAGGGCAAGCTATCGATGAACTGGTGGCGCATTTTATGGAAAAAATTTGTCGGTGGTGCCTTGGCTATTGGCTCGGGATTGATTTTAGGACGCGAAGGGCCGTCCATTCAACTCGGAGCGGCAGTTGGTCAAGGTGTTGCTAGTACGTTAAAAAGTAATAAAGTACAGGAAAATGTATTGATTTCTGCCGGGGCTGGAGCGGGTTTAGCTGCCGCTTTTAATGCGCCGATTGCTGGTTTAATGTTTGTACTGGAAGAAGTTCATCATAATTTTAGTCGCAATGTGGTATTGACGACTTTAACAGCTGGGCTGGTATCTAATTTTGTGTCATTACAATTTTTCGGTCTCACTCCCTCGCTAAATTTAGGCAATTATGAAGTGTTTCCTGTTCATTTATATTGGGTGATTGTGATACTTGGTGTGGTGCTCGGTTTACTTGGTTGGCTGTATCAGCAAGGCATCTTCGCGCTACCTAAAATTTACAGCACTTTATTTCCTAAAGTTCCGAAGCATTTTTATAGTGTGATTGGCTTTTTAATCATGATTCCAATTGGATTGTACAGTCAAGATTTATTATTTGGTGGCGGCGAATTGGTGTTTGATTTAGTAGAAAAGCAACCAGCGATGATATTTTTATTTGGATTATTTATTTGCCGCTTTATCCTAGCGATGATGTCATACGGTACTGGATTGCCAGGTGGTATTTTCTTACCGATTCTGTCATTAGGTGCGATTATTGGTAGTTTGTTTGGTGAAATGGCAGTGAGTGTTTTACATGTGCCAGAAGCATATTATTCAAGTTTTGTCATTTATGCGATGGCAGGGTATTTTGCTGCCATCGGTAAGGCACCGTTGACGTCGTTATTATTAGTCACTGAAATGGTTGGTGGATTAAATCAATTGATGCCGTTGGGAATATGTGTGCTGAGTGCATATTTGACCGCAGAATTCTTGAAAATGGCACCAATCTATGAAGTGTTGGCTGAGAAGATGAGTCATGATGAAGACGATGAACATACCGGTAGACGGACAGTGTTTGAAGTACCAGTTCCAGTTGAAAGTAAATTAGTTGGTCGAATGGTTAAAGAAATTGCATGGCCAAAAGATATTATTATTGCGACGATTCGTCGTGGTGAAAAAGAATTTGTAACCAAAGGTGATTTACGTATTCAAGCAGGAGATTTACTCATTGTCGTAACCGACGAAGGTCATCTTGCGAAAATGCAAGATGCGGTGAATCATTTGGCGATGAGGGAAGTGGAGTTGCAGTAACTAGCGCGAGCAGAGCGCCACTAGTGGACGTAGCCGTAAACGTGTGACTGTTGTGACAACTTATGATGTCAATTGAGCAACTGTTTGCTAGTGTGTTTTGCGAAACGATTATTGTGGTTTCTAAATAATGATAAATGCGTGCTGATAGAAGTATTGGCACGCATTTTTAAGAGGTCCGATAGGTGAAAACGCAATCGTTATTGAGCAGTAAATTTCGTGTGATTTTTTTGAAAAATGGCGTGAAAAGACTTGACTTTAGTAGTGGTTGACGGTAAGATAATAGACGGTATTGTTTGCCCCACTATGAGCCCCGGAAACTCAATAGTAATTGTCAAACAACTAGATTTATTAATGGAGGAAACAATCGTGCGTCAAACATATATGGCTAAAAAGAACGAAGTTGAACGTAACTGGGTATTAGTAGATGCTACAGATGTGCCTTTAGGTCGTCTTTCTGCTGTCGTTGCTTCAATTTTACGTGGAAAAAATAAACCGACTTTCACACCTCACGTAGATACAGGTGATTTCGTAGTCGTAATCAATGCGGATAAAGTAGCATTAACAGGTAAAAAAGCGTCTGATAAAATTTATCACCGTCACTCAGGTTACCCAGGTGGATTAAAATCTATTTCTGCTGGTGACTTACGTACTAAAAACTCACGTAAATTAGTGGAGTTATCTGTAAAAGGTATGTTACCTGATACGCGTTTAGGTCGTAAACAATTTACAAAATTACATGTTTATGCTGGTGCTGAACACAATCATGTTGCTCAACAACCTAAAGCATTAGACATCACTACATTAATTTAAGGAGGGAAAGCAATTGGCTAAAGCACAATATTTAGGTACAGGTCGTCGTAAAAACTCAGTAGCTCGTGTACGCTTAGTGCCAGGAACTGGTGTTATCACAATCAATGGTAAAGCATTAGATGAATACATTCCATTCCCTCACTTACACGAAGTTATGAAACAACCATTTGCTGTAACTGAAACATTAGGTTCATACGATGTATTAGTTAACGCAAACGGTGGGGGATACTCTGGTCAAGCTGGTGCAATCCGTCACGGTATCGCACGTGCATTGTTAACAGTAGATCCTGATTTCCGTCCTGCTTTAAAAGCAGCTGGATTATTAACACGTGACCCTCGTATGGTTGAACGTAAAAAACCAGGTCTTAAGAAAGCTCGTAAAGCTTCACAATTCTCAAAACGTTAATATCGTTGGTGTATCAACGTTTCAAGGCACTTCATGGTTCACATCATGGGGTGTTTTTTTGTATTGAATTCCCTTTTGACTACCCCTTAATGAATTTGGCGAATAATTCAGGTTTCATTATCCATTAACGGTTTATTTCTCCTGCCTGCCTACATGAAAAACAGCAATTTATTAGCATTTTATAATAAAATTAATAAATAACAAAACTAAAAATCTCAAATAAAAAACATTTATAGGGGAGAAGATATTTTTCACACTTTCTTTGTTGACGGGAAAAAATTGTTCTGTTACCATGAGGTTGCTAGTTTAGTTTTAGAATGGAGAGAGAATTTATTGAAGAATACAAGAAAAAAATCTTTTGATTGGTACGGCTTGAAACAGCGTTTTTCAATCAGAAAATATCATTTTGGTGCTGCGTCAGTATTATTAGGTACATCACTTATCTTAGGCGCTGGAACCGTTCATGCCTCAGAGCAGGAAACTGCATTGGGTGCTGAGCAACCGGAGGTAATTGCACCGATTGGTGCTATGGAAGATGCAGTTGACCCTATTGAAGAACCGATTGCAACAGAATCCGAACAAGTAATAGAAGAGGTTTCTGCCCCTAGTGACGGTGAAGCAGAGTTAGCTACTGGAGAAGCCGTTAATCAATCCGAGGCAGCTGAACAAGCTGAAACGCCGACGGCTGAATCAACGGCGAAATCTGAAGCTCCTGAAACATCAGAGGAAAATGCGCCAGAAACACATCATTCAGCAAGTGAAAATGTTAGTGAATCAACAACAGAACGCATTGCAGCCACAACCTATCGTTATACCTTTTTTGACGCAGAAACTGGAGAAGAGGTGTTTCGTTCATCTGCTTACTCAGTCAGTCAATTGACTACTTCTTCGGAACCGGTTAGCTTTACAGTGGATGCTGAGTCAGAAGTGGAAGCGTTAGTTGCAGAGTCTCCTGCTTTACAAGGCTACCAATTAGTTCAAGGGCAATTGGAACAATTTTCAGCGGTGTTTGTTGAAGGTTCAAGTCCAAGTAAGCGTAATTTTATTTTCCAAGTAATTAAGGAAGATAAAGTAACAGGTTCAAATGGAGGCGGTGCACGCTTTTATTCAACTGCTGCTGATGTTGCTGCACTTTCGGAAGAATTAAGTATTCCGGCTCGCACACCTGTTCGTAATAACAGTGCGTTATCTGCAGCAGAAAAAGAAGAAGTAAAAGCAGCAGTCATCGCTGCGAATCCCTTTATCAATACGGATACAACAAAAGCTTATCAAGATAAAATTGAAGTCGATGAAGCGGGTGGCGTCACCGTAACAGTTTATGATGAAAATGACGGCAGTTTGCTTAAAAGCTATACCCTTACTAGTGACCGTACGGTTGTGTCAAGAACGGTATTTGATTCATCAATGACGTTAAGTCGCACAACAATCGGTAAAGATGGTGATACCAATGGTATTACAATTTCGGTTAACTTAACAGCAACAGCTGGTGATGTGTATACGATGAAGATTCCAAAGTCTTCTATCTATTCACTGAGAGATGGTGATATTGAAAAATTAACTGGTATCGGTACGACAACGTTAACGAGTGATGATAATTTTTATTACATTACCAATAAGATTGAAACCACAGCATCCGTTAGGCAGAATATTGTTTTATCTGAGACAAATAACTATAAACAACAAATGGAGCCGATGACTGATTTAGGTGATATTGTACGTACAGTGACCTTATCTGGACATACGAATGATGGACATAATTTAGGTTCTGTAAGTAAAACGTATACGACTCAAATTCAGCCTAGCATGAATCCAGATACTAGCAGAACGACACCAAGTACTAATACAGCTAGATATGTCGCCGTTAAGACAGATTATACATATGTCGTGAATGTCAATGAACCAAATGGTGTCAAAGATGATGGCTATCCTTCATCGAAAATTAATGCTTCAGTTAACTATGGAACTACAATTACGGTACCAGTGCCAGAAAGTTTTACATTAAATGAAGCAGCGACAATGGCTAAAAATGCTTTTGGTGATAAAACGACGATTTCACAACCTGGAGGAATAGGTTCGGACATTATTATCACAGTGCCAAAAGGTTCAGGGGACCAAAATTGGGAAGGTAAACCAGGTTATCAAATTGTCGGACGCTATGACCGCGAAACACCTGAACAAGATACAACCGTTACAGCAGACCGTCCGATTACGATTGTCCAAAAACTGGATGATGCTGGGACGAAGACGCTTGAAGCCACAACGGGTCCATGGACAGAAAATCTACGTGGGAAAGATTCGATTCAACCAACAGGAAATCTTGGTGTAGGTGCAGAGAACGCATTAATTAGTTCGACACTCTTGTTAGATGAAAATACAGCCAATGATCCAGCTTATGTTAACTCATTTAGTTTTTCTAATAACTCGATATATAGTTTAAGTGATGCTATTTTAACGATTGGAGTAGCTAATGGTTTAGATGCGACAGGGATTAAAGTTCCATCAACAACGTCAGAATTACCATCAACAACTTCTTATAGTTATACCTTAACCTATGCAGATGGTACTCAATCTTCTGGTACGGTAAATGCTGGTGGTACTATTATGCGTACCGGCAATTCTGCAATTCGTACGGCCGAGTTTCGTCCAAACCTAATCGGAGCGACTGAAAAAACGGAGCCGCCAAAAGAGGCAGATAACAAGAATGGGGTTAAAAATCAATTCGAAGTTTTAGGTACGGTGTCTAAAACGTATGACGATGGCTCACCCGTTAAAGGCGGCGATGAGTTAACGTCACAAATTACAATTACATCACCAACCTTAAATGATCCACAAACAGGTAAACAAACCTTTGTTACAGCTAAGACCACACAAACAGTTATTTCTGCTGATGACTTAAAAGCAGCAATTAATGGTTATCGTTATCAAGGAAGTAAAGTTCCAGGTACGCCGAATGCTGGTTATGTTTCTGTTTATAATGAGGCGAATCCTAATGAAACGACCCATGAAATGTTGCAGCCAACATTTTATTATGTGTTACCGCGTCATACCTCTTATGATGCCTCAACCTCTAAATTCCAAGATAATCCGACTGTAGAAACGTATACGATTACGGATAGTCAAGGTTTTGCCCGTCAAGTGGTTAAGGTGGATTATAGCAAGCAAACGGGTTATTATTTCCCAACTGATATTACTGCGAATGCGAATCAAGTTCATATGACTAACAATAATACGGCAGTAACCGGCAATTATCCAATGGAAATTTACGCGACAACGAGTACGAATATGTTGAAGACGAAAGTTTCTGCATTGAAAGATTTTGATTCTAACATTACTCAAGGAAATGTGGACAATACTTACCGTATTTGGTCATCTAACTGGACGATTCAACAAGCGGCAGCACTTTATCCAGCGGGTATGTCACAAGGTAATCTAGATGAAGGTATTTTCAAAAATATCGGTACTTCAGACGATAAAGGCGTTACAGATATGGCCTTTGAATTCTCAATTGTGAATGCATTGTCGACAGAATCAACCAATGTACAAGGGTACATCAATTTACCACGTACAGAAACTGGCAGCCAATATAATTTTTATATGACAGGTCCTGCGACGACAGACTATAAAGGCGAGCACACTATTTTGTATTCAACTAGCCCGGCTAATCTTAATGTGACATCATTAAGTCAAATTACTAATACGTATGTAACGGCAGATAAGATTACAGATTGGTCAACAGTGAAATCACTTTATGTATTGTCACCGAAGGTATCGAGTAACAGTTCATTTGGACGAATTATGATTCCTGGTGAAAATCCAACTGTCGCAAGTGATGCGAACAAAACTGCAGGACTATCCTTTATCGTGAATGCGGATGGTTATGATAAACCGCAAGTTACCAAAGAAACTCAGACAACAGCACCAAAAATTTCAATTATCGGACAGTCAACTGTTAAGACTGTGTTAGAATATGAAGATGCAGCGGGTGTAATTCAGCGAGTTCCTTTGGCGTATAAGAAAACTTATAATGATGGTAGAGACACGATGAACCAAGCTGATTTCCCATCAAGTATTGACGGATTTGGAGAAGCTGATAAAACAGTTATCAATGACCTATTAACGAAAGGTTATGACTTGGCAGCAGATTTCCCATCGACAACACTTGAAAATGGTAAAGTGACTTGGCAAGATGGTGAAGTGAATAATACAGGTGTACTTGGTCAAAAAGTTCAATACTACTTTGATGATGATACAGTGGTTTACCGTCTGCGTCAGGTGATTGCTGAAATTTCAGAACCACCAACACCAGGTACAAGTGAAGTGCCAGAAGTTGAGACGGATAAAGGCTATACTTATCCAGAGACAACACCTGTTGAAGATAATCTCGATAAAGAAGAGAGTTACTATGCTACCGCTACTGCAAAACGTAAAGTTTCTTATGTTTTTGACGATAATGGAACGGATAAACCGGTTGTAGCAGACGTGGAGCAAACAGTCGCATTTAAAGCACCTAAGAAATATCATGTTAACTTAGTCACTGGTAAAGTGGTGAATACGATTGAAGGTGATTTTGCACCCGTTTCAAGCAAAACAACCGATAATAAAGCGACAATGGGCGCTGATGGTATTGTTACGACTTCCGGCACAACAACCATTGAAAATATAGCAACAATTCCAGCAGTAACAGGTGAATTTGACGGTTGGTATCAAGTATCAGAAATGAATGCTGCTGAAACAGTACTGAATTCTAGTGATGATATTAGTGGTGAAATAGTCTATCGTCGTTATCAAAAAGCAGACATTCAATATGTCTTTGAAGCGGATAATGGTACGGAAACAGAGCTAGCTACAGCAACGAATTCAGGCAAGCCTGAAGAAACGATTGACTTTGATTATGCGGCTAAATTAGCTGAATTTGAAGGTCAAGGTTACATTGTAAAATCAACAGATTTCACCGATGGAAAAGAAGTCTTCGATAATGACTCAACGGTTGACCAACATTACAAGGTCGTTTTAGTGAAAGTAGCTATTGAGGCGCCGGATGAAATCTCTGCAGGTGTAAAAGGGCAACCTCAAACGGAAACAATGACTTCATCGGTTACGAAGGAATTACCTAATCTTTCAGCAGTGACTTACAGCTTTGATGATGATTCACAAAGTAAAACTGTACCAGGTGAAGGGTCTTATACATTGGATGCGACGAGTGGTGTGATTACCTTTACCCCAGAAGTTGACTTTGTCGGTACAGCAACACCCGTTATTGTTAAAGCATCGGCAACATTAACTAAGACTGATGGAAGTACTGAAGTTATCTCTGATACAGCCACTTACACACCAACGGTTTACGCTGTAAGTCCAAGTGATGACACTACAACAGGTCGTAAAGGTGAAACCCAAACATCCATTTCCGGAGCAGAACGCTTTTCAGATTTAAATACAGCTGATAACACTCCTGATGGTACAAAACCAGACTGGTCTACGGCAAGCTTTACTTTTGAAGATGGTAAGACAACGGCAATTGTAGAAGGCGAAGGAACATACACAATTGATCCAGCAACAGGTACAGTTACCTTTACTCCAGAAGCTGATTATGTAGGCGCTGCCTCAGGTGTTAATGTGACAGTTAAAGTTACCGCAACCGATGCGGAGCGTGAAACTCACGAATTGACCGCAACCGGTAAATATACACCAACAGTGACAGATGTTTTAGGTACAGTTGTGATTAACTATGTGGATGAAGAAGGGGCTCCTATCAAAGATTCGGTAACAGATACTCCTGCATCAACCACTGGAACACCGTACGACACAACGGATAACGAGGGTAAACCAGAAAGAATTACCACAAATGATGGTAAAACCTATGATATTATTCCAGATAAAACGGTTGGTAAGGAAACAGGTACCGTGGTTGAAGGTGAAACCAAAGTAATCTATGTCTATAGAGAAGTTAAAGGAAAAGTTATTGTTAATTACGAAGACGAATCCGGAGCTATGCTCCAAAGTCCAGTGACCGATACAGAAGAAACATCCACAGGCACGGATTATAATACGACCGATAACAAGACGCCTCGTATCACCACACCAGATGGTAAAACTTATGACATTATTCCAGATAAAACTCGTGGAAACGAGACAGGAAAAGTGGTTCCAGGCACTACCGAAGTGACGTATGTTTATAAAGAAGTAAAAGGTAAGGTTATCGTACATTATATTGATACTGAAGGTAATACCATTGCTGCAGATGAAGTTGATACAGAAGAAACGTCAACAGGTATTGATTATGATACTGCTGAAGACCACAAACATTTAACCATCACTAAAGATGATGTAACCTATGAATTATTACCGGCAATTACAAAAGGTAATGAAACAGGAAAAGTGGTTCCAGGTACTACTGAAGTCACTTATATTTACAAAAAAGTTGAAGAACCTCAAGTACCTAAGACTGGTGATGTCATTGTTCATTATGTGGACGAAGCAGGTAATAAGATTGCTAAAGATAAAGTAGATACGGATGATAGTCTGGTTGAAACACCGTATGATACTACTGACAATCGTCTAGAAATCATCACTACAGAAGATGGTAAAACCTATAAACGTGTACCAGAGAAAACTCAAGGTGCGGAAACAGGTACAGTGACCGAGGGCATTACTGAAGTAACTTATGTTTACAAAGAAGTGAAAGGTAAGGTAGAAGTCCATTACATCGACACAGAGGGCAATGTTTTACAAGAGCCACGTGTAGACACCCCAGAAACATCAACCGGCACAGAGTATAACACTGGTGAAAACGAAACAGAAAAACCACAAGCCATTACCAAAGATGGCGTGACATATGAGTTATTGCCAGCATTAACAAAAGGTAATGAAACTGGTAAAGTGGTTGAGGGTACAACTGAAGTAACGTATGTGTACAAAAAAGTTGAGCCAGTCATCAAAGAAGGTACAGTGACTGTTAACTACCAAGATGAAGAAGGTAATGACATTCAAGACCCTGTAGTCGATACACCCTCATCACCAGTAGATACACCATATGACACAAAAGACAAACGTCAAGAGAAAATCACTACACCTGATGGTAAAACATATGAACGTATACCAGAAAGAACAAAAGGTGACGAAGAAGGCAAAGTAACTGAAGGAGACACCGAAGTAACTTACGTATACAAAGAAGTGAAAGGTAAAGTTATCGTTCATTACATTGATACTAAAGGTAAAGTTATCGCAGATGATAGAGTTGACACCCCAGAAACATCAACCGGCACAGAGTATAACACTGGTGAAAATGAAACCGAAAGACCACAAATCATTACCAAAGACGGCGTGACATATGAGTTATTGCCAGCATTAACAAAAGGTAATGAAACAGGTAAAGTGGCTGAGGGTACAACTGAAGTAACGTATGTGTATAAAAAAGTTGAGCCAGTCATCAAAGAAGGTACAGTGACTGTTAATTACCAAGATGAAGAAGGTAATGACATTCAAGACCCTGTAGTCGATACACCCTCATCACCAGTAGATACACCATATGACACCAAAGACAAACGTCAAGAGAAAATCACTACACCTGATGGCAAAACATATGAACGTATACCAGAAAGAACAAAAGGTGACGAAGAAGGCAAAGTAACTGAAGGAGACACCGAAGTAACTTACGTATACAAAGAAGTGAAAGGTAAAGTTATCGTTCATTACATTGATACTGAAGGTAAAGTTATCGCAGATGATAGAGTTGACACCCCAGAAACATCAACCGGCACAGAGTATAACACTGGTGAAAATGAAACCGAAAGACCACAAATCATTACCAAAGACGGCGTGACATATGAGTTATTGCCAGCATTAACAAAAGGTAATGAAACTGGTAAAGTGGTTGAGGGTACAACTGAAGTAACGTATGTGTACAAAAAAGTTGAAGAACCTCAAACACCAGAAACACCTAAAACTGGAGATGTTATCATCCATTATGTGGATGAAGCAGGTAATAAGATTGCAGATGATAAAGTGGATATGGATGATAGTTTAGTTGATACTCCGTACGACACAACGGATAGTCGTCATGAAACGATTACGACCAATGATGGCAAAACATATGAACTTATACCAGAGAAAACTCAAGGTGCGGAAACAGGTACAGTGACTGAGGGCATTACCGAAGTAACTTACGTGTACAAAGAAGTGAAAGGTAAAGTCATCGTTCATTACATTGATACTGAAGGTAAAGTTATCGCAGATGATAGAGTTGACACCCCAGAAACATCAACCGGCACATCATATAACACTGGTGAAAATGAAACCGAAAGACCACAAACCATTACCAAAGATGGCATGACATATGAGTTATTGCCAGCATTAACAAAAGGTAATGAAACTGGTAAAGTGGTTGAGGGTACAACTGAAGTAACGTATGTGTACAAAAAAGTTGAGCCAGTCATCAAAGAAGGTACAGTGACTGTTAACTACCAAGATGAAGAAGGTAATGACATTCAAGACCCTGTAGTCGATACACCCTCATCACCAGTAGATACACCATATGACACAAAAGACAAACGTCAAGAGAAAATCACTACACCTGATGGTAAAACATATGAACGTATACCAGAAAGAACAAAAGGTGACGAAGAAGGCAAAGTAACTGAAGGAGACACCGAAGTAACTTACGTATACAAAGAAGTGAAAGGTAAAGTTATCGTTCATTACATTGATACTGAAGGTAAAGTTATCGCAGATGATAGAGTTGACACCCCAGAAACATCAACCGGCACAGAGTATAACACTGGTGAAAACGAAACCGAAAGACCACAAACTATTACCAAAGATGGCGTGACATATGAATTAGTGCCAGCATTAACAAAAGGTAATGAAACAGGTAAAGTGGTTGAGGGTATAACTGAAGTAACGTATGTGTACAAAAAAGTTGAAGAACCTCAAACACCAGAAGCACCTAAAACTGGAGATGTTATCATCCATTATGTGGATGAAGCAGGTAATAAGATTGCAGATGATAAAGTGGATATGGATGATAGTTTAGTTGATACTCCGTACGACACAACGGATAGTCGTCATGAAACGATTACGACCAATGATGGCAAAACATATGAACTTATACCAGAGAAAACTCAAGGTGCGGAAACAGGTACAGTGACTGAGGGCATTACCGAAGTAACTTACGTGTACAAAGAAGTGAAAGGTAAAGTCATCGTTCATTACATTGATACTGAAGGTAAAGTTATCGCAGATGATAGAGTTGACACCCCAGAAACATCAACCGGCACATCATATAACACTGGTGAAAATGAAACCGAAAAACCACAAACCATTACCAAAGATGGCATGACATATGAGTTATTGCCAGCATTAACAAAAGGTAATGAAACTGGTAAAGTGGTTGAGGGTACAACTGAAGTAACGTATGTGTACAAAAAAGTCGAAGAACCAGTAGACCCATGCGAACCCGGAGGAACAGACGATTCAGGAGAACCAAGTAATCCAGGAGAACCAAGTAATCCGGAAGGACCAAGTAATCCGGAAGAACCAAGTAATCCAGAAGGACCAAGTAATCCGGAAGGACCAAGTAATCCAGAAGGACCAAGTAATCCAGAAGGACCAAGTAATCCGGAAGGACCAAGTAATCCGGAAGGACCAAGTAATCCGGAAGGGCCAAGTAATCCGGAAGAACCAAGTAATCCAGAAGGACCAAGTAATCCAGAAGGACCAAGTAATCCAGAAGGACCAAGTAATCCAGAAGGACCAAGTAATCCAGAAGGACCAAGTAATCCGGAAGAACCAAGTAATCCGGAAGAACCAAGTAATCCGGAAGGACCAAGTAATCCGGAAGGACCAAGTAATCCGGAAGGACCAAGTAATCCGGAAGAACCAAGTAATCCAGAAGGACCAAGTAATCCGGAAGGACCAAGTAATCCAGAAGGACCAAGTAATCCGGAAGGACCAAGTAATCCGGAAGGGCCAAGTAATCCGGAAGGACCAAGTAATCCAGAAGGACCAAGTAATCCAGAAGGACCAAGTAATCCAGAAGGACCAAGTAATCCGGAAGAACCAAGTAATCCGGAAGAACCAAGTAATCCGGAAGAACCAAGTAATCCGGAAGAACCAAGTAATCCGGAAGGACCAAGTAATCCGGAAGAACCAAGTAATCCGGAAGGACCAAGTAATCCAGAAGGACCAAGTAATCCAGAAGGACCAAGCAATCCAGGGGAACCAAGTGAACCAGGTGATACTGAGGAACTAGGTGACAGCGAGAAACCGAGTGACACTGAAAAGCCAGTTGCCCCAGAGCAACCAAGCGAACCAGGTCAATCAACAACAGAACAAAATGAACAATCACAAGAATTTGTTCAAAAAGCATCAGTTCTTCCAAATACCGGAGAATCTGATTCGATGATTATGTGGAGTGCAGCAGCATTTTCAATCTTGGCTGGACTCGGTTTAGTAGCAGGTGGTCATAAGAAAAAAGACGAAGAAGCATAATGTGAATTCGTAATCAATGGGGTGTTAATCTAACATTAGCGCCTATGCAAAAACGCCTCTTGGGTATAATCTCAAGGGGCGTTTTAGTAAAAATGCATCAACTAGGATTTCATTGTAGGATAAGCGTCCAATGTACAGATGAATAGTAAATAAAACAATAAAGTATACAAACATATTCAATTGAAAGTAGGGATATTATGCCTAAATTTGAACCAACTGGACAATCTGTCGAAGAAGTCGTCGAAAGTTTAAATTCAGAACGCAAAAAGACTGATGCCTATTATTTGTTGGAATTATTTGAAAGAGTGTCTAACGAGAAAGCGGTCGTATGGTATCCTGGTATTATAGGATTTGGACAGTATCATTATAAGTATGATTCAGGACATGAGGGGGATGCACCGTTACTTGCATTTGCTCCACGGCAAGCCAAAATTAGCTTGTACCTAGAGCAAGATTTTCCTGAACGAGAAATATTGTTAAATCAACTAGGTAAAATTAAAAAAGCAGTTGGTTGCGTATATGTGAATAAGTTATCCGACATAAATATTGAGATATTAGAAGAAATATTAGTTAAGTCTTTAGCTTATACCAAGAAGAAATAGGGTATCATTTAATAAAAATGATGAGCTATGGAAGTGGTTATTGTGCTATTGCACAGAGCTACAAAGTAAGAAATAGAGTCTAGAATAAAGAAGATGTTGCGTATCGCCTCACATTTATTCAAATTGCATTATCAGAATGTATATTCGGTGAATTGATATCGCTAGACCTTTATATTTTTACCACTATCATCGAAAGCTAGCATTTCTAATTGTTATAGGTAAAGTTTTGCTGAATACTATAATGAATAAAAAGCCGGTATGCCGAGTGGCAATATGAAATAAGTATTGCCTCGACATACCGGTATATTTTTAATTAATTCGAAACATCTTCATTGAAAACTCCGTATTGATAGCTCACACCTAAGTTCTCACGTAAAGTGTTACCTTCATAATCGTCATGAAAGAGGCCACGTTTTTGTAGAATTGGTACGACTTGCTCGACAAAAGAACGTACGCCGTCATGAGATAAGTCAGGTACGATTGAAAAACCATCCGTTGCGCCAGATTCGAACCATTCCTGTAAGAAATCAGCGACATCAGTGGCAGTACCAACGACGACGGGGTGATAGTTAATGACGCCCATTGCTAATGTATCCAGTGGCGAATAGCTGTTTTTCAATAATTCGACTGCTCGTGGTGAACGTGGGTCTTGCCAATTGGCTTCTAACATTTCACGAACATCTTCAGGCAGTGGTTTTTCTCCATCAAAACGATTTGAGTTAATGCCTACCATAGCTGATAAGTAATTCAAACGTTGTGTCGTTTCTTGTGGGTCAAATGCCATCACTTGACGACGACGCGCTAGAGCTTCTTCTTTGGTGTCAGCAATGGTAAACATGAACCCGGTAAACACATTGATGTCATCTGCTGAACGACCGTGTTTGATGGCACTTTCTCGTAAGATATTACGGTAATCACGTGCTTCTTCAATCGTAAATGGATTAGCATAAACACCGGATGCAAAACGTCCTGCTAAACGAATACCTTCTGGACTTGGTCCTGCTTGGAAAATAGGCGGTTGCCCTTGTTTTGAAGGGGGAATAGGGAGTGGACCTTCTGTTTGAATATATTCTCCTTTGTATTGAACAGGTTTGATTTTAGACATATCAGCAAATTGTCCAGTTTCTTTATCATGGATATAGGCACCTTCACCCCAAGAGCCCCATAAACGTTGCACAGCTTCAATGACTTCATGTGCACGGCCATAACGGTCACGGCTGCTCATTAATCGTGTACCGAAGTTAGCTGCAGTCGCTTGAGTTGATGTTGTAACAGCATTCCAGCCAACTCGACCATGGCTGATGACATCTAATGTTTTTAAATGACGAGCTAAATTATACGGTTCGTTAAAAGTCGTTGAAAAAGTTCCAACTAGTCCGATATGTTTGGTTGCACGTGCAACAGAAGTCATAAAGATTAATGGGTCCATAGAGTGCATGGGTGTGTCACGTGAAATATCATTAACCAATGCTGGTGTATCTGCCATGAAAAGGGCATGAAGTTTACCTTTTTCTGCGAGTTGCGCCATTTCGACATAATAGTCCATGTCAGTGTAAGCATCTGCTTTTGCTTCTGGCAAGCGCCATGTTTTAAATTCTCCACCATAACCGGATCCCATTTGCAATACGATTTTCATTTGTTTTTTCATTTTATCTTAACTCCTTTATTTTTTCGAGGCAAAAATGACCTCACTCATATGTTGTTTTCTAGTAGCTCTCGTCAGACTAATTGCAGTTATACTCTGTTAATTCCTGACATTAATTTATCGATGATTACCGCAATCGGTTCAATGTTATGAATCATTGAAATGCCCAACCCAAATGAAGCGAAGCCTTTACTTAAGTCACCGAACAGCATTCCATCACGCATACCGTTATATCCCCGTTGCATTTCAAAAATTTCTTCTTCGCTAGCACCTGTTTGACTCATAGCTAATAATTTTTCTGGCAGTTCACCAGGAACTGAACGGTAAAAAGCTGGGATAGTTCGATAGAGCAATAGGTCTGGAGCAGTTAAATTTAACAGTAACTCTTTAATATTTGGCGCTAAAATTGATTCTTCCGACATCATAAAGGCGGTTCCGAAAAAAAGGCCTTCGGCACCAAGTGCAAAAGCAGCATGAGCGGTTCTATCGTCAACAATTCCGCCAGCAGCCATAACAGGTACACGTCCTTTGACTGCATCAACAATCATTGGAACAATTGAAAAGGTGCCGATTGCTTTGGAAGGTAAAGTGCCGCCTTCATCAAATCCTGTTGCGACAATGATATCTGCTCCGCCTTGGATGGCTTCTTCGGTATTTTCAATGGTCGGTGTCGCGGCGCGAAATACGACTTTAATCCCTTTCTCATGAAATCTTTGTGTCCATTCAAATTTACCATTCATTACTGCGACACTCACGCCTTCTTCTACCATCAAATCTAGCATTGGTTGTGTAAACACATCTTTTGTTGAGGTTCGTGGTGAGATATTTAGTCCAATGGGGTGATTTGTTATTTTGCGAGCTATTTGAATTTCACGGCGCATATTTTCAATCGTTTCTTTAAGAGTGGATGCAGCAACAGTTTGTCCAGCACTAATGCCTAGCACACCTAATCCACCTGCTTGACTAACTGCAGCTGCAAAGCGACCATTGGTTAGCCATGCCATGGGACCTTGGATAATGGGTTTTTCAATGCCTAAAATTTTGGTGATACGGTTTGTCATTTGTGTTCTCCTTTCGTTTTTGATATAGTGATTACATGATTTATATTACAGGTGTCGTTTAAAATAAACAATTGTCAATCAAATAAAATCTGTCACCTAAGTGACAACTGAGGGGGAAATGTCATTTTGAAACAGGATTTACGCTTTGAAAAAACAGAAAAAGCAATACAAACAGCCTTTTTATCGCTGCTACAGCAAAAAGAATTGGCAAAAATTTCAGTGAAAGAATTATGTGATGTCGCTGAAATATCGCGAAATGCGTTTTATCAACATTATGAAACTAAAGAACATCTCTACGAAAGTATGCTGCAAGCCATTGTGATGTCGATTGAAGAAGGATGTAAACCACTGATTAAGGATTTGAGTACAATAACTGAGGCAGAGGAACGCTTATTTTTGGATAATATTTTGTTAGCAGTGAATCACCATCGTTTTGCGATTTATCAATTGTTAACGAGTCAACCCGGTCAGTTCTCAAAGGCTTTTCATGAAATGCTAGTGCAGGCAATGCATCAAAGTAGCGAACAAATCGCTGTGACACCAGATGCGTTGTTTATCCATATATTTGCGGGTGGTATCGTTGCCTTTGTAAGTTATTGGTTATTAGAAACGAGTTATTCATTGGAAGAAGCGCAAGAAAAGTTATTTGCAGTGTTGGGGCAGTTGAAGGTTGTGAATGGATGAGTTTTTAAATTTTAATGGCGATAATATGGGGTAGTTTAAGATGTCTATTCATAGGCGAAGATAACGATATGAATTGGAATAAAGCATGGAGTAAGGCGAGTGTTCTGGGATTGAACCACTAGAGAACACGATGCACGAGAGGACGTTCTGGCTCAAATCATTGGAGCAGAGCATTTCAATCGCTATGTGAAGTGGAAGTCGGGGTAGTCCGAGTGAGCCTAAATCCAAAAAAACATCGTGCGTGAAACGTATAGAGGAGCCTTGTAAAGTGGAATTAAGTCAACACAAGCTAACCAGAATTGGACATAGTGTAAGCGCGGGCGTTCTGACTTGAACCACTGGAGGAAGTGGATGTCGTGCAAGTATTGCACAGAGGAGACTTACGAATTGGACGTCAAGTCAATCCAAGCGAACCAGAATAGGAGGCAATATGAAAGAAAAATATCAAGTAATTATAGTTGGTGGCGGTACGAGTGGTTTAATGGCTGCGATACACGCCGCAAAACAAGGGGCGAGTGTGCTCGTATTAGAAAAAAATCCTAAATTAGGTCGTAAATTATTATTATCAGGAGGTGGGCGCTGTAATGTAACCAACCGTACGACGCGTGAGCGATTGATTGCTCATATTCCTGGCAATGGTAAGTTTTTATACAGTGCACTGAATCAATTTGACCAAGAGGATATTGTCGCATTTTTCCAAGGAAATGGGGTGGATTTAAAAGAAGAGGACCATGGACGAATGTTTCCGATAACGGATAGTGCACGGACGATTTTGGAGACATTATTACGTGTATGTACAGAAAATGGTGTGGAAATTGTGACGAATGAGCCGGTAGATAAGTTATTATTTGACCGCGAAAATCATAAAGTGTTAGGTGTCCAAACGCAATCAGGGAAACGAATCGAGACTAATGGCATTATTTTGGCAGTCGGCGGTCGGGCGTATCCTCGAACTGGTGCGACAGGTGATGGGTATGCGTGGGCAAAGGCAGCCGGTCATACGATTGAACGCTTGTATCCGACAGAGTCGCCTTTATTATCAGATGATAAATGGATTACTGATAAATCTTTGCGTGGTGTTTCATTGCGTGATGTTGGCGTTAGTGTATTGAATGACGATAATAAAGTGATTACCTATCACCAGATGGATATGATTTTTACACATTTTGGATACTCGGGTCCTGCAATTTTACGCTGTTCAGGTCATGTGAATCAATGGTTACATCAGGCGACGCAGTCAATTGCTCGTTTGCACATTGATTTAACACCAACATTATCCAAGCAAGCATTAGTATCTCATGCAGAGTCACAACGTGACAAGCAATTATTGACGATTTTAAAACAATGGATGCCGGAGCGGATGGCGCAAGTGGTGATTCAACGGGTTGGTTTAGACGATACGGTAGCTTATAAGCAATTGGTACATGCACAAGTTGATGCTTTATGGCAGATGGTTAAAGCTTTTTCAATTACGAGTACTGGCTCACAACCGATTGAAAAAGGTTTTGTGACCGGAGGTGGTGTGGCGACAAAAGAAGTCAATCCGGCAACAATGGAGTCTAAGAAGATGAGTGGCCTGTACTTTTGTGGTGAATTGTTGGATATTAATGGCTACACGGGTGGTTACAATATTACGGCTGCATTTGTTACGGGCGCGGTAGCTGGGCAACACTGTGCTTGGGCAAGTTTTGGGTGATTTAGAAGAACGTGTATTCATAGGGGAATTGGTTAAGAAAATATGTAATAGGCACACGGTGAATCAATGATAGGAGTTGATTCACCGTGTGCTGTTTTAGGAAATTGGTTAGAGGCATATATCATTTTTATAGTATATATAGTTTTATTCACTAAATCCGAATGATTTTAATAAAAATAGTGAAAAAATTTAAAAAAAGCGTTTTCTAAAAAGCGGAAACATGTTACAATTATTTTAATAAAAACTATTCATGGAGGTGTAGTCGTGAATGAGTTAATAGTAAATGATAGTAATTGTAAATTGAGTTTACGCCAAGACAATGTTCTGGTTAAATCAAAAAATGATGTTATCTTACAATGTTTAGCATTATCAAAAATAGATGCCGTTAGCATATACGGTAGTCCAAGTATATCTACGCAATTAGTAAAAAAACTAGCTGAATCGAAAATAGGACTTTATTATTATACATTTAACGGCGCATTTATTGCAGAAACTTCTACTTATAAATTTCAGAATTACACCGATCAGCTATTGCAAGTCAAAGCTTTAGCTGATGAACGTTACCGTCTAAATCTAGCTAAAAGGATAGTAAAAAATAAAATTCAGACACAAATTGAGTTATTAGCGGCATATAATACCGATCAATTGGTTTTCGATGAGGATTTTTCGAAAATGAAAGACAGTCTCACTAAAGTAGATGAAGTAACATCAACCAATCAATTACTAGGAATTGAAGGTCGAGTTGCTAAATCATACTTCTACTTTTTAGGATTGCTAGTTCCAACAGATTTTAAATTTTATGGACGGTCGAAACGGCCTGCAAAAGATGCTTTTAATGTTCTACTGAATATTGGCTACCATATACTCTATCGACACACTGTAGGAGCGATAATAAAATATGGAATAAATCCCGGATTTGGGATTGTGCACCAAGTACATGCAAAGCATTTTGCGTTAGCAAGTGATTTAATGGAACCCTGGCGAGCGATAATTGTTGATGATATAGTCATGAGATGTATTAAAGAATCTATTATTACTATCGATATGTTTAGTAAAGAAGAGGACGGAAGTATTCGCCTATCAAATGAAGGGGTGCGGGCATTTCGAGAACAATTGCGGTTGCGGATGTTAGAACAGCATCATTATATTACGTCAGATAAAAAATTTTTTACGTGTTCGCATGTTTTGCATTTACAGGTAGAAAGTTTAAAACGTAGTTTTAAGGATATAAATCCGGAATTGTTTGTGATAATTGGTGAAGATAATGAGAAGATGGTTTAATCTTTCCAGTCAGGATGCACGTTTTGCACGTGAGCGCTCAGTGTTATGTGTTGTGATATACGATATTATTAGCAATAAACGACGGGTTCAATTGAGTAAGTTATTAGAAGGATATGGTATTCGCATCCAACGTTCTTGTTTTGAGATGAAATTGGATTACAATATCTATCAAAAGTTATTACAGGAATTAGAAGAGTATTATGATGAAGAGGAGTCGGATAATATCATTGTGTATCGAGCAGATGATGCCCAAATAAGACGCTATAGTATGTTTTATCCTGATCATAATCAGGACTATTATATAGAGATTTGAGTGAAAAGAGGAATGTGATTGAAACGAATTAAAATTATATTTGAAATTGAAAAAGCTAATCCAGAACAAAAAATAATAACCGATCGATTAGGTGTTTATTTACAAGGTGTATTGATGCGTCTCATAGATGAAAGGAATGCAGAATTATTACATTTATCCACTGTAAAACCATATTCGCAATTTGTTCAATTTAATAAGGAAAATCAACAGTATCACTGGTACATTCATTATCTAGACACTATGGCAGAAGAAACTTTTTCAGCGGTGTTATTAAGTGATGATTTCAGTGAGTTTTTTATCGAAAGTTTGGAGAATGTCCATTGTCGTATTTTGACTAAAGATATAGAAATACTGGAAGTGAGACAATTAACACAAGAGTTTTACTCTGGCGAAGCACCCAAACGTATCGAATTACAGTTTTTAACGCCAACAACCTTTAAGCAAGATGGACAATATGTGCTATTTCCGGATATACGTTTAATTATTCAAAGTATGATGGTGAAATATAGTGCCATTGTCGAAAAAGAAGGGTATCCAGACGAAAAATTTTTAGAAGACATTGTGCGAACGACACAAATCCGTCATTATCAATTGCGAAGTCAATCGGTTTTTGTCCATCGATATCCGATTATAGGCTTCAAAGGTAGAATAACGCTTGAATTACATGGAAACGAAACGATGCGACGTTATGTCTATATGTTAGTGAAATACGCTACATACTCGGGTATAGGCATTAAATCAGCAATGGGAATGGGAGCCGTTGCTATTAATAGGATTCAATAGAAAGGACGAGATGCATGGAACAACGACACATAGAGTTAGTAATGGGTGCGTTACTACATGATATTGGTAAAGTGATTCAGCGCGCTAATAAACAACGAATAAAACATTCTGCGGTTGGAAAGGAGTATATCGAGAAATATGTGAGTAATCGTACGATACTTGATATAATTGCTAATCACCACGCATATGAGCTAACGCATTCTAAGTTAGCAAGTAATCACCTAGCGTATATTGTTTATATTGCTGATAATATTGCAAGTGGACTTGATCGACGTAATAAAATAGAAGTTGATTCAAGTCAAGCTAACTATTTAAATTTCGATGCGATGACAAACCAAGAAGATATTTTTAATTACTTTTTGGTTAATCCAGATAAAGGTGTAGGAAATCGATATTACGTTCCTAGAATGCTAGACGATCGTGAAGAAATAGTCATGGCACAAGAAAGTGATAAGTCGTTTAGTGCTGGTAAGTATGCAGGGATTGTAAATCGAATTAGTGAACAATTAGAAACTTTACAGGTTGAACAACGACACATTAATAGTTTGCTTAATTTACTCGAAGCAACATTAAGTTACGTACCCAGCTCTACGAATCAGGATGAAGTTGCGGATATCTCATTGTTTGATCATGTCAAATTAACGGCCGCTTTTTCAAGTGCGATTTACGCATATTTAGTGGATAAAGGTGAAACAGATTACAAGCAGCTATTATATACTCATAGTAAGCAATTTTATTCTGAAGAAGCCTTTTTATTAGTTAGCTTTGATATTAGTGGGATTCAAGATTTCATTTATACGATACGTGATGCTAAAGCAGCTAAAATGTTACGCTCTCGCTCATTTTATCTTGAAATGCTAGCTGAACATTATATTGATGAGATGCTTTCAAGATTA
Source organism: Aerococcaceae bacterium zg-1292 (assembly GCA_016126655.1). Classification (GTDB taxonomy): domain Bacteria; phylum Bacillota; class Bacilli; order Lactobacillales; family Aerococcaceae; genus Globicatella. The sequence goes on along the minus strand of CP065955.1, from coordinate 1,597,279 downwards.
AAATTAACACGTGCTAATGTGCTATATACAGGTGGGGGTCATGCCTATCTTATCGTTGCGAATACGGAACAAACAAAACAAATATTAGCAGATGTTGAGACTGAGATGAATCAGTTTTTAAGAGAGCAATTTGGCGCTTTATTGTATATTGCAAGTGGATTTGCACCGTTTGCGGGTGAACAATTATTCGTGGGAAATGATGCGTCATATCAAGCAATTTATAAAGAAGTAAGTCAATCCATTAGTGAGAAAAAGATTGCTCGTTATTCAGCTGATGATATTCGACAATTAAATCAACAAGGAAAACAAGTCGGAAGAGAATGTCCGGTCTGTCATCGTATTCACCAAGACGCAACAGAACATTGTGCTTTTTGTGAAGGGTTAATTCAATTGTCACGACCACTGCAAATCGATGATTTTATTCGTATTTCAACGGATACGCGAGGTGTGCCGATTGGTTTTGGTTGTTATCTTGATACGGTTAAGGATACTGCTGAAGCCCGTAAAATATCAATTGGTACATTGTATGCGAAAAATAAATTTTACTTTGGTGACTACCAAAATGTGCATTTATGGATGGGGGATTATCACTCGGGACAAACCTTTAATGAATTTGCTAGTGATGCAACAGGTATTGAACGAATGGCTGTGTTACGTTGTGATGTGGATAATTTAGGTCAAGCATTTATTGGTGGTTATTCAGCGCCCTATGCAACGATGTCACGGACAGCAACATTTAGTCGAACAATGAGTTTATTTTTTAAATATCATATCAATCATTTACTTCAAGATATGAATGCTGATGCAACGATTATTTATGCAGGTGGTGATGATGTCTTTGTGGTCGGTGAATGGTCTGACATTATTCAGTTCGCAATTAAGTTACGAGAAGAATTTATCGAATTTACCCAAGGTAAATTGACCTTATCTGCTGGTATAGGTATGTTTCCTGCTAAAACACCTGTCTCGATTATGGCAGCACAAACCGGAGAATTAGAATCGCAAGCCAAAGAAATTGACGATGATAAAGATGGTATTGCATTATTTGACAAATCAAATGTTTTTAAGTGGAATCATTTTATTCGAAATATTTGGAATGATAAGTATCAATTAATTTCGAACTATATGCAATATTCAGGTTTAGAGACTGAGATGGGAAAAGGTTTTATCTATCAATTAATAACCTTATTACGCGAGAGACTGAATACAAAAGATGAATATAAGACGATTACATGGGTACATTGGGCGTATTATTTGTCACGAATGGAACCCAAACAGGCAGAAAAACGTCAAATATTTAGACAATTTGCTGAAAAGTTACATGGTTATTTTGAAACAAAAGAAGATGCAGCAGAGTTAGTAATGGCATTAGAATTATATATTTATACGATAAGGGGCGAATAACATGGCAATCTTGAATGATAAAAATTATGTGGAAAAAGCAGAATTAGTAATTAAAAAAATGAAGAGAACGATAGATAGTGGGACGTTAACAACTACTAAAATACGTAAAATATTAATATTATCCAGTTATTTATTTGATGCGGCACAAAAAGAGGCATTTGAATCATTAGTCGGTCGTATTAATTATGTAAGGGTCCAGTTTGTTTACCAAGCAAGTCGAGATAGAGAATTAAAAAAACTTGTGAAAGAAGCTCAGTTAATTGAATGTGTTAAAGAGATAACCGATAAAGCATCATTAATTCGTTTTTGTAGATACATGGAAGCTTTGGTTGCTTATTTTAAATACTATGGTGGTAAAGATTAATTCGGAAAATGGAGGAAATTATTATGACAGTACAAAACATAAAAATTAAAATTACTGGAGATTTAGTAGTACTTACAGGTTTGCACATTGGTGCCAGCTCAGCATTCGCTGCTATTGGTGCAACGGATAGTCCAGTTATTAAAGACCCTGTGACGAATCTACCAGTAATTCCTGGCTCGTCTTTAAAAGGAAAAATGCGTACACTACTAGCAGAAGCATACAATGACACAGTAACTAGTTACGATGGCGATGCAGAACGTATTGTGCGTATCTTTGGTAGAGGTGCTTCATCTAAAGATGAGAATGCCATTGCTGGGCGTCTGTTATTTAGAGATATGGTATTATCAAATTTTGATGAATTAAAAGAAAAAGGTGCACAAACCGCTACTGAAATTAAGTTTGAAAATAGTATTGATCGTCGTACCGCTGTTGCAAACCCACGTCAAATTGAACGGATTATTCCTGGTAGTTTGTTTGAGTTAGAATTAATTTATTCGCCAATCGATAATGCATCAATCAGTGAGGATTTGGAAACTATTGTTACTGGGTTAAAATTACTAGAACTCGACTATTTGGGCGGTAGCGGAAGTCGTGGATACGGACGTGTAAAATTTGAAAATTTAGATGCAGAGGTTGTATTTGGAGAGATGGAATCTAAACAACTGGAAACATTTAAGGCTGCATTAAGTTCTGTTGGAGAGTAGGTGAGGATAAATGACATTACAGCTTTATAAAATGAAGCTGAGTCGTGCTCATTTTGGTTCAGGATTACTTGAAACAGCATTACCAACGATTACGTGTGATCGACTTTATTCTGCTATGGTAAATGAAGCTTTTGCGATAGGAGTGGGAGAAGTGTTTATCAATCGTACGTTGAAAGACGATTTCGTATTGAGTGATACATTAATCGAACACTTCGGACTTTATTTTCCAAAGCCCATTGGTTACCCCCTTCGAGTGAACCAACAAAATGAACTTGACCGCAGTGCCGTAAAAAAACTAAAGAAAATATCAATGTTACATGAAGATAGTATTGAATCATTTATTGCTGGTAATTTTGATACAGAAGATATTAAACAATATTATGATGAGCAAAACGAAAAATACAAAACTGAATATGTCACACGAAAAGGTATTGATCCGTATCGAGTGGGTTATGTTAGTTATGAAGATGATGTGTATCTTGTATTTATCGCAACAAAAGATTCGTTAGTCGAACAAGTAATGACTAGTTTGCAATATTCAGGTATCGGTGGGAAACGCACCAGTGGATACGGGCGTTTTGAATTAGATATCCAACCACTTGAGTCTTATATTGAAGAACGGATTACTCTTGATTACGATGGTCCAGTTATGTTATTAAGTACCGCTTTGCCGATTGATGCTGATTTAGAGGAAGCAATTGCTTTAGGAAATTTTTTAGTGCATAAATCCAGTGGTTTTGCATTCTCTGAGCAAGCAAAAGGAGCATTTCGAAAGCAAGACTTATATAAATTTAGAGCAGGCTCAACCTTTTCTAGAAGTTTTAGAGGTTCGATTGTGGATGTATCACCAGATTCTTTTGTACATCCTGTGTATAATTTCGCAAGACCTATTTTTTATCGATTGGGGTGATTAGATGGAGAAGATACGTAAAGAATATTTGATGCGAATCATGACATTTGCACCAGTTCATATCGGTTCAGGAGAAGAACTTACAAATAAAGATTATATTGATGAAGGAAATGTATTTTTTGTCCCAGCCATGGAAAATATTATCGAAGAATTAATCAAAAAAGAACCTAATATCATTAATACTTTTGAATCCTTATTATATAAAATTAATAATAATAACAATAATACTTTGGAACAACTACTGAAACTCTTCAATGTTGATATAAAAAAAATGAAAGGGTACCGTATATCAAAAGGTAAAGACACAAAAACAAATAAAACAGGTAAAATAGAAATCCGTCCATTTATTAGAAATGGTCTAAACCAATTGTATATTCCTGGTAGTACAATTAAAGGCGTGTTGAGAACAATTTTAGAAGATCAATTTGATTCTTTTGGCGAAAAAATTACTCAGGAAAAAAATAAAGAAAAAATAAATGATATTTTTCGTAATATTCGAATCATGGATAGTGATCCGATTCCGGAAAATTCGTTTATGTTAGCTCGTAAAATTGATTTTGTAGGGGATAATCCGATAAATAATAATGATTACAACAAGTGGAATATTTATAGAGAATCTATTGAACCAGGGACTGAAATTTATGTTACTGTTATCTGTACATCATATAGCGCAATAAAATTTATGGATCAAATCCATGAACTGACTAAAAAACAAAATATGAATTATTATGAGATGTTTTTAAAATATAAACCTGAAATTTTGCGACAGAAGAAAACGCTTGGTTATATGCTCTATTTAGGTGGCGGAACAGGAATTTGTACAAAAACTCGTATAAAAAATCCCGGATCAAGCAAAGCTAGCAATGAATATGCCTTAAAATTAACCAAAGCCCAACCGATAAAAAAATTCCTTAATCCAGGCAATAAAGAAGGTTACTATGAAATGGGATTGTGTTACTTTGATATTAAGGGTGTGAGATAACCTTCTAAAACTTATTATACGAGGAGAAATAACATGAAAATTTTACTTTCTTGTGTCGGAGATACAGATCCGATTCGTTTTAGTCATGATGGTGCTATTTTGCACATTGCACGGTATGAGCGGCCTGATAAAATTTTGTTAGTTCATAGTGAACGTACGGTTCAAAAACATGATTATATCTGTAAAGCGATTGAATCAATTGCTGCAGATTATCAGCCTGATATTGAAAGTTATAAGGAAGTTATACCTAATGAAGATGTATATAAGTTTGATGTTATTTTCGAATTAATTGAACGGTTATTAGCGGATGTTTTAACACGTGATGATGAGTATATCTTAAATCTATCTTCAGGAACACCACAAATAAAAAGTGCATTATTTACAATTAATCGAATTTCAAATTTTCAATTCCGTGCTTATCAAGTTGCGTCGCCGAAGCGAGATTCAAATCGAGTAGATGAAAATAAAATAGAGGAGCAGTATTCGGAAGATGAAGCCATAGAAAAAAATAAAGATAATTGTCTTGATACAGAAAATCGGCTGGAGTTAGATTCTGGAATAAATTTTATGCACTCACTCGTTAAAAAGAGTTTGCGCGAATTAATTGGAAATTATGATTATCATGCTGCATTGAGTGTTGTCCAGCAACACCCAAATTTACCTCATCAAAGTAAACTTGAAATGGAATTATCAAGTATGGTAGAATCTTTTCATTTTCAAAAAGTTCCAGAAAAATTAAAAGTTCTGGACCGTAAGAGTAAGGTTCAAGAAGCAGCAACAGCATTTTTTGCGTGTACTATGATGATGGTAAAGTATTTACGTGGTGATATTGCAGAAGCTATCATTCGTGCTCAGTCAATTAGTGAGTTTCTTGCTCGCAAATATATTCAAAAGGAATATCCAGGCTTATTAATCAAAAAGAAGCAGAATTATCGCATTGATCAGCAATGTGCAAGAAAGATTCCCAATTACAAAAAAATCGTAGATAAATATGAGGAATTGACAAGGAACATGAATTTAAGTGGACCATTTGGCTTCCATCATTATAATAGTTTGTTAAGAGCTGCTGGACACGAAAAATTATTAGACCCCATACTCGAAATAAAAAAATATCGGAATAAAGTTGCTCATGATTTGCACGAAGTGACGATAGATATTTCAACTGTTCCAGCTGTTATGGAGTGTATTACAAGTTTGTTTTATCTTGTATATTTTGATGGTAATGAGTCTTTCAGTATAATGGATTATTTGCAGGCATTTAATAAAAAACTACTTAAGATGTTAGAATAAAGAAAAAAATATGATATAATTAGTGGTGAGATGGATATAAAACGATACTATATTATCTCACCACAATATCTTGTGTTTTGTTTATGTTACAATACAAAATATAGGATTTATGAACCTTAAACCCCGTTAGGGGACGGAAACCCAACGGTGGTCAGAAGCTTTGATTGCTTCTATTAATTTATGAACCTTAAACCCCGTTAGGGGACGGAAACTTAAATCCACATTGCATAACACTTTTATTTCACCTTATTTATGAACCTTAAACCCCGTTAGGGGACGGAAACAGTGATTAGCCTTTTTCTTTTTCTTTTTCTTTTTCTTATTTATGAACCTTAAACCCCGTTAGGGGACGGAAACAGCATTTTTTATTTGTTAAGAGAGATTTCTCTTAATTTATGAACCTTAAACCCCGTTAGGGGACGGAAACACTAATGCGATTGTAATACCAATCGCTATTATGTGGATTTATGAACCTTAAACCCCGTTAGGGGACGGAAACCAATTGTTAATACGTTGTGATTGACGGGGTCGGTTAAGTAATTTATGAACCTTAAACCCCGTTAGGGGACGGAAACGTTGTGCGACTATTGATAATTCTTTGAATTTCATTTAATTTATGAACCTTAAACCCCGTTAGGGGACGGAAACATTCAAGAACTTCATTCTATACTTCCACAAATTGCAATTTATGAACCTTAAACCCCGTTAGGGGACGGAAACTTTGGACAGATGAAATGGTGCGTTACTTACACGAAAATTTATGAACCTTAAACCCCGTTAGGGGACGGAAACCACGTTGAAGCAAATTAGAAACATTAAAGGCTTAACATTTATGAACCTTAAACCCCGTTAGGGGACGGAAACAATTTGGTCCCCATGAACAACACTCCCCAACATAAAAAATTTATGAACCTTAAACCCCGTTAGGGGACGGAAACTCTATTCGTTGGCGCACATAGCGTCAGATTCATTCATATTTATGAACCTTAAACCCCGTTAGGGGACGGAAACAATCATCACGCAAATCCCAAGCTTGAGATTTGCTAAATTTATGAACCTTAAACCCCGTTAGGGGACGGAAACTTACCTCTAGCAATTCTTTAGATATGTCATCTGGTAATTTATGAACCTTAAACCCCGTTAGGGGACGGAAACCGGAAAGGCTTTTTTGTTTTGGTTATTCAGTTTTCATTTATGAACCTTAAACCCCGTTAGGGGACGGAAACTGCATCCGTTTTTCAACTTCTCGTTCAACCAAGTCAGATTTATGAACCTTAAACCCCGTTAGGGGACGGAAACGATTTCGTACAACTGATTTCCCACACCAATAATTTGTATTTATGAACCTTAAACCCCGTTAGGGGACGGAAACCGACAAATCAATATTGTCGGATGAATCCGGTACCCATTTATGAACCTTAAACCCCGTTAGGGGACGGAAACGATTATCCAATTTCCTTTGCCTATAACAAACGGTCTAATTTATGAACCTTAAACCCCGTTAGGGGACGGAAACTTTTTGTACATCTCACTGACGTATTTTTCAGCGAGATTTATGAACCTTAAACCCCGTTAGGGGACGGAAACCCCTTTATCGGCTTCAGCTTGGATTCGGGCTATTTCCATTTATGAACCTTAAACCCCGTTAGGGGACGGAAACAACTCTGGAAAAATTAGCATTCATCCATTCGTTGAATTTATGAACCTTAAACCCCGTCAGGGGACGACCAAAGTACGAAGAAATTCATATCCCTCCATACTTTAAGAAGCATCTCTATATCAAGACTATTATCAAATTCAATGGTAATTAGCACATGAAATTTATATTGCTTTAATAAAGATAAATAGAGATAATAGAAATATGGAAATAATAGAAAGTAATGAATAGAGGAAATAAGATGAAAGTATTAATATCTTCAGTTGGTAACACAGATCCGATACTAAAGAATCATGATGGACCATTATTGCATATTGCAAGATGGTACCGTCCTGAAAAAATCATATTAATTGTCAGTGAGAGTATGGTAAAAAAAGTACCATTTGTGAAGCAAGTTTTATTAGCAATCGACGGATATCAACCTGAAATTGTTGTGTCTGATTTGGTTATATCTGATAAGGAAATATTTTTATTTGATAAGATGTTTGAGCAGTTGAATCACACTATTCAACAATATATTAATGATAAAGATGAATTTTTGTTGAATCTATCGAGCGCAACGCCACAAGTTATTTCAGCATTATATACCATCAATCAAATCAATGAATATAATGTCAAAGCGGTTCAAGTCGCAAGTCCGAATGCGGCACCACCGTATAATTTTGATTTGACTGAAGAAAAAGTAATGGAATTGATTGCAGGCGATATTGACTATTCTGAGCAATCGACGAATCGCGTGATTGAAGATAAAGCAGAAAAAGTAAGTGCTTCATTGGTGAAGCGAAATTTACGGGAAATGATACGTAATCATGATTATCAAGCTGCGTATAATGTAATGACTCATAAAAAGTCCAAAGAGTATTTTTCTAACAGAATCCGTAATCAGATTAATTCTATTTTAGATGAATTAGTTCACTCTTTAAAATACCAGACAGTTAGTTCATTTGTGAAAGAAGCGTCTGAAAAAGTAGGATTAGGAGAAAAGGGACAGTTAGCTTTAAATTATTTCTTAATCATGAATCGGATGCGCGAGCGTGAATTGATGACTGATTTTCTGATTAAATGCAAATCGCTAGCAGAATTTTTATTAGAAGATTATTTACATTTGAATTATCCTGAATTAGTAGTGTCAATGGATGGATTTCCAAAAGTGAATCCGAACCATAAGCAAGCGGAGTATGTATTTCAGATGATTGAAGCAGAGATTGAAGCTGAAAACAAGCGTTTGAATACTAATCGAAAATATAATCGGGAAGCATACTTGAACTTATTATCTTTTCAAAATATGATTGACTGCTTAGATCCAGAAAATGAAATCACCAATCTGATTAAATCTACAAAAGCAATTAATGGTGCACGTAATAAAGTTGCTCATGGGTTATCTGCGATTGATATTAATAATGTAAAATCACGTACTTTAGTAACAATTGAGAATGATTTAAAAAAGCTAATTATGAAGATTTATCAAGTCGATGAATCCATCTTTTCTTTATACGATGATGTCGATTCACAACTGTTAACATTATTAAAATAAGAAACCCCCCACCAAACCCATACAAAAGTTTGGTGGGGGTATCTGTCTACCTACCGATTCTCCCGACTACGCACCGCAAAGCGTTGCCAGTTGATACCACGTGACTGTGCCCAATGAGCAAGGTCTGAAGTAAGAACTATATCCGTATGATGGAGTTCTGTAATTGTACGTGCGCCAAGTAATAACATCATCTGTTGAATGGCTTCTTTCCACTCATTCACTTCTCGAATGGACTCTTCGACTCCTTGCGTATGAACCATATGTAAAAATCGACCAGATAGACCTACTGCCTGAGCTCCTAGTGCTAGTGCCTTAACAATATCAGTGAAATCACCAATACCGCCACTGGCCAGAATGGTTGCTTTATCCATAAAAGGGCTAGCTTCCAGTAAGGCTTCTGGTGTTGTTTGTCCCCAATTGATAAGGGATTGGAAATCTAAGCGGTCACGACGATGATTTTCGATTGCGATAAAGTTAGTGCCACCACGTCCACTGACATCGATAGTAGAAACACCGACATCGATGAGTTGTTGAATCGTTTCTTGACTCATACCAAAGCCAACTTCTTTAACAATGATTGGTACTTCTAATGCTTGAACCATTGCTTCAATATTCGATAGCCATGAGGTGAAGTCACGGTCGCCTTCGGGCATCACAATTTCTTGTGGCGCATTTAAATGAATCTGTAACGCATTGGCTTGTATTAAATCAACGGCACGTTTGGCATTATCGACACCGTGATGAGCACCGAGATTAGCCATGACAAAGCCATTAGGATTTTCCTTACGAATAATGGTAAATGAATCTGCAACGGAGGCATCACTTAAGGCACCGCTGATTGAACCGGATGCCATTGCAAGACCTGTTTGATGTGCTAATTGCGCTAATTGTTGGTTGTAGCGCTTTGTTTTTTCAGAACCACCGGTCATCCCATTAATATAAAAAGGTAAGGTATGCCGATGATTGGCCCATTGTGTGCGGATGTCAATCTCGTCAAGTGATAGTGGTGCAAAGGAGTGATGCACAAACCGAATTTCATCAAATTGCGAATGAGGATGTTGGCGTTGTTGCGCTAGTGCATGATGTACATGGTCGTCTTTACGTTGTTGTGAGTAAGAAGGTAATTGTGATTTTAACATAGTCTCCTCGCTTTCTACCTTGTTTGAGACGGTGCGACGGATAGTTGTAATGGTTTAATATGATGTTGTTGCCATAATTGTGTTAATGCGGTAGCTTCACTGGTGTTGTGACCGAGAGCAATGCCACAGTCTCCGCCGCCGGCACCGGAAGTTTTAGCTGCATATTGATAGGCCGCTGCATCTTCAATTAATTGAGTTAACGCCGGTGTTTCGATACCGAGCTGCCATTTAGCTGAAATCTTTTGTAATAGGTGTCGTAACTCTTGAATCGTCGAAAAAACGACTGTCAAGTCTCCCTTGATTAATGCAGTCGCCAGTGTTTCAACGAATACCCGACTTTCATGGATGAAATACTGATAATCATCATCTTGTGCCAGACGCGCTTGTTCAAAATGCTGAACATGATAATCGGTGCTTGCCGGTGATTGTGTCCAGCCAATCATCAATTGAAGGGTTGGATGCACGTCAAGAGGGGAGATTTCTAGCAAGGGCCACGGCTGTTGTACCAGTGCAGCGTATGAATTTTTTGCCTGCATGTTGCTTAGTAACCATTGTCGGTCAAAGGAACGATAGAGCACCCAACCGCCAGATACACAGGCAGCGATATCACCGAAGCTACCTTTTTCAGACACGTTCAGTGAGGCGAGGGTTGCTAGTTTGTACAATTCGACTGGTGTAAAGGCATATTGATGATGTGTTAGGATAGCTTTAATCGTTGCGACAGTGACGGCACCGCTAGAGCCCAGTCCATATTTCGCGCCATCTTGGTCGATTAACTCGCTGTCAAAATGCAAATCATACTCAGTTACCTCGATGCCTATCTCGGATAAGTATGTTTCGGCTACAGTTACAGCTTGATACACATAGTGCCATTTTTTAGTAATTACTTGATGTTGGCCCTGATAATAAAATGTATCATTAGGATATAGCGATGAGGTCCACTGACTATATCCGGTATGTGTTTTTTCTTCCAGGCGACATGACAAGTATGCATTAACCGCTACGATAATCGCTGGTTCGCCCGGCTCTAGGACAGCATACTCGCCGGCGATATATAATTTACCTGGGATACGAATCGTTGTCTGCTTCATCCGTTCGTCTCCGTATTTAGCGGCAGGGCATAAGGTGCAGGTCCTGGTAGAGCTGTGATTAACTGTTCAGCGGCAAAATGTGAGAGCAATTGACCGCGTAAAGCATCCAACTGGCTGGCAGGGCATAATACTTTTACGTTTGGACCTGCATCCATCGTAATGTAGCATTGAAAGCCTAAATCTTCACGCATTATTTGAATTATTTGAATAGCACGTAATGAGTCAGGCTCCCAATAGGTAAAACTTGGGTTAGCTGCTAATGTCGTCGCGTGCATTTTCATCGCATTATGTTCGGCAATTTGTCCAACAGAATCAATATCTTGTGCTTGAATCGCTTGTTTAATGTCATGTAAATCGCGCTCAACTTCTTGCGGCCACAATGCATAAAACGGCGAAGTCTCCATTGTTTGCTCCATACCGATACGACTACTGATTTTCTTGGCTTTACGGTTGATAACAATGACGAGCATGCCAATATCCCAATTAGCAGCATCAATTTGTTCTGCGTAGCTCGATTCAGATATATCACCATCACCTTTATGCCATTCAACAAAGCCACCGAATAAACTACGGCTGGCACTCCCTGACCCTTGACGTGCTAAAATAGATAATGCTTTGGCATCTAAATTGAGACCAAACGCTTGGTTGCAGGCACAAGCAAGTGCAGCATAGGCAGAAGCGGATGATGCGAGCCCAGCTGCTGTCGGTACATGATTCCAACTTTCAACTTGAACAGCAGCTGATTGGCCACTTAATGCACGAAAACGATCGACGAATTGTGTGACATTTTTTGTAGCCTTCTCAGACTGTATTTGTCCGTCTAAGAAAAAAGTGTCGAGTAATTCGTCGGGTTTTAATGTGACTTTAGTATCGGTATAAAATGCATCAAGTGTCAATGATAAACTGCTAGTCATCGGTAAAAATAATTCAGTATTGCGCTTACCCCAATATTTTATCAATGCGATATTGGTATGCGCACGAAAAAAACCTTGACTCATGCTGAATTCCTCCTATTCTGGTTCGCTCGGGCTGACTTGACGTCCACTTCGCATAGCTCTTGAAGCACCTTTGTGCTTCTGCGACCTTTGCTCCAGTGGTTCAAGTCAGGACACCCTCGCTCACACTATGTGTGTTATGATGTGAAAAAGTGCAACACGTCACCACTGATTGAGTTTGTCAAAAGGGGATGTGTTACACTCTAAATATAAGAATTAATGCCGTGGCGAAGTGTTATAGACTGTCGCCAGTTTCTAAGTTTAAGTGCCATGTTTGGACAGCGCCTGCATCGCGCATTGCTTTGGCTATCCGTTTTGCAGCAGATTTGGTTTCGGCTAGGGCGATTAAGCAGCCGCCACGGCCTCCACCCGTTAATTTGGCTCCTAAGGCACCTGCCATCCATGCGGCATTGACGATTTTATCTAAGTGAGAATTAGATACACCTAATTGGTTCAAGTAATAATGGTTATACGTCATTAATTTCCCTAACTCGATAGCGTTACCTTGTGCAATTTTGTCATACGCTTGTTGTACAAAGTTTCCGATAGCTTGCATCGCTTGATCGACAAAATAAGGTTTGTGTTTACGCATTTGAGCAACATGATGGACTGCAGATTTTGTCTGTCCGGCTTGACCACTATCAGCAACGACAAGGTATGCGGATAGGGATAAGTCAAAGGCGTGTGGTGCACGACTTTTACGGTAGATAACCGGATGGTGGGTACTCGTCATCAGTGTATCAATCCCACTCGTTGATTGATGGGCAATCACTTCGGCCTGATTGACGATAAAATGTAATTGGTAATCGCTCAATGTTAGCTGAAATAAATCAGCAATGGCACGGACAACCGCTACGGTCACAGCTGCTGAAGAACCCATGCCGCGCTCTTGTGGGATAGCACTGGTAATTGTAATGTTTAACGATGGGTTGCCTAATTGAAAAGTATCCAAGGTCAGTTGAATAGCTGTTTGGATATTGTCCAAATGTTGTGGTGCTTTTTTTAGCGGGCCTGTATAATAGTGACAAGCCAAATAATGTTGATTATCTTGATTCAATGTTGCTGTCGCTTCGACGGCGATAGCTGGAAATGGTAGGGCAATCGCGGGATAATCATACACAACAGCGTGTTCGCCCATTAAAATAATTTTACTATGTGCACGACCGGTACCAATGGCTTGAGCTGTAAGTACGTGGTGCTGTAATATCTCGATTGCATGCGAGTCGATTTTCTCGATGGACACGTGCAAACCTCCCTAATTATGTTCTCTATTTATCATTGTATTCATCAAAAAGGTACACAAACTCGCTGTATTTACGGTGTTACAGGCTTAGGTTGTGTTTAATCCTTTTTTATTTTACCAAAACTCGCGCTGTGAAAGCAATAGGCGAGCGGATACTGTTGATAAAACTCATGACTGATTGGCGAAAATTAATAAAAACAATGTATTTTTATGAGTAGTATCCGTCATTTTTTCAGCGCTTTTGTGGTAAAATGATTATATCAAAATCACATTGAAAAGGAAAAGAAAACAGTTATGAAGATGTCACTATACAAACGATTTTCACGTAGCGAGTGGAAAGCATTACGCCAGTCTGGAGAATCGGTAACCAAGCTTGATCAACTTTCAAAACTTGTCTCATTAAATGATAGATTGTCAGCAAACGATGTGCAAGAAGTATATGGTCCATTAGTTGACTATGTCGATATGGTTTATCAAAATAGTCAACTTTTTTCAACAGCCAGACAATCTTTTTTACTCGGTGCAGTCGAAAAGAAAATGCCGACCTTTGTTATTGGTATTTGCGGAAGTGTCGCAGTGGGGAAAAGTACGACAGCGCGGGTACTGCATCAATTATTAGAGCAGTTTTATCCAGATAAGCAGATTGCGTACATGACGACTGATGGTTTTTTGTATCCGAATGAAGAGTTGGAACGCCGTAACTTGATGCGTCGTAAAGGATTTCCAGAAAGTTATGATATGAATCGTTTGCTGGAATTTATGAAGCAAGTTAAAATTGGTGGGGAGTCGATTGAATATCCGATTTATTCGCACTCGATTTATGATATTGTACCCAATCAGTTTGAAACTTTGAATCAGCCGGATATTCTAATTGTCGAAGGGATTAATGTGTTGCAATTGCCGCAAAACCACGAGATTTATATGAGTGACTTTTTTGACCTGTCGATTTATGTGGATGCTGACCATCAATTGGTGCGTCAATGGTATATTGAACGATTTGATATGCATATGGATTTAGCGAAAAATGACCCGAATAATTATTATCATGAAATGAGTCAATGGCCACGCAACCAGGCGCATCAATACGCACGCAAAGTTTGGCGTGAAATTAACCTGGTAAATTTAGTTGAACACATTTTGCCAACACGTGACCGAGCAGATGTAATTATTCATAAGACGAACAATCATTTTGTTGATGCAATTTTCGTTCGGAAGTATTAAAATAGAACTGTAGTAACCCGGCATAACAGTTTGTTGGTGCTAGGGTGAAAGATTAATGAGAATACTGGAGGTATGTTTTGTGACGCAAACAATGACACAAATGGAAAAAATAGTTGTTTTGGATTTTGGCAGTCAATATAATCAACTCATTACACGTCGTTTACGTGAACTGGGTGTGTTTAGTGAACTATTACCAAATGATACGACCGCTGAACAAATTAAAGCGGAAGGAAATGTTATCGGTGTGGTCTTTTCAGGAGGCCCGCATAGTGTGTATGCTGAGAATGCGTTCACTGTTGACCCAGCGATTTTTGAATTGGGAATTCCAGTATTAGGTGTGTGTTATGGGATGCAGTTGACGACGCATTTGTTTGGCGGGACGGTTGAATCGGCACCGACACGGGAATATGGGACAGCTGAAATTGATGTGCATCAAGTAGAACACGGATTGTTTAAAGGATTATCTGACAAAGAAAATGTGTTAATGAGTCATGGCGACCGTATTACAAAAATACCAGAGGGATTTGTCGTTACTGCCAGCAACCCTCATACGCCATTTGCGGCATTTGAACATACTGAACGCCAAATATATGGTGTGCAATTTCACCCAGAAGTACGTCATACGGTGCATGGCTATGATATGTTACGTAATTTTGCCTTTGAAATTTGTGGTGCAAAAGGCGATTGGTCGATGGAAAACTTTATTGAGATTGAAATTGCTAAAATCCGTGAAAAAGTCGGTGACCGTAAAGTATTATTAGGATTATCCGGTGGAGTGGATTCTTCGGTTGTCGGTGTGTTATTACAAAAAGCAATCGGTAATCAGTTGACTAGCATCTTTGTTGATCATGGATTGTTGCGTAAAGGCGAAGGCGACCAAGTGATGGAGGCATTAGGTGGTAAATTTGGTTTAAATATCATTCGTGTTGATGCTAAGGACCGCTTCTTGTCTAAATTACGTGGCGTAAGTGACCCAGAGCAAAAACGTAAAATTATCGGTAATGAGTTTGTTTATGTCTTTGATGATGAAGCAGCAAAACTTGCTGGGGTAGACTTTTTAGCGCAAGGGACTTTGTATACAGATATTATTGAATCAGGTACTAAAACCGCGCAAACGATTAAATCGCATCATAATGTTGGCGGATTGCCGGAAGATATGCAGTTTGAACTAATCGAGCCGCTAAATACATTGTTTAAAGACGAAGTGCGTGCATTAGGTACAGCTTTAGGTATACCAGATAGCATCGTATGGCGCCAACCATTTCCTGGCCCGGGCCTAGGTATCCGTGTCATTGGCGAAATTACCGAAGAAAAACTCGAAATCGTCCGCGAATCCGATGCGATATTGCGCGAAGAGATTGCGAATGCTGGACTCGAACGTGATGTATGGCAATACTTTACTGTGCTACCAGGCTTTAGAAGTGTTGGTGTGATGGGTGACGGCCGCACGTATGATTATACCATCGGTATCCGTGCCGTTACGTCGATTGATGGTATGACGAGTGATTTTGCCCGCATTCCGTGGGATGTCTTGCAGAAAATAAGTGCGCGTATCGTCAACGAAGTCGCTCACGTGAACCGCGTGGTGTATGATATTACAAGTAAGCCACCCGCTACGATAGAGTGGGAATAAAAGATAAGGTTAACTTAGGCTAAGAAACCTTGATTCAACAGCATTTTAACAGCCGTATAAAGTATTGAAATGAGATAGATTCCTTTGAACTGTCTCCAAGTTGTCTCCAAAGAGATGATACTTGATTTTAAATCTTAAAACTAAAAAGCAGAGAATGAAAAGTTCTCTGCTTTTTAGTTACTATATTCTTATTTAATAATTTACCGATTTTTTCCAGTAACTTATAATAACTATTTCTAATGAAAGAAACATGCTTATTTTAAGTGTTTCTTGCAACACTAAAGTATATGCTTCTTCGGACTTTTGAGAACGTCAGTTCTATCCTTTCAAATTCTTTATTCCTAATTTACATTTTTAATGATTTCAATTAAGGCTTTCAATATAATTTCTTGTTTATCATCAACTGTTTCATCTATTAAACCAATTAATTCATTCACTAATTCTTGATTCGATTTTGAAAAGGGGATTGAAAAAAATTCTTCTACTGAAACGTCTAATGCTACCATTATTTTTGCAATAGTCATGATACGAAAGTCATATTTATTAGCTTCAATATTTTGAACAGTTTTATTCCCCAAACCAGCTATCTCAGATAATTTTTCTTGACTAAAATTTTGTTCTTTTCTTAACTGTTTAATTCTCTTTGCAATATATTCTTGTATGTTCAATAAATTCACCCTTTTTAATCATATCTGTTTAACTTAGCTATATTAACGACTAAATAACGAACTTTTGATTCGAAAGGTGTTGTAAAACGAACTTTTTGAAGATATAATCCCGTCTTTGACACTTAAAAAAGCAGAAAACCCTCTAAAACGTTGATATATCAACGTTTTAGAGGGTAATTGAATTGTGCGAAAATGCGTACTATTTCCCCGATTTTATCTGTCTTTCAATTTTTTTTAAAGATTTTTTCTCTATGAATTCATAATCTGTTCTGAAGCCACTGATTTCATGTAATTTATCAGTAATCTCGGTGCGTGTATACTGTGGTACAAAAGCTTCTTCGGCTATTTTTGCAATCCTCATCCCACGCAATGTTTGTATAATCTCACTAACAGTATAGTCCTTCATCCGTTGTTCCAAAATTCGATAAACCAATAAAGAAAGGAAACATGTCAAAAAATGAGCACGAATGCGATTCTCGCGACTTAAATATACCGGACGACTTTTAAATTCAGTCTTTAAAATTCGGAAACACTCTTCAATTTCCCAACGTTGTTTATTGATACCAACAATTGATTCGATCGAACTTTCTAAATTGGTTGCGACGCAATAAAATCCATCATATTGCGCTTCTTTATCTATGGCTTCTTGATTGATTCGATAAATTAGCTTCACTACTTCCCCATTTTCTGTTACATACTCCGTTTTAACGAACCGATTAGGCGAATGGGGATTAGTGTTTTTCATCGGATCTGTTTGTTCTAATTTTTTCAAAGCCCGATTAATTTGTCTTTCTCGAATATTTGCTTGATACTGTTGATATTTTGGAGAATATGTGACAATATAGCGTTCTTCAAATGGTTTAAGATGATGTTGTTTTTCCTCGGGACTAAGTTCTCTCCGTTCCCAAGATTCCTTATAAAAAGTCGCATTCATTAATCGTAATCCTTCAGGAGAGGTCTTTCCGTCACGATAGGCTTGAATTTGTCTGTTGACATCATCAAGATGATAGAGCATTTTATCTTTTTTCTTTGTTGTTGAATCGCCATCAAAAATCTTCCACCCCTCTGGACTTAATGCCCATTCAGCGAGATCCCTTTTCATTTTTTTAATGGAATGCGTCGTAATATAGTGACGGTTTTGGAGACTATTAAATCGTTTGTTCGCAAAGGAACTCAATCCTGCATCCGTACAGACAATAAGATCAGACAATTCAAAATCTTTAATGATTTGCTTCTCTATCGGCTTAAGAGAGTTGATTTCATTTTTATTCCCTTCAAAGAGCGAGAAAGCTAGTGGCATACCAGATCCGTCCATAAACAATCCCATTTGGATAATAGGGTTTGGGCGATGTTCTTTACTCACTCCATATTTACGAAAATTATCTTCCTCTTCAATTTCAAAGAAATAGTTCGTGCAATCGTAAAAAAGCACCTGAGTATCGCGTTTTACAACCTCTTTACTTGCCAGGTAAGCGTGTTGTTGTATTTTTTCCATGTTCTTAGAGAGTAGATCTAACCCTCGATAGATTTGATGTAGATCAATATCAGGAGGTGTTAAATAGTTCTTAGCTAAGGTAAGGGAACTACGTTTAGATCCTGGGTAAAGAATGCGAGTGGATATCAACATTTTTAAGATGGCAGTTAAATCAAAGCTAATCTTAGACGAGCCTTTGAGTGTCTTACATAACTTATCGAGTTTAAGCTCGTAAAATATTTTATCTAGGAAAAGTTGACCTACATCAAAACCGTTGGACTCGCCGAGTTTAATCAATCTTTTCGTGTCATATTGGTGAATGAAGGTGATTTTACCTTCATTTTCTTTTTCCGTTAGTTCACGCGCTACTTGTTTGGCGTAATCCATTGGATCCATTTCAGGGTGCTCTTGAAGAAGCTTTTTATGACTACCTAAATTCTCAACAATTTGTGTAGAGCGTTTACCATTTTCTTTCTTTATATCTCGGATAACTGCATAATAAATGGAACCATTAGAAGATTTGACTGTTCGAACTCGCATAAAAATGCCTCCTTTTAATATCCATTATACCACAGTGTACGTTATGTACGCAATAGGTAAAACTAAAGATTGACAAAAAAAGTGCAAAAAAAAAGCCTTGTGACAGCGTTTGTGGAGGGCAGGATGTTTTTACAAGTGTCAAACTCCCGAGAACGTCAGTTCTATCCTTTCAAATTCTTTATTCCTAATTTACATTTTTAATGATTTCAATTAAGGCTTTCAATATAATTTCTTGTTTATCATCAACTGTTTCATCTATTAAACCAATTAATTCATTCACTAATTCTTGATTCGATTTTGAAAAGGGGATTGAAAAAAATTCTTCTACTGAAACGTCTAATGCTACCATTATTTTTGCAATAGTCATGATACGAAAGTCATATTTATTAGCTTCAATATTTTGAACAGTTTTATTCCCCAAACCAGCTATCTCAGATAATTTTTCTTGACTAAAATTTTGTTCTTTTCTTAACTGTTTAATTCTCTTTGCAATATATTCTTGTATGTTCAATAAATTCACCCTTTTTAATCATATCTGTTTAACTTAGCTATATTAACGACTAAATAACGAACTTTTGATTCGAAAGGTGTTGTAAAACGAACTTTTTGAAGATATAATGTAATTAATAATAATCAAGGAGGTGTCTTATCCGGATTAGCAGGGTAAACCATTGTTAAAGCGGAAGAAGTAGTTGTTCAACCCAAACAAGCAACTATGTCAGAAGAAACACTCACCGGTATCCGAAGTCACACTAGAACAATTACAAAAAGCTGAAGATAAGAAAGACACAATAGCCCAAACTACCCAACCTTATGCTTAATCGAACAACAAGAGTAGTATTCATATAGAACATTGAAAACTAAATATATCCAAACTACCCAACCCTATGTTTAACGCAAGAAACCGCAGAACAAGTTCCTCCCATTTGGCTTTCAAGAAAATCATTCTTCATCGAGCCTTGGCTCAATCGTCGCTCATTACGATATTAAAAACACACAATAGTTAATGACATAATACACATCAATCAAAATTCAAAGGAGAATATCATTATGACAAACAAAAGACCAATCATGAAAAAAGTAAAGAAACACTGGGTAACGGTTTTATTAGCGGCTGCTTTTATTAGCACACCTGCTATCAGTGCGAACGCACAAACCATCACCATTGAAGACTATATTAAAGAAACCATCGATAATGCACCGAGCGTATGGAAAATGCGTACGGTAGACGACATAAAACAAGAAATTCAAAAACAAAAAGACTTAAAATTAGTCGAATATGTCGTACAATCTGGTGATACCTTAGGTGTCATTGCCAAAACTGTTAATACTACTGTTGACGAATTAGCAACTTTAAACAACATTAAAGATATCCATACATTAAAGGTTGGACAAAAATTAAAAGGTGTCTTAGATAAAGAATTAGCAACAATCAACGCTACGCCAAATAATGCATCGGTGGTATCAAATCAATCATCTAAGAATACAGCCAACACGACAAATTCAACAACTCCTATGACATCAACACCTAAAATCACAAAATCAGCCTCTGAATCAAACACAAACCTGAAACCAGAGTCAAAACCAACTCCAAAACCGGAAATACCAACGACTTCGGAAATTAAACCAGAAGTTAAACCGACACCAAAACCAGAAGTACCAACAACTTCTGAAACTAAACCAGAAGTTAAACCGACACCGAAACCAGAAGTACCAACAACTTCTGAAACTAAACCAGAAGTTAAACCGACACCAAAACCAGAAGTACCAACAACTTCTGAAACTAAACCAGAAGTTAAACCGACACCGAAACCAGAAGTACCGACAACTTCAGAAACTAAACCAGAAATTAAACCGACACCGAAACCAGAAGTACCGACAACTTCAGAAACTAAACCAGAAGTTAAACCGACACCTAAGCCAGAAGTACCAGAACAACCAACAGAAACACCTGATAAACCGGTTGAAACACCAAAAACAACGGAAGAAGAAACGAAAAAAGACTCGGAAGTTATCCACGAATTGCCAACGGAAACTGAACCAGAAGTAACAGATAACAATACATCGGTGGATACACCTTCCGAAAAACCGGTTAAACCAGAACAACCAACAGAAACACCTGATAAACCGGTTGAAACGCCAAAAACAACGGAAGAAGAAACGAAAAAAGACTCGGACGTTATCCACGAATTACCAACCGAAACTGAACCAGAGATAACGGATAACAATACATCGGTAGATACACCTTCCGAAAAACCGGTTAAACCAGAACAACCAACAGAAACACCTGATAAACCGGTTGAAACACCAAAAACAACGGAAGAAGAAACGAAAAAACCAACAACTAAACACTATCAAACGGTTCAAGTCGGTGATATTATTCCTTCCCAAGATGGTTTGGTTCGTGTTATCAATACAAATAAAACAAAACCATTTGACTTAAATCAAATGCAAAAAGAATCAGAAGACACTCGCTATCGAAAAGCAAAAAGCTCTGAACGAAACTTAACAACAGTTGAACCCGTCAATAATCCAGGAAGTTTAGTCAACATTCCAACACCACTACCTAAGGAATTTATTGATGATTTTAACCAAAACAAAATCCTAGATTTAAACTTATTAAACCAACATTTTGTTAATTTCGTTAACCAGTTACGTGCATCTAACAATATTAAACCACTTCAATACAATGAAGACGTCCAATATTTTGCCACTAAACGTGCACAAGAAATGCAACCATTTCATTCACCACTCGTAAATGGACAAGCTCACAAACGACCCGATGGACGCAATTGGGCCACAGTCTTTGAAGAAAAACCGTCTGATTGGGGAGCTGCCGCTGAAAATTCAGCTTCAATTACTCTCAATGGTAATTACTATAAATCATTATCAGAAAAATATATTGCTGAAAACTTATTCAATCAATGGTCCAACTCACCGGGTCATCGCCAAAATTTACTCGATCCTACTTTAGAATATACAGCCGTTGGTATTAACATGAACGGTAACAAAGTAGTTAATCATCAATTCCGATACGATAGCATGTACGCGTTTCAAACATTAGCTAAAAAAGCTACAAAACCATCGCAAGTACCTGATAACGAATTAGAAGATTTCTTACGCGAAAACTTCCCTGAAATGTATGCAGGTACTGCTTCCGCGCCACGTAATGAGGACTCAACAACTGAAACAACACCATTACCAGACGAAACTACTAAAGAAACATCTGCAAAAGTCATGGAAACAACATCAGAAGAAGCAGTTTCAGAAGATCTTGTTGAACCAACTGTAGATCCAGTCGCTGAACCAACTAGCGAAACAATCACTGAACAAGCAACTGAATCAGTCACTGATACCCTTTTAGAAACAACTGAATCTGAAAAAACAATTAAATCAGAAGAAACCACAGAGTCCGAAAACGTAACAGAAACAATACCCGACACTTCAACCATTGAAGATACAACAATAACTGAATAATCAAAAGCAAAAAAAGGATGTGATACCGTATGGCAACACCAAAGAAAAAAGTCACCTTTGACTATCAACCAACGCAAACTCGTTGGTTCTTCAACTATGTCGTTCGTCGCTTATTTTGGGCAGCCATCGGTATCTTTGCCTTATTGCGTTCCAATCTTGATGGTTTTAACAGTCTTCTTTATTTAGGAGCCCTTGGACTCTATGTCTTTCTTGGTGTTTCAAAATGGGGACAACTCGTATTCCAGAAACACGGTTACAACCCCGCACCAAAGTGGGCTAAACCAAAGCATAAACGACCGGTATCTCAGATATTCGATGAAGATGGCAATCTCTTATATGAAGAAACAGAAACTTATTATGACTAAACCCCAAATAAGCACGCTTTTGCGTGCTTATTTTTTTAAAAACAAAACAAGGTAGGTGACACTTTGACAAAAAAACAATATGCACAATGCAGAATCATCTTTTTAAATGGCAAAACCAAAGTCTTTAGTAATTAAAGTTTTCCATTTCAACATTACAGAATTGTTCGTTGTTTTGTTTTTGATAATTCAAGATACCTATCCTCAGAAAAAAATTCAGTAGCATTTTTCATAAACAGCTCACTCATAAAATATTCTTTCTCAACATCTCCATAAAATTCTTTTTGAGCATATATTAATTTTTCAATATAACTTTCAGTTTCATCCATCAACTCGGACCAAACATCAGTTTCTAGCTTTCCAGATGTAGTGTAATTTATATAGCCGTCTCCTAATGACGACAAATAATTATATGCTGATTCAAGCCTCATATCTTCCATTACTATATCATATGCACGTTTTCCGAGAGAGTAAGACGGGTCCCTTTTCCATAAGGGCTCAAGTATTTCTTTTAATGTTGAAGTAAATGCTTCTTCGAAATTTTGGAAACTGATAATTCCAGTTTTAATTTGAAAACGACCGTTGCTATCCTTTGATTCATATTTATATGTGCTATGTAAAAATTTAGTAAACAGTTGCATAATTTCTTCTGATTCATAAGTACGACAAAAAAAATAAACAGCTTCTGCTAGTAAATCTACATTAGTATTTTTAAATTCACGAGGAATTATAAAAGGATATTTTTGATGTGCTCTTCCCGTTGCTAAATATTTCGCAAAAGGCACATAATCAATTACTATATCAAAAACAAGTTGATAGTACTCATTTGTTTTCCTCAAGTCTAAAAAAAGATTTAAAAAGAAATTGAATTTATCAAATTCTGTGTATTCCTCAGTAAATCCCCACAATAAGTCTTGAACTGAAACAAATTCCAAATTACTTTTTTTCATGTCCATTTCTTCGTCTTTTATTGTTGAAGTTGTAATGAGATCAGGTTTTAATTTTATGTTAGCTTTCAATGATTCAGCTACAGTTATTGTTAATTTTTTAGATAATACTTCTGTATTCGACTCCCGAATTTCTTTAATTGTTTTTGGCTTATGTCGATATAATTGAGTATTATTAATTGATTTTAAGTCTTTATATCTTGTATCTCCTGAATCTTTTAAGGCTTTTCGTTCATTATTTATCTCTTCAATACGTTGATTAATTCTATTTTGTGCGTGTTTTAAATAGTAATTTAGCAAATTATTAAACATGATACACCTTCCTTTTCTAAAAACGGAATATTTCAGCTCTAATTATACAATACATTCCTGTTATTTTCCATAAAAAAGCGATATAATGAAAGCATAAAAAAGAAAGGAAGTGGTTAGTATGATTGTAGCGTTGAAGCAACAGCTTCGTGAATTACGTACTAATCGATTAGTAAAATATGGTAACGTTGGTTATCAAAGAGTGAGCAACGATTTGAATTTTGAGAATGTACCAGCTGAATTACGCGCGTTATGGTATGGACAAAATTGTTTATCATTCAATACACTTTCAATCGCTCGTGATTCGGATATTGATGTTATGTCAAATGACGAATTAGTTCGATGGATTGAAAATGAACAATGTCTGCTCGAACGATTAGAAAAAATATTTTCAATTCTGAATAAAAAAGAAAGAAGGTACTATAGATGGCGAAAACTAATTGGAATCGAACTCTTAGTGAAGTTCTTAAACAAAAAACAAAAGCAATGGTAATGGTAAGCGAAAAAAGCGGAAACGAATATACAACTGATGTTGTACCTATATTAAAGGTTGTTTCAATAGGTTCAGTTGAAGAAGTCGACGGAAAATTTAAATATTCAATCGTAGATACTGATAACGATTTAGAGTATGCAATTAAAGTAGCGAATAGGGTTGAGGTAAAGTTTGGAACTATTCTTCAATTCAAAAATGTACGTGGTGGTGCAACAAGTAATGGTACAGGTTGGTTTGCTGCTGATTCCGTTGCGGTGGCACAACGCAATGAATAATCGTAGATATCGAAGAATCGAATTAACTCATGGTTCTCAAGTGCAAGGCTATCAAGTTTCTTTGATAGTCTTTGCTGTTTCAGCTGCTATTACAGTTTTGTTATTCTTCATATGTAATTCAATATCGATTTTAGCTCCTGTTTTTTCCTCCCCATTACTGTTTTGTTATTTACTAGATATTTTCAGTTTTATATCACTAATATTTTTATTGTCAAAACGTGAGGAAGTTTCAACACTTTCCATTCCTACAATGTCTATAGACGCTACAAAATTAGCTATTAGACTACGACGACTATTTAATGATAAGCAAATTATCGATGTGCTTAAGTTGTCAAACTCGACACGCTACGGCAATGAAATGCCAGAAATTGTCGTTTGGGTTGATGATGACTTATCAAACGGCTATATCGCTATTGAAAACATTGCTAATTGGGAGCGTGCGAATCGTGAACACTTTGAACAAAGGGTTTCGGGAATATTGTCAGGGAAATATCAACATTTCGCTGTTGTGAATTCCGAATTAGTGGCAGGAGACAGTTTCATCATTTTCAATTTTGAAGATACTCTCACTTCACAAAGACTATTTCTTAACGATAATACTGATTCATTAAAGAAATTTATTACTGAAGATAAACATGCTATTCGTTTGTCTAGAGATTTAGTTTGGCATTCCGACATAACTCCCATGCTCAGTATTATCGCTCGAACTAGGTCAGGAAAATCAGTTCTAGCTGGACGATACATTGCTAAATTAATGTTGTTACAAGGTTGGATAGTAGAATATAATTCGGCAAAATATGACCGTTATGTTAAGGAATATAACGGACAATCAGACCCTATTAAGATTGTAGAGCGTGCTGAACACTGGTGTTCAGTCATGGATAAGCGACTAGATGAAATCAATGAAGCTGGTAAAGAAAAGTATCTTGACATGGAAGATATGACAGACATTGGATTATTTTTTGATGAATTAGGCAATCTAAATGCTTCACTTGAATCACTGGATAAAGTTGATAAATCATTGAAGCTCACATCAAGGTGGACAACTGCTATCAATCGATTATCAGCTACTGGTGGTGCAGCCGGTATTCACATTATTGCTATTTCACAGTTTGCTACAAAAGAGGGTTTTCTCCCCTCACTCGCTCGTGTGAACTGCTCTGACGCAGTAATAATGCTTGGTGGTGCAGCCGATTCTGCTGACGAACGAAAATATTTAATGAGTGGTTTTGCTGATATGCCTAAGCGTAGCTACGATAAAGGTCAAGGGGTAGCACGCATTATCGGTTCTGGTAAAAAGTGGGAAGTGCCACACTTTTTTGAAACACCTTGGTTTCATTCTCTGAATTGATAATAATACAAATACTAATTCTAACTATTACTAACGCCTGCACGGCAGTGGGCTTGTCAACTGCCGTGCAGACTAAAAAGTATTGATAGGGCAAGTATTTGAGATACTTTGCGAAATATAACACCACTGATTTATCAACGGAATAATTAACGGAATAATAAAAGGTAAAGGAGTAATTCTTATTATGGCTAAAAAAGAGGCTAATCTCACAACCATTGTGATAGTACAACAGTTAAAAGAAGAATATTGGTTATCTTCAGATTACGTAGAAGCGATTCAACAGGCAAAAAAAGGAAATTGTCGAACACTATTGGAAATTATTGTTAAAAAGTTAGAGGAAAATAATATTATTGTCAGTGAAGCGTACATTATCAAACACGATAAAGATAAAGTATCTGTTTGGAACTCAGAAAAATTGACAATTATTGTGGAAGATAAAGCTGAGCACGTTCATGTACTGTTAAAATTCGAAAAAGGTGCGTCTTTGAATAAAATTGCAGTAGCTATTGAAGTGGAAACTCAATATTTGGAAAAATTAAAATCGGGTCGCTACGGTTATGATAACTGTTTAGCTTATTTAGTTCATGCAAAAGACGAAACTAAACATCAATATCAGCCAGAAGAAGTTACAACTTTGCGTGGAGAAGACTATACAAGCATTTATCATCGAAGTATGGAAAACTGGGTAAAGGGACGTGCAACAAAAAAAGCAAAGGAAACGAGTTATAGCATTGATTGGCTTGTTGAACAAATATTGGCTGGACAAATTACAAAAACTAATATTTTACTAACTGATGAGTTTTATTCAATTTATGGACAACATAAACGAAAAATTAATGAAGCTCTGGACTCTGCTGGAGAACGTAAAAGTTATCAAACAATTGCTGAACTTGAAGCAGGGAAATTTAAAAAGACGACTTTTTTTATTAATGCCAGAAGTGGTGCAGGGAAAACTCAATATGGAAAAAAACTAATTCGTTTATTGCAGGAAATTGCACTTAAATTCGGTCAAAAATGGGATTTTTGTGTAACAGCTTCTACTAATGCTTTTGATGAATATAATGGGCAAGATATCTTATTTCTTGATGATATGAAAGGCGAGAGTTTAATGGTTTCAGATTGGCTGAAACTACTTGACCCGTATATGATTAGTCCTATTTCGGCTCGTTATCACAATAAAATGGGTTCAGCGAAAGTTATCATTATAACGAATACTCAGGAACCTGTGGATTTCTTTGAACATGCAAAAGGCATTTTTAGAGAAGATATTGGACAATTTGTACGTCGAATTGATTATCTTATTGAGATAAATGATAAGTTTCATTTGTCAATCCCTCGCAAGAATATGTGGGATCAAAATACTAAAATTTCTAGTTATGACCGTGACAGTTATACTTTTAAATTTTTTGAAATCAATCAATGCAATATTAATGAAGCAACTGACATACTAGTAAAAACAGTTATTCGAAATATGAAATGGAACAAATCGAAAAAGGTTATCGATGCCAGCGACCAAACTAACAACGATAACCCAACCTTTAAACAACAAAAATAGCAACAACTACTTCTGTTGTTGCTATTGTCTCAAAAAAAAATATAATTTACAAGAGGTAATAACAATATGAATAATATTACAGTGACGTATAAAGATCTAGTTGCATTAGGTTATCCTAAAGCAACAGCACAACAAATTATTCGACAAGTAAAGCTGAATATGGTACAACAAGGGTATACTTTATACGATAATAGACGGCTTGGAAGAGTCCCGTCTACTGCCGTTGAAAAGGTTCTTGGTTGTAAGTTACATGACTAGAAAGAGGTAACTTATGGTAAAGACAAATTTACAAGATGTATACATTGATAATAACGGAAACTTTTATTATGAAGTAAGCCTTGGAAACGATAAAATTACTGGAAAACGTATTAAGAAAAAGTCCCGTAAAAATTTTAAGGGACAAAAGTTTTCATCTGCAAAAGAAGCATATGCAGAGGCTATTAGAGTTAAAAATGACTATCTACAATCTAATGGCTATTCAAATTATGACATGACATATGAGCAATTTATGAAAACAACCTATTTACCATTTTATCAATCAGAAGTAAATGAGCAGACCTACTCCACACGCCAGTCAGCAATCCATTTAGTTATAAAAAGGTTTGGTAGAAAGAAACTAAAGGATATTTCGGTTTTGGATGTACAAAATTTCAGAACATGGCTTTTATCAAAAAATGGTGGAAATTACTCACAAGCCTATGCTAGTTTGATATTTGGACTGTTTCGTAAAACATTGGAATTTGCTGTAAGTATGCAATTTTTAGAAGTAAATGTGTCAAACAGAGTAACAGCGATTCCAAAGGGGAAGACTCACTCTAAATATTGGACAAAACAAGATTTTGAAGAAGTAATCAGACATATCTATATTGATGATTTCTATGAACATCTATGTTTTGTTTTATTATGGCTCTATTTTTGCACAGGATTACGTGTAAATGAAGGTACTGCTTTGTGGTGGAATAACGTTGATTTTGAGAAAAAAAAGCTCACGGTTAATCATATGCTGATTATTAAAAATAAGTCAGAATGGATTCGCCAAAATCATACTAAAACTGATTCTGGTTTACGAACAATCTCACTAGATGATGATACTATTACTGTACTTAAGGAATGGAAGGAACGTCAATCTAGTTTGGGGAAAGTAAATTTCATTCTTAGCTATGACGGAAACCCTATGCTGAAATCAACAATATCAAGGATAATCAAACGATACGCAAAATTAGCAAATGTACCAGAGATACAAGCTAAAGAACTTAGACATTCTCACGCTTCCTATCTTATCAATGAATTAAATGCTTCGGTCCTTATTGTTTCAAAGCGATTAGGACATTCATCTCCTGAAATTACTTTGAAACACTATGCTCATTTATGGGCAGGGGTCGATAAAGAACTAGCCGATGAAATGACTGGTTTAATTTCAGTTAAACACGCAAACAAAACCATGGTGCAATTTAATGGCAACCAAGCAGTATCGAAAAAGTCGCCAAAATTGTCGCCAAATTAAATCAGAACAGCTACAAATACTGTTATATCAGTGTTTTCAAACGATATAATGGTTATCGAGTGGGAATAGTTAAAAATTTCAACCTGAACTGAAATGGTTGATGTTATAGTATTTTTGAGGATTAAAAAAAGCAAAAATTTCAATATTATTTATTGGTTCCCCACCAAATACCCCACCAGAAAATAATCTGGTGAGGTATTTGTTTTTTTATTTTTGGAAAAGAAAAACCTGATGACGACATTGGGTTAAACTATTCCTAACTTTTCTTTTAAAGCTTCAGTGAGTGTTTGAGAGAAGTTGATACCCTCGGATTGGGCAAGATTGCTAATCCATTCAGGGATTGTTACGTTTTTTCTGACAGATTTTGAATGGTATTTACGTCGATAGGCGATTAAATCGATTCCCACTAGTGACACCATTGCATTTGGAAATTGTTTTTGAATATCAGATAGGGAACTTGCTTCAGGAAATACGTCTTTATCTTCAAGAGCGATACCTAGTACTTCTTGTGCCATTTCATATGCTTCTTCCAGTGTTTCTCCTTGCGTCACCGCTTCTGGAATGTCAGGAAATCGAACAAGGATGTACTTTTCGTCTTTTTCAAATGTTGCTGGATAAATTAACAAGATAATCAACCTTTCTGTAATTTTATTTAGGTGATGAGTGAGTCATGAAGGCTGAAGGTCATTTAAGACCTGTTTGCTTCAGTATGGCGTGTTCTAGCCCTTTGCCTAAGTCTTTATTATGCATGGGTATGATAGTGGTAATATTTTTGTCAGGGTGGAACATCTTTTGATGACTTCCATATTTATTTAGCATGATGAAGCCGTTCTTTAATAGTAAATTAATCATTTCCTTTGGGGTCATCGGCATTCAGCTCATCTCCTTTCTATGTTTATATCATACGCATTTTATGCGCGTTAGTCAATAACTTTAGATGTTATTGAAGATTGTCCGTGGAATTGTGTTCCGGGTGAAAATTATTTAGAAGAAATACAATATGCGCAATTGAGTTTGCTTTAGCTAATTATCGAAAAATTATGTGAATCATTGAGTGTCTGCATCGCCTTAGCGGTGCTTATTTGCGTTGAAAGCGGGTGGCTCATTGGTAAAGCTTATAGCGAGACATGAAAAATTCGTCTAGAGACTTGTTAGTGGACTATCTCAAAGGCAAGCATACATTGAAGCAGGGTATTCAGTGAAAGGGAAGACGGATAATTATATCGATAAAGAAGCATCGATTTTATCGAAAAATCGTAAGGTATAGCAAATTAGAAGCACAATCAGATACGAGTAACTACATGACGGATTTATCGGATGCTATTTTAGCGATTATTGGTAACATTCAATTGCCTGTAGATATTGATAATGCAGAGAAACAAATCGAATACATGAAGAAAATGCGCAAGGCTAGAATGATGCATATTGTACCACCGATTGACCAAGAGGGGCGAGAGTCTGGTACAGTAGACGCCAAGTATTTGTATAAACAGTACGATGTTCAAGGAACTGAAGCGTATAAAGATAGATTGACGAATGATATTCATAAGTTTACCAATATGCCAGATATGACCGATATGAACTTTGGTGGCAATCAGTCAGGTGAAGCAATGAAATGGAAGATGTTTGGCTTATACCAAGAACGAGTAACGACCCAAGCGTTGCTTGAAGCAGGTTTAAAACGACGTTATCGTTTGCTTGCAAGCATTGGTAGTGTGTTGCGTGAAATCAATGATTTTGATATTAGCAAGCTGAAAATCACATTTACGCCTAACTTACCTAAGTCACTTCAAGAGAAGATTAATGCTTTCAAAGACTTGAATGGGACTGTATCCAATGAAACAGCGATGCGTTTAACAGATATTGTGGATGATGTATCGGCTGAAATGGAGCGGTTAAATGCGCAAGATTTGAATACGGGTAGTTTGATGCAGACAATTGAACGCCAACAACGTTTAGCTGATATTGATTTGCTTAATGGTGATGACAATGGTTAAGGACTATTGGACAGAACGTATTAAAGCTGAGATTAAAAATAAAATTGAGTCTGATGCTGAAATTGGTAAAGAGATGATGAACTTACATAATCGTCATTTAAGGCAGATTGAAAAAGAGATTGAATCGTTTTATCAAAAGTACGCTAAAGATGAGAAAATCGATGTGAATGAAGCAAGGAAACGTGCAAGCGCATTTGATGTACAGGCTTTTGCTGATAAAGCGAAGCATTACGTAGAAACTAAAGACTTTTCACCAGAAGCGAATGAAGCGTTGAAGCTATATAACATGAAGATGAAAGCGAGTCGTTTGGAGTTAATGCAGTATCATCTTGAGTTAGAGATGATAGCGTTGGCTGATGGTGAGTATAAATTGACCGAGAAGTTTTTAAACCGTGAGTATATTCAAGAGTTGAATTTGCAAGCGGGGATAATGTCTGAGTTTATTCCAAGTCCTAAGATATTAAAGAATATGGCGAAAGCAATTATTGATACGCCTTATCATGGGGCAACTTGGAGCGAAAATATTTGGAAAAGGCAAGATGCTCTAAGAACGATTGTGGGTAGTATTACGCAAGCGTCTGTTTTGAGAGGTAGAAATGCTACTGAATATATTTCCTTATTGCGTAAAGAGTTCAAAACGGGAGCGTATGAAGCTAGGCGCTTAGCGGTGACTGAAACAGCCAGAGTACAGACAGCTGTTCAAAAAGCAATGTATGATGAAAACGGCTTTGATGAATATATTTATATGGCAGAGCCTTCAGCATGCGAAATTTGTGGTAGTTTAGACGGCAAACGATTCAAGGTAGCTGAAATGCAACCAGGGAAGAACGCTAGCCCGATGCATCCACATTGCCGGTGTAGTACGGCGCCAGCGGTGGATAGAGAAAATATAGCAAAGAAACTGAAACTTGCTGAAGCAAATAAAAATAGTGTGAATTTGAATAGGTTATTTAGAAACAAAAGTAATAATAAGCGAAAACCTATTAATATTGTAAAACAGAAAAAATTAACAAAAGATTTTAGCGAAAATGGTGGGAAAGTATGGCAAGATAATGAGGCCCTTGATTATTTGAACAAAAGGAATGCTCAGGCAATGAATTTGAATTCGAAATTGATTGTGCTTCAACCTAAACCTACGATTTCTGAAGTTCTTGAAGAACTCTACCATGCTCAGCAATGGGAAAATGGTGAATTAGATGGGACACCGTTGTCAATTATTCAATCTGAAATAAAGGCTCAAGAATATTTACTTTCTGTATCAAAAAGGTATAATATACCTAAAGAGGAAATTAACGAAACAAAACGTAATCTAGAATACTGGAGGAAGGAGCTAGAGAAAATTGAAAATTGAATTTATTACGCAAACACCTTTTGGTACGATAATTAGTTTAGATGATTTTGCTCCCGATTCTAAGGTGATTGGAGCGTATATTACCGTTGATGGAAAAACTTTACATCAGATTAAAGGTATTGCTGTAGAATTAAGAACAGAAATTCTTGTTAATAAAACTGATAAATTGATTGAAGGTCAGGAAGTGAAATTTCTGCAAGTAGCATAAGAAAAAGAGGATATAAATGGGAAGAAGTATGAAAATTGAAAGAATAACTCAAGCTCCATTTGGAACTATCATTAGTTTAGACAAAAAGGAAGGAGTACGAGATTCGATTGGGAATTTTTTTACTGTAGATGGTGTCACATTACATCAAATTAAAGGTACTTCAACCGAATTTTGGACAGAGTTTCTTATTGAGAAAACAGACAAACTTGAAGTAGGTCAAGAAATTAAATTTATGAAAATTGCTTAAGCACCCTCCAAAGTGGAAGGTGCTTTTTGTGTACGCAAAATTAGGAGGTGAAAAAATGGAAGTGGCAATTTACTTTAAAAATGGGAACACAGCTTACTTTAAACGAGTTTCGGATTTGAACATTGCGCACAAAGACATTTCTTTTAACTATTTTGATGAAAATAACCAACAAGAAAAAGAAGTGTTATTTTTTATTGACGAAATAGCGGGGTACTCACACTCAGAAGAAGAAAGTGTGGATGAAGATAAAGTGGTCGTGTATGGTTATCCAATTGAGGAAAAACGTTAGGAGGTATCCGTATATCTCGCTTAGTCCATGCGTTAATGGGCTACTTAGTTTGTCCTGCCACATGACGTTAAACTGGGTTAAAATATAACGCACTAGCGTGGCTTTAAACTGAAAATTGAATAAACACCTTATCTAAGTACTAGAAGGCACAGACGTGCGTTTTCGTGGGCTTATTTGACGTGTTGAAAGGTTGAATGTGAGAAGACTAGCGTGGGCGAAAGGAGAATTTATATGTCAATTGAAAATAAACCGTTGAAATTAAATTTACAGTTATTCGCTGAAGAAGAGGCGGGTGCGGAAGGCGAAAACACAGAGAATACATTCAATCCTATCATGAGTCAATCGGAATTGGATTCAGTTATTAATAAGGTTGTTCAAACCGCTTTGGGCAATCAGGCAAGTAAATTTGAAGCTGAAAAAGAAAAAGCGATTCGAGAAGCGTTAGCAAAAGAGAAAGATTACGCAAAGTTAAGCGAAGAAGACCGTGAAAAACGCCAATTTGAGGATGAACGTACGCAGTTTGAAAAAGAACGTGCTGAGTTTATGCAAAAACAGCGTGTGGTTGAGCTTGAAAAGGATTTGATGACAAAAAAACTGCCAGTTGAATTAGCTGAAATGTTTGCGTTGTATCCGGATAACACAAAAGCGTTGGATGCAGTTAATGCTTTCGAGAAAACATTTAACGAAGCAGTATCTAAGGCTGTTCGTGAGGCGATTCGCCAAAATGACCCGATTGTAGGTAGCGGAACAAGTAAAGAGATGAATTACGGTGCTAAATTGGCAGGGAATCAACAAAATAAACAACCATTTTAGGAGGAATATGTAAATGGCAGCAAAAGAATTATTACCAGTAAAGGGGAAGAATAAATATTTATTATTTCGTTTATTAGAAGATTCAAAAACGAAAGTGGCAAGCAAGTTATTATTACAGACTGAGCATGAATGGTCATTTGAGCGTGACCAAGAATTCATGAAAACAAAAGACGGTGCTGTAATTGCAACGGGTGGTATGGAAGTGTCCTTATCCATTGCGGCAGTATCAGCATATGATGAAGTGAACGAAATGCTTTATAAATCAGTTGCTGAAGATAAAATGTTAGAGGTTTGGGAAGTTGATATTACTCAACCAACCAGTGGCGGGAAATACAAAGGGCGTTATGCTCGTGGTAAGTTGTCTTCTTGGACATTACCATCAACAGTTGATGGGTTGGAAGAACTAGATACTGAAATGGCAATTGAAGGTATACCTGTGGATGAGGAAGTTACATTAACAGCTGAACAAAAATTATTAATTGATGCAGCTTATGGTTTCCGAGATACAACAATTTCAACGGATGAATAATTTTTACGAGCTAAGTGCCCGTTATTTTAGAATTTATGTGGAGAAATATTATGAAAATAGAAAGTGTTATGGTAGAGAATTATAGGCAGTTTGAAAAAACAGAATTGACTTTTGATGAAGGTATCACAATATTGGTAGGAGCTAATAATAGTAGGAAAACATCTTTAATTACATTGATAAAAAATATTTTCACTCCTAAAAAAATGATTATAGTATGTCTGATATTCCAGCAAAAAATATGCAGACGTGGATTGAATGGGCTTACCCCGTATTTCGAGATTATATCATTAGCGGGAAAACAGCTGATTCCGTGGGCAGAGAACTTGTAGATAGAATTATTCCTCAAGACAATACAATGATTGCACATTTGATGAATATAACAAGTGTTAGAATACTTGTTTCGTATAATCCGAGGGTGGATGATATAAAGTTGTTTGCTGATTATATCATGGATATTGGCAATATGAAAATTCGTTTTTCTAAATATATTGACTTTATGGTTAACTATCTTTTGGATGCGCAATTAGACTTTGTAATTTATTTTCCAATAGAAACAGTCTTAATGGCTGGAAAAGAAAAATACTTAAATCACCTGTTAAATAATATAGAGCATACAGCTTCAAAAATATTATATTGATTACAACTAATGATTAGAGAAAGAATTTAATAGTTTTACGTGATACAGTTGATGAACATATGCATTATGATATTACTAACTATAATCCCGAGCTGCTAGAGACAGTAAAGGGTAATTCAGGTGAATTTGAATACCCAAATTTTGGGTAAAACACAACATTGTAAATACTATTTTTTATTTCATCATAAATTTTATGAGCTAATTTAATGGGACTTCTTTTGTTGCGTAATTTAGTGGGAAAATGCACACATTACATCTTAAAAACTAAAAACACCTCTGGAACCGCTTAATATAATAGCGTTTCTGAGGTGTTTTGCATTGTTTTGAGGGTAAACTTGGGGATATCCAGTTTGGTTTTAAATTGATATAAAAATGGTATGGAATTATTTAAGTTGTAAAAATATTCTTTACAAACTCGTATAAATAATATATAATTGTTTTTGTAAACCGGTTTAATAAATTCTATCTAGGAGGGTTTTTATGTCAAACTATCATCATCAACATAAAAAAATAACGCTTTATTCAACCGTTGCACTGGGACTTATTTTAGCCTCAAGCAACCAAGACGTTCTTGCTAATGAATTAGCTACCCCATCTTCTACTACTTTTGACAGCATACAATCAATAGCATCCGCTCAGGATAATATTCGTCAAGCCGATAACAACGCTGAGACTCCTACTGATAGCCAAGTTATTCCAACAACAAGCTCTAATTCAGAAACGGAGACTCCTACAACCACAGAAAATAATAAGCCAGAGTCTCTTACTGATACCAACAATAAGCCAGTAACAAGCCCTAATTCAGAAACAGAGACTCCTACAACCACAAAAAATAATAAGTCAGAGTCTCTTACTGATACCAACAATAAGCCAGAAACAAGTTCTAATTCAGAAACAGAGACTGCTACAACCACAGAAAATAATAAGTCAGAGTCTCTTACTGATACTAGCAACAAGCCAGAAACAAGCTCTGATACAAAAAAAGAGGATGCTAGTAACACGCCAACGTCTGAAGCCAGCAATAGTCAAGCTGAAAGTAACGAATCTACTACTCTAAGTACTGAAAACAAACAGAAAACTGACTATGATCAATTACTTAATGACTGGAATAGTACCATAGCCGGAAACGATGTCTATGATGATTCGAATTCCTATATGGCAGCCTATCATAAAAAGCTAGAGGAGACAGTTGATAAACATATTGCTGAGTACAATAATGATCCTGATAGAACTTATCTTTGGAAAGAGAAGAGTGATTATAAAATCTCAGCTAATCTTACTGCTACCTATCGTAAGCTTGAAGATATTGCTAAGCAAGTCACTAACCCACGTTCGAAATACTATAATGACTCTGCTGCTATTGCTCTGGTTAAGAACAGTTTAGAATTTTTATATCAAAACGCTTATAATGAAAAGACTTATTATCGTCAAGAAAAAGGTAAAGCGAGTGTCAACTGGTGGGATTACGAAATCGGCGTGCCACGTGCCATTAATAATACACTCTCTTTATTAAAGTCACACTTTACACAAAGTGAAATTAATAAATATACAGAGCCTATAGAGCATTTTGTACCAGACCCAACATCATTTCGTAAGACTAGTACTAATCCAGATTTTCCGACCTTTAAAGCTGCTGTTGCAAACATGACAGATATGGGACGTGTTAAGTTGATAGCTGGATTACTTCGTCGCGACGATAAAACAATCGCAGAAACTATTAAAGCCATCGAGACAGCCTTTACTTTTGTCGATAAAGGCAATGGATTTTACCAAGACGGTTCACTGATTGATCATGCAGTCACAAATCAAAAAAGCCCTCTTTATAATAAAGGAGTGGCCTACAATGGATCCTATGGTAATGTTCT
Source organism: Aerococcaceae bacterium zg-1292 (assembly GCA_016126655.1). Classification (GTDB taxonomy): domain Bacteria; phylum Bacillota; class Bacilli; order Lactobacillales; family Aerococcaceae; genus Globicatella. The sequence continues at coordinate 1,560,221 of CP065955.1, read as the reverse complement.
GATTGATGGATTATCACAACTAATCCCAATTATTCAAAAAACAGGTTCGCCGATGTCTGAAGAAAAAATGAACGTTGTCTATCATTGGATTAATGAATCCTTTTTACCTCTCATGGCACATGGTGAATTGATGGATATGACACGTGGACGCTCAGTCAGTCGTGCTAACGCTGAAAGCCACGTCGCAGCAGTCGAAGTTCTTCGTGCAATTTTAAGGATTGCCGATATGTCAAATGAACCTCATAAAACAGCCATTAAATCTAAAGTCAAAACAATAGTATCTGAAGGTCAAAGCTATTACGATACTTTCAAAAATTTAAAAACTTATCGTGATATTCAGTTAATGAAAGAGCTTTTAGAGGACCCTAACATTCCTATATTAAAAAAACAAAGCTATATCAAATCTTACAATAGTATGGATAAACTAGCTGCTTACAATGCTCAAAAAAAATATGGGATTGGTCTATCCATGTTCTCAGATAAAACTCAAAATTTTGAAGCTATGAACAATGAGAACTTACGTGGTTGGCATACTAGTGACGGAATGTTTTATCTGTATAATGCTGATTTAAGTCATTATAGTAATAACTATTGGGCTACTGTCAATCCTTATAAGCTTCCTGGTACTACAGAAACCAATGCTAAACGACCTGATGGGACAGCTAAGAATATTAAAGAGCAACCAAAATTGGTAGGGATGGGTGCTCTTCCTGATGGCGCATTTGTCAGAAGTGAAAAGATTGATGATACCACAGCCATGGCTGCTATGACCTTTACAAACTTTAATAAAACGTTAACGCTCAATAAAGGTTGGTTTGTATTAAATGGCAAAATTGTTTTTGTCGGAAATAATATTCAAAACACATCTAATGATGAGGCATCTACAACAATTGAGCAACGTAAAGAAGACCCAACTCATCCTTATAAGACTTATGTCAATGGGAAGGAAACTAGTCTGACAGATAAACCACAGGATTTTGCTTCAACAAAGAGTGTTTTTCTTGAGTCAAACGATGTTAATCGCAATATTGGTTATGTTTTCTTTAAACCGACAACATTATCTTTGATGAAAGCGATACAATCTGGTAAATGGTCTGATATAAATGGTAATGATAAATCTGCCAATGCTAGTAAAATCGTTAATAATACTTTCGTCACTATGTCTCAAGTCCATAAAGAAAACGGCGATAGCTATGCTTATATGATTGTTCCTAATATTAGCCGTCAAGCTTTTGAAGCATTGTTAGCAAAACTTGATGTCCAATTACTTCAAAATGATAAAAATGCTTCTAGCATTTATGACGCTGCTTCAGGACGTCGTCTAACTATTGACTACAGCAAAAAAACGTTTACTGCTCAACAAGTAACACAAACTGAACCAAACGATAAAGACGCTGAAAAAGCCAAAGCACTCGCAACTGCTGAAGCTGCTGTAAAAGACGCTGAGGTTGCTGCTAAAGCTGGTCAAGACAAAAAAATAGAGATTGAGAAAGATAATCTTATTTCCCCAGCCGAATTAGCTGATATCGATAATTTAAACAAAGTAACAACCAAAACAAAAGCTGTAGCAACATCATTAGTAGATAAATTACCGAATGGGCCAGAAAAAGTTGCCTTAAAAGCACGTCTTGACAAAGTGACAATCGTTACACTTGAAGTAACTAAGGTTCAGCCAGATAATGACAATAAACCAAGTGTTCCAGAACAACCGGAAAAACCAAATGTTCCAGAGCAACCAGAAAAACCAAATGTTCCAGAGCAACCAGAAAAACCAAGTGTTCCAGAGCAACCAGAAAAACCAAGTGTTCCAGAACAACCGGAAAAACCGAGTGAACCAAAAACACCAGAAATACCAAAAGAAGATAAAGAAAATCAGGTTCCAGCAAAACCAGCTGCACCAAGTCAACCGGCACCTGAACAATCGACTCAAAATGATGGAAATATCCAAAAATCTTCTGTATTGCCGAATACCGGTGAACTTAGTGTAATATTCCCTTGGAGTGCAGCAGCACTTTCGATACTTGTTGGTTTAGGTCTAGTAATAACTGAACGCAAAAAAGAAGACGAAGAAGCTTAATGTAAATTCGTTACAATACCCGTGCTGAGTAGATACTAGCTCGAAAAGAACCGTTCTTTGAGAATCAAAGAGCGGTTCTTTTTATTATGTATTCTTGAAACCATAATAAAAAAGCAAGGCATTCATGCCTTGCAACCCCATTTTTCAAAGAAAATGGGGATAGTAATGGAAACATGTTTTGAACGTAATTTACGTCGTAAATGTGAAAACGTTCAGCGTATTGAGCTAGTTGTTAGAGTAATAATTGCCATTAATACTTTAATAATTACATTGTTGAACGCTTTCTAATTAGTATTCCCAGCTAGGGAGAGAATTCTCTCCTCGGTTCGTTTTTTGAAAGATATTATATTACGTATTGCTGGAAAAGTGATATGTGATGAAGGAAAGCAAATATAAAGAGACTTTATTGGTGATAAACTTGGATATTACAACATGAATATTATATTCCCTTTGTATCCCTCGGGTTTGTTTTTACGTGATACATTTTCCTATATTTTTCTTTCAAATCCTCAGTGAGTACTTGCGAGAAGTGGATGTCTGGTCAGTAATTCTTGAAAGATATAACTTAGAATAGTCAATGTTTTTCAATTTACCTATTGACAGACTCAAAGTAAAGCGTTATCATGTAGATAACAAAACGCGTTTAACGTTAAACCTCATCGTTTCGCTTATAGTACTCTCGACTGAAGTACTATTATTTTTTACAATAAAGTTTAACGTTAAACCTTATTGATTAAATGGATTTGGAAGTGGTTAGATGAAAATAACAATTAAAGAAATCGCACAATTAGCTAATGTTAGTGTGACCACTGTCTCAAATGTGATTAATAATCGCTCAAAAAAAGTGTCACAACAGACGATTGATAGAATTAATGAGATTATTAAAGAATATAACTATACACCAAATATGAATGCCAAAGCCTTGGTAAATTCTTCTTCAAAGCTAATTGGCTTGCTATTTTACACTGAGGGTGATGTGTACAATTTCAATGATCCTTTTGCAGGTGCTCTATTGGAAGGTATTGAAAATGTGACTAATAATGAAAATTATTTTGTTTTATTACAAACGATTAATTCAGTTGATGATATTGCTGTGATTCGTAATAACTGGCAATTCAGTGGTTTTATTGGTGTGGGATTCCAACAACAGATGATGGAAGAGACAATGAATATTGTAAAAGAACCTATTACATTTATTGATACCTATTATGATGAAGAAGGATTGTCTGATTTAAAGCAAAGAAATAATTTATTTTTTGTAAGAACAGACGATAGAAAATTAGCTCATGAACTTGTTGATTATTTAGTTGATAAAGGTCATCAGAACATTGCTTTTTTGACCTATCGTGTTAATTTTGATACCTATGGAGTTATTCAAGAGCGCTTAGCTGGGTATAAAGAAGGATTAGTGTCAAATGGGCTAGCATTTAATCCTGAACTCGTCTACACTAACGACCAATTAGATAAAATGTTGAATCAATTAGACAAATTTTCTGCAGTTGTCGTAACGGCCGATCTTTTAGCTATTCAGGTTATGTCAAAATTAAAAGAAAAAGGGTATCAGATACCAACTGATTGTTCAATTATTAGTTTTGATAATATACAATTCTCTGAATTATCATCACCTAAATTAACTACAATGAATTTATTCCAAAATAAAAAAGGAGAATTAGCGATTGGTCAAATTTTAGCACCGATGAAAGGTATATTAGATAAGAGTAATCAACAAACCATCATAATGGATGGTGAATTAGAGATACGCGAAAGCGTTAAAACACTGTAGAATACAGTACACCAATGATTAATAAAAAATCGTTGGAGATTAGTTGCTGCTTATGAAGAACGGACAAAGATGCTTTTAAGTGAACGTCTTGATAAGTCTTGCAAACCAAAATACGAGGAGGTTAGAGATGCAATTTGTAGGGGAAAAATACCGGATTACATTATTAAGTAATGAAGTGGTGAGATTAGAATATTCAGATACCGGTGAATTTGTGGATTCCCAAACACAAAGTATCATGAATCGAGAAATTGAAGCGAAAGAAAATATAGAGTACAACATTATTGAATCAGATGATATTTTAGAAATTTATTCGCCAAAATTTCATTTATATTATCAAAAAGAACAACCGTTTTCGAAGAAAACATTATATATTGATTTTAATTTTGCTTTTTTTGTCCATGGTAATCGATGGTATTTCGGTGATGAATTTGTAAATCTAAAGGGTACAACACGTACGTTAGATGAAATTGATGGCTCAACACCACTGGAAGATGGGATTATCAGCTTCAAAGGGTTTACTATTTTAGACGATTCTCACTCGCAATGGATTGATGAACAGGGTGAAATTGTACGGAAACCATTTGAATCAATTGACGTGTATGCGCTAGCATTTGGTCATGATTATAATAAAGGGATTCAAACATATTTTAAATTAACAGGCTTTTCACCTAAATTACCTCGATATGCTTTAGGAAACTGGTGGAGTCGTTATTGGAAATATACTGAAGATTCATATAAAGAATTAGTAAATACATTTAAAGCTAAAAACATTCCTTTATCTGTTGCTGTTATCGATATGGATTGGCATTTAACTCAAATTCCCGAACGCTTTGGAAGTTCATGGACAGGTTATACGTGGAATAAGGACTATTTTCCTAATCCTGAACGATTTTTAAAGTGGTTGCACGATGAAGGTTTAGCGATTTCACTTAATTTGCATCCTGCTGATGGTGTGAGGGCTTTTGAAGATGCCTATCCAGCTGTTGCAAAACGTTTAAAGCTAAACACAGACATTGAAGAACCTGCTATCTTTGATTTTACAGATAAAATGTTTAGAGAAGCTTATTTTAAAGATGTGATGCACCCTTTAGAAAAACAAGGTGTAGACTTTTTCTGGATTGATTGGCAACAAGGGACCGAGATTAATGGTTTAGATCCATTACTGTTATTAAATCACTATCACTTTAAAGATATGCAAGACCGTGGTAAGGAACCGCTAATCTTATCGCGTTATGCTGGTCCTGGAAGTCATCGCTATCCAGTTGGTTTTTCTGGTGATTCCTTTATTACTTGGGATTCTTTAAAATTCCAACCCTATATGACTTCAACAGCAACAAATATCGGTTATACTTGGTGGAGTCATGATATCGGTGGACATATGAATGGTTATCGCGATGATGAATTAATGGTGAGATGGGTTCAATTTGGAGTATTTAGTCCAATTAATCGACTGCATAGTTCAAGTAGTTTATTTACTGGCAAAGAACCGTGGAGTTATCCACTAGTTGAAGAGATGATTATTGCTGATTATTTAAGAAAACGTCATGAATTATTACCTTATTTATATACGTTTAACGTTTTAACTGCCGAAGAAGGGATTCCATTAATCAGACCACTGTATTACGAAGAGTCCGATAACCAAGAAGTATATAAATATGATAATGAATATTATTTTGGGACCGAACTATTAGTCTTACCGATAACATCTAAATTATTACCTGAAGTGAAAATGAGTTCGGAAGAAATGTATTTTCCAGAAGGAGAATGGTACGATATTTCAACGAATTTACGTTATAAGGGTGGTGCGTCATTAAATATTTATCGTGGTTTGGCAGAAATGCCTGTATTTGCAAAAGCGGGAGCGATTATTCCATTGGATTTAAAACCCGTTGAAAATATGCGTAATGAATTGCCAACCGATATAACATGGAAAATTTATCCAGGAGCCGATAATCATTTTGAATTAATTGAGGAATTAGGAAACAAACGTTCGATTACAAAAGTGGCAGTAATAGATGGAGAATTATTTTTAACGATTGATGATCCTGATAATATTTTACCGACAGCACGCCAACATCATTTGGTATTCTGCTCAACAGAGAAATTTAAAGTTGAAGGTTATGAAGTTACTTTTGATGAGATGAGCAATAACGTTCAGTTGTCATTGACTAATCCAGCAAAACTTAATATATCTGGTTTTAAAAAGATTGAAACACAAAATATTGAATCACGCTTGTTTGCTATTTTAAATCAAGCACAAGTAAAGTATTGGGATAAAGAAAAATTATGGTTTAAATTCCAAGAAAATAAATCAGATTTGCAATATTTATCCATTATTCAATCCATTGATTCTGAGGATTTAAAAGCTGCTGTATTTGAATTGATTTATGTATTAAATTCATAATAAACGGAAATGGTGTGGGGTTCCGGCCCTGTATTGCTGGAGCATAAGTTACCGAAGTGTACCAAACTCCTAGTGCAATGCAAAGAGGAGGTCAAGTTAACCCCAGCGAACTAATACAAGGAGAGAGAACTATGGGGGAAACATTATTTCGAAAAAAATTAAAAGCCAGTTTACCATTGTATTTATTGGCTTTACCGTCGGTTATTCTTCTATTGATTTTTGCTTATGTACCTATGGGTGGGATAGTCTTAGCGTTTAAAGACTATCTTCCAGCTCTAGGAATTTTTGAGAGTCAATGGGTTGGACTCAAACATTTTAAACAATTTTTTAATTCTTATCAATTTCCTATTACTATCAAAAACACGGTAAAAATTTCTGTTTATAGTATTTTAGTAGGTTTTCCGCTGCCAATTATTTTAGCACTAATGGTCAATCAAATGCGTAATGGTCGTTTTAAACAAGTGTTTCAAGTCATTACATATTTACCACACTTTATTTCGATTATGGTTATGTGTGGGATGATTATTATGTTTTTATCGCCATCATCTGGTTTACTAGCAAATATTTTAGCGAAATTTGATGTGAAATTACCGAACTTACTATCCAGTCCTAATCGATTTGCTGATATCTATGTATGGTCTGATGTTTGGCAGCATATTGGGTGGGATAGCATTATATATTTAGCTGCATTAACCGGTATTGATCCGACATATTACGAAGCGGCGACAATGGATGGAGCAGGTAAGTTTAAGAAGATTTTACATATTGATATTCCACTACTATTGCCAACAGCTATGATTATGTTAGTGTTACGTATGGGAGGCTTACTCAATGTCGGTTTCGAGAAAGCGTTTTTACTTCAGAATACGATGAATATGGCAGGTAGTGAAATTATTTCAACTTATGTATATAAAATTGGGATGCAAAGTATGCAGTACAGCTTATCTACTGCTATAGGACTGTTTAACACCGTAATAAACTTAATGTTACTCATTGGTGCAAATTGGTTCTCTAAGAAAACGACGGAATCAGGATTATTCTAGGAGGTTTACAATGAAAGTAATTAAAGTAAAGAAAAAGAAAAAAACCTCAGAACGTATATTTGATTTTCTAGTCTATGCTTTTGCTATTGGGCTAATGTTATTAATTGTGTATCCACTATGGTTTGTTATTATTGCGTCATTTAGTGATCCAGCTGATGTTGCAAATGGAAATGTTTGGTTTTGGCCAAAAGTATGGAAGTTAGACGGTTATCGAAAATTAATTGAGCAACGATTGATTTGGCGAAGTTATCTAAATACGATTTTTTATACCTTTGCAGGGACACTCTTTGCATTAATCGTCAATATTCCAGCTGGTTTTGTATTAACAAGAAAGGAGATGTTAGGACATAAGTATTTAGTATGGTTTTATATTATTCCAATGTTTTTTGGAGGTGGATTAATACCAACATATTTAGTAGTGAATAAACTTGGTTTAGTTGATACGATTTGGGTAATGATAGTGCCATTTGCTGTTTCTACATTTAATATTATTGTAGTAAGAACCTTTTTCCAAAATAATATTCCAGATGGCTTATGGGAAGCCGCTCAAATCGATGGTAGTGGTGTTATTCGATACTTTTTTCAAATGGTGTTGCCATTGTCTAAGGCAGTAATTGCGGTAATTGGGCTTTGGACAGCTGTTGGAATCTGGAATTCGTGGTTTAATGCATTAATTTATCTTCGCAATGAAGACTTACAACCTCTTCAATTAATTTTGCGAAGAATGTTAATCAATAACCAAGTACTAATGAAAAGTACATCTGCGGGTAATTTAGCGGCTGAACTACGGGCATTGGCAGATATGATGAAATATGCGTCAATCGTAGTATCAACAGCCCCAATTATGATGTTATATCCATTTTTACAAAAGTACTTTAATCAAGGTGTTATGATTGGTGCGTTGAAAGAGTAATAGTTGGAGTATCAAAATATAGTGAAATGAGTGTGTTAGGAAGCGTTTTGAAATAAAGTACTGGTGGAAATAGCACCCATTGGAGTTTGAAAATTTTCTGTCATTTCAGCTTCTTAGAGCAAAAAAAGTAACCATGCGAGAGAGGATGTACTGACTTGAACTATTGGAGCAGAAGACGAATGGACGCATCAGGTGCAACGATAGCTACGTGAAGTGGAGTCAAGTCAATCCAAGCGAGTTAAAAAAGAGGAGAGAGAAAAATAATGAAAAAGAGTTTGAAAAAAGTGACAATGTTGATGGCAGCGGGAATGGTAATGTCAAGTTTTGGAACAATCCCGGCTGTCCTAGCACAAGAAGAACAAGAATATAAGATTGCAACTGTTCGCTGGTCCGATTGGGGTATGGATTTTACCAATGGATTTGTTACTGATAGCCAGAAAGATTTCGGCGTCAAAGTCAATTGGGATGTTTACGTAAATGCTGATTGGGCTGATCAAAAAGCAGTATTAATGGCTTCGGGTGATTTACCAGACGCATTTTTAGGATCAAATGCGTTAGGTGATTCTGAAATTATGCAAAATGCTGCATTATTCTTACCATTGGAAGATTTAATAGAAGAGCATATGCCAAATTTAACAGCTGCAATGAAAGCTGAACCGAAATTGCGTGCGATTGCTACAGCACCGGATGGTCATATATATGGTTTACCAACGAAACTACCAATGCGTCCAACAGTTGGTAATCAATTGTTTATTAATAAAACGTGGTTAGAGAATCTTGGACTTGAGATGCCACAAACATTTGACGAATTTATGGAAGTATTACGTGCTTTTAAAGCAGAAGATGCCAATGGAAATGGTGATAAAAATGATGAGATACCATTCGGTGGTGGGAACTTTGATCCAGTTTATTCATTCATCTTACCATTTGGTGTGCGTCATGGGTATGAATATGATATGACTCTAGTTGATGGTAAGCCGCAATACACTCGCACAATGGATCAATATAAGCAAGGTGTAGCAAAAATGCATGAAGCGTTTAAAGAAGGATTAATTGACCCAGAGATTTTTACACAAGATACATCCATGGCAGAAGCAAAACGCCAAGATACTGAAGCTGCTCGAGTTGGCGTAACTTCAGGTTGGACAGCAGATGCGTTATTCGGTCAAAATTCAGATCAATACGTCGCATTACCAGCATTAGAAGGGCCAGACGGTAAACGTTATGTTGAATCAGATCCTGACCACTTAAACTATAATCGTAATGAATTTTTAATTATGAAAAACACTAAAAATCCGGAAAAATTATTACAATGGCTGGATACTTGGTATACTGAAGATGCATCTATCCAAAACTTTTATGGAACGTTTGGTGTAGCAACGGAGAAAAAAGAAGATGGTACGTATGAAGTATTACCTCCAGTTGGTGGCGAAACAGCAGATATATCAGCATGGGTAAATTCGTTGCGTGACTTTGGACCAAAGTATGTTGGAGATGATTTTAATTCAAAAGTTACTATCGATAAAACTCAAGGCGATGGATTGAAATTAGAATTAGATAAAGAATTAGCAGAACATGCATTACCAGCTTTCCCGCGTGTGTCTTATACAGCAGATGAAATTGGTCGCTTGTCAACAATGTATATTGATTTAAGTAGTTATGCAGCTCAAACTGTTACTAAATGGGTGACTGAAGGTGGTATTGAAGACGAATGGGATGGCTATGTTCAACAATTAAATCAAATGGGATTTGAAGATTTCCAAATGATTATGAATGATGCCTATAATCGTTATCAAGATGCATTAGGAGAATAATCAATTTAAGATAGGATAGAGTGTGTCTAGGCTAAAAACTATCGTTGTATAAAATATGCATTTAGGAAGTTTTTTGTAGGTGTCAAGCTGCTTAAGAATGTCAGATTTTGAGGAGGTGGGACAATGAAAGGTGTATTTAAAATTTTAACTCAGTTATATGATTTAGTATTTCTAAATATTATTTTCGTCCTTTCATGTCTACCTCTTATTACTATTCCAATTTCTTGGACGGCACTAGTATTAATGGAAATGGAATCAGATGGAGTCTATGGTTATATTGTAAAAGATTATTGGAAACAGTGGAAAAGAGTTGCAAAGCAGGTTTTGGAATATATATTACTTGGAATTTTAGCGTTACTACTCGTATATTTAGCAGGACATCTAATAAATGTTCCTTTATTGAATCAAGCGCAGATTATTTTAGGACTTCTAGTATTTAATATTTTTTTATTAATGCCCCTGACAATCGGCAGATTACAGTTAAAGGATAAAGAATTCCTATACGTTAGTGTATATTTGGGTTATAGCTTTCCACTAAAAGTAATATTATTACTTTTAATCAATGTTTTCTGTTTATTTTTATCGGTCAGTACGTACTTAGGATTTTATATTTTCTTATCAATTTTCACACTAATTGGGTTTGTTATACTGGCAAAATTTAATGCTAAAATATTGACAAGCATTGAACATTCAATTGAAATTGATGAAGTGAGTTAAGTGATTAATTAGCTGAATGTTCTTGAGAAATACTTGATAATAAATCGCAAACTACTTAGAATGCATCAAGTACCACTATTCTGAAAGGAGAGCAAGATGTCCCTTATTCATGTAAGTTTTTTTCAAAAAACTTAAGTCGGAATGTATTTTATAATGCCATTATTCCGAAGAGTTCTGTGCCACTTAAGACGCTCTACCTCTTACACGGCTGGAGTGGCAATCATGATGACTGGATAACGAATACTAATATTGTTGAGTTAGCAGAACGTTATCGAATCGCAATCATTTTACCGAATGGTGAAAATAGTTTTTACACTGATTTTAGCGAAGCGGAGTCCTATGGCAAAATGATTGCAGAGGATTTAATATTCGAATCACGCCAAACATTTAAACTATCCGAATGTCCTGCAGATACATGGATTGCCGGCTTATCAATGGGAGGGTACGGTGCGCTACGATTAGGACTTACTTATCCTCATCAATTTAGCAAGATAAGTGCTTTATCTAGTCGCATCATTGCTAAAGGTATTGATGGGTTGAACTACGATGACTATAATCAGTTACCGATTACCATAAAAAATATATTTATTCGTAAGACGCCTGAAGCCATTAAAGAGGAAATGGATTTAATTACATTGGTAGAGAACTGTCAACTCATGCCTCAAATTGATTTGTTTTGTGGTACAGAAGATGATTTTTATCCAATAAATGTTTCTTTTTATCAATGGCTAAAAGAGAAAACCCCCACTGTTCGATTTTTCTCAGATACAGGTGACCATGATTGGAAATATTGGAATAGCGTGATTGAATCAGTGATTCAGAATATGGTAGAAGCAAACGTTTAACATCAATTCATCATAAAATAATGTTAAAACTATTATTCCCGCAACTATAACATCCCTATCACTTGAAACCAGAATAGTTGGTGCAGTCTCAATAATTGCACTGACTATTTTAATTTACTGGTAATCAGCAACGATTGACGAGAGTAATACACCGTGAAATTGATAAAAGCCAATATGTACTACAATCAGATAACTGAGACAATAAATACACATTTAATCAATCAAAAGTCCCTTATTCAACAAAAGTTAAAACACCATACGACTAATTGCGACTAAATAACTGAACAGAAATTCACAAATGAATCACTTCAAACAGCGTTCTAACAGTATTATAACTACAGCCTATGCACAACCATAAAAAACAACTATTACCAATAACGACGATTACTATTGACTCTTACTCCACCAAAATATATGATAATATCACAATTAAATATTACGACAGTGAAGAGATGAGTAGTGGTTCGGACAGTTTAGAGAGCTTGTGGATGGTGCAAACAAGTCTGAGAAGGACAATGAAGATGGTCTTGGAGTCATGTTAATTTAAGCTAAAAATAAGTAAAAGTTAACTGGGTTCTCCCGATATAGAGAGCGAGTATCTTCTTAAAATAGATAGAATGTACTCATAGAGGTGGTTTTAGTAATAAAATCATAAATTAAGGTGGTACCATGGAGTCAACGCTTCATCCTTAGCATTTAATGCGGGATGGGCGTTTTATTTTGCTCACTCGCATGACATCAATACGGGATAATTCCCAAATAATTGGAGGAGAGAGAGTATGTCAAAAAAATGGATTAAAGGTTTATGTGTGTCAGGATTAGTATTAACAACAATCAGTGGTGTTGTGCCAGCTAATCAATTATTTCAAGCGCCAGAGATAGCGATTGTTCATGCTCAAGAGGAGCATCTATTAAGATGGACACAATCATCTGAGATTACAACATTGGATTCAGCAAAATCTTATGATACGGTTGCGTATACCGCACTGCGTCAAGTAGGTGAAGGATTGCTGCGTGTGGCGACTGATGGGAGCATTCAGCCAGCCGGTGCTGCCTTACCGGAGATTAGTGATGATGGCTTAACCTATACATTTAAATTACGTGAAGATGCGAAATGGTCGAATGGTGAACCAGTAACTGCTAATGATTATGTTTATGCATGGCGTCGTGCGGTGAATCCAGAAGTAGGTTCTGCTAATGCATTTTTATTCACTGTTGTTAAAAATGCAGCAGAAATTGCAGATGGTACGGCTACAGTAGAAGATTTAGGTGTTGAAGCGGTCAGTGATTTCGAATTAAAAGTCACATTGAAAGAACCGAAAGCCAACTTTGTCAATTATGTGACGCATGTCAACTATTATCCACAAAACCAAGCAGCCGTTGAAGCAGCCGGAGATGCGTATGGAACATCTAGTGATGCCTTTTTAGGTAATGGTCCATTTACCATCGAAAATTGGAGTGCGACTGCATTAGAGTGGACGTATACTAAAAATCCAGAGTATTATGGTACCGATGCGATTCAAGTGGAGCAAATTCATATAGATGTAGTAAAAGATCCAAATACGGCTGTGGAATTATTTGAAGCAGGTGAGATTGATGCGGCAGCTATTTCTGGTCCATTATTAGCAGAATTTAAAGATAGCGAAAATTTAGTCAGTTTCCCAGGACTCTCGCATTCATACATTGAAATGGGTATCAGCTCCAATGAAGCATTGCAGAATGAAAATTTACGTAAAGCATTATCTTATGTTATCGACCGCCAAACATTGACGAAAGATATTTTAAACGGTGGCGCCGAAGCAGTAAAAGGTTTAGTACCGCAAAATGTCGTCTTTAACTCAGTGACCGGAAAAGACTACGTGGAAGAACAACCGGATTATGGCGAATTTAATGTTGAATTGGCAAAAGAACATTGGTCCAAAGCGAAACAAGAATTAGGTACAGATACGGTGGAGTTAGATTTATTAGTAACCGATAGCGAAACGACGAAAACAATTGGTGAATTTATTCAAGGGCTAGTCGAAAGTAACTTAGAGGGGTTCAAGTTAAATTTACGGCCATTACCGGCTAAAAACCGCTTTGATGAAATGATGTCATTTGACTTTGATATTGCTATTGGAGGTTGGAGTGGGACATTAGGAGATGCGGATGAGTATTTAATTAACTTCTTAACCAATGCGGAACATAATCATGCACAATTTTTCGATGAACAATTTGATGCATTAGTTAGTGAAGCGAATTCACCCGAAGTGGTAGCTAATCCAGAGCGCCGTTATGAATTATTACATGAAGCGGAAAATTACTTGTTAGATCGACGTGTTTTAGTTCCGCTCATCCAAAATAATACGACCTTATTGGTATCAGATAAAATAGACAACATTGAAGCCAGTCCAACTGGGTCAGGCGTTGATTTTACGACATTGACGTTTAAGTAAGTGAAATATTGTGAGAAAATGGAGCTAGGACGACCCCGACTAGCTCTTTTTTCAAGCTTGCGTGAATGAGCTGAATAATAATTGTTTTACACGTAATGCTGAAGCAATGTACACAAAATACACAAGTTGATACCGAATATCAGTGCAAACACAAACATTCCTTAAAAAAGTTAACACGCTGAAACATATTATTTAACTAAACAATAAAAAAAATATATAATACACATAGTGCGACAATGAGCGCTTTGAAATGAACCACTGGAGGAAGTTGCTGGCGTGCGTGTAACGCACAGAGGTGACTTCTGAAGTGGATGTCATTTCAGCTCATAGGAGCCGGCATACACATAGTGCGACAATGAGCGCTTTGAAATGAACCACTGGAGGAAAATTACGGCGTGCCGGAACTGCACCAAGTGTTTTGCAAAGTGGATGTCAAGCTAATCCAACCGAGTTGGCCTACATACTGTGAGCGCAGGTACCTTGACGTGAACAATTATCCGCACGGCAGTAACTCATCCAAGCGTAAGCTCGGGCACAACAACGATTAACTCAAATAACAAATTTTAAAGAAGGTGAAAGAATGAATGGCTATTGGAAATATCTATTAAGACGAATTTTATATATGGCGTTGACATTATTTGTGATTATAACTGCAACGTTTTTATTGCTACAATTTCTTCCGGGGACGCCGTTTGCGAACCAGGATTTATTAACAGCTAAACAATTAGAATTACTAAATGAAAAGTATGGATTGAATCAATCGATTTTTCAACAATATATTACCTATCTATCGAATGTGGTACGTGGTGATTTTGGCGTGTCTTTTCAATTTAATAACTTACCGGTAACACAAATTATTGCCGACCGTGCCGGTCCGTCGATGCAACTCGGTTTACAAGCGATGGTACTGGGTACGACGGTAGGAATTTTACTTGGCGTGATTGCGGCAGTGAAGCAAAATACATGGATTGATACTTTTACGTCTATCTTTGCGATTGGTGGTCGTAGTGTGCCAAACTTCGTCTTTGCGGTTATTTTACAATTTGTTTTTGCTGTATGGCTTAATCTCTTACCCATTGCTTTTTGGCGTAATGGTTTTGCCTCAACGATTTTACCGACTCTGGCTTTATCAATTTCACCGATGGCGGAAGCGGCACGGTTTATCCGTACTGAAATGATTGAAGTATTAAATAGTGATTACATTGAATTAGCACGGGCAAAAGGTTTTTCTAAATTTTATATTATCTTTAAACACGCCCTACGTAATGCATTGATTCCATTATTAACGATTTTAGGGCCGGTAACAGCTGGCTTGATGACAGGATCATTAGTGATTGAACAAATTTTTTCAATTCCGGGGATTGGGGAACAATTTACGAAATCCATTTTAGTCAATGATTATCCGACAATTATGGGGATTACTATTATGTACTCAACACTTTTAGTGGTAATGATTTTGATTGTAGATATTTTATATGGGGTAGTAGACCCACGTATGCGAATGGGACAAGGAGGCAAGTAGATGGTCGAACGTATTGCAAAGTCAAGTTATAACGAAACACTTTTAACGGATGTAGCTTCTATTGATACCAGCCTATTACGTGTTGATAATCGCCAAACGCAAGCAGAAAGTGAAGCCATTCATGTGCCATCCCTGAACTTTGTACAAGATTCGTGGCGCCGGTTGAAGAAAAATAAAGGGGCCATGTTCTCTTTAGTTGTAGTCATATTAATTGTATTATTAGCAGTTTTTGCACCGCTTATTGCGCCGGCTTCGCCATTTGCACAAAATCCTGCTCATGCGAATTTAGCACCGAAGATACCGGGTTTGGAATCGTGGTCGTGGTTTGATGGAAAGTCACTCAATCGTGGTGGTAATTTAGTTGATGGCTATGAAAAAGCGGGTATTCCAGAGGGTGTTTACTATTATTTAGGTACCGATGGTTTAGGTCGTGATTTATTATCACGCATTCTATATGGTACACGTATCTCTCTACTGGTTGCTTTCGTAGCAGCAATGATTAACTTAGTGTTCGGAATTATTTATGGTTTGATTTCCGGTTGGCTTGGCGGGAAAGTTGATACAGTGATGCAACGTATTTTAGAAGTATTATCGGGTATCCCTAACTTAGTGATTGTCGTTTTAATGTTATTAGTGTTAAAACCAGGAATTGCTTCAATTATCATTACCATTGCTTTGACGAGTTGGATTACGATGTCACGTGTAGTTCGAGCGCAAACATTGCGATTGAAGCAGACAGAGTATGTCTTAGCTGCGCAAGTGTTAGGACAGCATCCGATTAAAATTATGTGGAAACATATCTTGCCGAATATGGTTGGTATTATTATTGTGCAAGTGATGTTTGCTTTGCCATCAGCGATTTTCTTTGAGGCATTTCTCAGTTTTATTGGGATTGGAATACCAGCGCCCAATGCATCATTAGGCACATTGATAAATGATGGATACAAAACATTCCGTTTCTTGCCGCATCTCATGTGGTATCCGGCAGCAGTGATTTCAGTATTAATGTTGTCGTTTAACTTATTAGCGGATGGATTGCGTGATGCGTTTGATCCGAAAATGAAAGAGTAGGTGCAGCGATGAGTGAAACAATTTTAACAGTTAAAGATTTACATGTTCATTTTAAGACTTTCGCTGGCGAAGTACAGGCGATTCGTGGTGTTAATTTTGAATTGAAGAAAGGTGAGACGCTAGCAATTGTTGGTGAGTCTGGTTCAGGTAAGACGGTGACGACACGGTCAATTATGGGATTGCTTGGGAAAAATGCAGCTATTAAAGCCGGTGAGATTATTTTTAATGGCGAAAATTTATTGCAGTTCTCTGAGCGTCAAATGCGTGATATTCGTGGTACGCAAATTGCGATGATTTTCCAAGACCCTATGACGTCACTTAATCCGACATTAACAATTGGTCAACAGATTATGGAAGTGTTGACGAAACAACGTGGTATGTCACGAAGTGAAGCGATTGATGAGACGATTGAGTTACTAACTCTATGTGGTATTCGTGAGCCAGAAGCACGATTGAAGCAATACCCCCATCAATTTTCAGGAGGTCAGCGGCAACGAATTGTGATTGCGATTGCGTTAGCAGGTGACCCAGAAATTTTAATTGCGGATGAACCAACAACAGCTTTAGATGTGACGATTCAAGCCCAAATTATTGAGTTATTACAAGAAATTCAACGGGTAAAAGGCATGTCGATTATTTTTATTACTCATGATTTAGGTGTAGTAGCAAATGTCGCGGACCGGGTTGCGGTAATGTATGCAGGTAAATTTGTAGAAATTGGTAGTGTCGATGATATTTATTATCACCCACAACATCCGTATACATGGGGCTTGTTGAGTGCCATGCCGACACCGCATCAAAAAGGAAAATTATATGCTATCCCAGGCACACCACCTGATTTGTTAAATCCACCAAAAGGCGATGCGTTTGCGTTACGTAATGAGTACGCGTTAGCGATTGATTTTGAAATGCAACCGCCGATGTTTGAAGTAGTACCGGGACACTATGCGGCAACGTGGTTATTACATCCTGATGCCCCAACGGTGGCGCCACCACAATCGATTTTAGATCGTTACCAGTATTTTGAAACAAAACAAAAATCATATCGTGTGAAGGAAACGCTGGATATCCATCATGTTGCCAGTAGCACACCGGGCGAATTGCAGCAGTCGCCATTAGAGTCTGAGCGGACAACGAAAGGAGTGCAATGATGACAGAAAGTAAAAAATTAATTCAAGTAAAAGAACTAAAACTTTACTACAATCAAGGGACTCCTCAAGAAGTTAAAGCAGTTGATGATGTGAGTTTTGATATTTATAAGGGTGAAACATTTGGTCTTGTCGGTGAATCAGGTAGTGGTAAGTCAACCATTGGTCGTACCATTGTAAACTTACTCCAGCCGACTGCAGGACAGATTATTTATGATGGAGAAGTTGTAAATGCCAAACAATCACTCGCAGCACGCCGAGCATTCAATAAAAAAGTTCAAATGATTTTCCAAGATCCGTATGCATCATTGAATCCGCGGATGAAAGTACGTGATATTATTGCGGAAGGGATTGATGTGCATGGTTTAGCAGCGAACATGAAAGAACGCAATGACCGTGTGAATCAATTATTAGAGACGGTTGGCTTAAATATCGACCATGCCTCACGCTATCCACATGAATTTTCAGGTGGTCAGCGACAACGGATTGGAATTGCCCGCGCATTAGCAGTTGAACCGGAATTTATTGTTTGTGATGAGCCGATTTCTGCGCTAGACGTTTCGATTCAAGCACAAGTCATTAATTTGTTAGAAAAGTTGCAACAAAATCATGGTTTGACATATTTATTTATTGCTCATGATTTGTCGATGGTAAAATATTTTAGTGACCGTATCGGGATGATGTATCATGGGAAGTTAGTGGAGTTAGCTGATGCGCAGACATTATATGACAGTCCGCAACATCCATATACGAAGAGTTTGCTTTCGGCAATACCTTTACCAGACCCTGACCATGAGCGTCAGCGTCAGCGGATTATTTTTAATGAGCAGCAATTAAATGCAAATGCTACATTAAAAGAAATTGCGCCGGGGCATTTTGTCCAAGATTCATATCAATAAATTTGAGTATCAATCACTTGTATTTCAGTGTGCTTTCGTTGAAATACAAGTGATTTTTGTGTAAAGTATGGCTATAAGCGTTTTCAAAAAAACGTGAATAATTGAATAGAAAAAATAATTTTTTAGGAGGAGCATATTTTATGAATGAACAGTCATTTCGTGCATGGGTGGTTGATGAAGTAGAGGGACAACATACATTTTCCTTAAAATCGATTGACCGTAATCAATTAAGTGAAGGCGAGGTATTGATTAAGGTACATTATAGTTCGTTGAATTATAAGGATATGTTAGCGTCCAGTCCTAAAGGAGGAGTAATTCGTAATTATCCAATGATTCCGGGGATTGACTTGAGTGGTGAAGTGGTTGAAGATTCAACAGGTACTTATCAAGTAGGTCAATTGGTAGCGGTGATTGGTTATGGCGCAGGTGTGTCCCATACAGGTGGGCTGAGTGAATTTGCGCGCGTGCCAAAAGATTGGGTGATGCCTTTACCGGAAGGATTGACATCTAAAGAAGTGATGATGATGGGGACGGCTGGTTTAACAGCTGCTTTAGCAGTACAAGCGTTATTGAGACATGGTATGCGTGTGGAAGAGCAGCCTGCGATTTTAGTTACTGGTGCTTCTGGTGGTGTCGGTAGTGTTGCAGTACGTTTATTACGTGCACTTGGTTTTTCAAATGTGACAGCATTAATTCGTAAACCATATCAAGAAGCTGTTGTACGCACAGCTGGCGCAAACAATGTGATGGATGCGACTGAAGTATTCATTAAAGAAAATCCATTATTATTGAAAGAAAAGTTTGATTTTATTATTGATAATGTTGGTGGTGAGGTGGCAACACACTTGATTCCGCAAGTTTCATACGGCGGTAGTATGGCATTATGTGGTAATGCTGGAGGCATTCAGCTGAATACGACTGTGTTACCATTTATTTTACGAGGAGTAAATCTACTTGGTATTGATTCGGTAAATATTCCACGAGCAGATCGTCGTGCTGTACTGGATAGATTTGCGAATGAGTGGCATGTATTTGACGAGTTGACGGTTGATGAGGTTGGTTTCTCTGACGTTGCTGATGCACTTAATCAATTGAAACAGGGGACTCATGTTGGACGTACTGTGGTTAAAGTGATTGAATAGTTTAATGGTAGAAGCTAGGTGTTGGTACCTAGCTCTTTTTGCTTTTTGGTATGTTCGGCGATATAGTTGAGTGTTTATTGGGTGGGTAATGTGGTCTGGCTCGAACTCATTCGTTGGTACTATGTGTATGCCGGTTCGCTCGGGTTGGCTTGACATCCACTTCGCATAGCTCTTGAAGCGCAACGGCGCTTCTGCGACCTCTGCTCCAGTGGTTCAAGGCATCCCACCCTCGTTCACACGATGTGTATCATGTGTTTTTAAATTATAGTTAAAATTTCACGCGATAAACAAAATTTCATAAAAAAAAGTGTTGAAATTTATTTTCGCTCGTGATATAATGAAACCGTAAACAAGAAAGCGTTTAATATGTATACTGATTTTAAGCAGTTACAGTCAAGTTAAACATGACTTGGAGGTGAGGGTGTGTCATATCTAGGGATAGATATTGGCGGAACATTTATCAAATATGCTTTATTAGATGAACAGGGCGAGGCGTTAACAAAAACCTACAGAGTTAAAACACATTGTACCGATACTACGAATTATATTTTGGATCAAGTGATTGAGATTTGCCAAACGATGCAAGCAAAATATGACTTTGATGGTGTAGCAGTCGCAACAGCGGGTGTTGTAGATTCAACGTCGGGTACTATCACTTATGCTGGTTACACAATTCCAGAATATACGGGAACGCCGATTAAGAAGCGTGTTGAATCTGTAACCAATCGATGCTGTACGGTCATTAATGATGTCAATGCTGCTTGTTTAGGTGAGTATTGGAAAGGATTTGTACCAGATAGTCGACCGCAGTCAATGGTTTGTCTGACAATCGGGACGGGTGTCGGCGGTGCAGTATTAATCGATGGACATTTGTACGAAGGTAAGACGTATATGGCAGGTGAAGTCGGCTATTTACCATTACCTGGTGGCAGGATGTTTCAGGACATGGCGTCGACTACCGCATTATTGGCTCATGCACAAGAGGCGTTGGGTTATCGAGTGAGTGGCGAACAATTTTTTGCCTTATTAAATGATAAGGATGAAAAAGCACGCTTTGTCTTTGATACTTTTATCGATAGCTTAGCACAAGGTTTATTGACGATACATTATTTGCTTAATCCTGAATATATCGTTCTGGGAGGCGGAGTGTTAGCTCAATCAGCGATTATTTTACCAGCACTTAAACAACGTCTATCGGATATCGCCATTGATAAACGCTTTTTAACAGCGAAGATTTCAGCGGCACAGTTAGGAAACAACGCAGGTATGTTAGGAGCCTTATACTACCATTTACATGAAGCACACTAATGATGAGGGGATGCATCAATGAATTTGGTTGAAAAAATTGAAGCAAACTTTGTAAATTTTTCGCCGAAAGAACGATTAATTGCTACCTACTTGCTTCAAGAACAACATCAGTTAAAAAACATCAGTATCCATGAATTATCCCACTCAATTGGGACGTCGGCAGCAACGATTACACGTTTTTGTCGCAAGATTGGTTGCGAAAGTTTTGTCGAATTAAAGATGGAACTACAAGCGAGCGCTACCCCAGTAGTGGATACGAAAGAATTAGATGAGTTTCATACTGTTTTGCAGTATTATAATCGGGTAATCGAGCGAACGGCGGAACTCCTTGATGAAGAACAAATCAGTCGAGTGATTGACTTACTTATGAATGCGAATCGGATTGTTATTTATGGTATGGGGAGTTCAGGACTGACCGCGAAGGAATTTGCGATACGTTTGTCTCGTATGGGCTTAAATGCCATTGGAGAGTCGGACTCACATATGATGATTATCGGTAGTGCGATTACGCAAGCAGGCGATGTCGTTATCGGCTTTAGTAACTCAGGAGAAACGAAGGAAGTGATTCATGCAATAAAAAATGCTAAACAAAATAAGGCAACAACTATTAGTATCACAAGTATTAAAGGTAGTACAATCGCAAAATTATCAGATGAAGTATTATTTGTTCATAGTAGTCGTTTCGTGAATAATGAGCAGTTTGTAAATACACAATTACCATTTTTCTATTTGGTAGATGTGATTACACTGAAATTATTGGAAGACCACAATTATGCAACAAAGATGAAAACAACAGTTCAAGAAATTTTACAAAATACCAATTTTACGGAGGATTTAACATCATGAAATTTAATAAATTTAAAAAATTAGTTGCTTTAGCAATGTCAGCATCATTATTATCAGGGATTACTGCTCAATTTGCTCCAGCAATTGCTCATGCAGAAGAAAAACCTGTAACAATTAAATTCTGGAACTTCCCTAACTTTACAAGTGATAGTGAATTTAAAACACCTGAAGAATACGATAAAGCATTGATTGAAGCATTTCAAAAGAAATATCCACATATTAAAGTTGAGTATCAAAAATTAGACTTTACTGATGGTCCAGCCAAAGTTGAAACAGCTTTACAATCACAAACAAACCCAGATGTTATCTATGATGCGCCAGGACGTATTATTGACTGGGCAAGCAAAGGATATTTAGCACCATTCAAAGATGTTGATACATCAAAATTAAATGAATCAGCAGTTAAGGCAAGTTCATTTGATGGCGACTTATACTTATATCCACAAGGGATTGCGCCATTCTTAATGGCAGTTAATACGGAAGTCACTGATAAATTAGGTGTGACTGATTTATTACCATTAAAATCTGAAGACCGTAATTGGACAGTTGAAGAATTCCAAAAATTCTTAGAAGCTGTACAAGAAAAAGATCCAGATATGATTCCGACAGTACTTTACTCTAAATCAGCAGCTGGTGACCAAGGTCCACGTGCATTCGTTTCAAACTTATTCGGTTCATGGATTACAAACGATGACGTAACGGAATATACCATCAACAATGAAGCCGGCGTTAAAGCGATGGAATGGATTAAAGAACAAGCACCTAAAGGTATTATTGGACAAGGTGCTGCCTTAGAAGCAAAAGATGCGTTAGAATACTTCAAATCTGGTAAAGCAGCCTTAACTATTTTAGCAAGTCCTGGTTTATTAGCACAATGGAAAGATACTGAAGGTTTAAATGCTCGTTTCTTACCATTCCCTAACGTTGACAAATCACCAAAATATGAATACTTAGTTGCTGGTCCAGCAGTATTTGATAATGGTGATGATGCGAAAATCAAAGCTGCTCAACAATTCGTTGATTTCATGATTAATGATGAAGAGTGGGGTATTCGTACATTGAAAGCTACAGGTAACTTCTCTGCTAAGAAAGATGACACTGGATTGTACGATGACGAAGAATTAGCTTTTGCTGAAAAATTAAGTGATCACTTCGGTGCTTACTACAATACAATTCCTGGATATGCAAGAATGCGTCCATTATGGTTCCCATTATTACAAGGTGTATTATCTGGTGATACTGAAAACGTTAAAGAAGCATTAGATGCATTTGTAAAAGAAGCAACTGATATCTATAAAGAAGAAGCTGCATTATTAAGTGAATAATAAAAGATGAATTAAGAGCTCATATTCATTGAAGACAAACGAAAGATTGACAATAAAATAGATGAGTCGTGAGAATTTTCTCAAGGTTGTAGGAGTCAGTGTACCCACAGCAGCGTCGTAACGTATTTATTGGATGCGTTACGGCGAGAGGCTCATCTTATTTTATCGTAACCCTTTTTTGTCGACGAATGAATTTGAGTTCTTTTTCTCTTGATAACATGAAACAAGGAGTTGAGTATTACATGTTAAATCGTTTGAAACGTAAATATGATTTGAGTGGTTACCTATTTATTGCTCCGGCCATGGTATTCTTTGTGACATTTGTCTTGTATCCGATGATTAAAGGGATTCATATGTCATTGTATCGTTTCCGTGGGCGTCGACAATTATTCGTTGGATTAGATAATTACTTAAAGTTATTAGATGATCGCGTATTTTTACGTTCCATGGGTAATACCATGTTTATTGTTGCGATTGCAGTGCCAATTGTAGTGGTCTTATCACTCTTTATAGCGATTAATATTTACAATAAATCGGCGGCTGTTAGAAGTTTCTTCCGTGGTGTATTTTATTTACCAGCGGTATCTTCTGTTGTATCCATCACTGTAGTATGGTTATGGATTTACAACCCGGATTTTGGTATTTTAAACTATGTGCTAAAATCAATGCATATTGTCGATGGTAATGTACAGTGGCTAGGAAATTCAGCAACTGCGATTTATGCTATTATTGTCGTTTTAATTACAACAAGTATCGGACAACCGATTATTTTATACATTGCCGCATTAGGAAATGTGCCGGTGGAACTGATTGAATCCGCCAAAATTGATGGGGCAACTAACTGGACTATCTTTAAAAACATTATTTGGCCATTAATCATTCCTACAACCTTGTATATTGTGGTTACGACTACGATTAATAGTTTCCAAATTTTCGCATTGATTCAATTGATGACGGCCGGTGGACCAAACTATGCGACATCAACCGTTATGTACTTAGTATATGAAACAGGTATTAAGATTCAAGATTATGGTAAAGCGAGTGCAATGGGTGTTATCTTAGCAGCGATTATTGCTTTGATTTCAACATTACAATTCAAATACTTGAACCGCGATATTGATTAGGAGGTAACAATTATGGAATTTAAAAAATTTGGATTATATAATATCTTATCCTTTACATTGTTATCGGCTTTAACGATTTTCTTCATCTTTCCATTTTACTGGATTGCAACAGGGGCGTTTAAGTTACAAGATGTAGCGATTGCGTTGCCACCACAATGGTTTCCTACGTCTCCGACACTTGATAACTTTCGTCAATTATTAGTGCCGTTAACAGCAAGATGGTTCTTCAACTCTGTGTTTGTGTCGCTTACTACAACGATATTAGTTTGTTTGACAGCGTCATTAGCAGGGTATGCATTAGCTAAAAAACGTTTCCCAGGTGTGAAACTATTATTTGCTATTTTTATTGGAGCGATGGCCTTGCCAAAACAAGTTATCTTGATTCCATTATTGCGTTTAATTACAGAAATGCAGTTAATGGATACGTATCGTGCATTAATCTTGCCAGCAGTGGGTTGGCCATTCGGTATTTTCTTGATGAAACAATTCTCACATTCAGTGCCAGATTCATTATTAGAATCTGCAGATATTGATGGTTGTGGTGAAATTAAGAAATTTACCAATATCGTCTTGCCAATTGTTAAACCAGGTATTGGTGCATTAGCGATTTTTACATTTATTTCTAGTTGGAACGATTATTTCTCACAATTGGTGTTTACAAACTCGGAAGTGATGAAAACTTTACCTTTAGGGTTAGCATCGATGGCACAACAAGCTGAGTTCTCATTGAACTATGGTTTATTGATGGCAGGTGCATTGGTGGCATCTTTACCGATGATTATTGTGTTCTTAATGTTCCAAAGTTTCTTTGCACAAGGTATTACAGTTGGGGCGGTGAAAGGATAATGGTACATCCGTTAATTGAATCATTAAAAGGTAGATTAATTATATCGTGTCAAGCCTTACCAGGTGAACCACTCTATCGTCCAGAGGGCGGTGTGATGGTATTAATGGCAAAAGCCGCATTAGAAGCAGGTGCGGTGGCTATCCGTGCGCAAGGTGTGACTGATATTAAGCAGATTAAAGAAGCGTTTGACGTGCCGGTCATTGGAATTATTAAGAAAAATTACGAAGGTTATGATTCATATATTACCGCAACAATGGACGAAGTTGATGCATTAGTAGAAGTTGGTAGTGACATTATTGCTTTGGATGCGACGTTACGCAAACGAGGTGATGGTACAACTATTAATGAGTTTTTCCAAGCGATTAAAGAAAAATATCCAGACCAACTATTGATGGCTGATATTTCTAACTTAGAAGAAGGGCTGAATGCGGCTGAATTAGGGTTTGACTTAATTGGAACAACAATGAATGGTTATACGCCGTATACAGAAGGTGAGTCAAGCGGTCCGAACTTCAAGTTGATGAAACAATTGGTAGAACAAACCGACAAGCCAATTGTTGCTGAAGGAAAAATTCATACACCGGATGAGTTGTCAATTGCCTTTGCTAAAGGTATTCACACGGCAGTCGTTGGCGGTGCGATTACAAGACCATTAGAAATTGCTAAACGTTTTATGGAAGTCGTACCCGTCATCCCAGGCGAAGAAGATATGTTTTAATGGTATGGGGCATCATGCCCCGTAGCCTATTATTGTCTAAAGTCTAGGTTTTTTAATAGGAGTGTGGTATCATTCATTTGTGGAAACAGGGTGTGAGATAGCTCTCTACGATAGATTATGAGGAGGTCATGAGATGTCACTAGGACAATTGATAATTGGATGGTTTTACTACGGTATTTTCTATATGGGATTATCGATTATGGCGACAGTGATTATTAACCGAGTAGCTAAACGCTATTTTACCGCGCCACTTATTATTAATGCATTCGGTGTGGTTGCATTAGCGGTAATGTTGTATCTGAAACAATTCACCGGTGAACAATTTTTGACGAGTGTGTTGTTTGTCTATATGCCCATTGTTGCTGCTAGTGCCGTGTTTAATTTTGTATTATGGCTCATCCGGCGACGCCAGCCATTGCATGATCTTCCGCTACAAAATGAAGAAGGACCACTATCAAAATAATTAAGGACTCAATACTTATTGTCCGTAGCATGAGTAGATTGAGCGAAGTTTTATAGACGCAAAAGAGGTGTTTAAATGTTCGATACAATGACGCTTGACGAGATGTATCGTTATCGAGGAAAAAGAGAGGTTCCGGCTGATTTTGATCAGTTTTGGGATGAGGAATTAGCAAAAGTTGATTCGATACCAACGTATCAGTTGATTGAAAAGACCTTCGCCATTCCAAATTGTCACTGTTATGAATTATGGTTTGATGGTACCAATGAAGCAAAAGTATTTGCAAAAGTAGTAAAACCAGCTAATCAGGATAATGTACCAGTATTATTTTATTTCCATGGGTATCAAGGGTCCAGTCCGGATTGGTCGCAGTGCTTAAACTATGTTGCCGCTGGTTTTGCAGTGGTTTGCATGGATGTGCGTGGACAGTCTGGTCGTTCAATCGACCAATTACAAGTAAAAGGGAATACGGTAAAGGGACAGATTATTCGTGGTGCCATTGAAGGACGTGACCAGTTATTCTTTAAAGATGTGTATTTAGATTGTTATCAATTAGTCAATATCATTGCACAATTGGATTGGGTCGATGAAAAATCATTAATGACATATGGTGCGTCTCAAGGTGGAGCTTTAGCGGTTGTAACGGGTGCGTTGAATCCAAAAATTTCACGTGTCGCTACGATTTATCCGTTTTTATCAGATTATGCCCGAGTGTTAGAGTTAGGGGACAAGCAAGAAGCGTATAATGAATTATTCCGCTATTTCAAATTCTTTGACCCTTATCACGAAACTGAAGCCCAATTATTAGATACTTTGGCCTATATTGATGTAAAAAACTTAGCACACCGTATTAAAGTTTCTGTGCAAATGCATGTGAGCTTACAAGATGATGTGTGCCCACCGTCGACTCAATTCGCCATTTACAATCGCATTGAATCCGAAAAAGAGGTCCATGTATTACGTGAGTATTCACATGAAGGCTTAAATGTCTTAGTAAATGACGTGGTATTTAATTGGTTAGTAGCAACAGACATTGAAGTGTCTAAAACGAAAGGATTATATAATTATGAGTAAATTGGCAAAATATCAAGGGATTATTCCAGCATTTTATGCGTGTTATGATGAAGAGGGCAATATTAGCCCAGAACGTATTCAACAATTGGCAAAACACTATTTAGAAGTGGGTGTTAAAGGTCTTTATGTTGGTGGGTCTTCCGGCGAATGTATTTATCAAAATGTCGAAGAGCGTAAATTAGTGCTAGAAAATGTAATTGCAGCTGTAGGTGGCAAGATGACAATTATCGCCCACGTTGCGGCACCGTCAACGCGGGATAGTGTTGAATTAGCAAAACACGCAGCCAGTCTAGGTGTAGATGCATTAGCTGCTATTCCACCAATTTATTTCCGATTACCAGAAGCATCCATTGAAGCATATTGGACAGCGATGATTGATGCAGGACAAACAGATTTTATCATTTATAATATTCCACAAACAACGGGATATGCGTTATCTACTGGATTGTACAAAAAAATGTTAGAAAATCCTCATGTTATCGGTGTGAAAAACTCATCCATGCCGGTTCAAGATATTTTAACTTTCTGCCTTGAAGCTAATCGTGATGTGATAGTTTTCAATGGTCCAGATGAACAATTTATCGGTGGTCGTGCGATGGGTGCCCAAGGTGGTATCGGTGGTACATACGGTGTTATGCCAGAACTATTTTTAGCAGCCGATGCAGCCTTTAAAGATAATAATTTGGCACTTGCACAAGAAATTCAAATGAAAATTACGGAAATTATTTTCACCATGGTACAATGTCAAGGTAACTTGTATGATGTGATGAAAACAATTTTAAAACGTGAAGGATTAGATATTGGCCATGTACGTGGTCCGTTGTCACAAGTGACGGATGCAGATACGCCAATTATTGATAAAGCACATCAAATGATTCAAGACGCTCGCGCAAAATATTGTTAACAGCTAAAACCCCCACAACAACGGTGATATATCGTTGTTGTGGGGGCTTGTTATATATGAGTAAGCGCTCTTTGTCACACTATGGGTATGCCGGTTCGCTCGGGTTGGCTTGACATCCACTTCGCATAGCTCTTGAAGCAAAACGGTGCTTCTACGACCTTTGCTCCAGTGGTTCAAGGCATCCCACCCTCGCTCACACTATGTGATTTCTCTATTGGTGTCGTTGTTGAGATTAACATAGGGTTGGATATCTTGGACGAGTTCTAGGACGCCTTCGAAGGTGCCGTCGTCATTTCGGACTGCCATGTAGGTAACGTGAACGAATTGTTCATCTCGTTTGAACCACATAGTAACTTGGTCGCGTTGACCGGTCCGCAAAAGTTCAATGACTGATTTAACCCGTTCAATGAGTTTTGGTGGATGGCATAATTCAACATTGCGTCCAACTTGACTTGGATTGCGCTTGAAAATCATCTCTTCAAATGGCACATGGTCATTATAATATTGGAAAATATCGTCTTTATTGACAAAAGTTAATTCCATCGGCAAATGATTCAATATTAAATTGACTTGATGCAAACTTAAATGACCATGACCAAAGGGGAGTAGCTGCTGTGAGTCAATAGGTTGTACAGCGTTAACCTTGGGTTCCCATTTTAGTGTTAGTGTCCCTTGTTCGGTTTCAATCACCTGCTCATTTTCTGCTAGATCATCAGTAACCATGACCATTTGTGACTGTGCATTAAAATCAACACGCTCTGGCACCCATTCTTTTTCTGGCTTAATGATGGCGTAGCCATATTGGTCACTGTCTTTTGCGACGCTAAGCCAATCATCTTGCGAAAATGTTTCGAGTAAAATCATTAACAAAATCGATTCTTCTTTAAAAATCATTTCTAAAAATTCATGCTCGAATACTTCAAAACTGTCTATTACTTGGACAATTGACGTTTCAGGAAAAGCCAATAAAGTTTCATACGCAGTATCGTATAATTCACGAATTTGGTCATCGACACCCCACATCACTTTAGGTGGCGCATCATGACCGTAACGTTCCATAATTGGAAACATCACGTACTCTTTACGGTTATAGTGGCGTTTAAATTGACCGAGCAATTCATATTGACGCTTAAGTCCAGCAAGTAATCCAGCTTCTGCTTCAGGAGCGGCTTCTATCGCAGCGAGTAATCGTTTAATACGTAAAATTGCTGAGCGTAATGCCATGTTTTCCATACGGAAAGTATGTATAGGGTGTCCTGGTTGCTCGCTATCGTCTACTCCAACATCTTGTACTGCGTTTTTGAATAAATTTGCGTGGACATTACATAATTTCATTACATCTTCAAAAGTAATTCCTGTATCACTATTCATTAATTCGTGTTCCATCATTGATATTTCAATCGCACTGACGCCGGTAAAATGAGCGTCAAATTGCGCCTGCACTGATTCTGGTGTTGCGCCATGATGTAAATCTAATAAAATATTTTTTAATACGTCAATCCGTTTAGTCATCTTCATCTACTCCAATCACTTCGTAACCATTCCATTCGAGTTGTTGTTGAATCTCTTTTAGTGATAAGCCAATCAATTTTGCACCTTGAATAATACTTGTCTTACGGGCAATCGTGTTGAACATTAGTGGATTGGCTAGTGGTTTAAAACCGAGTTCAACCAAAAATTCTTTAATCTCTGGATGTTCCTGTACAGTTTGATGGACAGTTTGCGATAAATCAATCGTATTGGTGGACATGTATGTAACTCCTAACGTTTTAAATGATGATATATTTCTAAAAAGGAATCGACAATAAAAACACTGAGTGCGATGGCACCGGCGATTAAAAGGGTTTGTATAAAGTGATAACTCATCTTCTCGCTATCACCTTGAATCAAATAAAAGGCGGTACGATAAATGGCGGCACCGGGTACTAGCGTAAAAAAACTTGGAATATAGAAAATTGTCACAGGCGCTTTAAATAAACGTGCAAATATTTGTCCTGTCATTGAAATAACGATACAGGCAAGTAGGGTGGCACTAATCATATTCAAATAAGGTAATATCAGATAGTAGACAATATATCCGAAAGCGCCGCAAAAACCTGTTTTAAAAATAAGTGATTTGGGTGCTTCTACCAATATCGCGGCAGTCACCGTAATGATGTAGGCGGCAATGCCTTGTAAGATGACATTCATCATGTACCAAGCACCCCCGATGACAAGGATAGGCCAATTGCTACACCAATCGCTAAACTAACTGCAATCACTAGAGCGTCTGCAATACGTGCTAATCCTGAATTATAATCACCTTTTAACGTGTCACGAATACCGTTCATGAAAGCTGTTCCCGGATATAAGGGCATTAGCGCACTGATGATGATGATATCACTGTTAAGCGATTGCGGGATAAATGATAGCACGATAGGGATGACAAATGCAGTTAATGCTGTTGCAAATATGCCAGACATAAAGAGATTCATTTCAGTTAATTCACGACCGATGCGTGATAAAGCGACAATTGTTCCGGCAATAACAGAAATAACCATTTCTAACCAATTGCCACCAAGTAATAAGGTAAAGGCGACAACCATTAAGATGACGGCTAAATCTTTACTGTAGGCAGTGTATTCGGAGTCATCGATATATTCTAACTTTTGCTTGGCTTCATCAATCGTAATTAAACCCGCGGTTAATTGTCGAGAAACATTATTGACATGATAGATTTTACGTAAATGATTGCCACGCTCACTGATACGGCGCACTTGCGTAATCGGTGTAATCTCGGGGTTGGTATCATCTAGCGTCATATATAAGCCAGTAGTTGTTGAGACGACTTCGGTAATGTTAAGCCCACTGGTCTGCATAATCCGACGGACAGTATCTTCAACCCGGTAGCTTTCAGCATGGCTTTCGAGCATGATACGCCCGGCTAATGCTGCTACATCGGCGTATTTTTTATAATGAGCGTTCATTCGATTCTCCCTCTTATTTGTAATGGGGTGCGTTTCCATCCATTTTGACAATCAGCAATTCTGGCTCCATGATATAAAGTATTAGTATTTGTCTTCCAGTTACACAGCTACTGATAATGACATTTTGGTGTGTTTGATGGATGGAATAAAGATTCATTATGCGTGAACAGGTACAATATTGACACATTCAGGTGCTGTTGCAGAACGACCAATATTTGATAATAAACCTGTTTGGGCATTGCGTTGTAAGACAGTAATTTTGTCTGAATCTTGATGTGGCACTAATAAATATTCTTGGCTCGCATTTAAAATGAAATCACGTGGGATGTCACCACCAGTGTTAATTTGTTGTAATAAGGTCAATGTGCCATCTGTTTGTATGGTATAAGCAGTAATAATATTGTGGAAACGTGTGGATGTATACAAGAAGCGACCATCATTAGTCACACGAATCGCTGCACCGGCTGACGTTTCAGTGTATTCTTTTGGTGTGGTTGCAATAGTTTGAATGAGCGTTAAGTGCCCGTTATCAGCAACTGTAAAGACAGAAACGGTATTAGCTAATTCACCAATCACATAAGCTATATTTAATGCTGGATGGAACGTAATGTGGCGGGGACCTGTTCCAGCAGGTACACTTACGGTGTCTGTTTTTTCTAACGTGCCGTCTGCTAATATAGTGTATAACACGACTGAGTCTGTGCCTAAATCGCAGACATATAACTGTGTTTCATCAGCATTAAAATGTGTCATATGCACATGGGGTGATTGTTGATTAGCATGTACGCTGCAGCCACTATGTTTCACTTGCTCGATAAAGGTTAATGTTTCGTTTTCAAAGCAATAGATATCGACGCTACCTTGGTGATAATTCGATACATATACCGCACCACTTGGTTCATGATAACTAATGTGACAGCCAGGAATTTCTGTCGCATGACAGGCAGTCAAACGTGTATAGTTATTGTTAGTATCCTCTTGTTTAAATACTACCAAGCCACCTAACTCTTCTTTGTCGATAGCAAATAAATAAGTATTATCTTTTGAAGTTGTCACCCATGTGGGATTATTTAACGGTGCAATTGCTTGATAGTTAGAAAATGATTGTGTAGCTGCATCAAATTGAATGCTTGCGATACCTTTATTGATTCGTTTGGTATAGCCACCTAATAAATATGTTTCAGTCATAGGGTACCTCCGGTTTGTTTTTAAGAATAGTATAACATGGATTTAGGAAAAAATGGGGAATTTAGCCAGGAGAAGTTTGTCAATGGCATCGCAATTTTGGATTAGAAATGGCTGTAAAACTGGATTATGACGCCGTCATCACGTTGTTACATCGATAATTTGTTAACGTACTGTAAAGTGTCTTATGCAGTAAATTTTTGATAATTATGCTAAAATACTAATAATGATAATAGAAATGGGGGAGTCCTATGCCTCACCAACGTGAATTTGAAACGAACCAATCAGTGAAAAAGCCAATCATTTGGCATGCGATATTAGACAATAAAGTAATTAGCAGTTTGTTAACCGTGCTTCTGGTTTTAATAATAATTTTTATTTTTACCAAAATAGCGTATTTATTTACACCCTTACATAGTATTTTCAGTCTCTTTGGATTTCCAGTTGTGACGAGTGCGGTATTGTATTACCTCTTTGCACCTGTCGTCAATTCTTTGGAGCGCCAAGGTGTTAGCAAAACCATTTCGGTGTTTGGGA
This sequence comes from Aerococcaceae bacterium zg-1292, assembly GCA_016126655.1. Taxonomy (GTDB): domain Bacteria; phylum Bacillota; class Bacilli; order Lactobacillales; family Aerococcaceae; genus Globicatella. Next base: position 1,527,114 of record CP065955.1, on the reverse strand, counting down.
TTTTTATTTTATTAATTTTGGTGATAAGTTTGAGTATTGGTTCTTTAGTACCGATTGTTCAAAATCAAACGAAATCTTTCGTTGAAAACGTGCCTGCTTACTACAAAACATTGATGGAAATGATTGATAATTTACCATTTTCATTGGAAAAATTGTTTAAAGAATTCGATTTGCAGCCATTATTAGAGAATTTTTCATTGGAAAATATTACGTCGCGCTTGAATCCGATTGTGTCATCGACCTTTGGTGGTATCGGAAATATTTTAGGAACGGTCACTTCAGCAGTGACTGGATTGATTACTATTCCGATTATTTTGTATTATTTACTAGTGGATGCGGAACGTATTCCTAAAAAAATATTGTACTATGTACCGACAAAATACCGTCAATCTGTCAGCCGGATGCTTTATCAAGGTAATTATCAAGTATCGCAGTATATTCGTGGACAAATAATTGTCGCGATTTGTGTCGCAATTATGTTTGCGATTGGTTATGCGATTATTGGGTTAGAGTACGGTGCTACCTTAGCAATTTTAGCAGGGATACTTAATATCATCCCATTTTTAGGTTCAATTATTGCGGTGATACCAGCGATTATTGTGGGCTTGATTACGTCACCGTTGATGTTAGTTAAAGTGATTATTGTAATGATGGTCGAACAAACGATTGAAGGACGTTTTATTTCACCGCAAGTATTAGGTAATAGCTTAAAAGTCCATCCAGTAACTATTTTATTTATTTTATTGGGTGCAGGGAAATTATTTGGTGTCGTGGGTGTCATTATTGGGGTGCCGATGTATGCGGTGGTTAAAGTGATTGCGACAGAAATCTATTCATGGTACCGTGAAGCCAGTGATGCCTATGAAGATGATGATAAATATTTATACGATGATCAAAAAATGGTATTGAAAACAATTGATAATGATGATTTACTAGAAGAAGCAAAAGAAGAAATCGAAAATGAAGACGAAGGGAATCAGGATGAAACAGTTGAATAAACTGGCACTAGTGACACTGACAGCTTTTACTTTAGCGGGCTGTCGTCGCATTAGCGAGCAGTATCAATCATTTATTGAAGAAAAAGCAGAAGTAACGACAACGCAAGCAACGACATCGAATGCAGCAGAATCGACTGCAGCACCTGAAAAGACTGTTGATTCACGTTTTGTACCAGAACAAGCAGAAGTCGAAGAAGCTATCAAGGGTATTCAGTCGCTTAAAGTTAATAATGAATTATATCGTTTAAAACAACCCATTGTACATTCGCAAGCAGGATTTGATTTAGTTGTCAAACAGATGGTTATTTATGAAGCAGCATCTAATGACGCAGTTACGGGATTATCAAACGATGGGGGTGCGATTGTATTAATTAATGCAGCCATAACGAATACTACGAAAGCGCCTTTTTATTTTCCTATTGATGAGTTACGTTTAACTTATGTGGATGCACCAGTATCCCATTATTCTAGCCAAGGTTTGTATCCAATGGAATCAGGTAATTTGCAAAAGATTTTATTAGAGAATGGTAAAGGGGAAATGGCTGCTGGCTCAACCGTTGAAGGTTATCTAGTCTTTGCCTTATCGAAAGAGGATTTAGAAAAAGCCAAGGATTTAGGTGCATTGTATTTAACGGTCGTACCACCAGTGGCGTCGAATGATGCGATAGTAGGATTAGAAACCAATGATTTAGGATCTGAATTACCATTGTTTTTACCATTGAGTGAACAAGTAGAATCCGAGTTACATGAAAATGCTTCTCGTATTCAAGACCGAGTAACAGCTGAATGGTGGGGGACGAAAAATGTCCTAGCAGACGAAACATTAGATATGACGGCCAAGGATAAAGGTGTTACTTTTAATGTTAAACGGATTGAAGTGTCTGACTTTACGCCAAAAGAACACTATAAGGAGTCGTTCCAGTACTTCCCGAATGGACAAGTGATTGTCTCGGTAGAAGTGGAGGTAGAGAACAATACGGATGAAGTGTTATTGCCGGTCGATAGTAAAGTGACGCTGACCATTAATAATAATGTCATCAATAGTGATTATGTCTTAATTAATCAATTGTACGGTCAACGACTAGAGCCAGGACAGTCGACGACGATTATTAAATCATTTGCTCTCGATAAGAAAACGTATCAAGAACAGTGGCAAGACAAAGAAATGGTGTTAAATATGGTGATGTCTCCTGTTAAAGCAGAGAATAAAGATAAACCGATTGCTAATGAGCAAACCACCAATATGGAACAAGTAGAAGAATTTATTTCTGAAGAAGCAACAACGACTACTGAGGCAGACGAACAAATGGATGAGTCGACAGTTTACTCAGCGACATTCCAATGGATGCCTGTGTTAAAACAATATATTAATGGCGACTTAAAGGTTGTTTCATCACTTGATAAACCAAGCGAGACAAGTGAGACGACAGTAGAAGAATCAACTGTTGAAGAAACGACAGAAGCACCATAATAAGGATGAAACTCTTTTAAGCATGGTTGAAATTGCTTAAAAGAGTTTTTTGAATATTCGGTACTTTTACATCAAAAAAATAGCCAATTACCGAGAAAAATCAATGCAATTATGATACACTATAATAGGAAAAAATTAGAATAAACATACTGTGAGCAAGACTATTCTGACTGGAACTACTGGCAGCCAGGGTCTCAGAGAGGATGATATTCCTCAGACGGTTTAAAGCCGCTTCGACAGCTTGATGAAGGGAGCGACGAGACCGTTTGAACAAATTGAAATACAATATGCCAGTGTGCGTATAACGCAAAAGGGAGTATTGTAAAGTGAGCGTCAAGTCAATCGGTGTGCATCAGATTAAAACATAGCGTGAGTGCAGATGCTCTGACTGAAAGCACTGGAGCAAAGTTGACCGCTTGTGTGCAGCGACAAAATATATTTTGATGCCAATACCTAGTTGCTCCAATTGCACTAATTATAAGAATAATAAAATAATAATCCATCTAGAATGAATTAATGACAGCGGAGACTAGAAGATGTTGCCAAGTCTTTGAAGTGGAGAACTTTTTAGATGATTCAAGATGGAATTTAGAGGAGGAATATTGATGGAGTTATCAGGATTTTACCGTTTATCACGAGAAGAACGTAATCGCGAAATAGCGATGAATTTACCCCATTTACCTGAACTTAAAGTTTGCGCATTAACGGATGCAACGGGAGATGCAATGATTGAAAATTATGTGGGACAATACGCTTTACCATTAGGTATCGCGACTAATTTTACGATTGACGGTGAAGCTTATGTCATACCGATGGCGATTGAAGAACCCTCTGTAATTGCTGCAGCCAGTAATGGAGCAAAACGTGTAGGCAATATTCACACTACCGCTCAGCCGCGTGAATTAATTGGACAAATGGTCTTTGAATACTCAGGAGACCCAGACGGTCTAATAGCTAATCTGAATAACCAATGTGATGTCTTGTTGAAGCAAGCAAAAATCTTATCGCCATCAATGGTCGCACGAGGGGGTGGACCGACACGGGTTTGGTTTGAGCAAAAAGGTGAATTTATTGTGGGTTACTTAGGATTTAATCCTTGTGACGCGATGGGGGCCAATGCAATTAATCATGTGCTTGAAGGTTTAAGCCCGATGATTGAAGCACAACATGATATGCTGGCGCTGATGCGTATTTTATCGAATTATCAACCGGATTCACTAGTCACAGCTAAATGCCGTGTGCCGATTAAGTCGCTGGATAGTCAATTAGAAAAAGCACAAGTAATGGCAACGCGTATCGCTGCTGCCAGTCGTTATGCTCAATTGGATCCCTATCGGGCAACGACTAATAATAAAGGTATCATGAATGGTATTGATGCGGTATTAATGGCAACTGGTAATGATTGGCGCGCTGTAGAAGCTGGAGTACACGCTTTTGCGAGTCAGGATGGTTCTTATCAACCTTTAACGACGTGGACGATAGAGGAACACGCACTCGTTGGAAAAATTAAGTTACCATTAGCAGTAGCTACTGTCGGTGGCACCTTATCTGTACATCCAACCGCACAATGGTCGCTTGAATTATTAGGAAACCCGGATGCTGAAACACTCAGTCGTATCATTGCAGCAGTTGGTCTAGCGCAAAATTTTGCTGCACTACGAGCAATTGTCTCTGAAGGCATTCAAAAAGGACATATGGGATTGCATGCACGGCAATTGGCGATTCAAGTTGGTGCAACGGATCAAGAGCGTGAAGCCTTGATTGCACAATTAAAAGCAGCGCCATCAATGAGTCAACGTGTGGCTGCTGAATTACTTGAACAAATACGCTCGAGTCATAGTTAGTTCAAAAGCGCAACCTAGTAGAGTGAAAAATTGAGCACTGAATGTGTGTTCATTTCTTGCATCAAAACTAGATACAACTTAGGGAGCTTTCAAGTGCTAATACTAAAAAACGAAAAAACTAGCAAGTTTATCCTATTAGTGTTATGATGAGAAGCGACAATTTTGAATATCAATATCGTAAGTGCATAAGTGAACTTAGGAGGTAAACATTCAAGTGAAAATAGGAATCGATAAAATTGGTTTTTATGTACCAAGTTATTATATGGATATGCGTGAATTAGCGACGTATCGTGGCATTGATCCAAACAAATGGACCATTGGTATTGGTCAAGAAAAAATGGCAGTGGCGCCTCTTACGTCAGATGTTGTGGCAATGGCCGCTAATGCAGCAGCAAGCATATTAACGCCAGAAGACAAAGCGAGTATTGATCAAGTTATCGTCGGTACAGAATCCGGTGTGGACTTTTCTAAATCAATCGCAACCTTTGTCCATGAAATGTTAGGGATTCAACCATTTGCTAAAGCTTTTGAAATTAAACAAGCATGTTACGGCGCAACGGCCGGGTTACAGATGGCCTGCGATTATGTTCGTTTACGACCAGAACGAAAAGTACTTGTTATCGCAACAGATATTGCACGTTATGGTCTGAATACAGGCGGGGAAGCAACACAAGGTGCGGGTGCTGTTGCCATGCTAGTTAGTGCAATGCCACGTATTTTAGCTATTGATGAAAAAAGTTATATGCATACGAACCATCAATTTGATTTTTGGCGTCCTAATCACTCAGAATATGCGTTGGTTGATGGACAATTCTCGACAAAATTATATCAAGATGAATTCGTAACGATTTTAGAAGAGGCAACGAGACATCATCCGACGCTGTTGGATTCACTAGAAGCGATAGTGTTCCATTTGCCATTTACAAAAATGGGTCGCAAAGCCTTATTAGCGTATGAAGCTTCAGGTGCACCAGAATCTCATCTCTCGCGGTGGCTTTCGCACTATGATCAGGCAAGTTATCTCAATCGTATGGTTGGGAATATTTATACGGGCTCTATGTTTTTAAGTTTATTATCATTATTGGCAATGGACGATTCATTACAAGAAGGGCAACGATTAGGGTTATTCAGTTATGGTTCAGGGGCGGTTGCTGAATTAATTATTGGTCAATTGCAACCAGGATTTGCGGCAATGATTGATAAAGCTGCCATATTAGCACACCTTGAGCGACGCGAAGCTTTAACGGTAGAAAGGTATGAAACGGTCTTTTTAAGCAAAGTTTGCGAAGAGGATACGCCGTATCAAGCGCTAGAATCCGGGTACTACTTGAAAAAAGTCGTCAATCATCAGCGAATTTATGATTATCAACAATAAATGTAGTCAACTGGTAAATGTCATTTTACCAGTTTTTTTTACTTTTAATCGTTCTAAGATAGATTTTATTGATTTTTCGTTAATTTTTGTACAAGATACCATGACAAAGTTAGTCAAAATGCGATATAATAAAGCGACGCTACAAATAATTGAGGTGAGAATTTTGGTAACGTTAAAAGATGTCGCGTTAAAAGCGAATGTGTCAAAAATGACAGTATCGCGAGTCATTAATCATCCTGAATTAGTAACGGATGAACTTAAAACACTCGTGCACCAGGCGATGGAAGAATTAGGCTACAAACCGAATACGGTGGCTCGAGCCTTGGCACAAAATCGAACGATGATTGTTAAAGTGCTGATTTTAGAAGAGATGGACAGCACGGAGCCTTATTATATGCACTTAATAAAAGGCATTGCGGAAGCATTGGATCAATACCATTATGCACTGCAACTTGTCACGGAAAACACTTATGAATTAGGTGGCGGTGATGGCTATATTATTACTGGGATGACTCGAGAAGATTATGATTGGGTTAAAGAAATTCAAGCACCACTGATTATTTTTGGTGAAAATGATATTCATCTGCCATTTGTCGACTCAGATAATCAAAAAGCAGTAGAAACCATTACAACGTTTGCGATGACAAAAGGATATGAACATTATATTTATGTTGGCATGGATGTACCAGAGTTATTTGCAGCATCTCGAAAACAAGGCTTTTTAAATGCGATGGTCCAAGCAACGTCACAGACTTATGAGATCTATCAAGTAAAAAATTCTGCGATGGCTGCCGAACAATTATTACAGGCGATGACCTTTGAGCCGAATACATGTTTTATTTGCGCAACAGATCGTATCGCTCTAGGAATTCAACGTGGATTGAAAAATCAGCGTCTAAATCTATCCGATTATGGAATTACAGGTTTTGATGGTGTGTTTTTAGATTGCATTGCATCACCGAAATTGACGACGATGAAGCAAGATATTGAATATATGGGTAAGAAATGCGTACAGTTACTAATGGAACGAATTGACGGCAAACAACTTCAATCAGTAGCAAACTTTTGTGATGCGACATTGATTGAACGCGAAACTCTACGAAAATGAGGAATGAAGAATGAAAGAGATTTTAGAATTACCAGAAGATGCACAGACATTATACCGATTAGGAATGAAAAAATTATTAGAGGGCAAAGAGGATGAGGCGCTCGAACATTTACAAAGGTCATTAGAAATAGAGTGGCAAGATGAAGTATTTGAAGAAATCATTCAAGTGAATATGATTTTATTGCGCTTAACGTTAGTAAAAGAGTTATGGGAAACGAATTTTGCACGTGTAGAAGATCTTATTACGAGACCGGCGCTAATCCCATTATATGTGCAGTGTTTGCCCATTTTAATGCCATTTAAACAACGATTAATGACACTAAATGAATTAAAATCTGCGATGCAAAAACAATCTTGGGACACTACTGTTCTAGAGGAACAATTGGAAAGTGTCAAAGAGTTGGTGTCATTACAGACGCAAATTGAAATAGCCACTGAGCAAGACTCGCTTGAACAATGGGTAGAAGATAATTTTGATATTCCGCCGTTTGAACAATTATTGAAAGTGAAACCCTTATATGAGATTGATAGTTCAGTAGTGCGACCTGTTTTCGAATTAATCCTACAGTCGGATGATTTTTATAATTATATTAAAAATGATATCTTGCATCATCTGATTATCCATAAGACAAGTGGGACAGTAGAGTATAGTTGGTTTGGTGAGCATGAAATACTGGATTTAGAACAGCTTTCTGTAGCCAATGACCATCCACTGATTCAAGAAGTAATTCAAAAATTATTGGATTATGTTGAAAAAGAAAATCCCCATATGGAAGGGATGATAATGGATTATTTTTATGCGATGGCAATGATTATCTATCCGCATTACGATGAAATCGATTTGACAGCGGATCAGTGGGTAAAAGAAATACTTCTTCTATTAGGTCTTGAAGGAGACCCATTCCGTGATGAGGTAATGATTAATGATATTTTTGCCACAGCGCAATTTGAATATCTCGATATTATGGATGATGATATTTTTATCTAGAGATGTTAAGATGGAGCACCAGTAGGTAATTACCATTCAACCCCCCACTGCATTAGTTGAGCAGTGGGGGGTCTATCGGTTCGTTCGGGCAGCGACGACGTCTACTTCATAACACTCTTGCAGCGCATATGAGCATTCCTGCGACCTTTGCTCCAGTGGTTCAAGTCAGAGTGCTCTTTGTCGCACTATTTTATTTGCTTTACATCGGCGAGTTTGATTATGGGTTCTCCATGATCAGTGTAGACATATTCACGTACTTTTTGTGCATCTGCCATAGTAACAATTAAGCGGTCGCGGTAGGGTTCGGCTAACTCGTCGAACAGATAGACGCCGTCACGAAGTTGATTCATTTTTCGTGTTGATTGGATTTCACCAGCAGACTTTAGACGATATGTGCGGCTTGGTAATGGTTCACTGATTTGTCGTTTTTCAATACGGTAGTAATACTGTGGATCACCATAATAAATCTCCAAAGCACCAGAGTTCGTCCGTTTATGTTCGACTTCTTTATAATGTTCTTTATGGATTTCCCACCATGTTTCAATCCCTTTAATTGCTTCTTCTTCCGTCAAATAGCTACCGTGTTCTTTCTTCAAATCCACACGCTCATTGACCCAATAATTGGTATAAACAGTCTGTGTCATCATCATATCATCCTTTCATTTTTCGTGATGTCATTGATGGCAAGGCTTAAATTTTTATAAAATGTAAGCCTATTCTTTAATTCTATTATAACCGATTTTTTCTAAAATGCGAATGAAATGGCAGGAAGAACAGCCAAAATCATTTTTAAATAGTTGTGAAAAATGTGCTATAATAAGCTGATGAATAACCAAAGTGGCAGCCCAAGCAAACCAGAATAACCATAGTGTGAGCGTGGGTGTTTTGTCTCGAACCACCGGAAAAAACTGACGGCGTGCGAGTAACGCACAGAGGAAATTTTTGAAGCGGAAGTCGGAGGCAGCCCAAGCGAACCAGAATTAGGAAGTGATGAAATGAACAGCGAACAATTAGCGAGAAATTTATATCATATAAACCAGCAAATTAAAGAAAATAAAGCAGCAGACCAAAACGTGACATTAATAGCAGTTACTAAAACTGTTGATATTCCTACTATGAAGCAATTGTATGACTTAGGTGTTCGGCATTTTGCTGAAAATCGAGTGACTACCTTTTTAGAAAAATACGAAGCTTTACAGGTATATCCGGATATTGTATGGCATTATATTGGTCGCTTGCAGACACGACAAGTGCGGTCAGTACTACCATATGTTGATTATTTTCATGCGTTGGACCGACCATCGTTAGCTAAAGAAATCAATAAACGTGCAACCAAACCAGTCAATTGTTTTGTGCAAGTCAATGTCAGTGGTGAATCGAGTAAAGCTGGTGGGTCGATGGAAGCGACAATGGAATGGATTGAAGATTTGGCCCAATTTTCACAAATTCATATTGTTGGCTTGATGACGATGGCGCCAATTGATGCGTCTGATAGTGAGTTACATCAATATTTTAAAGTATTAAAAGAACTACAGATATCAATAGCAGCACAAAAAAGGCATCATGCGCCATGCCATGAGTTAAGTATGGGGATGAGTCAAGACTATCCAATTGCGGTAGCTGAAGGTGCGACATTTGTTAGAGTAGGCTCTGCCCTGTTTGAAGCTGTATAATGGAGTGGTTTGATTATTTACAAGAAGAGGAGATGATAAATACCAATGTTTGAACAACCAACAATAGAATTTCACACAGCAAAAGAAATAAAGCGACTGGCAAATTTATTAATTCCAGTACTAATTTATCAATTGGCCAGTTTTTCGGCACAATTTATCGATACAATGATGACCGGTAATTATAATGAAGTCCATCTGGCCGGTGTTGGTATTGGTGGAAACTTGTGGGTGCCGTTTTTTACATTATTTACGGGGTTTATTTCAGTTCTCACTCCAATTGTCGGGCAAGCCCTGGGCGGTAAGCAATATAAAGACATCACGCATGCAGTACGGCAATTTATTGGAATTGGTATCGCGTTGAGTATTATCTTTTTTCTGATGGGTGTTTTGTTTTTACGCCCCATTTTAAATACGATGACCTTAACGGATGAAGTGCGCGGGATAGCTTTTCGCTACCTATCGTATTTATCAATGGGGATTATTCCATCTATTTTATTTACTGTTTTACGTTCTTTTGTCGATGGCTTAGGGAAAACGCGTGTGTCGATGCTTTTTATGTTACTACTTGTTCCTTTTAATATTATTTTGAATTATTTGTTTATCTACGGACGATTTGGTTTTCCAGAACTTGGTGGTGGCGGTGCAGGATTAGGGACAGCTATTAGTTATTGGCTAGTGTTAGGTGTCATCTTGTTGATTATCAAATACCAACCAGGCATTGCGGAGTATCGCATTTTGTATTATGAACGTATCAATGTTGCTGAGTGGCGTTCATTTGCGAAAATGGGATTTCCTATCGGGCTTGCGATATTTGCAGAAACTAGTATTTTTTCATTCGTCGGCTTATTAATGAGTTTATACAGTGCACAAGTAATCGCGGGGCACCAGGCTGCTATGAATTTCACTTCGTTTCTCTATAGCTTTCCATTAAGTATTTCAAGTGCCTTAATGATTGCTGTATCACAAGAAATTGGGGCGCGTTCTTATGTGCGAGCGAAAAAAATTACGCGCATCGGGTTAGCGATGTCATTAGTGATTGGTATTATGACGATGACTTTTTTATTTTTTAATCGTGGACGTGTCGCAGTATTATATGGAAAAACACCAGAATTTATTCAGCTGACACAAACATTTCTTGGTTATGGTTTATTGTTTCAAGTTGGGGATTCATTTGCAGCACCGATTCAAGGTGTGTTACGTGGTTATAAAGATACGGTTGTCCCATTCATTATTGGGATGATTGGACATTGGTGTATTGGTATTCCAACAGGTGTATTATTATCAAAATTTTCATCGCTGGGGCCATATAGTTTTTGGATTGGGCTGATTACAGGACTGATTTCTGTGGGGATCGGCTTGGTTTTTCGATTGCTATTGATTGAGCGACAATATGCACAGAAAAATGACTATTGAAACGGTTATTTGTATGTAAATATGGTATGATACTCGTATAGAATACAGTAACCAATTTAGGTTGAGAGAGGATGAATGATATGAGTCAGACAATTCAATTTGGCTATGGCAGTGCACCAGCATTAATCAATTTAAATCAATTAAATCGGCATGGAATCATTGCTGGAGCAACCGGCACAGGTAAAACAGTGACACTAAAAGTGCTTGCCGAACAATTAAGTAAAGCAGGTGTACCTGTATTTCTAGCGGATATTAAGGGTGACTTGACTAGTCTGGCACAATCCAATAATGGTGACGTAGATAATGAACGCTTGGCAATAACGCAGTATACGGACTATGAACCAGCAGCATTTCCGGTTGAATTATGGGATGTTCTCGGTGAAAATGGGATTCCATTACGTATGACGATTTCGGAGATGGGACCTGTCTTATTATCTCGTATTTTGGGACTTAATGATGTGCAAACAGGTATTTTAAACATTGTCTTTTCCGTAGCGGATGAAAAAGGATTATTATTGATTGATTTAATGGATTTACGTGCCATGTTGAATTATGTCTTAGAAAATGCTAAAGAATTGAGTCAACATTATGGCAACATTGCCGCTTCATCAGTCGGTGCAATTTTACGCTCGATTGTGGTGTTGGAACAGCAAGGTGCTAAAAGTTTCTTTGGTGAGCCGGCATTGGAATTGGCTGATTTGATGCGTACAGATGCTCAAGGACAAGGTGTTATCAATATTTTAAATGCTGTTAAACTCAGTCAACAACCGACACTCTATGCGACAGTTTTACTCGCGGTACTTGCGAATCTTTACGAAACATTACCAGAAGTTGGTGATTTAGCTAAACCAAAACTTGTCTTCTTCTTTGATGAAGCGCACTTGATGTTTAACAAAACTCCGGATGTTTTGTTGGAAAAAATTGAATTAATTGTTCGCTTGATTCGCTCCAAAGGGGTATCAGTATTTTTTGTTACTCAAAACCCATTAGATATCCCTGAACGTGTCGCGTCACAGCTGGGTAATCGTATTCAGCATGGTTTACGTGCGTTTACACCCAAAGAAATCAAAACTGTTAATGCTGTTGCGGATAGTTTCCGACAAGCAGCAGATGCAGATTTAGCAAGTGCGATTCAATCATTAAAAGTTGGTCAAGCTGTTGTGTCTACCTTGAATGATGATGGTACGCCTAAAGAAGCTGATATCGTCACTATATGGCCGCCACAAAGTCATTTAGGAACAGTAGATTTTGCTGTACAAGCAAGTGTCATTAATGAGTCAGCATTAATTGCGAAATACGAAACACCAATTGACCGTGAAAGTGCTCACGAAATGATTTTGGCGCAAACCGCTGAGCGTGAGCAAGAAATATTGTTGGAGGCAGAACGCCAAGAAGCAGCAAAAGAGCAAGAACGCTTGAATAAAGAATTCCAGCGGGAACAAGAACGTCTAACGAAAGAAGCTGAAAAAGCGCGGGCACGACAAGAAAAAGCCACTCAAAAATCATCTACTCGACGTACAGATACGCCGATGGATCGCTTCACGAAAAATATTATGAGTTCAGTTGGTCGTGAACTCGGTCGAGCGATTACACGTGGTATTACTGGTATGTTGAAAAAATAAGTGTAATGATAAATAAAAGTGATTTTCCAATAAGTTGGAAGATCGCTTTTTGTATGTAAGGGGTAGATTTATTGGTACTGACTAAAAAGCGGTTGAAGTTTAATCAAATAGAGCGTATACTACATAGTTGCAAGCAAAACTTTACAATGTTAAAGAATGATGCAGATAAAATAATTGAGGAGGTAATCGTGTGAATGATATGACATCAGGCTCACCACTGAAAAAAGTAATTATTTTTTCGATACCATTAATTATCGGAAACTTATTTCAATTATTGTATAACATGGTGGATACATTGATTGTCGGACGGACCATGGGTCTAGAAGCATTAGCGGGAATTGGTGCTGCGGGAAGTGTAAGTTTTTTGATTTTAGGATTTTCTCAAGGTTTTACTGCCGGTTTATCCATTCCAATTGCACAAGCGTACGGAGCACGGGATTATCATAAGTTACAACGGAGTGTCTTGTTGAACTGGATACTGTCACTCAGTGTATCGGCCATTTTAATTGCGTTGAGTTTATTCTCATTACGTGGTATTTTAACTTTTATGAAAACACCTGCCAATATTATTGACTATACGTATAGTTACTTATTTATTATTTTTGGCTTTATGTTTATTACTGTGCTTTACAATATGTTGAATAATTTAATGCGTTCTTTAGGAGATAGCCGTACACCGTTATACTTTTTAATCGTGGCTGCATTAACCAATATTGTGTTAGATTATCTATTTATTGTCTATTTAGGGTTAGGTGTTGCAGGGACTGCCATTGCAACGATTATGTCGCAGGGTTTAGCAGTTACCTTATGTCTCATCGCCATCCATAGACAATGGCCGATTTTAAAAGTGCGTTTGGATGTTGGTATTAAAAAAGAAGAGTTGATGTATCACTTACAAATCGCATTACCGATGGCTTTTCAATCATCAATCATTGCGATTGGCACGATAGCAGTCACTATGGCACTTAATGCATTGGGTGCCGTTGCTGTTGCGAGTTATTCAGCCGCGCAAAAGGTTGACCAAGTTGTGATTTTAATTTTAATGTCATTTGGTGTTGCGATGGCGACTTATGTTGGACAAAACTTTGGTGCCCGTAAATTTGAACGTATTCGACAAGGTGTTCGTTCGATTTCAATATTATCGGTTATAGTAGCAATTGTAGCCGGAATCGTGTTATGGATTTTTGGTAAAGAATTGGTTGCATTATTTGTCAGCGGCGAAGATTCACAAAAAATGATTGAGTATGGCTTCATGTATTTTAAAATGAATGGTCCTATGTATTGGGTATTAAGTTTATTATTCGTCTATCGTTATACTTTACAAGGTTTAGGGGATAGCAAAATTCCGACCTTCGCCGGTATTATGGAGTTGATTATGCGTGTAGCCGCCGCAATTGTTTTAGGTAAATTATGGGGATTCCTTGGCTTATCATTATCAAGTCCACTGGCGTGGATTGGTTCAGCTGTACCATTAGGAATTACGTATCATAAGCGTAAACATCATTTAGATCAGCTACAAAGAGGATAGAAAACTGAAAGGTTAGCGTGAGGCTAGCCTTTTTTTGTGTTTTGGATGTCTGTAAAACCGAGGGAGTCAAATCTGCCAAGGCTGTATGAATAAAATAATACAGGTCGCAGATTAATAAATGTGATAAAATAATGTTCAGGTATTAGTGTTATGTTACTTATGTTAAACAAATTATTATGGAGAAGTATATGAATATAAAAATCAAAGAGATTACGCATAAGGAAGTCAAGCAAGTCATTGCACGGGAAGTGTTGTATGATTTGCCAGAATGGTTTGGAATGGAGGAAAGCACGGAAAATTATATAAGTGAATCTAAAGACAAAGTATTTTTAGCCTGTTATGTGAATGATGATGTCGCCGGATTTGTCGTATTAAATACGACAAGTGATGACTGTGCAGAGATTTTTGTGATGGGCGTCAAAAAACAGTATCAACGCATGAGAATGGGTACTCAGTTAATGGATGCCTATGAGAGGTTGGCAAAAAAGCAGGGATATAGCTATTCGCAAGTAAAAACGGTAACTAAACAGTTGCAACTCATTTAATAAAAGTTAAATAACTTAGTATAGTAAAACTGAATACCGTGCTTATCGGAGTAATCTGGTAAGTATCATTACAAAGGTTAAATGCTGTGGAAAACCTAAAGCTCATTTTGCCAAAACGGAATCGGAAACGATAGACGGCAGGCTGCGAAAGCTGGAAAGAAAAAATGAGATGACCTAGGGTTAAATGAACGTACATTAGTGCAACGTAAGAAAAATAGTGAATGCGTTGAAACGTGTATCCTAAGGGTGATAAACAATGGTAGTTCAGCAGGGAAAGTCCTAAGGCGTATCGCTATGGAAGACCTTCAACGACTATCTCCTGATGGGAGAGTAAAACCGCAAGCTAAGGGCGGAAGAAAAATCTTTGGTCTCTATGTTAGAGATTGACATATAGTCTGCGCTGATGTGAAAGCATCAGAGGTCTGTTCGTGAGAATAAGACTGGTCACCACTTGCGACGGCGATTGAACGAGGTTATGTTAGTATAAGTTAATAAAAACTAGCGCTATTAAACAACATGTGTTATTATATAAGTATCGATAAAAGGAGACTTGTATAATGGACAAAAAACAATATTTAATTATTGGTGAGGCGGCCGATTATATCGGCAAAAGCCCACACACATTAAGAAAATGGGATAAAGACGGAACATTGGTTCCAGAACATAAAACGGATTATGGTACTCGATATTATTCCAAACGACAATTAAACGAATATCTTGGCATCGAATCAAAAAATAAAGTTGTGATTGGTTATGCAAGGGTGTCGTCAAAGAAACAAGAACAAGATTTACAGCGTCAAATCGAAAACTTAGAAACTTATTTATTTGCACAAGGCAAGCCTTTTACAATTATTAAAGACATCGGCAGTGGAATTAATTATGAGAAAAAAGGGTTGTTACGCCTAATGAGAGAGGTTAAAGAGGGACGAGTTGATAAAATCGTTGTCTTATACAAAGACCGCCTATTACGTATTGGATTTGAATTATTTCAAGCATTTTGTGACCTATATAGCGTTCCAATTGAAATTGTAGATTCACAGAAAGTGGACGAACAACAAGAGCTTACAGAAGACTTGGTACAAGTAATGACAGTATTTGCTTGTAGAATGCAAGGAAGAAGAAGCAGACGTACAAAATCAATGATTCAATCGTATAAGGAGAAGGAACTTGAAAAAGGCAATTAAAATAAAGCTTTTTCCAACTGACGAACAACAAGAACTTCTGTTTCAATCTTGCGGAGTGGCTCGCAAGGCATATAATCTATGCAAAGAGTTAGATTTACAGTATTTAAAACAATTCGGCAAAGGTATTAATGATAGAGATTTCGGCCCACTAATGACTCAAATTAGGAGAGGCGATGATTTCCCTTATATGAAATTAGTATCAGCCGATGTGGCAAAACAAGCTGTAAAAGATTATATTACTGCTAGAAGTCGGTCATTTAAAAATTTTAAAAATGGCTATCATGTCAATTGGAAAACACGTAAATCAAAACTGTCGTTTTATGCCGATTATGTTAAAACGAAAGTCAAACGTAAAGCGGTTTACATTTCAATGATTGGGGATATTAAGACCTCTTCCCAATTGCCAAGAAACTTTAAGCTGGGCAATCCAAGAGTGTCTTACGATGGACTTAGCTGGTGGATTTCAATTACAACAGAAGTCCCAAAACCAGAACAAGTTGAATTGACGGACGTTTCTATTGGGTTGGATTTAGGGTTAACAACACTAGTGACCACCTCTGATGGACAAACGTTTGATAATATCATGAAAAGCGAATCAGTGAAAGAATTGGATAAGAAAATTAAACAGTATCAACGTGCTTTATCCCGTAAAGAGCGAGGCTCAAAAAAATATCAGCAGACCTATGAGCGATTCTTAAAATGTGTGCAAAAGAAAACCAATATTAGACGCAATTATGCATTTCATGTAGCGAATGCTTTGGTGAGAACCAAGCCAAAACGCATCGTGATGGAATCATTAAGTATTAAACACATGTTGAAAAATAAAAGACTTGCGAAAGCAATCCATGATGTTGCATGGTACAACTTACAAACCATTATCATACAAAAAGCAAACTTTTTTGGTATTGAAGTGGTTAAAGTTGATAGCCGCTTCCCATCCAGTCAATTGTGTTGTGTATGTGGCAATCGTCAACCTATGCCACTCGATAAGCGAGAATACAATTGTCAACATTGTGGAATATCAATCAATCGTGATTTGAATGCAGCGATTAATTTAGCAAGTATTTAGTATTTTACAAGGAGTGACGATACCACTCCTGTTCGGATAAGACTTTTTAGCCCCACGTTATCGTGGTGGAATCTGGAAGTTTTCGGACGTGAATAGCGCAAGTTGTATAAACTTATACTAACTTAGCCGTATCGGTAAAGATGGGATGCTACCCGGAGTATGATAGAACGAATCGATTTTACATCGCAATAGGTTACAAGGAATTAGAATGCTTTCCTACTTTGTGGAATGAACAGAATCCGTGTCAGATATACGTTAAGTATTTGGGGGAGTAAGGAGTGATATTTTGTTGTGATAACACTCATTAAACTATTATAGAATTCAAAAAGTTAGCGTAATGCTAGCTTTTTGTTCTGGAAAGAATAACATCTCATCAATGTAAGTCAGTTTAATTATTAATATAGTTCCGACATGGATCGCATAATAATATCCGTGTCTTTATTTTCGAGTTCTTGAATAATGTGTAAATATGTTTTTTGAGTTGTCGTCATGCTTGAATGACCTAGGCGTTGGGCGACACTTGCGATTGATACTCCAGCACTTAGCAAGAGTGATGCGTGTGTATGGCGCAAACCATGAATTGAAATTACTGGAATTTCAGCTTGACGACAATGTCGGGATAATCGATCGTTTATTGTTGAATTATATACTTTTCCATCAGTAAAGATGGGTTTCTCCGCTTCAAAACCTTTAATTAGTTGAGAAAATTGAATTACTAATTGCCAGTCAATACGAATTTTGCGATGAGAAGATTTATTTTTTGTTGGCGCAAAACCACCATCTCCTTTGTAATCCCATGTTTTATTGATAGAAAGTATTTGATGTGGAAAGTCAAAGTCTTCAGGTGTTAAAGCAAGTGCTTCTGAAAAACGTATCCCAGTTTTGGCAATTAATAGGATAAACCAATCCCAGTTGAGTTGATTAGATAAATCCAATTGTTGTAACAATGAGTGTAATTCAAATTGACTAAGATATTTTGGTTTTTTATTCCGAGGGATTTTTCCTTTTATAATAGCTTTACGAGTAGGGTCGCGTTCCAAATAACCTTCATCAACTGCATCCAGAATGGCACTTTTTAATTGATGATGGAAATCCATCGTTGTTTGTCGTTCATGTACTTTTGCATAGTCATTTAATAATGTTTGGTAATTTAAACGATTAAGTTGTTCAAGTGTCAAATCCGGTGCGAGTTGTCGAATCCATTTGAGTGTCATTTGATATTTTGCAAGAGTAATGCTTCGAACAGAATCTTTTTTATATATTGTCATCCATTGCTCATAATATTCTGAAAATAAATTTGTTGCATCCATAGTTATACCCTTTCTCTGACTTACGTTGATGAGCGTATAAGAATTATAAGGGGGTAAATATATCGTATCGTAAATGAATAGTGAAATGTAGTATGAAAAGTAAGAGTTTATGGAATTAAATGTGTGAATATCATTAAAACAGTTTTGAAACTGTTCTATGATTCTATGTAATAGTACAATTTTAGATGGATTTGTAGAAAGTGTTATAATGTGATAATAATTTTTTGAAGTTAGAATAAAATTTTTCGTTACGCTGATGAAGGGTGATGAGGTGGTCTAATGTAGTTAAATATTCTCCGATTTTTTGCTGTTCCACAATATGTGGTAGAGGAATTGGCATTTCAAAAAATATAGAATCTTTTATTGAAAACCTGTCAGACCTTGCACCCGAATTACCATTGAAATTCATAAATGAATGCCAATACCTACTCTTGAAGAAATATTCTAAATAAGTTGTGTCAATATCGTGTGTTCTAAAAACCGTATAAAGTGGTGACATTACGCCAATTTTGGCTAACTTATTACGATTTATCGGACCAACAGGTGCAGAAATTGAGATACGAGGATTATAAACAAAATCCTCACTCCTGACGATATAATAACCGTCTAAACTATTAACTTTTGCAATATCATGGTCAAAAAAATCTCTTTGGCTTATTATTCCAAACTCTGCCGAGTTAGTAAAAGTTTCTATATATTGTAGTCCTATATTTTTTTCATTTACTTTATCTGCAACTTCCCCCAACTTACGCTGTTCCCAAGCTTGCTGTATTAAAATACTTTGTCTTTCTGTGATAAAAAGTACAAATTCGATTTAAAATATGATAAAATACGTACAAGAGTGTCCCAAAAGGAGGGGTAAATTTGGCGAATTATACAGGAGAATTAATGTATGAACGACAATTGATTGATAGACTAACAAGTGGAGAAAGTCAATGGACATATCGTGATGATTTAAAGAATGAAGAACAATTATGGAATAATTTCTTTTTAAAATTAGAACAAAATAATGTACGATTACTGAATGAAGTGCCGTTAACCAAACAAGAAAAAGAGCAAATAAAGAATCAACTGAATTTTGTTAATTACTACTCTGCAGCTAAATGGTTAGTAGGGGAGAACGGAATTGTTCGAGTGGTGGTTCAGCGTGAAGATGCGTCATTAGGTACGATTTATCTGGAGGTATTACGGCGTGACAATGTCAGTGGGGGAACGTCTTCTTATGAAGTAGTGAATCAAGTTGAACGTAGTAGTGCTTCCAACTCAGATGGTAATCGACGTTTAGATGTAACACTATTAATTAATGGCTTGCCGATGATCCATATTGAACTAAAAAATAATAGTACTGGTTTTATGGATGCCTTTTATCAAATTAAAAAGTATGACAAAGAAGGTAAGTTTAGAGGTATTTATTCAACACTTCAAATGTTTGTAATTTCAAATGTATCTGAAACACGCTATATTGCAGCAGCACGTGAAAATCGTCTAAATGATCAATTTTTGACTAAATGGGTGGATAAAAATAATCAACCAGTTAATCACTTATTAGATTTCGCAGATCATGTATTGTCTATTCCACGTGCGCATGAAATGGTGATGCAATATTCTGTTATTGATGATGATAAAAAAGCACTCATTTTATTGCGTCCTTATCAAGTACATGCTATTGAAGAAGTGAAAAAACGTGCGTGTAGGGGAGAGTCTGGCTATATTTGGCATACGACAGGTTCTGGAAAGACATTAACGAGCTATAAAGTGGCACGTAATTTATTATTGATTCCCTCAATGGAAAAGACTATTTTTGTGGTGGATCGTCAAGATTTAGACCAACAAACATCATTGAGTTTCTTATCGTATGCACGAAATGATGTGATTGATATTGATGAAACGGATAATACCGATGCGTTAGTTAAGCGTCTAATTTCAAAAGAGAAATCAGTAATTGTAACGACGATTCAAAAAATTCAAACTATGATGAAAAAGTTTGAACGTGGAAAATATGAATCCAAACAAGCAGGTATTCGGCAAATTAAATTAGCGTTTGTAGTAGATGAATGTCACCGTGCAGTTACACCGCAAGCACAAAAAGTAATATCACGTTTTTTTGTCCATTCTACATGGTACGGCTTTACAGGTACACCGATTTTTGCTGAAAATAAACGAGAACAATTAGGTAATTTAGCTCAAACAACAGAGGAGCAATATGGTAACTGTCTGCATGAGTATACAGTAAAAGAAGCGATTCATGATAAAGCTGTACTGGGTTTTCAAGTTGAGTATAAATCAACGATTATGAATGAGATAGAGGAGAAAGATATCTCTTCTGAAGTGTATGAAAAAGATAGCCATATGTTGCGAGTGATTGATTCGATTGTAAATCAATCGGTCAGAAAATTAGGATTAAATCGTGGGGTAGGGAACACGTATAGTGCGATTTTAACTGTAAAAAGTATTGCGATTGCGCAACGGTATTTTGATTATTTTAAAGAATTAAAAGAAGAGGGAACTTTGACACGAGAAGGTGTTACAGTAACCTTATCGGAAGAAATAAAGAGAATGGTACCTGACTTTCCTAGAGTAGCGATTACGTATTCTGTTAGTGAAAATGAATCGAGTAGTATTCAAAGTCAAGAAAAGATGAAACAAGCCATTGAGTATTATAACCAACAATTTAATACACATTTTCATGTAATGGATTATAGAGGGTATAATACGAATCTGAATGATCGTTTAGCACGTAAGAGTGATCGTTATCAGTTTAGGGATCAGCAGTTGGACTTAGTAATTGTGGTAGATAGGCTATTAACTGGCTTTGATGCACCCAGTCTATCCACTTTATTTATCGACCGATTACCAATGAAGCCGCAGCATCTTGTCCAAGCTTTTAGTCGAACGAATCGCTTATTCGACCAACAGAAGAAACATGGACAAATTGTTACTTTCCAAGCACCACAATTATTCAAGGAAAGCGTTGATAATGCGTTGAAATTGTACTCAAATGGTGGCGAGAATTTTGTTTTAGCACCAGAATGGTCGGAAGAGAAAGCGGATTTCGATGAGAAAGTAAAACAGTTATTCGCAATTGCATCGACACCTGAACAAACACCGGATATTGACCGAGCTTCAGATGAAGAATTGAGACGCTTTGCGAAAGCCTATCAGGAATTTGACAAATTATTTGCTTCGATTCAAGTGTATTCAGAATATGATGAACAGGCTGCATTGTCAACAGTGGGCTTAACTAAGTCAATGATCGAATCATATAATGGAAAATATCAAAATGTTATTGATGAATTGAAAAATAGAAAAGATCCTGATGAGGACAAGACGCTTACAAAAGTGGATATTTATTATGCGCTTGAATCTATCCGAACAGATGTTATCAACTATGAGTATATTATCACTTTGATTCAAGCCTTTATTCCTGAGGAGGAAAATGATATTCAAGAGATTTCGCCAAGGGATGTTGCATCAATCGATAAATATATTATAGATTTAGAAAAATCGAATTCGAAATTGGCGACTGTCATCAGTAATTTATGGGCACAAATTCAAATGGATCCGATTCGTTATAAAGGTCAATCAGTCATGGAAATATTGGAAGAGGAAATTCAAGAAAAAGTAGAGGATTCATTGAGAGAATTTTCTGAAGAATATGCAGTAGGGCAGTCAGAATTACAATTTGTGGCGAATCACTATCGCTTAGGTAAAGAGAAACAAAGAGGGGAACAGGCATTAATTGATTCTCAAAACTTTAATAAATACCAAGAGAATAAGGGTGCAGATGCCCTGAATAGACTTAAATATAAACGTGCTGTTAAAAAGAAACATAAAGAATTAATTGAAGAAGAAATTATCCCACTACAACGCAAACGATAGGAGGAAAGGTATAATGACAAACAATAAAATAATACAACCGAAAGTTCGTTTTAAAGAGTTTGCAGGGGAAGGCGCGAAAGCTTGGGAACAGCGTAAGTTGGGGGAAGTTGCAGATAAAGTAAATGAAAAAAATATAGGACTACAATATATAGAAACTTTTACTAACTCGGCAGAGTTTGGAATAATAAGCCAAAGAGATTTTTTTGACCATGATATTGCAAAAGTTAATAGTTTAGACGGTTATTATATCGTCAGGAGTGAGGATTTTGTTTATAATCCTCGTATCTCAATTTCTGCACCTGTTGGTCCGATAAATCGTAATAAGTTAGCCAAAATTGGCGTAATGTCACCACTTTATACGGTTTTTAGAACACACGATATTGACACAACTTATTTAGAATATTTCTTCAAGAGTAGGTATTGGCATTCATTTATGAATTTCAATGGTAATTCGGGTGCAAGGTCTGACAGGTTTTCAATAAAAGATTCTATATTTTTTGAAATGCCAATTCCTCTACCACATATTGTGGAACAGCAAAAAATCGGAGAATATTTAACTACATTAGACCACCTCATCACCCTTCATCAGCGTAAGGAGGAAGGGTTACAGACATTGAAAAAGACATTACTAGCTAAAATGTTCCCAAAAAATGGGAAAAATATTCCAGAATTACGATTCAAAGGCTTTTCAGACGCTTGGGAACAGCGTAAGTTGGGGGAAATCGTTGACGTAAGAAGTGGAAAAGATTACAAACATCTGTCTCAGGGGAATATTCCTGTATATGGAACTGGTGGATATATGCTTAGTGTTGATTCAGCTCTTTCATATGAGAAAGATGCTATTGGGATTGGAAGAAAAGGAACTATTAATAGTCCATATCTTTTGAGGGCTCCATTTTGGACTGTGGACACTTTGTTTTACTCGATTCCGCAGGATAGTTTTGATTTGATGTTTATATATTGTATATTTCAAAAAATAAATTGGTATAAAAAAGATGAGTCTACTGGTGTGCCTAGTTTATCAAAAATAAATATAAATAATTCCAAAGTGTTTATTACCAATACGGAAGAGCAATCATACATCGGTAAGTGTTTCTCCCACCTCGACCACCTCATCACCCTTCATCAGCGTAAGGTGGAAAAATTAAAAATTCTCAAGAAATCTATGCTTGAAAAGATGTTCATTTAGGAGGAAATGCGAAAATGGACAAGTTGATCTTATTTCATGGTACTTCAGACAAAATCGTAGTACCAACATACGGCAAGGGCGAAAAAAAGCATGACTATGGTCAGGGGTTTTATTTGATCGAAAGTATTGACCTTGCAAAAGAATGGGCTGTATGTCGACCGAATGAGGAAAATGGATGGGTTCATAAGTATCAGCTGGATACTGCAGGACTTAAAATTTTAGATTTTCAAGAAAAAGGCGTGTTAGCTTGGCTGGCTGAACTGATGAAGCATAGAGATGCTGCTGACTCAAAGCGTTATCGCATGTTAGCAAAGAAGTTTATAGAAAAATACGGTGTAGACACTAAAGATTACGATGTTATCAGAGGATGGAGAGCAAATGCCTCTTATTTCTACATTGCAAAGGAATTTGTAAGAGACAATATTGATATGGATATTCTTGAAGAACTGCTTTCTTTGGGTGGTTTGGGTGTTCAGTATTGTATTAAGTCCAAGCTTGCTTACTCTAAACTGCACGAATTAGAGGATGATTTAATGCCTGTTCAGTATGCTGAGTTTAATGAAAAGTATAATCAGCGTGATATTAGTGCAAGGCAGAAAATGAGAGATCTTGTTGATTCAGATGCCAATCATGTAACTAAGGTGTTTAGTACGCTTTTTAAGGAGGAATTATTATGAGATCCTATTCAGAATATTATTTGAATGATGTGGTGGAAAATCAAGGAAAACTATTTGACTTTGTTGCTCAAAATTTCTCTGATAAGGACACTGAGGACTTTATTAAGACCTATATGCAAAGCAAAACTAGAAAAAGTATTGATGAAGCACAAGCATATGTAAATACTATGAATGCTAAAGAGTTATGGAACTACTTTATTGAAACAGAAAATTATATTTTGAAGTCTGGTAAGGCTATTGGCGGTTTTATGCCTGATTGGATTGGCGAGTTCTATGCTTATTATCAGTGGTACTACAATATTCCGAGTTCCGAAGTGCTGAAAAAAGTTCCACTTGATTTTTTGAAGAAAGCCTATAATGGTTTGCATGACTTGGAACTTGATTTAGCGGTACAAAAGGTTGGGGAAGAGCGATGAGTGTTATATGTTTTCACAATCCAAATGAAGAAAATGGTTATTTAAGCAATTGGTATCTATCACCATTTACGATAGAGAATAAAATTTTTTCATCAATTGAACAATTTATGATGTACCGTAAGGCGATTTGCTTTGGTGACGAAGTAATAGCAGCAAAAATACTTTCTACAGATGATGTTGCTGAAATTAAGGCACTTGGACGGCAAGTATCAAATTATGATGAGCATATCTGGAACGGCATTAGGCAGATTGTTGTTTATGAAGGACTTTTGGCAAAATTCTCACAGAATGAGGATTTAAAAGATAAGCTTAAATCTACCGACAAAGTAATATTAGCGGAATGTGCAGTAAAAGATTTAATTTGGGGTGTGGGACTATCAATGAAAGATCCAGACAGGCTTGATAATACAAAATGGAAAGGGAAAAACTTGCTTGGGTATACACTTATGATGGTGCGTGAAAGCTTGTAATCCAGTTTTTCTTGGGAATAGCGTAAACTAAATAAGATAACATTTTACGAATCTACTTCAATTTCAGTTAATTAAATTAAATCAGATGATAATAGAGGTAAATATCCAGTCTTTGATGCAAATAATATTATGGCTAGAGTTGAAAAGTTTGAGCAAGAAAATGAATATATTCCAATAATAAAAGATGGAGCAGGAGTTGGTAGGATAGAAATTGGAACAACGATTCCACACATATATTATCATGATTATGGGAATGAAGAACTTTATATTACTAGTTATTCAGAACAAACTCAAATTGGCACTTTCCTCTCCACCCTCGACCACCTCATCATCACTTATCAGCGTAAGGTGGAAAACAATCAAATGATAAACAAATTATGATTAAAGTAATTTTTTGTACAAATAATGGTTGATACTAGATATCAGAAAGGAAAAAAACATGACAGAACTAACAACAAATTCACGTCACTTATACCAAGCGTTATGGAATTGTGCCGATACTTTGCGTTCGAAAATGGATGCAAATGAATATAAATCCTATTTGCTTGGAATGATTTTTTACAAATACCTATCAGATAAATTATTGATTAAAGTAAGTGAAACGTTTGAACAACCAACCTATGATTTAGCAGCCGCTCAAAAATTTTATGAAGTAGTCTATGATGACCCTGAATACCAAGAAGATTTAATTGAAATGTTGAATGATGAACTAAATTATGTCATTGAAACCAAGTTAACGTTTACAGCATTAGTGCAACAAGCAAATGTTTCTGAGTTTCAATTGGTAGACTTAGAACAAGGATTTCGTAATATTGAACAATCGGATGAGATTTTTAATGATTTGTTTGAAGATATTGATCTAAATTCAAAAAAATTAGGAGAAACCCCACAAAAGCGTAATGCTACCATTTCTTCCATTATGAAAGAATTAGCAACCATCGACTTATCAGGTCACGATGGCGATGTCTTAGGTGATGCCTATGAATATTTAATCAGTCAATTTGCGAGTGATTCAGGTAAAAAAGCCGGAGAGTTTTATACGCCACAAGCTGTATCACAATTAATGACTCAAATTGTACTCCATGGGCGAGAAGATAAGCGAGATTTTTCTGTATATGACCCGACAATGGGTTCAGGTTCATTACTATTAAATGTCCGTCGCTTTACGAATCATCCGAAGACCATTGATTATTATGGACAAGAATTGAACACGTCAACTTATAATTTGGCTCGTATGAACATGATGCTACATAATGTTGCAGTAGAAAATCAACATCTACGTAATGCTGATACATTAGATCAAGACTGGCCAACCGATGAACCGACCGATTTTGACGGTGTGTTGATGAATCCACCTTATTCTGCTAAATGGAGTTCTGCTTCTGGATTTTTACAAGACCCACGTTTTTCACGTTATAGCGTCTTAGCACCTAAATCTAAGGCTGATTTTGCATTTTTATTGCACGGTTACTATCATCTCAAACAATCAGACGGTGTCATGGCTATTGTATTACCTCATGGTGTTCTTTTTAGAGGAAATGCAGAAGGGAAAATCCGTAAGGCTTTATTAGAAGAAGGTGCGATTGATACGGTTATTGGTTTACCTGCAAATATTTTTTACAACACAAGTATTCCAACGACTGTCATCATCTTGAAAAAGAATCGTACCAATAGAGATGTGCTCTTTATAGATGCGTCTAAAGAATTTGAAAAAGGTAAAAACCAAAATACAATGACTGAGGCACATCTTGATAAAATTTTAGATGCATATATTCAGCGCAAAGATCAAGATAAATTTTCGTATGTAGCATCTTTTGATAAGATTGTAGAGAATGACTTTAACTTAAATATTCCACGTTATGTTGATACTTTCGAAGAAGAAATCGTAGTGCCACTTAATGAAATAGCGCGCGAGATACAACAAGTGGATGCGGATATTGAGAAAACGACGAAAGAATTAAATGAACTACTCGGTCAATTAGTCGGGACAACTGAGGAAGAAGATGCTGCATTGAAAGATTTTTTAAGACAATTTATCTAACTAAAACAAAGACGTATTGCTCACATCTAGGTGTGTCAATACGTCTTTAGTTTAGGCAGAATACTAGAGATATGTTTTGCTATAGCTTTATATGGTATGAGGATATTTGGTACAATAAATAAAACAATGAAAGCACGAATTGCGACAGCGCATAAATTATTAAGAATTATTTTTAAAATTCTAGACGAGGGAGTTCACTGTAACGGAAAAAGAGCTTTAGGAACACGATAGTCCCAGAACTCTAGAAAAAATCTTATTTTATAAGCTTTCATATATTTTTCAAAACTTTTGTACCACAAAGAGTGATTTTTTGCAACTTTTTTGCTTTCCTTTCAAATAATATGGAAAGACTTAACGAATTTGATTTTAAAAGAGTCGAAAAGTTTGAGTATGAATTGACTGTTCCAATTGATGAGGCAACATTCAAAAAAAGTAAAAGTGGCTGTAGATATGGAGAATATATAAATTTTTTAAGACAGTAATTAATTAAATAATGTTAAAGGAGTTTACATAAAATGAAAATTATACCCTATGATGATAAATATAAAAATCAATTGCTTGCAATGGTTTCACAAGCAAGGATGGCTATTGGGTTATCTGCGACTGTTAGATCTGATTTATATGATATTCAGGCAAATTATTTTGATAAGGGCGATATGTTTTGGATTGCTGTTGATGGAAATAATACATTAATTGGATGTATTGGCTACTCACGTATCAATAATCAGGATGAAGCTTTTCTTCATCGATTTTATATAAGAGCATTGAATAAACATCAAGGTATAGGCACAGCTTTGCTAAATGTAGCCGAAAAAACAATGAAAAACAGAGGTATAAACATATCAAGAGTACATCTTGGAGAGCCTAAGGAAAAATGGTTTGAGTCGTATTCTTTTTATCCTAAAAATGGATATGTAGAACATGAGTCGAGATATATGATGAAGAAATTGTGAATGGATAGTTATTTTATTAATTTGATAAAGATAAATTATTATTATTGGGTTGAATGCTATTATTTTATTGTTAAGATAGATAATTTTTCTGTTTAGAAGAAAATCTTTCAGCATTGATTTATAGTCAGTTTTATACAAGAAATGTGTTCATTTTACCCTTTCATAATTTAGAGGTTTATTTTGGAAAGAGAAGTGACTGAAGATATATTAAAAAAATCATGTATATAATTTTGGATGCGCTTTAAATCTGATAAGAAACAATGTATAATATACTAAGACAAAGACAACGGAGGTACAAGCAGATGAATACAATCCAATTGATGATATAAAACGAGAGGTGAAGTCCTCTCAAATTTTAAGGAGGATTTATGATACACGTAACGAATCTCAAAAAAGAAATTGGAACAAGAACATTGTTTGAAATCGAGGAACTAACCATTAATTCCAAGGGTAGAATTGGTTTGATTGGTGATAATGGTGTTGGAAAAACAACTTTCTTTAATATCTTAATAGGCAAAGATACTGATTATAGTGGCTTTGTGGATGTACAAGTCCCAGTCGCTTCACTATTAATTGAAGAAAGACCGTCACATATTGAATCATCATATAGCCCTGGTGAATATCAACGAGTTAGAATCTCACAGATACTTGCTCATGAGGCAGCATTTCTGTTGATTGATGAGCCGACTTCGCATTTAGATATCAAACAGAAGGATTTACTGGTAGCACAACTGAAGAACAGAAGACTAGGCTATTTACTTATTTCGCATGACCGTGATTTTATCAATCAAACATGCGATACCATTTTTGAATTAATCAATGGAAAACTGGAAGTTTATAATGGTGACTATACGGTTTATTTAGCTGAACGGGTGAAACGGAGAATATTTGCGCAACGTGAATATGAAGCATATATTAGTGAGAAAAAACGGCTATCAAATGTGGCACAAGACATTAAATCACAATCAGCAAAAATAAGAACGACCCCGAAGCGAATGGGAAATTCTGAAGCTCGCTTACATAAAATGGGAGGCCAGAGTAATAAGAAAAAACTCGACAAGCAAGTAAAAGCCATTGAATCACGTATTGAGCATTTGGAAGTCAAAGAAAAGCCGAAAGATGATGTGCCGATTGAACTAACAATGGATGAAAAGGACAAAATTTTTTCTAAGATACTTGTCAGTGCAGAGGATTTAACGAAATGTATGGGTGACGGTAATAAACGATTGTTTGACCACGCGCATGTGGAAATCAAAAATAATAGAAAGTATGCGTTAATCGGTGACAATGGTTCTGGGAAAACCACGTTGTTAAACATGATATTGAATCGTGAATTGTGGGTGCATCCAAATGTTAAGATTGGTTATTATAGTCAGTTGGGAGAAATTATTGACGTTGACAAAACAATTTTAGATAATGTGCTGGAAGACTCCATTTACGAACAAACGATTACTCGAATTGTGTTGGCGCAATTAGGATTTACTCAAGAGGATGTGTTTAAACGAGTCACGGTTTTGAGTGATGGAGAGCGGGCAAAAGTGAAATTGGCAAAATTATTAACCGCTGATTTTAACTTTTTAGTACTGGATGAACCTACAAACTATTTAGATATTCGAGCAATTGAAGCGCTGGAAACCTTGTTGAAAGGATATGATCGTCCATTGTTGTTTGTCACTCATGATGTTTCCTTTATTAATCATATTGCGGATGGATTATTGATAATTGACCAGCAAAAGATTAATCATTTTGATGGAAATTTAGAGCAGTATAAGCAGTCAAAAGCTAGAGTAAAAAGACACTCAAATGACTTGTTATTGGATTTTAGATTAACTGCTATCAATAATCGTCTAGCAGCTGATATCTCTAAAGAAGAACGTACAGCGTTACTATTTGAGTATGACCAATTAATGAAGCAAAGAGCGAACAAACCATAAATATGAACAATTTTAAAAGCAGTCATGTGTCAAAAGCTGACTGCTTTTTTGTTTGTAGATTGTACAGCGATGTATTGCAGTTAGTATGAATCTTTTAACAACTTTCAAATCGCTTTAAAGCATGTTAAAATGAGGTGGAAACAAAAACTGATAGTCGATGTCATCTCTTGTTGTGTTAAATATGGTTTAAATAAGTATTAATCAATTGTATAATGTTAACATGGAAAGAGGGTTGGTCCAACATGAAAAAAGATGTTATTCGATTTGAAAAGATATTAAATGAATCGCAAGCAATGTATGATCAATTAGAAGATTTGTTAGAAAAAATCGCTGAGAACGAGTCACGAATGCTAGCATTACGCGAGTATTATTATAGTGAAGAATACCATCGTGATGTTGAGATATCAAATCAAACTGATAGATATAAAGATATTTCTCATGGTGTTTTGTCAGAAGATGCTGTTTATAATTTGATGATTACAAGTTATCAGAACTCGATTCGCATGCTGGAAGTAGCAACACAAACATTAAAACATGAATAGTAAAATAAGAGTGTGAGCCTTGGTATCTGACTTGAATTACTGCTGCAAAGTTCCATGGAACATACAGGTGCTACGAGTGCTAGGCGAATTCAACGACAAGTTAACTAAAGCAAACTAAAAAAGAGGAGCAGAAGCATTGAATATTCCTAAAATTACATCATTTGGAGGTTATTCATTGTACCATTATTTAGTGGTGCAAGAAAAACGCACTAACTACACCGTTTCAGATGTATCTGTATCATTTAAAAAAAATAAGCATTATTATAAGATAAGCGGGATAGTCGATGATTATCGAGTCACGTACGAAATATCGAACGAGGGTGTTATTTTATCAGTAACAGAACAAAAATATTATTACGGTGGCATTGATCGGCTGACGACAACGAGTTGGGCATTGATATTAGCGGTTGAAAAATATGGTATCGAAGCTTTAATGAATAAGTATGATATTGTATCGTATAATGGGGGAGATTTACTCGATGAATATGAAAAATATCATCAAGCTTTTTATCGGGAAGCTATTTTTAATTTGCTGATTCAACAACGCTTAGATTTGATAAGGTTTGACAGCGACGAACAAGTGGATATGCTACCAATTTTTGAGTGGGATAGAAAAGAAGACGGATATCGAGTACGATTCAAAATTGGCGTAGATAAAATGACGTTTGTCAAAAACTTTGAAAAAACACTGTTGACACCACTGCTAAACAGCGAAGCAGTTGAATTAAATTCAAAAACAACCGTTATTTTAACGGAAGAGCGTTTTACTGAACGTGGCAGACGTTGTCTTGAATTTATTAAACGTAATCGGGGGTTTTGGGTAAAAGATTCTCAAATTATGATTAATAACCATACTATTTCTGACTATGTTCATCTTTTTTCAGATGATGATGAATTTGGTTTGACGTTATGGAATAAAAAGTTAGGCTTGCACGTTGTGGAGCAAGATGAATCAAGTACAAAAATTGAATTTAATACGAATGGTTTACAAAAATTTGGCTATAGTACAGAATTTATGTATGGTGAAACTTTAGAGGGATCCCCGATTTATGCTCCCGTTACAAAGTGGGATTCGTATATTATTGATATGTTTCTCAATACACGTACTATTTTTCTAACTAATGAACAATTTCAACAGTTGAACGAAGTACTTCAAGATGAACGTACCATTTTTGAATTGATAATTGATGATCAGATTAAAGTCGAAATTCCAGAACGTTTGCAGTTCCGTGTTGATATGAATGAGTCGGATGACTTGGTCATTGAAGTACGAGGTAAAAGTGAAGATTCACGTATTTTTAATCAAATCAATACATTTTTGGAATCTGAATATGGTGCAATTTATCAATCAGATTCATCGACATTTTTTATTAGTAATGAAGAGTCTCGTGATCAATTCATCTTTGAATTATTGCCACAGTTGAACCAGTTAGGGGATGTTTATGTTTCACAAACGATTACTAATATCGCTCGACCGAGACGCGTGCCAATCAAATTGGGTGTCAGCGTTAGTAAAGGTTATTTAC
The DNA here is from genome assembly GCA_016126655.1 of Aerococcaceae bacterium zg-1292. Lineage (GTDB taxonomy): Bacteria > Bacillota > Bacilli > Lactobacillales > Aerococcaceae > Globicatella. The sequence continues at coordinate 1,495,359 of CP065955.1, read as the reverse complement.
AATTATCGATTGATAGTGATGAATTAGATGTTAATGAAATACAGCGGATATTAAAATCATATCGTCAAAAACAAAAGTATCATCTATTAGGAAATGGTGAACGGATTGCGATTCATCAAGAACAGTTCCAAGCATTGGATGAGTTATTGCAAGAACTCGATTTGAAGAAAGTGCCCGTTCGTAAAGAACGTGTACCTGCCTATCGATATTATCAAATTAAAGAGATGGCACAGGAATTTATCGAGATGGATTTTGATGAAAAATTCTTAGCGATGAGTGATCGTAAACCGGAACCAATTGCTAAAAAAATATTACCGACATTACGTGAGTATCAAGTAGCGGGTGTTGAGTGGCTATTAACATTACGCAAAATGGAGTTGGCGGGTATTTTAGCTGATGATATGGGACTAGGTAAAAGTTTGCAATTGATTGCTTATTTGTGGTCAACGCGCACAAAAAATTCGCGTGCCAGCCTAATTGTTGCGCCGGCTTCACTTTTATATAATTGGGAGGCTGAATTTAAGAAATTCAATGCCCCATTTGAAGTGACGGTGGTGACAGGCAATAGTTTACAACGTGAACAGCTTATCGAACACGCCTTACAAAATAATTGTGTTTTAGTGACATCCTATGATTATTTGCGTCGCGATCAAGAATTGTATCAAGCGTATCAATTTGATACTTTAGTGTTAGATGAAGCACATTATATTAAAAACCATCATACGAAAAGTTCTGCAGCTGTGAAGAATTTAAAAGCAGATTATCGTTTAGCGATGACTGGGACTCCAATTGAAAATTCATTAGCAGAATTATGGTCGATTTTCGACTTTTTAATGCCAGGTTATTTATATACGTATCATCATTTTTCAAAAATGTTTGAGTGCCCGATCGTGAAAGAGCATGATGAAGAAAAAGAGCAACGGTTAAAAGAATTGGTGTCGCCATTTGTTATGCGACGTTTGAAAAAAGATACTTTGCATGAATTGCCGGATAAAGTAGAAGAATCGTATTTTGTAGCACTGAGTGAAGAGGAACAAAAGATCTATCAAGCCAATTTAGTCCAAGCGAATCAAGCGTTAGCAACTGAACTTGATTTGAAACAATCATCAATACAAGTGTTGGCATTATTAACACGCTTACGTCAACTTGCTATTGATCCGCGTTTAATCTACGATGACATAAAACAACCATCGTCAAAAATTAACGCAACCGTTGAATTGATTCAACAGGTAATCTTAAATAAACAGTCGGTGTTATTATTCTCGGCTTTTACATCTGGTTTGGCATTGATTGAAGAAGCTTTACAAAAAGTGAAAATTCCGTATGTGATGATTACAGGTAGTACCTCGAAAGAAAAACGTCGCGACGCAGTGGAATTATTCCAAGCGGGTGAAGTGCCTGTATTTTTAATCTCATTGAAGGCTGGTGGTACAGGATTAAACTTAACAAAAGCTAGTACAGTAATTCATTTAGATCCTTGGTGGAATATTTCTGCGCAAAATCAAGCGACCGACCGTGCACATCGGATGGGTCAAGATGAAAAAGTAACAGTCTATAAAATGATTAGTAAAGGTACCATCGAAGAAAAAATTGAGTTACTACAAGCAGACAAAAAAGCTTTGTCGGACGCATTTATTGAGCAGTCGACTGGCGCTATTTCACAATTGTCAGATGAAGAAATTCGTAATTTGTTTGTGTAAACAAATGTGTAGAACTGAGTGATTATAATAAAAATGGCTAATTGTGTTATTAAAACAAGGCGGTAGTATCTTTGACTATCGTCTTTTTTGGTATTCTTATTTATGAATATCTTTGCCTCTTTGAGCTGACACATGTCGTCTTCGATTTGAATGGACAGCATTCGCATCAGAAAATTCCTCTGTACGCATCCTAGTATTTTCACTCGTCCCTTCTCGTACCCCATAGTCTCGAGTGATTCAAGTTAATGCATGCTCACACGTATTGTGCTTTCCATTTAGCTCATTAGCATATCTACTCACAAAATTCTACTTCGCACCCATTAACTTCGTGATTTAAGCCGTTTTTTTTGCTATAATTGATCACGATGTGTGAATTTTTGACGCGTATCCAAAAGAATCGAATTGGAGGGCAAAAACAGTGTCAACATTATTAAAAAATATTGAACAGTTAAATGATAAACAACGTGAAGCTGTATTGACGACGAAAGGGCCAGTATTAATTGCAGCCGGAGCTGGTAGTGGGAAAACGCGCGTGTTGACTCACCGAATTGCGTATTTAATCGAAGAAGTCGGAGTGAATCCGTGGAATATTTTAGCAATTACCTTCACGAACAAAGCTGCAAGTGAAATGCGCGAGCGGGTGCAACAACTTGTTGGGGAACAAGCCAGTCAAATATGGGTAGCGACCTTCCATGCGATGTGTGCACGTATTTTGCGTCGGGAAGCAGAACATATCGGATATGACCGCAATTTTACGATTATCGATACAGGCGAACAACAAACCTTGATGAAACAGGTAATTAAGGAATTAAACTTAGATAGTGAACGCTTTAATTACAAGCAATTATTATCAGTCATCGACACCGCAAAAAACGAGGGAAAGATGCCAGAAGAATTTGCAAGTGAAGCGGGAGGTTATATTGATAATATCCATGCGGATGTATATCGTAAGTATCAGTCTCGTTTAATGGCAGCCAATGCAATGGATTTTAATGATTTAATCTTACTGACTGTGCGCCTGTTACAAACCAATGAGGCCATTCGTCAATTTTATCAACAGAAATTTCAATATATTCATGTCGACGAGTATCAAGATACCAACCACAGTCAATATCAATTAGTTCAATTATTATCAGGCTTATTACGTAATGTCTGTGTCGTTGGGGATGCTGACCAGAGTATTTATGGCTGGCGTGGTGCTAACATGGAAAATATTTTGAACTTCGAACAAGATTATCCGGATGCAAAAGTGATTTTACTGGAACAGAATTATCGCTCGACACAAACAATTTTAAAGGCGGCCAATAGTGTCATCGCTAATAATACGAAGCGTAAAGATAAAGCACTGTGGTCAGATAAAGAGTCGGGTGAGAAGGTCAAATATTACCAAGCAGATACTGATCGTGATGAGGCGCAATTTGTCATTGAAAATATTCATGAGATAAAAAAAGAGTTAGCGTATAAAAACCGTGATTTTGCAGTGTTATATCGAACGCAAGCGCAGTCACGAAACTTAGAAGATCAGTTTCTACACGCGAATATTCCATATAAAATTGTTGGCGGCTTGAAGTTTTATTCGCGTAAAGAAATTCAAGATACCTTAGCTTATTTACGTTTGATAGATAATCCAGACGATAATCTTAGCTTTAACCGAATTATTAATGTTCCAAAACGTGGTATTGGCCAAGCGACGATTGATAAATTAGCGAGTTTTGCTGATGAGTTAAATGTAAGTTGGTTTAAAGCAATTGATTATTTGACACAATCATCCATTAGTAAAGCAGCACAGACTAAATTAGTGAGTTTTTCTCATATGATACGCCAACTTCAACAACAGATTGAGTTTTTAACTATGAGTGAGTTGGTTGAACAGGTTTGGGAGCATACAGGGTACATTGATGCGCTGAAAAAGGTAGGCGACATCGAATCGTTAAATCGTATTGAAAACCTAGAAGAGTTCGCGTCAGTTACGAAGCAATTTGATGAATCGGATGGTTTAGCTGTAGTAGAATCAGACCCTGATTTTATGCAGTCGAATGAAGTAGAAGATACCAATGAGTCATCTTCGGATAGTATCGTTTCAAATGCTGAATCGAACAATTCTATTTTCTTGTTAGACAATGAAACAACACCCGAGCAGGTCACACAATTAACACGCTTTTTAACCGATATTTCTCTTGTAAGTGATACAGTTGAAGATGAAACAATGGAAGATTTGGTTACATTAATGACACTTCATGCAGCTAAGGGTTTAGAGTTTCCAGTCGTGTTTATGGTGGGGATGGAAGATGGCTTATTTCCCTTATCACGTGCAATAGAAGACGATGACGAATTGGAAGAAGAACGTCGCTTAGCCTATGTGGGGATGACACGAGCCGAAAAACAATTGTTTTTATCTGGTGCTCGTTCACGCTTATTGTATGGGCGTTATCAACATAATGTTCCAAGCCGTTTTATCAATGAAATTGAAAGTAAATTAATCGAAAAAATAGGTGGGACAAGTTCATCATATTTAGCGGCACAACAAGCAATGATGCAACGTGGACTAGGTATTACACCAAAACCAAAGCCGCCGGTACAAAAAGCAGCACAATTAGCAGCCAATAAAGTAGCATTAAGTGGTAAGCGACCTAAATCGGTGACTCGAACCGGTGCAAGCGATAATAAAAATCAATCGTGGGCAGCAGGTGACAAGGTTGAGCACACAAAATGGGGCGTCGGTACGGTTGTGCAAGTGAGTGAAAATAAATCAGATACAACACTGAGCATCGCATTTCCAAATCAAGGGATAAAACAAGTAATTGCAGCCTATGCACCAATTACGAAATTATAATGGTAAGGTGAAAACATGACAAAAGAGTATATACAATCTGAGCTTCAGCAGATGATTCAGCAATTAAATGATTATGCCTATCATTATTATGTGCTGGATTCACCGATAGCAACAGATGCGCAATATGATGCGTTGTACCGACAAGTGGAACGAATTGAGCAACAACATCCTGAATGGATCATACCGGAATCTCCGACCCAACGGGTGGGCGATCAATTATTAGCAGGTTTTCAAAAAGTGAGTCATGCACAAGCGATGTACAGTCTCGGTAATGCATTTAATGAGGCAGATATCGAAAGCTTTATTGACCGTGTCAATCAGTCGGTGGCAGGTCCGGTTCAATTTATGTGTGAATGTAAAATTGATGGATTAGCTGTTGCTCTAACTTATGAAAATGGACGCTTTATACGTGGTGCGACGCGCGGTGATGGGACAATCGGTGAAGATATTACGCATAATTTGCGTACGATTCCATCGATTCCACTATCCTTACGTCAAGCGATCACGGTAGAAGTGCGTGGAGAAGCGTATATGCCAAAAGACGTATTTGCGCAACTCAATGCCCAACGCGATGAGCAAGGTGAAGTACCTTTAGCTAATCCGCGTAATGCGGCAGCAGGTGCGCTAAGACAAATAAATCCTAAAGCAGCTAAAGAGCGCAAATTAAATATTTTTTTATATGGTGCCGTTGTTAGTGATTCCTTTACACCAAAATCGCAAGCTGATTTATTTGATCAAATGCAAGCATTAGGATTGCGAACTAATGCGTTTCGACGTCTATGCGATACCAAGGCAGAAGTCATAGAATTTATCCATGAAGTTGGGAATGCCAGACATGAATTGCCGTATGATATCGATGGCGTAGTTATTAAGGTGAATAATTTTCAGCAGCAGAATGCCTTAGGTTTTACGCTCAAAGCGCCACGATGGGCGATTGCCTATAAGTTTCCAGCTGAAGTAGCGACTACGGTAGTCAAACAAGTAGAGTGGACGGTTGGTCGTACAGGAGTGGTGACACCGACTGCTGTGATGGATCCAGTGTTTCTAGCAGGAACAACTGTTCAGCGGGCAACCTTACATAATATTGATTTTATTGAGAAACTTGATGTGCGTCTGGGTGATACTGTACATTTGCACAAAGCGGGCGATATTATTCCAGAGGTTATCGAAGTGTTGACAGCAAAACGACCAGCAGATAGTATACCATTATCAATTCCAACTCATTGTCCTCAATGTAAAACCGAGTTGGAACAAGCAGATGGTGAGGTTGCTTTACGTTGTGTCAATCCATTATGTCCGGCACAGCAAGTGGCACAATTATCGCATTTTGTATCACGTGATGCGATGAATATTGTCGGTTTAGGTAAACGGATCATTGAACAACTTGTGCAAAAAGATTTGGTTCAAACGCCAGCAGATTTGTACGAACTGACACTCGATGAATTATTGACATTGGATAAAGTAAAAGAGAAATCGGCGCAAAAAATGCTTTCAGCCATTGAAGCGAGTAAAACTCAATCAGTCGAGCGACTATTATTTGGCTTAGGCATTCGGCATGTCGGTGCCAAAGCTGCTCGCTTGATGGCAGAAACATTTGGCTCGATGGAACGCATTATGAACGCTACGCAAGAAGAACTCAGTGCGATTGAAGGATTAGGTACAATTATTAGCCAGTCAGTGGTCCGCTATTTCAGCCAACCAACGTCAAGAGCGTTAATCGAAAGATTTTCTCAGCTAGGAGTGCAATTATCGTATCAAGGTGTTACAATAGAAGCAGCCGATTTAGCCGATAGTCCTTGGTTGAACAAAACTGTTGTAATCACCGGAACACTTGAACAATTTGGCCGCAGTGAATTGAAAGCAATTCTTGAACAACGAGGAGCCAAAGTAACCAGCAGTGTTTCCAAAAAAACAGATATCGTCATAGCCGGTGAAGCAGCAGGCAGTAAATTAACCAAAGCAGAAGAATTAGGCATCGACATAATGGATGAAGTAACATTAATGCAAACGTTAGAACAATAAGGAATAACATTGTGCGACAAGGAGCGCATTGAAATGGACCACTGGAGCAAAACGCGCCGGAGTGCTAGGGCACTCCAAGCATTTTGGGAAGTGGAGACATTTCAGCGAGTTGGAGCCGTAATATAACATTGTGTGAGCGCGGGTGCAATGACTCGAATCACTGGAGCAGAGGTCGTAGAAGCGCCATCGGCGCTTCAAGAGCTATGCGAAGTGGAGGTCGAGTCAGCCCAAGTGAACCGTTAATTAGGATGTGAATTAATGAATAAAAAATGGATAAAAGCGACGACGTATTGTTCAATTGTAGCTCTTTTATCAGGTTGCTTGAGTAATTTGGATAAGGAAGTGAACGATAAGTCTAAATCAGCTGATCAAGTAGCGGTACAATCTACTGCCAATCAGCTGTCAAATGATTTTTACCGAGCGGTGATTACTGATGGTCGGTATCAAATGGGCATTTCTGCCAGTAGCAATACGAATTTAAGTTCCCCTGGTAATGTCTTAGCATTTGAAGAAGGACTGATGCGTATTAGTAAAGGGGTTTTCCCGACAGATCAATATTTCTTGCGTGAAGGACAAATTATTGATGAAGAAACGATGACTAGCTGGTTATCACGAGAATCAGAAGATAATCCTGAGGGTTTGAATCCATCACTAGCACGTAATGAACGTGAAACGCAAAACCAAGACTCCAGTGAAGAAAAGGAAGAGACAACCGAAGGCGAACAATCACAAACACGTGATAATTCGCAAGTCATTGTTGATTCAACGTCAACACCAATTTATTTGACACAAATTATGGAAAAAAACTTGATGGTTGAAACAGAAAAAGGTTATGCGCTAGCTGGTATTGTGATTGGTTTAGCAATGAATAGCGTGTATGAATATACGGACAGTGAAGGTGTTCGGTATGAACAAGAAATTTCACTCGGTGAAATGCGTGAACGCGCACGGGCTTATGCCAATATTATTGTCGGACGTTTACGTAATACCGAAGCGCTGCGTTCGATTCCGATTGTTGTAGGTCTCTTCAGACAGTCTGGCTCAAAAGATATTGTCGGCGGAACTTATGTGATGCATGGCATTTCACGTGAAGGTAATTATGTTTCTGATTGGACGGAGCAAAATGAATATCGTGTGGCGTTACCGATGGCAAATAGTTCGGATTTAAACGGGCAATATACGTATTTTAATAACTTCATGAATCAGGTGAAAGATTTCTTCCCGCATTTAAATGGTATTACAGGTGATGCTTTATATATTGACAATGCCTTAGCGTCATTAAATATTAAAATTGTCACACAATTTTATCAACAAACCGAAATTACGGCACTTGCTCAGCACGTGACTGATGTTGCCAATAAGCAGTTGCCTGAAGGTGTTCCGATAGAAATAAGTATTGTATCCGCTCATGGTGCAGAAGCCTTGATTTCAAGGAAGGCAGATGAGACGCAGTTTAAAGCGCATATTTATAAACAATAATTCGAACATAATAATCAATTAATGGAGGTTAACCGATGACAGAACGTGATGAGATTGTACGTGTAGCCAATTTAGCAAAATTATCATTTGATGAAGCAAACTTAGATGCAATTGCGAGTGAATTTGGCAGTATTATTGAATTAGTAGAACATTTACAAGAAGTAGATACAACAGGTGTTGAGCCGACTTACCATGGGAATGATTTAATCAATGTCTTCCGCGAAGATAAAGTGGTGCGTGGTACGAAACGTGAAGGCTTCTTAGCTAATGCCAAAACGACACAAGATGGTTTTATTAAAGTACCAGCGATTATTGAAAGTGAGGAGGCTTAGTATGACAGTATTTCCACAAACAATTACTGAAATCAAAAAAGGTTTAAAACAAGGTGATTTTACAGCTGTTGAGTTGGTTGAACATACGTATCGCCAAATCGACGAAATTGATGCGAAAGTAGAGAGCTTTTTAGCACTAAACAAAGAAGCAGCTTTAGAAGCAGCTCGTCTAGCAGATGAACGTGGCTATGGTGATGATGCACCTGTATTAAATGGTGTGCCAATTGCTGTAAAAGATAATATTGTTACCAAAGATCTAACAACGACTGCTGCAAGTAAAATGTTAGAAGATTTTGTACCGACCTATGATGCGACTGTTGTTGAAAAATTAAAAGCTGCTGGTGCCGTTATTATCGGTAAAGTAAACTTGGATGAGTTTGCCATGGGTGCGTCAACTGAGCGTTCAGCTTTTAAAATCACACGCAATCCGTGGGATTTAGACCGTGTACCTGGCGGTTCATCTGGTGGTTCAGGAGCTGTCGTAGCTAGTCGTCAAGTGCCTGCAAGTTTAGGGACTGATACAGGGGGAAGTATCCGCCAACCTGCCGCATTTAATGGAATTGTTGGTTTGAAACCGACTTATGGTACCGTATCTCGTTATGGTTTAATCGCTTTTGGTTCGTCATTAGACCAAATCGGACCGATGACGCTAACGGTTGAAGATAATGCCTTATTATTAGATGTTATTGCTGGACATGATGTTCACGATTCAACGAGTTTAAATGAATTGTCGATGAATTATGGTGTAAAAATGGGTCAATCGCTTGAAGGGATGAAAATTGCATTTCCTAAAGAATATAAAGCAGAAGTTATTGCACCTGATATTCGTAAAGCGATGGAACAAGCAGGCGCATACTTCCAAAGCCAAGGAGCAATTGTTGAAGAAGTATCCTTACCATTATTAAAATATGGTATTAATGTATATTACATTATTTCATCTGCAGAAGCATCGTCTAACTTACAACGATTTGATGGTGTGCGTTATGGATATCGTTCGGAATCTGCTAAAACATTAGAAGAAGTGTATATTCAATCACGAAGTGAAGGTTTTGGAGAAGAAGTAAAACGTCGAATTATGTTAGGTACTTATAGTCTTAGCTCGGGTCAATTCGATAAATTCTTCAAACAAGCAGCACAAGTAAGAACCTTGATTAAGCAAGAGTTAGACCGTGTCTTTGATACGTATGATGTGATTATGGGACCTACAACAACGAGTACCGCGTTTGAAATTGGTGGACGTGTCAAAGATCCTATCGCGATGTACGTAGAAGACTTATTAACCGTTACTGCAAATATCGCTGGATTACCAGGTATTTCAATTCCGGCTGGATTTGATCAATCAGGGTTACCAATTGGTTTACAATTAATGGCAAAACCATTGGATGAAGCGACATTGTATCAAGTAGCATATGATTTCGAACGCAATCATGACTTTGCGACACAAGCACCATCATTATAGGAGGTTGAAAGATGAATTTTGAAACAGTAATTGGTTTAGAGGTCCATGTGGAATTAAAAACTGACTCAAAAATTTTTAGTACGTCACCTGCTCATTTTGGTGCCGAACCGAACACAAATACGAATGAAAAAGACTGGGGTTATCCGGGTGCCTTGCCGGTAATGAATAAACGTGCCATTGAATTTGGGATGCGTGCTTCATTAGCGTTAAATTGTGATATTACTCGTCAAATGCGTTTTGATCGTAAAAATTATTTCTACCCAGATAATCCGACAGCTTACCAAATTTCACAAGCAGACTTGCCGATTGGGCGCAATGGTTACATTGATATTGAGGTAGAGGGGCATAAACGTCGTATTCGTATTGAACGGGTGCACTTAGAAGAAGATGCAGGGAAGAACACTCACGGTATGGATGGATATTCTTATGTTGACTTCAACCGTCAAGGGACCCCATTAATTGAGATTGTAACCGAAGCAGATATTCGTTCACCAAAAGAAGCGTATGCCTTCTTAGAAGCGCTGCGTGAGAAAATTATGTATACCGAAGTATCGGATGTCAAGATGGAAGAAGGTTCATTACGTTGTGATGGAAATATCTCAATTCGTCCATTTGGACAAGAGGCATTTGGTACGAAAACTGAGTTGAAAAACTTAAACTCCTTTAACTTTGTGCGTAAAGGATTGGAGTTTGAAGAAAAACGCCAAGCACAAATCTTGTTAGCTGGCGGCAAAATTCAACAAGAAACTCGTCGTTATGATGAGTCAACGGGTAAAACTATTTTAATGCGTACTAAAGAAGGAGCAGCGGATTATCGTTACTTCCCAGAGCCAGACTTACCACCGGTACATATTAGTGAAGCGTGGATTGACTCTGTTAAAGCGTCGATTCCAGAAATGCCAGATGTGCGTCGTGCTCGTTATACTGGAGAATTCGGTTTACCGGAGTATGATGCGATGGTGTTGACACTGTCTAAAACGATGTCTGATTTCTTTGATGCAACGGTTGCAGCTGGTGCGGATGCTAAATTAACATCTAACTGGTTGATGGGAGATGTGTCAGCTTACTTAAATAGTGAGAAGAAAACTTTAGAAGAGATTGAATTGACACCACAAAACTTAGCGCAAATGATTCAATTAATTGAAGATGGTACCATTTCATCGAAAATCGCTAAACAACTCTTCAAGATTTTAGCAACAGAGGGTGGCGACGCTAAAGAAATCGTTGAAGCGCGTGGTATGGTTCAATTAAGTGACCCCGCTAAATTGCAACCGATTATCGACGAAATTATTAGTAAAAATGAAGCGTCATTAGAAGATTATCGTAATGGTAAAGACCGAGCAGTTGGCTTCTTTGTTGGTCAAATTATGAAAGCAACTAGAGGACAGGCCAACCCACAAGTGGTGAACCAATTATTGGTAGCAACATTGGAAAAACTTAAATAAAGTGGTGTGATTCACCGCTATTCACGTGAACAACCCCGTGCTCTAAAGTCAATAAGGTGGCTTTGGGATACGGGATGTTTGTGTGGGGTTTGTCATTAGAAATCATAGAAATTTTTTGAATGAAAAATCTACTTGCTTGTTTTGTCATTGAGTTTCTTCCTAAATAGTGATACCTCTACTATAAGTGGTTATTTAGGCGGCGGATAGATACTTGAGATTTGGACGCTTACAGTGATACCCCTAATATAAGAGGTTGTTTTGTCGATGAATAGGTAACTGGTTTTTGGATGCTTACAAAATGCCTACAACCCATGTAGATAGTAAATTTGGGGAATCTAAAGATTAGAATGGAATATAGTATTAACGAAGTAGTATTATTTAAATGAATTGAGTTTATTAGGAGAAATATAAAATAAAGGTGCTGAAATATTGGGGATGATGGTTGAAAGATTTTTTCTGCTAATATTATTTTCAATCCTACAAATTAAACCAGTTGAATTCTGTCTACAAACCAGGCATAATAACAAAGTACAGACAGCGATATGTACTAACATTAGGAGAGCGGCACAAATATATGTGCAAAAGGAGTTATTCAATACGTGAAGAAGCAGTATAAAACCATGGTTGGCAGTTTATTGACTGTCTTAATATTCAGTGGATTTCTATTTTTGGGCAGTCAATATTTACAACGTAATCAGCAACAGGAACAATTAACTAGCGAATTAATATTGCCGACACTCGATTTATCAACGGAACATAGTTATCTATTCAATGCGATGACGCAACAATCATTTAATGTTGACGTTGCACAATTTAATCAGGAACCCCTATTGAAACAAATTGCGTTATTCAGCTCTGAATCGGCTACGAATAGTAACCGAACTACGAATTGGTCGCTATCCAAATATCAATCAGTAAACAACACCTATCAAGTTGAACAATTTCAATTGATTGAACAGATGGGATGGAATGATTTTGCTTGGTATAGTAATAATGGAGCGACTTATTTATTTCGTAATCAACAGCCTTACACAGGATGGTTTTCAACTGCAGAAAGAGAAAACCGGTTCTATAATAATGGTTTGTTACAATTGCAACTTTTAGAGCCAAAAGTAATTGACGATTTAATCGAAGCTCAATGGATTACACAAGATCTATTAGCGCGTGAAATACGACAAGAGATCTTTCATAATCTTCAGCCTTATCCAGTATATATCAATGATATATCAGATGTTTATCCGCACATTTTATATAAATCATCAGATAATTTTATTTATACTGCGCCGCCTGGTACTGCTAATGCAAATGTATTGACCGATACATCAAATTATGTGGATATGCCGATGGAAGTTGTCAAAGCAGTTACAACGGATGAAGGTGAGTGGCTACAGGTAAAGATTGGCTATGATCAGCTTGGATGGATTAGAAAAGATCCCAATTATCAACAATATGTGAAGACGTATTATAGTGAACAAGCATTACTAGATACGATCCAAAAGATTTTAGAAGAAGAAATTGCTACTATTGATGCTATTGTTGGTGCATCTTTTATTAATAACGAAACGATGAGTCAAGTAGATGCAGTCAATCAGCCATTTTTTCCAGCGAGTACGCAAAAGATTTATGTGATGGGTGAGGTGTATCATCAATATGCCTTGGGAACTTTATCTCCTGATGATACGATGACTTTATATGATGCATACAAAGTACCTGGCGCTGGAATTATGGCTAGCGATGCTGAAGGCACTATATATACAATTGATCAACTAGTTGATCTAGTAATGATTTACAGTGATAACACGGCTGCTAATATGCTCATTGATATAGTAGGAGGCGGTGCTTCAATTACGCCATGGGTGCAAACAATTGGTCTAACGGATACTGATGTTGATGGTAAATATTATGATGAAACATCGGAATTCGTGACGAGTCCGCATGATGCTGCCCGTTATTTTTCATATTTATACAATAATCGTATTAATGGGGAACCGTGGGATGAAATGTTGATTAATAAATTCTTTCAAAATACACATAATTTCTTACGGCGCAATATTCCAAGCAGCACGACAGCGTGGAATAAATCTGGTTTGGGTTATACAGAGCAAAATGATGTAGCGACATTCGTCACGCCTTATGGCAGCTATAGTTTGGCTGTGTATACATCTAATCCAACAGATTATGACGGTATCGGTGACCAATTAGCTAATTTGTCATTGCGTGTACATGATGCCTTTAATGAAATTCGTTCGCAGCTTTGGGTGACGGTAACTGAATAATATAATAGACAAGGTGTGTGATTGTTTTGACTCAGCACCTTGTTTTGTTGTCTAATGTTCAGGTATTACGAATATAATCGATAAACCGTTTGATAATAGGATGAGTTTCGATTATAATCGATAGCGACTAGTGTTTTAACATATCATTCGACTATAATCGAAAAAAATGTAGAAAAACAGTATTTTTTCGATTATAATAGAAATAGAGGTGATGGCTATGAAAATAGTAAATCGTATAAAATATTTAGAAAAAATCGCACCTTTTGTTAATAAACCTATTATAAAAGTATTAACAGGTATGCGTCGAACCGGTAAATCGACCTTACTGGATTTGATAAAAATGAATTTACTAGATGCTGCAGAAAATAATAGTTTGCATTTGAATTTTGAGTCTTTGGACTTATTTTCAGTAAAAACAGCGGAAGCATTAGTTGATTACTTGATGCCAACATTAGCAGCCAACCCGAATATTCGCTATTTATTTTTCGATGAAATCCAATTGGTAGAAGACTGGGAACAAGTCATCAATGCATTGCGGTTAAAAGAAGTTTATGATATTTACATTACTGGATCCAATTCAAGCTTGTTATCAGGGGATTTGGCAACGTTATTGGCAGGACGATATGTGCAATTTGAAATACAACCATTTTCTTTTGCAGAATTTTGTCAGTTGTTTGAATCAAAGAATGAAGATTTAGAGACAATGTTTCGTTCATATATTCAGTTTGGTGGAATGCCATTTTTACATTATTTTGATTTAGAACCTGCACCGTCTTACAAATACTTATCTGATGTTTATAATACCGTTGTTGTAAAAGATGTGTTAGAATACAATAAAATCCGTGATGTAGAAGTATTTAATCGAATAATTCGCTATTGCATTGAAAATATTGGACGTGTGTTTTCAGCAAATAATATCAAAAATTATTTAAAAAATGAGAAAATGAATGTGTCAGTAGATACAGTATTAAGCTATTTAGAATATTGTCAGCGCGCATTTATTATGAAAAAGGTGCCTCGTTATAATGTGCAAGGTAAGCAAATCATGAAAGTTGATGAAAAATATTATCTCACTGACCATGGTTTTCGCCAAGCGGTCGGTTTTTCGAATCAAGCAGCAATTGAACGAGTACTAGAAAATATTGTGTATCAAGAATTGGTTTCAAGAGGATACGATGTGTCGCTTGGTAAAGTTGGTGACAAGGAAATAGATTTTGTTGCAAAAAAACATAACCAAATTGAGTATTATCAAGTCAGTTACTTGATGTCGGATGAAGCAACGCGTAAACGCGAGTTTGGAGTTTATCACGAAGTTCAGGATAATTTTCCAAAATTTGTCTTGTCAATGGATAAGGTAGACTTTTCGCAAGATGGAATTCGTCATATCAATATGTTGGACTTTTTGATGGGCGAGTAGGGAAGTAGAGAAGAATAAAATTTAGAAAAATAAGTTAAGTGGAGGATAATTATGAAAAAAAATATTAAAGTTGTAGCTGCAGCTATTATAAAAGACGGTAAATTATTAGCTGTTCAACGTAGTGATTCAATGACATTACCTGGAATGTGGGAATTTCCTGGGGGAAAGATTGAAGCTGAAGAAACTCATCAAGATGCTTTAAAAAGAGAAATAAAAGAAGAACTTGAGTTGGATATTGAAGTATTAGGTTATATTAATACAGCAAGTTACGAATATGAATTTGGAATTGTAGAGATGTCGACGTATCGAGCAAAAATGTTATCTGATAATTTTTCATTAAATGAACATTCACAATTTAAGTGGCTAGCAACGGATCAAGTTATGGATGTGGAGTGGGCACCAGTAGATATACCTGCTGCTACAATGTTATTGAATAACTTATAGAAAATTATACCGGAGTGATTACGAAATACGTCACTCCGGTAACTTATTAATTGGAAAGTAAATATTGATACAATGAATATGGAGTTTTTTCAGCCAATGACAAGTTCATAGTTACAACATCCTCTTCTGTTTTTGGCATCTTGGTCTCTATAGCTGATCCTTTTTGATATGAAACAGGGCCTAAATAATAAAAATCCGTTCCTTCTCCATCTTCTTTTTTTACAAAAAGATGTAGCGCAATTCCTAATGTGGCACTATTGATAATATTTTGTACTTCATGGGATTTTAATGTACGTCGACTGCGAGTAAACCAGTGAAACACACTTTCATTAATAAAGCTATCTTGATATTGTGTAGTTTCGCTAATTGAATTATCTTTATGATAAGTTACAAAAATTGGACAAGTTTGGTGTTTAATTTTATATCCATACATGGTAGAACTTTCATCGCTATTCCAGTACAAGAGTCTACAAACATCTTTACGTGAATATTTTTCACCAATTGTCAAAGAATTTAAATTATATTTTTTTGACCTGATTAGTCCAGCGGTAATAGTATCTTTGATAAGGTGTACAAATTCATCGGATTTAAAAAATTCTTTTAAAGCTGGATGCCATGTAAATGTTTTGTTTTTTAAAACAACAAGGGAATTACCGTATCTTTTTTTTGTGGCTTCTTGGAAAAATTCTAACGATAATACGCGTATTATTGATTGAATTCTATTATTGGTTGGTTTTATTCCGTATTCTAATAACATTTCTGTAAAAGAGTTGAGAGAAACTGAGTTATGTTCAACTAATAGTTTTAGTAATAATAATTCGTCTATTCTTTTTCCATTTAATAGTTCAATAGAAAGAAAATTTAAAATTTGTTGTTCTCGAATAGAGAATGAGTTTTTTGTTTTATTAAATTTTGCTATTACCTCTGAATAATTCTTAAAAGATCTTTCAAAAAAAACCACCGGATCTAATTGATCCTGTTCGATATAGTCAGTTAAGTAAGGTGTACGACCGAGCCTGTTTTTTAGTTCAAAATATTTTTCTTTTAAATTTGCCATACTAGATAATGTGGTGTTTTTGATTGAGTTAAAAATTTGTTGACAAGCTATTTCTTCAAAATTGATCGTACTAATACCAGCAATTTGATTTCTATTAGTTAATTTTCTACGGTAATTGTCTTTATTCAAAGAATTGTCGCCGAATAAAGCAATAGGTATCAAATAATTATTAGAATAATTTCCAATGAAATCAATCACTGTAACAAATTCTTTACTTGGATGTTTCCTTAAACCACGGCCTAATTGCTGAATAAATATAATACTGGATTCTGTATTTCTCAACATAATAACTTGATTAATACTCGGAATATCAATACCTTCATTAAATATATCAATAGTTAAAATATATTCAATTTCACCATTTTCTAGGCATTGTATAGTTTTTTGTCGATAATCTTGAGAATCCTCTCCAGTTAATGCCACAGTTTTTTTCCCTTTTTCATTTAATAGCAGAGAAAGTTCATGAGCTTCTCTTTTATTCGAGCAAAAAATAAGTCCTTTTGTTTTTACACCTGTTACTGAATAATAATCGATTTTATCAATAATATGTCTCACGCGTATGTCATCGATTAATTTTGAAAAATGTGCTTTTTCATTAATTAATTCTCCATTGAAATAGACATCTTTCACACCATAGTACATGAACGGACATAACATCTCTTCATTTAGCGCAGCTTGCAGTCTGATTTCATAAGCTATATTATAATTGAACAATTCATAAATATTAAAATCGTCTGTTCTTTCTGGAGTTGCAGTCATTCCGAGTAAGAATTCTGGCTTAAAATAATTAATTATTTTTTGATAGGAGGGGGCACCGGCCTTATGAACTTCGTCTATCAGGATATAATCAAATGATTCTGGAGAGATTGTATCCCCAACTCCCGAATTAAATTATACTAAAAAAACATTTACACCGAAAAAACTGATAATACTAGTATTTTTTCGGTGTTTTCTATTGCTATTTTATAGGTATAATGGTAAAATAAATTGTACCTATATCAATTATTGGAGGCTTACCATGTCACAAGTTATCTACACACATAAAAATGGAACTAAGTATGTTTATGAATCAACCTCATATTATGATAAAGAAAAGAAACAAGCGCGACCAAAGCGTAAGTTGATTGGAAAAATTGACCCAGTAACGGGTGCGATTGTTCCAACTCAACCAAGAGGGAGAAAACCTAAACATGTTGAAAAGAATGACGAGAAAAAAACAGGTGGCGTCCGTTCAATTAAGTCTTACGGAGCAACTTATTTATTGACGGAATTAGCGAAAAAAATGGGTGTATTGAGTGATTTAAAAGAAATCTTTCCAGACAGCTATCTCGAGTTATTAACGCTTATGCAATATTTGATTCTAGAACCAGGGAATTCCATTAGAGAATTCGACCAGTGGCAAACAAAAGTAGAAACAGAGTTAACCAAAGACCTTAGTTCAAAGCGTGTCAGTGAACTATTCGCTACAATCAGTGAAGATGATAAGCAACGGTTCTTTCATGCGCAACAACAACGATATATAAATGAAGAATATTGGGTATTTGATACAACATCCATTTCGACATATTCAGATATAGATTATGCAAAATACGGTTATAACAAAGAAGATGATAAATTAAAGCAAGTGAATTTAGGACTAGTTGTAGGGGAAACAAGCCGGATACCAGTAATGTATCGCCTGCTTCCAGGGAATATTGTCGACTCTAAAACCATTGAGACATTATTAAGTTTATTGGATGAGTTTCCACAGAAAATGAAAAAATTGGTATTAGACAGAGGGTTTTATAAAGAACGAAATATCCAAATGTTGTGTGAAGAAGGTGTTGAATTTGTAGCAGGTGGAAAGCGTGGAGTGAAATATATTGATGAAGTGATTGAACGATTACTGCCAGAAATAAAAGAAATTGAACATTATTCAACGAAAGAAAAACTCTATATTGGTTCAGAGAAAATTAGTCATTTTAGAGCTTCCGAAACGAGTCATTATCCAGTAACTGTGCATGTTTATCATGATGAATTTCAACAATACCAGCAAAAAACAAAATTGATGGAGGACTTAGATGAATTATTAACTTTATTGAATGAAGATGAAAAAAGTAGAAAAGAAATCGAAAGTAATAATCGAGGATTGATGACGTATGTGACTTTAAATCCAGAGGATAACCGGTATTCTTTAAATACAGAAGTAATCAAAAAACGCATTGCGACAATGGGCACATTTGTACTATTATCCAACAGTAATCAAAGTTCACAAGAATGTTTACGGATATATCGAGACAAGGATATAGTTGAGAAGAAGTTTCAAACATTAAAGAATGATTTAGAGATGAGACGGTTGAGAACTCATGGGCAAGAGACGACAGAGGGGAAAATGTTTGTACAGTATTTAACGGTAGTCGTAGAGTCTTACCTGAGAGAGCAGATGCGGGGAACAAAATTAGATGAAAAATACACTCTTAAAGACTTACTGGAAGAAATTAAGAGCGTGTATACATATATCGATGGTGGTGGAAACTACACGCTGGCAGAGGTAACGAATAAACAAGCAAAGATTTTTGAACGCCTAGGTATTTTGCATCCTTCTTTCAGTATCCGTTAGCTAGGTATAATGGTACGGGAGTTTGGGTTGTATGTAAATTATTATCTTTTGAAAGAGTTTGGATGGTTGTAAAGATATATTTAGCATTAGTAATGGTATCTCCAGATTTATAAATGATGGCTTCATTTTCTGAAAAATTTAGAATTTTTTTATAGTCTGACTTGGCTTTCCGTAATATTTGTTCTCTATGTACAATAAAGAGAAATTTTTTTGGTTGGAACTCTTTCACATCAAATGCTGATAGATATGTTTTTCCAGTACCGGTTGCGCTAATAATTAGTGCGCGCTTTGCTCCCTTATTCCTTTTTTCGCGAATTCCTTCTAATGCTTTTTTTTGCATTGCATTTGGCTGTATTGTAGTACCATATGTCGCGGATGATTCTAAAATTAAATCAGTTTGTTTAATTGTAATAGTTTTGGTTCTAAAGTCCGAATAATTTTTGATGAGTTCTTCATTTAAAACAAGAGAATCTTCCCATAGGGAACTAAATTCAACCTGAGTTTGATTTAAAAAATCGCCGTGTTGAGAAGAAGTTAATTTGATATTCCATTCATGATTAACTTTTAATGCTGTGTGAGTTAAATTTGAGCTTCCAATAATTGCCACTTGTTCTAAACCATGATTAAAAATATAGCATTTAGAATGCATATTTTTTTCTTTCTTAGTAATTCTAACTTCTACATTTTTTAATTTTAGTAACTCTCTCATTGCATTTGGGTCATTAAAACCTAGATATGGAGAAATTAATATTTTCCCTTTTACATTTTTATCATATAAGTCAGATAATTGAGTTTTTAACATGGCGATGCCAGCTTGAGATATAAAAGCTACAGAAAAGCTGAATGATAAGCATTTGTTCAATTCATCTTGTATTGAAGTTAAGACATACTGTCCTTCATCGGGTTTATTAAGAATTAATTTTGGTGCATAGACTCCAGAAAAAAACTCTTTAGAATCAATAAATCCATGGAAAACAGAATTTTTTAGTTGTTCTTTGAAATGCGGCTGTAGAACGCGATCCATTTCTTCACCACCTAATTATATATTAGCTTAATTATAATATATAATAAGATTTTTTACACTAAGATTTTTCTCTAACCTTCAATTTCACCACTATAACCAACAACAGAAACAATCACTTAAAATTTGGTATTTATTTTGACAGTTAACCCTTGATAAACAGCTTAAATTACAACTAGCTATATTACTAAAAAAGTTTTGAATCTCAACACAAGAGTATTCAAAACTTTTTTTAGTAATTCACAATAGGACATCGTGTAACATTTTCTAACATCGCAAGTGATATTAAAATTGACTAAAAATTTATCTACCTTTATAATCGAAATAAAGTAGCTTGCCAGGGTTGGCTTGACATCAATTTTACGAACTTTTTACTAATGATTCGACTCAAGCGGCATTGGTGGCCATAAGTTAAACAATTATTCAAGGAAGATGTACTATGGAAAAAAAGAAAAAGAATACAAGCACTTTAATCGGTGCAGCCTTTATTATGGCAACTTCAGCGATTGGCCCTGGTTTTCTCACGCAAAGCGCCAAGTTCACGAGCGATTTACAAGGTAGTTTTGGCTTTGTTATTTTATCTACCATTGTGTTAGCAATTATTGTGCAATTAAACGTTTGGCGCGTGCTTGGTGTGAGCGGTTTGCGTGGGCAAGATATAGGTAATCGACTTTTGCCCGGTTTAGGGCATTTTGTCGCTTTTTTAGTCGTATTAGGTGGGCTGGTCTTTAATATTGGAAATGTTGGTGGCGCCGCTCTGGGTTTCAATACTTTACTAGGGATTCCAACCATATTAGGATATTTCTTAGCTGGTGGGATAGCGATACTCGTGTTTCTCTTAAAAAATGCCATACATGTTATGGATAACCTTACAAAAGTATTAGGCGGTTTAATGATTATCGTTATTTTTATCGTTATTTTAATTGTACAACCCCCGATGGGGATGGCGATAAGAGAAACAGTTTTACCAAGTGCCCCAACAACGCGCTTATTTCCAGCGATTTTAACTCTTTTAGGTGGCACAGTTGGTGGCTATATTACATTTGCAGGTGCGCATCGTTTGATTGATGCAGGCATTACGAAAAAAGAAAATCTATCACAGATTACACAAAGTTCTTTGATGGGGATTGGCATTGCCTCCATCGTACGACTCTTCTTATTTTTAGCGATTCTAGGGGTTGTTGTAAAAGGGGTCACTTTAGATGTCTCAAATCCTGCGGCGGATGCTTTTCGACAAGGGGGCGGCACATTGGGGTACCGATTTTTTGGTTTAGTGCTATTATCAGCGGCTATTTCGTCCATTATCGGCGCAGCATACACGTCCGTTTCTTTTTTAAAGACGATTAGTCATCCCGTTGCTATTTATGAAAAATGGGTCATCATCAGTTTTATTGCTATTTCGACGGTTGTGATGGCATTACTAGGGAATCCAGCGTCATTATTAGTGATTGCTGGCTCACTCAATGGATTAATTTTGCCAATAACATTGAGCATTTGTTTGGTAGCATCACAACGCAGTGACATTATGGGGGACGATTATCATCACCCGACCTGGTTATTAGCTGCTGGAATCATTGTTGTATTGCTGACAGCGTATATTGGCATTCAATCACTAGGCAATCTAACCCAGTTATTTCAATAAACCAGAATACATTGACTAATTCGTCAAAAAATTAATAATTATCAAAAATCGTTAGTAAGGAGAAATTATGGAAAATGTAACAATTCAAACACAAGGAGACGCGGCGATTTTAATTTCTTGGGAAGAGACGATTAATCCTGAAATTAATCGTCGGATTACAGCCTTTGTTCAATTAATAAAAGAGCAGCGTATTGAAGGTGTCATTGACCTAATTCCTGCTTTTTGCTCGGTTTTAGTGCACTATGACCCACGGGTTATTCGTTATCAATCACTCGTAAAAAAAGTTGAAACGCTTCTTAAGGTAGAATTATCAAATACCAAGTGCGTCAAACGTATTTATCAAATCCCAGTTTGTTATGGAGGGGAGTATGGACCGGATTTAGTATTTGTTGCCGAAAATGCTAAATTGAGTATCGATGAAGTGATTTCATTACATACACAACCGGATTATTTAATTTATATGCTCGGTTTTTTACCTGGATTTTCATATTTAGGTGGATTTGATGAACGACTTCATACACCACGTCTAGCTAATCCACGTTTGGCTATTCCAGCAGGTAGTGTTGGTATCGGCGGTTCGCAAACAGGTATTTATCCACTGACCTCACCTGGTGGTTGGCAATTAATTGGGCGAACTCCCATTAAAACGTATGATTCGACACAAAGAGTGCCCATTTTATTTGAGGCTGGAAATTATATTCGATTCGTACCGATTTCAAAAGAGGAGTTTGTGCGGATTGAACAAGCAGTTGCTGATGGGATGTATGAATATCAAGTGATTGAAGAGGAGGCTTAAAGATGGGTATTCGAATTTTAAAGCCTGGATTGTATACAACTGTACAAGATTTAGGACGTGTCGGTTATCAAAGTCAAGGTTTTGGTGTATCAGGTGTCATGGATGTTCGCTCGTTTAAAATTGCAAATTTATTGATTGATAATCCTGAAAATGAAGCAGTATTAGAATTTACCTTAACAGGCCCAACGTTGGAATTTACCGCTGAGACGATTATTGCGATTACTGGTGGTGATTTCCAACCTTTAATAAATGATGAGCCAGCTGCGATGTACACGGCCATCTATATGCATAAAGGGGACGTATTGTCTTTTCAAGGAGCACGAACTGGTACACGCGGTTATATTGCCTTTTCAAGTTATTTAAGTATTCCAGTAGTGATGGGCAGTCGTTCGACCAATACAAAATGTGAAATTGGCGGCTTTAAGGGGCGGCGTCTAAAAGAAGACGATTTTATTGGTTTTCGTATTAAGCGTCGTTATTTGCCGTATTTCTTATCACGGACATTGGATATGGATGAGTTTAACCAAGAAGAAGCAGTGATTCGCGTTGTCATGGGCCCCCAAGACAACTATTTTACAAGAGAAGGTCGTCAAACTTTTCTATCAGAAGAATATATAGTTACAAGTGATGCTGACCGCATGGGCTTCCGGCTCGAAGGACCCTATATCGCGCACAAAGAAACGGCAGATATTATATCGGAAGGCATTGCCTTTGGTGCGATTCAAGTACCAGCGCATGGCAAACCGATTGTATTGTTAGCCGACCGGCAAACGACGGGAGGCTATACAAAAATTGCGACCATTGCATCGGTGGATATTCCAAAATTAGTTCAACGTAAAACAGATCATAAAGTACGCTTTGTGGCCATTACGATTGAGCAAGCGCAAAAACTTTTACTTGATGAGCAAAAAGAATTTAATCGTATGCGTGAACGCATTCATCAGCCGAGTAAAGAAGTGTTAGATGTGCGTCAAGTAGCCAAACGTGTTGCGACATTATTTAATCCGCAAGTAAAATAGGAAACTCAATCGAGTCGAATTATAAGAAGGAGACGAAAGATGGATTTAGAAAAAATTAAAGCATTAATAGAAATCGTGGAAGCCTCGTCTTTATTAGAATTTTCAATGGAAGATGGAGATGTAAAAATCGCGATGAGCCGTAAAGGAGAAGCAGGGGCACCAGTAGGATTCACGAAGGAGAGTGATGCTACGGTAATGGATGATTTTGAAGTGGAAGATATCGATGATGAATTATACATTACTTCGCCCATTGTGGGTACATTTTATTCGGCTTCTGGACCAGATATTCCTGCTTACGTGCGCGCCGGTGATGCAGTAAAAAAAGGCGAGACCGTTTGTATTATTGAAGCGATGAAATTAATGAATGAATTACAATGCCCCTATGACTGTGAAATTGAAGCTGTTTTGGTGAGTAATGAGCAAAAGGTTGAGTATGGTCAACCGCTATTTCGAGTGAAAAAACGATGAGTAATTGGTCGGTGAATAAGGAAGGAATAGTGTATGATTAAAAAAGTTTTGATTGCTAATCGTGGTGAAATAGCAGTCCGGATTATTCGTGCGTGTCGTAATATGGGAATTCGTAGTGTCGCAATCTATTCAGTAGAAGATCAAGAGAGTTTACATGTCAAATTAGCAGACCAACGTATTTGTATTGGTGAAGGTCCAATACGCAATAGCTACTTGAACAAGGAGAGTATTGTAACGGCAGCAATAAATATTGGTGCGGATGCGATTCATCCAGGGTTTGGCTTCTTATCTGAAAATCCTGATTTTGCACGCTTGTGTCAAGAACATGGCATTAAGTTTATTGGACCGCAGGCAGAGGTAATGGAGCGGATGGGGGATAAATCTCGTGCGCGTCAAACGATGAAAGCAGCCGGTGTACCGATTGTACCAGGTACGGATGGGAGATTGCATGATGTTGAAAATGCCGTAGAGGCAGTGAAGCAAATTGGTTATCCAGTCATGATTAAGGCTAGTGCCGGTGGTGGCGGCAAGGGGATGCGGGTTGCTCATAATGAGAATGAGTTTGAGCAGTTGTTTAATATTGCTCAGCGTGAGTCAATTAATGCCTTTGGTGATGATGCTATGTATCTAGAACGTTATATCGTCAATCCAAAGCATGTTGAAATTCAGATTTTGGCAGATGAACATGGTAATATTACTGCACTTGGTGAACGGGATTGTTCAGTACAACGTAATCATCAGAAATTAATTGAAGAATCGCCATCACCAGCTATTAATGATGCCACGCGCCAAGCGATGAATGAAGCGGCAGTTATTGCTGCTCAAACAGTCGGCTATACGAATGCAGGAACAATTGAATTTATTTTGGATGCGTCAGGCGAATTTTACTTCATGGAAATGAATACGCGGATTCAAGTTGAGCATGGAGTGACCGAATTAGTGACCGGTGTTGATTTAATTATTGAACAAATTCGTGTGGCAAATGGAGAACCACTTAGTTTTCAGCAAAAAGATATTCAATGGCGTGGACATGCGATTGAGTGTCGTATTAATGCGGAAATACCAGAAAAAAACTTTATGCCTAATCCTGGGTTAGTAGAACATATTCATTTTCCAGCTGGCAATGGTGTACGTGTTGATTCGGCATTGTATGCGGGATACCGAATTCCAGCAGATTATGATTCAATGATTGCCAAAATTCTTGTACATGCACCGACGAGAGAAGCCGCGATTTTAAAAATGCGTTCAGCCTTAGATGAAATGGTGATTATCGGTGTGGAGACGAATTTGGATTTTCAATATCAATTATTACGCCATCCACTATTTGTTGAAGGGCGTGCAGATACAGGATTTATAGAACGGATGATGAGTTAAGTTTGTGAATGCGTAGACGAGCTGCTTTAAACTGCTGGAACTTACGCTGTAAGAGAGGTTGTTTTGCTACGAAATATCGGAACCTATCGTAACAGGTACCAATGGAGAAAATAAACGGCGGGTGTGTAACGCTTAAAAGGGCAAGTTAAGTGAATCAGAATAGTAAGTGATAGACGTTGTGCGTAAAGCGTACGGCGTAAGTCTATGTAGGAGTCGACAAGAGAGTTGGATAAATTAGGAGGCAATAATTATGTGGAAAGTTGATTTAAACGCTGATTTAGGTGAAAGTTTTGGTGCGTATACAATTGGGCAAGATGAAAAGTTAGCGCCACTTATCTCATCTGCCAATATAGCATGTGGCTTTCATGCAGGGGACCCATTAGTGATGTCTGATACTGTGGGAGTGCTCAAAGAAGCATCAGTTGCATTAGGTGCACACCCAGGATTGCCCGATATACAAGGATTTGGGCGCCGTCAAATGGCAATTACCCCAAAAGAAGCAAAAGCCTATATGTTATACCAATTAGGTGCATTGGCTGCTATCGCTAAGGCAAATGGTACACATTTACAACATGTAAAACCCCATGGAGCGTTGTACAATATGGCAGCGACTAATTATGACTTGGCGTTGGCGCTCGCCCAAGCAGCAGCTGAGTTTGATGGCAATTTGATTTTTCTTGGTTTATCGGGTAGTGAAATGATTCGTGCAGCCGAAGATTGTGGTTTAACTGTAGCGAGTGAAGTGTTTGCTGATCGTGGTTATAATGATGATGGAACTTTAGTTCCGCGGCATTTACCAGGGGCAATGATTGAAGATGAGGCTGAAGCGATTGCGCGTGTAATTAAAATGGTAAAATCAGGAACAGTTACGAGTGTAAATGGTAAAGAGGTAGCCATTCAAGCAGATTCGATTTGTGTGCATGGAGATGGTGAAAAAGCACTAGCATTTGTGGCAGCCATTCGAGCTGCATGTCATGATGAAGGTATTGAAATTGTAGCATTAGATTCTGTAGTGGTAAATGACTAATGTGATGAAAAAATAAGAAAAATATTTGCTGAAACACATAATTTTTAGCTTCATTTTAGTTTGAGAGATTAATATAACAGTATAAAGTGATAGGAAAAAATAATACACTGTAAAAGCATCAAATAATTAGACTACAAAACTTGACATAAAAAGATGCCCAAAACAAGTATGATAACTCTCTCTCTCCTAAATATATTGTTCTATCACTACATCTGGAGTCCGTAAGGGCTCTTTTTGTTTGGGCTGAAACATAAAAAATGTAGCAAACAGCCAGGAAGGTGCTTGCTACGGTAAATATTAGAGGTGCGCTCCTTGTTCCCCAGAAAAAGTTGGTATTCTACTTTTTCATGGTTGTTGAGTGATATAAATACAGGGATAATTACGATTCATATTTTTCTTTGCACTGTATTGTAAAAATTTACTCTTTATTAAGTAAAATAAACTCCGTTATTAGTAACTGCTATTTATTTAGCAGAGCGCTTCACTTTGGACCAATATTGATAATAATCCACTTTTAATGCGCCATTATATAGTTTACGTTTTTTGGTTGCTTTTTCACCATAATAGGTTTCAAATGCTTCGTCACTGGTTAAGATATATTTACTCCATGTCGGCATGTTGCGATATACTTCACCCATTTGACGATAAAGTTCGTGTACTTTTTCTTCGTCTAATAAACGATCGCCATAGGGTGGATTCGAAATTAAAATACCGTATTCCTTATCCGGCACATAATCACTCAATTGCATTTGCTTAAAAGTAATGCTGTCAGCTACTCCGGCTTCAAGAGCATTTTGTTTTGCGATGTCAATCATTCGGTGATCAATATCTGTTCCAAGTAAATCTAATTCAATATCATAATTGGCGAGTGATTCTGCTTCGTCTCGGACCTCTTGCCATACCTCAGGATTTAACATTGTCCATTCTTCCGCGGCAAATGAGCGATTAAAACCTGGAGCAATATTGTGACCGATTAATGCTGCTTCAATCAGTATCGTTCCTGAACCACAAGTTGGATCATATAAGGGACGATCAGGGTGCCAGGTTGTTAATTGGATAAGGGCGGCAGCCATGTTTTCTTTTAGCGGGGCACCACCTTTATCGACTCGGTAACCTCGTTTAAAGAGGCTAGAACCACTTGTATCAAGTGTCAATAGGACGATATCTTTGTTAATTGCCACTTCAATCGGATAGTTGGCACCTGTTTCTTGCAATGGTGTCCGTCGAT
Source organism: Aerococcaceae bacterium zg-1292 (assembly GCA_016126655.1). GTDB lineage: Bacteria > Bacillota > Bacilli > Lactobacillales > Aerococcaceae > Globicatella. The sequence goes on along the minus strand of CP065955.1, from coordinate 1,467,721 downwards.
GATAGTAATCCATTAACCGTTTAGCAATTGCTTTTTTGACAATGCGTTGGCAGTTTGGAACACTATGTAATTTTGATTTTTGTGACTTGCCGCTGACAGGAAATTCCGCGTCTAAAGGTAATATATCTTCCCAAGGTAGGGCATATGTTTGATCAAATAATTGTTCAAAACTCATCGCTTTAAATTCACCGAATACAATTTTAATCCGATCGGCGGTTCGCAGCCATAAATTGGTAAAAGCAATATCGCGTGCAGTGCCTGAAAAGCGTACGCGACCATTTTCGGTTTGGGTTTGAAATCCATGTTGTTTTAATTCTTGATTCACTAAGCTTTCAATGCCTGCTGCAGCGGTTGCAATAAGTGAGTATGTTTTCATTGATTGTTCCTTCCGTTGTTTCTAATGCTTGTAGCGTCAAGGGAAAATGCTGATGCTAGCGTAATGTTTCATGCGGAGTGAATCGGGTAATCTGTCGAAATCCCTCTGTGCGTTTAACGCACGTCGCTAATTTTTATACTGAGTTTGTTCGGATTGCCTCGACATCCACTTCGCGGTACGCTTGAAGTGTTTGGACACTTCTACGTCGTACTCAATCTAAAAAAATAAGCAAGACAATGTCCTGCTAAAAAACCTATAGATGCAAGTTTCGATAAGCCATGTTCTGTCGATTGATAAAGCATAGGTATCTCTATCAATGGGTAACCATCTATCTACACATAAACTGTGCCTCTTTCATACGTTCATTTCCGCGTTAGAAAAAGTGCCCCTACCAAAGTTTGGGTTGCTCGCTCGAGGGGTTTACCGCGTTCCACCATTACCGTTTCCGATAATGCTTCGTCACTGTGGCACTTTCAAGTGTACTTATACATGGCCCGTTAGGGCTGTAGCATGTTCCACTGCCGTCAATATAAATTGCCTTAGCTTATTGTTTCGCTAAGCACGAACACTACACGCATCTCAGCGTGTGCGAGCATGGACTTTCCTCACCTAAAATTAATTAGCCGCGATTACCTAAAACTTGCACGGATGATTATTTCGTTATATTCGAATAATCAATGGTATTGTCATGATTATTAATCTTTGAACCAAAAACGTGTTTTTCTAAATTAGAAAGACGTTTTAAAATATCAAAGTTTGTTACCCCACTACCTGGCGTTGTGGGTGCTGTTTTTTTGTTTAGTGCTAATTGTTTATTTAATTCATCAATTTTACTAACTAAACGTTCGTTTTCATTTTTTAAATAAGCAACTTCTTTTTGAAAAGCATCATAATCACGAATGATTGAATCTAAATATTCATCAACTTCAGCTATGCTGTAGCCACGCATACCACGTGTAAATTCTTTTTGTAGAATATCTTTGGCGGTTAAATTTTTATCTGCCACATTATCACCTCATTATTTTGAATTCCTACTATATACCAAATTATACTATACATTATATGAGATTTGAATGATACAAGTTGTTTCTTCAACAAAAAATCATATATCATATATTATGACATGATACCCGAGAAATATCTAGTGAAGTTTCATTAAAAATGCAAAATCTTTTCACATTTTTTTGTTTTTGGTTGAATTTCCAATAATGATAACGCATAATAATAGATATAAGAAGGTGATGAGATGAAGCGACAAGATTTATTAGAGCAATTAAAAAGAATGTTGGATGCAACATATTTTCATTATGAATGGCAATTGACTTGGGAAGAGGATTGGCCGTATATTGAATTAAAATTTCAACTAGTATTACCTAATCAACAGATTCAACCCATTACGGTGTTATTTTATGATTTGGAGCGCGTAAAAATTGTCGCCGGCGACTATCTATATGCTGCAGCAGTGGATCATCATGAGGGGATTGCTGTGGGTGAAGTGAATGCGGTAATTCTTTTTTTACGTCAATTGTTAGCAGGTGCAAGAGTGAAATTTTTAGAATCTGTGTCATCTGAATTTCATTTAGAATGGGATGAACTGGCTTTTAAACAATTTCGACAAAGTTTGATTGCATCTCATCGCTACAATGAACAGCGATTATTATTTCCAGAAGTGGAATAGAAAGTAGGCGATTATGGAACTAAAATTATGGAATAAAGTGGTTTTAACCGTTGATACACTTGAGACTTATTTAATCGATTTAGCGAGCCATTTCTTTTTTGAAATTGGGTCAATCGGTGTAGAAGTGGATTATGCACAAGGTTACTTAGAAAATCATCCGAATTTGTTTGGTGAATTGCCCGAGGAGCTTCCAATCAGTCGTTTAGAACATGACACTGAAATTATTGCTTTTTTTGAAGAAGCAGTGGATTTGGCGTTTATGGAGGCGGAACTATCAAATATTTTGGGCGACTTACCATTTGAACTAGAGCTAACTCAGCAAGCGGATGAGCAGTGGCAAACGAATTGGATGGCACATTATCAACCGCAATCAATCAGTCGTTTTTTAACGATTGTGCCGCAGTGGTATGATAATTACCCAGCACGAAGTGATGAACGGGTCGTCTATTTAGATCCTGGTGTCGCTTTTGGGACCGGTAATCATCCCACGACACAATTAGGTGCTCAAGCATTAGAAATGGTTTTGCGTGGCGGTGAAACAGTCTTAGATGTTGGAACAGGGTCAGGTATTTTAGCCTTTGTGGCAAAAAAATTGGATGCCCAACACATTTATGGCTATGACTTAGATCCGCAAGCAATCGATAGTGCCAAGCAAAATTTATTACTCCAACCAGATCAAACGAATATTGAGTTTGCGGTCAATGATTTATTAGTCGGGGTTACCCATCAAGCAGATGTGATTGTGGCTAATATTTTGCCGCACATCCTAGTAAATATGTTAGATGACGCTAAAATGTTACTCAAACCAGGTGGCTGGCTTATACTTGGAGGTATTCTTGAAGAAAAAAGTCAGGAATTAGAATCAGCGTTAGCTGATCGTGGTTGGCAGCTTAAGCAAAAAACGGTCATGCATGAGTGGGTTTCGTTAATGGTACAAGTAGCGGAGGCTAAATAATGCAACGGTATTTTGTAGCAGAGACATTAACAGTTGATGAAAAAGTACAACTATCAGTAGAAGATAGTCATCATTTACTACGTGTTATGCGGGCGAAAGTCGGGACAAATGTCTACATAGTGGATGCTAATAATCAATTATTTTTAGCGACATTAATAGATGACACATCTGATTCAACTCAGTTATTGGTGTTAGATAAACTGGAAACACACGTTGAGATGACGCCACATATTGCGATTGCCTGCGGCTTATCTAAAAATGATAAATTAGAATGGATTGTGCAAAAAGCAACGGAGTGTGGCGTTCAACATTTTTACCCACTGGCGCTCAAACGCGATGTGATGAAATGGCAAGGTAATAAAGCGGCTAAAAGAGTGGAACGATTAGCTAAAATTGCTAAAGAGGCGGCCGAACAGAGTCACCGTGTCTTAGTACCTGTGATTGAGTCGCAACAGGATTTAGCAGCTTTTATTAGACAGACAAAGGATTATACTGTTAAACTCATTGCCTATGAAGAAACAGCAAAATTGGGGCAACATCAGCAGTTAAAAGCGCAGCTAACAGCTATAAAACCGACGGATTCCGTAATTATGGTGTTTGGCTCAGAAGGTGGTTTGGCACCAGAAGAAGTTGACATATTAACCCATGTGGGGTTTATCACTTGTAGCTTGGGGCCGCGTATTTTACGAGCGGAGACGGCACCGATTTATTTTCTCAGTGCACTTAGTTATCAATTAGAATTATAAATTTTTGGAGGTATTAAAATGACAACATTATCAAAATATATCGATCATACATTATTAAAAGCAGACGCAACCGCTGCACAAATTGCTGTATTATGTAGTGAAGCAGCACAATATGATTTTATGTCAGTCTGTGTGAATCCAACATGGGTGAAGACAGCAGCAGAAGCATTAAAAGACACAGAGGTTAAAGTATGTACGGTAATTGGATTCCCTTTAGGTGCTAATACATCCACATTAAAAGCCTTTGAAGCAAAAGAAGCAGTTGAATTAGGTGCAGACGAAGTCGATATGGTTATTAATATCGGTGCTGCCAAAGCTGGCAACTGGTCATTGGTGCAAGAAGATATTAAAGCAGTCGTTGATGCAGTGCCATCTGAAGTGACAGTTAAAGTAATTATTGAAACGTGTCTATTGACTGATAAAGAAAAAGTAAAAGCTTGTCAAGCAGCAGTCGAAGCAGGTGCAGATTTTGTCAAAACATCAACTGGATTTTCAACAGGTGGAGCGACTGTTGAAGACATTCGCTTAATGCGTGAAACAGTTGGACCAGATTTAGGTGTCAAAGCTAGCGGTGGTGTATCAACAACCGCTGAAGCAGAAGCAATGATTGAAGCCGGTGCAACCCGTATTGGCGCATCCAAAGGCATCGCCATCGTAAGCAATGAAACACCAACAGATTCAAGCAGCTATTAAAATATTGTGCGACAACATGCGTTTTGAAGTGGACCACCGGATAAAATAGTGTGACTGAAGATGTTCTGGCTTGAATCACTAGAGGAAGTTGCCGGGGAATGAGTATCGCACAGAGGTGACTTCTGAAGTGGACGTCAAGTCAATCTGAGCGAACCGGATTAGAAAGGTGACTGCGTGCGCATAAGGGCATAAAAGAGTTCTGTGAATGGAGACATTTTAGCGTATTAAAGCCTTAATTAACAGTGTGCGAAAGTGGACGGTTTGGCTTGGACCATAAGAAAACATGGTGTGAGAGTAGTCGTTTAGCCTCGAACCCCTTAGGAATACAACGTAGCAGTTTGCTACATTTCACGAACGATGGGAAGTGAATACGAATCGCTACCAAAGAGTCGCACAATAATAAACGTATATATATCATTAATGCCAAAGGAGCCGACATACAGGCTCCTTTTGTGTTACTACATTCGGTAGTTGATTGCAGAATGTTATCGCTATCTAGTGCTATATTTAGCAAGACTGAGCGATTAAAACATTGTAGAATAATATATTTTATCGTATAATTTAGGATACATAATAAAAGTGAATGGGGTGAGGAGATGGCAAGAACACAAGATTTAACAGCACAAGAAGTTATTGATATCTGTGCAACATATATGAACGAAAAAAATGTCGCTTTTGTCAAAAAAGCATTGGATTATGCGACGCATGCCCACCGAAATCAAGTGCGGTTATCTGGTGAAGCTTATATCGTGCATCCAATTCAAGTAGCAGGAATATTAGCGCAATTACAATCGGATCCAGCGACAGTTGCGACAGGCTTTTTACATGATGTTGTCGAAGATACTGAGTATACTCTCGAAGATATCGAACAAGAATTTGGTAGTGCTGTTGCTTTTTTAGTGGATGGCGTAACTAAGCTAGGTAAAGTAAAATTTCAAAGTAAAGAAGAAGCACTAGCAGAAAACCATCGTAAAATGTTATTGGCGATGGCTAAGGACATGCGTATTGTGATGGTTAAATTAGCTGACCGTTTGCATAATATGCGGACATTGAAGTTTCAAAAGCCAGAAAAACAAGTTGAAAAATCACAAGAAGCGATAGATATTTACGCGCCACTAGCTGATCGTATCGGGATGAACTTGATTAAGTGGGAGTTAGAAGACATTGCCTTACGTTATATTAATCAAGCAGAGTATTATCGCATTGTGCGTTTAATGGACTCGAAACGTAATGAGCGCGAAAAATATATTCAAGAAGCCATCAATGAAATTAATATTGCCGTGGATGAAATGAATATTAAAGCAGATGTCTATGGCCGTCCAAAACATATTTATTCAATTTATCGTAAAATGGTCGATCAAAATAAAGATTTTGATCATATTTATGATTTATTAGCGATTCGTGTCTTAGTGGATACCATTAAAGATTGTTATACTGTTTTAGGGATTATTCATACGAAATGGAAACCCATGCCAGGACGTTTTAAAGATTATATCGCAATGCCAAAAGCCAATATGTACCAATCTATTCATACGACTATTATTGGACCGTATGGCAAACCGGTTGAAATTCAAATACGGACCCATCAAATGCATGAAGTGGCAGAATACGGAGTGGCCGCACATTGGGCGTACAAAGAAGGTAAGACTGAAAAAGTTCAAGTAGAAGATACGATTGACCGTCAGATGAAATGGTTTAAAGACCTAGTTGAGTTGCAGGACGATGCACAAAATGCCAGTGAATTTATGGACTTTGTCAAAGAAGATATCTTTAAAGACCAAGTCTATATTTTCTCACCAAAAGGAGATGTGTTTGAACTTCCGGCTGGCTCAGGTCCTATTGATTTTGCTTATCATATCCATACGGAAGTCGGTAATAAAATTATTGGCGCTAAAATTAATGGGAATATTGTGCCGCTTAATTACACGTTAAAAAATGGTGATATTATTGAAATATTAACCAATCCAAACTCAAATGGACCGAGCCGAGATTGGTTAAAAATGACCCATACGAGTAAAGCAAGAAACCGTATTAAACGTTACTTTAAATTACTTGACCGTGACCGTTACAGTGAACAAGGACAACAATTGCTGGATCGTGAATTAAAAACTGTGGGTTCTTCCGTTAAATTATTAACGAAGAAAAATCGTGAAAAAGAATTACTTGAACGTTTTAATTTTAGTACGATAGAGGATTTGTACGCCGCAGTAGGGCTCAATGAAATTTCTCCGCAAACGATTATTAATCACTTAGGTTTGCGTCCGTTAGACGAAACGAGTGATTCAAAAAATAAAGTTCAGTCAGTGAAAAAAGAAGCGCCAGCACACAAAGTACCACGGACAGTGCATGAAAGTGGTGTTATTGTCAATGGTGTTGAAAACTTGATGGTGCGTTTAAGCCGTTGTTGTAATCCAGTCCCTGGTGATGAAATTGTCGGATACATTACACGTGGACGCGGCGTGTCAATTCATCAAAAGAATTGTCCAAATTTACTCAATGAACCAGAGTTAATGAATCGTACGATTGACGTAGAATGGGAACAACAAGCAGATTTAGCTTCCGATTACGAAACCGAAATAAAAGTTACCGGTTTTGATCGTTCGGGACTTATTAATGATGTATTACACGTCGTCAACCATACGGTGAAAAATTTACGTAGTGTTAATGGTAAAGTCGATAGTAATAGTACAGCGACTGTAACGGTTAAAATCGCTATTTCCAATACAACACAATTAAAAGATTTAATGAATAAATTACGAAATATACCTGATGTATATGAGGTTAATCGTGTATCCAATAGTTAAATGAAACGAAAGTTGGCTGCCAAGCGGTATTGTATTCTTGCTAACTATTAATTAAGATGGGCATAAGTGTCCAAATCGCTTGTTAATCGCATGAAGCGAATCAAGTAATTGTGATACTTTATGCCCAAATTTTGTTTTGTCTAAACTACCGTGCGAGCGCGGATTATCTGACTTGAACCACTGGAGCAGAGGGCGAAGGAGCGCAACAAGCGCACCAAGAGCTATGTGAAGTGAAGTCAAGTCAATCCAAGCGAGCCGAAAAAACCAAGGAGTGAGTCAATGAATTTAGCGGGTGTCTACCATCGTCCTGAGTCGGAATTTGCCTATTTGTATCAACAGCAGCAAGTTCACCTCAGAATTCGAACCGCAAAAAATGATGTCGCAGCTGTGCGTGTACATGCTGTTGATCCCTATTTATTTCATCAGCCTGACGCGTTTCAAATCCTAGAAATGCAGCGCATCGCCAAAGGTGTGTGTCATGATTATTGGCAAGTCAGTTTAATAATGCCATTTCAGCGCTTGATGTATTATTTTGAGTTAGAAGACGAAGAATCAACTTATTATTATGGCGAAAGAGGTTTTTTTACAAAAGAAATGTTTGTAAATCCGTCAGATTATTTCCGTTTACCTTATTTGCATGAAATTGACCGAGTTGATGCACCGGAATGGGTGAAAGAGACGATTTGGTATCAAATTTTCCCGGAACGTTTTGCTAATGGCGACTCGTCAATTAGTCCTAAAGATAGTTTAGCGTGGGAAGACGGGCCGGTATTATCGACTAACAATTTTTATGGTGGCGACTTACGTGGGTTAATCGACCATCTCGATGATTTGAGCGCCTTAGGTATCAATGGAATTTACCTATGTCCGATTTTTGAGTCTCCAAGTAACCATAAGTATGACACCATTAATTATTATGAAATAGATCCACATTTTGGGACTAAAGAAACATTTGCTGAACTCGTAGACGCAGCTCACAAACGTGGCATTCGAATTATGCTGGATGCGGTGTTTAATCATATAGGATTGCATTCGCCACAATGGCAAGATGTGTTGAAAAATGGACCAGAATCGCAATATTATGATTGGTTCCATATTCAACGCTGGCCGATGGATGCGGTATTTAATCTCGATGATCCAGCTTACCATACATTTGCTTTCGTTGAGCGGATGCCAAAATTAAATACCGCCAATCCAGAAGTTGCTGATTATTTAATTGATATAGCAAAATATTGGGTTGAGCAGTTTGACATTGATGGCTGGCGCTTAGATGTAGCTAACGAAATTGATCATGCATTTTGGAAGAGATTTAGACGTGAAGTATTAGCTGTCAAATCGGATGTGTTTATTTTAGGAGAAATCTGGCACAATTCCCAAAGTTGGTTGCATGGAGATGAACTCGATAGTGTAATGAATTACGCCTATACTGATCACATTAAGGAGTATTTTATTGATCAATCGATTTCGACGACTGAATTGGTGGAGCGACTTGCTGATTACGAAATGTTGTATCGTCGTCAAACGGTTGAAGTGATGTTTAATTTATTAGATTCTCACGATACACAACGAGTAATGACTGCCGCACAGGGAAATATTGCAGCTGTCCAGTCTGCGTTTGCCTTTTTATTTTTAATGACAGGTTCTCCGTGTATTTATTATGGCACAGAAATTGGTCTAGAAGGTGCTCATGACCCGGATTGTCGGCGAGTGATGTTGTGGGACCGCGTGGTTCAAAAAGGTGAGCTGTACCAATGGTTTGTTGCTTTGATTCAATTGAGAAAAGACTATCAATCAACGATTACGTATCAAGCACCGCACATTGATTGGGATGATACACAATTAGTTGTTCGTTTTGATAAGGTTGATGAAAATAATCATCAATTGGTAGCTGTTTGGAATCGCAGTGACAATCAATCGCTTGAAATCAAAGATGCAGCACAGACTTTAATAAGCCATCAAGTGGTATCAGAAACAACAGTCATGCCCCAAGGTTGTTTAATCTATTTAAGAAAAACATAATGTAAGTGTGAGAGACTTGACTTGAACCATTGGAGGACAAAGTGTGAGTACGGATGATTTGACTCGAACCACTGAAGCGGAGGTCATAGCAGTGTCTAAACACTTCAAGAGTCATGTGAGTGGACGTCGAGGCAATCCGAACGAACCAAAATGTAAATCACTGTTGTGCATAAAACGCACAGAAGGGATTAACGAAGTGGGGTTAAGGCACCTAAGCGAACTGGATTAGAAGGGAGGAGAGAGTACATGCCGATTGGTGTGGTAATTAATTCTATATCCATTATTGCAGGAGGTTTATTTGGAGGATTATTTGGTCATCATTTGAGCGAACAGATGAAGCGTCAATTAATAATTGTATTTGGTGTGTGTTCGTTTGCAATGGCTATTCCGTCAATTGTCTTAATGGAAAATTTATCTGCCGTTATTTTTGCGGTAATTTTTGGTACGATTATTGGTGTTGGACTGAAGTTAGATGAATTGTTTGTTAAGATGGGGCGATGGATGAATGGAATTATTCAAAAAGTAATGCCCACGCAAGACCATGTGTTAGAAGCTGAAGCATTTGATAATGAATTGTTGACCATTCTAGTGCTGTTTTGCGCCAGTGGAACAGGATTATATGGGACACTTATTGCTGGCATTGAGGGCGATCATAGCTTGCTTATAACTAAATCCATTTTGGATTTTTTTACAGCCGCAATATTTGCTTGTAATTTAGGACTAGTGGTCAGTATGATTGCGATTCCGCAAACGATAATTTTTCTATCAATTTTTATGCTGTCTCATTGGATTGCTCCATTGATGAACCCAGTAATGGTCAATGATTTTAAAGCTTGTGGAGGTATCCTTATATTAGCGATTGCCTTTCGCATGCTTGACTTAAAACAAACACCAACTGCTGAAATGATTCCAGCGATGGTTTTAATTATTCCATTTAGTTGGTTCTGGCAACAATTTATTTTGCCATTATTTTAACAAAGTGAGGTTTGATTTTGAACTATAAATTATTAATATTAGATATTGACGATACCCTATTGAATAGTCAGCGAGAAATTACACCAAAAACACGTGAACGTTTGATGCAATTACAAGAAGATGGCTATTATGTAGTGCTAGCGAGTGGTCGCCCAACAAAATCTATGCTTGAAACAGCAAAGGAGCTCAACTTAGATAAATATCATTCGTATATTATTTCTTTTAATGGTGCTGTCATTACAAAAATGGACGATGAAACTGAATTATACAGCCAGCGTTTAGACGTAACTGAACAGCGAGCAATTATTGACTATCTGCAAGCACAACCTTTGTCGGTAATTTCTTATACAGAAGATGAAATAATTATTGATGCTGAGAATGAGTATTCACATATTGAAGGGGAGTTAACGGGCATTCCATATCGTTATAGTCCGGAGCATATTGCATCTATTGATACACCGCAATTGAAGTTTATTGGTGTTGGTGACCCAGCGATTGTTCAAACAGTTGATCAAGATTTAAACGGTAAATTTGGACAGTCGACCTATGCGACGACATCAAAACCCTATTTTATGGAATTTATGCACCGTGATGTCTCTAAAGGGGATGCAATTAAAAAATTAGTTGCTCACCTTGGTTATACAGTCGAACAAGTCGTTGCGTGTGGTGATGGCAATAATGATGCCTCCATGATTGAAGTAGCAGGTGTCGGTGTGGCGATGGCTAATGCTACTGAATATTTAAAATCATTAGCTGACGAAGTCACGAAGTCTAATGATGAAGATGGGCTCGTTGTGGTAATGGATAAATATTTTGCAAAAAAATGAATAATAAGTGTTGGTGGCGAAATATTTCTATGCGCTCACCAACACTTTTTTTGACGTGCAAAGAAGCTAAAACTGTTAAAATCATGAACATTTTTCATGAAGTCAAATAAAATTTACAGTAAAACGTTTTATTTTTGATAAAAGTAACGTATAATAGAAGTATTCATTCCGGATATGGAGGTCTATTTAATATGAATTTAAAACGAAAATTAATGATTGGAATTGCAATTGGACTGGTGGCATTAGCAGGGATGGGCTTTGCGATTAAAAGTTTCTTATTTCCAGCGAATCCAAATGGAAATAACGCAGAGATGGGTAAGATGAATCCTGATGGTACACCAGATGACGGTGAGATACGTTATTCAACATTTGATGTCTATAAACAAGAACCAGTCACCGTTGATGCTAGCGTCAAACTGAGTACCGACTCAGCCTATTTTTACGATCCACAAAAAGGGAAAATTGATTCAGTGCTCGTCAAAAATGGACAAAAAGTAAAAAAAGGCGCGCTATTATTTACTTATGTTTCAACGGATAAAGAACAACAGTATGCTTTAGAAGATTTACTAAGAGAGCAAACGAAATTATATAATCAACGTGAAAAGTTAATTGACCAGTTAAGTGAAGCAACTGGCAATGTTTATAACTACAAAGGGGACCAAATTGCCTATTATTGGGGTAATAATGGTAAACAACAATATTATGTTGTCGAAGCAATCGGGGAATCAACGACTCCATCAACGTCAAATAATAATAGCGACCAACAAGACGGCGCTGCTGCTGGCGCGACGCCAGATATGGGTGGTGCTGCAAGTGATGCTTCAGGTATTAAAGAGCAAATTCGTCAGGTGAATCAACAGATTGAAGAGCTTGAAATTAAATTAATTCGTCAAAAAGAAAAACAAAATAATCGTGTGGTTGCTAGTGCTGATGGGGTTGTTATGCTAGATGAAAAAGGTAAAGATAATAGTAGTGTGCCATTGGTACGTATTGTTTCAGAAGATATTTCCGTTGTCGGTAGCGTGAATGAATATGATTTCTATGCATTAGCCGAAGATCGCCCAGTATCTATCTTTATACCAGCTGAAAATCGCACCATCCAAGGAAAAATTATTAATTATGATAAAGTTCCTGCTTATACTGGCGGAGCTAATAATAGTACTGATAATCAAACTAATACCAATCCTGTCCCTAATTCAGGTGGCGGCGGTAATAATAATTCCGCGCAATTTAATTTTGTTGTGAAACCAGATGAGCACATCCAACCAGGATTTTCGGCGAAAGTGAATATTACTTTACCTGGTTTTGTGATTCCAAATGATGCAGTAGTAGAAGAAAATAATAAATTCTTTGTCTTTGTTTATAAAGATGGACGCGTGAAGAAAACACCGATTGATTTAATGCAACAAGGATTACAAAAAGTTGTGTTAAAAGGATTAAACGAAGGAGACCGTTTGGTGATGTTCCCAGATGGTTTACAAGATGGTCAAAAAATAAAAATACAAGAGCACAAGCAATTTGATGAATCTCAAATGGAAAACCCAGCTAAAGGTGGGTGAGGATAATGACACATGAAATCAAGGAACAACCCCTTATTGAGATGGTAAACATTAACAAATATTATCAAATGGGTGAACTGTCTTTACATATATTAAAAGATGTCAGTATTACTATCTATGAAAAAGAATTTGTCACGATTATGGGACCATCTGGTTCAGGTAAATCAACATTTATTAATGTGATGGGCTTTTTAGATAATAAGTTTGATGGAGAATATCACTTTGCAGGTGAGTCGGTTGAACAACGGACAGATAAACAAATTTCTTCCTTACGCAATAAAATGGTTGGCTTTGTTTTTCAAGATTTTAATCTGATTCCATCGATGTCGGTCGGCGAAAATATTCGCTTGCCTTTATTGTATACTGGACTAACTGCTCGAAAGACAACTCAAATTGTCAAAGACGCACTAGAAAGTGTGGGGCTTGCTGATAAATATCATCATAAACCGAGTGAATTATCTGGTGGACAAAAGCAACGCGTAGCAATTGCCAGAGCTTTGATTAATAATCCTAAATTTATTATTGCAGACGAACCGACTGGGGCATTAGATACCAAAACTTCGAGTGTCATCATGGATATTTTGGCGCGGCTCAACCGTGAAAAAGGTGTAACCATTGTAATGGTTACACACGAACCAGATTTGCAAAAATATGCAACGCGCCGGATAACGATTGTCGATGGTAAGATTCAATCCAATGAAGTCAGTGTTCCGACCTATGACATACCAGCTAAACCATTATTATTCGATGAGGTGATGAATCATGCGGATGAGTGAAATTATTAAATCTTCACTAGCTACACTGAGAATGAATGGTCGACGGACATTTTTAACCATGATAGGTATTATTATTGGTATTGCAGCCGTTATTACGATTTTAAGTCTAGGAAATGGATACCGCAAACAAATGACGGAAGAGTTAGCAAAAGATGACAAAGGTCGTCCGAGTCAAGATTTTCATTTTAATGTTACTAATTACGAACTCGATTACGAAAAAATCAAACCATTTACTGATAAATTTATAAAAGAAATTGAAGAAATTCCAGGTGTTGATGAAGTAAAAACACAAGATGAAGTGAGTAATCCGACCACTCGTTCAAGAATAAAATATGCCAATAAAGAAGAAGCCTCCTATGAGGTTGGCTTTTTAGAATCAACTGACTATCAGATGCTCGCAGGGCGTAATTTGAATTCGATGGATTCGAGTGCCTATCGGCGCTATGTGATAATTGATAATATTGTAGCGACGAACTTATTTGAATCGGTTGAAGCAGCGCTGCACAAAACAATTAATATTGATGAAACCAATTACCTTGTTGTCGGTGTCTATTCAACAGAATTAACACCTGAAGCGATTGAATCGCTTAAAACGCATGGATACAGTACGACGAATGCAGCCCAACTTATTATTCCAAAAGGGACATATGAAGAATTTCGTCCTTATGAAAATATCAATTACTCAATAACAGTTTTTTATAAACCTGATGTTGATATTAAAGCGATGAATTATGCTGTTTCTGAATTTCTTAAAGAGAATGGTCCAGAAAAAGAAAACGGCAACTATACGTATTATGATACTTCTGAAATGATGAAAAAAGTTGGTGAGCAGCTTCAAATCGTCACCTACTTCATTAGTGCCATTGCAGGTATTTCCTTATTTATTGCCGGTGTCGGTGTTATGAATATGATGTATATTTCGGTGTCAGAACGGACGAAAGAAATCGGTATCCGACGCTCGCTTGGTGCAACGCAACAAAGTATTCAGTGGCAATTTTTATTAGAAGGGATTATGATTACGACAATCGGTGGGATTATCGGATATAATCTAGGGATTTTAATCGCGACAGTCGCTGGCAACTTTTTACCATTTAAAGCTGCAATTGACGTTCCAACTGCTGTCTTGAGTGTAGCGATTTCAGTATTTATTGGAATTGTATTCAGTGTCTTTCCAGCACGTTCAGCTGCACGAAAAAATGTCGTTGAAATATTGCGATAATAAAAAATTATTAAGCAATTTATGTCAGATTATGGTATAATTTAAGGGAAATGAATTGGAATTTTCAAGGAGGAAATGAATAATGTCAACAGATTTATTAAAAGATACAAAAGCAAGAATGGCTAAATCAATCGAAGCATACCAACGTGAACTGGCTTCTATTCGTGCTGGACGTGCGAATGCTAGTATTTTGGACCGTGTTAGTGTGTTATATTATGGCGTGCCAACACCTTTAAATCAGTTAGCAGGGATTACAATACCTGAAGCGCGTATGTTAATGATTTCGCCATATGACAAGTCGAGTTTAACAGATATTGAAAAAGCTATTTTACAATCTGATATTGGAATTACACCATCAAATGATGGCTCAGTTATCCGTTTAGTAATTCCAGCCTTGACGCAAGAACGCCGTCAAGAGTTAGTAAAATTAGTTGGAAAAGAACAAGAAAACGCAAAAGTTTCATTACGTAACATTCGCCGTGATGCAATTGATAGTGCGAAAAAAATGCAAAAAAATAATGAGCTAACCGAAGATGATGTAAAAGATTACGAAAAAGACATCCAAACTATCATCGACGACGCCATCAAAGAATTAGAAAAAGTTACCGCAGCAAAAGAAGCAGAAATCTTAGAAAACTAAACCATGGTGAGAGCGAGGGCGTTCGTCCTCGAACCATTGGAGCAAAGGTCGGCGAAGCGCAAATGACGCATCAAGAGCTATGCGAAGTGGAAGTCGAGGTTGCGCGAGCGAACCGGCAAACGCATAATTCCCCAGAAAAAGTTGGCATTCTACATAATGTGAGTGAGCGTGTTTAGCCACGAATTTCTGGGGTGTTGCGGCATACCCGATAGAATATGAGCAGCAATCAAATGGTGATTGCTGCTTTTTTACGATGTGATACCTTTTTTATCGCACTGTAAATTGTTCTTCAGCTAACACTGTTCAATCGCCTAATGTTATTTCTAAATGTTAAAACACGGCTGCTAACCATGTCAAATGCTGCTAAAGTTGCGTGGACTTTTAATTATTACTTCATCCCTAATGAAATAGATATTAATGTTTGTTTCATAATAGAGCAATGTCTGTAAATATTAGTAAAAATAGTTATTAGAAGCGCATATCTAAATATCGAGATATTGACTATGCGAATTTTATGTGATAAGATAATTAAAATATCTTTTTGGAAACTTTTGAGTAAAAAAAACTCACTTATCCAAAAACATTTTATTGATGACAGAAAAATGGTAATTTAAAGAATAAATATTTCATTGCAAGCAAATAGGAACCATGTGAAGTCATTGAAAAAATAAATTGAATCAAGGAGTTTGTCGAACGTATTAGGGTACACAGTGAGGATATTTATATAAGATAAATCCATTAAAATGTAAATATCTCTGAATCAATATATGCGTTAGGTTTTGATGAACTTTTAAAGATAGTGAATGGAGTGATGAGATGATTGAAGTAAAAAATATTAACTACACCTATCAAACCTTTGAGAAATCAGCAGGTTTTTTAGGATCGGTAAAAGATTTTATGAAGCGAGAATATCAAGCGGTTGTTGCATTAGACGACTTGAACTTTACCATTAATGAGGGTGAATTTGTCGGATTGCTTGGTGCCAATGGTGCGGGCAAGACGACATTGATTAAGTTAATGACGGGTATTTTATCACCGACATCCGGTGATATGGTATGTAATGGTTTTAACCCTTATTTGCGACAGCCTCAATATTTAAAAAATATCGGAGTTGTTTTAGGTCAAAAAAGTCAATTGATTTGGGATTTGCCAGCAAAAGAAACATTAGAGATGCTCAAAGTGGTGTATGACATCGAACAAACGACGTATGATAAGCGGGTTAACGAGTTGTGTGAATTACTAAATGTATCGCATAAATTACAAGTACCGGTCCGTAAATTGTCGTTGGGAGAACGTATTAAGTTTGAGATTATTTGTGCCCTGATTCACTCGCCGAAATTACTGTTTTTAGATGAGCCTACGATTGGATTAGACATTACAAGTCAAAAGTCTATTCGCCAATTTTTAACAGCGATAAATCAACAGGAAAATGTGACGGTTATTTTAACATCGCATTATATGCAAGATATTGAAGAAATGTGTCAGCGTGTGATTGTGCTATCTAAAGGTCGTGTACTTGATGATTTATCCATTGAGGCTATTAAGCAAAAATACACAGTGAAACGTGATATAATTTTGACGTTTAAAACAGAAGTGCCCCACTTTTTACAGTCTTATCAATTAGAGGGTTCTGTTGTATCGATACCTGAAGAAGACTATCCACAGGTAGCATCTCAGATTAATGTAATGGATATCCAATCAATTGGGCAAGAAGAAAGTAGTTTGGAAGATATTATTTTCCGTCTGTTCAGTGAAAATAGGTGATGTCATGAAAAAATATATAGTGATGTTTTTAAATCGTGTGTCAGTACAACTTAGTTACAAGTTTAATTTTTTAACCAATTTATTCAATAACCTATTAGGGGTATTGGTTGCCGCATTCACCTGGATTGCAATTTTTAAAAGTTCAGCAAGTGAGGTTATTGGTGGGTTTACCTTGTCACAAATGTTATTTTATATTGTGATTGTCAATTTTAGTACGGTGTTATTTTCAACCGGCACAGTGGTGCAACTCGGTGCTCAGGTGCGTATGGGTAAATTAACGACACATTTATTGCGACCCTATTCGATATTATTGCAGTCATTTGCTGAGTATCTCGGAGACCGATTTATATATCTGGTACTGTATTTGTCAGTATTAATTGTCAGTTTGGGTATGGGATATAGTCCGTGCTATCTACTTCATGTATTGGTATTTCTCGTCTGTAATGCGGTGATGTACTTTACCTTAATGAGCTTGATTGGAACCTTAGGCTTTTGGTTAATACAAATGTGGCCACTTCGTGCCGTGATGAATGCAGTTTACATGATATTAGGTGGATTATTATTTCCACTAAATTTATTGCCTGAATCATTGTACTTACTGTTACAACGGAATCCATTTGCATTAGTCGCTTATCAATATACATTAGCGCTGCAAAATCAATTAACGATTGCACAAATCCAAGTCAATATTTTATATAGTATTGCATGGGCGGTTATTTGTTATGTAGCATATAAACTAAGCTTTAAAAAAGGATTGTTGCGTTATGAAGGGATGGGGGCATAAAATGACGGCTAAATTATTCAAAACCTTAATTAATCATAGTATCCAAGAGTTACTCATCAATCGTCAAACAGCTATTATCACATTTATTCTTGGTATAATCTTTTATTTATTGGAAGTAGTAGCGGGGATTGTCTTTTTTGACCATACAGACAGCTTATTGGGGTGGAGCCGGCAAGATTATCTTTTGTTGGTGACGACCGCATCAACGATTTCGTTTTTGTATCAGACACTATTCGCGATATCGCATGAGAACTTAACGGAAGTCATTATTGAAGGTGAGTTAGATCACTCGATTATTCGACCCGTTGATTCGTTTTGGTATTATGCTTTATACCGAGTTGATTTTTCGAGTGCGCTCAATCTTTTGGTGACAACAGGTGTATTGGTTTATTTATTGAGTGATTATACATTATCTGTTACTCAGATAGTCTTGTTTGTTCTAGCTATTATTTTAGCTGCGTATTTTTTATTTATTTTAAATCAATTGGCTGTTTCAGTTTCCTTTTGGAAAGACAATGCGAATAGTATTTTTGGCTTGCCTGAATATTTGATGGAATTTTCTTCACGACCTTTAGTGGTATATCCTGGTGCCATTCGATTTATTTTTACGTGGTGCATCCCATTACTAATTGGGATTAATTTACCGGTATTAATTATCCGCAAAGAGGCCTATCAGTTGAACTTAATATATTTAATGATTGTTAATCTGTTAGGAACCATACTTGTCCGTTTCGTCTGGATGAAGGGATTGAAACAGTATGTGTCTGCCAATTGATTCATTAATGATGATATTAGAATGATAAGATAACATGAAGTTATAGAAACGTCAGTGTGGGGTAGAGTGCTCCCATTGACGTTTCTATTTTATCTTTCTGGCGATGAAACAATAAATAAACGATTGATTAAAATGGTTTTTTGACCTCTTGTGGAAACTCACAAGAGGTCAGAGCATTCAATAGTTCCTAGGAAAAGTTGGAATTCTATTAATACTCAAACGCATCTGTTACTCACAAGTAAGCTGTTAGGTTTTGTTAGTGCGTAAAGGTGTAGATTAACGATAAATTGATTAATTCCTCACAATGTTTTGTTAATCCATATTGAGAGACAGTGCACAAGATGGCATCTCATTAATAGATGTAGGATTAATGGACGTAATTTGAATTTGATACTTCGAGCACTGTATTCACACTACGATATTAGGATACGATGTCCAGAGTATTCATATCCTTCGCATTGTGAAAACGGTTAACAAAAAGAATAACGATTCATTCACAAAGTAAACGTTTCCTATATTAAAAAGAATAGCGTTTTCATTAAAAGGTTGACGCAAACGCATTTTCAACGGAAATTTTTTGTGATTTTTTACACAAAAAGCTTGACATCACTTTGTGAAGAATGTAATATAGGGTTGTAAACAAAAACACCACATTTTAGGAGGATTTCGAAATGACGGAAGTAGTAGAAAAAACAAAGCAACAATTAGCCTTTGAGCATGTCGATGAATTAGTTAAAAAGGCAAGTGTTGCGTTAGAAGAATTTCGTTTATTAGATCAAGAACAAGTAGACTACATTGTAGCTAAAGCATCAGTTGCTGCATTGGATCAACACGGTGTTTTAGCAAAACACGCAGTAGAAGAAACTGGACGTGGTGTATTCGAAGATAAAGCAACTAAAAACTTATTTGCATGTGAACACGTTATTAACAATATGCGTCATACTAAAACAGTTGGTATTATTCAAGAAGATGACGTCACAGGATTAACATTAGTAGCTGAACCTGTCGGTGTTATTTGTGGGATTACTCCAACAACAAACCCAACATCAACTGCTATTTTCAAAGCATTAATTTCATTAAAAACACGTAACCCAATCGTATTTGCTTTCCACCCATCAGCTCAAGAATCATCTGCACATGCCGCACGTATCGTATACGAAGCAGCCGTAGCAGCAGGTGCGCCTGAAAACTGTGTACAATGGATTTCAAAACCATCTATGGAAGCAACATCAGAATTAATGAATCACCCAAGTGTTGCTACAATTTTAGCAACAGGTGGTAATGCGATGGTTAAAGCGGCTTACTCTTGTGGAAAACCTGCATTAGGGGTTGGTGCTGGTAACGTACCTGCCTATGTTGAAAAATCAGCAAATGTTAAGCAAGCAGCCTATGACATTGTTATGTCTAAATCATTTGATAATGGGATGGTATGTGCGTCTGAACAAGCTGCTATTGTCGATAAAGAAATTTACGATGAGTTTGTTGAAGAAATGAAGTCTTATCATACTTATTTTGTAAATAAAGCAGAAAAAGCGAAATTAGAAGAATTCTGCTTCGGTGTCAAAGCTAACAGTAAAAACTGTGCGGGTGCAAAATTAAATGCTGATATCGTTGGTAAACCAGCTACATGGATTGCTGAACAAGCAGGTTTCAGTGTACCAGAAGGCACTAATATTTTAGCGGCAGAAGTGAAAGAAGTTGGTGTAAACGAGCCATTAACACGTGAAAAATTATCACCAGTTATTGCCGTAGTTAAATCTGAAAGCCAAGAAGATGGCGTGAAAAAAGCTTGTCAAATGGTTGAATTCCATGGTTTAGGACACTCAGCTGCGATTCATACTAACGACAAAGATTTAGTGAAAGAATTTGGTCGCCAAATTAAAGCAATCCGTATCATTTGTAATGCACCTTCAACATTTGGTGGTATCGGAGACGTTTATAATGCGTTTATTCCATCCTTAACATTAGGCTGTGGTTCATACGGTGCAAACTCTGTTGGGGATAACGTAAGTGCGGTTAACTTATTAAACATTAAAAAAGTGGGGAGACGTAGAAATAATATGCAATGGTTTAAAGTTCCTTCAAAAATCTATTTCGAACGTGACTCAATTCAATATTTACAAAAAATGCGTGATGTAGAAAAAGTATTTATCGTAACAGATGGGTCAATGGTAAAATTAGGCTTCTTACAACGTGTTATCGAGCAATTACATTTACGTCGTAATAAAGTTGTTTATCAAGTATTTAGTGATGTTGAACCAGATCCAGATATTACAACTGTTGAACGTGGTGCAGAAGCAATGAATAGCTTTGAGCCAGATACAATTATTGCTTTAGGTGGGGGCTCTGTAATGGATGCGGCTAAAGTAATGTGGATGTTCTACGAACAACCTCAAATCGATTTCCGTGACTTAGTTCAAAAATTCATGGATATTCGTAAACGTGCCTTCAAATTCCCTGAATTAGGTACAAAAGCAAAATATGTTGGTATTCCTACAACCTCAGGTACAGGTTCAGAAGTGACACCATTTGCGGTTATCTCTGATAAGAAAAATAATATGAAGTATCCATTAGCGGACTACTCATTAACACCAACAATTGCGATTATTGACCCAGCATTAGTATTAACAGTTCCTGATTTTGTTACTGCAGATACAGGTATGGACGTATTAACACATGCGATTGAAGCATATGTATCAATCATGGCTAACGATTATACTGATGGTTTAGCATTACAAGCGATTAAATTAACGTTTGAATACTTAGAACGCTCAGTAAAAGAAGCAGACTTTGAATCACGCGAGAAAATGCATAATGCTTCAACTATGGCTGGTATGGCATTTGCGAATGCGTTCTTAGGAATTTCTCACTCAATGGCTCATAAGATTGGTGGATTCTTCCATACAGTTCATGGTCGTACAAATGCGATTTTATTACCATACGTTATCCGTTACAATGGTACAAAACCAGCTAAACAAACAACTTGGCCAAAATACAACTACTATAAAGCAGATGTAAGATACCAAGAAATCGCAAGAATGTTAGGCTTAAAAGCAGATACACCAGAAGAAGGTGTTGCAAACTTAGCTCAAGCAGTTTATGACTTAGGAGAACGTGTTGGTATCCAAATGAGCATTAAAGCACAAGGTGTTGACGAAGCAGAATACATGGCTCGTGCAGAAGAAATTGCATACTTAGCGTATGAAGATCAATGTACACCAGTAAACCCTCGTTTAGCATTAGTTAGTGATATGAAAGAAATCATTGAAGATGCATACTTTGGATATAAAGAACGTCCAGGTCGTATTAAATAATTAGATAAATTTTGAAAAATGACGGCAATATCTTTCGGTGTTGCCGTTATTTTTGGCTCTGCGACATTTTGTGTGGGCCTACAAGATGTCGCAGAGCCCAATGAATATTTGGAGATAAAAAATAACTGTTAAGCTATCGTATGTGTAAGTATGATAGCTTTTACTGGATTGCACGAAGTGTTGTGACAAGGATTGGTGTAACCAATGAAGTTTGACATGAACCCAGTGCAAAAAAGTGATAACCATTGTATTATAATCGATATTTTTAGAATAACGAGTCTGTTTATTATCCTATACTTCGCCCAATTATGATACACTAAGTATAGTAGAAATGGGGGAATGCACACAATGTATCAAACAATACTTTTTGACTTAGATGGCACCATCACAGAATCGGCACCAGGTATTATTGCTTCAATTCGTCATGCGATGGACACTTTACAGTTGCCAGCATTGGATGAATCAACATTAAATTTATTCATTGGTCCGCCACTAACGTATTCATTTAAAACTTATGCGCAATTGGACGACGAGACCGCTCAATTAGCAACTAAAATTTACCGTGAACGATATAATACGATAGGTTTATATGAATCGACTTTGTATGATGGTATTGAATCTATCCTCCAGCAGCTGAAAGTTGCTGGTAAAAGATTATATATTGCGACAGCTAAACCGGAGCCATTAGCTCGGCGTATATTGGCACATTATCAATTAGACCGATATTTTGACGATATTGTAGGTGCAACCTTTGATGGAGTTGTCGCAACAAAAGAACAAGTGATTGAACTGGCTTTGTCTAGCAATCCAAATATTGACCCTAAAACGGCTGTTATGATTGGAGACCGACATCATGACATGGAAGGGGCGCGACAACATCATATCGAAGCAATCGGTGTTTTATATGGTTACGGTGACCGTGACGAATTGATTCAAGCGGGTGCGACTCATATTGTTGATGTCCCACAGGATTTACTTAAGTTGATGTAAATAATCTTAAATAATTTAAACAACCTCACGCTGATTTATGAATGAATCAACGTGAGGTTTTATATTATCTTGCAAATAAGTTTAGAATGATACTGACTGGTTCGCCCAATAATTCCCGAGGCAGTAAACTGGATAAGAGCATGACAAGGGTCGCAATCGCATTATTTGTAAAGTGAAAAGCTAAGGATGCGATGACATTATTACCAAAATGAGCATAAATCCAAATCAGGATGATTGATAATGGCAAGTAAATAATAAAATCTTGCAGTGAAAAGACATGAGCTGCCGCAAAAAGGAAAGTAGATACGACATACATAATGATTCTTAATAATTTGTTATCCGGATTAACCCAACCATTCAGCGACTCACGAAAGACTAATTCTTCTACGATGGGTGCAGAAATGACAGTTAAAAAGAAGAAGAAGGCAAATGGCATGTTTTGTTGAATTTTCGCTAACTCTTCTTGATTCTGACCTAACGTATCAAAGTTAATAAATTCTGATAAACCAAAAACTAATAACATGCGAATTAGTCCACTAAGGAAAAATAATCCAACACAAAGTAAAAGCAATTTCGGTATCGAAATGCGATGACGAATTCGTTGGTATTCTTCCTTCAAGCGGTTATGGAATAAATAAACGCCTAAGATGAAAGATAGAGTACTGTTGAGTAAAATAGCATTCGTTTCACCGAGCACAGGGACTAGGCTACCACTAATGACCATAAAGACGAAAAATGCTAGAAACATAATGATATTTGCGTATTTTTTCATAATAACCTCCATATATATTTGAGTATTGTCGTACGGATTGTTACTTTATTGTACCACAAGTTCAGCTGGAGTAGGATATTTTTACCACTTACTAAATAGTAAAACGATGGCTTTATTAATTCATTTGTTCTGAAATCATCGTTTCTAATTGACGACGTTGTACTTTCATAGTTGCAGTTCGCGGAAGGTTATCCCATGCCATAATTATTGGTTTGTAGAGATGTGGTAAATCGCTAACTTGTTGCCACCATGCGTCCCAATCCATTCTTTGGTTATCTTTGATAGTAATCACAGGTTGTGCACGATTTTCTTTTCCTTTGACAATAACAACTTCGTTTAAAAATGTCAGATTATCGAGTAAGAAGTCTTCTATTGCTAGGTTACTACTAATCGCTTCAATCACATCAACCTGTCTATCTTTAAGTATTAAATGTCCCTCTTCATTAATACAGCCGTAATCGCCACTGTCCCACCATTCGCCATAGACAGTTTTTTGAAAGCGTTCGGATTCTTTATAGTAGGTTAAGGCGCGACCTTTTGAATAGAGATGGATATGACCATCAGTATTTGGCGGCAAGATATTTCCATCTTTGTCAGCAATTCGTGCCTGGGTCAAATCTAAGAGTCCGATTCCCATATCGCGGGCATCTCGTTCATTGAGTGTTTCTAAGTGGTGCGAACGTAAAATCATTGGGCCACACTCACTTTGTCCGTAAACTTGTAAAAAGATTGGCGCTTGTGTTTTTGATGCAGTTAAAAAGGCAGACATCGTCCCAAAATTAATAGCGTCAAAAGTTGAGTGATAATATCTCGTCTTTTGAAATAGCTCTGGCTTTGACTGAGCCAACTCAGCCCAACGAACAAAGTTATTAGGATGGGTCTCTAAAGCGACAGGTTGATGCATTTTTAATATGCGTTCTAAAGTAGAAAAGTCTGCGTTTGAAAGAGCCACTAGTGGGAAACCAAGTGACATCGCTGAACTGATGCCGATATTATAGCGAGAATGAACCGGTGAAATATGAAAAGCTAAGGGTCGTTTTGATTCAATGCGATTAAATACAATTTTTTGCCATTTGGTACGCCAGCCCATCGATTGTGCGGAGTGGCAAATAAGTTTAGGAATTCCGGTGGTACCAGAAGTATGGGTCATATAGCAAATCTCATCTTCTGGTAAAGGTTGATGTTTGATAATAGTAGGTTCTAGTGTCAGCAACTCAGTAATATTCAGCTGTCTATTTTCGTTTAAGTTGAAAACAGCATCAAGGGTTAGCTTCGTTTCGTCGTCGTATAAAACGAAGGGCTGCTCTAAGCGTTCAATAAACGTTTCAATAGTAGTAGGCGGTAAATGATAGGACACCATAACAGGGACGGCACCAAGATAGGTAACAGCAACGGCTAGTAAATAGGTATCTAGTGCAGGTGATTTAAAAATCATGACTTTATCGCCATGTCGAATACCAAAAGTAGCCAATTGATGTGCGCGTTTGACAATGATTTGATGACTGTAATGATATGTCGTTTCTGTGGATAGTTCAGGAAATGCTGGTAATTTTGTATCTGTAGCAATCATTACATCTGGAGCGTGAAGCGCTGCCTCCTGGTAATTCTGATATAAGTTTAGTGGTTTGTAAGGAAATAAGTCTTCCAAATGTATCCCTCCGTTTAACATGATAATGGTTAAGTTTATCACAGATTGTAGAATCTGTCGTTTATTAGGTGAAAAAATTTCCAACACCCTTATTGTAAATTTTCAGCAATGATACCATGAAATATGGTATACTGTTGAAGAAATGCGCGTCGTTGATAGTGTATCTATTCATTTGTTTTTGTAAATGACGCCACTTTGATGAAAGGGTGACGCAGTTGAAAGAATTAAAAATTACACAACTCTCTAAGACTTATGGAACCAAAATTTTGTTGGATAAGATTGATTGGGCGATACGCACTGGTCAACGTGTTGGTTTAATCGGACCAAATGGAACGGGGAAAAGCTCCTTTTTAAAAGTATTAGCTGGCATTGATAATTATGATACAGGTGAAATAACTAAACCGAACGATTATACAATTGCCTATCTTGATCAGCATCCTCAACTAGATTCCAATAAAACGATTTTAGAGACAGTTTATGATAGCCAGGCAAAAGATATTCAATTATTGCTCCAATATGAACAGTTACGTACACAACTAGAAGCAAATCCAACTAATGATGCTTTACTCGCTCGATTCACAAAAATGAGTGATGAGATGACCTTGCACAATGTATGGGATGTGGAAGTGCGGGCAAAATCTATTTTGTCTCAACTGGGTTTGGTTGATTTAACTCGGATAGTCGGTTCGTGTTCTGGTGGTGAGCAAAAACGTATTGGAATTGCTCAAGTCTTAATTGAACAGCCGGATTTATTAATTTTGGATGAGCCAACGAACCATTTGGATGTTAAAAGTGTGCAATGGTTGGAAAAATATTTAGCAAATTATCAAGGGGCGCTTTTACTTGTGACTCATGACCGATATTTCTTAGAGCGTTCGGTCAATCATATTGTCGAATTACGTTTTGGAAAATTGACCGCGTACGAGGGTAATTATGAAGCCTATCTCATCAAACGAGCTGAACAAGCAGAAATTCAACAGCGCACACAAGAAAAGCAAGATAAATTATTTCAACAAGAATTGGCTTGGATGCGTAAAGGCGCGAAGGCGCGGACAACGAAGCAACAAGCTCGTATCGAGCGATTTAATGATTTAAAATCAAACATCGCTTCACGTAATCAAGAAGTTGATGGTATTGAGTTTAACTTCCAACAACAGCGTATCGGTAATCGTATTATCGAGATGGAAAATGTATCAGTCTCAATTAATAATCAATCCGTTATCTGTGATTTTACGAAGAATTTTGTTAAAGGCGAGCGTATTGGAATTATCGGTGAAAATGGTGTCGGGAAAACAACATTTCTCAATACTATCGCCGGTATGCATCCGATTGACAGTGGTACGTATGAGATGGGGCAAACGGTTCGTTTAGCCTACTATCGTCAGTTAAATCAAGACTTACCAGATGACGTTCGTGTGTTAGCCTATTTAACAAAGATTGCAGATAACTTTAAGCGTGAAGATGGTACGCTAGTCAGTGCGTCACAATTACTCGAGCAATTTAACTTTCCGCGCAATACGCATGGGAGTGAAATCCGAACATTGTCAGGTGGAGAACGGCGGCGCTTATATTTATTATCATTATTAATCCAACAACCGAATGTCCTGTTATTGGATGAGCCAACGAATGACTTAGATATTGACACATTAACTGTGTTGGAAGATTATTTATTAACGTTTGAAGGCGTAGTGATTGTTGTGTCGCATGACCGATATTTCTTAGATAAAACCGTTGACCAATTACTCGATATTAAAGGGCAGGGTGCGTATACCATTTCATGGGGCAATTATTCTGACTATATCGAACGAGTTGATAAATCATTGATTGCAAAGGAAAAACCGGTTGGTGAAAAAGTGGCGCTGCCTGAAAAAGCAGCAACACCAGTGAAAAAATTAAGCTACCATGAGAAAAAAGAGTGGGAAGCCTTACCGGAGAAAATTGAAAAATTAGAAGAACGCTTAGAAGCGATTCAAATTGAAATGAATAAACCGAGCAGTGATGCCGGGAAATTAATGGATTTACAACGTGAATTGGAAGAAAAAGAAGAAGCCCTAATGACTTTGTATGAGCGACAAGAAGAACTCGCAACACGAGCGTAAACCATAGTGCGAGCGCGGGTGCTCTGACTTGAACCACTGGAGCAAAGGTCGCAGAAGCGCAGCGGCGCTTCAAGAGCAATGCGAAGTGGATGTCAAGTCAACCCAAGCGAGCCGGAATAACCATAGTGCGAGCGCGGGTGCTCTGACTTGAACCACTGGAGCAAAGGTCCCAGAAGTGCAGCGGCGCTTCAAGAGCAATGCGAAGTGGATGTCGAGGCAGCTTAAACGAACCAATATAAAATAATGCGACAAGGAACGTAATAGAATGAATCACAGGTACACATAGTGTGGGAACGGATGCTCTGTGTTTGAACCGCCGGAAGAAGTTGCTGACGGGTGTAAATCATAAAAAAGTAACTTTTGAAGTGGAAATCGAGTTAACCCAAGCAAACGGGATTAGGAAAGCATTAATGTGTGCACAACTGACAGAGGCAACTTCTGAAATCAATGTCATTTCAGCGACTTGGAGCTAAATAAAGGAGAAAACAATGCAAGTATATCAACAACTCGTATCAGATATTTTAACAAAAGGTCATTATAAAAGTGACCGTACAGGAGTCGGCACATATAGTTTGTTCGGCTATCAAATGCGTTTTAACTTAGCGGAGGGATTTCCGATAGTGACGACCAAACGGGTTCCTTTCGGTTTGATTAAGAGTGAACTATTATGGTTTTTACGTGGTGACACGAATATTCGTTATTTATTAGAACATAATAATCATATTTGGGACGAGTGGGCATTTGAACGCTATGTGAAAAGTAGTGATTATCACGGACCGGATATGGAACATTTTGGTATACGAGTCTTAGAAGACGAGGACTTTCGTGCGGTCTATGAAAAGGAAATGACTGCATTTCAACAACGTATTTTAACAGATGATGCCTTTGCAGCTCAATACGGTGAATTAGGTGATGTGTACGGGAAGCAATGGCGTGCATGGCAATTACGTAATGGTGAAACATTGGATCAAATTGCACAAGTGATTGAACAGATAAAAAATAATCCTGATTCGAGACGGTTAATTGTATCCGCATGGAATCCAGAGGATGTACCAAATATGGCATTGCCACCATGTCATTCACTGTTTCAATTTTATGTCCATGAAGGTGTATTGAGTTGTCAATTATATCAACGCAGTGCGGATGTTTTTTTAGGTGTACCATTTAATATTGCAAGTTATGCCTTATTGACGCATTTGATTGCGCGTGAGACAGGGTTACAAGTAGGTGAGTTTATTCATACAATTGGTGATGCACATTTGTATGCGAATCATGTGGAACAAGCAAAATTATTACTCAGTCGCCAACCGCTTTCTTTACCGACATTAATAATCGAAAGCGATGCAGCGATGGATACCATAGACGCAGCAGCGATACGATTAGACAACTACAAACCGCATCCAACAATCAAAGCCCCCATCGCAGTATAACCATAGTGAGAGCGCGGGTGCTCAGACTTGAACCACTGGAGCGAAATGCACCGGAGTTCGATAGAACTCAAAGCGTTTCGCGAAGTGGATGTCAAGTCAACCCAAGCGAACCGGAATAAACCATAGTGAGAGCACGGGCGTTCAGCCTCGAACCACTGGAGCAAAGGTCGCGGAAACGCTACGGCGCTTCAAGAGCTATGCGAAGTGGACGTCGAGGTTGCCCGAGCGAACCGGAATAAACCATAGTGAGAGCGCGGGTGCTCTGAATTGAACCACTGGAGTAAAAAGCGCGGAAGTTCGATAGAACTCGACCTGTTTCGCGAAGTAACCGCAAGAAGAATCTTAAGGAGACAAAAAATGCAAACATTTATTAGTGAACTTGAAAATTCAGTTCAAGCTCAACAATTACAACAAATTTATGAAATGATTCAAGCTGAATTTCCACAGCTTGAGTATGCCGTAAAATGGAATCAACCAATGTTTCTTGATCATGGTACTTATATTATCGGTTTTAGTGTTTCAAAACATTTTGTCAATGTTGCGCCAGAAATTGCTACGATGGAACATTTTTCCACAGAGATTAAGGAAAAGCAATATGCAACGACAAAAAACTTTTTAAAAATCGGTGTAAAGGACAAGGTTGATTTAGAATTAATCAAACGGATGATTGCTTTTAATATTGAAGAAAAGAAAGATTATCAAAAATTTTGGCGCTAAATAGAAATTCATTACAAGACATTAAATCTTGATATGAGCAAGCAGGTTCTGACTAGTACCAATGGAGCAGTACTGGAGTTTGCAAAATGCTTAAGGGAGACAGTTAAAGTGGTCGATAATGAAATCGAAGCGAGCAAAAATCGAAAAAAATTAGCATTACATCATTATCACGACGTAGTTTTGGTCAATGAAAATGAATATAGTACGGAGTTACTTGCTTTGGATGTGCAACGTGACTTTTGTTGGCAGCAGCAATATGATTGTGTATTAATTCATGTGTTTTCAATAGATGAGATGAAAGAGCAGTTGTATCGATTGCATGAACACCAAACATTACGGGAAGGTGGCTTGTGTTATTTATTGTATCCTAAGTTAAATAATAGTATTTATCCTGGGATTCATCGTGACCATATATTTCCAGCGCTTGGAGTGGATGATGCGCTTGGTTTTTTGCCGGGTACGGCTTATAAGTTTAATCGGATGGTGAATTTCAATACTATTTGGACGATTATTGGCATTAAACATCTATCGTTTAAGGAACAACAACGTTTGATGCGTCAATCGGATAATCGACCGAGTGGACGCGTATCCGATTATGTTCAGTATGAGTCGGACTTAATGCAGCGTTTGACATTGGATGAGTACACTCGCTTTAAGCAATTAACACCAGGTAGACAACGTCAGTGGTTACGACATTTGTATAGCGCTAAAACGCAGCCGACGAAAGACAAGCGGTTGAATGAATTAAAAGTTAATTTGTTAAGTGATGAATGAAAGTAGGGATGGAAAATGATTACGTTTATCTACGCACAAGATAATAATCGCGGGATTGGTTATAAAAATCAATTGCCATGGCATTTACCGAATGATTTAAAATTTTTTAAAACGCAAACGATGGGCAAAACAATTGTGATGGGACGAAAAACATTTGAAGCGATGGGATGTCGCTTGTTACCTGGACGCAAATCAGTAGTTGTTACCCGTGATGCCTCTTATAAACAAGATTTGGATGATTTAACTGTACTGACCTCGGTTGATGAAATAGTCAGTCTG
Source organism: Aerococcaceae bacterium zg-1292 (assembly GCA_016126655.1). Lineage (GTDB taxonomy): Bacteria > Bacillota > Bacilli > Lactobacillales > Aerococcaceae > Globicatella. Next base: position 1,437,108 of record CP065955.1, on the reverse strand, counting down.
AGTGAACATGAGACGTTAATGATTATAGGCGGTGCCCAATTATTCAATGCTTTATGGCCGTATGTTGATTGCGTGATTCGAACGCAAATAGACGCGGTATTTGACTGCGATGTCTTTATGCCGGAGTTAGATGATACGCTTTGGGAGTGCAAAAAGATTGAACCAGGAGTATTAGATGAGAAAAATCAGATTCCTCATCAATTTGAGTGGTGGAATAAGTGTCAGTGAGGTGAGACGATGAAGAAAATAATCAGTATTAGTAGTGTGCTGTTAGTGGCTGTTTTATTGAGTGTATCGATTAATGCGCAAGAAACGACACAACAAGGGCGAAATGTAACGGAAGAGACAGTACAATGGCCGGAGATTTCCGGTAGTGATATTCAAGGTCAAACAGCTACTAACGATAACCATAATCTAGACGCATTAATCAAGATAATTCAGTCGAACAATGATCAATCATCTATCTATTTACAAGTAGGTAAAGATATTTTGACGAGCGAACAACAGAGTACGCAAGTATTACCCGCGGATAGTCTGATTAATCTTTTTATCTTAGCGGCGTATTATCGTCAAGTTGAATCGGGTGTGATAAAGACATCGGATAAAGTTCAAGTGACAAAAGAAGATATTGTTGAAGGAGCAGGTGCCTTAAAGAATTTGCCATTGGATGAGTCGTATGATTATTCAACCTTACTCCAATTAATGCTCCAATCACGTGATTTAACAGCGACCAATGTGTTGATTAAAGCAATGGGTGGTGTTGAAAAAGTTAATGAGCTGATTAAAGAACTTGGATTTGTTCAAACACATTTGGCAGCACAGATGGGTAGCGGAGCAGCGATTGCCGACAATAAAACTTCTGCTTCTGATGTGGCTAATTTATTATTGGTATTGTATCAAGATGTGTTGTTTAAAAAGCCTTATAACGAAGCAGCGCTAAAATTGTTATCGCAACATGGTCCTGTAGGGATTGCTGCGACTCTCGATGCATCAGCCACCTTATACGGTGCTTTAAGTGAGCAACTTGATGGAGTTAGCTTACATGATGCGCTTTTATGGGAAAAATCAGAAGGTTTCCCAGTTGTATTTGTTGTCTTAACGACGAATACGACGAATCGAGGTTTTACATTTGGTGATTTGAGTGAACATTTTATGCCATTAGTGAAGGAGGTACAATGATGTATAAAGATACACCTGTTAATCAAACGTATCGAATTGCTGTTGATGAGACGCATATGCTATATGTTGAAGAATGTGGTAATCCAGATGGACAGCCGGTGGTGTTTTTACATGGAGGACCTGGTGGTGCTATTAGTGAAAATTCACGTCGTTTTTTCGACCCTCAATATTATCGCATTATATTATTTGACCAGCGTGGTACAGGTCAGAGTACACCGTTTTTGTGTTTGGAAAATAATACTGTGCTAGATAGTGTTGCGGATATGGAAGTGATTCGTGAATATTTAGATATTAAAGCCTGGTATATATTTGGCGGTAGTTATGGTTCAACATTGGCATTGGCTTATGCAATTCATCATCCTGAACGAGTTCAACACCTTATTTTACGCGGGATTTTCCTTGGTCGTCAAAGTGATGTGGATTGGCTGTTTCAAGAAGGAGCAGGGTATTTTTATCCTGAAGCGTTTGAGCAGTTTAAGCAATGGATTCCAGAAAACGAGCAATCAGATTTGGTTCAAGCCTATTACTGCCGGATGACGAGTGATGATGAAGCTGTGCGAGAAAAAGCGTATTTGAAATGGAGTCAGTGGGAATCAGCCATTGTTCGCTTAGTTCCCGATGAAGCATCAATCCCGATATCCATTAGTAATGGGGACCGGTCAATTGGATTACTTGAAGCACATTATTTTGCCAATAAAATGTTTTGGAATGAGGATAACTATCTATTAAATCGAGCAGACAAGTTACAAAGTATTCCTATGGATATTGTTCATGGCCGTTATGACATTGATTGTCGTCCGTTGGGAGCCTATGAATTGAAAAAGGCATGCCCGCAAGCGAATTTACAGTTGATTGCATTGGGAGGACACACACCGTTTGAAGATGCGATGTTTAAAGCGCTATGTCAAGTAATGGAACAATTGAAACATGAAAATTAATTTAACAAATAAAGTGTTTGACACTTATAACGTGGAAATGGCCATTAAAACGCTAATATAATAGTGTTTTGATGGCTGTATTATTGTAGAAAATGATGCGTACAATCTTAATACCTAATGGGATAAATGGTTCAAAGTCACTGTTATACGTGTTTGCCTGCTGTCGAATGTATGCTTGTATTTGCAGTACATATATCAATTAGACACTTACTATTGAAATAATATTGATAGAAAAAATGTACAAGCTGTATCTTTATTGAAGATACATAAATATATTATAAAATAGTTATTAATTGATTTGTTTGAATCCAATAGCATTGATCCGTTTAATAGCAAAAACGTTAGATTAGCGAATGTAGCCATTAGTAAATAGCTAATATTTGATGGATTTCTTAGTGTAAAGAGCATTAAAGCGTGATTTTCTGGTATTTATATGTGTTGTGAATAACAGAATCTTTATTCGTGAAGAGCGCCACAATTTGTGAGATATCGAATGAATGTCAGTATCATCCAACGAAAAGGACAAAACTGCAAGTATTATTTTATAGCGTTTTCATATATTTTTTCATTAGATGAGTTGATTATTAATTTATTTTATTATATAATACCCATTGTGAAAAAAATATTTTTGGAGGAAGAGACATGAAAAAGAAATTGTCATATATCTTTGTTGCCTTAGTTTTGGCACTTAGTGTTTTCACAGCATATCCACGCTTACAAGCGTCATCAGAAGAGAAGGAAGATACAACATCCGGTGCATCTGAAAAAGAGTACACTGACCCTTCGACATTAGAAGAGGAATATGATGTTGTCATTGTTGGTGCCGGTGGTGCCGGTATGGCCGCAGCAATTTCTGCCCATGATGCAGGTGCAAAAGTTGCGATTTTAGAAAAAATGCCAGTAGCTGGTGGTAACACTAGTAAGTCTTCAGCAGGGATGAACGCTTCACAAACAAAATTCCAAGAAGCAGAAGGTATCGAAGATACTAACGATAAATTCTTCGAAGAAACCTTAGCTGGTGGTAAAGAAACCAATGACCAAGAATTATTACGTTACTTTGTGGACCACTCAGCAGAAGCAATTGATTGGTTAGATTCTATGGGTATTACCTTAAGTAACTTAACAACGACAGGCGGTATGAGCGTTAAACGTACACACCGTCCAGCAGATGGTTCAGCCGTGGGTGGTTATTTAGTAGATGGATTATTTGCGAATGTTACAGAGCGTAAAATCCCATTGTTCGTTAATGCTAATGTTGTAGAAATCTTACAAGAAGATGGCAAAGCAACCGGTGTTAAAGCTGAAATCGGTGGCGAAACGAAAGAAATTAAAGCGAAAGCAGTTATTGTCACTACAGGTGGTTTTGGTGCGAATTTAGATATGGTTTCAGAATTAAAACCTGAATTAAAAGGTTATGTAACAACTAACCAAGAAGGTTCTACTGGTGATGGTATCGAAATGGCTAAAGCCTTAGGTGCTGCTGTGGTTGATTTAGATCAAATTCAAATTCATCCATCTGTTGAACAAAGTACTTCTTATTTAATTACAGAAGCGGTTCGTGGTGAAGGTGCGATTTTAGTTAATCAACAAGGTTCACGTTTCTACAATGAATTAGAAACTCGTGACAATGTGTCTGCAGCAATTAATGGTTTAGAAGAGCAATTTGCTTATGTTGTCTTTGATGAAGCGTTAAAAGGTCGTGTGAAAGCAATCGCTAAATACGAAGAAAATGGCTTAGTCAAATCTGGAGAAACCATTGAAGATTTAGCAGCTGAGATTGGTGCTGATGCTGAAACATTAAAAGCAACATTAGATACATGGAATAAATCAGTTGAAGCTGGTGAAGATACGGAGTTTGGTCGTACAACAGGGATGGAAAATGGCTTAACAGAAGGTCCATTCTACGCGATTAAAGTAGCACCAGGTGTTCACCATACAATGGGTGGTTTAAAAATTAACACTAAAGCACAAGTATTAAATGAAGCTGGTGAACCGATTGTTGGTTTATATGCAGCAGGTGAAGTGACTGGTGGTATTCACGGTCAAAACCGTATCGGCGGTAATGCCGTAGCGGATATCATTATCTTCGGTCGCCAAGCTGGTGCGCAATCAGCAGCCTTTGCAGCTGAATAATAATTGAATGATGCAATCATTGCTGGACAGTTAAAGAGAAGCGATGTAAAAAGCACTTGAATGAAAATTCAGGTGCTTTTTTAGTGTAGAAAATTTATTTTTTGTTATTTAATTCACAAACGGAATATGCTACAATATAGATAAGAAAATTAGCAGTAAGATTATTAGGATTTACTTATGTTATAGTGGTAGATGTGCTCTCTTTTCTATGTATATTTTGGTGTTGCAAGATGAAAGACTTAAAGCGCATTGTTTTTTTGTACGATATGATTTTTTAGTTATTTTACTGGATTCAATCATGCTGTGGTTTAAATGGTACTGCAATATATATTCTGAAAATAATACTATTGTTAATGCCATTGATATTAGTACAAACAAGGGATGTGTCATTCAATGTAACAAACATATAAAAACAAGCGTGTCTGTATCGTTTTGGCTTTACTAGAATCAAAATTAATAGTGCGATGTTGGTGATTAGTACCATATTAAATTGCTTGATGTTCGAACCAATCAATATCATACGTAATTCAATGAGTTAAACATTATTTTTCACGATGATAATCGTGAGTTTCATAAAATTTTTCTAAAAGCATAAAAAACTTGAATCTATAGTGTAAAAATTCGAAAAAAACGTGAAAAAGATATTGACAATCGGAAACGCTTTCGATATAATTTAAGTGGTTAAGAAATCGTTTGCGTAACTTTCAAAATAAATTGCGTAAAAAGCGTAAGGAGATGCGAAAAGTTTGCAAATGATTTTGAATAAAAAATTTTTTGGAGGTATTAACATGAAGAAATTGATGTTAAAAAGTTTAGCTGTTTTAGTAGCAGCGAGCACATTGGTACCATTTGGTGGAGCAGTAGCGAAAGCTGCAGAAACTAAAGATGTTACATTGACTGTTTGGGGGCCGCAAGAAGATCAAACTGGTGAAAAATGGTTACAAAAAATGGGTGAAAAATTCAATGAAATGCACCCAGAATGGAACATTAAGTTTGAATATGGGGTTGTGCCAGAAGCAGATGCTAAAACAAACTTAGCGACTGACGCAGCTGCTGGTGCAGATGTATATATGTATGCTAACGACCAATTACCTGATTTATTAACGGCTAATGCGATTGCTGAATTAGGTGGTAAAACAGTTGAAGAAATTAAAGCAAACAACTCTGAAACAACAGTTAAAACAGTTACTTATAAAGACGGTGTTTACGGTGTACCGTTCACAGCTAACACTTGGTTCATGTACTATGACAAACGTGTATTCTCTGAAGAAGATGTGAAGAGCTTAGATAAAATGTTAGAAAAAGGGGTTGTATCATTCCCATTATCTAACTCATGGTATATTGCTTCATTCTACGCAGCAAACGGAAATAAAATATTTGGTGATGGTACTGACGAATCTGCTGGTATTGACTGGTCAGGTGACAAAGGTACAGATGTTACTAAATATTTAGTAGATTTAGTGAAAAACAAAAACTTCCGCAACGACGTGGATGGTGCAGGTATCGCTGGTTTAGCAGATGGTTCAATTAATGCAATGTTCTCAGGTACTTGGGACTATGACAACGTTGTAAAAGCATTAGGTAAAGATAATGTCGGTATTGCTGCTGCTCCTTCTTACACATTAAATGGTGAAGAAAAACAATTAAAAGCATTCGCTGGTTCAAAAGCGATTGGTGTTAACCCTAACTCTAAAAACCCTGATGTAGCTGTTGCATTCGCTGCATTTTTAGGAAGTAAAGAAGCTCAACAAGCACACTATGATTCACGTAATATCATTCCAACAGATACAAACATTGATGTAAGTGAAAACCCATTAGCTAAAGCACAAGCAGATGCAATGGAATTTGCTTCAGTGGTACAACCATTAGTACCAGCAATGTCTAACTACTGGACTCCAGCTCAAACATTAGGTGAACGTATTGTTGCTGGTGAAGTGACACATGAAAATGCAGCAGAAGTAACAGAATCAACAAATAAAGCAATGAATTCAAGCGCAGTTGAATAATAATCATTAAATCTGCAAACAAAAGGGAGTGAGCAAATGCTCTCTCCCTTTACGTAGATTTACAAGAAAGGAGCAACCAAAATGTCGAACAAAACATCATTGATTCGCGTTTTAGCTAATGGAGATGGTTGGACACGTTTGTCGGCACTGATAATGGGTATCGGTCATATTAAACGTCATCAAGTTGCAAAAGGGATTGGAATACTATTCTTGCAACTGACATTTATCTATTTTATGTTGACGACAGGTATAAATAATTTACGCGCGCTACCAGCATTAGGTGAATCCGAACAAGTCAAAGTTTGGAATGAAGCTAAGCAAATCTATGAATATCAAGCAGGAGATAATTCATTAATTATTTTATTAATGGGTGTCGTTACCTTATTTATTATTGTAGCAATTATTGGGTTATGGATTGCGCAGTTAAAACATGCGTATCGTTTACAACTACGTCAACAAGCAGGTAAACCAATTAATAACTTGCGTGAAGATATTAATTCATTGTTTAATGAAAAATTACACGTGACATTAATGTCATTACCGATGCTTGGTATTTTAGCATTCAACGTTGTGCCACTTATTTTTATGATTTCAATGGCATTTACGACGTATTCTAAAGAAGGTAATCAACTCATATTATTTGACTGGAATGGGTTAACAAACTTTTTCCGTGTATTAAACTTAAAAGGAAATATTGGTAAGCAATTCTGGGGCGTATTACAATGGACCATCATTTGGGCATTTTTTGCAACCTTTATCAACTACTTCCTTGGTATGATGCTCGCAATGGTTATCAACCGTAAAGATACCAAAGTAAAAGGATTATGGCGTTTTTGTTTTGTATTATCAATTGCCGTACCTCAATTCGTATCTTTATTAATTATGAGAACAATGTTACAACCACAAGGCGCGATTAATGTTCTTTTACAAAATGCAGGACTTATTAACGGACCATTACCATTTTTAACTAATGCCATGTGGGCACGTATTACTATCATTGTAATCAATATTTGGATTGGTATTCCGTATACAATGTTACAAGTAACAGGTATTTTGAAAAATATTCCAGAAGAATTATACGAAGCAGCGCGTATGGATGGTGCTGGACCTGTAAAAATCTTCTTTAAAATAACGTTACCATATATGTTGTTCGTGACAACCCCTTACTTAATCACAACGTTTGTAGGAAATATTAACAACTTTAACGTTATTTACTTATTATCAGGTGGTGGCCCAACTTATGTTGGTGATACTGCTGGTCAAACAGACTTATTAGTTACATGGTTATACAAATTAACAGTCGATCAACAATACTACAACTTAGGTGCTGTTATCGGTATCTTAACATTTGTTATCTTAACTGTAATTACATTAGTAACATATCGTAATAGTAAATCATACAAAAATGAGGAGGCGTTTATGTAATGAAAATAACGAATAGTGCAAGAATGCGTAGAAAAATTACAAATTGGCTGATTCATTTATTATTGGCGGTGCTTTCATTTATTTGGATATTGCCGATTGTATGGATTGTATTGACGAGTTTTCGTGGCGAACCTGGTTCTTATGTGAATAGTTTCTTCCCGAAAACCTATACCTTAGCTAACTATACTAAGTTGTTTACGGATCATAGTGTATTGAACTTCCCGAAAATGTTTACTAACACATTAATCATTGCGATTTTTACATGTATTGTATCAACATTTTTTGTGTTGAGTGTGTCCTATTCATTGTCTCGTTTACGTTTTAATTTCCGTAAACCGTACATGAACCTTGCTATGATTTTAGGATTATTCCCAGGATTTATGGCGATGATTGCACAATACTATATCTTGAAAACATTAGGTTTGACAGAAGGGCAAATGGTACGTATTGCGCTAATTATGGTGTATAGTGCCGGTGCTGGGTTAGGTTTTCAAATTGCTAAGGGATACTTTGATACTGTGCCACGTTCAATTGATGAAGCAGCTACTATTGATGGTGCAAATCAATGGCAAATTTTCACAAAAATTACGATTCCATTGAGTAAACCGATTATTATTTATACAGTATTGACAAGCTTTATGGGTCCTTGGGTTGACTTTATCTTTGCAAAAGTTTTAATCCGTGCTAATAGTGACCAATTTACTGTAGCAATTGGTTTGTGGAATATGTTACAAAAAGAATATATTCATCAATGGTATACAGCATTTGCTGCTGGAGCAGTCGTTGTATCCTTACCGATTGCCGCATTGTTTATCTATATGCAAAAATTCTATGTAGAAGGCGTATCCGGTGCGGTTAAAGGTTAATTGTTAATCGGCACTATGACGGATCTACAAGGGGTTAGAATTCATTGTTTAACAAGTAAAATCTGTTCGTTCAGGTTTTACTTGTTTTTGTTTTTTCACAAGTTGAGTGAGAATAATATCAATTAATTGATGCAAAATTGTTTGCGCTTCCTACGTGGAACTGTTATAATATAATATATGTATTTTTTATACATGATGAGAATTGAATCGTTGATGTACTCAATTATCTATGGTTTAGCTTCATGATGTATATAAAAAACATGTCAAAAAACGATTGGAGGTAATAGAGATGGAAACAATCAACCAAATTGAAGAAATTCGTGACCAGTTCACAGGCTTGATTAACGAAAAACAAATGAAAGCAGCGTTTGAGTTGATAAAGGATCTGAATGAAGTCGATATCGCACATTTGATTGACGAATTGGATCCGACAACTGGGGTGATTTTATATCGATTATTACCGAAAGATATCGCAACACTTGTATTCGCCAACTTCGATACGGAGCAACAAACAGCGATTATTAATGCATCAACGGACCAAGAGGTCGAACATATTTTAAATGAGTTGTACTTTGATGATATGGTCGATTTATTAGAAGAAATGCCGTCAAATGTCGTTAATGATATTTTAAAACATACGACAGCTGCGGAACGTCAATTAATCAATCAATTTTTGATGTACCCCGATTCATCTGCTGGCTCAATGATGACGATTGAGTATGTGTCGCTCAAAAAAGAAATGACGGTACGCGAAGCGCTTGATAAAATTAAGCGTGAAGGCATTGATAAGGAAACCATCTATACCTTATATGTGACCGATGATAAACGGATTTTAGAAGGCACATTGAGTTTAAGAGAATTAATTGTTGCAGATGTTGATACCAAAATCAAAGCGTTAATGAGTGAAGATGTGATATTTGCTCATACATTGGATGACCGAGAAGATGTAGCTAAGCAATTTGCTAAATATGATTTGACTGTCTTGCCGATTGTCGATAATGAAAAAAGAATTGTCGGAATTATTACCGTTGATGATGTGCTCGATGTGTTAGAAGAAGAAACAACGGAAGATTTCCAAATTATGGCAGCAACTACGCCAAACGAAAAGCCGTACATGAGTACTAGTGTCTTTGAATTAGCAAAAGACCGTATTTTTTGGTTGTTAATTTTAATGATTTCAGCGACAGTTACTCAAAAAATTATTAATAGTTATGAATCATTATTAAGTAATATTGCTTTTCTATCAGGTTTTATTCCGATGTTGATGGATACCGGGGGGAACTCGGGTGCACAAAGCTCCACTTTAGTTATTCGTAGTCTAGCCACTAGCGATGTGACCACCGCGGATTGGCTTCGAGTATTATGGAAAGAATTTCGTGTGGCATTATTGTGTGGGATAGCACTAGCGATTGTTAATTATTTCAAGATTATATATATTGACCGTATTCCTGCCAATATCGCATTAACCGTCAGCATTACATTAATTTTTTCAGTGATGAGTGCTAAGCTAGCCGGTGGGGCACTGCCGATGTTAGCACATAAATTAAAACTTGACCCTGCAATTATGGCATCACCACTGATTACAACGATTGCTGATGCGATTAGTCTAGTGGTTTACTTTATGTTAGCTCGGACAATTATTGGGTTTTAACAGTTAAATTGAGAAAAGTCTTTATGGTGTTTGGGCACTGTAGAGACTTTTTTGATTGAATTAATAACATTCCTTTGCTTAGCGGAACATGAAAACGCTAAATCATCTATACTGAGAAAACGTTATCTATTATAGTAATAAATAAAGAGGGGAGGAGGAAAAATAACGTGTTTTCCATGACTGAAATGGAGAAAACCTTAATCTTATATTTTGCAGAAAATCCGAAAAAAATTGTGACGAGTCGCCAACTCAGTCAATTATTTAAAAAGTCAGACAAAACAATTCGGAAATATTTAAAAACTATTCAAGGGAAAATAAAAGATTATGGAGCAACATTGATTATGAGAAGAGGAGAGGGTTATCTTTTAGAAATTTTTGACCGAATAAAATTTAATCAAATGATCTATTCACTAGAGCAAAATTTTTCTTTAAATATTCCAAATGAACGAGAGCAATATATAATCAGTAGAATTTTATTGGAGAACGAGGAAGTGACTACGGATAGATTGATGAATGAACTCTATGTTAGTCGCAGCACAATTCTTAATTCAATTAACGCAATAAAAAGTAAAATTGACAATTATGATTTGAAAATTGAAATTGATAGTCAATCAAATATAAAAATCTATGGAGATGAACTAGAAAAAAGACGCTTTCTGATTCAGAGTATTATGACATCTGAGCATTATTATCAGTCAATCATTTCAAATTTTAGTGGATTCATTCCATATGAGTCATTACTAATTATTTTAATTGAAGAATTTAGGGATGCTAAAGTTAAAATTTCAGACTTAGTCATCCAAAACTTAGCGAATCATATACAACTTTCCATTAAGCGATTGATCGATGGATTTATTTTGAGTGATGATTTAGTGATAAATCAAATAGATTCTTCACTGTTAGAAATAACAAAGCGAATTACCGATAGAATTTCTTATATCATTGATACAGATTTTCCAAATAGTGAAATCTATTTTATTGCCAATTATTTGCAGTCCAGAACGAATATAATAAACGATATATCAGAAAACGAAAATATATCAATACGAAATGCTATTTACGAAGCTTTGATGATAGTAAAGACAACTATTGATTTTGAAATTGATACAACTTTAGTTAATAATTTACTACAACATATATTACCACTGGAAGCGCGAGTAAAACAAGGAATCATTTTACCCAATCCATTATTATCTGAAATTAAAAATAAATACAGTTATGAATATCAAGTAATTATGGATTCTTTTAATTTAGTTGATTACTTTAAAACATTAAGTCTCGATGAAAATGAATGGGGCTTTATAGTATTGCATATTTTAGCATCAATTGAACGAAGTTCGCATTCTAAATTAATGAATGTGCTAGTTATCTGTTCAACTGGAATTGGGAGTTCAAGAATGCTAAAAAGTAGATTAGAAAAAGAATTATCTAATGATATTAATATCATTGAAGTTATAAGTTATTATCAGTTAAAAGAAAATAATTTAGAAGGCATTGATTTGATAGTAAGTACCATTGATATTTCCAATAGATTTTTTAATGTACCAGTACTTATTGTTTCACCATTATTATCAGAAAGTGATGTCGAACAAATAAGAAAATACATTAATATCGGAAATAAAGAAAAACGAGGTGAAAATACCAAGAGAGTCAATATCAATGCGGAAAATGAATTTGATTATTTTTTTGACAACCGAAGATTTTTTGTTCTCGAGCAAAATAATCTAGCCAAAGATTATGTCATCGGATTGCTGGTAAAAAGTCTAAGTGAATCCACAAATGAACTTTTTTATCAAACGATGATAGCCCAAATTAATTCTAGGGAAAAAATTGGGAGTGTTCTGTTTAGTGATATTTGTGCAGTCCCTCATCCAGCAGTCCCAATTGCAAACAGTTCAGAAATCGCAATGGCATATTTACCTAACGGTTTAGATTGGGACAATAAGAGAGTAAAGTTGATTATTCTGTTATCGCCATCAAAATTTAGTGCTGAATATTTTTCTAATATTGTTGATAAAATATCAAATTTTATTCTTAATGAAGATTTGATTTTACAATTTACTGCAAAACCGAGTTTATATCAATTGAAAAAGATATTTGAATATTTATAAAAGTAAGGAGAATTAAAATGAGTTTTTTTGATAAATCAGTAAGTGTATTAAATAAAGTTGCTGAAAAAATAAACAACCAAAAGTACATAATCGCAATTAAAAATACATTTGCAGCACTATTACCAGTAATTATTACTGGCGCTTTTGCCACTTTGTTTTCTTCGGTTGTTTTTGACTCAACAAATGGTTTAGCACAGATTTCTGCATTGTCATTTTTAGAGCAACTTAAGCCTATCAGTCAAACAATTAACTATTTTACAATGAATTTCTTGACGATTTATGTTGTGTTTCTATTAGGTATTGAAGTTGCAAAACTAAATAAAATAAATGGCGTCTTTCCTGGGGTAGTTGCCTTAATGTCATATTTGACATTAAATCCAACGTTCACGGAGTATTTACCAGAAGGACAAGAACAAGCTTTTACTATTACAAATGTATTAGCTCGTCAGTATTCTGATCCAAAGGGATTATTCTTAGGGATGTTAGCAGCTGTGATTTCCATCGAATTATTTACTTGGTTAGGGGAACAGGATAAATTAAAAATTAAATTGCCCGGAACAGTCCCTCAGACTGTATCGGATAGTTTTTCAAGATTAGTTCCAACAGTTATCACAGTACTTATAATGGCAGTTATCGGATTTACGATTAAAGCATCAACTGGTTTATACGCATATGATATCATTTATTCACTTGTTCAAAAACCGCTTGAAGGTTTAATTCAAGGTTTACCAGGTATATTATTATTAATGTTAATTGCTCAAATCTTTTGGGTGATTGGTATCCACGGAATGCAGATGATTAAACCGATACGTGAGCCATTATTACTATCAGCTATTGCTGTGAATACAGTCGCATTTGAAGCTGGAGATGCAGTGCCAAATATTATAAATATGCCATTTTGGGATATTTTTATGGTATATGGTGGATCAGGTGGTACATTAGGATTATTAATTGCTATTTTCTTAGTGTCCAAAAGAGAAGATTATCGTGAAATTGCAAAATTATCTTTTGTTCCTGGTATTTTTAATATCAATGAACCATTAATTTATGGCTTACCAATTATGTTAAATCCAATATTAGCAATTCCGTTTATTCTTACACCTTTAATAACAGGAACTATTGGTTATTTTGCGACATCACTTGGTTTCGCAGCAAAAGCAGTTGTGATGGTTCCATGGCCAGTTCCAGCGTTAATTAATGCATATATAGCAACAGCAGGGAATTTAGGTGCTGTGATAACTCAGTTGTTCTGTATTATTTTGTCAGTATTAATTTATTTGCCTTTTGTGCAATTAGCAAACCGTTCAGTTATTCAAGATAAAAAAGTTTAGGAGTGAAAAATTATGGAAAAAAATATCGTATTAGTTTGTTCTGCCGGTATGAGTACTAGTATGTTAGTAGCAAAAATGAAAGAAGAAGCTCAAAAAGAAGGACTATCTTATGACATCCGCGCGATAGGGTCAACAGAAGCATTAAACTATGTGAAAGAAAACAAAACGGATGTCATATTATTAGGTCCTCAAGTTAGATATCTAGAATCTACTTATAATAAAGAATTAGTTGGATTGGATATTCCAATTAGTGTGATTAAGCCACAAGATTATGGAACGATGAATGGAAAAAATGTTTTAGATTATGCTAAAACATTAATGAATGTTGAGTAGGTAGCAAGATGGAACAAAAAGATTTAGAGTCAGTAATGTCAATTATTATCCATTCTGGTAATGCAAAAAGTAGTGGAGTTGAAGCAATTCAGGAAGCTAAAATGAAAAATTTTGATCTAGCTGAGGAAAAATTAAATGAAGCGAATCAGGAAATTAATAAAGCACATAATGCTCAAACTAAGTTATTGTCATTAGAAGCAAATGGTGAATTTCCAATAGTTTCATTGTTAGTTGTTCATAGTCAAGATCATTTAATGACAACAATGACTTTTCTTGAAATGGCTAGAGAATTTGTGGGATTATATAAAACAATAGGATAGTTAAGAAAGGTGTAAAGAATATGGTACAATCTGATTTTCTATGGGGTGCTGCAGTAGCAGCTAATCAATTAGAAGGTGCCTATTTATCTGATGGTCGTGGTGTGTCAAATATTGATTTATTACCATATGGCAAGGATAGATTAGCAATCGCAAAAGGAGAGATGCATTATACGTGTGTAACCGAAGATGCGTATTATCCATCCCATAATGCAATACACTTTTATGATAAAATGAAACAAGATATTGAATTATTGCATGAATTGGGTTTAAAATGTTTTAGATTTTCTATCTCGTGGTCTAGAATCTTTCCTACAGGATTAGAAGAAAATCCAAATGAAAAGGGGTTAAGCTTTTATGATGAACTAATTTCGGAGTTAGAAAAATATAATATCGAACCAATTGTTACAATCACACATTTTGATGTGCCAAAAGGGTTAATGGATCACTGCGGTTCTTGGCGAAGTAGAGAAATGGTAAATCATTATTTAAAATTTACCAGAGTCTTGTTTGAACGATTTAAAGATAGAGTTAAATATTGGATTTCGTTTAATGAAATTAATATGTTGCTTCATAAACCATTTACCGCTGCGGGCATTACATTTGAAGAAAATGAAGCAAAAGAACAAATCATTTATCAAGCAGCTCACTACCAAATGGTGGCAAGTGCTTATGCAACTAAACAATTGCATGAAATTGATAAAAATGCAAAAATGGGATGTATGCTTGCAGCAGGAGAATTTTATCCCTATAGTTGTAATCCTGTAGATATAAGAAGAGCACAAAAAGATAATCAAAAGAACTATTATTTTGTAGATGTACAGGCTAGAGGTAGTTATCCTCGCTGGGCATTGAAAAAAATTGACTTATTAGGGATAGATATATCACCTAGTGACATAAAAGTTTTAAGGGAAAATACGGTAGATTATATTTCCTTTAGTTATTACGCCTCAAGAACTTCAAAAGAGGATGTTTCTGATGTGGATACTAATACAGGTAATGCAGCCGGTGGAGTTGTAAATCCATATTTGAAAAGATCAGAGTGGGGTTGGATGATTGACCCTTTAGGATTTAGAATAACAATTAATTCTATTTGGGATCGTTATCAAAAGCCTTTATTTGTAGTAGAAAATGGTTTAGGCGCTCAAGACTTATTTGACGATCATCATCAAATAGAAGACGATTATAGAATTGAGTATCTTTCACAACATATATCAGAAATGATTTTATGTATTGAGGAAGATTCAATTCCAATTATTGGATATACGATGTGGACAGCAATTGATTTAGTATCTGCTTCTACTGGTGAAATGAAAAAAAGATATGGCCTCGTTTATGTGGACAAAGATAATGAGGGAAATGGAACTTTACGTAGGGTGCCTAAGAAATCGTATTCTTGGTATAAGAAGTTAATCGAATCCAGTGGTAAGATTCGTTAGTTAAAAAAGTTTATATAGAAATACTGTAGATGACTTTTTTAGGAGGATAAAATGAAAAATATAGTTATTGGGTTAGGCAAAATGGGATTGAATCTTGTCAAAAATTTGAATAGAAATAATGAATATGTGTATGGGTATGATATTGATTTAAAAAGAGTTAATGGTTACACAAATGATAATTTCGTTTTGGTTGAAAAATTGGAACATTTGTTTGAAGCAGAGAAACAACATTTAGTGATGCTATTATTACCGAGTGGAGCAGTGACAAATCAGATGATTTCATCGTTAGTTGATTATTTAGCAGCTGGAGATATTGTCATTGATTTTTCAAATTCATATTTTAAAACCTCTCAACAAAATGCTAAAGTACTAGAAAAGAATGGTATTAAGTATATGGATTGTGGTCTTTCTGGTGGTATGTTTGGAGCACTTAATGGCGCTTGTATGATGTTAGGTAATTCAACAGACGAAGATATAAAAATCCATAAATTACTTAGAAAATTATGTGTTACTGATGGCTTTGAGTTCTATGAAAAAGTTGGAAGTGGTCATTATTTAAAGATGGTTCATAATGGGATCGAATACGGAATGATGCAGTCAATAGCAGAAGGGTTACAACTATTATCCTCACAAAATAACTACTCATATAATTTGGCTACAGTAACAAAAAATTGGGCTCATGGCTCAATAATTAGTTCATCATTAATGAATAATATCTTCCAAGAATTAAATAAAGATGTTAGTTTGAAAGAATTTAGTGAAAAAGTATATGCTTCCGGAGAAGCAAATTGGATGGTAAAAGAAGCAATTGATTCATCTGTTCCGGTACCTGTAATTTATCAAGCTTTGAATGAACGAAATTCTACACATATTCAAGATAAATTAGGACATCGTGCGTTATCAGCTATGCGTTATAATTTTGGAGGCCACAATGAATCTGAAGCCATCCATCATTAGTGTCGATATTGGGACAACCAACTTAAAAGCAACGTATTTGAACGATAGAACGGTCATCGATACTGTTGATTACACTTATGTACATCACCGGATTGATAGTCAGCATTATCAAATGTCTTGGCAAGAATTATTGTCAGCCTTTGATTCATTAATTCAACAACTTGTTGAACGCTATCAGTTACAGTCGTTTGATATTATCTTAACGTGTGCGATGCACAGTGTGATTTTGGTTGATACCCAATTACAGCCTTTGAGTGACATTTATACATGGGCGGACCGCACAGGTGCAGATGTTTTGGCGGCGATTCCTAAAGAGCAACAAGCAGCAACTTATCTATTAACCGGCACGCCGGCACATATTATGAATCCCTATTATAAGTTGCAGTCGCTGCTTGGTCATCAGTTTAAAGGTAAAGTTGCTTCCATTAAAGATTTATTGTTGTATCATTTAACCAATCAATGGATGATTGATGTATCTTGTGCCGCTAGTAGTGGACTGATGAATTACCAGACTTTGTCATGGGAAACGTCGCTGTTGCAAACTATTGGTTTGACCGAAAATCAATTACCGACGATTGTACAAGGACGTGAGGCTTTCCCATGCAAAAGGTATCAAGATTGTCATGTATTTGCAGGGTTTAGTGATGGCGTATCCTCAAATGGTGCTTATAGCGTACTGGAAAATACAGCTGTCTTGTCATTAGGGACGAGTCATGCGGTACGTGTATTGACACGAGCGGTTCAACTGGATACGATAATACAAAATTTTGCTTATTCAGTGGACGAGACGCAATATATTGTTGGACTACCAAGTAATAATGCCGGCAATGTTTTGGAGTGGATTCGACAAAAATATCAGTTGAATTGGTCAGCAATCACGGAATTAATCCAGCAGCGACCAAGTATTAGTCTCATATTTTTACCTTATGTTTATGGTGAGCGGGCGCCAATATGGCAGGATGGCGCTCAGGAACAATTGATACCGTTGGTAGAACAATGGACGACAGAACAAGAAGTATTTTCAATGATTATTGGTGTATTATTTAATATTAAAGTCAATGTACGAAATTTACAGTCCCTTGTCAGCTTTGACCAAATTGCGTTGACGGGTGGTTTGACACAAAATATAGCACTGTGCCAACTATTAGCAGATGTCTTACAACTACCATTGTTAGTGGCGCAACAACCAAATATTGAAACAATCGGGTCAATGCAGTTGATTGAATACGTTGCAGATACATTGGATTTTCAGACCTATATTCCAAATAACGCTAATATTTTCGCTAAAGATTTTCAGCGTTTTGTGAAAGCATTAGATAATTATCAATTGCGTTTAAATGGTAACTAAATATCATCTGAACACGAGTATTCAAAGTACTGAAATCACAGAAGTTATGAGGTGCTTTAAGATTCAATTGAAGTGGATATCAGAACTACCGAGTGTACCAGAAGATGGATGTAGCATAATGGAAATTAATTTTCAAAAACGCCATACCATACTAATAGTAATTGTGGTCCTTATCGGCATATTTGTCTTAGATTGGTTGCTGAAAATAGTTTTCAATTTTGACTTATCTGATACCGTTAAATAATTTATACAGTAATTATTACTTTGACGAAATCATTCAAAACTTATGAGACGATACAATCATCGACTTTAACAAGAGGCAGACGCCTTGTTTACACGATGGTTGCATCGTCTTTTTGTATAGAAATATTGAAGCTATCACCAAAAACATCATAAATTACTATCTATTATGAAAAAAATTTGTTAATATAAGTCTGTATGTAAAAAGCTAGTTAATGACAAGTTATAATGTTAACGATAGATAATACGAACTAGCAAGAAGGAAGTGAAACACACATGTCTTTATTAGATGAAATGAAACAACGACAAAAAAAAATACGAAATTTTTCAATTATCGCCCATATTGACCACGGGAAATCAACTTTAGCCGACCGGATTTTACAACAAACGGAAACTGTTTCTGAGCGTGAAATGCAAGAACAATTGCTCGATTCAATGGATTTAGAGCGCGAACGTGGTATTACTATTAAATTAAATGCCGTTGAATTAGCTTATAAAGCTAATGATGGCGAAGAATATATATTCCATTTAATTGACACACCGGGACACGTCGACTTTACGTATGAAGTCTCACGGTCATTAGCGGCGTGTGAGGGGGCATTACTCGTTGTCGATGCAGCACAAGGAATTGAAGCCCAAACCTTAGCGAATGTCTATTTAGCATTGGATAATGATTTGGAAATTTTACCAGTCATCAATAAAATTGATTTACCAGCGGCTGACCCTGAACGGGTTCAAGGAGAAATTGAAGATGTTATCGGTATTGATGCCAGTGAAGCCGTTTTTGCCTCAGCAAAATCCGGTATCGGTATCGCCGAAATTTTAGAGCAAATTGTGGAAAAAGTACCAGCTCCGACTGGAGATTTAGAAGCACCACTGCAAGCATTAATTTTTGACTCTGCTTACGATAGTTATCGTGGCGTGGTGTTAAATATCCGTATTGTGAACGGAACGGTGAAGCCAGGTGATAAAATTCGTTTGATGAGTAACGGTAAAGAATTTGAAGTAGTTGAAGTTGGTGTCTTCTCACCAAAACCGATTAAACGTGATTATTTAATGGTTGGTGATGTTGGCTATGTAACAGCAAGCATTAAAACGATTCAAGATACACGCGTCGGGGACACAATTACATCTGCGAATAATCCAGCTAGTGAACCATTAGATGGTTACCGTAAAATGAACCCGATGGTATATGCAGGGTTATATCCAGTTGAATCGAATGAATATAATGATTTACGTGATGCATTGGAGAAATTACAGTTAAATGATGCGGCCTTACAATTTGAAGCTGAAACATCACAAGCTTTAGGTTTTGGATTCCGTACAGGATTTTTAGGGTTGTTACATATGGATGTGATTCAAGAGCGTTTAGAACGTGAATTTGATATTGATTTAATTACGACAGCACCTTCAGTTATTTATCGTGTTATTAAGACCAATGGCGAAGAAGTGATTGTGGATAACCCATCAGCGATGCCACCAGCTACGGAAGTTGATCAAATTTTAGAGCCATATGTTAAAGCAAGCATTATGGTACCGAATGAATATGTCGGTGCAGTTATGGATATTGGTCAGCGCAAACGTGGTAATTTTATTACGATGGATTATTTAGATGATTATCGTGTCAATGTCGTCTATGAATTACCGATGGCTGAAATTATTTATGATTTCTTTGATAAATTAAAATCAAATACAAAAGGTTATGCCTCATTAGATTATGAGATTATCGGCTATAAACCATCCAACTTAGTAAAATTAGATATTTTATTAAACAATGATTTAATTGATGCCTTTAGTATGATTGTGCACAAAGATTTTGCTTATAATCGTGGGCGTGAGTTGGTTGAAAAATTACGTGGTATTATTCCACGCCAATTATTTGAAGTGCCGATTCAAGCAGCAGTCGGTCAAAAGATTTTGGCGCGTACCAATATTAAAGCCTTGCGTAAAGACGTTACTGCAAAATTATATGGTGGGGATGTCTCTCGTCGTAAAAAATTATTAGAGAAACAAAAAGAAGGTAAAAAACGTATGAAACAAGTGGGGTCCGTTGAAGTACCTCAAGAAGCCTTTATGGCGATTTTACAAATGGATGATGAATAATTATTTGTTTCAGGAGTTTTATTGATTCATGGATACGAGTGCTCCAACACAAGGATAGGTCATTAGGTCGCTGTACTTTATCAATAAGGTACAGCGAATTTTTACATAGTTGAAATGCAAAAGTTGAATCGTTGATTTATGAAGCAGAGCATGTAAATCGCAAAGGTATGCAGAAAATTTGGAAGGATAGTATTTTCATAGTCGTTCGAATGAATGACCATACATAAGTCACGCGTACGTGTTATGTGAAGTGGAAGTTAAGTCCAACTAAGTAAATCACCATAGTGTGAGCACGGGTGACTTGACTTGAATCATTAGAGCAAAGGTTGTCCAAGTGCTATAAGCGCTTTAAGAGCTCTGCAAACTGGAAGTCAAGTTAATCCGAGTGAACCAGAGTTAATGATAGGAGGAATTATGAAAGCAGATTATTTAGTAGTAGGTGCGGGTCTATTTGGTGCTGTATTTGCCCATGAGATGGCTAAAGCTGGAAAGAAAGTTAAAGTGATTGAAAAAAGGAATCATATTGCAGGAAACATTTATACTAAAGAGATTGAAAGGGTTCATGTTCATCAGTACGGTGCGCATATTTTTCATACCAGTGATAAAAGAATATGGGATTATATCAGTCAATTTGCGGAATTTAATCACTATATTAATGCGCCAATTGCTAACTACAATGGCGAAATTTATAATTTACCGTTTAATATGAATACTTTTTCAAAATTGTGGGGAGTAAAAACACCTCAAGAAGCTAAAGCGAAGATTGAAGAACAAAAAGCGAATTATTTGATACAGCGGCCAACCAATTTGGAAGAGCAGGCTATCTCGTTAGTCGGGCCGGATATTTATCAAAAATTAATCAAAGGATATACGGAAAAGCAATGGGATAAAAAAGCGACGGAATTGCCGGCCTTTATTATTCGACGTTTGCCGGTACGTTTTACGTATGACAATAATTATTTTAATGACCGCTATCAAGGGATTCCCATCGGTGGTTATACTGCGATTATTGAAAAAATGTTAGCACATGATAATATTACGGTTGAACTCAATACCGACTTTTTTGCCAATAAAGACCAATACTTAGCTAACTATCCACGGATTGTTTACACGGGTATGATTGATGAATTTTTTGATTATCAATTTGGCGTATTAGAATACCGTAGTTTACGCTTTGAGACAGAAGTATTGGATACAGATAATTATCAGGGTAATGCGGTGGTTAATTATACGGATGCCGAAACGCCCTATACACGAATTATTGAGCATAAGCATTTTGAGTTTGGTACGCAATCAAAGACAGTGATTACAAGAGAATATCCGCATCCATGGACAACTCAAGAAGATGCTTATTATCCTATTAATAACGAACAGAATAATGCCCTGTATGCAAAATACGATCAATTAGCTAAGGCACAAGACCAAGTATTATTTGGCGGCAGACTTGGGCAATACCGTTATTACGATATGCACCAAGTGATTGGGGTAGCATTGAAAATGGTGGAAAATGAACTCGAAAAATAAGATAACACCTTACAGAACCAGGCTGTTGAGGTTTCTAGGTATCCCGAGGAGGTTTACTTTATATTGCCATTCAGCTCTTAAAAATTCCGAATGAAAGTTGTTTTTTTTAAAAGAAAGTATTTGTTTTAGTTATGGTTAAGTTTATTGTAGAAGTGTTGTTAAATCGTATATTTATGGCGGAAAATACATGCAAACAAAAAGACTTAGAGTTGTTAAAATTATGGAACTATTTATTTCAATGTTTATAATTAATATCGTATTCTTTAAAATCATTTCGGTTTTAGGATTTAATATTACAATGACAGAGTTAAGTTTTTCACTACCTCCGTTATTTGCAACCATTGTATTGTTATTCATTAATAAATATAAAAAATGATTAAATGCATTTAAATACTGAAAAAGATAATATATATTTGCTGTTTTAATCATGATATTTAAAATATTATATACTTATGTTGCTTAAAGCACCTTCAAAAAGTTGTTAGAAACAATTTTTGAAGGTGCTTTTTAATACGCCTTTTGATTGATTAATTAATTATAAAAGTGTTTATTTTTATTGGTTGGATTAAAGAATGTGAAACCTTGGCCGATAACTTGTTGTACATCTGAGATAGTGACAAAAGCAAGTGGGTCAATTTCAGAGATGATGCGTTGAATGTGAACAACTTGGTGGCGGCTGACAATGACATAGAGCACATCTTTTTCGCGGTGCGTATAATAACCATAAGCTTTTAAAATGGTCAAGCCACGACCTAATTTATTGACAATTTCTTTAGCGACTTCATCTTGCTTTTCAGAGATAATCATTAAGGATTTACGACGGTTAAATCCTTCGGTAAACAATTCAATCATGTAACTAGCAATGAATTTCATAATAAGGGTAACAATAGCATTTTCTAAACCAATAATCTTAGTACCTGAAAAAACGATGATTAAATTAATGAAAAAGACACTGATTGAAAAGTTTAAGCCAAAGTATTTTTTTAGCATCACGGCGATTAAGTCTGTTCCGGCGGTCGTACCATTACCACGAACAACTAATCCCAGTCCAATCCCGATAATAACCCCTGCTGCGATTGAGGTGATTAATACATTACTAGAAGTAAAGGCCGGTGGATGAATAATGTTCATAAACCAACTCATCATAATCAGTGCATAAATCGTAAATATCAATGTGCGTTTTTCAATAAAACGCCAACCAATCACCATCAGTATCGCATTCATAATCAAATTGGTCGTCCCAGTTGGAATGCTAAAGACGTAGAAAATTAGAATAGCAATTCCGGCAACCCCGCCATTACCAAAACGGTTGGGAATAATAAAACTATTGACACCGACTGCATAGAGTAAGCAGCCAATGGTAATGAGAAATATTGAGAATAAAATAGCTGGTGTTTCCATGTTTAAATACTGATTAATCTTTTTCATGATACGCTCCATTTATATTATAATGATATACTTCACATTATACTCGCAAATTGACTAAGAGTAAACGGTGTAAAGCAATCTGATATAAATTAATGAATATAAAATGATAAAGTATGACAATGCGAGAGCGGCTATAGGGTGTTATTTAGAAAATATTTCACAATATAAATGTTCGAAAAATCAAAAAAGTAAGTAAAAATAGTGAACAAACCGCTTTCTACATGTTATAATGATGCTAGATGAATTTTTTAGAAAAGAGGAAACAATACAATGTCAATCACAATGGCTGTCAATGCAGGAAGTTCAAGTCTTAAATTTCAATTATTTGAAATGCCACAAGAAACGGTAATTGCTAAAGGTTTAGTAGAGCGTATCGGTTTAAACGATTCTATTTTCCAATTAGAGTATGGCAATGACCAAGAAGTGAAAGTCGTAGAAGACATTCCGACACATGATCGTGCGGTTGAAATTTTATTCCATCATTTAGAAGAATACAAAGTAGTAGAGCAATTCGATGATATTACCGGGGTAGGACACCGTGTAGTAGCTGGTGGCGAATTGTTCAAAGAGTCTGCACTTGTTACGGATGAAGTAATTGCGGCAGTTGATGAATTAGGTGAATTTGCACCATTACATAACCCAGCTGAAGCAGCAGTTATGCGTGCGTTTAAAGAGCGTTTACCTAAAGCGACGATGGCTGCGATTTTTGATACGTCATTCCATACAACTTTACCAGCGGTAAATTATTTATATAGTTTGCCTTATGAATACTATGAAGATTTCAAAGCACGTAAATATGGTGCGCACGGAACGAGTCATAGTTATGTAAGTCGTCGCGCGGCTGAAATGCTTGGACGTGATTATCACTCAATGAAAATTATTACTTGCCATTTAGGTAATGGTGCGTCAATTACTGCTGTTGAAAATGGTAAATCAGTAGATACTTCTATGGGCTTTACACCATTAGCAGGAGTAACGATGGGGACACGTACTGGTGATATTGATGTGTCATTGATGCCATTCTTAATGAAAAAATTAGGTATCACAGATGTTAGCGAAATGGTGAATATTCTCAACAAAAAATCTGGTTTAGCAGGTATTTCGGGTGTATCTAGTGATATGCGTGATATTATTGCTGCACGTGATGCTGGCAATGAACGTGCTAAATTAGCTTATGAAATTTTTGTCAGCCGTATTCAAAAATACATTGGTCAATACATTGCTGTAATGAATGGTGTTGATGCGATTGTCTTTACTGCGGGTATTGGTGAAAATTCAAGTGTAGTACGTGAAGATGTGATTAATGGAATCTCTGCCTTTGGAGCAACCATTGATTCAGAACGCAACAGCACACGTAAAGAGGCAATTATTTCTACAGAAGATTCTCGTTATGTTGTTTTAAATGTACCGACAAACGAAGAGGTAGAAATTGCACGCGAAGTTGAACGTTTAAAATAATAATGTTGTAGGAACATAGCTGGTTTGACTTGAACCACTGAAGCAAAATTCTAAAAAGTGCGAGAAGCGCACGCAGGGATTATACGAAGCGGATGTCAAGTTGAACTCAAGTGAACCTAAAAAAAGAGTCATCGAACATTTTCGGTGGCTTTTTTCTTTGACATCTTGTGGGGGGCGAGAAGATGTCAAAGAATCCTTATTCCTAGAAAAGTTGACAGTTCTTTTGTCTAACTGACTCTGGTAATCGCATCATCCAATTCACATATCTTCTGAAACACCTCAGTGCTTCTAAGTACAGTGCGATAGTGGTTCAAGGCTTCTAGCAGCATCTGTTTTATTGCGAGTCGTTGGCGACCACTTTATAAAGCGAATTATTTGATTATTTTTGACTATTCATGTGATAATAGTATCAATATATTAGGCCGAATGCTGTGTGTTTGTAGTGATAATGTCATTCATGTGAGTCGTAGAATTTACAGCTACAATGATTGCGTTCGACCGGAGGGAGAAGAGTAATGAAAGTTTCAATTTTAAATTTGGCTCCGCTTAGACAAGGAGACTCATTTCGTGATGCAATTGATAGTTTAGTGCGTTTAGCGCAGGCGGCAGAATCCTATGGATACGAACGATATTGGATTGCTGAACATCATAATACACCGACGATAGCGAGCTCAGCGACTCAATTGTTAATTCAACATACCTTAGCAAATACTCATTCGATTCGTGTTGGTTCAGGTGGTGTGATGTTACCGAATCATAGTCCGTATTTAGTAGCAGAGCAATATGGCACCCTTGAAACATTGTATCCTAATCGCTTAGACTTAGGATTGGGTCGTGCACCAGGTACGGATTATGAGACAGCCCGTGCCATACGTCGTACCAATAATTTGCAAAGTAATTTTCCGAATGAAATTGCAGAATTACAAGGTTATTTTGATGGTACAAATCCTGTCCAAGCGTATCCAGCTGCGGGATTATCGATACCTTTTTATATTTTAGGTTCAAGTTTAGAAAGTGCCCGTTTGGCGGCGCGTTTGGGCTTACCATACTCCTTTGCGGCTCATTTTGCACCAGCGATGATGGAAGAAGCCGTTGCTTTGTATCGCCGATTATTTAATCCCTCTGAAAAATTGAGTGAACCTTATGTTATTTTAGGCGCCAATGCTGCTGTAGCGGATACAGATGAAGAAGCAGAGCGACTTGCGACGACGCAAGTTCAGTCATTTTTAGGCCTAATTACCGGTGAAAGCAAAGGATTACAACCACCTGTTGCTAATATTGAAGAAGTATGGCATAACTATGTCAAAGCTAAAGTTGTGCCGCATTTTGGCCCGATTGCATTTGAAAGCAAGGATTTAATTAATCGTGAACGCACTGTGATTGAAAATATGACTTATGTTTCGTTGATTGGTAGTCCCCAAACAGTTTCTGAGCAAATTGACGCACTAAAAGAGCGAGTGGATTTTGATGAATTGATGATTAATAGTTATATTTATGATGAAGCAGCTCAACATTATTCGTATAAGTTATTAGCAAATGTTGTGAAAAATAAATAAAGTATTTTACCTCCCATTCGTGTAGTTATTACTATACTAGTGTGTGAGCGCGGGTGTCCTGACATGAATCACTGGAGCAAAATACCAAGCGTGCGAGAAACGCACGCGGGGATTATGCGAAGTGGATGACAAGTCAACCCAAGCGAACCGTAATTAACATGGTGTGAGCGCGGGTGTCCTGACATGAATCACTGGAGCAAAATACCAAGCGTGCGAGAAGCGCACGCGGGGATTATGCGAAGTGGATGACAAGTCAACCCAAGCGAACCGTAATTAACATGGTGTGAGCGCGGGTGTTCTGACTTGAATCACTGGAGCAAAATACCAAGCGTGCGAGAAACGCACGCGGGGATTATGCGAAGTGGATGACAAGTCAACCCAAGCGAACCGTAATTAACATGGTGTGAGCGCGGGTGTTCTGACTTGAATCACTGGAGCAAAATACCAAGCGTGCGAGAAACGCACGCGGGGATTATGCGAAGTGGATGACAAGTCAACCCAAGCGAACCGTAATTAACATGGTGTGAGCGCGGGTGTTCTGACTTGAATCACTGGAGCAAAATACCAAGCGTGCGAGAAACGCACGCGGGGATTATGCGAAGTGGATGACAAGTCAACCCAAGCGAACCGTAATAGGAGGTATTTTTATGCGGAAACGAATGATTATCAGTAGCCTAACCAGTTTAATAATTGTAACCCCCATTGTTCAGGCTGTGCCAGTAGTTGAACCGTATATTTTAACAACAGCTATCAACACGCAGCCGGTTGAAAAACATGATTGCTTATTATTATTGCAAAATCAAACCAACGAGGTGGAACAAGAGGAGACCACTCCACCATCTGCACAATTAAAAGAACAATTATCCGAATTAGAGGCCAAATACCAATCATTGAATCAACAAATTCATGCGATTCAGTCAGAGGGAGAAGAATCGATTGACGCCACGCAAAAAGAAATTGAAAAGGTTATTGAGCAGTTATATCAACAATATATGGAATCGGACGAACAGTTTAATGAATTGGATGAGACTCAACAACTTGAAAAAATTGAACAAGATAATGTGTATATCGAGTGGCAACAATATTTGAAGCAATTAATTGACAAACAAAATGAATTAATTGCTAGCCGTGATCAAATTGAATCGGAATATCAACAAATTATTTATCAATTAGAAGAAGAAACCACTCAAAGTGAACACGTTCATGAAAAGAGTGAACAATTGAATCAATGTTTGTTGTATCCGTATACTGTGCCTCAATTTGCAATGGAATCACTCTTTTTAAATGCAGAAGAACCATCATTAACCGCGTATTTGGCACAATTAGATCAATATTTACAAAAGTTGGTGCCGTATGCGTATCGTAAACTAGAATTTGAACGCATTTACCAATCCTATCAACGACGGTTGACAGCAGAAGCATTAGATCAAGCATTATATGGCAAACAACAGATTGTTATTGATTCATTAGCCTTGCAACAATACAGTTATGCTAAAGAGTTAAGTACATTTGATGTTGATGTAGTTGCAAATTTAGCGCAACAAATGTTTTTAAAAGATAAAGATGGTGTCAAATATTTAGCGAGCTATCATGAATTATTAAATTTAAAAGAAACGCAGTTCCAGTATTTTTATGCGATTAATGAACAGGTTTGGGAACAAGTTAAGCAGCAGTTAGTCAGCTATTTAAATGCAGGACAACATACTAGTGAAGAAGCTATTAGTCTGATTAGACAATTGCATCAGCGTTATCAAGTGAAGTTAGCATTATATAATGATCATCAAGGAATTTGGGTAGCGTCAAATCCTAAAGAATCGGGATATATTGATGAATATTTTGGTAAGGATCTATCAGAAGCTCAACCATTAGAGGCAGAAACTACTCAGACAGAAACAACTACGCTGGCTGAATTTACTACCAGTCAAGGGAATCAGACAACAGTGTCTGGTGATAAATTGGCGTATTTAAAAGAAAAATTAGCACAACAAAATAAAAAGCCAACTGGAAAAAATTTACCAAAACCAAATGGTAATCTGACAAAGAAAAAAGATAATTCGAGTATTAGTATGCCATCAAAAAATGTCAAGTTACCTTCTACTGGTGAGCAACAACAAGCGACACACATCGCATTAATTATTTTAGCGATTGGAGCTGTATTATTGTTGATTAACTGTGTAAAAAAACGCAAAGCAAAAGAAGAGATTGAAAAAATTGAGTTAGATTGATTTGATTCACAAAATGAATATGATACAATATCCTTAGTCTAATAAATAAATAATAAGACAAAAACGTGTTAATTCAATTTAACTAAGTATGATATTTCATAGTCATTTTAAGCATAGAAAATAGAGCGAGTGCGGGTGTACTGCCTTGAACCACAGGAGGGAGCCGCTGTTGTGCGTGTAGCGCACAGAAGGGGCAACCGAAGTGGAGTCGAGGCAACCCAAACGAGCTAGATTAAATACAAAAAGCGAGTGCGGGTACACTGCCTTGAACCACTGGAGGGAGCCGCTGTCGTGCGTATAGCGCACAGAAGGGGCAACCGAAGTGGAGCCGAGGCAACCCAAACGAGCTAGATTAAGGAGTCGAATCATGACAGAAATGAACGAGTATTTAGAACAAGCAAGCAATTTTATCGAAGTATCACCGGAAGAGGCGACAACATTGCTACAAGAAAAAGCAGGTGGTATTTTATTTATTGGCCGTGAAACGTGTCCATATTGCCGTCGTTTTGTAAGTAAATTAAGTAAGGTTGCTAAAGACCACCAATTAAATGTTCACTATTTACACTCTCAAAGTCCTAAATATGATGCGAATGCAATTCAAGAACTTCGTGACCAATATGGCGTTAAAACGGTTCCTGGCTTTTTATATGCTGGAGAAGACGGCGTGCGTGTCAGATGTGACAGTTCTATGTCTGAAGAAGAAATTTTAGCATTCGCAACTGGAAAATAGCATGCGACGCATCAGTCTATTAATCGGCATTATTATTTTCGGTACTGGTTGTCAAGCGGTAGGCAATGTCGCTAATTTGCCGGTTGAAACGCAAGCAGTAACCACTAAAGCGTTAACAGAATCAACACTGGTTCATGCGTTACAACGTTACACTGCGTTGGAAATAAATAGCTGGACTACTGGTTTAACGAAACAGCAGGTGGCGCTAAAAGATATATTATCCAGTATGAAAACAATCGATGCGGTAGAGTACATAGTTGAAGTGGAGACATTGGGTGCGGGGCGTTACCAATTAGTACGCATTTTTGAAAATTATCGTGATGGACTTGTGCTGATTAAGCAATTTCGCTATGATACCGCAACCCAAAAAATCAATGAGATAAAAATAGAGAAAGAGGTTAACAATTAATGGCATTACCAAATTGTCCGCAATGTGATGCGGAATATACTTACGAAGATGGCAATTTATTAGTATGTCCAATGTGTGCGCACGAATGGACCCAAGCAGATATGGATGCGGCTGCAGAAGCTGCAATTATTCGTGACAGCAATGGTAATCCTCTGTCAGAAGGGGATTCGGTGACGATTATTAAGGATTTAAAATTATCGGCAACGAGTACGATTAAACAAGGGACAAAAGCAAAAAACATCCATTTGATTGCTGATCCAGTGGATGGACACGATATCGAAGCCAAATTAGATGGTTTTGGGAAAGTTTATTTAAAATCATCTGTGGTGAAAAAATAAATTTTGAAGGAATATTGACGTGTATACCGTTAACTACTAATTGCCAGCCACATTGAGGGCTGGTTTTTTAATATTACAATTCGTATTAAACTATTGCTAATAATACTTGAATATGTTATGATGTAGTTAAATAAAATAAGTCTTCAGGGCAGGGTGTAATTCCCGACCGGTGGTAAAGTCCACGAACTGATTCGTAAGATGAGGTTGAACTGGTGTAATTCCAGTACCGACAGTAAAGTCTGGATGGGAGAAGATGAATACAATGATTAGATGTTATTTAACATGTCATGTATTGGCTGAAGATTTTTATTCACCATACATGGCATTTTTTATTTGTCATCATTGTACATCGATACTCTTGTGGCTTCTAAAAGACGAGAAAGAAATGGAGTAGAGAGAAAATGAAAAAGAGAACACTGTCGACAACAGTTTTATTAGCGATTTTAGGTGCATGGGCAATCGTTTTACGGATGTTTGATTTCCCTATTTTACCCGCGGCACCATTTTTAAAAGTCGATTTTAGCGACTTGATGGTTTTGGTGGGCTTATTAGTGAATGGTCCCATTGGCGCCGTTACAGTTGCGCTTATCCGTGATGTTGCTAATTATTTGATGAAAGGTGGCGAAAGCGGGTTGCCGATTGGAGTAATTATGAGTTTTACTGCAAGTATGGCGATGTTTTTGCCAACGCATTTCTTACTCAAATACGCAACCAATATGAAACCGAATGTGCGTAAAATTTGGATGAGTATTATATTAGTGGTAGGATTGGTTATTTCCATGGGACTATTAAACTATTACGTAACATTACCAATTTATATTACTGTTATGAATTTTCCAATTGATAATATTGCTGCATATTTATTAAGTGTGATTGTGCCATTTAACTTCATCAAAGGTGTTATTTTGGCAGCCGGTCAATTTATTGTGGTTGAAAAATTATGGCCAATTATAAAAAAATATCACATTGACTTTCCAGGCTACCAATTGCTTAATCAGGTACATCGTCCAACCATTTAATAGCTTTTGTAGGACAATCATAAATGGCACGCTCGCTTTCTTCTTGTTGAGAAAGTGAGCTTTTTTGTATGACAAAAGCAACGCCATCATCGGTGCAGTCGAAGACTTTTGGGTAGTTTAGATAACATTTCCCACAAGCAATGCATTTTTCGGGTAAAACGTGTAGTTTTTTCATAAAAACCTCCTAAAGTTGACTAAAAATGGGGTGAAAGTGGCGAAAAAAGTGTATTTTTTGTTAAAATACTATTACATTTCAGTATCAAATAGGTGTAATATAGTTCTGAATGTGGTATAGTAGTTGTAGCGAAGTGTTATTTAATTAAAAAAGCAAGAATTGCATATTACTTATGTTTACAACTCATTGTAACATAATTAGGAGGAATTGTAATGACAATGGACAATGAAAAATTTGGTCAAGAAGAAACGACTGAACGTCGTGAGAGAGGTCATGCACCTTGGAATGCCAAATTTGGTTCGGATGAAAATTTAAAGCAAAGACAATATTCACGTTCTTCAAGAAATCAACCTAATAAAGAAGCGTCTAGTTTATCAAAAGTATTATTAGGTGTTTTGATTGTAACTGTGATTACACCATTTATTTTATATTGGTTTGTTAAGTCGCAGACGCAATCCAAACCAACTGAACCTCAAACTGCTTCAAGTATTGTGTTATCACGTTCAACTGAGACAACAACAACTAAATCAAATGATTCAACAACAAGTGGTTCATTTGTGCAAAGTAATAGTAGTAGTGGCGAAGTCAGTTCAGTAGATGTCAATAATCCTGCTGCAACAACAACTACATCAGAACAGCCAGTGGTAACCGAACCACCAGCCCCAGCAACGGAAGCCCCAGCACCTACACGTTCACATACTGTGGCTCAAGGTGAAACATGGTATGGTATTGCGCGTACGTATGGAGTAGATGTGAATGCTCTTGCTGCAGCAAATGGTACAACAACCGCTGCACCGCTTTATCCAGGAAATGTATTAGTGATTCCATAAATCGAATAATTAGTGAAATGAACTGCCGTAACCAAGTTTTGGTTACGGTGTTTTTTGTGTTTAAGGCAGGGGACGGCTATAATTTGTGGTAATTGATTTTAAGTCTGAATCATCATCATCCGTATCAGTGCTCTCCACACGTTTCTAACTGTTCCAATTGACTTCGTTTACATTGACTTATGAAATTTTTGCTTTAGAGATTTAGGTCTTAAACTTTGTTTATCCTAATTGACAACTTCAAATTTTTTTCATAAAAAAAGAATGAATTCACAAAGTAAATTTGCTATAATGATGTAACGAAGACGAATAAAAGGTAGGGATATGGATGAGAGAGCAGAACGTGAAGCGTCAGAAGATTATCGGTTTGGATGGATTACGAGGAATCGCGGTTATATTGGTGCTCTTGTATCATTTCTTTCCTAATGTTGTTAAAGGTGGGTATATTGGAGTACCGCTTTTTTTCATTTTGTCTGGATATTTGATGGCCCGATTATCGAAACAACGATGGGAACGCGGAAAATTTAGTGTCAAACAATTTTATACAGCAAGATTGTGGCGTATTTATCCGTCTCTATTAATTGTCGTTGGACTGGTATCCTATATTTCATTTTTTTTAATGCCACGATTACTTAATGGTATGAGTGGACAATTATTTAGTATTTTCGGAGCGTACAATAACTTGTGGCAAATTAGTCAAAATGCGAACTATTTTGACCGTATTGCGAGTGCGTCTCCTTTTACGCATATGTGGTCGCTGGCAATTGAATTACAGTTTTATCTATTATGGCCACTTTTATTTTTAGGATATAAAAAACTTAAACAAATATTTTGTCAGGCACATTGGGTATTTTTTGGATTAGCGCTTATTTCTATGAGCTTGATGACGATACAATACATAATGGGAACTGATATCTCCGTACTGTATTATAGTTCGTTAACACGTTTTTCTGGTGTATTACTGGGTGTGTGGATAGGATTGCAGTCACCGCGAGTGTGGCAAAATATTGCAGATAAACTTCAAAACGAGTGGGTATACGGTGCCTTTATTGGAAGTTGGCTTATTGTATTATTCTTTACCTTTTTTGGTGAGGGGCAGTCGCCTTGGTTATATCTAACTAATTTATCTTTGATGACAATATTGTTAGGTATTTTACTTATTTTATCAACATTAATTGATTATCCTTTTGGGAAATGGCTAGATGTGCTGCCACTACAATGGTTTGGTACACGGAGTTACGAGCTCTTTTTAATACATTATCCACTTATTTTTATGGTTAAATCATTGAAATTTTCTTGGAATGCCATGACAATTATTTTAACGATTGTCGTTTCATTGTTATTCTCGGAGTTGTTGCATCGTTTTGTGGTAAATCAAGTGGGAAGTGTTACTAAAATCCGTTATGAAATTCAACAAAAATCGGGTTTGGCGGGCGCAATTTTATCAGTGATTATTGTTAGTACTTTAGGAATTGTTTTAGCCATTTTCGGTGGAACGAAAACAGCAGATTCAAAAGAAAATTTGAAAGAAACACTGAAAGAAAATGCTGCATTATTGGAACAACAGTCAGTTTCTGAACAGACAACGGTTCATGAGGATACGTCTAATGATGAAAATCAAACGAGTGCCGTAGAAACGACAACAGCCGTGCAAGATGTATCACAACAACCGATTACGCTAATCGGTGATTCGGTCATGTTGGGGGCGAGTAAATCGATTAAAGCTTTATTTCCAAATAGTTACATTAACGCTGTAGAATCTCGTCAAGCCTATCAAATGGCGGCTGAATTACAACAAATGGTATATGATGGTAAAGTATCTGATACCGTTGTTATTGCGTTAGGTACGAATGGTTTCTTTAGAAAAGAATATGGGCAAGAATTAATCGATATTTTAGGACCGAACCGTAATATATTTTGGGTGAATACATATGGGGAATTTTTACAATGGGAGACTGATACGAATTCAGTCATTAATGAGTTAGTGTCGGCGAATAAAAATGTTCATTTAATTGATTGGGAATCATTGGCTAAAGGACATCCAGAATGGTTGATTCATGACGGTATCCATCCAACGCCTATCGGTATGGATGCCTACGCCCAAATGATATTAGATAACTTACGAAACGTCTTGGAGTCATAAATAAATTGTGCAATAAAAAGCGATTTGTCTTGAATGACTAGAATCCTAGTATATTGATAGTTGCTTGACGTATACGACAGCTGGAAAGCAATAGTGTGTGTAGTACAAAATAGAAGGTATGAGCGAGCTGGAATGTATTGCCATTGACGTACAAAAGAATAGAGTTATTACGGTGAGTTTGTATGAGTGCAAGCATAGGAAATATTGTCTTTAAAGCAGAATAGAACTTAAACGACTGAGTATTTGAGCAAACACTTATATTCAGTCGTTTGTGCTATTAACTAATCATATTTATGAGTAAAAAATTAAAAAATAATAAAAACTAGTTGACAGTTTATCATACAGGTGTTATGATAAGGCTAACAAATTTGGAGAGGAGCCATTGAGTATGTTTTCAATTAATTCAACAAAATCAAATCGCTGGCAAGCGTGGCATAGATAGGTTGTAGACTTGGAGAACGTACTCCATGGATACAGCCCAGTTTCGACTGTTGTTGTATCTATGTGGCGAGTTTCATCGGTTTACCACGTAGATGTACTGTAAAGAGCATGCTACGTGGTTTTTATATTGCTCAGCAATGAATCCGTGTAGTGTGGATTCGTTGCTGAGTATTTTTATTAAACAAAAGAATTGAGGAATTAAAGATGAAAAGAGTATCAAAAATATTAACACTGTGCATTATGTTAGTAGCGATGATGACACAAACTGTCAGTCATTTCACTGTTCATGCAAAAGAAACCTTAAATGTTGCGATTGTTCAATTAGTCAGTCATCCTTCTCTTGATGTTATTGTCGAAGGTGTAAAGAAAGGCTTAGCAGATGCCGGATATAAGGAGGGAGATAATTTAAGCGTTGATTTCTATAATGCGGAAGGGGATATGAATTTACTCAGCTCTATCGCTGAAACAGTTGTCAATAAAAAACCGGATGTGATTTATGCAGTCACCACACCTGTAGCGCAATTTATGGCAGATGCAACGAGCGAAATTCCAATTATTTTAGCGGGAATTACTGATCCAGTAGGGGCAAAATTAGTCGATTCACTTGAAAAACCCGGGGGCAATATCACAGGTGTGAGTGATAAAGTGAGTTATGAACAACAATTTGAGCTGTTAAAGGAATTGCAGCCGGATGTAAAAACCGTGGGGATGTTATATACGACCAATGAAGATAGCTCGCTGGCTGAATTGAAAGAAGCAGCTGAAGTCGCTAAAAAATTCGGTATTGAAGCAAAAATTGAAGGTATTGACTCTACATTAGATATGCAGTTAGTAGCAGAAAATCTTGCAGGTAAAGTGGACGCCATCTTTGTCGGTTCGGACAATACAATTGCCAGCGCGTTTGAAACCTTATTGGATGCAACAGATGCAGCGAAGATTCCTATTTTTTCGACAGTTGATACCTTTGTTAAACAAGGTGCCTTGTCAGCGGTGGCGATTAATCAACGAGATATTGGTATTCAAGCTGCTTTGATGGGGGTCGATGTGTTCAACGGTAAACACCCTGGTAATATGCCGATTCAACATGTGGAAAAATTAGTGTCCGTAATCAATTCGAAAACAGCAGAATTTTTGAGCATTGAATTATCAGATGCATTAAAAGCTAAATTAACCGATGTAAGTGAGGAATAACTAATGACGATATATTTAAATGCGATGTCTCAAGGTGTTTTATGGGGCATCATGGGGATTGGGTTGTATATTACGTTTCGTATTTTACGTTTTGCTGATTTAACCAGTGAGGCTTCATTTACAATGGGAGTATCGGTAGCGGTCAGTTTGATTACGCAAGGAGTAAGTCCGATACTGGCTACGGTAGCGGCAATTTTTGGTGGGATGTTGACTGGCTATGTAACAGGTTTGTTGATGACCTTATTCGATATTCCCTCATTATTAGCAGGGATTATTACATTAACAGGTTTTTATTCGATAAATTTGCGTATTATGGGTAAACCTAATGTTAGTCTACGACGTTTGGCGACGATTTACGACGAGGGCATTGCAACATTATTTCAGTCGACATTAGTCCAACGTACTGTTATTGGTTTGATGATAGTCATGATTGTCGTATTGTTGTTGTCCTTCTTCTTCCGCACGGATTTAGGTCAGGCAATGATTGCGACAGGTGATAATGAAATAATGGCAAAATCCCTAGGGATTAAAACAGCAAGCATGAAGCGGTTTGCCCTCGTATTAGCCAATGGAATTATTGGTTTAGCAGGTGCATTAGTGGCACAAGATAATAGTTTTGGCGATATTTCAATGGGAACGGGTACAGTGGTTGTTGCCTTATCTTCTATTGTCATTGGCGAAGTCTTACTGAAACAATTGACGATGCCATTACGTTTATTAGCTATTGTGCTGGGGTCAGTGATTTATCGTGTGATTTTAGTTTTTGTTTTACAACTAGGATTTAATGCGAATGATTTTCGATTAATTTCAGCCATCGTACTAGCAATCTTTTTAGCATTTCCAACGATTTCAATTAGCGTTCGCCAAGCAATATCAACGAAAGGTGGTGCATAGGTATGACTCAGGCATCGATTGAATTAAAAAATGTAACCAAGCAATTTAAGCGTCAAACGGGAGAAAAAGTAATCGGTTTAAATAATATTAATTTGGTGATTCAACCCGGTGAAGTGATTGGAGTGATTGGGACGAATGGTGCAGGAAAGTCTACCTTGATGAACTGTTTGACCGGGCAATTACCTATTGATAGTGGCGAAATTTTACTCGGCGGAATTTCTATTAAAAAATTAAAAGCCAAAGAAATCGCTAAGCGTATTGGACGTGTGTTTCAAGATCCACGGATGGGGACAGCTCCTCGGATGACAGTGTTTGAAAACTTGATGCTGGCGCAAAAACGAGGCGAGTCGCGTGGTTTTAACGTTTCGTTAAATAAAGAAAATTATCAAGCAATGATAAATCAATTGGTAGCGTTTAAGTTAGATTTGGAAAAACGTTTAGATGTGCCGATGGAAAATTTGTCAGGTGGGCAACGCCAGGCGGTATCGTTAATTATGGCGACCTTGCAACAACCACAATTATTATTATTGGACGAACATACTGCTGCACTCGATCCGCGTACTGCTAAACAAGTGATGGCGATGACGCAATATATGATTGAAACCTATCAACTGACGACGTTGATGATAACACATCACTTGCAAGATGCGATTACATATTGTGACCGAGTCATTGTCATGCATCGTGGGACGATTAGCCGTGTTTATCAGCAAGACGAATTGAAACAATTAACACCCGGTGATTTATATCAAACATTGGAGAATTTAGTGATTGAAGAAGCTGCTGGTGTGGACGAGTCGTAATACACTCAGATTAATAATTGAGATTAGCATTGTAAATAGCTGAGCAGCAGTCAAACGTTGGCGATTGCATCCGATACATTGTATGGAGCGATGGCTAACGATGACTTTTGCTCAGCTTTTGTGGTGCGATTTTGGAAGAGTTGTCCTATTTATTGAGCATGGACGTTTTTTGAATTTTGTTTTCTTTGTACGCGAAATAAATAAAGACGAGTGACAGTATTATGGCTATTCGAATCAAGCGAACAATTACTTCTAAGTGTACTAATGGTATAACGGGAGGTTCAACTCCAGGTTCACTTGGAAAATATTTATCACGTGGAGTGTGTTGCCAATAAAGTAAGATATCTCTAAATCGAAATCCAAATTGAGCTGCAAAAGCCATTAATATTAAGGTTGCACTACTAAAAATAGCTGCGATATTTTTCATAAAATTCACTCCTAGTTTTAAATTAATTATTGAATTTATTCTATTTATATAATATCATATAAATAGAATAAAACAAAGTAATGGAGTGTATGAAACGCATTGTTTGTTGCTGTTGATTCTTTTAAGTAGCTGTATTTCTCTAATGACAACTGTACAGCTTCTTCTCAGATTTTAAAGTAATATCAAGTATCTCTGTGCGTGATTTAAAAAATAATGAAGTATATGAATTTTCAAATCACGAAGATCTGATGGAGGGATTGATTCAATGCATCCATCTAACAGGAGTCATTTTGCTGAACGCTCAGTAAAGTGTTTGCCAGGAAACCCAGGGTATCCACGATGCCAACATAATCCGATTGTCTCAACGTATCATGTCATTGAATCCTCTTATAGCTATATTCGAAATGGAAGTTATGTTGCAAAAACAGTCAGAGCGCCTGGAACTGTTTCAATTTCTAGTTCGGTCACAGTCAATATTGAAGGATTAATGGTATCTACTAGTTATGGAGCGAGCTTCAATGTACCTAAAGGAAAATTTGGGAATATTGTAGTGGCGGCTCGAATTAGAAATAATGTGTGTCGAATGCTGCACAAACTTAAAAATGGTCAAGTAACACGTGGAGGTACTTTTACTAAGCAATCGGTTGAATCTTCTTGGTTCCAATTGAAAACATGGTAGTTACACTCTTTATTTCAATCAACGCTTATTTTTGAGCTATTTAAGTACAAGATACTGGATAGTTAAAGATATTTCAATTTGTTTCAAAAAAATCTTGCCGTAATCGTTTACTTTTGAAAATGGGTATTACTATCAATCACGCAGTATGTTATACTAATAGCAAGCGAATATTAATTTAACCTTATGAAGTGGAGTGACGAACTTGGAAGTACAAAATCGCGGTTTAATCGGAAGTATCACCAATAGTATCAATAAGAAAGCTGATTTACATGATTGCAGCTTGGTAAGATATATGGTGCGCGCGATGTTAGCTTGTTTGTTTTTAACAATGGGTGTATCTATTGCATCGTTTATCGCAGAAAAATCAAATCTAATGGTAGAGGGTTTAGGTAAATTTACTTATTCCTTCATGTTTAGTTGGTCATTGATTATGATTATTTACATGAATGCGGAGTTAGGAACATCGAATATGATGTATATGACCATGGCTATTCATCGTAAAATACTCCCTACCTCGAAAGCATTACGTATTTTGGTTACCTGTATTTTATTTAATGCCGTAGGAGCAGTCATCGCAAGTTTCTTTATCGCTAAAACAGGTGCTTATACTGATTTACCAGCTGACCATTTTCTTTTCCAAGCCGTTACAGCCAAATTAGCAAAAACACCCGTTCAACAATTTTGCGAGGGGATTTTTGCTAACGTTATTGTAAATACAGCGGTATTTTGTAGTATTCGTATGAAAGATGAT
Source organism: Aerococcaceae bacterium zg-1292 (assembly GCA_016126655.1). Taxonomy (GTDB): domain Bacteria; phylum Bacillota; class Bacilli; order Lactobacillales; family Aerococcaceae; genus Globicatella. Next base: position 1,397,713 of record CP065955.1, on the reverse strand, counting down.
GCCGGTAAAGTTATGTCAATGATTTTCATTATCTTTATCTTTGCCTTTTTAGGCTTTGAGCACGTCATAGCGAACTTTTCAACGTTTGCCTTAGCATTTTTTGCTAATGGCGGTCCGGTAGAGGGCATGACTTTTACGTCTGTTATGTCTAATTTCTTCTTTGCAACTCTAGGTAACTATGTTGGTGGCGGTTTAGTCATCGGGTTATTATATAGTTGGCTAAATAATAAATCAGAATTATACTTTGACTAGTAATGAACGGATGAGTTTAGGCTCATTCGTTTTTTTAGATGTTTTTAATATAAGTATGATAAATATCAAATGACACTATGGTTGTTGAGTCACTGTTTAGACTTTGCTACTTAACATTGTTAATAAAAATAAATAGGATAATAGCAGTGATTTTCTGTAATTATTACTGAAAAAAGTTTTTAGCAGCAGTGAGCATTACACTTGAGTTACAATTGTAAACGTGCTATGATGGTCTCATTAAGATTGATGCCTTAATCTTATATTAATAAAAAATAGGAGAGAGAAACTTATGTTAAAAAAAATAGCAAAAAGTTTTTTAGCAGCTAGTGCTGTATTATCATTAGCTGTTGGCACTGTAACAACGAGTGCGCAGGCAGTGGAATTAGATCCATCTGTTGAACAAAAATTAAAAATTATGACAATTGGTGAGCTAGCGACATTAGATTCAGCGGTTTATAATGACACACCTAGTTCTGATATGATTGGTCAAGTATTTGAGGGATTATACCGTGTCTCAACTGGGACGGAAGTGGAGTTAGGACAAGCAGAAAGTGTTGATATTTCTGAAGATGGTTTAGTCTACACCTTTAAATTACGTGAAGGCTTAAAGTGGAGTAATGGTGAACCAGTCACTGCAGCTGATTTTGAGTACTCTTATCAACGTTTGGTCGATCCAAATGGTCTAAACTCTTCATCATCAGTTGAAATTTTTAAAAATGCTGCTGCAATTCGCAAAGGCGAGAAAGAATTATCTGAATTAGGTGTTAAAGCGTTAGATGATTTAACATTAGAAATCACGTTAGAATACCCTGCACCTTATTTACCAAAATTATTGACAGGTAGTCGTTTTATGCCTGTTTCAAAAGCTTTTGTTGAAGAAAAAGGTGAAGCCTATGGAACGTCGGTCGACAATATTGTAACAAACGGACCATTCACGATTTCAAACTGGTCTGGTACCGAGTTAGAGTGGACTTTAGCAAAAAACAAACAATATTGGGATGTTGAAAATGTCTATTTAGATGAAGTCTTGGTGTCTGTTGTTAAAGAAACTGGGACAGCTGCTGACTTGTATGATGCAGGCGAGTTAGATTATGCCATTTTATCTGACCAATTTGTATCACAATACCAAGGCGCAGAAGACTTTAATACTATTCCACGTGCAACATTAGGCTATATTATGTTTAATGATACGCGTGAAGCAACAAGTAATGCAGCATTACGTCGTGCGATTTCGCAAGCATTTGATAAAGAGTTATATGCTACATCAGTTATTCAAGATGGATCAAAAGCGGCCAATGGTTTCGTGCCAACTGGTTTTGATGTGAATGAAAAAGGTAGTGATTACCGTGATGAAGCGGGTCAAGTTTTACCATATAATTTAGAAAAAGCAAAAGCTGATTGGGAACAAGCGAAAAAAGAATTAGGTGTTGAAAAATTATCTCTTGAATTGCTTGTCTCAGACGTAGACTTATCTGGTCGTACAGCAGAATATTTACAAGCACAAATTCAAGAAAACTTACCTGGATTGACGTTAACAATTCGTAGTGTGCCATTGCAAAACCGTTTAGAATTCCAACGTAAACGTGAGTATGACTTCTACTATGGTACATGGGCACCCGATTATCAAGATGCGATGAACTTTGTAGAGCAATTGCAAACAGATGGTGGTATAAACTTCGCTGAGTATTCAAATGAAGAAGTGGATAAATTAATTAATCAAGCACGTAATGAATATGCTAATGACCCAGCTAAACGCCGTGAAGCATTAATTGCAGCAGAAAAAATTATGGTAGAAGAAGATGCTGTTGTATCTGCCTTATACCAAGTATCTACCTCATTCTTGCTCAGTCAAGACGTGAAGAATTTCGAAATCATGCCATTCGGACGTACTATTAACTTACGTACAACCTACCGAACAGGCGAGTAAAAAAACTAGTACGACAATGTGCGCTTTAAACTATATAAAACACTAGCAGTTAAACTGTTAGTGTTTATTTGTCTTTTCAACGTTTTAAAACCTGAATTCCCGGATTCATAACAATTTCACAGAAAATAATTAGTTTGTTTTCGAAAAATCGTTGATATTTCAACGTTTAAAAGAAAGCGAAAAATGATTTCAACGTTACGTTTGAAACAACGCATAACTATATAAAAATTGTATTTAACTAGCTAAAAACATTGATAAATCAACATTAATTGTGATTATCCTGTTTATGTATTCGGGAATTCAGGTTAAATGTAAAAAAATCGAATAAGTATTGGATTAACTTTATCATTTATGGTACTATAAATGTAACAATAATAGTTTGGATGTGAGGCGATGGAGGTAGAAATTGATAACCGGATTGCAGAATATCGCAAAGAAAAAGGTTTGTCGCAACATAAATTAGCTAAAGCTGTCGGTTTGAAGCGGCGTTCAATTATGGCTTATGAAAATAAGACGATTAGTCCTACCCTAGAAACAGCATATAAAATATGTAAAGTACTCGATAAAAATATTACTGATGTGTTTATTTTCAAATAGTTTAACTATGCTAAAGGAGCAGTGGATTTTATTGGACTATCAAAAAATTATTATGTCAGTGATGGCATTTCGACTGAAAGAATCGGAACAAAGGAAGAGGAAGACGGAAACGATTCAAGAGATTATTGAAATGGATAATTAAGTAGATATAAATTGGAGGGGGAGACAACATGGGGATGATGTTTAATCAATCCGAAGAGATTCAACAGAAAGTTGAAGCAATTTTTGGTAATACAGATAACTTTTTAATTACTTTTAAGCACAATGATGCAAAATCTAGTCTTATCAAATTACTCATTAGCAATGTGTTTTATACTTGGGATTCTAGTCGTTCCTTTATATTATACTTTGATACAAAAGGCATCCACGAAAAAGAAATCAGCCATACACAAGCAGGAAATTTTTTATTGATGCCATGGCATGAAATTAATGCGTTCAATGTGCGCCAAAAAAGTCATAATGCAGTCATTGAATTTACCCATTTAGGTAAAAAATTAGCGTACGAAGTACCATTCGAGGGAAAATTATGTCAGGATAATGCAGAAAATTTTACGAGATTACAGTTGAGTCAATGGCATCAAGAGGAGTAATCCACTGACCTGTAACGTGTGAGCAAAATATTCGCGCGAATAGATGGCATGTGTTACGATTACTATGTAATCTAATTTGAAAGGATGATACAACATGACAAAAGTATTAACAGATGCACAATTTGAACAAGAAACTTCACAAGGATTAACAGTTGTTGATTTTTGGGCACCATGGTGTGGACCTTGCCGTATGCAAGCACCAGTTATCGATGAATTAAGTGAAGAATTAGATGGTCAAGTTGATTTTTATAAAATGAATGTGGATGAAGAACAAAAAGTTGCTCAACAATTTGGCATTATGTCAATTCCAACTTTATTAGTTAAAAAAGACGGCGAAGTGGTTGAAAAATTAGTTGGCTTCCATGATAAAAACCGTTTAAATGCAGTGTTAGCTCGTTATATGTAATCGTATCAAAGCACCTCTTTGTAGGTGCTTTTTTTGTTATGAAAGGCTTATTTACAACGATTTAGTTGATTGATATCCCCTCTCAAAAAATCATAGCATATATTACATTGTAATATATCATTTCTCACACATTATTTGCGATTTACTCGTCGCATGGTTAGTAAATCTTGATGAATTTTTAACAAAAATCAGGCTTTGGATGGATAAAATTTAATGAAAACGATTTGAAAGTGTAGTATAATAGAATTAACAAGGTTGAGATAAAACAGTGGTTTAGGCAGTGAGTGAGCGGTTTACTTTATTAGTAGATAAATCAGTGTGTCAACTAACTTTAATACAATGGAGGAGAGAGACGATGAAAGATGTTACACATTCTACCCGTACCGAACGGATGAAGGAGACAGCTGAAAAAATTCGTAATGTTCGGCTGAAAAAATTTAACAGTTGGAAAGCTAATGCGAATTACTTATATATTGCGCTGCTCATTGCGGCAGCTATATATTATTATGTGACGCTACCAGCTATTCATTATGCATCAATTGATTTTTGGGTATTTTTTACTTTTATTTTACTTGGAATTGCGATTATTGAAGGGATTAAAGATGGGAGCAATTGGTTGTCATCCGGTAGTAGTTCCAATTCCTTTTCATTCAAAAAAGTCGGTGGTAAATATAAATTATTACTTGGAATTATCCCATTAGTTGCCCTTATTTGGGGTGCGAGTCGCGTAATTTTCTCACCATTTTTTATGGCGAAACCATATAGCGAAATGTTATCGGTAGAAAAAGCTGATTTTAAGAAAGATTTCCCTGAAATTGATGTCAATCAGATACCTTTGGTTGACTTAGATACTGCCATGCGATTAGGGAATCGTCGATTAGGTGCCTTAACGGATCTTGTATCACAATTTGTACCAAGTGATGAGTACGTGCAAATTAACATAAAAAACAAACCGTATCGCGTGACTCCATTACAGTATGCAGGTTTTTTCAAATGGTTAAACAACTTTAGTGAGGGGATTCCGCATTATTTAAAAGTTGATAATGTAAGCGGTGAAGTGACGGTTGAAACACCAAGTTCACCGATTCGTTACAGTTACGCTGATAAATTTGGCCGTTATATTAGTCGTCATTTGCGTTTTAATTATCCGTTTACATTATTTGGTAAACCCAACTTTGAAATTGATGATGATGGCATCCCGTATTATATTGCGACAACCTATCGACGTAATTTCTTCTTATTTGAGCCAGAAGTGAGTGGATTGATTACTGTGAATGCGATGACCGGTGAGACGAAGCGATATAATGTGAATGAAATACCAACTTGGGTTGACCGTGTCTACAGTTCTGAGCTATTGTTGCATCAATTAAAAATGAATGGTAAGTACAAAAATGGATTTTGGAATACTGTTTTTTCTAATGAGGGCGTGACACAGCCTACAGATGGTTATACCTACTTGCCGATGAACGATGATTTATATATTTATACTGGGATAACGTCGATTGTATCTGATGAGTCCAATATTGGTTTTGTGCTCATCAATATGCGTACGAAAGAAGCAAAAATGTATCCTCTGACGGCAGCTGAGGAGTTTTCAGCAATGAGTTCAGCTGAAGGAAGTGTGCAGGAAAAGGGCTATAAAGCAACCTTTCCACTCTTAATTAACTTGAGTGGCCGTCCGATGTATATTTTATCGCTTAAAGATTCATCCGGTTTGATTAAAGCGTATGCCTTAGTTGACGTACAAAATTATCAACGCGTGTATGTAGAAAATAGTGTTGAAAAGTTATTGCTCAGTTATGCGAGTGAAAATCCAGTCAATATTGATAATTTAGAAACGGAAGACATTTTAACGGATGTCAAAGGGACAATTACTCAAATTCAAGCGGTTGTAAAAGATGGCAATACCGTTTATTACTTTATGATGGACGGAAAAGTTTATCAAGCACCAATTCAGTTGAATGAAAAATTACCATTTTTAGAAGCTGGGCAATCGGTTGATTTGGGTGTCAATGAAAAAGGTGAAATCAAAAAAATTGACTGGAAATAGAATAGGTAAGTGAATGTTTAGACTTAGTCTGAGCAGGGGGTACTCTGACTTCAACCATAGAAAGAAGAGAGCGGATTATACGTGCTGTACAAAGGTGACTTTTGAAGTAAACGTCAGATTAACCCCAGTGAGCCGAAAAAAATAGCGCGACAAAATGCGTTCTGAAATGAACCACTGTAACAGAAGTCATAGAAGCGAGTAGCGCGTCAAGAATTAAGCGAAGTGGAAGTCATTTCAGCGCATTGGAGCTGGAAAGGAGGATGATTATGATTTTATGGTTGCTTAGTGGTGTTGTAGTATTAACAATTGCACTGTTTTCAGTAATCCGGTATAAGTGGATTAATGCGATTATTGCGACAGTACTTTTTGCGATTTATTTTAACGTATTCACGTTACCATCCCTTACATTTCTCATCTTTATGATTGGGATAGTCTTACTAGTGGTAGAATTATACATACCAGATTTTGGGATTGTCGGGATAATTGGTTTTATGACGACAGTAATTGCATTATATTTATTATTGGGTGATGTAACCGCGCTGTTGACGACAATTATCTATTGTGTATTAGCGGTACTACTTGTAATATTTATTGGATTTAAACTGGGTTATGAATTATCATTAAGTCCACGGTTTGTCCTAACGACATCGTTAAATCGACAAGCGGGTTATGTTCCAGCTAAAGAACATCAAGCATTATTAGGTCAAATCGGTGAAGTTATCGAAGATTTAAGACCTGTTGGAAAAATTCGTCTCAATGATTCACAAGAAGTTGTCGAAGCGATGAGTCAGTTAGGAATGTTGAAACGTGGTACGCCAGTGGTCGTAAATAAAGTTGTCGGATCTAAGATTTATGTTAAATATTTTGAAAGAGTAGGTGAATAAAATGAATCAATCATATATATCTATTGCTATTATTGCAGTACTGGTATTGTTTTTAATCGGATTATTTTTCCGTTTTGTACCAGTAGGCTTATGGATTACTTCCTATTTCTCTGGCGTTAAAGTTGGGATTGGCGATTTGGTTGGTATGCGATTACGTCGTGTAATACCAGCGGCGATTGTTAATCCATTGATTAAAGCAACTAAAGCTGGGTTACAGTTAGAGACGAATCAATTAGAAGCACATTATTTAGCGGGGGGCAATGTTAACCTAGTTGTTGATGCGCTTATTGCTGCGCAACGTGCGAATATTGATTTGGAATTTGAACAAGCGGCAGCTATTGATTTAGCAGGACGTAATGTCTTTGAAGCAGTTCAAGTGTCTGTTAACCCTAAAGTGATTGAGACACCTGTTATTGCTGGTGTAGCAATGGACGGGATTGAAGTAAAAGCTAAAGCTAAAGTAACTGTGCGCGCCAATATTGAACGTTTAGTCGGTGGTGCAGGGGAAGAAACGATTATTGCCCGTGTAGGTGAAGGGATTGTTACGACAGTTGGTAGTGCACCAAAACATTCTGTCGTCTTAGAAAATCCAGATTCAATCTCACAAACAATTTTACGAAAAGGTCTAGATTCTGGTACCGCTTTTGAAATTCTATCGATTGATATAGCGGATGTTGATGTGGGCCGTAACATCGGTGCGAAATTACAAGCTGACCAAGCCGTAGCCGATAAAAAAATTGCTCAAGCTAAAGCAGAAGAGCGCCGTGCATTTGCGGTTGCTCAAGAACAAGAAATGTTAGCTGAAGTACAACGCATGCGAGCTAAAGTTGTTGAAGCGGAATCTGAAGTGCCTTTAGCAATTGCGGATGCCTTTAGAAAAGGTAATTTAGGTGTGATGGATTATTATCAATTGCAAAATATTCAATCCGATACAGCGATGCGTGAATCAATTGCCACTCCAACGGATTCAATACCTGCAGAATAAAGTCATTGATGTTCAATGAAGGAAGAAGGTGACAATTGATGGGCAATATTTCGATAATTATTTTTATTGTGTGGGTTATTTCGAGTATATTCGAAGAGATACGTAAAAATAATGACAAAACGGATTTACCTGAAGATGAAGCGACTGTTAATGTGGAAGTTGTTGGTAAGCGTGGTATGGTATTAGGTCGACTGGCACAAACTTTTAACGTAGATAGTTTAGATGAATCAGAATTATCCTCTAGGGAAGAATCGTCGATGACCACAACATATACGATGTCACAACCTGAATCAATGGATGTTTCGGATGATTATTATGATGCGCAGGAAGCTGCATCGTTGGAGTATTATAATACGTTGGAATTTAGTGATTCTGAATTTGACTCGGACTTAGATGATGTTATTGAAGTTCAGTCAATTGATGTGAAATCAGTATATCGCAGCGCATTTTCATTGAATGCAAACAATATACGAGAAGCCATCATAGCAAGTGAAATTTTATCATCGCCGAAAGCTCGACGTATAGTAGCCGTTAGAAAACAGTCAGCAATAAAGTAGGACTTGTTTTAGATAGTTTAAAGTGAGTTGAAGTGTTTTATTTAGTACTGGGCGTCAATGTTTGTGTGATTGATGTTTATAATTGACAAATCATGATCACCCGTTAGACGGGGGCATGATTTGTCACTCACCTTTCGGTGCCTGACAGACTAAAGTCATAAAAATAACAAAAGCTGAGCAAACAGATTGTTTACTCAGCTTTCTTTTGCATTTTTTACGCTCGGGTTTGATTAATTACTGAGCGGGTTGTAGTTGATTCATTTCATGCAACATACGTAAGTCTTGTACGGTTGATTGAATTTCGTCAAAGTTTTCTGCGATATTCAATGCGTGGTCGCCAATACGTTCAAAGTCGGTAAGGATTTTAGAATATTGGATACTGTTTTCAATCGTACATGCTTTTTCTTTTAGACGTAACATTTGCGCTTTACTGTAACGGTCATGTGCATCGTCAATGGCGTTTTCTAATTCATCAACACGTGGTAATAATCCTTTGAATTCAGCAAAATCTTGAATTTGTAAAGAGTGTAAAATTTGCTCAGTATATAGATTCATCTCATTAATTTCAGCTAACGCCTCTTTAGAAAAATAATCTTTTGAATTATAAATGACTCGTGCATGCTCAGTGATGTTCATGGCATGGTCACCAATACGTTCAAGGTCGGAAGCTACTTTTAAGAATAAACCAATCGCTTGGGTTCCGCTTGCTGGTAATTCAAATGACAAGGTCATCGTTGTAAAACGAATAATTTCTTTATTTAAGAAATCAATATAGTTTTCTTTTTGCTCAATTAGATCGATTTTATCTTCATCAAAGTCGTTAAGTAAATCGAATGTATTATTAACATTTTCTTGTACAACGTCCAACATATTTTGGATTTCTCTAAATAATTGTGTATTCGCAATCGCACTTGAACCGAGACGATAATCGTTGTTGAAGATATTGAAATCCAAATGTTTCAACACCATACCATTGCTTTTTTCTGGTAATATTGGTAAGACATAGTATGCTAATTTAGCCATATAATGTCCAAATGGTAGTAAAAGAATCGTTGTGACTAAGTTGAATACAGTATGTGTATTAGCGATTTGCGCTGGAACATTATCTGGCGTTAATGACATCATAAATTGTTCAAATGGTGTCGTTAATGCGATAATTACAAAAATAATGGTTCCAATGATGTTAAATGCTAAATGGATAATGGTTGTTCTTTTAGCATTTCTTTCAACACCAATAGAGGCTAAAATGGCTGTAATACAGGTTCCGATGTTTTGTCCGAATAAGACGAAAATTGCAGAAGGCAATGTAATTACACCACCAGCAGCTAATGCTTGCAAAATACCGATTGACGCAGAGGAACTTTGAATGATAGCCGTAAATACAGCCCCGACAACGATACCAATAAACGGATTTTGGAATTTGGTAATAATATTAACAAACTCAGGCATTGTTCTTAATGGTTCCATCGCACCTGACATCATTGACATTCCCATAAAGAGTATCCCTAGACCGGCCAGAATTGTACCGTATGCATCTAAACGTTGACTTTTAAAGAATGCGATAAACGATACCCCTACAAATGCCAGTAAAGGTGCAAAACGTGAAATATCTAAAGCGATTAATTGTCCGGTAATTGTTGTACCGACATTGGCTCCCATTATGAGCCAAACTGCATTTTCTAGTTGTAGTAGGCCTGCATTGACGAAGCCGACGACCATTACCGTCATTGCTGAAGATGATTGAATAAGGGCGGTAATTAACGCACCGACGCCAATCCCGATAAAGCGATTCGTCGTTAGTTTCTCTAAGATCGATTTCATTCGATTTCCAGCCGCAATTTCTAAACCGTTTGACATCATCGTCATCCCGTATAAGAATAATGCAAGTCCACCTAATAGACTAATGATATTGTTAAAATCCATCGATTTCTCCTTTTGGTTTCATGGTTAATCAGTCTAACCGTGTGATAGGGGAATGAAGTTTCCAGTTCTGACTTCACTCTCCAAGTTTCATTATATCGTAACTAAAAATGATTTTGTAGAGATTTTTTTCGTTTTGATAATATTTTTTTGAAAGTGGACCTATGTTTTGGTTTCAAGGGAGCATCCAAGTATTGTATTTAGCCAGTTGAGAAAAAATAAAAGTAGCGCATCGTTGTTACGATTTGAAAAAATGGATTCTGAACGATAAATCTGTTAATCAAATTCGAATTGTCAGGCTGAAAGAATCGTATAATTGTCGGATATCGTAATGAATAGGTGAACATTTATCTGAATTTGAATATACATTAGTGCGAATACTTGCTATAATGTGTGTTGGCTATAACGTCTCGCACGCAGTGCGATAATGTGTATTTATAATTTAATTACTGGACGAAAGCGGTAGCTTGTGAGTAGCAGAAAAATGAAAAGAAACATTTCAGCTCAAAGGAGCTAGAGTAGGAGTGAAGTTATGACCAAGTATGAACTGTTTTTGATGGATTGGATACAGCAGCAGATGCAGTTTCCGCTGTTAAAAAGCGTGCTACTTTTTTTTACAAAAATTGGTGATTATGGTATCGTATGGATTGCATTAGCTGTTTTTCTCGTATTATTTAAACGCACGAGAAAATTAGGTATTACCGTTAGTATCACTTTGTTATTGATGCTCATTGTGAATAATGGTATTTTAAAAAATGTAATTGAGCGTGTACGTCCTTGTCAAATACATGCGCAAATAAACCAGATCATTGAGTGTCCGACTTCTTTTTCTTTTCCATCAGGTCACTCATCCTCTAGTTTTGCCGTGCTGGGTGTCTTTTTGTTCACGCAATCAGTGAAAGCACATTGGAAATGGCTAGTTTTTGTTGTGGCTTTTTTAATTGCTTTTAGTCGTGTGTATTTATACGTGCATTTTCCAAGTGATATTGTGGCTGGAGCGAGTGTAGGCATCGTATTAGCTTGGGTGGCGGTTTATTGGATTGCGCCGCGCGTGAAAGTGTGTAGCGACGATGACATTATTTGAGCGAACATTAAAAATGGTGTCAGCGACATTCATTGCGATTGTGCTGGCGATGTTGCTAAAGTTATCCAATAGCTATGCAGCAGGAATTATCGCCATTTTAAGTTTATTAGATACACGCACCGATACCATTAAAATTGCCCAATCCCGATTAATCGCAACTGTTTTGTCATTTCTACTCGCTTGGATGATTTTTTCAATCATGGGTTACTCGATTGTGTCGTTTACCGTATTTTTGGTACTATTTATTCCATTGAGTTATCGCTTAGGCATTCAAGCAGGGATTGCACCGTGTTCGGTGTTGGTGACCCATTTTATCGCAGCTAATAGTGTGTCCCACACGGTAATGTTGAATGGCTTGTTACTGATGTTTATCGGTACTACAAGTGCCTTATTGTTAAATACATGGATGGCTTCGCAAACGAATCAATTAATGCAGTTAAAAAAAGAGATTGATGAAGACATAAAAACAATACTCTGTTTAATGGCAGAGACTTTAAGCAAGGGGAGTCATGATGTCATTGTCATTCAGCAACACATTCGCCATGTGAAACACGCGATAATGGTAGCCCATCAGATGGCTTTACGCGAATATGATAATGCAATTTTTCAAAAGGACGATTATTTACTCGAATATTTATATATGCGCGAGAATCAAGTATCGAACTTAGTTAATATGGTTGAAATTATGCGTAATATTCCATTGGCGGTTCAACAAAGTCAACAATTAGCTGCGTTGCTATATGAAACGATGAATCAATTTGATGAACATAATACAGGACTCGAATTGTTAGAAGGGATTGCGACGTTGTTTCGCTATGTTCGTCAATCCACTTTACCACAATCGCGTATCGAATTTGAGGCGCGAGCATTATTGTATACTTTTTTAATTGAATTTAATCGTATGATTGAAATTAAGCACGATTTTTATTTAGTGCGAACCCAAGAAAAAAACAAATAAATAATCGAGGGACAAGGATGTGTGTAAGGATGAATCTAATGGCGTAAAGGACATAGGAATGTCATGTATTACTATATAATTTGCGAAGTTGAGATAGTCTTGCTTACCGAAAACAAAAATAAAGAGAGAGTGGCGGATGTTGTATCTGAAATACTTGAGTAATAGGTGTACCAAGTATTTAGTGTAACTAAGCCAATCTAAATGAACCAAAGAGGAGAAAAGAGGAGTTATGATGAAACGAATCATCCAATCGATGATTTTAACAATTGTCCTACTTGTGTTGAGTGCATGCGGACAGACAACAAGTCAAACAACAACGAATCAGCCGCCATTACTAGTTGGGATGGAGGCGGGGTATCCCCCTTACAACTGGACTCAACCCAATGATGCTAATGGAGCAGTGCCAATTCAAGACTCAAGTGAGTTTGCTAATGGTTATGATGTTCAAATTGCAAAAAAAATTGGAGAAGCTTTAGGACGTAAAGTCGTCGTTGTTAAAACAGAGTGGGAAGGATTATTACCAGCTATTCAATCAGAAAAAATTGATTTAATTATTGCAGGTATGTCTCCAACCGCAGAACGTAAAGAAGTTATTGATTTTTCGGATTCTTATTATGATGTGCAATTTGCCTTAGTAATGATGAAAAATTCACCGTATGCAGCTGCAACGGGTATTGATGATTTAAAAGGTGCAACAGTAACGGGACAATTAGCAACCTTGCATTATGATTTATTAACGCAAATTCCTGACGCTAATGTTGAACAAGCGATGAAGAGTTTTGCTGCAATGCGTGTGGCCTTACAATCTGGTAAAATAGACGCCTATATTTCAGAAATACCAGAAGCCATTTCGGCAACGAATGCTTTACCTGAGTTAACCTATGTGGTTCCAAAACCTGGTTTTAAAGCACCCGCTGAAGATGCCCAAATTGGTATTGGAATTAAAAAAGGACGTACAGACTTATTAAATCAAGTGAATGCAGCCTTAGCGAAAATTTCTAAAGATGAACGTAGCGAGATTATGAATGAAGCGATTGTTAACCAACCGTCAGAAAATGGCGAAGCTACAACTGGATTTATTCAAAATGCGGTGGCGATATTCAAACAAAACTGGCCTGCTTACATACGGGGCACTGGGTATACTTTACTGATTTCATTAACGGGTACCATTATTGGCTTATTAATTGGTTTATTAGTGGGTGTCATTCGTACCATTCCAACACCAAAATCTACGGCACAAAAAGTATTACTAAAAGTTGTTAATTGGTTTTTAAATGCTTATATCACCATTTTCCGTGGAACACCGATGATTGTCCAATCGATGGTTGTTTATTATGGAACAAGTATTTTATGGAATTGGCAATTAACACCGTTAAGCGCAGCCTTCTTTATTGTATCGATTAATACAGGGGCTTATATTTCAGAAGTTGTTCGTGGTGGTATTTTATCAATTGACCGTGGACAATTTGAAGCGGCGCGTGCTATCGGGATGAGTCACTGGCAAACAATGCGTGAGATTGTTATGCCTCAAGTATTCCGTAATATTTTACCATCTGTTGGGAACGAATTTGTTATCAATGTCAAGGATACCTCAGTATTGAACGTTATTTCAGTTAACGAGTTGTACTTTACATCGAGTACGATTGCCGGTAATAGTTTCCGTTACTTTGAGACTTTCCTAATTACAGCCGTGATTTATTTTGTCTTGACAGTGACGATTACATGGGTATTGCGTCGTCTTGAAAAACATTTAGAAGGTTCCGGTGATTTTGTCTTAGTCGGTGGGAATCAAGATCAAGTACAGGCTTTGAAAGGAGTGGAGTAACATGGCACCTATTTTACAAGTAAATCATTTGAGTAAAGCTTTCGGTGAGCGTGAAGTGTTAAAAGACATCCACTTTGGCGTTGAAAAAGGAGAGGTTGTAACAATTATTGGGTCATCCGGGTCGGGAAAATCGACGTTATTACGTTGCTTGAATTTATTAGAGGAGCCGAGCGGTGGCGAAATTCTTTATAAAAATGAAAATGTCCTCGCACCAAAATACGATGTCAATAAGTATCGGACGCATTTTGGTATGGTATTTCAATCGTTTAATTTATTCAACAATTTGAACGTTTTAGATAACTGTGTTGTAGGACCATTAAAAGTATTAAAAGAAGACCGTGCTACGATTGAGCCACGTGCGAAGCGATTCTTAAGTCAAGTTGGGATGGATGCGTATATTAATGCCAAGCCTAGTCAATTGTCAGGTGGACAAAAACAACGGGTGGCGATTGCGCGTGCGTTGACGATGCAGCCAGATGTCCTATTATTTGATGAACCAACATCGGCCCTTGACCCGGAGATGGTTGGAGAAGTGTTAAAATCAATGAAAGAGTTAGCTCATACTGGATTAACGATGATTATCGTCACTCATGAAATGGAGTTTGCGCGTGAAGTCAGCGACCGTGTGGTTTTTATGGATCAAGGGGTAATCGCTGAAGAGGGCAGACCAGAAGATTTGTTTACTAATCCAAGAGAAGAGCGTACCCGTCAATTTTTAGAACGTTATTTAAAAGGATAATTCATTAGAAGTCAGACCGAGTTGTCTGACTTTTCTTTGGATATACATTGATGAGGTCATGTCTTAAAAAAATAGTTCATAAGAGGTGTTGATATGTTTAATGAAAAAGTTGTCGTAATTACTGGAGCAGCAAAAGGAATTGGTCGACAAACAGCTAAACAATTTAAAGCTGCAGGTGCTCATGTATGTATCTTTGATAAATTGGAAAATGATTATTTTGTAGGCGATTTAGCAAATCGGGAGGATATAGAACGGTTTGTGTCAAAAGTGGTGGAAGAATTTGGGTGTATTGATTACATTATTCATAATGCACTACCACTTACGGTAGGTTTGAATAATGGCAGTTATGATGAGTTTATGCATGCACTCCAAGTTGGTGTGGCAGCACCTTATTATTTAACGCAGCAGTTTGTACCCTATTTTAACGATGGCGCTGCAATTGTGAATGTTTCTTCGTCGCGTTATGCACAAAGTCAAGCCAATACAGAAAGTTATGCGGCTGCTAAAGGCGGTATTTCGGCGTTAACGCATGCAATGGCCATATCTTTAGCCGGTAAAGTCCGAGTGAATGCTGTTGCGCCAGGTTGGATTAATACTACTAATGATGCGTTGTCACTAGCAGATACTGAGCAAATTCCGGTCAAACGGGTAGGGAAGCCGGAAGATATAGCGAATTTAATCTTATTTTTATGCTCACAACAAAGTGCATTTATCAATGGTGAAACGATTACTGCGGATGGTGGTATGAATAAGCAAATGATTTATCATGGTGAACATGGTTGGGATTATCAAAGCTAATAGTGGTACGACCAGTGGTAATCTGTGTGCATTGCTGATTGAAAAGTTTCTAAAATGCATTAAAAAGACCGCATCATCATTAAGATTTGATAAAGACCCTAATGATGATGCGGTTAATGGGTTACTCAGCAGAATTTTATTTATCTTTCGTATCGCCTTTAAGCCATTGATCGAATGTTTCTAAATGAGTAGCTAAACCTGAAGCGGTGGAAAAGTTTTCCCATGCAGTTTCTATATTTTCTTGTAATTGTTCCCAACGGTGTTTTTGATAAAGGTGGTAATTGTCACGACCGATTTGAATGAGTTCATTACTTAATGTTTCAAAGATTGTCTTGTAGTCACTTGTGGAATCGTTATTGAGCGTTTTTATTTGTTTAATATAAGATAGTACATCTTTAGGAATTTCATTGAGTGTTTGAATACCTACTTGGGCGAATAAATCAAAGCAGTAGTCAAAAAATTGTGATAATTCGGCGGTCGTATGTTGTTCCGTCCATTGTTTCAAAGTTGTGTCGACCAACTGACTAATATCCGTTGTTTGGTCGGTTGTCGCTAGATGATTGTCTTGGATTTTCCAGTTCATGATATCGTGTTGAAAGACACCAATTAGATTACTCTTAACAATAATGGGTTCTACATCATGATACATCATCTGTCCGACAACTGAATCTTCTGGAATATAACGTTTGATTAATGGTTTTAACGCTTGATAATCAGCCGATTGAACCGATGCTTGCGTTAAGCCTGGACTGTCATATAGAAAGATTTGCTCGAGGCGCTCAAGATTATCTTGGCTCAGTGAAAGGGCTGCGTATAAGGCAAGATTTCCGCCTTTCGAGTGTCCAGTTACAATGATTGATTCTGTTGTTTTTTCCAATATTTTATTTAAATAGGTGACCGCATCGAGTTGGGCTGGAATTGTTTCTTGATAGGCCAATTTAAAGTCTTCTTTCCAACCGATTAATGTATCATCTGTACCACGATAGACAATCATCAATTGTTGATTAGGTAATAGCAATGTACATGCACAAAATTGTTTTTCAGTATCAACATTTAATTTGTTTTGAAAATTAGCAAAACCGATATTATGAAAGCGACTGGATTCAGCCATCATCATTAAAAGACGGTGCCGGTTGTTTGTAGCCATCATCGCATTTTCAATCTGATGTAGTCGGGCGTTTAAATCATAGCTCTCTGCCAATTCGACTAAATTATAGGCATGTTGGATATCGTAGGTGTCGGTTAAATAGTCATCTAATGGCAAATAAATCAATTCATTCAATAGTAAGTAATCCACTTCGTTGATTGGTTCGATATCAAATGATTGATTCCCATATTTTTTTAAATAATTAAATAAGTATGGCATAAATTTCCTCCTTGAGCGCAGATGATGGTCTTAAAATTCTATACTGAAAGCCATTATGTACTAGTCGGATATATTTTAGCGTAAAGACAGCAGAAGTACAACAATTAACAAATCAGCTGAGAACACTTTTGACTTTAGTCTTGATAATTAAAAACCTTGACAGAGTATTTTAAACAAAAATACATTTTTGCTTGCACTCATGCGTCATTTCATGTACAATGAAAAACGGTGTTAAACCAATTCACACGAATTTTGATGTTGGATAGGTGCTTGTAATCAAGTTTGTCTTGCAGTTGATAAATTCGGAGGAAAATAAAAACCAAATTGGAGGAATTTTATCATGGCAGTTATTTCTATGAAACAATTGTTAGAAGCTGGTGTACACTTTGGACACCAAACACGTCGTTGGAACCCTAAAATGAAACGTTATATCTTTACTGAGCGTAATGGTATCTACATCATTGACTTACAAAAAACAGTGAAGTTAGTGGATGAAGCATACAACTACATGCGTGAAGCAAGTGCAGACGGTAAAGTTGTTTTATTCGTTGGTACTAAAAAACAAGCGCAACAAGCGGTTGAAGAAGCGGCTGTTAAATCAGGTCAATATTACATTAATCACCGTTGGTTAGGTGGATTATTAACTAACTGGGATACTATTCAAGGTCGTATCCGTCGCTTAAAAGCTATTGAAAAAATGGCTGAAGATGGAACATTTGATGTGTTACCTAAAAAAGAAGTTTTAGAAATTATGAAGGAACAAGATCGTTTAGAAAAATTCTTAGGTGGTATTAAAGATATGCCAAGAATTCCAGATGTTATCTTTATCGTAGATCCACGTAAAGAACGTATCGCTGTTCAAGAAGCTCATAAATTAAATATTCCTATCGTAGCGATGGTAGATACAAACTGTGATCCTGATGAAATTGATGTTGTTATCCCATCTAACGATGATGCCATCCGTGCAATCAAATTAATCACAAATGCTATGGCAGATGCAGTTATTGAATCAAACCAAGGTGAAGTAGCACAAGAAAGTTCTGAAGAAAGTTTAAATACTGAATTCTTTGATAATTTATTTGAAACTAAAGAAGAAGAATCTGCAGAATAATTTCGCTAAAGTATAAGACGAACATCTTAATACAGGAAGATTACCATAGGCTTCATTGGCTGGGACCTGTGTTAAGATGTTTTTTATTGAATCAATGAAAGAAAACAATTTAAAAGGAGATAAAATAACAATGGCAATTACAGCTAAACAAGTTAAAGAATTACGTGACATGACCGGTGTTGGTATGATGGATGCTAAAAAAGCATTAGTTGAAACAGACGGTGATATGGATAAAGCGGTTGACTTTTTACGTGAAAAAGGATTAGCGTCAGCAGGGAAAAAAGCTGACCGTATTGCGGCTGAAGGTATGACAGCTACTCACGTAGATGGAAACACTGCAGCATTAATTGAAGTAAATGCTGAAACTGACTTCGTTACACGTAATGACCAATTTAAAGCTTTAGTTGCAACAGTAGCAAAAGCAATTGCTGAAGGTAAACCAGCTGATTTAGAGGCTGCATTAGCTTTAACTGTTGATGGACAAACTGTTAACGATTTAATCATCAATGCCATCAATACAATCGGTGAAAAAATTTCATTACGTCGTTTTGAATTATTTACAAAAACTGAAGCAGATTCATTTGGTACTTATATCCATACGGATGGTTCAATTGGTGTATTAACATTAGTTGAAGGTACAACAGATGAAGTAGTTGCTAAAGATGTTGCGATGCACGCAGCTGCAATGAATCCTAAATATGTAAGTCGTGATGAAGTATCTGAAGAAGATTACGCTCACGAAGAAAAAATTCAAACAGAAATTGCCTTAAACGAAGGTAAACCAGCTAATATCGTAGAAAAAATGATTAAAGGTCGTATGAATAAATACTTGGCTGAAATTAGTTTAACTGAACAAGCGTTTGTAAAAAACCCTGATCAAACAGTTGGTGAATATGCAGCTTCTAAAGGTGGTAAAGTGGTTAAATTCACTCGCTTCTTAGTTGGTGAAGGTATGGAAAAACGTCAAGAAAACTTTGCTGAAGAAGTAGCAGCACAAATGAATAATAACTAATTCATATTAAGTGTATTGTAAGTGGGTCATGTATGCATGTGCCCACTTCCTTTATGCCATTTTTTATTGTTTAGAGATAAATTTGTTAGTGGAATGATAGAATTTCTAAGCTATTTATTTTATAATAAAAACAGAAATGCCAATCCATTGCAGAAAAATGTAAAATAAAGCGAGAGCGTGGGTGTACTGACTTGAATCACTGGAGTAAACAGCGCCGGAGTAGAAAAAAGTACTCCAAGCGTTTTGCGAAGTGGACGTCAAGTCAACTCTAGCGAACCAGAATAAAACAAAGTGTGAGAGAGTGCGTTCAACCTCGAACCACTGGAGCAGAGGTCGCTGAAGCGTCGAGGAGCTTCAAGAGCTATGCTCCAGTGGATGATGAGGTTGCTCGAACGAACCAGAATAAGGAGGAATTACAATGGCAGAACCTAAATATCGTCGTGTTGTATTAAAATTATCCGGTGAGGCAATTGCTGGTGAAAAAGGTTTTGGAATTAACCCAGAAGTTATCAAAGAAATGGTAACTGAAATTAAACAAGTCTATGATTTGGGTGTTGAGATTGCGATTGTTGTCGGTGGTGGTAACATTTGGCGCGGAAATATCGGTAGTGAAATGGGAATGGACCGAGCGCAAGCGGATTATATGGGTATGTTAGCGACAGTAATGAATGCTCTTGCCTTACAAGATGTATTAGAAAACAATGACGTGCCAACACGTGTTCAAACATCCGTTGAGATGCGTCAGATTGCAGAACCTTATATTCGTAGACGAGCAATGCGTCATTTAGAAAAACACCGTGTAGTTATATTTGCCGGAGGTACAGGTAATCCGTACTTTACAACAGATACAACAGCAGCGTTACGTGCGGCTGAGATTGAAGCTGACGTTATTTTAATGGCTAAAAATAATGTAGATGGTGTTTATAATGCCGATCCGCGGGTAGACGTCAATGCTACTAAATTTGATAATTTAACCCATATGGATGTCATTGCGAAAGGATTGAAAGTAATGGATTCTACCGCAAGCTCATTAAGTATGGATAATGACATTCCACTTGTCGTGTTCAATTTAAATGAACCAGGCAATATTCGTCGTGTTGTTTTGGGTGAAAATATTGGTACTACAGTTTACGGTAAATAATGATTAAATCATTAGGGTGATGAGAATGTCCAAATCAGTAGAGCAATTGATTTCAGCAATACAAAAAGATCCACAAAATCAATTTTTTACACATAAAGGCGATATTCCATTATTTTCAATGCCGGAATCAGCCCAAATTTTGATTATTGGACAGGCACCAGGTGTTAAAGCAATGGAGCGACGACGTTTTTGGGATGACTTGAGTGGTCAACGATTGAGACAATGGTTAGGTGTAACAGATGAGATTTTTTATGAGTCCGCTCAATTTGCGATATTGCCATTAGATTTTTATTATCCTGGCAAAGGAAAAAGTGGTGACTTGCCACCACGCAAAGGATTCGCTGAAAAATGGCATCCTGAACTACTGCCATTGTGTCCCAATATCAAGTTAACATTATTAGTGGGTAGTTATGCACAAAAATTTTATTTAGGAAATAGGGCTCATTCCACCTTAACGGAGACAGTTCGACATTATAATGATTACTTGCCACAGTATTTTCCGACTGTTCATCCATCACCACGAAATATGATTTGGCAGAAGAAGAATCCTTGGTTTGAGTCACAAGTTGTGCCAACATTGCAGCAGATGGTAGCTGACATCATACTCGAATAGAATATAGCTATGCTCAGTGTATATGAAATATGCTGAGCTTATTTGTGTTGAAAGGAAATAGGTCAAGAAACATTAACTTAATTTTTTCTTTCGCAGTGTTTTTTTTATAGACCCAATTTTGAACAGTTCAGTGTGTGCTCTTTGGTCTTTTTGATGGAATCGCTTTTATATATAATAAAAGTATAAAATTTTTAAGGAGTGGACATCATGGACTTTATTCAAAGCATACTAATGTGGTTCTCGCAAAATATTTTGCAGAATCCTGCATTTTTTGTAGGTTTATTAGTATTGGTTGGCTATATGTTGCTAAAGAAACCTGCACACGAGGTTTTTGCAGGATTCATAAAGGCTACTGTTGGTTATCTCATTTTAAACGTTGGTGCGGGTGGATTGGTTACAACATTCCGTCCAATTCTTGTTGCATTAGCAACGAAATTCAAGCTGGAGGCAGCTGTTATTGACCCATATTTTGGTTTAGCTGCAGCCAATGAAAAATTAACAGAGATTGGATTTATCGATGTAGCGACAACAGCACTTATTATCGGCTTTACAGTAAATATTTTACTCGTTGCATTACGTAAAATTACAAAGGTAAGAACACTGTTCATCACTGGACATATTATGGTTCAACAGGCAGCAACAATTTCTGTATTTGTACTTATACTTATTCCAAGTTTACAAGGTAAATTTGCTGCATTAGCAGTTGGAATCATTTGTGGTCTATATTGGGCAGTTAGTTCAAACTTAACCGTTGAACCAACTCAACGCTTGACGAATGGTGGCGGATTTGCGATTGGACATCAGCAACAGTTTGCAATTTGGTTTGTAGATAAAGTCGCTCCGTTCTTTGGTAAAAAAGAAGATAGCCTTGATAATTTAAAATTACCTAAGTTCTTGAATATTTTCCATGATACGGTAGTTGCATCTGCAACGCTAATGATTGTATTCTTTGGACTTATTCTTACTATTCTTGGAAAAGATATCATGTCCAATGCCGAATTGATTGGTGGTGGCGCTTATAACCCAGCTAAATCTTTCTTTATTTATGTTTTACAGACGTCATTGAACTTCTCGGTTTATCTCTTTATTTTAATGCAAGGCGTACGGATGTTTGTTGCTGAGTTAACAAATGCCTTCCAAGGTATTTCAAGTAAGCTGCTAAAAGGCTCATTCCCAGCAGTAGACGTTGCAGCTTCTTATGGTTTTGGTTCAACAAACGCAGTGCTTTCAGGATTTGTATTTGGTCTTATCGGTCAATTGATTACCATTTCTCTATTAGTTATCTTTAAAAACCCAGTATTGATTATCACTGGTTTCGTACCTGTATTCTTTGATAATGCAGCGATTGCTGTTTTTGCTGATAAACGTGGTGGCTGGAAAGCAGCAGCTATTTTATCATTTATTTCAGGGATACTTCAAGTTTCATTGGGTGCCGTTGCCATCACTTTACTTGGTTTAGTAGGAGGTTACCACGGTAATATTGACTTAGTGTTACCATGGTTACCATTCGGTTATCTATTTAAATATTTAGGTATTGTTGGTTATATCTTAGTATGTCTCTTCTTATTAATTTTGCCACAATTACAATTTGCAAGAGCAAAAGACAAAGAAGCATATTATCGTGGTGAAGCACAAGCAGATTAGTTTTAGGCAGACGATTAAATTTATGATTGGAGGAAAAATATTATGTTAAAAGTATTAACAGCATGTGGTAATGGAATGGGCTCTTCAATGGTTATAAAGATGAAAGTTGAAAATGCATTACGTCAATTAGGGGTAACTGATATTCAGTCTGCATCATGTTCAGTAGCTGAAGCGAAAAGTCAAGCGTCAGGTTATGATATCGTTGTTGCATCTAATCATCTGATTAAAGAGTTAGAAGGTAGAACAGATGGGAAATTAGTTGGTCTTGATAACTTAATGGATGATAACGAAATCAAAACCAAATTACAAGCAATTTTATAGAACGTATGAAGGGACTGGAGTACGCTCGCAGTTCCTTCTTTAAAAATATCATATCGTTTATACGGAAGGAGAATTGGTCAAATGAATTTGACACGTTCGTTTACAGAAAATAATTCAATCCGCTTAGGATTGACTGCAGAAACTTGGCAAGAAGCTGTTCATTTAGCTGTGGAACCGTTAATTGACAGCGGTGCTGCAACGGAAGAATATTATGATGCGATTATTGCTTCAACTGAGGAATATGGTCCGTACTATGTTTTAATGCCAGGAATGGCAATGCCACATGCACAAGCAGGTGTTGGTGTATTAAAGGATTCATTTGCGTTAATTACATTGACCAAACCGGTGACATTTTCAGATGGTAAAGAAGTTTCTGTGTTACTCACTTTAGCGGCAACTGATCCAAAGATTCATACATCTGTCGCAATACCACAAATCATTGCTCTTTTTGAATTAGAAAATTCTGTTGAGCGCTTGGTTGCTTGCCAATCCCCTGATGAGGTGTTAGCAATGGTTGAAGAATCTAAAAACAGCCCTTATCTTGAGGGATTTGACTTAGATGAATAAGCATAGTGTGAGTGAGCGGATTTTGGCTTGAACCGCTAAAGGAAGTGTCTACCACTTGCAAAGCATCTGTAAGTAACATTTGAAGTGGCTGTTGAGCCAACTTGAACGAGCCAAAATAAATATAAGTATGACAATGAGTAGTGTAAATGGAGCTGCTGGAACAAAACGCTATGGTGTGCTAAATGCCCATAAGCGTTTCGTTAAGTAAAGCTATTTTTAGTCATTGGAGTTTGAATACGAGGAGGATTTAATATGACAAAAGGTATCCCGAATTTACAAGTTGCACTTGATCATTCTGATTTACAAGGAGCGATACGTGCGGCGGTATCAGTAGGTAATGAAGTAGATGTAATAGAAGCTGGAACTGTATGTTTGTTACAGGTAGGTAGTGAACTCGTTGAGGTATTGCGTAACCTATTTCCTGACAAAATTATTGTCGCGGATACGAAATGCGCTGATGCTGGTGGAACAGTAGCGAAAAATAATGCGGTACGTGGAGCTGATTGGATGACGTGTATCTGTTCAGCAACAATTCCTACAATGAAGGCTGCCCTTAAGGCGATTCAAGAAGTTAGAGGCGATAAGGGTGAAATTCAAGTAGAACTTTATGGCGATTGGACTTACGACCATGCTCAAATGTGGTTAGATGCTGGTATTTCCCAAGTAATTTATCATCAATCTCGTGATGCACTGCTAGCGGGTGAAACATGGGGCGAAAAAGATTTAACAAAGATTAAACAATTAATTGAAATGGGTTTTCGAGTATCAGTTACAGGCGGATTAAATGTTGACACTTTGAAATTATTTGAAGGTATTAATGTATTTACGTTTATTGCTGGACGTGGTATTACTGAAGCAGAAGACCCTGCGGGTGCAGCACGTGCATTTAAAGAAGAAATTGCACGTATTTGGGGGTAAATTATGACAAGACCAATTGGTATTTACGAAAAGGCCACCCCAAAACATTTGACGTGGTTTGAGCGTTTAAATTTTGCCAAAGAACTCGGTTTTGACTTTGTAGAGATGTCAGTGGATGAGTCAGATGCACGATTGGCACGTTTGGATTGGACGAAGGAAGAACGATTAGAGATAGTTAAAGCTATTTATAACACTGGCATCCGTATACCAACGATTTGTTTCTCAGGTCATCGTCGCTTTCCGATGGGTTCTAACGATGCTGCTACAGAAGCTAAGTCACTTGAAATGATGAAAAAATGTATCGAATTAGCCCAAGATTTAGGTGTGCGTAATATCCAGTTAGCTGGATATGATGTTTATTATGAAGAAAAATCTCCAGAGACTCGTGCGAAATTTATTAAGAATTTACGTCAAGCATGTGATTGGGCAGAAGAAGCACAGGTTATTTTGTCTATCGAAATTATGGATGATCCATTTATCAATTCGATTGAAAAATATTTAGCGATTGAAAAAGAAATCAATTCACCCTATTTATTTGTGTATCCAGATACAGGTAATGTTTCTGCCTGGAAAAATGATTTGTGGAGCGAATTTTACTTAGGTCATCGCTCAATCGCTGCACTTCATCTTAAAGATACGTATGCCGTGACAGAAAGTTCGAAAGGTCAATTTCGTGATGTGCCTTTTGGAAAAGGGTGTGTGGACTGGGAAGCTATGTTTGATGTCATTAAACAAACAAATTATAAAGGTCCTTTTTTAATTGAAATGTGGTCAGAGAACTGCGAAACAGTAGAAGAGACAAAAGCAGCTATTAAAGAAGCACAAAACTTCTTGTATCCCTTAATTGAGAAAGCGGGGCTTAGATAAGAATGAGTAATAGTTTACAAGCAATGCGAGAACGAGTTTGTGAGGCGAATCGTTCTTTACCCACACATAATTTAGTTAAATTTACTTGGGGTAATGTGTCTGAAGTTAACCGTGAAGCAGGTTTTATTGTTATTAAGCCATCCGGTGTAGATTATGATTTATTAACACCTGAAAACATGGTTGTAACAGATTTAGATGGCAATGTATTAGAAGGTGATTTAAACCCTTCGTCTGATTTACCAACCCATGTTCAACTCTATAAAGCATGGCCAGAAATAAATGCAGTTGTGCATACACATTCAACTGAAGCGGTTGGTTGGGCGCAAGCCGGACGAGATATTCCGTTTTATGGTACTACACATGCTGATTATTTCTACGGAGCTGTTCCATGTGCTAGAAGTTTAACTGAATATGAAGTCAATCATGCTTATGAGATAGAGACTGGGAATGTTATTGTCGAAGAATTTGCACGACGTGGTTTAGATCCAGTTGCGGTGCCTGGTATTGTTGTTCGTAACCATGGACCTTTTACATGGGGAAAAAATCCAGCACAAGCTGTTTATCATTCAGTTGTCTTAGAAGAGGTTGCTAGAATGGACCGCTATACAGAACAGATAAACCCTAAAGTAACTGAAGGACCAAAATATATTATGGATAAGCATTACCTTCGAAAACATGGACCTAATGCCTATTATGGTCAAAAAGGGGAACAACATTAAATCTGATGATAGGATTTAATAGTTACTCACTATGCAACATATAGTTGAATAAAAACGAAACGTGTGTATTAAACCCTTTACAAAGGGAGTTTTTCACACGTTTTTTTGTAAAAATAAGCTGATTAAATTTATTGGTGATAGAGAATCTTCAATTGTCTAATGCATAAATTGGAATCCAAAATTGATATTAACATTGTTAATCACTATTTTTATAGTAGTTAGTTATTATTTGTTCGTTCCGTGTTTTTTTAATTAATATTTTGAGAAATGGTTATAAAAGTAGAAATTTAGGAAACAAGAATGATTCAGCATCTTTTATCTATGATTTAGAAATATTGAAGACCACGAACATCTGTGACACTTATACTAAATGTACTAAATTACTAAAGTGTCATTATTTAGTATATTAAGATGTTCAAAAGAGTCGAAGATAATAGTATAATAGAGTTAATAAACTCAAATGTAAAGAACGAGGTAGAAGATATGATAATTCTAGATAAAAAAAGTTATGAGCTCCTCTTTTACATAGTGGGCTTAACAGAACCAGAGACAATTATGACTATCTCTAAACAGTTAAAACAATCACGGCGCAAAGTTTACTATCATTTAGAAAAAATTAACGAAGCGTTACCCAAAGATTGTGAACAAATTATTTCATATCCTAGAGTAGGGATTATTTTAACTCCTGAGCAAAAGAAAGCCTGTCACGAATTAATAGCTGACTTAGATGATTACTCATATGTGATGAGTGTCCAAGAACGCATACAATTAACGCTGACCTATATTGCTGTAGCTAAAAAGAGAATTACAATCGAAAAGTTAATGAAATTAAATGATGTTTCCCGCAATACCGTACTAAATGATTTGAATGAAATTCGAATAATGTTATCTGAACAAGGATTTGATATCACACTTCAGGTCTCAAAAGCACGAGGTTATTATTTACAATGTCACCCTTTGACACGAATTCAATACCTATATCGTTTGCTTTATCATACGTACACAGAAGGTAATGCTAGTTTTATTGAAATTGTTAAGGATAAGATTGTTGATTTAACTGGATTTGATAATTATTTTTCTGAAGAGATTAATCAATATTTAACAAAAGCATTGGCATCAGCGCAGAAAAAATTAGGCAAAAAGATTAATTTACAAGATAGTCAGTTTATGATTCATATCTTGCCGTTTTTATTGCTGAGTTATCGAAGTATAGAGTTGACGGAAGCAGAGCGGGAGATTGTTCGACAAGACTTTAACCTAACGAGGAAACGCATTGAGTTTCGTTTAGCACGACAGATAGCTGCTGATTTGACGAAACAATTTGGGATAGAGTTAGATGATATAGAAGTTAGTTTAATTTCTATGTTATTACTCTCCAGTCGAAAATATAGAGATTTACATTTGGCTAGTAAAGATTACGAAGATATGCGTGCTACCTTGGATAAATTTTTACAAACAATCTGCACGACTTATGGATTACAGTTTTATCATTATCAAGACTTGCTTAATCATCTCTTAATGCATTGTAAGTCACTGGTTTATCGAAAGACCTATGGTGTACTATCAGTTAATCCGCTGCTGAAGTATATCAAGGAGCAGTACATTGATTTATTTAACATGACTAAAAGTTGTGTCTTTGTTTTAGAAGAGGCATGGATGATAAAGTTGACTGATGATGATATCGCTTATCTAACGATTCATTTAGGTGGCGATTTAGAAAAAGAAACCTTATTAACGCGTCACTTAAAGCGAGCTGTGATTGTTTGTGATGAGGGTATCGGTGTTCAAAAGCTGTTACTGAATCAATGTAATCGATGTTTAAAAGATTACCAAATCGAAGCTGTGTTCACATCAGAGCAATTTCATAGCGTGAGTGACATTATGAAAACAGATATTGTTATTTCGACAACCGATCATATCAGTAGTCCGTTTCCAACAATTGTGATTCAACCGATTCTATGTCATGAAGAAATTATTCGTTTGGTTGCTTTTGCTAAAACGCAAGTACTCCATTCAGAAACGGGATTTTATGAGGAATTAGAAGCTGTTTTACAACCGTATGTCCCAGATGTTAAAGAACGATTCGCGCTTAAGGCGAAGATTGAAAAAATAATTGGTCAAGAACTGATACGATAATAGTGTGTCAACAACATTTTCAGTGAAGCAATTTGCATTTTGGAATGATAAAAAGGCAGAGTGTGTAATACCACGCAAGCATTTTTTTATGAAGTAGATTCATTCCAATGTGAAAGAGCTAGTATAATGTTGTTGTTTTTCATTTTTTAAGTGCCTATTTTTGGACACAGATATGTGTGATACTTGGTCTTTTTTGACCACAACTTCTTTTTTATAATAGAGACATGAAAAATAAATGTCCTAGGAGGAATAACAATGGCTAATGTGAAAGACATTACAAGAGAATCTTGGATTTTAAGCACGTTTCCGGAATGGGGAACATGGCTCAATGAAGAAATCGAAGAAGAGGTTGTGCCAGAAAATAATTTTTCTATGTGGTGGCTAGGAAATTGTGGCGTGTGGGTGAAGACACCAGGTGGAGCAAATATCGTCATGGACCTTTGGTCAGCCCGTGGTAAATCGACTAAAAAAGTTAAAGATATGGTTCGTGGACATCAGATGGCAAATATGGCAGGTGTTCGTAAATTGCAACCCAACTTGCGTGTTCAACCGATGGTCATTGATCCTTTTGCAATTAATGAATTGGACTACTATTTAGTTTCTCATTTTCATAGCGACCATATCGATATAAATACGGCAGCAGCAATCATTAATAATCCGAAACTTGACCATGTAAAACTTGTAGGTCCGTATGAATGTGGTGAGATTTGGAAGAAATGGGGAGTGCCAGAAGAACGAATCATTATCATTAAACCAGGAGAAAGTTTTGAATTTAAAGATATGAAAGTTCATGCAGTCGAATCATTTGATAGAACTTGTTTAGTGACTTTACCAGTCGAAGGTGCTGAAGCTCATGATGGAGAATTAGCAGGACTTGCTGTAACTGATGAGGAAATGGCTCGCAAAGCGGTAAACTATGTCTTTGAAACACCAGGTGGAGTGATTTATCATGGTGCTGATTCACATTTCTCAAATTATTTTGCTCAACATGGACGTCAATTTGATATTGATGTGGCATTAAATAATTATGGTGAAAATCCAATTGGAATTCAAGATAAAATGACTTCTGTCGACTTATTACGAATGGCAGAAAACTTGCGAACAAATGTTATCATTCCTGTTCACTATGACATTTGGTCAAACTTTATGGCTTCTACGGATGAAATATTAGAGCTTTGGAAAATGCGAAAAGAACGTCTTCAATATAATTTCCATCCTTTTATTTGGGAAGTCGGTGGTAAGTATACCTATCCATTGGATAAGGATCGCATTGAATACCATCACCCACGTGGTTTTGATGATTGTTTCTTAGAAGATTCAAATATTCAATTCAAAGCCCTACTATAATATTGTTGAAAAAGCCATTTAGTGTAATAACTATATGGCTTTTATTAGTATATATTCAAATATAGTAAGAGTGCAGACGTTCAGCCACGAATCACAGGAGCAAAGGTCGCCGAAGCACCAAGGCGCTTTAAGAGCAATGCGAAGTGGATGTCGCGGCTGCCCAAGCGAACCAGAATAACCATAGTAAGAGCGTGGGTGTACTGACTTGAACCACTGGAGCAAAAAGTGCCGGAGTACTTAATTACTCCAAACATTTTGCGAAGTGGATGTCAAGTCAACCCAAGTGAACCAGAATAATCATAGTGAGAGCGCGGGTGTACTGACTTGAACCACTGGAGCAAAAAGTGCCGGAGCACTTAAGTACTCCAAACATTTTGCGAAGTGGATGTCAAGTCAACCCAAGCGAACCAGAATAGGAGGAATTTATGTCAAATTTATCAGTAAACGCTATTCGTTTCTTAGGAATTGATGCAATTGAAAAAGCCAAATCAGGACATCCTGGAATTGTTATGGGTGCGGCCCCTATGGCATATAGTTTATTTACACGTCACCTGCGTGTAAATCCTGCTGAACCAAATTGGATAAACCGGGACCGATTTATTTTGTCGGCAGGGCATGGGTCTATGTTATTGTATTCATTATTACATTTATCAGGTTTTAAAGATGTTACCATTGAAGAGGTAAAACGTTTTCGTCAGTGGGGCTCGAAGACGCCGGGGCATCCAGAATTTGGTCATACTACAGGTGTTGATGCAACGACTGGGCCTTTAGGACAAGGTATTTCCACGGCCGTTGGTTTTGCACAAGCAGAGCGCTTTTTGGCTGCTAAGTACAATAAAGACGGTTATAATCTTTTTGATCATTACACATATGTTATTTGCGGTGATGGTGATTTAATGGAAGGAGTGTCTGCTGAAGCAGCGTCATATGCTGGATTGCAAAAATTATCGAAGTTAATTGTTCTTTACGATTCTAATGATATTTGTTTAGATGGCGAAACGAAAAATGCATTTACAGAAAATGTACGTGCTCGTTATGAAGCATATGGCTGGCACACTTGCTTAGTTGAGGATGGTACAGATGTAGAAGCAATCAGTGAAGCGATTGAAAGAGCAAAAGTATCAGGAAAACCTAGTTTGATTGAAGTGAAAACTATTATTGGACATGGATCTCCTGCAAAAGCCGGCTCTAATACCTCTCACGGTGCACCGCTTGGTGCAGAAGAAGTCAATGCAACACGTATTAATCTTGGATGGGAATACGAACCATTTGAGGTGCCAGAGGAAGTATATCTAGACTTCAAAGAAAATGTTATCAATCGTGGTCAAAACGCATATGAGAATTGGCAACAAATGGTTATGGACTATAAAATAGCATTTCCAGAAATGGCTGATGACGTAACAGCAATCATTGCCGGCGAAGATTGCAAAGTTATTAAACCAGAAGATTTTCCAGACATTGAAAGTGGACTATCACAAGCAACGCGTAATTCATCACATGATGCCTTGAATATCGCCGCAGCTATCCTACCTAACTTTATGGGTGGTTCAGCCGACTTGGCTCATTCGAATATGACCTATATCAATTGTGACGGTCTTCAAGATAATGAACATCCTCTTAACCGTAATATCCAATTTGGTGTACGTGAGTTTGCAATGGGTGCAATTTTAAATGGATTGGCAGCGCATGGGGGATTGCGTGTTTTTGGTGGCACATTCTTTGTTTTTTCAGATTATCTTAAAGCGGCAATACGTTTATCCGCTTTACAAAACTTGCCAGTCACTTATGTTTTCACGCACGATTCGATTGCAGTTGGTGAAGATGGTCCGACGCATGAACCAATTGAGCATTTAGCCGGACTACGTGCCATGCCGAATTTAAATGTCATCCGTCCAGCTGATGCTAGAGAAACTTTTGCAGCATGGTATTTGGCTTTAACAAGTCAATCAACACCAACAGTTTTGGTATTGACTCGTCAAAATTTAACTGTTGAAGTAGGCACAGATTTTTCAAAAGTGGCAAAAGGTGCTTATGTAGTCTATGAAGCAGAAGGGTTTGATACTATTTTAATGGCAACCGGTTCAGAGATAAACTTGGCAGTTCGTGCAGCTGAAAAATTAATGGAAGAGAATATTCGCGTACGAGTTGTTTCGATGCCTTCGATGGAGTTGTTTGATGCACAAGATGCGGAATATAAAGAACAGATTCTGCCTTCTAGTATTCGTCGTCGATTATCAATTGAAATGGGAGCAACGCATAATTGGTACAAATATGTTGGGCTAGACGGTGATGTTATGGGTATTGACAAATTCGGTGCCTCTGCACCGGCGCAAACAGTGATTGCTGAATATGGATTTACTGTCGAAAATGTGATAGCCAAAGTGAAGACGCTACGGTAACGTTAAAAAAATTACAAAAAACACTTGGGATTTCCAAGTGTTTTTTGAATAGGTATTATGATGATGCTATTTCATTTGTCGCATCACAATAAATGGTAATGGAATGATACTACAGGTACAAATAGCCAACCATATGAGCAATAATTGTTCTTGCTGTATGATAATTAACAAAATCCCGATGAGTGTCATTATACCAAAATAGTATTTTAATCGTTGAATACCCGACGAATGTTGTAGATGCAGCAACTGTACGATTTGTTCTTGGAAATAGTGTAAATAGAATGTTAGCAACAAGACCAGTAATATAAAGAGCAAAAATAATAGATTGATTAACAATGAATTCACCTCTAAAGATTGAAAAATACAAATAAAAAGCTGGCATGAAGCCAGCTAATAAGTTATCCGATAGTGCCGTCTAGGCGTACACATTTAATGAACCCGCAAGTAACTGCAGGTGGGTTTCAAGAAGGTAGATACTGACTTCCAAGTGAAAAGGCTTGTCATCACTAGTCTTCAACAGAATCCCTATGTTATAAAAAAATGTTCGGTTCGCACGATGTGTAAACAACGTACACCTCAGATATCTCATCTATGTATAAATTATAGCACACATTTTCAAAAAGATAAAGTGTTTTCACAAAAAATGTATGCGTTTATCCTATAATTGTGTTTAAAAGCGCTTTGCATCAGGGCTAAACGTATTGTGTATTTTATGATTGGTTGAGTTTACGATAAATATTAGCCAGTGTTTCTTCGTACTTACCCGTTGGATCCGGGATAAAATATTGACTTCCGATTAATTTATCGGGTAAATACTGTTGCTTAATCCAATGACCAGGATATTGATGCGGATATTTATAGTCAATACCTCTACCTAATTTTTTTGCACCGCTGTAGTGACTGTCGCGCAAATGTTGAGGGATAGGACCAACTTTACCAGCTCGAATATCTGACATTGCTCGATCTAATGCCGCATATGTCGTGTTTGATTTTGGACTTAATGCGAGCTCAACCGTAGCAAAAGCTAGTGGGATACGTGCTTCCGG
Source organism: Aerococcaceae bacterium zg-1292 (assembly GCA_016126655.1). Classification (GTDB taxonomy): domain Bacteria; phylum Bacillota; class Bacilli; order Lactobacillales; family Aerococcaceae; genus Globicatella. Next base: position 1,364,934 of record CP065955.1, on the reverse strand, counting down.
CAGACCTAATTTTTCTGCAGCTTCCACGGCTGCAACTGTACGCTCTGTGGCGGCAGGGTTTCCTAATCCAATATCTTCATAGGCAATAACGAGTAACCGTCTACAGGCAATCAGTAATTCACCTGCTTCTAGTAGGAGGGCAAGATAATAAAGTGCTGCATTGACATCACTTCCACGGATGGATTTTTGTAAAGCAGAGATGGTATCGTAATGAGCGTCGCCATCTTTATCATGAGCGAAGCGTTTACGCTGCAAACATTCTTCAGCAATGGATGTCGTAATGACAATAGTACCCTCTTCATTAGGCGCTGTAGATAGAACAGCTAATTCAAGCGCATTGAGTGCGCTGCGGATATCCCCATGGGTGACATGGGAAAAGTGATGCATCACATCATCGGTTAGTTCTACAGCATATTGACCGAGGCCACGTTCATCATCATCCAGTGCATTTTGAATGCCGGTTTCGATTTGTTCACTGGTCAAAGGATACACTTCAAAAATCTGTACTCGACTACGTATCGCAGGATTAATAGCAATATACGGATTTTCGGTCGTTGCACCGATTAAAATGATGCGGCCATTTTCTAAATGCGGTAGTAAAAAATCTTGTTTCACTTTATTGAGTCGGTGAATTTCATCTAATAATAAGATGACCGTGCCGGACATTTTGGCTTCTTCAACAACGATTTCTAAATCTTTTTTACCATCCGTTGCTGCATTCAACATTCGAAAGGCGTGTTTTGTACTACCGGCGATGGCACTGGCGATACTTGTTTTTCCGGTACCTGGAGGTCCATATAAAATCATTGATGTTAATCGTTTGGCAGTTACCATACGGTGAATGATTTTTCCTTCACCGACTAGGTGTTGTTGGCCGATGACCTCTTCAATTTTTCGTGGTCGCATTCGATAAGCGAGTGGTTGAACCATAACTATCCCTCAATTCATAGCATATTATATAGAAGTTTCGATTAATTTGATGAGTTACTTAGTCTTATTGTATGTTATTTAATACTTTAAAGCAAAAAAATTGAGAGAGATATTAAACTATAGTATACTGGATAAGCAATTTTCTAGAATGCATACACAAATAACTACAAGTGTAGTATAATACTTGTTGAAGTGATGTTGGTGTAAAAAGGTTAGGGGGCATTTTTTTGATTTATTTGGATTACGCAGCAACTACTCCGGTCGATAAACGTGTAAGTGAGCGAATTCACCAAGTATTAACGACAGAATTTGCCAATCCTTCAAGTGTGTATCAAGCAGGCAAACATCAAAAGCATCAGTTAAATCAAGCGCGTAATCAGTTAAAACAGTTACTTAATGCTGTGGATTATGATGCGTATTTTACTAGCGGTGCGACAGAATCGAATAATTGGGCCATTCTTTCTCAAGCGATGAAGGCGCGGTCGTTAAATTTAGGCAATCACATTGTGGCGACAGCAGTGGAACACCCATCCGTCAATTCCGTTTTAGCTTATCTAGAGACACAAGGGTTTGAAGTGACTTATTTAGCTCCAAAAAAAGAACGATTTTCTGCGGAACAATTTATTCAAGCGAGTCGCAAAGAAACGATAGGTTGGGTGGCAATGTGGGTTAATAATGAGCTAGGTACCCGTTTGCCGATTGAAGCGATTGGTGCAGCGGCGCGTGAGTATGTTCATTGGTTTCATGTCGATGCAGTGCAAGCACTTGGTTACTCGATGGTAGACTTATCGACTATTGCTGTTACTTCATTGAGTGGATCAGGGCATAAGTTTTATGCGCCTAAAGGGATTGGTTTTTTATTATATCAACCGTGGAATCCGGCATTAACTTTGTCACCTCTATTACATGGTGGAGGACAGGAATCCGGTTTACGCTCTGGTACTGAAAATGTTCCATATATTTTAGGAATGGTCCATGCGTTAGAATTAACTAAGGAAAGTGATTGGCAACATAGCCAGGATTTATCAGATTATTTATTTGAGCGACTCAATGCATTGAAAATACCCTATCAGCGCAATGGCAAAGACACAGTGCCATATATTATTAGTCTGTATTTTTCAGATTTATTAGCGAGCCAACTATTGATACAACTTGATTTAGCTGGTATTGCGGTATCGGCTGGCAGTGCCTGTTCGGCGGGTAGTTTAGAAGTCAGTCATGTATTAAAAGCTTATTATCCTAATGAAGAAGCCCGACATCATCAAACGATTCGCATTTCGCTGGGAAGAGATACTACCAAAGCAGACATCAATGCGTTAGTAGAAACAATTAATGAGTTACAAGAAAGGAAGCAAACATTATGGCATTCACAACAGAAGCAACTTTAAAAGGATTCAATCGTAGATTTAGTGTTAGTCCAGAATGCAGACCTTATACATTACGTGATAATGGTTTCATGGAGACAAAAGGCGGGAATTTCCAATATAAACGTAAATTGGATACTGAGCATCGAAATGGATTAATTTTAAAAGTAACAGTCAAAAAAGACTTAAATACCTTGAAAATTTCAACAGTCACTAATAATGAACTATCCGCAGTAGATGTGACGAAATTGGAAAATAATGCGATGATTTTAGAAAAAATTAATTTTATATTTGATGGATTTGTTGATCGTAATGTAATGATTGAAAAATAATTAAAAGCAAAAAACTGTGAGCGCAGGTGCTTTGATTTGAATTATTGGAAAATGAAGTGAGAGCAAGGGTGTTTAGTCTCGAACCATTAGGAAAGGTATTTCATCCAAGGTTTGTTAGAGTGGTCAACGAAGGTGCTTGAGTGAACAGGAATAGGAGGTCACAAAGTGGTAGAAACAAAAAAACCGCGTGTGATAGTAGGAATGAGCGGCGGTGTGGATTCATCAGTGGCCGCATTATTATTAAAAGAACAAGGATATGATGTTATCGGTCTTTTCATGAAAAATTGGGATGACACTGATGATGAGGGATTTTGTACAGCTGAAGAAGATTATGCAGATGTTGTCAAAGTTTGCGAACAAATTGGGATTCCATATTATTCAGTTAATTTTGAAAAAGAATATTGGGACCGTGTGTTCGAATATTTCTTACGCGAATATCGGCTAGGACGTACGCCAAATCCAGATGTCATGTGTAATAAAGAAATTAAGTTTAAAGCATTTTTGGATTATGCGATGGATTTAGGTGCTGATTATGTTGCGATGGGACATTATGCGCGAACAAAACGTGATGAAGATGGGACTGTCCATTTGTTGCGTGGTAAAGATGAACGGAAAGATCAAACGTATTTCTTAAGTCAATTATCGCAAGAACAATTGAGTCGTGCTTTATTTCCATTAGGTGATATCCAAAAGCCACAAGTTCGTAAAATTGCGGAAGAAGCTGGCCTAGCCACTGCTAAGAAGAAAGATTCTACGGGTGTATGTTTTATCGGTGAACGTGATTTCAATGAGTTTTTATCAAATTATTTGCCGAATAAACCAGGAAAAATGATTACGCTTGATGGTAAAGTCATGGGGAATCATATGGGGCTTATGTACTATACCATCGGTCAACGACAAGGATTAGGTATTGGTGGAACTGCTGGGACAACCAACGATCCGTGGTTTGTGATTGGAAAAGATATGACGACACAAACGCTATATGTAGGGCAAGGTTATCACCATCCAAATCTCTATTCGGACTATTTAGAAGCGAGTGATATTCACTTTACACAAAATAATTGGACTGAAAAAGAATTTGAATGTACCGCTAAATTCCGTTACCGTCAACAAGATACCAATGTCAAAGTGACACTTGATGAGACAGGAACCAAGGCAATGGTTGTATTTGCAGAACCAGTGAGAGCTATTACACCAGGTCAAGCGGTAGTCTTTTACCGTGGTGAAGAATGTTTAGGTGGCGGTATTATTGATGCTGCCTACATGAATGGAGAAAAACGACAATATGTATAAGATGAACCGCTAACGGAAAAATCGTTAGCGGTTTTCTTTGTATTATAACGGGCAATCTTTGATAATTTTCCACAGTCGGGTAAATTCGCTACCAATGGAATCTAACGATATATGTGAATAACTGAGAAACAATGTCTGATAATGTTCATCGCTAGGGTTGATCGTATAATCAGCAAGGACGGTTAATTTAATTCTTTCAGCTCTTGTCTTTGCCATCAAAGCTTGGTAGTTAAATGTTAAACTAGGCCGATATAAAATATGCAACCCAGCTTCATAGCCGGTAATTTCTGCATTTTTATCCAGATGATAAATGGCATTCATCAGAGCGTCACGCTTTCTCTTATAAAAAATTCGTGACCGATTGAGATGCTTTTCTAAATGTTGGTTGTGAATAAACATTGTTAATGCTTTTTCAGTAATGCTATTTAGTGAGGGCGACAGTTGTGGTGCTACTTGTTTATAAAAAGGTACCAATTGTTGGGGTAGAGCAGCAAAACTCACACGATAGCCGGAGGCTAAGGTACGTGATAAACTACTCATATAAATTACACGGTGCTGGGTATCTAATTGTGTAAGCGAGGGAATAGGAATGCCTGCATATTTATACTCGCTGTCATAATCATCTTCAATAATCCAACGATTTGGCTTAGCATAGGCCCAATGTAAGAGTTGTTGGCGCCTTTCAAGCGGCATAAAGCGTCCGGTTGGAAATTGGTGATTAGGGGTTACGATTATAAGTTCAATTGTCTCATTTTCACTTTGTGGTACGATTAGTCCCTCATCATCCAGTGGTAAGGGGACAATGGCTATATTATGTGCTGTTAACAATGGAAAATATTGATGATAACCGGGATTTTCTACGCCAACAACACGAAGACCGGGCAAGACTCGTAATAAGATGCTCAGTAAATATTTTGAACTGGGTCCTAGTATGAGTTGATTTGCATTTGTTGGTACACCGCGTGACAGTGTGAGATATCCTTGTAATGCGTTACGTAATGCCCGATCCCCTTGAGTTGGACTGGATTGAATTAATGAGTGCCAATCATTATCGAGTAATTGTTGATATATTTTTTTTAATAATTTATGAGGAAAAATCGCGCTATCCACATGACTATTGGACCAATCGATTTGATACGAAGTATTTGTGTTATCGGCGGCAGTTGCTGTAGAATTGGAACTTATGGGTACCATTTGGTAGTCAATGGTTGCGACAAAGTAACCTTTTCGTTCTTTTGAATAAATATAACCTTCGGTTAGCAATTGGTCGTAAGCATTCATAACAGTATTAATGCTTATTTTATTTTCTATAGCTAATTGTCGTTTGCTCGGTAGTGCAGCATGGTGAGGCAATGTTCCGTCAATAATCCATTGTTTTAATTGTAAGTAAACTTGTATATAAAGCGGCTGTGGGGTGTCTTTTGTTAACGGGATAATCATAGTTTCGCTCCTGGTACTATTAAAAATGAATAATTTGATACTTTTAATGGTATCAGATACGTCGTAAAATAACAATATATAATAAAGGAGGCGTAGCAATGAATCCGATATTAATTGTAAATGATTTACCAGGTAGCGGACAAGTAGCTGGCATGATTGCACAATCGATAATAACAGCTGCTGGGTTCAAGACAGCTTGGCTTCCAACGGTAGTATTATCGCATCATACCGGTAATGGTCCTGTTATTCGGCATGAAATCAAAGACGACTTTCAACAGATTTTAGCTCATTGGCAACAACAAGCATATTCATTTTCTGCTTATGTGACAGGGTATTTTGCTACTGCGAATCAAATTGACCAATTTGTAGATTACGTTAAAAAGGAAAATTCGACTGTGCCATTGATTGTCGACCCAATAATGGCAGACCATGGTAAATTTTATCAGGGATTCAATGAGCAGATACTACCTAGTATGCGGCATTTGGTGCAACAAGCTACTATTGTTTTGCCGAATGTGACAGAAGCTTGTTTAATGGTAGGGGAAGTGTATCCGCAACAAATCGACGAGGTTTTTATTCAACAATTATTATTCAAGATGAAGCAGATGGGGGCTAAGCAAACCTTGTTGACCGGTGTAGAGACAATTGAGCATCCTGGAAAAATAAGCTTTTATTATTTATCAAGCGATGAACAGTTAATCGGCGTCCATCATGCCAAGTCAAATCGCAGTTATTTTGGAACAGGCGATTTAACCAGTGCTTTGTTGACGAGTGCTTGGATGCATCAATTAACGCTAGATAACATTGTTTTAAAATTATCGCAGTGGTTATCGTTGGCAGTCTCAAAAACGGATGTGAATCAAAAAGAAATAAATTATATACCTGTGATGCGCACAGTAATGGATTTTTTTAGTGAGGAAGTGGAGAGTATATGAAAAGACAGAGTGAAGTGTTTAAATTAGTTGAGATGGCGATGTATGCGGCAATGATAGTGTTGGCAATTCAATTTATTAGGATACCGATGCCATCAGCAATTAGTAATTCAATGGTTCACCCTGGGAATGCCCTAGTCGCGATATCAGGATTGTTGATGGGATATAAACGCGGCATGATTGCCTCATCCTTAGGGCTATTTATTTTTGATGTATTGAATGGATATGGTGTACCTGGAGCAATTGAAACAGTATTGCAATCGGTTGTGATTGTGTTATTAATTGAATTAGTATATAAAATGATGCGGCATCGGGATACGCAATTTAATATTGTGATGATTGGAGTGTGGGCGGCAATCTTAAAAATCGTCATGCGTTATGTTATTTTCTTTATGAAGCAATTAATTATTGGTACAACGTTTAAAGCAGCTTTAGCAACAGCGTTAACCGGTATGCCAGCAACATTCTTTACAGCTTTTGTAACGATCATATTAGTGCCGGTATTATATTTTGGATTAAAACCCATTTTTGCACGGTATCATGTGATTGGGGAATAGTATATGAGATAAAGTTAGAAGCACGGATTGGCTAACCAATCCGTGCTAAAAACATTTATGCGTCAATTTCTGGTGCATGACCTAATTCTGCTTGCAACATCCAGACAAGTTTTTCTAATTCGCCTTTGAAGCTAATCGCCATATCTTCGCTGACGTTATCATCTTCTTCTCCAGCAACATCAATTACTTGTTGATAATCTTCAATCAAAGTTCTAAACAACACGATTAAACGTGAGATGTGTTCGTTTAAATCACGATTATAACGTCCATCAATGCTATCGATTTTCGTTTCTTTAGCAAACTCTTCTAACGTAGAAAACGGAGCGCCGTCAATGGTAATGAGTCGTTCTGCTACTTCATCTAATTGCGCTTCGATTCGCTTACGGTAGTCGTCCATACGCTCATGCCAAGTGATAAAATTTGCACCACGTAAGTACCAATGAATTTGATGGATAGCAGTTGAAGCTTGACTTAAATCTGCTACCAATTGATTGAGTGAATCTTTAGTTTGCGAAAATTTCATGTCAACATAACTCCTTCTTTTTTTGCTTGCTAAGGTTACTTCTACTCCCACTGAGCAGTGCTATAAAAATGTCTGCTGACAGTTAGGAAAACTTCGTCAGTGAATGCAGATGCTATACCTTTGCTTGCATTTTTATAATTACTATAATTAAAGCGTAACATACAAAAAGAAAGCGTTCAACATTTATGCTTTGATTATTTTTTCGGATTGCGCAAACCAAAACTGATGCGACTTTCAGTGCCTTGCAATAAGCGGTGGACATTAGGGCGATGGCGATACATCAAAAATACTGCTATCAGTAAAAATCCGTAACCGTAAATATCGTCTTGAGTGAAATAAATGTACAGAGCAGTTGCTGTAAAACTAGACATAGCTGATAAACTAATGGTACTGGTTAAATAAATGAGTAGAAATAAAAATAATGCTCCAAAAAACGCTATAGGCAAACTGAAACCAGCAGCGACACCAAAAGAAGTGGCGACTACCTTGCCCCCTTTAAAATTGGCATAGATAGGGTAGGCATGCCCCAATACAGCTGCGATGGCTGTGCCCATTATTAGATAATGCTCGTTAGGGAATAAATGTTTTGCCAGCATCACAACGAGCATCCCCTTAAAAATATCAACCAGAGTCACAAAAAGTGCGGCTTTAAAACCAAAGTTGCGTCCCACATTGGTAGCGCCGCTATTGCCACTTCCTAATTCACGTACATCAATATGATGTTTAAAACGTGAATACCATACTCCAGTAGGGATTGAACCGACGAGATAAGCTAGAATTAGATATAAAAAATGCATAGTAACCTCCAAAATGATTGCGATTTGTATCAAGTGTATCACGAATCACTCTAAATCGGTAGAGTTTTTTGTTAATGGTTGACAATCATTACGTGGATGATTAAGCTTAGGCAAGAAGCACAGATATCACCAAAGAATAGGTGACGAAGTTTTAAATCGGATGAATGGAGTAGATATGCATCCGAGATTGCGACAAGTAAATGTTATCATTACTCGATTGAATAAGCGTAAAGTGAGGGATTAATTTGACAATACATATTAATATTTATTATACAGGCAATAATGGTTTAGCACGTAAATTTGCTGAAGAAATGTTAGAAACAGGTATTGTAGAGACAATTCGTAGTAAACCTGGCAATTTGGGTTATCAATATTTTTCATCGCTTGAAAATCCTGAGACGATTTTATTAGTGGATGCGTGGGACAATCAACATGCTCTTGACTTGCACCATCAATCGGAAACGATGCAACAAATTATTGATTTAAGAGATAAATATGATTTGAAAATGGTGGTGGAACGTTTTGTTCGTGACGGGACAAATGATTCACTTGACCGTGAATATATTAGAGAATAGTCACAGGTGAATCGTAGATTCAGTCAAATTAAGATGAAAAAAGGTGCTTTTGATTGAAATACTATTTGAAACACACAATCTATTTTTGATATGATATATGAGTTAGAGTAAATAAAAGAGGTGAAATAATGTCAAATAAGCAGACGACACCGATGCAATATAATGATGATGCTATTCAAATATTAGAAGGTCTGGATGCAGTCCGTAAACGTCCAGGGATGTATATCGGTTCAACAGACCAACGAGGACTTCATCATCTCATCTATGAAATTGTTGATAACTCAGTCGATGAAGCTCTATCGGGTTTTGCTGATTATATTTCTGTAACCATCGAAGCAGATGGTAGTGTACGTGTTCAAGATAATGGACGTGGGATGCCGGTTGGTCAACACGCGACAGGTGTACCTACCATCCAAGTTATTTTTACGGTTTTACATGCTGGAGGTAAATTCGGTCAAGGTGGTTATAAGTCATCCGGTGGTTTACATGGGGTAGGTGCTAGCGTAGTGAATGCCTTATCCAGTTGGTTGACAGTTGAGGTAACCCGTGACAGTAGTCATTATCAGATGCGTTTTGAAGATGGTGGCAAGCCAGTGACCAAATTGAAAAAGAGTAAGGCTGCAACGAAAACGGGTCATGGGACAACCGTTCATTTTATGCCAGATAAAACCATTTTTGGTAATGCACAAATTAATTCTGAAGTGATTGCCGACCGGTTACGTGAATCTGCCTTTTTATTAAAAGGATTGACTATAGAAATTACTGATATGCGACACGACTACCATGAAGTCTTTCATTATGAGCGTGGTTTAGAAGATTTCATCCAATATTTAAATGAAGAAAAAGACTTATTAGGTGATACTTTTAGTTTTTCTGCTACTAGTGAGGAATTTGAAGTAGATTTTGCAATGCAGTATAACGACGGCTACTCTGAGACGATTTTATCCTTTGCTAACAACGTACGGACAGCGTCTGGTGGTACCCATGAAGTGGGGATGAAAACAGGGATTACGAAAGCATTCAATGAATATGGACGTCGTGTCGGATTGATTAAAGAAAAAGATAAAAATCTTGAAGGTAGTGATGTGCGTGAAGGGTTAACAGCTGTTATTTCGTTACGTATTCCGGAGCAATATTTACAATTTGAAGGGCAGACAAAAGAAAAATTAGGCACACCCAAAGCACGTGCTTTAGTTGAAAACTTAGTGGTTGAACGATTAGCTGCCTTTTTAAATGAAAATGGTAATTTCAGTCAAATGATTTTGCGAAAAGCGATTCGTGCGCGAGAAACGCGCGAGCTAGCTCGTAAAGCGAGGGACGCTGCTCGAACAGGTACAAAAAAATCAGCTCAAGAAAAGTTAATCTCGGGTAAGTTGACCAAAGCTCAGTCAAAAGATGCGAGTAAAAATGAATTGTACTTAGTCGAGGGTGATTCTGCTGGGGGGTCTGCCAAGTTAGGTCGTGACCGTCAATATCAAGCAATATTGCCATTGCGTGGTAAAGTTATCAACACTGAAAAAGCATCCATGCAAGATATTATGAAAAACGAAGAAATTAATACGATGATTTACACGATTGGTGCTGGTGTTGGGGCAGACTTTGATATCGAGTCGGTCAATTACGATAAAGTAATTATTATGACGGATGCGGATACTGATGGGGCACATATTCAAGTGTTATTATTAACCTTTTTCTATCGATATATGAAGCCATTGTTAGAAGCGGGCAAAGTTTATTTAGCGATGCCCCCATTGTTTAAAGTGTCTCGTGGTTCAGGAAAAAAACAAGTCGTCGAATACGCATGGACTGATGAAGAATTGGATGCTGCGATTAAAAAAGTTGGAAAAGGCTATATGTTACAACGGTACAAGGGTCTTGGTGAGATGAACGCTGACCAGTTGTGGGAGACAACGATGAATCCAGAAACACGGATACTTATTCGTGTAACGATTGATGATGCGGCGCAAGTGGAGCGACGTGTGACGACTTTGATGGGAAATAAAGTTGAACCTCGACGTAAGTGGATTGAAAAAAATGTTCAATTTACAATGGATACGGAAGATACACTATTAAATGAGCATCATACGACTTCCAATGATGAACACGAAAAACTTGTTTCGCAACACAGTCAAGCGATAGAAGAGGAAGCAGTAGAACAAATGGAATTGTTTTAGGTGATGCGTAAATAGATTATAAAGTTATCACTTTCTTTTTAGAAGGAATGTGAGAATAAGAAGATGTCAATTCATCAATTAAAAGAAATAAATTATCGTGTGAGTGAGGGTGTGTGCAAGTATCGCATGGTTTTGACTTTTAAAGTGGATACGAAGCCAATCCGAACAAACAGAATCTGAGGAGCGACTGTGACTAAAAATACTGTTGCGCAGGAGGCGAAAACGCTGAGAACTTTTAGCGTTTTACAGCAGAGTCGCTTTATCTCAAGTAAATAAAAAAGAGTGTGATGATGAACATAAAAATAACTTACTTTAACAGTTAACTTGCGTGAAATGTAAAAAGATAACGGTTGAAGTAGTAATATTTTCGTTCATTGGACTTAGAATGAGGAGCATGACATGGTTGAAGAAAATATTCAAGAACTCAATTTTGCCAACGTCATTGGAGACCGTTTTGGACGTTACTCCAAATATATTATTCAAGACCGTGCCTTACCTGACATTCGTGATGGTTTAAAACCGGTACAGCGACGTATTTTATATGCTATGTATATGGATCGCAATACTGCAGCTAATCCGTATCGTAAATCAGCGAAAACAGTGGGGAATGTTATTGGTAATTATCATCCGCATGGGGATTCTTCTGTGTATGAAGCGATGGTGCGGATGAGTCAAGATTGGAAATTGCGCGAAACATTAATTGATATGCACGGAAATAATGGGAGTATGGACGGTGATCCAGCGGCTGCAATGCGTTATACAGAGGCACGTTTGTCGCCGATTGCGGATGAATTACTTCGCGATATCCAACATCAAACCGTCGATTACCTATTAAACTTTGATGATACATTAGAAGAACCGACGGTGTTACCGGCACGGATTCCGAATTTACTAGTGAATGGTGCAACAGGAATTTCTGCAGGTTATGCGACAGAAATTCCACCGCATAATTTAGCGGAAGTGATAGATGCATTAGTGTATATGCTGACGCATAAGCGTTACCAACTCAATGATATCTTACAGTTTATTCAAGCGCCTGATTTCCCAACCGGAGCGATTATTCAAGGTGCTGAACAAATTCGTAAAGCGTACGAAACAGGCCAAGGCAAAATTATAGTTCGTTCTGTTACAGAAATTGAGCAATTAAAAGGTAATAAGCAACAAATTGTGATTCACGAAATACCGTATGAAGTCAATAAAGCGAAATTAATTCAGCGTTTAGATGATATTCGTATTCAACGTAAAATTGAAGGAATTGCAGATGTTCGTGACGAGAGTGACCGTAATGGTGTACGTGTCGTCATCGAATTAAAACGTGAAGTTAATGCCGAAGGTATTTTACAATATCTGTTGAAAAATACTGATTTGCAAGTGAACTATCATTTTAATATGGTGGCGATTCATGAACGACGTCCAATGGTAGTGGGCTTGATGCAAATGTTAGAAGCATATTTAGAGCATCAAAAAGAAGTGTTGACAAAACGTACGGAACATATGCTAGCAGCAGATAAGAAGCGTCTACATATTGTTGATGGTTTGATACGTGTTGTCTCCATCCTAGATGAAGTGATTGCATTGATTCGTGCGAGTGAAAATAAAGCTGACGCAAAACGCAATCTGGAACGTGAATTTGAATTTTCACCAGAACAATCAGAGTCAATTGTGAATTTACAATTGTATCGTTTAACTAATACGGATATTGAAGCTTTGCAAAATGAAAAATTGGAGTTGAATGAACGTATTTTAATGTATCAAAATATTTTGAATAATGAAGATACATTGAAAAAAGTGTTAGCGAATGAGTTGAAAGATATAAAAAAACGGTATCAATCACCGCGCCGAACGCGCGTGCAAGCCGAAGTTGAAGAGATTACGGTTGAAACGAGTGTGTTGATTCCGGATGAACAGGTGTATGTATCAGTTACAAAAGAAGGATATATCAAGCGAACAAGTGTTCGTTCGTTTACTGCGTCGGATGCCCAAGATTTAGGTAGTCGTGAATTAGATTACCCAATCTTTGTCCAAGAAATGAGTACGCATGATGCGATTGTTTTAGTCACGAATAAGGGTAATTATATTCATTTACCGGTACATGAATTACCAGATATTCGTTGGAAAGATATGGGAATGCATTTGTCGACGAATTATCGATTGGAAGACGGTGAACAGTTAATTGCAGCCTTTAAATCGGTCATGGATCCGTCAACCTTATCAGGCGATAATAATCCGACTTTAGTGATGACGACGCGGAAAGGTATGATTAAACAAACGACCTTAGATCAATTCACTACTTACCGTAGTTATAAAACGAAAACAGCGACAGCAATGAAGTTGAAAGATAAACAAGATGCTGTGATAGCGGTAACCAAGGCGAAACCTGGTATGACCTATGAAGTGATTGTGATTACTGAGCGCAGTTATGGTGTGCGCTATGATTTAAGTGAAGTGCCAGTGAGTGGCACAAAGGCGCAAGGGGTCGTGGCGATTAAGCTAAAAGATGATGATGTTGTGATTGCGTCATTATTGGTTGATACAGCCATTGAACGTCCACAGTTATTAGCATTGACTCAACGTGCACATTTGAAACGATTTTATGTGGATGTAATATCGAAAGTATCCAATCGTAGCAGTCGCGGTCATTTATTGTTAAAAGAATTAAAAGCTAATCCGCATCGCTTTATACAAGTAATTGCTCTGAATAAAGGAAATATTCCGATTATTATTTTAGGTGATACCGGAAAAACACTTGAAGTAAAAGCATTTGATACACCAATTAGTGATCGTCTATCAAATGGTTCAGCTATTCAGGACGTAACTCCTTTGGGGCAAGTGATTAGTCTATACCCAGCACGTTTGAAAATGTTGGATGAAGAATAATTTTTATGTAGTTAGCTATACTAGATGTTGTATAGCTAGCTATTTTTGTGTGGGCAATATTGATGGCGGTATCATTTTTTCTATCGGTTAATAAAGGGTCACCAACATCATTTACATAGAGTTAAACATTAGTGTCTGTAGGCATCCTATTCTATGTGTAAAATAGTACTCGAAAATACTCAAATTAAATAAATCTCTTGCAAAAAAAGAAGAGAACCTAATTCTTAAAGTTATCAGACCATAAGAAAGAAGAGGTTCTCTATGCAAACAATTATAACACAAAGTCTATCGATTTTAAAGAGAAGTGAGGCATTATTTAGTTTTGAAGCAATGCTTAAACTATTTTTTGAAGAATTAACCAAATTTTTAATGGAATATGCATTAAAACAGTATGAACAAGAATGTCTCCATCAATAAAAAACAGAAGGATGAAAGCTGGAACGAAAAGAATCTCATCCTATTAAAATGCTAGTTACTTCAAGTGATTTTTGTTATAATATTGATTTGTAAGGGAATTTCCGTTGTGCTTTTTAGCGGAAATAGAAGGCCAAAGATGGAGAGAGGGAATCGTATGCGAGGTTTATTGCCGATTTGGAAAGAAAAGGGGATGACGAGTCACGACGTAGTTTTCCAGCTGCGAAAATTATTAAAAATGAAACGAATCGGACACACTGGCACATTAGATCCCGATGTTGAAGGTGTGTTATTAATTTGTTTAGGTGAAGCAACGAAACTTGTTGAATTATTGATGGACGGACAAAAAGAATACGTTGGCGAAATTACACTAGGTTTTTCGACAGAGACTGAGGACAGCAGCGGAGCTGTTGTCTTAAACACACCAGTTTTAACACCTGTTGACACGAGGACGATTGATGAAAAGATGCAGTCGTTTGTGGGTATTATCCAACAAATTCCACCGTATTATTCTGCTGTCAAAGTTAATGGTCGGCGATTATACGAGTATGCACGACAAGGTGAAACGGTCGAACGTCCAGTACGTCAGGCAGTCATCCATTCATTTGAACGGATTAACGAACCGAAATACGATGCGACTACTCAATTACAATCGTGGCAATTTCGTGTTGTGTGTGGCAAAGGAACGTATGTACGGACTTTAGCCGTAGATTTAGGTGAAGCATTAGGTTATGCGAGTCATATGTCACAACTAATTCGACAAGCTACTGGTGGTTTTGATGCGCAAATGGCGCTAACCCTCGAACAAGTAGCGTTAGCGATTGATAATCAGACTATTGACCAATATATCTATTCAATTGAAGCAGCATTATCTAATTTTCCGCGTATTGATTTATCAATGGCTCAATTTGACATTATAAAAAATGGAAGTGTGGTACCAGCGGATTATTTTGGACAGATAGTTACAGAGCCAGTTGCCGTATTTTATAAGGATGTGGTTAAAGCGATTTATCAGCCGCATCCAGGAAGATCTGGCTTCATAAAACCATTAAGAATGTTTGTATTATCAGAAAATGAAGAAAGAAAGTAGGGATAATGTAGTGGAAATCATTCGATTACAGCACCCATATCATAAAGAACAAATACCGAAACAAAAAATTGTATTAGCATTGGGATTCTTTGATGGTGTTCATCGCGGGCACCAAGCGGTGATTCGTCGCGCTAAAGAAGAAGCGCAAAAACGCGGTGTGCCGTTAGCTGTTATGACCTTTAATCAACATCCAAAGATTTTGTACCGCAATTTACAAGCAGAAGATGTACAATATTTAACTTTGTTAGAGCGTAAACTAGAATTGCTGAGAGCGTTAGCTGTTGATTATTTATTTTTAGTGGATTATACATTAGATTTTGGAAAGCAATCCCCCCAATCCTTTGTCGATGATTATATTGTTGGATTAAATGCGATTGCTGTGGTAGCAGGTTTTGATTATACATATGGTAAAAAAGCGTTAGCCAATATGGAAACATTACCCGTACATGCTAAAGAGCGTTTTGACGTGATTGAAGTGCCAGAGTTGATTGTGGATGAACAAAAAGTTGGTTCTAGTAATATCAAAACGTTAATTGAAACAAATCATATTGAGAATGCTAATCGAGAGTTAGGTTATGCTTATCAGACCTCTGGTGTAGTAGTGCATGGAGATAAGCGTGGTCGTACGATTGGCTATCCGACAGCTAATGTACAAATCAATCCACAAGAAGTTTTGCCGAGTGTTGGCGTCTATGTTGTTAGAATATTTGTCGATGGCACTTGGTACCAAGGAATGGCATCGATAGGCTATAATATAACGTTTGAAGCAAACCGACGGAAAACCTGTGAAGTATATATTTTAGATTTTGACCGTGATATTTATGGTTATCATGTCCGTGTAGAGTGGTTATCTTATTTACGAAATGAAATGAAGTTTTCAGGTATTGATGGCTTAGTTGCCCAACTTGATGCGGATTTATTACAAACGAGGGAATATTTCGAACGAAATGGTTATGGTGAACAAAATGGAGTCGGTTAATGCAGCCTATATACATATTCCATTTTGTAAGAAAATATGTCATTACTGTGCGTTTAATAAATATTTTTATGATGGACAACCGGTTGGGCGTTATTTAACTGGTTTGGAACATGAATTTTCAATGTATTTACAAAATCACCAAGAATGTTTTGATACGATTTATGTGGGTGGTGGGACACCGAGTTGCTTAAATATTGACGAATTGACGCAGTTATTAACCAGTATTCAACACTATTTACCGTATGATGACAAGACTGAGTATACATTTGAGATTAATCCGGGTGAGTTGACATTTGAAAAATGCCAATTATTGGCTCAGTTCGGTGTCAATCGGGTGAGTATGGGTGTGCAGTCATTCAATGATCGCCTATTACGTAAAATTGGGCGCAACCACCGTGAAAAGCATATCTATCAAAGTATTGAGTGGTTACGAGAAGCGGGTATTACGAATTTAAGTATTGATCTTATTTTCCGATTACCGGAGCAGACGATGGAAGATTTTAATGAGAGTTTGACAAAAGCACTAACATTGGACTTACCGCATTATTCTCTCTATTCACTCATTATTGAAAATCAGACTTTGTTTCAGCAACTACAACGCGAAGGAAAGTTGCTATTACCATCAGAAGATGTTGATGCGGATATGTTTGAATTAGCCATTCGTCGCTTGCACGACTCAGGTATTGAACAATATGAAGTGAGTAATTTTGCTCGACCAGGGTTTGAGTCGCGCCATAATTTGAAATATTGGCAATATGTGCCGTATTACGGTTTTGGTGCCGGAGCACATGGATTTGTTGATGGTGTTCGCTACTATAATAGTGGACCTGTGCATCATTTTTTACGTGCGATAGAAGCAAATCAAAAACCAGTTGTTAATGAATTGCCTTTATCAGTCGCTGACCAAATGGAAGAGTATTTATTCCTGGCGCTACGTACCACAAATGGTTTTCGTTTATCCGATTTTAACCAGCGCTTTAATCAGAATGCGTTAACGTTATTTCAAACGTTTTTTGAAGAGCAAACAGCATTGGGGCTACTTGTAATCGAAGAGGATAATGTTCGTTTGACGACAAGAGGTTTATTTTTAGCAGATACCGTTTTTCGCGATTTATTAGGTACATTAACAATGAAATAACATATTTGTGTGTGTTAAAATGGAGCACTGGAGGAAATCATCGACGTGTGTCACACACAGGAAAGCGTTTTGGAGGAGAGCCGTTTCAGTAACTTAGAGCCGTAAAAAGGAGGCGGGTGTCATGAAGAACAAAAGAATACGAGAAATTGTGATTTCTATACTACTAGTGCTGTTAGGTAATTTGATTTTTGCGATTGCTATTAACGCTGTAGTGATACCAAACCAATTGGGTGAGGGAGGTATTACTGGATTTTCACTTTTCTTTCTCTATGTATTTGGTTGGAATAATGCAGTGGTTAGTTTTATTGCAAATACCATTTTGCTAATTGTTGGGTGGACATATTTAGAAAAACGAACGATTATTTATACCCTTCTATCCATTGTCGCGATGTCATTATTTTTACAATATGTAAATATCGGGACATTTGTCCCAGAAAATACGTTAGTTGCACCATTAGTTGCAGGTTTTCTCATTGGATTAGGTATTGGGATTGTGATTTTAGGTAATGGGACAACTGCGGGTACTGATATTATTGCCTTGATTATGAATAAATATTTAGGCATTAGCGTATCGCGTGCTTTTCTAATATTAGATGTATTGATTTTAATTCCATTGACATTTGTTATTGGTCTGGAAAAAGGAGTATTAACAATCGGAACATTGTTAGTGACGAGTCAGACATTGTCGTTTATATTAGAAGGTTCAAATCCGAGAAAAGCTGTCACCATTATCTCTGATCATCATGAAGAGATAGCCACACGATTAACGAAGAAATTAGACCGTGGTGTGACGATTATGAATGGCTATGGCTTTTATACAAAGCATGAAAAACACATTATCTATATTGTTATCAACCAACGTCAATTACTGACATTGCAGAAAATTATTCATGAAATTGATTCAAAAGCATTTGTAACTGTTGCGGATATTCATCAAGTGACAGGGGAAGGATTTACCTTTTTCATTGATGCAGAAGCGGTAGAAAACCCCGCTTTGACGGCAGGAAGTGTCAGCGAACCATAAGAAGGCTCTCCGGCATCTTGTGGGGGACGTATAAGATGTTGAAAAGATTATTGTGAGTACCCCGACAACACTTGAGGGAAACAAATAAAAAACAATGATTTAGCACTCTGGATAAAAGAGTGCTAATTTTTTTGTTTAAAGTGTTGACAAGTTCGTCATAAGGGTGTAAGATATAGTTAAGTTAGCACTCTAACTATTCAAGTGCTAATAAGTGAGGTGAGACAAATAAATGGATTTAACACCAAGACAAGAACAGATTTTACAATTGATTGTAAAATTATACGGTGAGACGGAAGAACCGATTGGTTCACGCACCTTATTACAAAAAAGTGTATTAAATGTGAGTCCAGCAACGATTCGTAACGATATGGTAGCATTGGAACAATTGGGTTATTTAATGAAGGCTCATAGTTCAAGCGGGCGAATTCCTTCGTTTGAAGGCTATCGTTTCTATATCAATCAACTGATTCAACACTTTAATGAAGAGCGTGAATCGAGCCATGCATTGATTGCGCCGATGATGAAAGAGCGTTTTTATGATATTCAAGAATTGGTTAATTATGCCACAGAGCGTTTATCCAAATTAACCGGATATACCACTGTTGCCTATGTCACTAATGAAAAATTTCGTAGAATGCGCGATTTCAAGCTATCCAAGGTAAGTGATACGCAAGTGATTGCGTCGATTATTACGGATCATAATCGGGTAGAAAGTCAATTATTTCAGACACCGCAACCACTGGATGAATCAGCCATTCATAAGATTGAGGCAATGGTTCAAGATGAATTGTGTGATTTAACCTTAGCTGAAATTTATCCGCGTATGCAGTTAACATTTCCGCTTAGAATTCAACAGGCAGTATCAATGCAGTTGAATTTTGCACCACTTATTAAACAAGCTTTAGACGCATATGATGCCAGTGATTATTATGCTGTTGGGAAAAATCATTTATTTGATATCATTGACACGCAAATGCCGATACAGGCATGGAAAAACTTATTTGATTTACTTGATGGCAATGAGGATTGGTTTAAATTTTTAGCCAATGCCAAAAAAGGCTTAGATGTTATTTTTGATTTCCAATATGCACCGTATCATTATAAGAATTTAAGTATTATAACGGCGAAAATAAAAATTGGAAGCCATCTTGTTAGTTTTGGTCTTATTGGACCCGCAACAATGTCGTATCCGGTAGTGATTCAACACATGAATCAATTATTAGTAGAATTATCCAGGTATTAGCAATTTAGAATAAAGGAGGGGTTGTGTTGACTGAAGAAACGAAGGAAACAGAAGTTCGAAAAGAATCAGTAGAGGAAGTTAATTCACAAACTACTGAAACTGAAGAAGAAGTGGAAGAGGAAGCAGTGAACGAAGCTGAAGACACTGAAACAACCGAAGAGACGGTGGACCCAGTGAAGGCATTAGAGGCAGAAAAAGAAGTATTGGAAGAACGTATTTTACGTTTACAAGCTGAAATTGCCAACATGCAACGGATTAATGCTAAAGAGCGCCAAGATGCTGCGAAGTTCCGTTCACAAAAACTTGCGAGTGATTTGTTAGAAGTGGTTGATAACCTTGAACGGGCATTGCAAGCAGAGACAACATCTGAAGATGCTGCAGCATTAAAAAAAGGTGTTGAAATGGTCATGTCACAGTTGAAAACGACTTTTGAACGTGAAAATATCGTAGTTATTGATCCGATTGGGCAACCATTTGATCCGAATTTCCATCAAGCAGTCAGTGTAATGCCAGCTACAGATGGACAAGCAAGTGAGACAGTATTAAATGTTTTACAAAAAGGCTATATATTACATGAACGAGTATTAAGACCAGCAATGGTCATCGTCGCAGAATAAAAACATAGTGTGAGCAAGGGTGCTCTGCCTTGAACCACTGGAGCAAAAAGCGCAGGAGTACGCCAGTACTCTGAGCATTTATGCGAAGTGGACGTCAAGGTAACCCAAGCGAACCAGAATCAACATAGTGTGAGCGCGGGTGCTCTGCCTTGAACCACTGGAGCAAAAAGCGCAGGAGTACGTCAGTACTCTGAGCATTTATGCGAAGTGGATGTCAAGGCAACCCAAGCGAACCAGAATCAAAGAATAAAGGAGAAAAATTATTATGGCTAAAATTATTGGTATTGACTTAGGAACTACAAACTCAGCAGTTGCCGTATTAGAAGGTGGCGAAGCGAAGATTATTCCAAACCCAGAGGGTAACCGTACAACACCTTCAGTAGTTGCATTTAAAAATGATGAAATTCAAGTAGGGGAAGTTGCAAAACGTCAAGCAGTAACCAACCCAAATACTATTAGCTCAATCAAACGTTATATGGGCGAGTCACACAAAGAAAAAATGGGTGACAAAGATTACACACCTCAAGAAATTTCTGCAATGATTTTACAATATTTAAAAGGATTTGCTGAAGATTACTTAGGCGAAAAAGTTGAAAAAGCAGTTATTACTGTACCAGCATACTTCAACGATGCACAACGTCAAGCAACGAAAGATGCTGGTCGTATCGCAGGTTTAGAAGTAGAACGTATTGTTAACGAACCAACTGCTGCTGCATTAGCTTATGGTTTAGATAAAACAGATGCAGAAGAAAAAGTCTTAGTATTCGACTTAGGTGGTGGGACATTCGACGTTTCTATCTTAGAATTAGGTGATGGCGTCTTTGATGTATTATCAACAGCGGGTGACAACCATTTAGGTGGCGACGACTTTGACCAAAAAATTATGGATTATTTAGTAGCTGAATTCAAGAAAGAGAATGGTGTTGATTTATCAAAAGATAAAATGGCATTACAACGTTTGAAAGATGCTGCTGAAAAAGCAAAAAAAGATTTATCTGGTGTAAGTACAACCCAAATTAGCTTACCATTCATCACAGCATCTGCTGAAGGTCCATTACATATGGAATTAACAATGACACGTGCTAAGTTTGATGAATTAACACATGATTTAGTAGAACGCACAAAACAACCTGTTCGTCAAGCATTACAAGATGCTGGCTTATCACCAAAAGATATTGATGAAGTTATTTTAGTCGGTGGTTCAACACGTATCCCTGCAGTAGTTGAGGCTGTTCGTAAAGAAACTGGTAAAGAACCAAACAAATCTGTAAACCCTGACGAAGTAGTAGCAATGGGTGCTGCCATTCAAGGTGGTGTTATCTCAGGTGATGTAAAAGACATCGTATTATTAGACGTAACTCCATTATCATTAGGTATTGAAACAATGGGTGGCGTATTTACAAAATTAATCGACCGCAATACGACAATCCCTACATCAAAATCACAAGTATTCTCTACCGCAGCAGATAACCAACCGGCAGTAGATGTTCATGTGTTACAAGGTGAACGTCAAATGGCAGCGGATAATAAAACATTAGGACGCTTCCAATTAACGGATATTCCACCTGCACCACGTGGTGTACCTCAAATCGAAGTAACATTTGATATCGATAAAAACGGTATTGTCAATGTTAGTGCGAAAGATTTAGGTACACAAAAAGAACAAACAATTACAATTAAATCGTCATCTGGCCTATCAGACGAAGAAATTGATCGTATGGTAAAAGATGCAGAAGCCAACGCCGAAGCAGATAAAGCACGTCGTGAAGAAGCTGATTTACGTAATGAAGTAGATCAATTAATCTTCGCAACAGATAAAACATTGAAAGAATTAGAAGGTAAAGTATCAGATGACGAAGTAAAACAAGCAGAAGCTGCACGCGATGAATTAAAAGCAGCTATCGAAGCGAATGATTTAGAAGCAATGAAAACTAAACGCGACGCATTAAACGAAGTAGTTCAAAACTTAACCGTAAAATTATATGAACAAGCTGCAGCCGCTCAACAAGCAGCACAAGGTGCGGATGCTAGTGACTCTGCTTCATCGAACGATGATGGCGTTGTTGACGCAGATTTTGAAGAAGTCGACTAATTGATAGGATTTCAAAAATCAGACGATAACGAGAAGGAGCTGAAAGAAATTCCGGCTCCTCTCAATCGTTACAATTCAAAATTTGTGAAGCGAGGAGGGTGTAAATGGCTAGTAAACGAGATTATTATGAAGTATTAGGCGTATCCCGTGATGCTTCGGATGCTGAAATTAAAAAAGCGTATCGTCAACTTTCGAAAAAATATCATCCGGATATTAACAAAGAGCCCGGTGCGGACGAAAAATTTAAAGAAATTAGTGAAGCTTACGAAATGTTAAGTGATAGCCAAAAACGTGCAGCTTATGATCAATATGGTCATGCAGCTAATGATCCAAACTTTGGAGCCGGTGGCTTTGGTGGTGGATTCGGCGGCGGTTTTGGTGGTGCCGGTGGTTTCGGTGGCTTTGAAGATATTTTTGAATCATTTTTTGGTGGAGGTGGCGCAAGTCGTCGTCCGAATGCACCACAACGTGGGAATGATTTACAATATCGAGTAACATTGACTTTTGAAGAAGCCATCTTTGGTAAAGAAACAACCATTAAATATAAACGTCAAGAAGAGTGTCATACGTGTCATGGTTCAGGGGCAAAAGAAGGAACTGAACCGGTAACGTGTTCACGTTGTCACGGGACAGGTGCTGTTCAAGTGGAACGTAATACACCATTCGGTCGTGTGATGACACAATCGGTCTGTGATGTTTGCCAAGGTACAGGTAAAGAAATTAAAGAAAAATGTACAACCTGTCATGGTGCAGGTACTGAGAATCATGAACACTCAGTAAAAATTAATGTGCCAGCCGGTGTTGAAGATGATCAACAAATGCGTCTTGCTGGGCAAGGTGAAGCTGGTAAAAATGGAGGTCCTTATGGCGATTTATATGTTGTCTTTAAGGTACAGCCGAGTGATAAATTTGAGCGTCAAGGCACTGAGATTTTCTTTGATTTACCTATCAGCTTTGCGCAAGCTGCTTTAGGTGATGAGATAAAAGTACCAACCGTGCATGGAAATGTGAAACTAAAAGTTCCAGCCGGTACGCAAACGGATACTACGTTTAGATTGCGAGGTAAAGGTGCGCCAAGTTTACGTGGTGTTGGCAATGGGGACCAACATGTAACGGTAAAAGTTGTGACACCAACGAAATTGTCTGAAAAAGAACGCGCGTTATTTAAAGACTTAGCCAAAGAAAGTGGCGAGTCAGTCAAAGGACACGAGGGTGGCTTTTTCGATAAGATGAAGGATATGTTCGACGGAAAATAGTGATGATGAGCCTTAGCAATAACAGCATTACGTTGTTATTGTTAAGGTTTTTTCAATATTTATTAGAACTAACTTGACGGTTGGGCATTAAGAACGTACACTGTAGGTAAACATCGTAGCAGGGCTGAAAAAGAATATCGTGCAACAATGAGTGTTTTGAAATGAAGGAACTGCGTGCGCTGCAACGTACGTACAAGGTGCCTTTTGAATGGGAGTTCTATCGACGAATTGGAGCCGTAAACAGATATAGAGGCTGATAAATTAATACTGGAGTATACGCTTAAAATTTTTTTCGAATGGAATAGTTTTATTTTGTAAATAATTTTATCTGGATCTGACTTGAATCGATGGGTTGATAATATAAAGGAGCGTTAACTAATATGGAAAAAGTAATCATTTATCATAATTCACAATGTGGGACGTCACGGAATACGTTAGAAATTATTCGTTTTGCCGGCATTGAACCTGAGGTGATTAATTATTTGGAGACACCACCAACACCGGTAGAGCTAACACAGTTAATTGCTGAGATGGGTATATCAGTAGATGAATTAATTCGGCGCAATGTACCGGAAATTGTTCATCTAGAAAATGATTCTCTAACCGATGAAGAAAAAATAGAAATTATGACTCAGTATCCAATACTGATTAATCGTCCAATCGTTAAAACGAGCAAAGCCACTCGATTATGTCGTCCTTCTGAACGTGTCGTTGAAATTTTACCTGTTGATTTACCTGGTGTATATGTGAAAGAAGACGGTGAACGTGTATATCCAGTAGGATATTATAAAGAGTAGTAAAAAGAAGATACTATTTATCAATAGAATTGTAGGATTCCAATGAGTGTATATTAGCTGTAATGTAGTTATCCTAATCATTTGTACGAGAAAGAGTGAAGTCATGAAGAAAAAAAGAAAACATTGTTAAAGTTTGTCGCAGAAAAGGTATATTGATGAAGGATCAGAAGCGTTATTAGATTACGCGAAAAAAATAATATTCCAGAAGTAGCAGCTGAAGTTATTTATTTCATAGTAATGTGTATGAACCATGGTGTTGTTTACGCAAATATTTTGAATTATATGCAGCACTATCTTGAACAAACTGAGCCTGAAAAATTTAATATGGTTATGAAAAAGGTATATAATGAAGAACCAATTGTGAAAGAATTGTTACCTTTGCGAATGTCTATATTGCCTGAGTTTTTTAATATTCGTCACAATATACTATATATACTTGCTAATCATAATTTATCAAGTAAAGAAGATTTTATGAAAGTAACTGAAGGAGAAGTATTAGGAATTAGAGGCATTGGCAGAGCGACGATTAATACGTTAAAAGAAAAAGGTGTACGATTTAACAATTGATGATTCACTTGCAGTGATGTAGACGCTGGATATTTTAATGCCGATTTGTAAAAGTACTAATATGATTGAAAGGGAAATATGAATGTATGCGGGCAAGAATTTAATCTTCACGTTCATTTTCGGTGGCGATACTTTTGCTCCAGCGATAGGATGTTATAATGATCAATAGAAAAGGCATTCATAGATTCAAGAAACGGGGTGATTGAATGAAAAAGAAAAATAAAAAAGCGGTGCTAAAATTAATTTCAGATAAAGGTAATAAGGAAAAGCGACAAGCGCTTGAGAGAAATTTTGAGCTGTTATTTCCTGGGGCAAAAAAAGGTTGTGATTTAGAAGAATTGTTAGAATTGGTGAGTGTTGAAAATACGAGTATCTCTTATGCGCAATTAAACTATATTATAACAACCTATCCTCATTTTCAAAATTTAACCTTTGAAAAACTGGAGGAAATACGAATTACTGATGAAGAGCTCCACTTTCTGATTTTTAATGTATTAAACATGTATACTTATACGGCAATTCAAGTGGGTGAATATAAAGAAGCGGTCACTTATTATCGGATTATCATTTATAATTATTTAATAATGGATTATATTGATAGCATCGAAAGTAACCAAATCTACGATTATTACACTATCTGTTTATTACATTTGAATGATAAGCAGAAATTGAAACAGTTAGCTGATTTGCTCACCAATTTTGATCAAACACTATTGTATAGATTGAGTATAATGTACTTAGATTTGAAAAATCACCAGTATGAAGCGTTGAATCGAGATATTAAGCTTCTTGTCGATTCAGAAGTTGAATATTTCAAGTTATTCGCAGTTCCAATGGAACTGTTGTATTATCTTGAAGCAGGTCCAGCTGAAATGGAAGAAAGCATTGAAAAGGGGCTATTACCCGAGAGCATCGTGGAATTATTCTATTGCATGGTACTGTTCGTCGAGTATAATATTGCATTATCTAGATTATTAGACTATATTCAGTATTATCTCGAACAAACCGAACCGGAACGAGTCGCAGAATTTATTGACTTCGAAGAAGATGAGTATGAATTTTTTGAAGACGATTGGGCTGAAATTCATGGGTTTAATAATGAAGAAAATCCAGCAGGATATTTTAACAATCTTTCGGAAGATTTACAATACGTACAATTACTCTCAAAACCTGAGTTTCAAAATATTCGTATTGATATTTTGAGAGTTTTCTGGAAGCGTGATTTACGTAGTAAGCATGATTTTCTGGAAATAACGGAAAAAGAGTTATTGGCTATTAAAGGAGTCGGACGTGTAACTGTGCAAACGTTAAAAGAAAATGGTGTACGTTTTAAAAAATAACGAACAAATTTATAGAGGTGAGCAATGAGTTTATCATTTTATCAATATATCCAAAAATTTACGAATCATGAGGCTAATGATCCGATGAGTCGTTTGGCCAATGCGATTCATAAAGATCATGGCTTTCCTAAACATACAACAGATTTTGAAAAAATAACCGAATATATGGAATCAAGTAGTCATTATACGAAATTGTTGAGTATTTTTGATGAGGCTTGGTCAAAGTATCAATGGGATTTAGAGTAAATCATGAACAATTAAGAGTGGGAGTTATTGTTCCGCCAATAAAGATTTTTTCGATTAGTTAGTCGAAATTAAGGAAAATGTTTGAGAAAGCACCCTTCAAGCAGCAATGGGTTATGAAGAACAGGAATTGAGTATGATATGTATGTCGTCTTGCCATATTAAGTAGCGATTCTAATAGAAGTGCTGCTACTAAGACTTTTTGAAATATATTCTAAGTCAAGTCCATGGTGGTTATCACATCAATTGTTGCGAAGAATTATTATAGGATGTCTTGTGATCACTATTGTGGTCACCGTATTACCGGGTATTTTTTATTTGTTTCAACGTTAATATTGTCAAGAAATGTTAGCCACTAAATTGTTATACCTCACAACCACTCAGCGTTTTCAGTTGAGTGGTTTTAAAAGGCGCCACATTTTCTGGTGGGTCCCCATTAAAAATAGGGTATTTCTAGTGGGTTCCCACCAAATATTTAGTGGGGAATCACGCGACAAAACTAGGGAGAATTTCGTTTACAAAACACTAAACTCTCCCTGTTTTTCTTATGAAACGTTCGTAATTATTAATAAATGATAGTAATTTTAGACTATCTTAACGTCCATGTGTCTTGATTAACAACATACATCATACGATTGCGTGCTCTTGTAAAAGAATGCATTCCCTTTGCATTACGCATTATATCCTTTATAGTACCATTTGATGCTTCTGTAAAAGCATTTGATATTCTACGATAATCAATCAAGATAAAAGAATGACATATTTCAACTCTCCAATTGTACAAGGTACGACTGAACTGTTTTAATTCTGGAATATTCGACTGTTGATATTCACTAATGATACTCATTAAATCATCCATTTTTTCTTCGAAAGGCAAAAAAGTATTATTGAAATTAAAATATATATCGACTAAGTGATATGCTTTTTCTAATATTGGGTCAATCTCTAATATCTTTTCCAATAATTGAGCTTTATTAATATATCGTTTTAATTTCCGATTATACTGTGGACGATTATGAAAATCAGATTTGTCATTCATTAGATGACTTTTTGCCACTTACTATGGTATGATAATCGTAATGAGATTTTTGTTGCGATTATCTTTATTGAAAAATGAATTTGTAAAAAATCTTATAGATTGGTGAATTAAAGGAGTTTTAACATGAGTGTACATATTAATGCAAATAAAGGTGATATTGCGAAAGTAGTTTTATTTCCAGGAGATCCATTGCGTGCAAAATTTATTGCTGAAACATTTTTAGAAGATGTTGTTCAATATAATTCGGTTCGCAATATGTTTGGTTTTACTGGAACGTATAAAGGCGTTCGTATTTCAGTTCAAGGTTCTGGGATGGGGATTCCGTCTGCGATGATTTATGCAGAAGAATTATACCAAGAGTTTGATGTGGATACGATTATTCGTATTGGGTCAGCTGGAGGTATGAAAGAAGAAGTGAAAGTACGTGATATTGTCTTTGGTATGGGCGCCACTACAGATTCCAGTGCTTTGCGCAATATTTTTGATGGGCAAGTACATTATTCAGCCATCGCATCATTTGATGTCTTAGATACAGCGTATCATATTGCTAAAGATGCTGGTGTTGAAGGAATTCACGTTGGTAATGTGTTATCTAGCGACCGTTTCTATAATGAGGAAATGGATAAAGCAAAATTAGCACGTTATGGCGTTTTAGCAGTGGAAATGGAAGCAGCAGGTATTTATGCAGTGGCCGCCAAACATAATCGTCGCGCTTTAGCAATGTGTACAATTAGTGACCATTTAATAACTGGAGAGGAAACAACCGCACAAGAACGTGAACAAACCTTTACACAAATGATGGAAATCGCATTAGAAACTGCTGTACAATTACAGAAATAAGAAGGGGATTAAATGAAAGATATGAAACGTATTTTTGGGACATTATTATGTTCTGCTATGATATTGTCCTATGCACCGTCAATGTTTGCGCAAGAAACCACAACCGAAACGACGACGGAGCAAACAACTCAACAAAATACGAAACCGGTAAAAGAATCTCCTTTGAACAAAGAAGATATTCAAAAGATTATTGATGTTTATAATTCTATCTTAGATAAATATATAGAAGATGTCGATAAAAACACATTACTTCAAGGTGCATTGGAAGGAATGGTGTCATCGCTAGGTGACCCTTATTCTGAATACTTGGATGCAGAAAAAGCAAATATGTTTGATGAATCGATTGAAGGTTCTTTTTCAGGTATTGGTGTTCAATTTACTTTGCAAAATGGGCAAGTAGTAATTATTAGTGCCATTGCTGGTACGCCTGCCGAACGTGCTGGATTACAGCCTAATGATATTATTTTAGAAGCAGATGGCGAAAAATTATTAGATAAAAATACATCGGAAATTGTCAAATTGATTCGTGGTGAAGTAGGATCAAAAGTGACGTTGAAAATTCAACGTGGTTCGACAACATTTGATGTAACAGTAGAACGAGCTGAAATTCCAGTTGTTTCCGTAACTGGAGAAATTGATAAAAAAAATAAAGCAATTGGACATATTAAAATTTCGCAATTTTCAGCTACAACCGCCAAAGAATTGGAAGAAGCAGTGACAAAATTACGTAAGGAAGGGGCAAAAGCATTTGTCATCGATTTACGTAATAATCCAGGAGGATTGTTAGACCAAGCAATTAAAATGGGGAATATGTTTTTAAAACAAGGACAAAACATTTTACAAATGCAAGAACCTCATGCTGATCCGGTGCCGATTCCTGCTAATGATGTGTTATATGGTAAGTTTAAAATTAAAGAACCTTATGCTGTATTAATTAATGGAGGTAGTGCCAGTGCCAGTGAAATCTTAGCGGCAGCAATTGGTGAAAATACAGATTACCCATTAGTTGGTAAGAAGACATTCGGGAAAGGAACTGCTCAAAATATTACGAGTAAGTCGGAATTAGGGGAGCTAAAATTAACCGTGGCGAAATGGTTAACGCCTAAAGGGACATGGATTCATAAAACGGGTGTTAATCCAGATGTTGAAGTAGCACCAGAACCATTATCTGAAGCGATTCTGTTAAATTATAAAGAAAAACTTCAAGAGGGCGATTCCAATGATTATGTCAAATCAGCCATTGTAATGTTGCGTGCATTTGGCTATGAAATTGAGTCAGATTATATTTTTGATGCCTCAGTTAAAAAAGCAGTTGAAAAATTCCAAGCTGAGCATGATTTAAACGTTGATGGTATCATTACTGGTGATACTGCCACTGCCTTAAATACGGCAGCTCGTGAATATTTACAAACGCATGACTCACAATACGATAAAGCTGTTGAGTCGGTTAAAAAGCTATTAGGACAAAATGAATAGTCTAAAATCATTATTTAAATCAATCGTTGATATCTTGTTTTCGGTGACATTGGCAGTCATCATCTTCATGGGAGTAAAGCAATATGTTGTCCAACCCTTTCAAGTTGAAGGGCATTCAATGGATTTAACCCTTACTGATGGCCGTCAAATGTTGTTGAACAAGGTGTCAGCGATTCAACGGTTTGATATTGTAACATTTCCAGATCCAACAGGATTAACAACCAATCATTATGTCAAACGATTGATTGGTTTACCAGGGGATACACTTGCTGTGCATAATGAGCAACTGATATTAAATGGTGTTACGTTAGCAGAGCCGTATCTAGAACCGTTAAAGTCACAAACGGCAGGTGTTTTTACAGAAAATTTTTCATTATGGGATACGATTGGTAGTACTACAATTCCAGATGGTTTCTACTTTGTCATGGGGGATAACCGCCCGCATTCAGGTGATAGTCGTCAATTTGGTTTGGTACCGATTGAATCTGTACAAGGCGTCGCTGAGTGGACTTATTTTCCTTTAGAAGCGATAGGTAGTGTGAAACGGTATCAACTTAGTAATGATGGCACACAGATTGTTGAAAAATAATTCAATTTTTTGTCAGAAGAATAGTATAAAATATCAACCTTTTATGGCGGATTGAGTGTCCTCCAGCATCTTGTGCAGTGTTACGAGCTATTGGAGAACCCATACAAAAAAGACTTTGGTCAGAGAACCAAAGTCTTTTTGTCATACATATTATTGTGCAGTTGTTTCACTTGGTAAAGGAGGTTCCAGTGTTGTTTCTGGCACTAAGGTTGTTTCGTCAACCGAAGTCGTTGATTCGTCACTAGTAGTGGTTTCATCAGCTACTAAATTGATATTGAAGACTAATGTGTCTGATGAACTGTTGCCTAAAAGTATTCGTAATCGCAGACTATAGTTGCCCGGTGTTGGTGGTGTAGGAATATTAAAGTTCGTTCCTGTACCAGTATAGACTACTTTATCATTTAAAACTAATTCATAAACTGCATTTTGTGGTAAGTTACCTGACCATGAGGCTTCAATTTGTTTTTTCTCTTGATTATAGGTAGCCGTCAAACTAGTTGGCGCATCAACATACTGTCCGTAAGCTAAAGATTGAATAGTAGGTAATGTGCTACTTGCAACAAATAATTCTTTTGAACGGGCTTCTGCTGGTGTATACGGTCCTGGTAACATGAGTGGATCCGTATATTTCTCAATTTCCATTTCTTTGACAGAGTCTGGTCTTTGCCAATCAGTTACCGGAACATTTTTCATCAGATACGTCATCATTTCTTTATAAATTAATTGTGGTATCCGTGTTTCTTCAAGGGTTAAATAGTTGCCGGATTCGTAAGGATTGTCATAACCGACCCAAGTGGCGATAGCATATTGTGGTGAAAATCCGACATACCAAGCATCTGGCGCAGCATAGGTACTACTATCTAAACCAAGTTGTTTTAACTGCTCATCCGTATAGTTTGTCGTACCTGTTTTACCTGCATGATGAATTCCATCGATAGCAGCACTAGTAGCAAAAGTACCAGGGACACCTTTTAAAATATCCGTTAGCATATAAGCTGTAGAATCTTTCATAGCTTGCGTCTTGGTCGTTTCATACACTTCTTCCGTACCTGCAGCTGTGACAATTTTTTTCACAGTATGCGGTTTGTGGTAAGTCCCGTAATTGGCAATAGCGGCATAGGCAGCGGATAATTGAATAGGTGTCACTTCACCACCAATCGCATTGGCTTCAACAAGTTGACGCTTGTTATCATTTAAGATATTGATATCTAATTTTTGTAAAAAGGCGTAGGCATTATCAAATCCAACTTCTTTTAACATTTTTAAGGCTGGAATATTACGCGAGCCTGCTAATGCTTCACGCAATGTCATTTTGCCTTTGTACTCAAAATCATAGTTGAATAAATCTGCACCGCTAGAGTACTTCATTGGTTCATCAACAACCAATTGACCGGTTGAATAATTTAAATATTCAATAGCTGGACCATAATCGGCCAATGGTTTCATCGTAGAACCAATACTGCGATTGAGTGTGTTGGCACGATTGAGTCCCATTACAACATCCTGTTTTCGGCCACCACTGATTGCTTGGAGGGCACCAGTCGTAACATCGATAATGGATACGGCTGTTTGCATTGAATTATCTGGGAAGACTACAGATTTATTTTGATTGACAGTTTCATATAAATGACGTTGAACATCCATGTTTAAGTTCGTGTAGACTTCGACACCGTCGGTATAAATATTGATATTCGATTTTTCTTGAACTTCTTGAGCGACAACATCAATATAGGCATCGACCATTAAGTCTTTTTCAGCTAATGTTTTGTCATCCAATGGAACAAGTGTAGACTCAATCGTTGTATTAACCGCTGCTTGATATTCAGACTGTGTAATTAATCCGCGCTCATACATCACACTGAGCACTAAGTCACGGCGCTCTTTTGCTTCTGTAGGATTCGCATACGGGTCGTAGTGCGAAGGTGCTTGTGGGATTCCCGCTAATAACGCTGCTTCAGCTAAAGTTAAGTCTGCTAAATTTTTATTAAAAAAGACTCGTGTCGCTGTTTTTGCACCGTACACATTATTTGAGTAAAAAAGTTTGTTAAGGTATAACGTTAAGATTTCATCTTTTGAATACTGTTGTTCAATTTGCAATGACAACCAAGCTTCTTGAGCTTTACGTTCTAATGTTTGGTCAGTAAAGTCAGTAGAAAAAACAGATAGTTTTACTAATTGTTGCGTTATGGTACTACCACCTTCTCGAATGGCACCAGAACGAATATTAGATATTAAAGCGCCAACGATACGGATGGGATCAATGCCGTGATGTGAGTAAAAGCGCGAGTCTTCAATAGCCAGTACCGCATCTTTTAATACTTGTGGCATTTCATCCTTTGTCATTAAATCACGGTTTTGACCACCTAATTCTTTAATCAGTGTCCCTTCATGATCGTAAATCTTTGAAGATACTTGCCCTTGTAAGTCAGATTTGGATATTTTAGGCGCATTGAGTGCATAATAACCGAATAGACTAGCACCTCCAATGACTGCAAGAAAGAAGAGGGCAACCAGTAAAATAAAGAAACGCTTAATCCAATTTTTTCGACGTTTTGGTCGTGCTTTCTTTTTAGGACTTGGGCTGGATGGGCGTCCAGTTTTTCTTTCATATTTTTTTCGTTCAACTCGGCTTCCTGTTGCCATTGAAGAAATCATCCTTTCTTTCTAGCTTTGACGATTTTGTAAATAATAGTCTAAAGCTTCTAAATAGTCGATGAGTGGGAAAACACCTGTTTTACACAGAAAACCCACTGATTTAACAAAGTCATAAGGCAAACTTTGTTGTTTTTCAGTTTTAATAAATGTATCCACTGCTTCATAAGGAATAATATATACTTCTTGATGCACAGCAAACGACAAAATTAAAAAAGCAATGCCACCTTGTTCAATGCACTGCAACATATGTTGTCGTTGATGTTCAGGTAAGTTTGCGAGTGGAAAACTTGTTTTATTTTTTGTTTCTTTTGCTTCAAAGTCAATATACATTCCTTGATAAACACCATTGTAGTCGGTTGTAGAAGCATTTTTATAATAAGCTTCTGTTATTCTAGCCGCGCTTCGCTTAGGGTAATCTACTTTAACCACTTGAATCGGTGTAGGTTTTTTATGAATGACTGCAAGATGATGCGTATTATAATAATCATTGGATTGATTGATACGATCTTCTAAAGACATCCCACGACTCCCGTATTGTGTTTGTTTAGTGGTGGTTTGTTTTGACGATTGAGCAACTCGTTTTGGTTTGATACCACTTGGATATTGAATCATGGACGAGCCTCCTCATCAATTATTATACTAGAAAAAATGTATTCAGCATAGTAGAACTGATGACAATTATTCAATTTTTCTTAAAAGAGGGTTATTATTCCTAAATTTTTTGATAGAAACGCACGAGAAAGTTGTTTTTTTGTTTACTTTACAAGGCTTTTAGAGTAAAATGATAGGGTATGTTAAATATTTCATAGTGTTGGAGGTTAAATACACAATGACAACAAATTTTGAAAAAACATCTGTGAACGAGGGCGTTTTAACGTTTGAAATTCCAGTTGAAGACGTAAAAGCAGGATTGGACATAGCATTTAAAAAGGTACAAAAACGTATCTCAGTACCTGGATTCCGTAAAGGTAAAGTGCCACGTAAAATCTTTGATAATGTTTATGGTGAAGCTGCTTTATATGAAGATACATTGAATGCATTATTACCAGCAGCATACGAACGTGCTGTAAAAGAAGCAGATATCAATGTTGTAACTCAACCTAAAATCGATATTGATTCAATGGAAAAAGGTCAACCATGGGTATTAAAAGCCAACGTCACCTTAAAACCAGAAGTTAAATTAGGTGAATACAAAAACTTAACCGTTGAAAAACAAGATACTACCGTTACGGACGAAGATGTTAAAGTGGATATCGAAGCAAAACGTAAACGTTTAGCTGAATTAGTTGTAAAAGAAGATGCAGCTGAAAATGGTGATACTGTTGTAATTGATTTTGAAGGTTTCTTAGGTGAAGAAGCATTTGAAGGCGGAAAAGGTGAAAACCATTCATTAGAATTAGGTTCTAATTCATTTATTCCAGGCTTTGAAGACCAATTAGTTGGTGTAAAAGCAGGTGAAGAAAAAGACGTTAATGTGACTTTCCCAGAAGAATATCATGCAGAAGCACTAGCTGGTAAAGAAGCGACATTTAAAGTAAAAGTTCACGAAGTAAAAGCATTGGAATTACCTGAATTAGATGATGAATTTGCTAAAGATGTGGATGAAGAAGTTGAAACATTAGCGGAATTAGAAAATAAAGTACGTGTACAATTAACAGAATCAAAAGAAGCGGCTGCAAAAGAGATGAAAGATGATTTAGCAATCCGTCAAGCAGTCGAAAATGCTGAAATTGTTGAATTACCACATGAAATGGTTCACGAAGAAATTCACCGTCAAATGGATCACTTCTTGAATAACTTAAAACGTCAAGGTATTGATGAACAGTTATATTACCAAATTACTGGTACTACAAGTGCTGATTTACACGATCAATTTGGTGAAGAAGCTGAATTACGTACAAAAACAAACTTAGTATTAGAAGCGATTGTTGAAGCAGAAGACGTACAAGTTTCTGATGATGAAATCGAAAAAGAAGTTGCAGAATTAGCAACTCAATACAATATGACTTCAGAACAAGTAAAACAATTTGTATCAACTGATATGTTAACATCTGATATCAAATTGAAAAAAGCTATGGAGTTAATTGTATCGACAGCAGAAGAAAAATAAAGCTATCAATATGCTAAATATTAGCATTTGATGCATTACATAAGGTAAAATAGAAACAGGGATTGCAGTCAGTCAACTATGTCAATGGCTAGTAGACGGTGCAACCCTGTTTCGCCAGTATATATAGATAGAGTATTGAGCAAGGAGGAAATCAATTGAGTAGTCGAGTAAATCGTCGAAATAATGATTATTATTGCTCATTTTGTGGGAAATCTCAAGATGAGGTAAATAAAATTATCGCAGGACCAGATGTGTTTATCTGTGATGAATGTGTTGCCCTATGTCAATCGATTATTGATGAAGAAATGGGTCAACGTGAACTAGTAGGACCGATTCAAGTATTGAAACCTTCGCAAATCATGGAAGTGTTGAATCAATATGTTATCGGGCAACAAGACGCGAAAAAATCGTTAGCAGTGGCTGTTTACAATCACTATAAACGTATTAATCATCGTCAAGATAAAGATGAAGATATTGAGTTACAAAAAAGTAATATTTGTTTAATTGGACCAACGGGTTCTGGTAAAACATTTTTAGCTCAAAGCTTAGCAAGGTTATTAAATGTACCATTTGCCATCGCTGATGCGACGACATTGACCGAAGCAGGTTATGTTGGTGAAGATGTTGAAAATATTTTACTAAAACTTGTTCAAGCTGCTGATTATGATTTAGCACGTGCAGAAAAAGGCATCATTTATGTTGATGAAATTGATAAAATTGCCCGTAAATCAGAAAATGTTTCCATTACACGTGACGTGAGTGGGGAAGGCGTCCAACAAGCACTTCTTAAAATTCTAGAAGGTACCGAAGCAAATATTCCACCTAAAGGTGGTCGTAAACATCCGAGTCAAGAATTTTTAAAATTAGATACGAGTCAAATCTTATTTATTGTCGGTGGTGCGTTTGACGGTATTGAAACTATCGTTAAAGAACGTCTGGGTAGTAAAGTGATTGGTTTTGGTAGCAACACTGGGAAAGTGGATCCTAATGCGAGTTTGATGCAACAAATTACTCCCGAGGACTTACTGAAATTCGGTTTAATTCCTGAATTTATTGGACGTTTGCCAATTATGGCCGCGTTAGAAAAATTAACTGAAGATGATTTAGTATCAATTTTAACCGAACCCAAAAATGCTCTGGTGAAGCAATATCAAAAATTACTTGAATTGGATGATGTCAAACTTGAATTTGAAGAGGACGCTTTGCGCTTAATTGCTAAAAAGGCAATTGAACGAGAAACAGGTGCACGCGGTTTACGCTCCATTATTGAAAACGTCATGTTAGACGTGATGTTTGATGCAGCGAGTCGTGAAGATGTGAAAAAAGTTGTGATTACTGCTGATAGTATCGAAGGCATTGAACAGCCAAGTTACTATGGTAAACGAAATAAAAAACTGTCTTAAAATTATGTGAGAGCACGTGTGTGTTACCTTGAATCATTTGCGAAGGGCACTGTGGTGCATTTAATAGCTATGCGAAGTGGATGCTGAGCAATCTGAATGAACCAGAATAAAACAAAGTGTGAGAGCGGGTGTTCTGCAGCGAACCACTGGAGAAAACCGACGACGTGCGCTGTGAGCACAGAGGAGGTTTTTGAAGTGGACGACGCAGCAGCCCGAACGAACTAGAATAAGAGGTGATTGGATGAATGTAACAAAAGCAGAAATTGTCATTAGTGCTGTCGGACCAAAACAATATCCACACGATCATTTACCAGAAATTGCATTGGCAGGTCGGTCAAATGTCGGTAAGTCATCATTTATTAATAAAATGATTAAACGTAAAGGTTTGGCACGTACGTCAAGTCAACCAGGAAAGACACAAACATTAAACTTCTATGCGATTAATGATACATTTCGCTTTGTTGATGTTCCCGGTTACGGTTATGCACGTGTGTCGAAAAAAGACCGCGCAAAATGGGGTGCGATGATTGAACAGTATTTGACACAGCGGGAAAATGTCAAAGTCTTATTTTTGCTGATGGATTTCAGACATGAACCTACTGCGTTAGATATTGCAATGAAGGATTTTGCAGAAGAAGCAGATATTCCGTATGCGATTATTTTAACTAAAACAGATAAGATTAAGAAGAGTCAATGGAATAAACACTTATCCATGTATAAAAAGGCACTGGACTTACCGACTACTGATGCACTTTTTCCATTTTCAGCTGAAACAGGTGAAGGCGCATCAGATATTTGGGAAGTTATTGAAGCAATTTTAGAAGATGCATAATTTAAAACATGGTGCGAGTGCGGGTGCTCTGGCTTGAACCACTGGAGCAAAGGTCGTAGAAGCGCCACTGCGCTTCAAGAGCTATGCGAAGTGGAAGTCAAGTCAACCCAAGCGAACCTAAATAAAACATGGTGCGACATTGGATGTTTTGAAATGAATTTCTGAAATGGATATCATTATAATCCTTTGGAGCCGGAATAGGTGGTGAGGCGGCGTGAGTTATATACCAGAAGAGGTCATTCGTGAAGTGCGTGAAAAAACTGACATTGTCGATGTGATTAGTCAATATGTTCAATTGACCAAGCGTGGCCAAAATTATTCATGTTCATGTCCATTTCACGAAGATCGTAATCCGTCTTTTTCCATTCATAGTGGCAAACAAATTTTTAAGTGTTTTAGTTGTGGCCGCGGGGGCAATGTTTTTTCATTTTTACAAGAAATGGAAGGGATTAGTTTTCCGGAAGCTGTTCAAAAGGCAGCTGAATTTTCTAATGTTTCGTTCGATACAAAATGGACAAGCCAGAACAGTACAGCTAATCAGACACACCAAGATTTATTTGCGATTCATGAAAAAGCGACGGATTTTTATCATTATTATTTGATGGAAACAACCAATGGCGAAGCAGGTTTGCAATATTTACAACAACGTCAATTAGACAGTCAAATTTTAGAACGCTATCAAGTTGGATTGTCACCAGAAAATTCTCAAGCCTTGTACCAATATTTACGCAATGAAGGTTTTAATGACGAACAATTAATCAATAGTGGTATCTTCTATGCCCGTGATAATGGTGAATTAGTCGACCGTTTTCATCAACGTTTAATCTTTCCATTGCGAAATCCACAAGGTAAGGTGGTTGGATTTTCTGGACGAGTGTATCAAGACGATGTTAGTGATGCCAAATATTTAAATTCGCCAGATACCGAAATTTTCCAAAAAAATCAATTGTTATTTAATATGGATTTAGCCCGTTTACCGATTCGTCAATTAAAACAAGTCCTTGTGTGTGAGGGATTTATGGATGTAATTCGACTGAATCAATACGGTTTTCACCATGCAGTAGCAACGATGGGTACAAGTCTGACTGATAAACACTTGTCACAGTTAAGCAAAATGGCACAAGAAATTGTCTTTGTATTTGATGGTGATGAGGCAGGACAAAAAGCAACTAACCGAGCCTTTGAAATGAGTGCAGCGTTTCATCAACAAACATTTAAATCGGTCGTCATACCGAATCGCAAAGACCCAGATGAGTTTTTACAAACGAACGGGGAAGCTGCGTTTCGTCAATTGATACACAAGGCGATTAACCGTTTTGAGTTTCAAAAGCAATTTTTGAAAATGCAATATCAATTAAATGACGACCATCAAGTTGCACAATATATTGAACAAATTGTAAAATTAATCGCTACCATTGATTCACCGATTGAACAAGAATTGAGAATTCAAGATTTGAGTCAAGAATTTGGCCTGTCACCGACTTTGATTAAGGAACAAGTCGCTCGGCAACGCAGTGGTAATCAACAGAGGATAAGTGAACTAAACGATGTAGCGGTGATGCCTATTGATGTGTCAGTACCAATTCCTCATGAACAAAAATCAGTCGGCTTTGAGGTTCAATCCAAACGAGCCTATGAGGCTGAAAAATTAATCTTCCAGTTACTTATATTTCATCAAGAAGCGTGGGAGTATTTAGCGCAGCATAATCCGACTCCCATTTTTTATCATGAAGTAGCGCAGAATCTATTTTTTGAGTTGGAAAGAGATTATTATGATAAAAATTTACCATTGCCGTTATTAGATATCGCGCATTTGATTGAAGATGGAGCCATTCAGCAATTATATCTGACGATAATGTGGGATGCGCAATTATTTGAATACCATGAGCAAGTAATGCATGACTGTTTTCATGTGATTCAGATTGAATTTTTAAAACAGGAAATGCAAGAATGGAAAGAGCGATTTGTACAATATTCAAGAGAGCAACGGACCGTGGATGCTAAAGAAGCGATGGACCATATTTTAAGACTTGCACGATTGTTAAAAAAATAATAAGATAAGATATAAATAAAACTGAAAAATGTCAATGCGCTACTTAAGTAGTCTATATAAAATTGAGTGTGAGCGAAGATGCTCTGGCTTGAATCACTGGAAGAAGACTTTGTTGAGCGAGAAGCGCACAGAAAAGGTTTTTGAAGTGGAAGTCAAGCCAATCAGAGCGAACCAGAAATAGGAGTAGATAATATGACTGAAAAAGAGCAACAAGCACTGAGTCTTCAATATGAGCAAGCAGTAACACAATTAATTGCAGAGAAAAAAATTGTCGGTCAAATTTTATTCGATGAATTAACGGATAAGATTGCTAGCCCTTATGAATTAAATGCGGACCAGATGGACAAATTAATTCAGAAAATTGAAGATAGCGGTATCGCCGTTGTGGGTGAGGATGGCGGTCCGACTAAACAACAAATGATGCGTGCTGAAGAAACATCAGCAGCAGTTGTTACAGAAACAGCCGAAGATCGCGCTGAAGCTGCACGTATGAAAGTCAGCGATCCTGTTCGTATGTATTTAAAAGAAATTGGACGGGTACCATTATTAAGTGGGGATGAAGAAATTGAATTAGCAATTCGGATTCAACAAGGGGATGAAATAGCAAAACAAGAATTAGCAGAAGCTAACTTACGTTTAGTTGTATCAATCGCCAAACGCTATGTGGGGCGAGGTATGCAATTTTTAGATTTAATCCAAGAAGGTAATATGGGATTGATGAAAGCAGTTGAGAAATTTGACCATACAAAAGGATTTAAGTTTTCAACTTATGCAACGTGGTGGATTCGTCAAGCAATTACTCGTGCAATTGCCGATCAAGCTAGAACTATTCGTATTCCTGTCCATATGGTTGAAACGATTAACAAACTTGTTCGTGTGCAACGTCAATTATTACAAGATTTAGGTCGTGAACCTATTCCTGAAGAAATTGGAGCAGAAATGGACCTTTCAACTGAAAAAGTACGTGAGATTCTTAAGATTGCTCAAGAGCCTGTTTCGTTGGAAACTCCAATCGGTGAGGAAGACGATTCCCATTTAGGGGACTTTATAGAAGATGAAGGGGCAATGAGCCCTGAGATGTTTACGTCATCAGCGTTATTACGTGAGCAATTAGAAGATGTGTTAGATACCTTAACAGACCGGGAAGAAAATGTACTACGATTACGTTTTGGCTTAGATGATGGTAATATTCGTACGTTAGAACAAGTCGGAAAAGTCTTCGGCGTCACTCGTGAGCGTATTCGTCAAATAGAAGCAAAAGCATTAAGAAAATTACGCCACCCAAGTCGTTCAAATCAGTTGAAAGACTTTTTGGAGTAGTAAATATATATCGTTTTAGGACATTTATTCAGTATCACAATGATGTGATGCTGGATAAATGTTTTTTTGATTGGTGACAACCATTCTCAACAAGTAGCACAAGGTTGAATATTTTTTATGTCACAATAGGCCTTAGTCGGCCCGAAGAAATCATCTATGAAATGAACATAAAAGATGTAATTATAAGAGATAGAGGTAACGCTTTCTTTTTGATATATTGATAACAAAGAAATAATTCTGATAATAGCATATTATTGCAAATCTTATCATAAGAATCACAAAAACAAAGGAGCACTAAATGAAGACAAAATTAAGAACTGTTGTAACAACAGATGGTGAAATTGATGACATTAATTCATTTATTCGTTTATTGATGTATACCAATGATATGGAAGTAGCAGGTATTATTCTTACTTCATCTATGTTTCATTACAGTGGAAATGATGAAAAGCCTCCATTTCGTTGGACTGGCACGACTTGGATTCCGGAAATGATTAGTCAATATGAAAAAATATATAATAATCTTATCAATCACGATATAGAGTATCCTAGTGCTGATAAGTTAAGGTCTGTGTATCATATAGGTAACATTACTGATGTTGGAGAAATGGATAAAGTAACCGAAGGCTCCGACTTTTTAGCTAATTTAATTTTGGATGATGATTTACGACCATTATATATTCAAACATGGGGTGGAACAAACACAACGGCTCGTGCTTTGAAAACGATTCAAGAGCGTTATGAACAAACCAGTCATTGGGAAGCAATTAAAGCTAAAGTAGAAGCTAAAGTTGTGTTGTATATGATTTTAGAACAAGATTCAACTTATAAGGATTATATTGCATCGAATTGGAATTTAACAGTATTATCTGACGATATGAATTTTGGTTATTTCTCGTATGGTTGGAAAAACTTGGATACGCAACGAAAAGTATTATTGAAAAGTCAGTGGCAATTAAAGCATATAGTAGGAAAAGGAGCGTTGCTAGATAAATATGCGCTAATAGGAGATGGGCATTATTTACAAGGAGAACTTGATTCAGAACAATTTGGGCAAGAATATTATCTAATTACTCACCCAGACTATCAGCGATATGATTTTATTTCAGAGGGCGATTCACCATCGTACTTCTATTTATTACATACTGCTTTGCGTGGTTATGAACATCCAAGTTTTGGCGGCTGGGGCGGACGTTTCCTAAGAAAAAATCATCAAGTCTATCACAATCGTGCTTATGATTATAATCCATTAACCAAACGTTTTGAAGTTGAATATACATTTGTACGTTGGATAAGAGCAATTCAAGCTGACTTTGCAGCACGTGCGAAATGGTGTACGACTGATAAATATAGTCAGGTGAATCATTATCCCGTAGTTTCAGATATTGAAGATAAATGTGTATCAGCTGGTAAAACAGTGATATTAAAAGCACAAGCAAAAGATTTAAATAACTTACCGTTAGTTTATAAATGGTGGTGTTACGAAGAAGTATCGACTTATTGGGATTTTAGTCGTATTCAGATGATTGAAGAAAAAAGAGTGTTCGGTGGTTTGGAATTTGTAATGTCCATTCATTCAGATACCCTTGAAAAGGATTGGGCACTTGATATGGAAGGAATTGATACATCAACTGTAAAAATAAACATTCCTGAAGATGCGAAAAGTGGGGATACTTTCCATATTATTTTTGAAGTATCAAATCAATGTGATACACCATTGACATCGTATCGACGTATTATTTTGACGGTTGAGTAGGATTGATATAGAGTTAGGAGGTTCCACTTTGGTAGTTAATAATGTAATTGCTAGTACATATGTAGCCCAAAAGGACGTATGCTAGATAAATTTATTTATAAATTAGATGCGAGTGATGAAGTAATTGCTGCATCGGATATCCATATTGTTGTAACAAATAAGCAAGTGGATTTTAAAACAAAAGAAGCCGTTATTTCTGTGTTAGAACCGAAAATCAAAAGCATTACACGAGATAACGGTGAATTAATCATTGATATTGACAATATACCTTTTGATATAATTACTGAGATAAAAATTGCAGATGACAAAAATCGTTTGAATAGCATATGGTGCGAGCGAGACTGCTTTGGCTTGAATCAAAATAGTGAGAAAGAACAGATAACTGTTTCAACACTATAT
This sequence comes from Aerococcaceae bacterium zg-1292, assembly GCA_016126655.1. Classification (GTDB taxonomy): domain Bacteria; phylum Bacillota; class Bacilli; order Lactobacillales; family Aerococcaceae; genus Globicatella. The sequence goes on along the minus strand of CP065955.1, from coordinate 1,321,868 downwards.
GCTGATGAATTTGAAAAAAACATCTTTACAGACAGTAAAGGAACACAAATAACTTATTGGTTGTATACACCTAAAGAAAGTGTAGCCACACCGAAACCATTGATTATTTGGGAACATACAGGTGGAGAAGTATTGTCACTATCATTTGAAAGAGCAAATCTTGTAGCCAATCAAGGTGCGACAACTTGGTTAGAACATCAATATGATGCGTTAGTTTTATCGATTCAATATCCAGAAAATTATTCGTTTGGTATTAGTGATATTCCGGAAGAGCTATCGTTAATGGAAGCCTATAATGATGCGAAATATGAATTGATTCAAACATTGATTAATGATGGTAAAGTAGATGCAAACCGTATTTTGATAACAGGTGCTTCATCTGGAGGAGGTGGAGCAATACGATTTCTGATGCAATATCCAGATTTATTTGCAGGAGCCTTAATTGTAAGTGCCAAAGATACCGTAGTCCCTATTTCTAAAAAATATAATTTAGCCTATCAAATAGAAGATAATGCTAAACTTAAACTAACGCAAGAACAGTATCAAGAAACATATAATAAAATGCAGAAAACTTTAAGTAAGTATGGCTCATTGATTAAGGTACCGATTTGGTTTGTGCAAGCAGAAAATGACCAAATTACTACTTACTATACGGTTGAGATGATGGAAAAAATTCTAAGAGGTATGGGTGCAAAAAATAATAAAATTACAATTTATAGCGATGAAGCAATGGAAGCTGCTGGATTGAAAAAGGTTTATCATGGTGCCTGGGAAATTGTTTATCAAAATAAAGAAATGCTTGATTGGTTAGTGAGTAAGAACATAGAAATAACTGAATAGGTTGTTAATAATGAGTGTCCCTAGGATAAGGGGCATTTTTTGTTATAAAATATAACGAGATATTTGTGATATTATTTTTAGTATGCAAATTTATATTTAAAACCCGTAACGCAATTTCAACTCCTACCATTTCAATATTCCCCCAAACCATGGTATAATAAGTAAAGAATTTTTACGAGAGGGGGATAGTAAATGTTAAGTGACGAATTATTTGAACGATTCCAATCCATTGTTGACCCCGTTGCTCTACGACAAGAATTAGCCTATTATTTCGAGTTAGCATATGATGACCAACATTATTATCAAGAGTTATTAGCACTCGCAGATCGTTTTGGTAAATCTGGGTATGTTGACAACAAACGCCTTGTACTAGAAGAATTATGGACAGTTCGTCCCAATGAGGCGATTAGTTACGAATTAACACAGCTATTTGTAACGATGGAAGATACCGAATTGGCACTACAATGGCTAATGCAATTAAAACAATTTCCAGCTTCAGCAAACAACCGCTTGTTGGAGTATCATGTTGCTAATCAGGTCCACAATACGCAGCATGCTAAAAAAGTTTTAGAGTCAATCGTCCGTGAGTATCCACAAACTCCGCAGGCGTATTTGTTATTAGGTCAATTACACTTGAATCAGGGAAACTATAAACAAGCCAAAACATATTTCGATGTTCTATTGGAATACTTTTCAGATGCTGAGTGGGCTTTGCCTGCCCGCAATTATTTATTAGAATTACTCACGAAAAACGAAGTGTTATCCATTGAAGAAATTGAAAAGCTGATTCATCACTCAATGCTACCAACAATTTCAACTGCTGAGGAATTTTATTATGTAGCAAAAGCCTATTACTTGACCCAACAATACGAAAAAGCACTAGAATACGTCACGGTTGCCTGGGAGTTGAATCATGATTTCATTGATGCGAATCTGTTGAGATTAGATATTGCCTCACGATTAAGTGATAGTGAACGTGTTTCCTCGATTGTTCAATGGTTAGCACAGGCTTTACCGATTGACCATGAAGCTCTCATTGAAGTGACACAAACTGCATATTTTCATGATGCCTTGACTGATACGCTAATAAAAAAAGCAGAACAATACGTGTATTTAGCCAATCTCGATGAACAATTTGAATTGATTAGTATCATTACGCAATACTATGTTTCATTAGATGAGGCTACCTATTTATTACATTTACTGGATGCATGGGCGGAAGAGATTACTGAGCCGGCGTATTTAAGTTATGGTTATGCTAAGGTTTATCAAATGCAAGGCGATGTTGAAATGGCGTGCCATTATTATATGGATGCATTAGAATTAGCACTGAATATTGATACTCTGGTGGTTGAATTCGTTGAATTTTATCTTGAAAATAATCAAGAAGATAAAGCAACACAATTGATACGCGATTATCAAGATACCTATTATGACCATGAACAACTAAAAGAATTACGACAGAAATGGGGAGAGTTAAATGGTGAATCGTAATCAACGCAAGCGGCAGTTTCTACAATGGTTACTGCATCATTTTAAACATCAAAATCCAGTTGTCAATCATTTTTTACAATTTTTGATGACGGAGCCGAATTGTATTCAATATGTTTCGTTCACGGAAGCGTGTGATTATTCACCGCGCGGTATTTATATTTCTTATTTAACGCACACGGACACGCCATTTATTTACTATAAGCAAAATAAGGCATTTACAAAGTGTGAGCAAGCTTTTCATGATTTTCGACTCAATGCGCAAATGTCACGGGAGCAATTTTATATTGAAATTGATATTCCGAATGTTTATGCGGTTCTATATGAGTTTGATATTTTTGAAGAAAATCCATATTTGCCGATTGAACAAGAAAAAATAGATGAAGTTGAACAGGTGTTGGAACAATTAACAGTGGATGCACAAATTAAAAATTGGCAGGAATTAATTGATGAAGGGTTAGCGCAACATAATTATGAGCAAGTGGAGTACTACTTACAGCTAATTGAAAAAGCTAGGGGGAAACAACGATGAAAATAGTATTAAATGACCCTTTATTTGTTTCTGCTCAGCCGATTATGCAACGACTTGAGTCTCATGGCTATGAGGCTTATTTTGTTGGTGGATGTGTGAGGGATACCTTATTAGGACAACCTATTCATGATATTGATATTGCCACTAGTGCTAGACCTGAAGAAATTGAAGCTATCTTCAATTTAACGATTGATATTGGTAAAGAACATGGTACGATTATTGTAGTAGAAAATCGGACGCATTATGAGATTACCACCTTTCGAACAGAAGGAAATTATAGCGATTTTCGGCATCCGGATTATGTAGATTTTGTTCGTGATTTGCGTGAGGATACATTGCGTCGTGATTTTACCATTAATGCACTTGCGTTTGATCGAAAAGGGCAGTTGTATGATTATCATCAGGGTATCAGCGATTTAAAATTAAAAGCGATTCGCGCAGTAGGTGTACCGTATGAACGCTTTACTGAAGATGCGTTACGTATTGTTAGAGCGATTCGTTTTGCGAGCCAATTAGGATTTGAAATCGAACCAAATACGTATGAAGCGATTCAGAATTTAGGGGTTTTATTACCCAAAATTGCGATTGAACGCATCCGTGTGGAGTTGACGAAATTCTTTTTAGGACCTTATTTTGAGCAATATGCACAATTGTTAGTTGATAGTAAAATTTCGCGTCATATCAGTTTATTGAAAGAGTTACCAGTTAAAGAAGCACTCGACTTTATGGTTAAGATTATGAATCATTGTCCAATTGAAGATGAACGATTAGCATGGTTTTTATTTACAAAAGGTTTAGGATTAGATGAACCAACACTCCGCTTATTTTTGCGTCAATGGACACATAGCAATCAATTTATTCAAGAAGTAACATGGTTGCATCAATTGTATGATATTTTGTTAGAACGACCATTAACGAATTGGGATGTGTACTATTATCCGATTGAATTAATTGAAATGCTTGAAACGATATTAAAACCGCAGTTTCAGCAAATTATTGGTAATGCAAGGCTCCTTTATCAGCAATTACCGGTACATAATAAAAAACAAATTGTCACAAATGGTAAGGATTTATTGACATTATTAGGATTGACAAAGGGTAATGCGCAAGTTGGTCAGTTATTACAACAAGTTGAATTTGCTATTGTAATGAACGAGTTAGCTAATGACCGCAAAGCTATCGAAGCATTTATACATCAACAATTAATTAAAGAAAGGTAATATTTTAGTGCATGAGTAGAGTAGTGATTATACCTGTGCTTACACATCTAAAGTTATCGGATAGGAAGGCCATTGCTAAAGTGGTAGGAAAGTCAACCAAATCGAAGTTATGCGATAATAAGTGTATTAAAGTGAACCACCAGGGGAAAAATGATGCGCCAGTATCATTTTGAAGGATTTTGTATAGTGGACGTTATTGCAGTGAGTTAGAGCCAGAATGAAGAGGGGGATGACAATGCAGGCAGAAAAAATCGCAATTGTCGATATTGAAGCAACGGGTGCTAATTTTGCCGAGGGCGACCGTATGATTCAGTTGGCAGCCATTATCATTGAAAATGGTTCAATCGTTGCAGAGCATTCGATGCTTCTTAATCCTGAAATGGACATACCTACTCATATTTGTCATTTGACAGGTATTACTCAAGAACAAGTAGAGGGTGCGCCGACATTTGAAAAAGTAGCCAGTTTATGGGAAAATCGTTTACGAGATTGCATTTTCGTGGCACATAATTTAGCATTCGATTATTCATTTTTACAGCAATCATTTGAACTGTATCATATTGATTGGCAGCCCAAGGCAATGATAGATACTCTGACATTGGCCAAAATTATTTTCCCGATGGCATCAGGTTATACAGTTTCTGATTTAGCTACATTGTTGGAAATTCCACTGGATAATGCTCACGATGCACTGTGTGATGCACGAACGACGGCTTACATATTAGATCAAATGAGTCGGCATTATCAATTATTAACGTGCGAGACAAAAGGTCTATTGGCTAGATTAAGTGAATACTTACGAAAAGATGAATCCGTCTTTTTTAATAATTATCAAGCATTTCAAATTGCTGGAAATACTTATCATGAGCAGAAGATGCCTAAACAATTAGTTCAACCACATAAGCAAAATCAAGCGTTAGCACCCTGGTTAATTGAGCAATATTTACAAGTTGATGAAGCAAAACGATTTGTCCGTGTAGCAAATGCAGCGATGCCCATTGATTTATTTTTACTGGTAGAAGTCGTTCAACAATTAAAAGAGCCAGCAATTTTGGTGACTTCTCAACCATTGCAAGTAGCAAAAGAACCCTTTGTTGAATGGCAATCATCTACTGCCTTTCTTAACCGAAATATGTTAAATGCGTTACAAGAAACTGCGGATGATTGTGCACTCAATCAGACCGAGATTGGACAATTAATGGCGCTGACGATTTGGGCTGAGAAAACGCAAACTGGATTGTTTAAAGAATTGAATAATGAGAATCAACCGGTCGCTTTGTTTGAAAAAATTAAGACAACACCGAAAAAGGATGATTATTTTTATCAGCGCTATTTAAGACGATTGAAAGCTGCCAAGGTCATCGTTGCTCAATATTTTCAGTTCAACCAGATATTGAAATGGTTAACTAAGCAGCAAAACAGTCAGCGACACTATCACTTATTGATTGATAATCAACAGCATCTGTTACAACAATTGAGCTATATGGATACAACAACTGTACCGATTAGTGAGTATTTTACGATACTACAATCATTTATCGATTATCGTCAGTATATTAAAAATGGCATGGATACAAGTTCGTTCGTCAAAACATTGATGAGTCTACAAAAACAAATCAATCAATTGTTACAGCGTTTATTAGAAATCTTGAGCGAGCGGTTTCCGGCAGAAAGTAAGCAACAAGTAGAAGAACTAGTGGTATTATCTGCAAACGACGTTGAGATGTTAAAGACCACGATTGGCAATATTTTACAGCCGCTTTATAAGCTTGTTGCCAAGTGGGGGAATCGTAACGTTAAGGGTATCCACTTTAGTGAGTTCTATGATGGATTAGAAACTATTTTTTATAAACCAAGTTTTCAAGGCGAAATTATTTTATCTGCAATGCATTTTAATGACCATTTTTATCAATTAAAATTAGAAAAGCGGCCGATAACGTTGAATTTGCAGCACTTACATTCTATCGCATCACTGAAAGGCATCTTATTATTACAACAAGGACATTTTACTAATCAATTATATGAAGTGCCGCAATCGAAAGCGTGGACTACGATTCAATTACCGTCATTATATGTTGCCAAGCAAACAATGTATGTGCCATTGGGTTATTTACCTGAAATGATTGAGATACAACCGGGTGTGGTGTCCATTTCACAAGAAAAAGCGATATTGCAGATGATTGAATTTATTCAAGAGCAACAATCGATATTGCATCAACGATTGCTTATTTTGACGCCAAATAAACAAGCAGTCGAGCGTACGTATCAATTATTAACGACTAAAGGGATTAAAGAGCGATATAAAATATATGCGGAGGGCATTCACGGTAAATTAAAGCGTGCCATCAGAAACTTTCAAGAGGAAGATGTGAGCATTATTATCGTCAGTCAATCATCTTTTGGTAACGAATGGCTTCCGATTACACCGCAAGAAACGGATGTGTTGATTCAATCTTTACCTTTTACACACCCTGATTATATTGAGGCACAACGCATTGGACATTACCGACAATGGACGGATATGGAAATTTTTAATCATTATTTACTAGATAAGATGAAAGATGATTTCATGACGTTGATTCAGTCGATGAATCAACGGGTTCAAGTTAAAGATTTTTATCTGTTTGACGAACGTTTATATACTAAGTATTATTCAAATGATTGCCGTCTTTTTTTTGAACAATGGCTAAATTTTGAAATTATAGACTGACAGATAGCTAAAAAAGTGGTATGCTTAACATGTTAGTGAAAATCGAAAGTAAGCGTCGGATAACCTAATAAAAATATTCGATGCTACTTGACAGAATGTAGCTTAAAAAATATAACTTACTGTGAGAGAGGACGTTCTGCCACGATTTACTGGAGCAGAGGGCGTAGAAACGTAGAAGCGTAGAAACGTAGAAACGCTTCAAAAGCGCTGTGAAGTGGGTGGTGAGGTAGTTCAAACGAGCCAAAATACATAGCCAACGACGTGCGTGAAGCGCACAGAGGCGGCATTCGAAGTGGAGCCATTTCAGTGAGTTGGAACCAGAATAGAGGAATGTTATTTGAGTAAAAAACTAATATCTTTTCTAACCATTGTTTTTTTGATATTGCTAATTAGTTTTTCAGCATTATTTATTCGAACGCAAGATCGGATTTATCGTGCAGAAGATGAGGCAGTAAAATTAGTGTCATACGATCATGAAGTGAAAAAAGTGAATAAATTTTATTGGAGTACTATCGATAAAACCTATTTTGCTTTAGATTTCATTGGTAAAGATAAGAAACAGCATTATGCATTGATTGCACAAGATGGCGGTGATACTCATTATTTTACTCCGAACGATATAATTAGTGAAGAGGATGCTAAAGCCATTACATTAAACGATGTTAAACCGCATCGTATTTTGCAAATGCGACTGTCTCTGCTGAATGATAAACCAGTTTGGGAAGCAACTATCAAAAATAAAAATGGGACCTTAACTTACTATACGATTAGTGCAGCGGATGGTAGTTGGATACAAACAATTGAGAATTTATAATTAATATTTTTAGGAGGCATTATGGAAGTCATTACAATGCGCCAGGCAAAAGATTTTGTCGGCAAAGAAGTTAAAATGAATGCGTGGGTTACCAATAAACGAAGTAGCGGGAAAATTGCGTTTTTACAATTACGTGACGGAACTGCGTATTTCCAAGGGATTGTTGTTAAAGCGGATGTTTCTGAAGCAACGTTTGAATTAGCAAAATCATTAGGTCAAGAATCAAGTATTCAAGTAGTTGGTGTGATTCAAGAAGATACACGTTCTGCACTTGGTTATGAATTATTAGTAAAAGAGATTGAATTGATTGGAGAAAGTCATGAATATCCAATTACGCCAAAAGAACACGGAACGGACTTTTTAATGGATCACCGTCATTTATGGTTACGCTCATCTAAACAACATGCTATTTTAACGGTTCGTAATGAATTAATTCGTGCAACTTATGAGTTTATGGCAAAAGAAGGCTTTATTAAGGTAGATCCGCCGATTTTAACTGGTAGTGCGCCAGAGGGTACGACTGAGTTATTCCACACAAAATATTTTGACGAAGATGCATTTTTATCACAAAGTGGGCAATTGTATATGGAAGCTGCAGCGATGGCTTTTGGTAAAGTTTTCTCATTCGGGCCAACATTCCGTGCTGAAAAATCTAAAACACGTCGACATTTAATCGAATTTTGGATGATGGAACCTGAAATGGCGTTCGTTGAGCACGAAGAAAGTTTACAAGTTCAAGAACAATATGTTGCTTACCTAGTTCAATCTGTCATTGATAATTGTGAGTTAGCATTGAAAACACTTGGTCGTGATGTAGAATTGCTACGTAAGTATACAGTGACACCATATCCACGTATTACATATACTGATGCGATTCAATTATTGAATGACAATGGATTTGATGATATCACATGGGGTGATGATTTCGGTTCACCACACGAAACATTTATCGCCAGCCAATATGAGCAACCAATTTTCATTGTGAATTATCCAAAATCAATCAAGCCATTTTATATGAAAGTGAACCCAGAAGATCCGCGTACGGTTTTATGTGCGGATATGATTGCGCCGGAAGGATATGGTGAAATTATTGGTGGGTCAGAACGTGAGGTTGATTATGCAACCTTAGAAGAAAACATCAAAGCATTTGGTTTAGACTTGGATGCCTATGCATGGTATTTAGATTTACGTAAATATGGTTCAGTTCCTCATTCTGGATTTGGTATCGGGTTAGAGCGTGCTGTAGCGTGGATTAGTGGTATTGAGCATATTCGTGAAACATCACCATTCCCACGTTTATTAAACCGTATTTATCCATAATAAGTTTAAGGTGATGAGCATAGTAATCTCAACTAATTATCAGTTTGGATTGCGTGCTCTCACTTATTTTTTCACAAACTATTAGAAAATAATAGCGAGCTAGCCTGCTCTGGCATGAAACACTGGAGGAAGGCCCTGGTGTGCAGGTAATGCACAGAAGGGTTATCTAGAGTGGATGTCAAGTCAAGTCGAGCGAACTAGAAAAGGAGCAGTGGTTTGAATGACCTTAATGTATCAAGTATTTTCCGATGGTGTAACCATTATACCGCGGAAAATGATTCAATCGTATAAAGATTTAAAAATTTCGCCACAGGCTTTTATTTTGTTGATTTACCTCATCGACCATCAGCGGGAATTGCAACACGAAGCGCCGTTGAAAAAAGTGGCGGTGCAATTGGGTTGGGATGAAAAAGAAGTATATGAATATTTTTCAGAATTGTTATTGGCGGAGTATATTCGTTTTGATATGGAGACAGATGAGCAAGGTAAAAAGTACGATGTCTTATCACTAGAACCTTTTTATGAGATGTTGGAGCAAAAGATGAAGCCGCAGAAAACTGAGCCGACTGCATCAACAGCGTCTTTGGAGCAAAAGTTAGAATTGGTACCAACATTTGAGGGCGAATTTGGTCGTCCGTTAACACAAATTGAATTAATGCAAATTGCTGATTGGAAAACAGGGGATGCGTTTGAAGACGACTTAATTATTTTGGCGTTAAAACAAGCGGTATTAAATCAAGCTATCAGTTTAAAATATATTGACCGTATTTTGCTAGGTTGGAAAAAGAAAAATATCCGTACTGTTGAAGAGGCAAAACGAGATATTGAGCAGTATAATCAAGCAAAAGTAAACCGTCAACAACAATCGTCATCCCAATCGAATGAAACAATTGAATCTTTTAAAATTCCTGATTTTAATTGGGATGAGTTGAAGTAAATAGGAAGTTCACACCTTGTAAAATAGGGGAGTGAACTTCTTTTTATACACTTCAAATTACTGTATCAAAGATACAATAATTTGAATGTGGTTATTTTTATTTATTCCGTAAACTAATTTCTAAAGTATTTTTTTATGAAAATAACTTGTAAATAAAATAGGAATGTGCTAAACTTGTTCTTGTAACTGATACAACAACAAAAAGGAGGGCGTATGGATACAAAATTTTCAGTGGCACTACATATTTTAGCGATGATTAGTGAAAGCAAGGAAGTCTTGAGTTCACAAGCATTGGCAGATAGTGTGGGTACGAATGCTAGCTATATCCGAAAAGTCATTGCATTGCTGAAGAATGCTGGTATTATTTCGTCCCAGCAAGGGCGTACTGGATATCAGTTGAGTAAAGCTCCTGATGAGATTTCATTACTTGAGATTTACTTTGCCACACAGGAAGTGAATCATATCAGTCTTTTTCAAATTCATCAAAATGCCAACAGCGAATGTCCTGTTGGGCAACATATTGAAGAAGCGATGATTCCAATTTATATGAATGTAGAAAAACATTTGGAGGATGAATTAGCCAATCAGACCTTGGAACAGGTCATTGCGAATCTTTACCAAATTGCTAATAAAACACGAATCTGACTTGTAAGTCAGATTTTCTTAGAAACAACCTAGACTTGTAATTGATACAAATACAAATAAACATGGTGTGAGAGAGGGCGTTCTGACTCGAACCACTGGAGGAAAAAGCGGAATAGCGCCATAGCGCTACGAGCATTTTTCTGAAGTGGACGTCGAGTCAGCCCGAACGAACCAAAATAAGAAAAGGAAAAGATAATATGAAAGCAGCACAACACAGAACGTATAATAAAAATAATATTCAATTAACGGTAACAGATATAGCAAAACCACAAATTACGCGTAAGCAAGTTTTAGTTAAAGTGTTGGCAGCAGGTGTCAATCCTTTAGATAATATGATTTCTCGTGGCGAAGTTAAGATGATTGTCCCTTATAAATTACCACAAACAGCCGGAAATGAATTAGTTGGTTTAGTCGAAGAAGTTGGAGCATCTGTTACCAATTTTAAGATTGGAGAGCGTGTCTTTGGACGTTTACCATTAGATAGTATTGGAGCATTTGCTGAATATGTAGCAGTAGATGCAAGTGCTTTGGCAAAAGTACCGGATTATTTAACCGATGTTGAAGCAGCAGCGATTCCACTTACTGCATTGACAATTATGCAAGCACTTGACTTAATGCAGGCACAATCAGGTAAAACGATTTTTATTTCGGGTGGTACTGGTGGTGTCGGAGGTATGGCAATTCCGATTGCGAAAGCAAAGGGGTTGACAGTCATTACTAATGGTGATGGTGCTAACGCTGAACGTGTCTTAGCATTAGGGGCTGACCGATTTATTGATTATAAAACAGAAGATTACACGCAGACTGTAAGTGATGTGGATTATGTTTTAGATACACTCGGTGGCAATGAGACGGAGAAACAAATGACGATTATGAAAAAGAGTGGTCATTTAGTATCACTGCGTGCGATGCCAAATGGTGAATTTGCTAAACGAATGAATATCCCAATTCATAAGCAGATTTTATTTGGAGCTGCTGGGCTAAAATTTGATAAAATGGCAGAAAAATATGGGGTTCATTATCATTTTATCTTTGTAACAAGTAATGGAAAACAATTGCAAGAAGTTGCTGATATCTTTAGTGAACTTCAAATCAAGCCGTCAATAGATACAGTTTATCCATTTGAAGAAGTGAATGCTGCACTTGATAAGGTAGCGAATGGTCATTCTCGTGGAAAAACGGTTTTGAGTTTCTAATAGAATGAGCGAGAGTATGGTTTGTCTCAGATGAAAAGGATGTACATTGGGAGACTGGATAATCTAAGAAAATTGACAAGCTTTGGATTTGAAAAGTATAAGGGGGATGTTCAGAAAATATCTGTTTTAAGAAAATCGGATAGAATCAATCGCAATGGTAATATCGAATGAAGACGGAATGTCAGCTTTGAAACCGAGAAGAGGACAATGTTATTGATAGTATGAGAATTATAATAAGGCTGAACAAAAGTTCAACACTGCAACAAATTGAGGTTCAAGTCAGAGCAGTCTCACTCACACCATATTTAAATTTGTTGCTAGTATTAGACTTTTATTCAGCCTTAATCTATTTTAATTAGTATATTGCCACGGGTAATTGCTCAGCCAATTGCCTCATGTCTTCGTCAGAAGTTGACCAGCTTGTCGCAAAGCGAATGACGACATGTTGGTCATCATACGTTTCCCAAAATCCTGTCATCACCATTTCGGATAATGCCTGATACTGATGATTGGTTACAATGACAAATTGTTGATTGGTCGGTGATTCTAAGTAGAAACGGTAGCCTTTGTCTTTTAAGAGTTGCTTTAATTCCTCAGCTTTGCTAATAGCATGTTGTCCCATTTTAAAATATAAATCATCCGTAAAGAGGGCATCGAATTGAACACCTAGCAGGCGACCTTTTGCTAAAAGCGCACCATGTTGTTTAACTAGCGTTACAAAATGCTTAGGTTGGTTTTGTTTTGTAAAGACAGCAGCTTCACCGCAGAGTGCCCCAACTTTAGTACCACCAATGTAAAAGACATCGCATAATTCGGCAATATCAGCGAGTGTAACATCGGTATCAGTTGCAGCTAATCCATAGGCGAGTCGTGCACCGTCTAAAAATAGTGGAAGCTCATATTGATGGCAGACATCTGCTAATGCTGTTAACTCCTCTTTAGTATACAAAGTTCCATACTCTGTTGGATGAGAAATATAGACCATACCTGGGTAGACCATATGTTCATGATTCGCATCGGTATAAAATGTTTCAATCAATTGTTGAACATTGTTTACCTGAATTTTTCCTTGTGTATGAGGAATTGTTAGTATTTTGTGCCCAGTGGCTTCAATGGCACCGGCTTCGTGGGCAGCGATGTGGCCTGTATCGGCAGCGATGACACCTTGATAGGTTGCTAGCATCGTGTCAATGATAATTTTATTTGTTTGAGTGCCACCTGTTAATAAGTAAACTTGTGCTTGTTCTTGTTGACAGGCTTGTTTTATTTTTTCAGTGGCTAAGGTAGTGTAAGTATCCGTTCCATAACCTGTTAAGGGTTCGAGATTGGTTTTGACTAGAGCTTCTAATACTAATGGGTGTGCTCCCAATACATAATCGCTTTGGAAATATAACATATTGTTCCAACTTTCTTTTTTTATTGTGATTCTTTGGTTTCTGTTTGAGGCGTCTGCTGATGGTTTGCTAAGGTTTCTTTGATGCGTTCAGCCGTTTTTATTGGAATCCCTAATTGCTTAATCTCTTCAATGTCTGCTTCTCGGATTCGGTCGAGTGATTTAAAATGTTTTAATAATTTTTGACGTGTCGCTGGTCCAACACCTTCAATGGCATCCAGCTGTGAACCAAGTTGATTTTTACTACGTACTTGGCGATGATAGCTAATTGCGTAGCGGTGGACTTCTTCTTGGACGCGCTGCAAGAAATGAAACAACTGACTACGAGGATCTATATCGACTAATTCTTCTGAATAACCATCCATTAGTGCAGCCGTTTTATGTTTATCATTTTTTACCATTCCAGCCACAGGAATGGCTAGACCTAATTCATTTTCAATGACATCACGAGCGGCGCGGATTTGAATTTTACCACCATCCATCAAGATTAAATCAGGTAATGGGGCATTTTCACGTAATAATCGTATATAGCGACGTCGAATGACTTCTTGCGTTGAGGCAAATTCATTACTTCCTTCGACTGTTTTTATTTTGTACTTACGGTAATTTTTGCGGTCAGGCTTACCATCTTTATAAACAACCATCCCAGTAACAGCGTTAGTTCCAAGAATATTTGAGTGGTCAAAGGCTTCAATTGTGTATGCTTGTGGAATATTGAGCGCTTTAGCTAATGCTTCGACAGCCCCCGTAGTCTTAAGTGTTTGCATTTCTACCAGGCGAAACTTTTCATCGAGTGCAATTTTACTATTCTTCTCACATAATTCGAGCATACTACGTTTTTTACCGCGTACCGGTGTATGAATTTCGATATTGAGCACTTCAGAGAGTGCTTCTTTATCAATATCACTTGGTACCAAAATCGCTTTTGGACGCATTTGTGTTTGTTCCAAATAAAAGCGGGCGATAAAGGTAGTTACTTCTTCTTCTGGGTCATTTAAGGTCGGAAAAATGGCGACTTCTCGTTTTAAGATAGAACCTTGACGCAACATAAATACTTGAATTGACAACCAACCTTTGTCGTATGTATAACCAAACACATCGGTATTGTCATAGTCTTGGCTCATGACGGTTTGTTTTTCAATGGTAGTTTCAATATATTGAAGTTGATTACGGTAATCGGCTGCTTGTTCAAATTCTAGCTTTTCAGCAGCAGCATGCATTTTTTCTTTGAGCGCTTGTTTTATTTTGCTGACATTACCATTGAAAAACTGTTTGATATGTTGGATTTGCTCTTGGTATTCTTCTTTAGACACCTCATGGTCGCAAGGCCCGATGCATTGGCCTAAGTGATAATAGAAACAAGCACGTTTTTCGTTTTTATTACAGCGTCTTAATGGGTAAACACGGTGTAATAATTGTTGTGTTTGTGTTGCGGCTCCTACATTAGGAAAGGGTCCAAAATATTGTGCGCCGTCTTTACCAACGGTATTGGTAATAATCAGTTGTGGATGGCGCTCATTGGTAATTTTAATGTATGGATACATCGTGCCTTCTTTGAGGCGAATATTGTAGATAGGTTTATATTTTTGGATGAGATTGATTTCTAAAATCAATGCTTCTTTATTATTATTGGTGATAATTGTTTCAAAATGGTGAATTTCTGAGACGAGTTTGGTGGTTTTGGTATCGTGGGCACCACGAAAATAAGAACGTACACGATTTTTTAAATTCTTCGCTTTGCCGACATAAATAATCTGATTATCAGCATTTTTCATTAAGTAACAACCAGGTAAGTCAGGCAGTAAAGCTAATTTTTGTTCGATTTGTTCACGTATACTCTCGCGTGTTTCCATCGGTTGTCACATCCTTTCAATGAGTAATATTATATCGCAATCATTATGTTTATGCGAATAATCTGATAGGCATAAGCGTTAATTGTATGGTATACTTAGTCATAACTGAAATGAAAAGAGGGATAATATGAAATTTGAAGATTATCAGTATGAACGTCCTAATCTTGAATCGCTAAAAAAACAATTTTTAGGATTTGTTACGCGTATTGAATCAGCGACAAATGCTAATGAAGTGGAAATAGCTGTTAAAGGGATTCAAGCATTACAAAATGAAATTATAACTTTATCACAACTAGTGAGCATTCGTCACTCGATTGATACACGCGATACATTTTATGATGAGGAACAAACATTTTGGAATGAAGCTGGTCCAGTTATTAATGAATGGGAAACAGCTTATTATAAAGCAATATTACAATCATCATTCCGTAATGAATTAGATGATTTATTACCGGAACCATTCTTTAAAATGGCTGAAAATGGGTTACGTGTTTTCGATGCGAAAATTATTCCTTTACTACAAATGGAAAATAAATTAATTTCTGAATATGACAAATTAATTGCGTCGGCTGAAATTGAGTATAATGGGAAGACTTATAATTTATCAGGCATGGCACCGTTTAAACAATCAACAAATCGTCAGGAACGTAAGGCTGCATTTGCTAAGGTTAGTGAGTTCTTTGAAGCGAATCAAGCTGAAATTGACCGTATTTATGATGAGTTAGTTAAAACGCGTCATCAAATTGCGATAGAACTAGGATTTAAAGATTTTGTTGAAGTTGGCTATTTACGGATGAACCGGCTAGACTATGACCGTAACGATGTGGAAGTATATCGTCAAGAAGTATTAAAACACGTTGTTCCATTGGTCGAAAAATTATACAATCGTCAAAAAAATCGCCTAGCCTTAGATTCATTAAAAGTCTATGACTTAGATTTAGAGTTTGAATCAGGGAATGCTACGCCAAAAGGGACACCGGAAGAAATTGTTGAAAATGGTGTGAAAATGTATCATGAATTATCGACGGAAACAGGTGAATTCATTGACTTCATGGTGGAACGTAATCTCCTTGATTTAGTGACCAAGCCTGGTAAGCAAGGTGGTGGTTATTGTACGTTTATTCCTAATTTTGATTCGCCATTTATTTTCTCTAACTTCAATGGTACATCTGGTGACATTGATGTATTAACACATGAAGCAGGTCACGCTTTCCAAGTGTATCAATCGCGTTGGATTCAAACACCTGAAACAGTATGGCCGACTTATGAATCATGTGAAATTCACTCGATGAGTATGGAATTTTTTGCGTATCCATGGATGGAATTGTTCTTTAAAGAGCAAACATTAAAATACAAATTCAGTCATTTATTTGGAACGGTCGCTTTTTTACCGTACGGTGTGTTAGTTGATCATTTTCAACATGAAGTTTATCAAAATCCAGAAATGACACCTGAAGAACGTCGGGATACATGGCGCCGTCTAGAAGCACAGTATAATCCGTGGAAAGACAATGAAGGCATTGGATATTTAGAAAATGGTGCCCGTTGGTTCCAACAAAGTCATATTTTTGGTTCTCCATTCTATTACATTGATTACACCTTGGCGCAAGTTTGTGCGTTACAATTTTGGCAACGTAGTCAAGTGGATAATGACCCAAATGCATGGCAAGATTATCTAACTATTTGTCATATTGGAGGAACTCAATCCTTCAAACAGATTGTTGCAAGCGCGAATTTGAAATCACCGTTTGAACCAGGTAGTTTAAGTGGCGTAGTTGCAAAAGTAGATGCGTATTTAGACAGCATTTCCGAAGAAGACCTCAAAGCATAGCATTGATACAATCGGCGTTCTATTGATTGAGGGCGCCGATTGTATTCGTTTAATGGAAATATATTGCGCTTACAACAGCGTTAAATTATAATAATATAGAAGCAATCAATAGATAGGAAGAGACAATGCAAGCAAATCGAAACATATTAGGGATTGCACCGGTACGTGAATTACTTATAAAATTTTCTGTACCTGCAATTATAGGAATGATGATTAATGCCTTATACAATATTGTAGACCGTATTTTTATTGGCAATGCACCTGGTTTAGGTGCGAATGGATTAGCTGGCATTACGATTGGTTTTCCGATTATGATTGTGCAAGCGTCGATTGGTCTTTTATTTGGTGTCGGTGGAGCAACACTATTTTCGATTCGGCTTGGACAAACGAAGGAAGAAGAAGCTACCCATGCGTTGAATACGGCGTTTTTAATGGCATTATCCAGTGGGATTACCTTTATGGTACTTGGTCACTTGTTTTTAAATATAATACTTACGTGGTTTGGTGCTAGTGAGACGATTTTACCATTTTCAGCTGCTTATATGCGCGTTATCTTTTTTGGTTCATTATTCCAAATCGTGAGTATGACGATGAATAATTTTTTACGGGCAGATGGACAGCCGCGATTAGCCATGTTGACAATGTTTTTTGGTGCAGGAACGAATATTTTATTAGATCCCATCTTCATTTATGTTTTGGGATGGGGGATGGCAGGCGCCGCGTGGGCGACGATTTTATCTCAGTTTATTTCAATGTCCTGGACATTATATTATTTTTTCAATCAAAATAATACTCATCACATTCGACTTAATCGTTTGCGTTATGATATGAGTGAGATATTCCAAATCATAAAACTCGGGTTACCCACTTTTTTAACCCAAATCGGCAGTAGTTTATTAAATTTAACATTGAACCGTACGTTGTTACAATATGGTGGTGATATAGCGGTATCGGGTATGGGAATTATTAATAGTATTATTACCTTTATTGTGATGCCAATTTTAGGGATTAATCAAGGTGTACAGCCGATTGTTAGTTTTAACTTTGGTGCCAAAAAATACGACCGGATTATTGAAGCGGAGAAATTAGCAATCGGGTCGGCAACAATCTTATTAACATTGGGATGGCTGATAACGCGATTGTTTCCACAACAAATTATTGGTGTTTTTAATAGTAATCCAGATTTAATGGCTTTTACCCAGCGAGGATTAAATGCCTGGTTACTTTGTCTACCATTAATCGGATTTCAAATTTTAGGCTCTAGCTTTTTCCAAGCTACTGGCTATTCAAAAAGAGCGATGTTTTTAACGCTAACCCGACAAATCATTTTTTTAATTCCGGCAATTATTATTTTCTCACGTTTGTGGGGACTAGACGGAGTGATTTATGCTGCACCTTTTGCAGATGCTAGTGCGATTATTGTAACGGCCATAACGTATTTTAAAGGTATAAAACAATTAAAAGCTGGGCAATTGTAAAGATGGATAGTATGTGGCAGACCGCACTGATACGAACTACTGGATGTAAGCGTGATGTGTATAATATGACTTTTGTGTATCAAAATAACTCGGTATGAGCGTCAGTGTGTTGGCTTGAACAACTAGTTGTAAACATTCATGTGTGTGCGGAATACAAATTGATTTCTCGAAGTGGATGTCAAGTCAACCCACGCGAATCAAAATAAACAAGGGAGGAATTAGAATGGAAATTATTGGTTTACCAGCTTTGAACGATAATTATATTTGGTTAATCAAGCAAGAGGAACAAGTCGTGATTGTTGATCCTGGAGAATCGCAAGTTGTATTTGAATATTTACAAGCAAACCAACTTGAACCGATTGGTATTTGGATTACCCATGGACATGATGACCATACGGCAGGGGTGCCGGCGATATTGAATCAATACCCATCACTATTTGTGCAAGCACCGATAGAGGTATCTTATTTAGCAACGAATGTCTTAAAAGAAGGCGATAAATTAGAATTGTGGCAACATTCAGTGCAAATCATCAAAACAGCTGGACATACGAGTGAACATATTTCGTATCTTGTGAATAATAAACTTTTTTGTGGAGACGCATTGTTTTCTGCTGGATGTGGTCGTGTCTTTACCAAGGATTATGATGCACAATTTGAGGCATTACAAAAACTGGCGTCATTGAATGATGAAGTTGAGATATACGCTGGGCATGAATATACAGTGACGAATTTACGATTTGCTCATCAGCAAGCACCAACTAATACAGTGATTGAAGCGGCACTTGTTCGTGCTAAAGAATTGAGAGCGCAAAATCAACCGACATTGCCATCAACAATTGGTAAAGAGCGTCAGATAAATCTTTTTATACAAGCACCAACAGTAGAAGCAATGACACAATTACGCAATCAACGTGATGCTTTTTAAGCTGGCATTGAAAAAGGAATGGGGTGAACAATTGAATTTAGAATCTGCGTTACAACAATATTTTGGTTATCCGCAATTTCGATACAACCAACAAGAAATTGTTCAAACGATTTTAGAAGGACAAGACATATTAGCCATCCTACCAACCGGAGGGGGGAAGTCCATCTGTTATCAATTGCCGGCGGTAATGATGGACGGGTTGACACTAGTGATTTCCCCTTTAATTTCGTTGATGAAGGATCAAATTGATACGTTAACGCTGCATAATATATCGGCTGCAACCTTACACTCAGGCTTATCAACAGCAGAATACATGGACGTAATTATGCGATTGCGACAAGGTCAGCTTAAATTACTTTACATTGCACCCGAGCGATTAATGGCAGAATCAACAGTGAGTGTATTAAATAATCTTACTATCAGTCAAATTGCCATTGATGAAGCACATTGTGTATCGCAGTGGGGACATGACTTTAGACCAAGTTTTGTTGAGATTCGACAATTTATCCGTCAATTACCTAAACGACCGGTTATTACCGCATTTACTGCAACAGCAACGAATCGCGTTCAACAAGATATAGTACTGCAACTAGGACTCCAACATCCAAAAGTAGTCGTAAACACCTTCGATCGACCGAATATTAAATTGACTGTTTTACAGCCGAAAGATAAAATGCGCACACTCATTCAGCATTTATCAAAAGATGAATCGATTATTGTTTATGCGCAAACCCGAAAAAATGTGGAAAAAATTTCAGATGCATTGGTGCGTTTAGGGTATGAAGCGACGAAATATCATGCGGGTTTATCGAGTCAGGAACGTCATGATGCACAAGAAGCGTTTATTTATGATAAAAAAAATATTATGGTAGCGACGAATGCATTTGGGATGGGGATTGATAAAACTGATGTACGCAAGGTGATTCATTATAACTTGCCAACCGATTTAGAAGGGTATTATCAAGAAGCGGGGCGCGCCGGACGTGATGGCTTAGCGGCAGAAGCTATTTTATTATTTGCGAAACAAGACATTATAACCGCTAAGTTTATGATTGAAAATAGTCAAGATTTAAATCGAACGGCACGTCTGGAGACAATGATTCAATATGCCAATCAGACGACTTGTTTGCGTCAATTTATTTTACGCTATTTTGGTGAAGATTCAACGCCATGTCAAAACTGTTCAAGTTGTTTGAGTGAGTTTGAGGTTCAAGATGTTACTAAGGAAGGGCAAATGATTTTGTCAACAGTTGCTCGGTTAAAATACGCATTTGGTATGACGATGGTCGCCAATATTGTCAAAGGCAGTCGTGATAAAAAAGTTTTAGAAAATCAGTTTGACCAGCTGACTACTTATGGCTTAATGCAACAATACTCGCTCAATCAAATTAAAGATATTATCTCATTACTCGTCGCCAATCAATATTTATCACTGACAGAATATAAGGGATTACAGCTGACAACATTCGCACGCCAATTATTATTGGGTGAGCAACGTTTGACGATGAAAGTTCAAAAAGTAACCCCAGCAAAACCAGTTACATCAGCTAACCAACGAACAACGGCTGCATCGGGTGAGATGGATATACATTTATATAATCGTTTAAGAGAAGTACGTTTAGCACTAGCTCAAGAAGCACAATTACCAGCCTATATCATCTTTTCAAATCGTACACTAGAAGACATGGTTAAGAAATTACCGACAGATTATGAAAGTTTTCTAGATGTGGAGGGTGTAGGAGCAGTAAAAGCTGATAATTATAGTGAGCCTTTCACAAAAGCAATACGTGATTATTTGGCACAATCAGTTCAACAGACGTAGGTAATTGATGGATTCATTTTGAAATCCATTTCATAACAATGAGAAATATGGTAAAATGAAGCTAGTCAAAAATTTTCAAATGAAAGTAGGTGAATAACGTTGAAATATGGAGAAATCGTTGTAGGAAACGTTATTGACGAGAATGAAACACATTATTTTGTACAATATGATGGCGTCACCTATGGCGTCGATAAAACAAGTACGGAGGATACCTACACAACCGGTGAGCAAATAGAAGGATTGATATATGAGAACCGATTCGGTAAGCGTGTGATGCAAACAGAATTGCCAGATATTCGTCCGGGTTATTATGGTTGGGGTGTCGTCAACAGTACTAGAAAAGACTTAGGTGTCTTTGTCGATATAGGTTTATTAGATAAAGAAGTTGTCTTGTCACTGGATGATTTACCTGAAAATCGTCTATTATGGCCTAAAAAAGGGGATAAATTATATGTGACTTACAAAGTAGATGCGAAAAATCGGATGTGGGCGCAGCTTGCTGATTATGAAACAATAGCTTGTTTATTCACAAAAGCACCGAAGGGTATGATGAATCAAACAATTGAGGCGACTGTTTTTCAAGTAAAATTGGCAGGAGTACTAGCTATTACTGAACATGGGTACCGTGTATTTATTCATGAATCTGAAATGACGAACGATGTAAGAGTTGGTGAACAGTTATCAGTTCGTGTCATTAATGTGGCGCGAGATGGGTCACTCAATGCCTCAATGAAGCCACGTGCGCATGAAGCAATCAGTGATGATGCGCAAATGTTACTGGCTATTTTAGAAAAATCACCGGTGAAGTTTTTAGGCTTACATGATAAGTCCAACCCTGATATGATTCAATCACAATTAGGAATTAGTAAAGCACAATTTAAGCGTGCGGTTGGTCAATTACTTAAACAAGGGAAAATTCGACAAGAAAAGAATAATGGGATCTATTTAGTAGAATGATACAAACAGATATTGATAATTTTAAGCGTTATTTGTTGATTGATTATAATCGTTCACAAAATACAATCGAGAGCTATGCTCGAGATTTGACGAAATTTGATGTGTTTTTAGATGAACAAAAGATAACATCGGTTAACGAAATTGATAAGGTAACGATTCAATTGTTTCTGGCACAATTAAAAAAAGCTGATTATTCGGTAAGTTCTACTAACCGGATGTTATCGAGTTTAAAGCAATTTTTTAACTTTTTAGTGATTGAGAAACGCATTGAACATTCGCCGATGACACTGATACAAGGCGCTAAAAAGAAAAAAGTATTGCCTAAAGCGGTGACGATGCAAGAAATTGATGCGTTATTAGCAGCACCTGATACCGATACTTCTTGGGGCATTCGAGATCGTGCGATTCTAGAGTTAATGTATGCGACTGGTTTACGCGTCAGTGAATTAACTCATTTGAAAACACGTGATTGTCATTTATCACTTGGTTTTGTTCAAACTATTGGAAAAGGTAATAAAGAGCGAATTATTCCGATGGGCGAAGAAGCAGCCTATTGGATTGATAAGTATTTACAAGAAGTTCGACCAAGCTTTGAAGTGAAGGGGCATGCAGTCGATGCATTATTTATTACCGAGCGTGGGAAGCAATTTACACGTCAAGGTATATGGAAGACGATTAAAAAATATGTTCAAATTGCGGGTATGGATAGCGATTTAGTATCACCCCATGTCTTACGCCACTCGTTTGCTACTCATTTATTGGAAAATGGCGTAGATTTACGCTTTGTACAAGAATTATTAGGACATGCAGATATCTCAACCACACAAATTTACACGCATATTTCTAAAGTAAGAATGCAAGAAGTGTATCGGCAAACATTTCCAAGGTCTTGAATGGATAAGTTCATTAATTGAGATAAACAAAATATTAAAAAGATGAAAGGATGTTACATATGAAAAAATTTAACCGCGTTCACTTAGTCGTGATGGATTCTGTAGGAATTGGTGAAGCGCCTGATGCTGCAGAGTTTGGTGATGTTGGTGCGCATACATTAGGTAATATTGCTAAAACTGCAGGGTTAAAATTACCTAATATGACTGAGTTAGGTTTAGTGAATATTGAGCCGTTAGAAGGTATGTCACCTGTTGAAACAACCAAAGGTTATTGGACAAAGTTAGAAGAAGTTTCTGCGGGTAAAGATACAATGACTGGTCACTGGGAAATTATGGGCTTAAAAATTGAGCAACCATTCCGTGTTTTCCCAGATGGATTTCCAAAAGAATTACTCGATAAAATTGAAGCATTTTCTGGGCGTAAAATAGTATGTAATTTACCATATTCAGGGACTGAAGTACTTAAAGACTACGGAGAACATCAGATGGAAACAGGTGATTTAATTGTGTATACATCTGCTGATTCAGTGTTACAAATTGCAGCACATGAAGACATTATTCCTCTTGAAGAATTGTATCGTATCTGTGAGTATTGTCGTTCCATTACTTTAGAAGAGCCTTATATGTTAGGACGCATTATTGCTCGTCCATATGTTGGTCAACCGGGTGATTTCCAACGTACTTCTAATCGTCACGATTATGCGTTAAGCCCATTTGAACCGACGACATTGGATGCATTAAAAGAAGCAGGTAAAGATGTTATTTCTATCGGTAAGATTTCTGATATTTTCAATGAACAAGGCATTACAGCGTCAAATCGTACCAAAGACAATATGGATGGTGTGGATAAATTATTAACGGTGATGGCACAAGATTTTCATGGGTTAAGCTTTACTAATTTAGTTGACTTTGATGCTGTTTATGGACATCGTCGTAATCCACAAGGGTATGCAGATGCATTAGAAGCGTTTGATGCTCGATTACCAGAAATTTATCAGGCAATGAGAGAAGATGATTTATTAATTATCACAGCTGACCATGGTAATGACCCAACTTTCACTGGTACCGACCATACTCGTGAGTATGTGCCAATTTTAGTTTATGGGCCTTCATTGAAAGAGCCAAAAGAATTAAAAGCAACTCATTATGCGGATATTGCTGCAACAATTGCAGAAAATTTCGATGTGGAATCTACCGGATTGGGTCAATCATTCTTAGCACAATTGAAGTAACATAAGTAGTTGATATAGAACATGGTGAGAGAGAGGCTGTTTTGACTTGAACCACTGGAGAAAACTGACGGCGTGCGAAAAATGCACAGAGGAAGTTTTTGAAGTGGACGTCAAGTCAGCACATTGGAACCAGAATAGGAGGAAAATATGTTTAACGAAACATCACAATATTTAATTGCTCGTGGAATCGAGAAGCCACAAATTGCGTTAATTTTAGGGTCAGGTTTAGGTGAATTAGCGGATGAAATTGAATCTGCAATTGCTATTCCGTATGAAGAAATACCGAATTTCCCAGTGTCTACAGTACCAGGTCACGCAGGTAAATTAATTTATGGTGTATTAGAAGGTAAAAAAGTCATTGCATTACAAGGTCGTTTCCATTTCTATGAAGGCTATGACTTACAAACAGTGACGTATCCTGTACGAATATTTAAAGAATTAGGTGTACAAACTGTGATTGTTACCAATGCAGCGGGTGGGGTTAACGAAAACTTTACGCCAGGTGATTTAATGATTATTACTGATCATTTGAATTTAACTGGTGAGAATCCATTGATCGGTGCAAATATTGAAGCTCATGGTCCTCGTTTCGTAGATATGACAGAAACCTATAGTAAACGCGGTCAACAAATATTAAAAGAAGTCGCAACAGATATTGACTTGCATTTACAAGAAGGTGTGTACACATGGTTTACTGGACCAACTTATGAGACACCGGCTGAAATTCGATATGCACGTGCAATCGGTGGAGATGCGGTTGGAATGTCAACCGTACCGGAAGCAATTGTTGCTAAACATGCGGGTATGGAAGTCGTTGGTGTATCATGTATTACAAATCTTGCTGCAGGAATGCAACAAAGTTTAAATCATGAAGAAGTAATGGAATATTCACAAAAAGCGAAACCTAAATTTAAACAATTATTACGCGGATTAATTTCACGCTTATAATTTTAAAGTGCATGCGCGGTTGTTCTGGCTTGACTCACTGGAAAACACGGTGCGAGAGTGAACGTTCTGACTTGTATCACTGGAGCAAAAAGCGCAGGAGTACGCCATTGCCTAAGCATTTTGTGAAGTGGACATCAAAGCAGTCCGAACGAGCCGGATTAAAAAGTTGCTGGTATACATATCAGTGTATAAAGAAGATATTGGAAGTATGCGTCAAGTCAACTTAAGCGAGCCTAATTCCAGTAACATTTGCATTTTTTCATAATTAATGATAGTATGGTCGGTGTTATTTTGGCTAGATTGATGCGATTACATAGCAAATATTTCGTTAGATAACATAAATAAGCGACTGTTCATTATGCAAAAGTTAGCAAAATGATGATTATAGAAGAGCTATGGCCATCTAATAGGACTCAATTTTTGAGAAAAGAAAGAGGATTAATATGTTAATTCGATCAAAATTTAAAAACGAAAAAATCGTATGGGGATTAATGTCTTATACGTTTGATGAATCTATTTCTTCAAGTGACCAGAGACAATTACTGGATTCGTTTCGTGAAAATGATGCAGTTGAAATCTTTTTGTTTCGCAATGAAGAAAACGATAATTTTATCGGTGCGATGGTCATCGAAGAACAACCTGCGATTTCACAGGAAGTTGGTAATATTATTGTTATCCACCGTTTGGCAGTATTACCGTCCTATCGCAATGAGGGGATTGGGTATCAAATGTATTTAGAATTACGTGCATTATATCCTGCTGCTTCTTTCCAGGGCTCGATTATGATGAGCGAAATTGTAAAAAATTGGTCCATAAAATATCATGAATCATTGGAAGAGAATAATGAGTAAATTTAAAATAGCGTGTGAACGCGAGTGGTTTATCTCGAACTTAAAAAACCAAAAATGGTGTGCGATTTATCGTGAAGACGTCTTTAATTAGGTAGATGTTGAGTTAGCCTAAGTATACTAAAGAAGGAGAGCAATCGAAATGGCCAAAGAAATTCTTAAACTAGATCTAGAAGCATTTCACGGTCCTTTCGATTTGCTTTTGCATTTAATTAAAGAATTAAAAGTTGATATTAATGATATTCCAATGCGTGAAATCACCCAGCAATACATGTTTTACTTGTCCAGTATGCAAGAATTACAATTGGATATTGCAGGAGAGTATTTAGTGATGGCTGCGACTTTATTAGAGATTAAGGCACGGATGTTGTTGCCGATTGAACCGAGTGGAGAATTAGATAGTGATTACGAAGAAGATCCTCGTGAATTTTTAGTGCAACAATTACTGTTATATCAACAATTTCAAGATGTGGCGACAGCATTAGAAATGAATGAAGCAAAGCGTGCAAAATTATATATGCGGCCTGCCGAAGATTTATCGTTTTTCCAACAGTCTGTCCCCTTAGAGGAAGGCGCAATTTCTTTAGACCAATTAGCACTGTTGATGTCCCAAGTACTACAACGACAAAAAGAACGCGAACCGAAGCAACGCGAAGTGGAGTATGAGCCATTATCCGTTTCGGATAAGATAAATGAAATTCAGATACTTATTGGAAAAACCAACCGTCGAATTGCCTTTGAGGATTTGCTAACAGTCGGGTCACGAAACGAGATAATTACAACTTTTATGGCTATTCTTGAAATGGTAAGAAAACAAACACTTGTATTTTATCAAGCTAGCGCATTGGCACCTATAGAAATTAAACGACAGGAATCGGAATAGGACTGAACATGAGTACAGATGTTGTGAATTGAACCGTCGGTGAAAGTAATGTGGATGCAGTGAGCAAAATTGAAACATAACCAGAATAAAACATGGTGCGACAACGAGTGCTATTAAATGAACCACTGGAGAAAGCCAACAGCGTACGCAAAGCGCACAGCGGCGGCTATTGAAGTGGAGTCATTTCAGCGAGTTGGAGCCAGAATAACCATGGTGTGAGCGAGGGTGTTCTGCCTTGAACCACTGGAGAAAGGCTTTTTAGTGCAAGCATCGCACGTAAAGGACTTTTGAAGTGGGCGTCAAAGGCAGCCCGAGCGAGTTAGAAATAGGAGGATGTACTTGGGAGTATCATTAAAAAAACGAGTATTTGGTATCTTATTTGTTGCTGGCAGTGAAGGTGTTACTCGTGAGCAATTAGCCAATACATTGGCAATTTCTTTACAGGAAGTTAATGAAGTATTAGCACAATTACAGTTGGATTTTGTTAACGATGAAGAGCTGCCGATTGAATTGGTTAATTTTAATCAACAATACCGTTTGATTACGAAAAGAGAATTAGAATCAGATGTGGAGCAATTTGCACAATCACCGTATACACAACAATTATCGCGTGCTGCAATCGAGACTTTAGCGATTATCGCGTATCGTCAACCGATTACACGTATGGGCATTGATGAAATTCGTGGGGTATCTTCAAGTGGGATGTTACAAAAGCTATTGTTACGAGATTTAATTAAAGAAGTTGGACGGGTAGAAGCACCTGGGCGGCCAGTATTATACGGTATAACGCCGTATTTTATGGATTATTTTGGCTTAACATCATTGGATGATTTGCCAGACTTGGAACCATTGTTATTGAATGCTGAACCGGTGAGTGAAGCGTTATTTTCAACGAAGCAATGGGAAATTAATTTGTTTGATGAAGAAGAGGTGGTAGACTAGATGGAACGATTACAAAAAGTAATGGCACATGCCGGCGTGGATAGTCGACGAAAATGTGAAGCATTAATTTTAGAAGGTAGAGTATCTGTGAATGGTAAAACAGTAAAGGAATTAGGCGTAAAAGTAAGTTCACATGACGTCGTAGAAGTAGATGGCGTGCCAATTTATCGTGAACATCCTGTCTATGTTTTACTGTATAAGCCAAAACAAGTCATTAGCGCGGTTTCAGACGATAAAGGACGTCCGGTCGTATTGGATTATTTGCCGCAATATGTTGAACGAATTTATCCTGTAGGACGTTTGGATTATGATACCAGTGGTCTTATTTTATTAACTAATGATGGTGAATTTGCAAATTTATTGATGCATCCAAAACATCAAATGGATAAAGTTTATGTTGCTAAAGTAAAAGGTATTCCTACGCTACAAACTTTAAATCGTTTGGAACGTGGTATCGTATTAGATGGCAGAAAAACAAGTAAGGCACGTGCTAAACTATTATCACATAATGTTCAAAATCAGACAGCTATTGTCGAATTAACGATTCATGAAGGCTGGAACCACCAAGTAAAACGAATGTTTGAAGCGGTTGGGCACCCTGTGATGAAGTTAAAACGTGAACGTTATTCATTTTTAGATTTACGCCATTTAAATCCCGGTGATTCCCGAGAGTTAACGGCGTTTGAAGTAGATAAATTAAAGAAAACGGCAAATGGGACCAAAAGTAAATAATGATAAAAAAGGGGTTTTTCTACATGGAAGGACCTCTTTTTATGCTGTCTTAACAAAATAACTGTTTTATCTTGAATTTCCAGGTTCATGACGATTTTATTGGATACAATTAGATTTTTTTCACTCAAATATTGATGATAAGATGTTCGTAAATAAAACATAAAATTTTTATCGTTATGTTGGATTCAATACGTATTTTCTGTGATTACTGTGTTTAAGTAGCTACAAAGATAAATCAACATTCATTACGATTATTCTATTTATGTATTCGGGAATTCAGGTTATAAAGACATACAACACCCAAGTAAAATTGATGCTATTATTTTGTGTTGTTTTTTCGTAAGAATTAAAAATTAAGGCAGATAATCACTTGTAAATAATCTACTCACTCGTATAAAAATAATAACAACATAATGTAATAAGTTCGCAAGATAACATATTTTTTTCTATCTCCCAACAGGGTAAAATAAAAACAGAAAGCGTTAACATTACTATGAGAGTGGAGGGTTATTATGAGTAAATTAAGTAAGAGTTTGTTCGATAAACGCAACCGATTTTCAATTCGAAAATTGACAATTGGAACGTGTTCGGTAGTAATAGGGTCATTTTTATTAGGTGTCGGTAATGTACAAGCAGAAGAAGTGACGGCAGAAGATTCAAATCCGTTAGAAATGGTGCAACCAGAAGAACAGCTGCAAACTGTTGAAGAGGACGAAGTGCGTGCAGGTGAACAATTAGAAGTTGCTAAAGATGAATCTGTTGAGGTAACTCAAAATATAAATCCAGTTGAAAACAAAGAAATGCAACCGGATTCTTCAAGTGGACAGTCTGAGTTAGATGCAGAAAAAGGATCAGAAGAAGCGCTAGCAACAGAAGAAAAAGCGCTGGAACCTAAAGCGCTTGAAGCACCTGCTGATGGTGAAAAAGAGAAAGTTGAAGAAGGTAATGAAGAAACTCCTGTCGTTAAAGCTGTAGAAAATGAATGGCATTCAACCTCAGCTATTGAAGGAAATGTCTCAATCGAAGAAGTAGATGGCGTCCGCTACAATCGTTTATCGGTAACTGATAAACATGATAACGGTTCAAAAATAGCCACCTTTGAAAAAGAACAGTTAGAAGTGGATGAAAGTGGCAATGCGACGGTTAGTTTATCCGTGGTAGAACGTTCTAACACAGGTGAAGGTCGCTTTGGTGTGTTACTAAATTATGCAGACCCATCCAATCACTTATTTGTTGGATATGATAAAGATGGGTGGTTCTGGGAATATAAAACAAGTAATGCGGGTAGTCAATGGATGAAAACTACGCCACGTCCAGTTCCAGCACCAAAACAAGGTGAACGTAGTGATTTACTCATTAGTTTAAAGCATGATGGTCAATTAAATGCCTCAGTTAATGGTCAAAATATTTTTGAAACTTATAACATACCGCAACAAGTATTGGAAAGTTTAAAAAATAATAAAAAAATTGCTTTGAAACTAGGTAAATGGAGTAACCAAAAGACAATGGTTGATGTATTGATGGACAATCAAGAAGGTGTTACTCAAGTGCCTGAAACAGATGAGGACGAAACAATCGATGGTCCTGCAATTGTTGATAAGGAAGAAAACTACGATACTATTTCATCCGGTATATTAACAGCAACATTAGACCGATTCTTCCCACGTATTCGCAAGTATGTATTTGATGGCGAAGAAATGGATGGTCAAGTCATTGCAAATAATACAGTTAAAGTAAATAATGTAGCAATTACTCCAACTGTTGAATACGAAAAAGTGGATGATACGACTGCAAAATATAAACTGAATGTCGTTTCTGAAGAAAATAGAATTAATGCGGATATTTATTTAACTGTAAAAGTGGTTAAAAATCAATTGCATTATGAAGTTACAGATATTGTTAATCATAATAAAGTGACGCCAGGTGAAACCATCGATGATGTTAAAAAACTGATTTCGACCTTTGAAATACCAGGTAGTTATTTAGTTTCTGTGTCGAGTAAACAAGAAAATGCGAAGTTTGACGGTGCAAGACTTTCGACGAACACACAAGTCAATGGGGACGAACACATTGATGTCAATAAAAAGATGGGCGATCTTGACCGTGCCTATATGTATGGGTTTGTGTCAACGAATAAAGTAGCAGCAGGTGTTTGGTCGAATTCGCAATATAGTTATGGTTTAAGAGATTATTCGCGCTTACACGTACAAAGTCATCAAGCAGAATCTGATAAATATGTCGGCATCAGCAGTTCACCATATATTTATCAACGACATCATAATGGAAAAGTGTTCGATGAACGCACTTTTATTTTACCAAAAGCAAAAGTTGTCTTTACAAAAGATGTCAACGATGACGGTGTAGTTGATTGGCAAGACGGTGCGATTGCTTATCGTGATATTATGAATAATCCAAAAGGTTGGGAATACGTACCTGAATTGGCTGCTTACCGTGTGGTAATGAACTTTGGTTCCCAAGCGCAAAATCCATTTTTAATGACATTAGATGGTATTAAAAAAATCAATCTTCATACTGATGGTTTAGGTCAATCGTTATTACTTAAGGGTTATGGTAGTGAAGGTCATGACTCCGGACACTTAAATTATGCAGATATTGGTAAACGTATTGGTGGCGTAGAAGATTTCAAAAAATTAATTGCTGCTGCCAAAAAATACGGTGCACGATTAGGTATTCATGTCAATGCATCGGAAACTTATCCAGAATCTAAATATTTCACAGAGGATCGCTTGAGAAAAGACAATACCGGTAATTTCAGCTATGGATGGAATTGGATTGATCAAGGGATAAATATCAATGCTCTTTATGATTTGGCACATGGACGGTTTGAACGCTTTAAAGATTTAAAAGAAAAAATTGGTGAAGGACTAGACTTTATTTATGTTGACGTATGGGGAAATGGTCAGTCTGGTGATAATAATGCATGGATGACACATATCTTATCCAAAGAAATTAACGACTTGGGTTGGCGTGCGTCCTATGAATGGGGCTACGCTGGTGAGTATGATTCTACCTTCCAACATTGGGCAGCCGATTTAACTTATGGTGGTTACACCTTAAAAGGTATTAATTCTAAAATTACACGTTTTATTCGCAACCACCAAAAAGATTCGTGGGTTGGTGAATTTCCAAGTTACGGCGGGGCAGCTGTGAGTCCATTATTATTTGGATATGACATGAAAGACTTTGAAGGCTGGCAAGGGAGAAGTGATTATCAAGGTTATATAACTAATTTATTTAAAACGAATATTCCTACAAAATTTATTCAACATTTCCAAGTAACTAACTGGAAAACAGGAAAACCAGTTAGTATGAGTCACCAAGGTAATCATTATATGTGGACTCCAGATATGGAAATAAAATTAAAAAACGCTGCGGGTAATAAACTTGAAATTACACGTAAATCCAATGACTACAATAGTCCAGATTATAATCATCGTACGATGAAACTCGATGGGCGTGTCATTTATGATAACAATGCCTATTTGATTCCTTGGGATTGGACTGCAAACGGGGATAAACTTGATGATAATGCTAAGAAAATGTACTACTACAATACATCTGAAGGAGCGACAGAATGGGAATTGCCGGCTGATTGGCATCAAGAAAAAGTTTATTTGTATAAGTTAACTGATTTAGGAAAAGTAGAAGAACGAGCACTTAATGTTGTTAATGGTAAAGTAACAATCGATGGTTTAGCTAATACACCTTATGTCTTATATCGTACACCACAAGTAGAAAAAGCGGTGACTTGGAGCGAACATATGCATCTCCATGATACTGGTTTTAATAGTGGTAACCTTGATAAATGGGATGTTAAAGGTGATGCAACAAAAGCGTCTATCGTACGTTCACAAGGTGATAACCCAATGTTAAAAATTGCGAATAATAAAGAAAAAGTGACTTTAACGCAAAAATTAACTGGATTAAAACCGAATACACGTTACGCTGCCTATGTTGGTTTGGATAATCGATCCAATGCGAAAGCCTCATTGACGGTTAATACAGGCGACAAAGAAGTAACCAATTACTCGAATGAATCTATTGCTTTAAACTATGTTAAAGCATATGCGCATAACACATTGCAAAAAAATGCAACGGTGGATAATAAGAGTTATTTCCAAAATATGTATACTTATTTCACCACAGGTGATGATGTTTCGAATGTTACCTTATCGCTTGCACGAGAAGGTGGCGCAGGAAGTACATTCTTTGATGAGTTACGTGTTTTTGAAAATAATTCAACGATGTATGATGGTCAACATGATTCTGGAAAAGGTACCTTCTTCCAAGATTTTGAAAATGTCGGGCAAGGTATTTTCCCATTTGTTATTGGTGGAGTGGAAGGTGTAGAAGATAACCGGACGCATTTATCAGAGAAAAATGAACCTTATACACAACGGGGCTGGAATGGTAAGAAATTGGATGATGTCATTGATGGCAAGTGGTCATTAAAAACAAATGGTTTGACAGGGCGTAATCGATTAGTTTATCAAACAATCCCGCAAAACTACCGTTTTGAAAAAGGGAAAATGTACCGTGTTACGTTTGATTACGAAAGTGGTTCGGATGATACGTATGCTTTTGTTGTTGGCGAAGGGGAGTATCGTAATCCAAATCAATTGTCAATGTATAAACTAAAAAATTCATGGGTGAAAAATGGCTCAGCTAGACGTGTTTCGTATTTAGTAAAAGGGGCTGAATCAGGCAATACATGGGTGGGTATTTTCTCAACCGCTCAAGCACATGATGATCGTGGTGATAATGGTAAAGCAGTAAACTTCCGCGGTTATGCCGACTTTATGTTAGATAACTTAAAAATTGAAGAAGTTGAAATGAATGCTAAATTAATTATCGAAGAAGCACTGACCAATCTAATGCCAGTAAAAGATAGTGACTATACTACAGAAAGCTTAAATGCACACAAAGATGCAGTACGTGAAATTTTAGATGCCAATCCAGAACAATTGAGTGTTGAACAAGCCAATGCTTTAGTTGAAAAAGCGTATGCTACTTCAGCTAATTTAGAATCGAAAAAAACACAAATTGAATTGGGCGATATTGAATCGGGTTCAGCGAACCAACAAGATAATAGCGCAAGTATTTGGAAAGCATTTGATAAGCGCCTCGATACGTTATGGCACACACAATGGAGCGGTGGTGGTGTTGGAAAACCGGCAGTCATCAATTTGAAAGAAGCGCAATCTATTAATGGTTTTGAATATGTACCGCGCAGTAATGGTAATAATGGACGTGCAAAAGCAGGGTATTTAGATGTAGTAGATAAAGCTGGAGAGTCTCACCGATTTGATTTTTCTGATTGGCAAGATAATAGCCAAGCTAAACGTGTTGATTTTGGTAAAGTAATTGATGCAACGAAAATTACGTTAACCGTAACAGCAACATATGGTGATACGCCGGATAAATATGTGTCAGCAGCTGAATTAAGATATCTGATTGCACAACCTGAGATGAAGCCGTTAGATACTACTGCAATTGATAATGCTGTATCGGCTGCTAAGGAACGTAAGGTTAGTGAGGATGCATTAGCTGAGATTCAAGATTTAGTTAATAAATATACTGAATACAATGTGATGACTGATAATGCAGTGGCTGCGTTAGTTGAAAAAATTAATGCTTTAGACGCGGCTAAAGAAGAAAAACCAATAGATCCAGAACAACCAGGTAAAGAAGAAAAACCAGAAGATCCGGAGCAACCAGGTGAAGAGGAAGAAAAACCAGAAGATCCGGAGCAACCAGGTGAAGAGGAAGAAAAACCAGAAGAACCAGAGCAACCTGACGAAGATGAACAGACACCTGAACAACCAAGCGAACCAATTGTTAACAAAGAATTAATCAATCTTGATAAGCTAGATAAATTAAATGACTTAATTAAAGAGCAAAAAGATTTAATCATTGATAAAGGTATTTTGAATCAAGATAAGTTGGACAAACTCATTAATTATTTTGATGGACAAATAGAAAAACTAATCGTTGATAAAGGAATACTCGACCAAGATAAATTGAACAAACTCGTTGAAATGCTTGAGAAAGGTGATTACTCAGCGATTAACAAAGATTTAATTGATAGCAATAAGTTGGACAAATTAATTCAATATATC
The DNA here is from genome assembly GCA_016126655.1 of Aerococcaceae bacterium zg-1292. Lineage (GTDB taxonomy): Bacteria > Bacillota > Bacilli > Lactobacillales > Aerococcaceae > Globicatella. Next base: position 1,287,286 of record CP065955.1, on the reverse strand, counting down.
GACAAACAAAATCAAAAACCAGGTGCTGAATCAGAGATACATCATGATGCTGCTACTAATGTTACAGTGAAATTAACAGGTGACGATGTTGGTCGTGGGTTGAAGTTAGTAGTCAAACGAGTAATGGATAATCCATTTGGTGATACGCTTGATAAAGTATTGAAAGATAAGGCGTTCGATTTATACAATATTTATTTCGTCAACGCAGAGGGACAAGTAACGCCGATTCAATCAGAAGCAATAGTAACGATTCCTAGAGATACGAGTAAACAATTACTGGGGACGTACTATGTCGCTACTACGGGCATGGCCGAACGTTTAGCAAATGTAATGAACGATGATTCTGTAACGTTTAAAGTAACGCATTTTAGTTACTATGCACTGGCTTATACAACCCAACAGAATGATGATAATAAGCCATCTGGTGCCACCCCACCAAATAGTGGACAAAATACTGACACTAATAAGCCGAATAAAGGCCAAACTGGACAAAGCGGTACACAAGATAATAGTCAAACCTCTAAGACTGACGCGACTGATAACAGTCAATCTAGTAGTACAAATACTTCAGAGAATGAAGCTCCAGAGATGCCAGATGCAGCAGACAGTCATCAAACAAATGGCTCAAAAACAAAAGATAACCATCTATCAGATGACCAAGAAAAACGGTCAGATGAAGGTGTTCAAAACAATTCAACCGCAATGATTAAAAAAGCAGAAATGCTACCAGAAACAGGTGAAGCCAATGCTTACTTAATCTTTAGTGCTGCAGCACTATCGATTTTAACAGGTTTAGGTATAGGCGCAACTAAGCGTGAAGACGCTGAATATTAAAATTAAATTGGGCGGGTAACCGTTGCCTGCCCATTTTTTTAGGTCGTCAGTAGTTTTTTATCTTGATAAAGAGAGAGGAATGTAATATGAAGCACAAACCAAATAGTCGAGCATTTTATCGCATGGAATCAACATGCAAGTATAAAATATTAAAACTAAGTACGGGTGTCGTATCTGCTTTAGTAGGTTTTGGGATCATTAACCAAACGATTGCTGTTCAAGCAGAAGAAGTAGTACCTCCCATTGTTGCTGATGAAGACGCAGTACAACCCATTCCTATGACTGAAGAAAAGGAAATGGTAGAGGATGCGAAAGAAGAAGCCATTGAGCTTAAATCAAATGATACTGTGGTTGAAGATAATGACGCAAAAGGTGGCGAAGAATTAGCCGCAAAAGAAAGTCAGCCTTCAGAAGAATCACTTACTAACGATGAAATAAAAGAAACTAAGGAAGAGAACTCTGCCGCACAAATTGAAAAAGAAACAGCTAAAAAAGATAGTGAATCTATCGAATCGAAAAAGGAAGAATCAACACAACAAGTAGATGACCATGATGGGAATCCATCAGAAAGTTTTAAAGACATCGTACCTTTAGAAGCGAAGAAACATGAAGGTGTTACCAGCTCTGAAAAAGAAGACGTGCAATTAAATCTTATCGCAAAAGGGCAACGTGAGACGAATTTTAATCGTAACTGGCGCATTTCAAACGGAGATGTAGTAGACGGCGAAAAAGAAGATTTAGACGTGAGTAATTGGCGTCTAATTGATTTGCCAAATGATTTTTCAATTGAAAAAGAACCCTCAACAAAAAATGAAGCAGAAAGTGGATTCTATCCTGGAGGTACCCAGTGGTATCGCAAAAATTTTGTTCTGTCAAAAGAGTATTTAAATAAAGAATTATCGTTATCATTTGATGGCTCTTACATGACAACAGAAGTCTACGTCAATGGTAAAAAAGTAGGCGAACATAAAAATGGTTATTCGCCATTTAATATGAACTTGACCGAATACTTACACCGCGATGGAAAAACAGAAAACCAAATTGCGCTTAAGGTTACCAATGAGACGCCAAGCAGCCGTTGGTACTCCGGTAGTGGTATTTATCGTGATGTCAGCTTGGTCGTTACTGACAAAGTGCATGTCTCACATAATGGCGTAACAGTGACTGCACCTCAATTAAAAGAACAAGCAAATGCTGATGTTGACGTAAATGTTAAAGCCAACGTAACTAATAATACGGACAGTGAACAAGTATTATCTGTGGTCAATCAATTAATCAACGATAAAGGCGAAAAAGTTGCTGAAAGTACTGCACAAACTGTAACACTCGCTGCAAAATCAAGTCAGGATGTTGTCAGTGATTTAACAGTAAACAAACCAACATTATGGTCATTAGAAAATCCGTATTTATATAAAGTAAAAACACTGGTTTCTGTGAATGGAGAAGTCAAAGATACTTATGAGACGACATATGGATTCCGCTATTTTGATTATGACCGTGAACGTGGATTTTCGTTAAATGGTAAATATATTAAACTCAAAGGTGTCAATAATCACCATGATAATGGTGCATTAGGTGCTGTTGCTAATAAAGATGCGATTAAACGACAGTTAGAGTTATTAAAAGAGATGGGTGCTAACTCAATTCGTACCTCTCATAATCCAACTTCACGCGCCTTAATTGATGAAGCGAACCGTCAAGGGTTTTTAATTGTTGAAGAAGCATTTGATGGTTGGGATCGATACAAAAATGGTAACACAAAAGATTTTGCGCGTTTCTTCAATGAAAAATTAGGTGAACAAAATGCCAAAACATTAGCAAATGCAAAACCAGACATGACTTGGGCAGAGTATTCACTTAAATCAATGATTAATCGTGGTAAAAATGATCCATCTATTATTATGTGGTCAATCGGTAACGAGGTTTCTGAAGGGGCGACTGGTAATACCTCACACTTTGGTGAAGTAGCTAAACGACTGGTTCAATGGATTAAAGAAGCAGATCCAACTAGACCGGCAACGAATGGTAATAATCGTATCGGCGAATTGGATGCGGTTAACCAAGCGATTATTGATGCGGGTGGCATTGTTGGTTTCAACTATAAAGATGCACGTACGATGAAACAACAATTAGATAAACATCCAAATTGGAAGGTCTACTCTTCCGAAACAACCAGTGCGATACATAGTCGTGGTGAATATGGTACAACTGGTCGCGATAACCAAAAACTTCAAATGTCAGAGTATGACAATAATGAAGCTCGTGTTGGCTGGGGTGCTTCTGCTAGCCAAGCGTGGAAATGGGTCGTTGAAAATGATTGGAATGGTGGTATCTATGTTTGGACGGGGTTTGACTATATTGGTGAACCAACACCATGGAATGGCGTTAGCTCAGGTTCTGTAACGGGTAAAGGTGTAATGCCTAATTCAAGTTACTTTGGTATCCTTGATACAGCAGGTTTCCCGAAAGATACCTATTGGTTGTACCGTAGTATGTGGAAAGATGATGATTACACCTTAAGTTTAATGTCAACTTGGAATGATAAGGAAATTGTTAAACAAAATGGTAAAGTTAAAGTAGATGTGTTTACGAATGCACACCGTGTTGAACTTTACCAAAATGGTAAAAAAATTGGTGAGGCGACTTCTACCAAATATACGACAGAATCAGGACATACGTATCGTCGCTTTGATTCAAATAATCCATATCCAACCTTTATGGTAGGCTGGCAAGAAGGTACTTTGAGTGTCAAAGGTTATGATGAAGAGGGTAATGATATTACTGAAATGGCTAAGGGGCGTAAATCGATAACCACGTCATACGAAGCTGTAGCATTAAGAACAACGACTAAACATACAGAAATCAATGCGGATGGAACGTCTCTTTCTTATGTTGAAGTGGATGTTGTCGACCGTAACGGTAATATTGTAACCAGCAGCAACCAAAATATTCAATTTGCAATCAGTGGACCAGGTAAAATTGTCGGTGTGGATAATGGGAATCCGGCTGATTCCAGTTCCTATAAGGCAAACAATCGTAATGCTTTCCATGGTAAAGCACTAGTTATTGTACAATCAACACGTGAACAAGGTAAGATTACATTAACTGCAACTGCTGACGGGTTAACATCAGCAACACAAGAAATTTCAGCAAAACGTTTAACATCGGATGAAACACCATTTGCTGAAAGTGCTAATGTTGTTAAAAATTATACAGTTACAGCTGGACAAGCGATAGATTTGCCAAGTACTGTAGATGTGACTATGAGTAATGGAGAAAAACAATCGAAAGCTATTACTTGGACAGCCTTATCAAATGAACAGTTAAATACTCCTGGCACTTACGAAATTTCAGGGATGATTGACGGACAAACAACACCAATTGTTGCTAAAGTAACCGTTGTAAAACCAATTGTTGCTGTTGAAAATTATTCTACGACAACTACAAAAAACGTTGTACCAGCGTTACCAGCCTTTTTACCAGCGATGGATAAACAAGCTAAAAAAGTGATGGATGTACCAATTAAGTGGAATACAAAAGACGTTGACTTTAGTCAAGAAGGTGAGGTAGTTGTTAAAGGTACTACTACTGTCTTTGGCGACGAAGTGACTGTTCAAGCGATTGTGAAAATAACCGGTGAAGCGAAGCAGTCTGAGAATTTAGCACGATTAGCAGAAGATATGCCGGCATTTAAAAACGGTTATCGTATCGGAGATAAAATTACAGAATTATCCTCACCAATTAGTGATAGCTTAGACCGATTGAATAATGGCGTGAAAACGAATGGTAGTCTTGAGGCTGAGCGTTGGACGAACTGGGCTTTACGTGACCGTAAGGATATTGATGAGTTCTTTTTGGAAATGAGTTGGAAAAATGCGCATACCTTCGCTAATTTGAATTTATGGCATTTCACTGATAATGTATTTAGTCGTTTACCTGGAGATCGTAATGTACGCTTTGAGTATTGGGATGAAGCAACCTCTAGCTGGAAAACACAAGAAGCATCAAATATTACGCAAGTGAGTTATTTAGAAGGTGAAACACCGTATGGATTTATTACGCCGGTGACCACGAAAAAATTACGCATTTGGATGAAACAAGCAGCACCTGGTAAGTCTATTGGATTAACTGAAGTAGAAGTACTTAGCCATGTTGAGGAAAAAGTTAAAAGTAATGTTGCAGAATTAGCTTCTGCTAAATTAGGTGACCAGCTCGTTAAATTTGATGAGAATAATACGTACACGTACAAAGCGGACGAAGTGAAAAAACTTGAACTTAAAGTGAAAGAAAATGGTTCAGCAACCTTAGTGCCGGTATCAGATAATGAATATCATATTGTAGTTAAGTCTGAAGATGGTACTCAAACAAAAGTTTATCGCTTGGTAAGAATGGCTGAAGAAGAGGATGAGACACCAGAGGTTCCAGAAACACCAGAGCAACCAGAAACACCAGATGAATCAACTATTAATAAGGAATTAATCAATCAAGATAAACTTGATAAACTAAATGACTTAATCAATAAACAAGAAGATTTAATTCTTGATAAAGGATTGTTAGACAAAGATAAACTTGATAAACTTGTTAATTTGTTAGAAAAAGATGTTGCGAAAGTCATTAATAAAGATTTATTGAATCAAGATAAATTGAATCAATTGATTAACTGGTTAGAAAAAACGGATGTGGATACCCCAGCTATTAACAAAGATTTATTGAATAAAGATAAACTTAAAAAATTAGTCGATTTATTGAATAAGAGTGATGAGGCGACAATTAATAAAAAATTACTGGATAATGATAAATTAGATAAATTAATTCAATTAATTGAAGGTCAGTCACAAAAGCCAGATGCTAAATCTGAAATTCACCATGATGCTGCAACCAATATTACAGTTGAATTAACCGGTGAAGATGTAGGACGTGGATTGAAACTGATCGCTGAACGTGTAATGGAAAATCCATTCGGCGATAAGTTAGATAAAGATTTAAAAGGTAAAGTGTTGGATTTATACAATATCTCCTTTGTCAATGCTGAAGGTAAAGTGGAGCAAATCAAATCAAAAGCACTGATTACCGTTCCGAAAGATATGGCGAAAAAATTACTCGATACATACTATGTTGCAACGACAGGTATGGCTGAAAAACTACCATATGAAACTGTCGGAGAATTTGTGAAATTTAAGGTAAGTCATTTTAGTTATTACGCACTTGCATATGCTGCGCAAGAAAAACAAGATAATGATAAACCGAGCGTTGTGAATCCACCACAAAAAGAACAACCAACTGACACCACTCAACCAGATGATACTAATACTACTAATAAAGGTGGGTCTACGGATAAACCAACGCAAGATATAGAACAATCAAAAGAATCAGATACCAAAGATAAAGAAAAAGAGCAAGCGGAATCAGAATCAGCAACAGACAAAAATGATAACGCTAAATCTGATGCATCGAATGATGAGCAACAAATGATGCCTGCTGCAACAATGAAAAAAGCAGAGATGTTACCAGAGACTGGTGAAAATGGTGCTTACTTAATTTTTAGCGCAGCTGCATTATCAATTCTTGCTGGAGTAGGTTTAGTAGCAACTGGTAAAAAAGAATTTTAGTTTGTAGTTAAGGCCAAATAAGTTTCATAACCACATGAATTTTCTTATAAAATTCATGTGGTTTTTTATCGAAACTTAGAAATCGGTTCCTAAAGAAACGGATTGTTCTATAAAAATTCTATTAACAAGGTTAAATATTTGACTTATTCTACTCGCATGGTAAACTAATTCTGTTAAAAATATAAATAAGTGCCGATAATGTTATATCTGTCAACGATTTTCAATTTATCGCTACTTACAAATTATGTTAGAAACAATAGGAGAGGAGAGTACTTGTTTTGGGCTTATTTTCAAAATTAGGTTGGTTTTTTAGGCAAGAAAAGAGAGCATACTTTATCGGTGTGTCATTATTATTCATCGTCAGTTTGCTAGCAGCAATTGTACCAATGATTATCGGGACGATTATTGATGGGATGACTTATGGTACGTTAACACGTGAAGCGATGTGGCAGTGGATTTTGATTTTACTTGTTATTGGGTTTGCGCAGTACATTATGCGTTATTTTTGGCGCATGAGTATTTTTGGAACATCTGCAAAGTTAGAAATGATTTTGCGCCGTCGTTTATTTGTTCATTTTACAAAAATGGATGCGTTATTCTTTCAAGAACACCGCACGGGGGATTTAATGGCGCATGCAACCAATGATGTGACTACAGTTCGTATGGTTGCAGGTGGTGGGATATTAACATTAGTTGATGCATTATCACAAGGTTTAATGACGATTTTTATGATGTTTGTTGCAGTAGATTGGCGCTTAGCTTTGGCTGCTATCGTACCGTTACCATTTATTGCTATTATAATTCGTTTTAATGGTAAACGTGTCCACTATTACTTCCGTCAAGCTCAAGAAGCTTTTTCATCAATGAATGATAAAGTACAAGAGAGTATGAGTGGTATGAAAGTAATTAAGACCTTTGGTGAAGAAGAGCGTGATATTGAAGACTTCAAAAGAATGACGACGAATGTCGTTGAGAAAAACAGATTAGCACATCGTTTTGATTCGTTTTTTAGACCCAGTATACAAACTGTGATGGGATTCTCTACAGTTATTTCGCTTTTTTATGGTGGTTATTTAGTATCTCAAGGTGAAATAACAGTTGGTTTGTTAGTAGCGTTCTTAAATTATGTCACCCGTATGGGATGGCCGATGGTAGCGATTGGAAATTTATTTAATATTTTAGAACGCGGTTCTGTTAGTTATAATCGTATCGAATCATTGTTAAAAACAAAGAGTCATATTATTGAAGCAAAAAATCCAATGGAAGACAGCATTGCTGGGGATATAGAATTTAGCATTGATTCATTTACCTATCCAAAAGACGAACAACCTACATTAACGAATGTTCATTTTACTCTCGAGCAAGGTAAAACATTAGGTGTTGTCGGAAAAACTGGTGCGGGCAAATCGACAGTATTCAAATTATTATTACGTGATTATGACGATTATCGCGGATATATTCGATTTAATCATCATAATATTGAACGCTATAGTTTGAATGCTTTATTGAGCAATATTGGTTATGTTCCGCAAGATAATTTTTTATTTTCGACAACTGTTCGCGATAATATTCGATTTGCGATGCCTAGTGCCACACAACAAGAAGTAGAAGTTGCAGCACGTTTGACAAGTGTACATGAAGACATTGAAGGATTTAGTTACGGTTATGACACACTGGTTGGTGAACGTGGAGTGGCATTGTCTGGTGGGCAAAAACAACGGATTTCTATTGCAAGAGCGATGATTCTAAATCCAGAGTTATTGATATTAGATGATTCATTATCAGCTGTTGATGCGCGTACTGAAGAAGCTATTTTAAATGCGGTGAAATCTTATCGTGCGAATAAATCAACCATTATTTCTGCACATCGATTAAGTAGTGTCATGCATGCGGATGAAATTATAGTGATTGATAATGGTACGATTTCTGAACGAGGCACACATGATGAATTAATTAATCAAAATGGTTGGTACAAAGAAATGTTTGATAAGCAACAATTAGAAGCAGAATTACGAGAGGAGGGAGTCAAATGAGTTCACAACCCGTAACAAAATCTGAATGGGCAGAAAAAATGCCGATAAAAGAACAAGTGGCAGTAACGATGGATATTACACGTTATGCCTTACCATTTAAGTGGTTATTTATTATTGCGATGATTTTCAGTGCGACTTCTTCGTTCATTACGGTGATTATGCCGCGAATTATTCAAACATACATTGACCGCTACTTAGGTAATGCTTCAGCAACTGTGCAAATCGCTATGCTGTTTGCTGGAATTTATTTGGTCTTGATACTCCTTCAAGCAATAAGTAATTATTTTTCGAATTACTTATTTCGCTTAGCATCCGAAAAAACAGTAGAGTCGATTCGTAATCGTATATATACGAAGGTGAATGGTCTAGGGATGCGATATTTTGATCAAACGCCAGCAGGATCCATTGTGTCACGGATTACCAATGATACGGAGACATTAAAAGATTTTTGGAATGTATTTTTCTCCTTGTTTGAGGGCATTGTTACATCAGTTTCTGTTTTTGTTGGGATGTATTTGCTAAATGCAAAAATGGCGTTGTTATTCTTATTATTTATCCCAATTATGTTAGGAATTATTTGGTACTATCAATTGTATAGTTCGCGTGTTTATCGCACGATGCGTGAAAACCTTAGTAAGTTAAATACAAAGTTAAATGAAAATATTACTGGGATGTCAATAGTGCAACATTTTCGTCAAGAAGAGCGTATGATAGCCGAATTTGACAATGATAATGAAGAACAGTATCGTGGTCGACGCACGATGATTCATATGCATGCACTGATGTTGAATCCATTTATCAATTTACTAGAAAATATATCTTTAACACTAGTTTTTTATGTGCTAGGCAATCAATTTTTTGATGGGCTACTAGAAGTCGGAATGGTGTACGCTTTTACACAATATAGTACAACATTTTTCAGACCAATGGGGATGATGATGGAAAGCTTGAGTCAACTGCAAGATGGTGTGGTATCGAGCTCGCGTATTTTACGAGTGATGAATCATCAAGAGATTATTCCTGAACAACAAGTGAATCAACAAGCAAAGATTACAGATGCAAAAGTTGAGTTTAAAAATGTATCGTTTTCGTATGATGGGAAACAAGATGTATTAAAAGACATTACATTTACAGTGAATCCAGGTGAAACGGTCGCTTTAGTAGGACATACCGGTAGTGGAAAAAGTTCCATTATTAATGTTTTAATGCGATTTTATGAATATCATTCAGGTGATGTATTGATTGACGGACATAGTTTGCGTCATTTTAGTTATGAACGTTTACGTGAACAAGTCGGATTGGTACTACAAGATTCATTTTTATTTTATGGTGATGTTGCTCGAAATATTCGTTTATTAGACCAGTCAATTAGTGATCGTCAAGTTAAAGAAGCAGCACGTTTTGTTAATGCAGATACGTTTATTGAAAGTCAACCAAAAGGCTATCATAAAAAAGTAATTGAGCGTGGCGCAAGTTATTCTAGCGGTCAACGACAATTAATTTCATTTGCTCGGACGATGGCACGCAATCCCAAATTACTGATTTTAGATGAAGCGACGGCTAATATTGATACAGAAACTGAAATGCATATTCAAAATAGTTTACAGAAAATGCGAAAAGGCCGTACAACTATAGCAATCGCTCATCGTTTAAGTACAATTAAAGATGCTAACTTAATTTTGGTGCTGGATAAAGGCCGAATTATTGAACGTGGGACCCATGATGAATTGATTGCATTAGGTGGGACATATTATCAAATGTATCAACTACAATCAATGGGGCATGTGGAATAGCGGTTAGAATAAAAGCATTTCAAACGTTTAAAGAATGTTTGAGGTGCTTATTTTTTATAAAATTTCAATTTTATAATACGCATTTGATAATAAATGTGATATGATTTGTAGTGCATGATAAAAAGAGCGGCAGGATACAAATAACGCTTCGGTAGAAAGGATCGCACAACAAATGATTAAATTATTTTTAACTGATTTAGACGGTACATTGTTAAATAAATGGCATACAGCAGACAATATTATTAATCAAGGCGTAAAAGAAGTAGAACGACGTGGCTATCAATTAGCAGTAGTGACTGGAAGACACTTACGCCATCATCAGCGGTTTGGGTTGGGTTTTTTACAGCATACAAATTATATGATTTCGATGAATGGTGCATTGGTTAGCGAGTGTTCAGGTAAAGTCATTGCGATGACAAGTATTCAGCCCGAAGCTGTATTACAGCTTTCTGCTCAGTTTCCTGAAATAAGTTTTGAATATTTAACCCCTGAAACAACCTATGTTGTAGAGAAACGTACGCAGCATTTTGTCAAAGGTTTTAAAAAGCAATGGAGTGGCAAAAATATATCCCGCGCGATATTGAATTTGACCTTCGGTAGATTTGAATATGAACAAGCTGTAGAAAATATTGTCGCACAACCAATATTAAAAATCGAATGTATCACTAATACAAACGACAGTAAGCAGCGATTGATTCAATACTTAGATGCGCATAATGATGATTTTTCCTATGCCTACAATGATAATGTTCATTTTGAAATTACTGGTAAAGGTGTTAATAAACGAAAAGGTGCGTTACAATTAATTAAGCATTTGTCATTGCATCCAGATCAAGTAATGGTGTATGGTAATGATTCTAACGATGAAGCGATGTTAGCATATTTTAATCATTCTGTTGCGCCGAGTAGTGCAGCAGAAGTGGCCCTGAAAAACGCTAAAGAAATCATTGGAGAAGCAGATGAGCACGCAGTAATTAACCATATATTAATGACGGTTCGTAAACAAGACCGGTACTAAAGTGACTAGCAATAATTACTATAGACAAAACATTACGAGATTATTACACTCTCGATACAATTTACTTTGTAGTCTTTCTCTTTTGAGAAAATATGCTATCATTATTGTGATAAAGAAAATTAATAGGTGAGAGAGATATGAATTTAAAAAATAAATTAATTTTAGCTTCATCAGTGGCGTTGCTGGCTTTACCAGTAACTACAATATTTGTAGAAGCACAACAAACAGAATGGAAACCAAGAACTGTTGAACAAGTTAAAGCAGATTTAGAAAAAGACGAAAATGATGAAATTAAATACAGCATCAAATATGGGGATACATTAAGTGTAATTGCCGATGCATTGGAAATGGATGTTAAAGTATTAGGACAAGTTAATGATATTATTGACTTAGACTTAATCTTCCCTGGGACTGCGTTAACAGCTACTTATAATAAGACAAATAAAGTTGCAAAATTAGTGGTTGAATCACCGACAGAAGAAGATAATGAAACTTCAACTGTTGCTGAAGTTGATTTTGAGAAAAAAGAAGTGAAATTAGAGGATAAAACAGTTGGCTTAGAAGATGTTCCAGCACAAACAACAGCTGTTCGCTCTACATCACAAGTTCAGGAATGGGTACCAACGGCAACAACCGTTGCACCTGCTGCTTTGACTGCACCAACGGTTCCTGCCATAACACATGCTGATGAAACAACCAAGGTCGCTCAAAATGTTACGTCGCAAGGAGTTGAGGAATGGGTACCAACAACGACTACTCAAGTATCTACGGTAGCACCAGCTACTACGACTACTTCACAAGTAGCTGATCCAGTTGAGCCGACGACAACAGCGCAACAAACCACTGTAGCTACGGCTCCAAGTGCGACTGATGATAGAACCGTATCAGATGCTCCGCTAGAACCTGTTGCTCCAACACCAGTTACAGATACGACAACGGTAGCACCGACTACAACTGAACCAACAACGACGGTAGCAGAACCTGTAGAAGCTGAACCAATTGAAGCTGAACCTGTAGAACCAGTGGCTCTTGTTGCAGCTCCAACAACAAATCCTGCAAATGCTGGTTTAAAACCACATGTTGCAGCATTTAAAGATGAAGTTGCTGCAGCATTCGGTATCTCATCATTCAGTACTTATCGTCCTGGAGATCCTGGGGATCATGGAAAAGGCTTAGCGGTAGATTTTATGGTACCAGTAGGTTCTTCATTAGGTGACGCTGTTGCTCAATATGCAGTTAACCAAATTGGTTCTGGAAAAGTTAGTTATGTTATTTGGAAACAAAAAATTTACGGAACTTGGAACCATTCATGGCAAGATATGGAAGATCGTGGCAGCGTGACTGCTAATCACTTTGATCATGTACATGTTTCGTTCTTCGAGTAATCCATTTTGAATGTAAGAGCTTATCTTAGGATGAGCTCTTTTTTTAAAGAAATGAGGAAAACAAATGTCCGAACTTTTATTTTTAGAATCAGTAATGCATGAGAAAATGTGGGGTGGAAGTCGGCTTAAATCAGAATTCGATTATAAGATTCCAAGTGATAAAACAGGTGAATATTGGGCTATTTCAGCGCACCCAAACGGGACTTCACAAATTTCAAACGGTAACTATAAAGGAATCAAATTAGATACACTCTATAAAAATCATCGAGAATTATTTGGAGACAGTACGCATGATACATTTCCCTTGTTAATAAAGATACTAGATGCAAATCAATGGTTGAGTGTTCAAGTTCATCCAGATGATACCTATGCCATAGCACACGATGAAAAGTTTGGGAAAACAGAGTGTTGGTATATTCTCTCTGCTGAAGACAATGCTGAAATTATTTATGGTCATAATGCTAATGATATAGAAGAATTGAGTCAAATGATTGAAGAAAATACATGGGACAAATTGTTATGTCGTGTAAAAGTGCATGCAGGAGACTTCTTTTATGTGCCAAGTGGTACACTTCATGCGATTGGCCCAGGAATAATGATTTTAGAAATACAGCAATCAAGTGATACTACCTACAGAGTATATGATTTTAAACGCCTGGATACAAACGGTAATTGCCGAGCTTTACATATCAGTCAAGCACTGGATGTAATCACAATTGGTCACCCGAATAATTCAGTACCGATAACTCAATCTATTAATGATTTGCAGCACACAACACTTTTGACATCAAATTTTTTTACCGTTTATAAATGGAAGATAAGTGGCAAGGCGGAATTTAGTCAATTTGCACCTTATTTATTAGTGTCGGTGATTGATGGTTACGGTCAAATTGCTACAAAAAATTTTGGCTATTCTTTATCTAAAGGGCAACACTTTATTATTCCGAATAATGTTGAAACATGGAAGATTGTAGGCGAGATAGAGATGATTGTCTGTCATATCTAGTTAAATGTTAAGACGTATCATTGATTTTGTGTTAGCAATGGTTTACTTTATACGAATAAATGCAAAATAAGATGTCCAAATGAATCATTCAATGGACTTTTCACCTATAATTTAGTTTTTTAGGCATTGACACACCAGGAAATAAGTGTTACCATAGTTATGTTGTATTTGTGTAGCACCACAACTGCAACCGCACAAGTTAAGTATTATCAAGACCGAATGGCACTTAACATGGCGAGTCTAAGTGTAGGGGAGACCCGAAAAAATATTTTATAGGAGGTGCTTGAATGTACGCAATTATCAAAACTGGCGGAAAACAATTACGTGTTGAAGTTGGTCAATCCGTTTTCGTTGAAAAATTAGACGTAGAAGCAGGCGACAAAGTAACTTTTGACGAGGTAATCTTAGTAGGTGGAGAAACAACTAAAGTTGGTACACCGTTAGTTGAAGGAGCAACTGTTGAAGCGACTGTTGAAAAACAAGGTCGTGCGAAAAAAGTTGTTACTTTCAAATATAAACGTCGTAAAGATACTCATCGCAAACAAGGTCATCGTCAACCTTATACAAAATTAACTATTGATGCAATCAACGCTTAATTATGATTAAGGTAACATTCTTTCGCAATCAAGCTGAACAATTATATGCTTATGAGCTAACTGGTCATGCTGGTTATGCTGATAATGGCTATGATATTGTATGTGCAGCTGTATCAGCGCAAGTAATTTCAGTCGAGAATTCTTTGCACAAACTGATAAATGTACCTGTTGAAACTATCGTTAATGACGTAGAGGGTGGGTATCTTAAAGTTACTGTGCATACAATTGAAGACCAACAAAAACAAGATCAGACACAACTTTTGTTAGAGCATTTAGTTTTTGCATTAGAAGTGATTGCTGAATCTTATTCTGAATTTATAAAAATTCAATATAAATAATTCTATACCACAGGAGGTGCTGTCTCATGTTAAAATTAAATTTACAATTATTCGCAACTAAAAAGGGTGGGGGTTCTACTCAAAACGGTCGTGATTCAATCGCAAAACGTTTAGGTGCTAAAGCAGCTGATGGTGAAACAGTTACTGGTGGCGCAATTCTTTACCGTCAACGCGGTACAAAAATTCACCCTGGTAACAACGTAGGTCGCGGTGGCGATGATACATTATTCGCATTAGTTGAAGGCGTTGTTCGTTTTGAACGTAAAGGTCGCAACAAAAAACAGGTTTCTGTTTATCCAGTTGCAACTGCATAATATTAACTTTTATAGCCTCGCATTTATGAAAAGGGGCAGAAAAGGGGCAAGTTAGATTATTTTCAAATCTAACATTGCCTTTTTTTGTTGTTCCGCCATTTGATTGGTAAAGTGTAATTTCACTTCCAAAACTTAATCATATTGTTTTTTATGGTTGCGAAAATAACCACGGCTTTTTTTAATATTTATTTTAGTATCAATATCCATAACCAGAACTTTTTACGAATGTGTGGAATGCTTATTGACTCTTCCAATTAATTATAGATATCACTTTACCAGTTATCCTAATAATTTATCCGATTATCAAAAAATAGTAGAAAATCTTTATTTAGTTGCTATACTTTAAGTATACAAAATGATGAAGGAGAGGATATATTGAAACTGGAAGTAAAGATTAATGATAACAATAAGGAACCGTTAGTTACAATCGAAACATCTAAAATAACAGATGAAATATCAAAGTTAATTAATTATATTAATTCGGTCAAAATTGATTTATTAATCGGTAATTATGGTGACCAATTAGAAGTTATCAAAGAAGATGATATTGTAAAGATTATTGCGCAAGATAAAAAAGTATACGTCATAACAGAAAAGAAAACTTTGACAGTAAAATTAGCCTTGTATGAAATGGAGCAAAGGTTGAATCATTTCTTTGTTCGGATCTCAAATTCAGAGATTATTAATGCAAAGAAAATTAAAAACATTGATATGAGTTTTAGAGGGAAGATTTGTTTGACGTTAAGTAACAATGAGTGTAGTTATTGTTCGCGGAGATATGTGAAGAAAATAAAAGAAATATTAGGATTATAGAGGTGGGAACAATGAAAAAAATAATGATGAGATGTTTCATAGGTGGCATAATCGGTGTTTCAATTGTATTTTTAATCGGTTTAGCGGTATCGGTTGTCATAGGAGACGGTAATTACTATCCGGTAGCACCAAATGCTATGAATAAATTTGGTTCTGAACTCAACGCCGCTCTGGTTCAGACATTACTCGCTGCACTACTAGGAAGTACATATTCTACAGCATCATTAATCTATGAAAATACTGAATATTCGTTATTAAAACAAACTTCTATGCATTTTTTATTCACGACACCAATTTATTTATTTGTGTCTTACTCTATGGAATGGATAGACAATAATGTATTGAATCTTATAATTTATCTTGGCATTTACGTAGCCATTTATCTATTGATATGGATATTGTCATATCTTTCATGGAAATATAACATTAAAATGCTAAATCTAAGAATCAGACAAAATGCTGAATAAGTTATACAATAATTACTATGTACGGTTCAAGACCGATGTCAGATTGATGAATTGGCGTCGGTTTTGAATATTTTTCAGAGGTTTTAGACTAAATAATTAATAGCAAAAGTTTCAAGAGTAATTTTATTTCCATAGATTATTGAAAGAGTTTCTTGGGGAACAATTAAAAATGTAGTATAATTTCAATAAAGACTGTATGAGATGGTTGTGAAAACGGGAAAAATATTTTGTTATATGCTTGTGACAATCTACAAAATATTTTCTATATAAGGAGTAAGAGATGAAACGGTTTTTTAGTTTGATATTATTGATAGTTGTGTCACTATTTTCATTCAATGTGATAAGTCAAAATGTTGAAGCCAATCAGTTAGATTATGCTTCCTTGGATGTCCTCATACCAAATGGTAAGAGACAACTTGTTTTAGGCGATTTTGATTCACTGGGTCGAGCAACTTTTGCTCATATTCAACTACAAGATAAGGATGAACCGATTAAGCAGCGAGAGCCACAAATAAATTTTGACCCTAAGGGATGGCATAATTATAAGATGTCCTATGGTACTGAAGGAAAGAAAGATTTTCTTTTCCACAGAGGGCATCTTATCGGTTATCAATTTAGCGGATTAACGAATGAGGGGCGCAATCTTGTGCAATTGACTGCATGGACGAATATTGGTAATTACAGCGGAGTAGATGACACTAATCCGGAGGGGATGTTTTACTATGAAAAGCGTTTGGATAATTGGTTAGCCATTCATCCCAATTTTTGGTTAGATTATAAAGTAACGCCTATTTATACAGGTGATGAACTAGTACCGAGACAAATCATCCTTCGATATGTTGGTGTTGATGAGAATGGAAATTTGCTACCCATTAATTTTAGTAGTGATAAAGAAATAACAGATGAATATGGAATTACTACTGTAACACTTGAAAATTACTCGAAGAATGCCAATATTGATTACTTAACAGGTATGGCCGAGCCATCACTTGTTCCTACTGAGACACTTGAGCAGGAGGATACAAAGGAATTAGAAGATGCGAATCTAGCTAAGGTAGTATATATCGCGCGTCAGGGAAAGGCTGATGTTTACTGGTATTCTAAAGACAATATGCCTGCTAACACTAATTTTTCAAGAGTGATTGAGATGTCGGAAGCCGATGCATTATCAATAGGTAAACGACATACGTCAAAAGAATAGAGATGTATGATTAGTCCTAATTCTGTCAATCGCTTGAATCTAAATATAAATTGAATAATACCAGTGACTATGTGTTTATAAGGAAAGATAGGGCTTATTGCCATCTATCTTTTTTGTTATCTAATGAGGTTTTGGAAATTCAAATAATAAATGGAACCCTAAAATGATACGATACTATGATAAACTTTGACAAGTATACTTGGTATGGCTATACTATAAGTATCAAGTTCACTTGGCAAGAAAGGAGTTTTTCGGTGAATAAACAGAAAATTTTAGATTTATATAAGTGTGATAATCGTCTTGAAGATGAAAGAGAGACTTACATTCAATTGAAGGCTAACAATCTGTCAATTATTTTTTCAATGTTTACTTTTATCGTGATAGCGATTATTTGTCAAATGAAACACTTAGATTTTACCACTGCTAAGTTGATGTTTTTATCCGTAATTATTGGGAATTGTTGCTATAAATATTTGTATGATCGAAAAAATATGACATTTTTACAACAGTTCACCTATATGAGTTTTATCATAGGTGGTAGCATTTTATATATTTCGTATTTTGTGGATGTGATGAATTAATATGAATCAAAATTTAGAGTTAAAGAACCGACTTAAAGCTATACGGACAGAAAAAAAGTTGACGCAACAAGATTTGGCGGATAGGGTTGGGGTATCGCGTAATACAATTAGTTCGATTGAAACGGGTACCTTTTGTCCGACTTCAAGACTTGCGTTGATATTGTGTATTGCTTTGGATAAAAAGTTTGAAGATATATTTTATTTTGATTTAGAAGAGTATTGTGCGTGCGAGGATACATTGACTTGAATTAACCATCAGTACAAAGTACAAAGTGACGTTAACCAACCATATGAGGGAGGAATTGATAATGAGTAGTCAAAGCTTGTTTGAAAAAATTGTTTATTTTGTGGTAGGCACTATCTTTTTTGGTTTTTATTATCTGTTAATGACAGAATATTTTGTGGTGTTCCCTTTTAGTGGCGTGTATATTGTGTTAAGTGTTTACTTTTTAATCGCTATTTTAACTTTTCCTAGAGCGGGAGAACTGTTATCCACTCAATCCAAAGATTATGTCGTGAGTGCGAAACTTCTGATGCCAATTGCGTATATTATTGGTCCTGTCTTACTATTGATGAAAAAATTGGAGGTGGATAAATAATGGTAAGAATCATTGATGATAAGCTTAGCCTTATTCCGTATTATCGAAATGATGAGGTATCACTGACATGGTACCAAGATATTGATATTTGTAAACAGGTTGATAATATGGATGAACTGTATAATCTTGAGCGACTCCATC
The DNA here is from genome assembly GCA_016126655.1 of Aerococcaceae bacterium zg-1292. GTDB lineage: Bacteria > Bacillota > Bacilli > Lactobacillales > Aerococcaceae > Globicatella. The sequence goes on along the minus strand of CP065955.1, from coordinate 1,268,558 downwards.
GTATGTATGATTACTTATGTGAACATGGCGATTGTTATTATATTCAATATCAAGGTCAGTTAATAGGGGATGTATCGCTTTTAGATGATGGTGCGATAGCGATTGTGATTTGTAAAGCGTATCAAAATCGACAAATTGGTAGACGGTGTGTATTGGAAATGCTGCAACTGGCTTATGAAAAAGAATTATCCAGTGTGAAAGCTAATATTTATTCCTTTAATAGACAGAGTCAAAAAATGTTTCTTGCTGTAGGATTTAGACAGATTGATGAAGAGTGGTATGAGTATTCATTGTAAATGACGTGAAGTTTGTAACCTTGTAAGAGATAGCTTACAAGGTTCTTTGGATTGAACAAGTACTAGCTTTTTATACTATTGATGTTTTTAGTACATTTTGATAAATGCTACGCTTAGTGATATACTACAGATAGTGATATAATATTAGATTTGGAATTTGAGAGATAATGTATCGAGTGGAACGTTGACAGAAACATCATTGTTAGTATTATTATCATTGTTTCAAGAGTTGCATGGATATGGCATCAAACAATTTATTGAAGCACGTACGAATGGACGTGTTGTTCTTGGAATGGGAACATTATACGGAGCGTTAAATAATTTAGAAAAGAAAGGATGGATTAAGAAAAGTTCTAAAGAAGGTAATCGGATAAACTATTTGATTACGGACTTGGCTTGTGAACAAGTAGCGTTAGAGGAAAAAAGATTACAAGAATTGAGCAATCTGATACAGCAATTAAAAATATGAGTGGGCCCTGTGCATTGTTTTTAATCATTTCTAAAAAATATTGGTGTATGTAACGCACAATAGATTAGCCGGTCATGTCAGTCTAGTCTGGACGAGCATAAATACGAGGAGGTGTAACATGTATAAAATTTAATTCTTTTTAGATCCTATATCTGATATTAAAGTATGGCTTAATAATATGTCAAATCAAGGTTATCGACTGATTGGAGTTAATCTTTTCATGTATGAATTCGTAAAAAGCGATAAACAATATTTCTATGGCACACAATTTATCGGAAATAATTCATACCAAGAGAATTTAGATTATTTAAGATTACTTCATGAATCAGATAAAAAAGTTTTTAGAGCACCGATTAATCTAGGAAATTTAGCCATCGGAAAATTTAGATTGAGACCTCTATGAAATGGTTCTGGGAAAGTGTCGAATAGCTTTATGGACTATAATAAGGAAATTTTGATTGTAGAATCAGAAACAAACGAGCCATTAAACAATGATAATGAAGGTTTGGGTGTTCAATATAAGAAGAATCGAAATGCCTATGTACAAGGATTGATTATGAGTCTCATTTTATTATTCATTACAACAAAAAATACAATGAATCGAGTAACGCTGTTAGAAAGTGTATTATTGCTGATAGCTTTAATTTTAGTTATTTGGATTGGATATTAGTAATCACAAGCAATCGAAACTATTATAAATATCAAAAACGTGTATCGATACAAGAACGTTAACCAGAAAAAATATAGATTATCTTTAGGCTCCTTGCTTAAACTGCTGGAGAACATGAAGTGAAAATGGGAATTTTGCTTTGAAACACTGGAGCAAGATGTTATTCTGTCAACGTTATTTTCACAAGGAATATTAAAGCAGACTCAGGAGTTCAGAAAGGAATGATTAATATGGAAAGTATTAAAGAATTTTTACCTGTCATCATACCAATAGTTATTTTAGAATTGGGATTGATGATTTATGCATTAAGTCATGTACTAAAACATGAACGTTATAAATTTGGTAATCGTGCGCTATGGATTCTTATTGTTGTGTTAGTACAAATTATTGGACCGATATTATATTTAACCGTCGGAAAGGAAAATGATTGATGGATGCTCTAAAAATTGAGAATCTTCATAAATCTTATGGCAATCATGTTGTACTTGATGGTTTGAGTTTTAGGATTCCTGAAAATACTATTTTTGGCTTTTTGGGTAAAAATGGGGCTGGTAAGACGACGACAATGAAAACGATTCTCGGTTTTTTAAGGAGAGATAAAGGTACGATTGAAGTTTTCGGAGAACAAGTACAATATGGGCAAACGAATACCAATCGTTTTATCGGTTATCTACCAGATGTACCGGAGTTTTATGGTTATATGACACCAAAAGAGTATCTACAATTATGTGGTGCCATTACTGGCCTTAGTAATAGTGAAATTATTCAAAAGAGCGATGAATTACTAGAATTAGTTGGATTAAATAAGGTTGAAAAAAGAATTCAAGGCTTCTCTCGTGGTATGAAACAACGTTTAGGTATTGCACAAGCACTCATGAATAGTCCGAAACTACTGATTTGTGATGAGCCTACTTCGGCTCTTGATCCAATAGGAAGAAAAGAAATACTGGATATTTTGAGAAAAATAAAATCTACCACTACCGTCGTCTTTTCGACGCACATATTATCAGATGTTGAATCTATCTGTGATTATGTGGTTGTGTTAGATGGCGGTAAAAATGTGTTAGAAGGTTCCATTGATGAGTTGAAAAAAATGAAACAAATGAATGAAATAATCATTAAATTTAAAACATTCAAAGAGTTAAATCAATTCAAGCATAACCCAATGATTACAACAATGAGTTTTGAAGAAGAGGGGGATACGTTGATTTTTTCGGGAGAGTCAACTGAAGAGAATGCGCTGATTCTATTGCATGAACTTTATGCAGAGAATATTGTGCCGCTTGAATATAGTGTGAATGAACCAACGTTAGAAAATATTTTTATGGAGGTCATCCAGTCATGAAAATATTTATTTCATTGCTAAAAAAAGAATTGTTAGAAACTATTCGTACCAAGAAGTTGTTATCAATGTTTGTTTTATTTATCTTTATTGGTTTAATTAGCCCATTGTCGGCCAAATTAATGCCTATAATATTAAAATCGTTAGCTGCTGAGGGGATTGATTTTAAATTGCCGCCACCTATGGAAAAAGACTCCTGGCAACAATTTTTTAAGAATATCAATCAGCTAGGATTATTTGGTTTAGTGATTATATTTAGTACACACATGACGAATGAGATTCAAAAAGGAACATTAATTAACTTATTGTCAAAAGGTTTACCTAGATTTAATGTAGTGTTATCCAAATTTTTTTCTGAATTGTTGATTTGGACAAGTGCTTACGCGATGAGTTTTTTGATAGCATTTGGTTATACAAAATATTTTTTTGATACTAGTATTTCGTTTCAAACGATTTTGACCGCAGCATTGCTTCCATTTATCTTTGGCATATCGATTATCTCACTAGAGCTTTTAGGTAGTGTGGTAACAGACAATGTCATTGGTGCATTAGTATTTGTTGCTTTGAGTGTTTTGATACAATTTATTCTTTCACTCAAGGAGGATGTCTTAAGGTATTTGCCAATTGCTCTGTTACAAAGACCTTTATTGATTATTAAGGGTACTGTATTAACCGATTACCATATTCCCGTTTTAACGACGTTTGGATTAACATTTATTTGCATTATTTGTGCCATTTGGGTGTTAAATCGAAAAGAGATATCATAAGATGTGATAGAGGACTTCCATGGACAGACATAGAAGCCCTCTGTTTTTTATAATTCTCATCTCACTATGAAAACATTACCATTCCATCGAACAGGACAGTGTGATAAAATATGAATAAAGTTAAACAGAACTCATCATACGATACGGTTCATTAGGATGCATTTTCTCAAAAAGTTTTCAAATTGAAGCGCTAAATTTTGAAAACTTTTCCTGGTTATAAAAAGGAATATATCCTGTATTAGTGGAGTATGCAGATAATGGTGATTAAATTTTGTGTTTGGCAATCGATTTGAGACAGCATTTTACGCTTAGAAAGTAAAAATGAGTAAAAGATTCGTAGCTAAACTTCGTGGAATAATATCATATGAATAAATACGAGAGGTGAAACGATGCTAAATACAGTGAAACCATCAATCGAAGAATTATGGTTCAAACAACAAATGATGGCAGACGAAGAGACAATGGCTTATAATCACGCATGGGGTGGAACAATTCCGTTTCCCAAAGAACAGTGGCAGAACTGGTATGATGCATGGATGACAGGTGATGAAAGCCAACACTACTATCGGTATTTACAAGATGAATCGGGTAATTTTGTTGGTGAAATTGCCTATCATTTTGTTAAAGAATATGATGGATTTGTAGCAGATATCATTATTCATTCAAAGTATCGAAGAAAAGGTTATGGTAGTCAAGGACTGACTTTGCTTTGTGCTGCAGCTAAACAACATGGTATAACTGAACTTTATGATGATTTAGCAATTGATAATCCATCTGTAAATTTATTTTTAAAACACGGATTTTCTGAAGTCTATCGTACCAATGAAATCATCTTAGTGAAGAAAGATTTGTCGTAGAAAAAACCACTTGTACTTGTCAGTCGTAATTAGCTACGGTTAGCTAAAAGTTAACAGCTCTGGTAAATTGATAATTCAGATTATTGAAAAATTTGAATAATTGCCCACTCTATAGAAAGGAATATTTTCATGCTTATAGCCAATAAAAATATCGCAATCCAAGACACCTATGGTGATAAATTTCAACATTGTTATGGTTGTGGTCCACAAAATCATCACGGTTTACATTTAAAGACATATCCTAGTCTCGACGGTTACCATTGTGTTTCTACCTATACACCAGATAATCAATACACTGGTGGCGTGCCTGAAAATGTTTTTGGTGGTATGATAGCAATGCTTTTTGATTGCCATGGCACAGCATCGGCAGCATGGTTTGCCCATCAAGCAAAAGGTCATGAATTAACGCGAGATACCGTTATCGGTCGCTATATTACTGCAAGATTAGAAATTGATTTTAAAAAGCCGTTGCCAATAAATGAGGAAGTAACGATTATATCTGAAATGGAGGAAATAACCGAGCGAAAGGTGATTGTATTGATGAATATGGAAGCCGCAGGGGAAATCCGAGCAATTGCAAGAATGATTGCTGTTGCCGTAAAAGATACGATGTAAGAAACGATAACCACCATCTTTCGAAACAGAATATATTTTTCTAACACTATCTATTACCTTTACTACTAAACACTATAAAAAATTATAATGTTTAATTTACTGATTATTGATTGAAAAGTTAAAGGGGATAGAATAGACTAAAAGTATATAACGATTATTGCTATTGATGGAAATATTAAATAGCTTATTGTAATCATAGATGTCGAGAGGCAGGAAAATTATTTAGAAAGGAGACATAAATTGTATACAGCTGTATAGGATTTATGGAGCAATAATTATGAATCGTATTACTGAGTTATTAGGTATTAAATACCCGATTTTTCAAGGAGCAATGGCCCAAATTTCACGTCATCAATTAGTAAGTGCGGTGTCTAATGCTGGAGGATTAGGTATTTTAGCGTCGGGTGGTTTGACTGCAGACGAAGTTCGTGACGAAATTCGTAAAACAAAAGCTTTAACAGATAAACCATTTGCGGTCAATTTGATGTTAATGATGGAAAATGTTGCAGAAATAGTTGAAGTACTTATTGAAGAAGGTGTAAAAGTGGTCACGACCGGTGCAGGGACACCGAAACCATACATGCCGCGCTTAAAAGATGCTGGGATTATTGTTATACCAGTCATCCCATCAGTGAAATTAGCATTAAAAATGCAAGAATTAGGGTGTGATGCCGTTGTTGCAGAAGGGATGGAAGCAGGGGGGCATATCGGTGAAATGACAACGATGCCATTAACACGGCAAGTAGCTGCAAATGTTGATATACCTGTAGTATGTGCTGGCGGTATTGCCGATGGCTATGGTTTTGTAGCAGCAATGGCATTAGGGGCTGAAGGTGTGCAGATGGGAACGGTATTTTTAGCAGCGGAGGAATGTCCGATTGCTGACGCGTACAAGCAAGCAATTCTAGACTCCATCGATACCTCTACCGTTGTCACAGGTCGCAAACTAGGTGCACCTGTTCGTTGTTTACGCAATCAATTAACAGATAAATATTTAGCGCTAGAAAACCAAGATATTTCACGTCATGAATTGGAAGAAATGACAATGGGTGCACTGTCTAAAGCAGTTAAAGACGGTGATATAGATAATGGTTCATTGATGGCTGGGCAAATTGCTGGACATGTATCAAGTATCCGTCCAACTAAAGTAATTATTGCTGAAATTATGACTGAAGCAAGAAGTGTATTTGACAAACTGACAAATATATAAAATGTAAGGAGACTATGCGGTGTTAATAATGAACGCATAGTCTTTTTGTTTTTCACCTTTCAACTATTTTTTGATTATATCGTTTGAATCGCTTCGACAATTGATGTTTCGCTCTTACTCATTCGAAGGATTGATTGGTCTGTATTATTAAGCGAATTTTCATAAGTCTTACAACCAACGATGGAAGTAGCGGTATATTTTTGATATAATCCCGTCTTTGACACTTAAAAAAGCAGAAAACCCTCTAAAACGTTGATATATCAACGTTTTAGAGGGTAATTGAATTGTGCGAAAATGCGTACTATTTCCCCGATTTTATCTGTCTTTCAATTTTTTTAAAAGATTTTTTCTCTATGAATTCATAATCTGTTCTGAAGCCACTGATTTCATGTAATTTATCAGTAATCTCGGTGCGTGTATACTGTGGTACAAAAGCTTCTTCGGCTATTTTTGCAATCCTCATCCCACGCAATGTTTGTATAATCTCACTAACAGTATAGTCCTTCATCCGTTGTTCCAAAATTCGATAAACCAATAATGAAAGGAAACATGTCAAAAAATGAGCACGAATGCGATTCTCGCGACTTAAATATACCGGACGACTTTTAAATTCAGTCTTTAAAATTCGGAAACACTCTTCAATTTCCCAACGTTGTTTATTGATACCAACAATTGATTCGATCGAACTTTCTAAATTGGTTGCGACGCAATAAAATCCATCATATTGCGCTTCTTTATCTATGGCTTCTTGATTGATTCGATAAATTAGCTTCACTACTTCCCCATTTTCTGTTACATACTCCGTTTTAACGAACCGATTAGGCGAATGGGGATTAGTGTTTTTCATCGGATCTGTTTGTTCTAATTTTTTCAAAGCCCGATTAATTTGTCTTTCTCGAATATTTGCTTGATACTGTTGATATTTTGGAGAATATGTGACAATATAGCGTTCTTCAAATGGTTTAAGATGATGTTGTTTTTCCTCGGGACTAAGTTCTCTCCGTTCCCAAGATTCCTTATAAAAAGTCGCATTCATTAATCGTAATCCTTCAGGAGAGGTCTTTCCGTCACGATAGGCTTGAATTTGTCTGTTGACATCATCAAGATGATAGAGCATTTTATCTTTTTTCTTTGTTGTTGAATCGCCATCAAAAATCTTCCACCCCTCTGGACTTAATGCCCATTCAGCGAGATCCCTTTTCATTTTTTTAATGGAATGCGTCGTAATATAGTGACGGTTTTGGAGACTATTAAATCGTTTGTTCGCAAAGGAACTCAATCCTGCATCCGTACAGACAATAAGATCAGACAATTCAAAATCTTTAATGATTTGCTTCTCTATCGGCTTAAGAGAGTTGATTTCATTTTTATTCCCTTCAAAGAGCGAGAAAGCTAGTGGCATACCAGATCCGTCCATAAACAATCCCATTTGGATAATAGGGTTTGGGCGATGTTCTTTACTCACTCCATATTTACGAAAATTATCTTCCTCTTCAATTTCAAAGAAATAGTTCGTGCAATCGTAAAAAAGCACCTGAGTATCGCGTTTTACAACCTCTTTACTTGCCAGGTAAGCGTGTTGTTGTATTTTTTCCATGTTCTTAGAGAGTAGATCTAACCCTCGATAGATTTGATGTAGATCAATATCAGGAGGTGTTAAATAGTTCTTAGCTAAGGTAAGGAAACTACGTTTAGATCCTGGGTAAAGAATGCGAGTGGATATCAACATTTTTAAGATGGCAGTTAAATCAAAGCTAATCTTAGACGAGCCTTTGAGTGTCTTACATAACTTATCGAGTTTAAGCTCGTAAAATATTTTATCTAGGAAAAGTTGACCTACATCAAAACCGTTGGACTCGCCGAGTTTAATCAATCTTTTCGTGTCATATTGGTGAATGAAGGTGATTTTACCTTCATTTTCTTTTTCCGTTAGTTCACGCGCTACTTGTTTGGCGTAATCCATTGGATCCATTTCAGGGTGCTCTTGAAGAAGCTTTTTATGACTACCTAAATTCTCAACAATTTGTGTAGAGCGTTTACCATTTTCTTTCTTTATATCTCGGATAACTGCATAATAAATGGAACCATTAGAAGATTTGACTGTTCGAACTCGCATAAAAATGCCTCCTTTTAATATCCATTATACCATAGTGTACGTTATGTACGCAATAGGTAAAACTAAAGATTGACAAAAAAAGTGCAAAAAAAAAGCCTTGTGACAGCGTTTGTGGAGGGCAGGATGTTTTTACAAGTGTCAAACTCCCGAGTAATTATTGCTGAAATTATGACTGAAGCAAGAAGTGTATTTGACAAACTGACAAATATATAAAATGTAAGGAGACTATGCGGTGTTAATAATGAACGCATAGTCTTTTTGTTTTTCACCTTTCAACTATTTTTTGATTATATCGTTTGAATCGCTTCGACAATTGATGTTTCGCTCTTACTCATTCGAAGGATTGATTGGTCTGTATTATTAAGCGAATTTTCATAAGTCTTACAACCAACGATGGAAGTAGCGGTATATTTTTGATATAATCAAACTAGTAGAATATTAAGAAACTCACTGTTAAATAAGTAATAGAAAAGCTTGTTTTTCTTAATAGATAGAAAGGACAAAATATATGGTAAGACTTATCGCAATTGATTTGGACGGCACATTGTTAAATAATCAAGGTCTGATTACAAAAGAAAATATTGAAGCATTACATTTTGCACATCAAAAAGGTGTAAAAATTGTAATTTGTACAGGACGTCCGTATTTCTCAATGAAAGACTTTGTCTCTGAAATAGGACTAAATTCTGAAGATGATTTTATTATTACATTTAATGGCGGTCTTGTTCAAAAAGCTGCCGATGGCGAAATTATTAAGCAACACATATTAACGACGCATGATTTGAAGCGTTGGGATGATTTAACACAGCAATTGGCGCTACCGCTCAATCTGATTGACCAATCATTCGTTTATGAACCACATCAATATCCTGAAAATCATCCATCTGTTTACTTAGATGAGCGAAAAAATTTAGCGACACGTTTTATGAACTTTGATGAGTTTGATGTAGAGCATGAATTCAATAAGTTTGTCATTTGTTGCGAACCAGATTATTTAAACCAGCAAATTAAATTAATTCCGGAAATGTTTTTAATTGACTATTCTGTCTTTAAGTCGCGGACAAATTTATTGGAAATCGTCGAAAAATCAGTCACAAAAGGTAATATTTTATTAGAATTGGCGAACTACTTACACATTGATGCACAAGATTTAATGGCCATTGGGGACCAGGAAAATGATTTAACCATGATTGAAGCAGCAGGTATAGGTGTAGCAATGGAAAATGCCGTAGATTCAGTTAAAGAAGCTGCACAATATATAACTGCATCGAATGATAATAATGGTGTCGCGCAAGCTATTTACCACTATATTAAGTAAACAAAGCGTGACATTGAGCGGCTATGTAATGATAAATTCCGTTGCAGTGCAGTAAATGCTTCAAACGCTAGATAAAATTAAGTTGCTTCAGTGAGTTAGAACCAAAACAAGGAGGAAAACATGGGATTATTTGATCGTATTCGTCGCGCCTTTACTGGTGAGGACAAAGTTGTTGAAGAATTAGAAAAACAACAGTCGGAAGAACAGATTGTATTAGATACGTATGACAAAGGGTTGGAAAAGACACGTAAGAGCTTTTCCCAGCGTATCAATGACTTGTTTAGCAGTTTTCGTGAGTTAGATGAGGAGTTTTACGAAGATTTAGAAGAAGCATTTATCAGTGCAGATGTTGGCTTTCAAATGACAATGGCATTAACCGATGCGATTCGCGATGAATTAGAAACGCGAGGTGTGACGAAAGCTGAAGATGTTAAACAAGTGATGTTAGAAAAGATGGTTCAAATCTATGAAAAAGATGGCGAAGAAAAAGCGCACATCAATTTAAATCCTGCTGGGCCTACAGTAATATTATTCGTAGGGGTTAATGGTGTCGGTAAAACGACGTCAGTTGGTAAAATTGGTTATCAACTGGCACAAGAAGGGCATAAAGTGTTATTAGCAGCAGCGGATACGTTTAGAGCAGGGGCTATCGAGCAATTAAACGTATGGGGTGAACGCTTAAATATACCAGTGGTAACAGGTAAAGCGCAAAGCGACCCAGCTTCTGTAGTGTTTGATGCTGTAAAACGTGCTAATGCAGAACACTTTGATTATTTATTAGTTGATACGGCAGGGCGTTTACAAACAAAAGCGAATCTCATGCAAGAATTAGCAAAAATTAAGCGTATCATCGAACGTGAAAATCCGAATGGCGTTCAAGAAGTCTTTTTAGCCTTGGATGCAACAACTGGTCAAAACGCATTAATTCAGGCGAAGCAATTCAATGAAGCGACAGAAATTACGGGTCTTGTTTTAACGAAATTAGATGGCACCGCAAAAGGTGGGGTAGTCTTATCCATTCGTCATGAATTAGATATCCCCGTAAAATATATCGGACTGGGTGAGAAAGCGACAGACTTACAACAATTTGATGCTGAGCAGTATATGTATAGTCTCATAAAAGATGTGTTAGAAGCACAAGCATAATGTTATATCAAGCAAAAATACGATGGAATGAGTCAAAAATGCTCATTTCATCGTATTTTGATATATTTATTATTGTTGTGCTGGTGCCGCTTTTTCAGGGGCATAATCAACACCTTCAGAATACTCACCTGCAGCATTCCATAATAAGAATTCATGGATGCCATGACTGGCTAAGGCATTAATTTGCGCTTGCACTTGCTCAGTATTGTACTCATAATATGGTCCAGCAGCTGCTGAATCCGTAAAGTCCTGTAACCAAGGGCGTGATGTTACTTTATTGGATACATTTGATAATACTTGTTTTTCAGAATGCATATATTCATCCACCACTTCATATGGATGGGTATTAGGATACTCAATACCAAAGAATGATGCTCCCCAGTGAGATGGGTAAATCATAGAAGAGATAACATCCACATTTTCTGCCATACTGGCAAAATGCTGTCCAATTCCACGAACATCGGGACTGTTATTAGCCACAGCCGTATAGCCAAAAATATCGGCACTAACATTAACACCGTAAGGTGCTAAGCGTTCTCTAGCATAGGTTAAAAATTGCGTAATCGCAGCGACACGTTCCTCACCTGCATCATCAGGATTTTCGGATACATAATTTTCAAAGGTTCCTTTTTTATAGGTTAATTCGCTTTCGCTTTGGACAAATGCATCAGAGAAACGAATGTAGTCAAACTGAATTTCTTTAAAACCCATCTTAGCAGCTTCAATCGCAATATCAATATTATAATCCCAAACCTCTTTTAAAAACGGATTTACGAATGATTCTCCATTGGGTGACCATACTTCACCGTCTTTAGTTTTAAAGGCATAGTCTGGCTTATTCTTTGCTAAAACAGTATCTTTAAAGGTTACGATACGTGCAATCGGATAGATTTTGTGTTCTGCTAATGTTTTTAAAATGGACGGGTAGTCAATCCAACCGAGTGATGCTTTTTTAATTAAGTCATTCGTAGTATTTAACGCTGGAATAATATTACCGTAGTCATCTTTAAAATCGAGTACCATCGCATTTAATGCAGTGTCATCTACTTTCTTTAATAAAGAATTAAAGGTGTTTGTATCCGCAACGCTATCGCTATTTAAATAGATTCCTTTGACTCCCTCTTTAGGATATTCGACATTAATACCACTGTCAAAAAAGAGTGATTTAGGCAAATTATCCGGACGATTGAGTAAATTACCTTTTAAAATGGTTAAGCCTTCATAGCGATTTGCTTTACCTTTTTTACGGCGACTATCAAATTCATTGAGTGTTTCTTGATCGTATTTGCTTTCTACCTTCGGCATCGACGTAAAGGTTGGTTTTTCCTCAGTCGGTTTTTGAAAAAAGGTACATGCAGATAAGAGTAGTGTGACGAGCGACAGTGAAATTGCTTGTTTTTTCATATTTTCACCTACTTACTTTCTAATAGTGTGACAACTTTAACTTTAGTATCGACAATCAGTTGATTAATCGGTTCAAAATGAACTAATAAGCGATCTAAATTATAGAGATTAGTTTCTGATAATTTATTGATATTATCAAACACTTTGAAAAAGTTGTTATAATCAATCTTTGGATTACCAATGGAATGAAATGTCTGTTTTTCTAAAGCAATGTTTTTGCGATATTCAGTAATATAAGTGGTTAAATCGATTTTCATCGACTGAATCATTTTATCGATGGATTCAAAGTCTTTCATCGGCAACGCATTATTTTTTCTGCCATTAATTAATTCCGGTATCAATTTTTCTAATTCTTCAGCTGCTTTTTCCATGGCTGTTAAATGCTCTAATCGTAAGCTTGTATTTTTTATAACCAAGATATCTTCTTGATTAAAGTAACTTAAATTATCACCTGATTTTTTTAAATCTTCTTCAAAATGACCTTGTAGCTGGTTTTCTAGGTTCTGTACTTCGTATAACTCATTCACTAATTTGGTCATTTGATCTTGAATGAGTCCAATCGCATTATTAGCACGTTCAATTGAGTTATCACAGGCAGCGATAAATAATGGAATCGCCAAGCACAGTATGATTTGTTTTAGTCTTTTCATGAAATCTCCTTTTTAATAATTACTCAGCAGGGGAGTGCTGTTGATTTTATTGGTGCAAATCAGTATAGATAATATGACTTTCCCATAAAATTTCAGTATAATAAACATTATACGCGTTCATTATACCAAATATTGAAGCATTTTCACAAGGAGGAAGCCATGATTATCGGTTTATGTGTGGCATTTTTTATTATTATGATTGATCAACTCGTTAAATATTGGACAATTAACCATATTGGGTTGCATCAATCTTTACCTGGAATCCCAAATGTATTTGATTTTTTCTATATTCAAAATACGGGGGCCAGTTGGGGGATATTTTCAGGACAATTCAAGTTATTCTTTATCATTACACTATTAGTTGTCGGGTACTTATTATATTTACTTTATAAAACGACATCGAAACAAAAATTGAGTCGCATTGCATACGGTTTGTTAATCGGTGGTGCATTAGGGAATTTTATTGATCGACTACTAAATGGTTATGTCATTGATATGTTTCGATTATTATTCATTAATTTCCCGATTTTTAATGTTGCAGACATCGCGTTGACAGTGGGTGTATTGATGTTGATATTATTATTGATTTTAGATAAGGAGCAAGTTAATGACACAATTTAAACTAGAAGGACAATCAGGACGGTTAGATAAAATATTAGTCGAATTAATGCCTGATGAGAGTCGTTCGACGATTCAAAAGATGATTAAACAAGGATTGGTACTTGTTAATAAACACATTGAAAAAGCTAACTATCAGTTGGTCGGCAACGAAATAATTGAAATAAATAACGTTAATCAAGCCGAACCAATGCAAGAGACTCCTGCATTAGTTGCAGAAAACATTCCACTAGATATTGTTTACGAAGATGAGGATGTCATTGTGATTAATAAATCCGCAGGCATGGTCGTTCATCCTTCAAAGGGGCATTATTCAGGGACATTGGTTCATGCATTATTATATCATTTAGGACATCAAAACTTAGCTTTTCCAGATGATAGTGTGCGACCTGGTTTAGTGCATCGTATTGATAAAGATACGTCAGGCTTACTAGTTGTAGCGAAAAACAACGTGGCTCATCAATTATTAAGTGAGCAATTGGAAAATCATTCAATGGGACGCACGTACGTGGCATTAGTTCACGGTACGATTAAAGAACCAGAAGGTTCGATTGAAGTCCCAATTCGTCGCGACCAACATAATCGTTTACGGTGGGCAGCCCATTCAGAGGGAAAATATGCATTGACCTATTTTAAGGTATTAGAACGCTTTACTGACAGCACACTTGTGGAATTACAGTTAGCAACTGGACGGACCCATCAAATTCGTGTTCATATGGAATATATTGGACATCCGCTCGTAGGAGACCCAGTATATCGTGTCGGCGTTGGACAATTAAAAGGGCCATTAACACGTATGAGTCAAGGGCAGTTACTACATGCACGGTTGATTCAATTTAGGCACCCGATAACGGATAAATTGCTTCAATTTGAAGTACCGCTGCCAGAATACTTTACCGATGTGCTTAAAACGCTCACTTCCATTGAACAATAAAGACAAGCGTTTGAAATGAATTTTTGAAACATAAGGTATGAGTTACGTTGTCCTTTTTGGGAGCACTGGAAGATGACGCTTGTGCACGCAAAGTGCATAAAAGCAACCTCTAAAGTGAACGTCAAGCCAACTTGAGTAGAGCCAGATTACATTAGCCATTCAGCCTTGAAGCACTGGAGCGAAATATCGGCGAGCGAGAAACGCACAGAGGGATTTCGTGAAGTGGATGTCAAGGATGCCCGACCGAACTAGAATAGACAGGAGGAATTTGATGAGTGTCAATGATAAAATACTCGATAAAATTAGAAATTTACTAAAACTTGCTGAAGATGGAGCCAATGATGAAGAGAGCCAAACTGCACTCATTATGGCACAAAAATTGATGTTGAAACATAAGATTTCGCAAAATGAATTGAATGAATCTGGGCAAAATGAAATTGTTTTGAAATCATTATCAGTTTATAAGCGTTTATTTTGGTGGGAAAAGATACTCGCAACTGTCATTGCTCAAAATTTTCGTGTGATGTTATATGTTCAAAGTAATCGACTGCCTTATCAGGCTGCCACAGTTCGTAAAATTGTGTATCTGGGTTATCCGGAAGATACTGAACTAGCATATGAAGTATTTCATTTAGCAGCTGAAAGTATGAAGTATCACGCTAGCTATCACTTGAAATCGCTGCAAGCAGAAAACCCATCGGTTTCGACAGCCTATTTACGTAAAGCTTATTATAAAGGTTTTATTGATGGATTGAGTGAAAAATTTGAGCAACAACGTCGTCAAATGCAATCGGAAAATGCTGTTTATGAGATAATGGTACAAGTTCCTCGTGACGTAAAGGAAGCATTTGAAGAACAGGTAAGAGGTAAACGTAAATTAAAATATACTGCACCAAAATTTTCGAAAGAAAATGCTGCATATTCAGAAGGGTATCAAAAAGGCTCACAGTTAAGTTTGACGAAGGATTATCTTGGTGATGGCAGCGAATAAACGCATGGATGAATGGTTAGGGATTGATACCAGTTATGTATTAGAGTCACATTTAAAACAAGGCAAATGGTACTACAATCGTACTGAATCAACGGATTACAAAGTGCTGGATTGTTTATTTGACCGATTGAAGTGGACTAAAGACGATGTTTTAGTCGATGTAGGTGCTGGAACAGGTAGAGTACTTTGTTATTCGGCTTTACGTCTAGGCATTGCAGTAAAGGGCATTGAATATGCTGAAGAAGTAGTTCGTATTGCTAGGGACAATTTTGATTCCTTTATGAAAAAGCATAAGGTACCCACACCAATTTGTATTATTCAGAAAAAAATTGAACAGTATGCTATCTTACCAGAAGACACTATTTTTTATTTTTTCAATCCCTTTACAGTCATTTTGGTCCGACCGTTTATTTTTAATGTGATGGAATCTTTTGAACAATATCCGCGGCGGATTCAGTGTATTTTTTATTATCCGGATACTGAAGTGCTAAGTTTTATGCAGTATCATACTCATTTTGAATTAACACAGGAAATTTTGCTGGATGAGTATTGTCAGGATACTAGAGAAAAAATAGTGATTTTTGAACTAAAGACTAGTGGGAACCACTGAAAAACATTGAGCGAGAAAGGGCGTTCTGCCTTGAATCACTGGAACAGAGATTGTAGAGTGGCAAGGTACTTCTACGACCTCTGTAAAGTGGATGTCAAGGTAGTCTGAACGAGCCACCAAACAAAATATCATAGTGCGAGAAACGTACGACAGGGTTATCTGAAGTGGAGACAATTCAACGAATTGGAGCCGTAAATCATGACCATCCGTCTAACAGGAGGTCATGATTTGTCACTCACCTTTCGGTGCGGACAGATAAAAATCACAATAAGACCATAATCCTAAATGATTATGGTCTTTATTTGCACTTATATTTCAAAATATTTGCTCTATAAATAATTTGAAAAGTAACTTTCTATGTCTACTACCAATCGAAGAATGATGTATTAATGTTGTGTACCCTATTCGTACAATTGGGGATACAAATGGCATTGTGGATTTTTCGGGTGACAGACTTCACGTCCAAAATATATCATGGCTTGATGAGCTTTAAGCCATAATTCAGGAGGTAAAACGTCGCATACTCGCTGTTCAATCTCTAATTCAGTAGCAGTTTGTTTAACAATTTTATGATGTTTACAAATGCGTGAGACATGGGTGTCCACCGCAAAAGCCGGTATACCAAACCCTACACTAAGGACTACATTGGCTGTTTTTCTACCTACACCTGCAAGGGACATTAATTCCTTTCGTGTTTGTGGAACCTCACCATTAAAATTTTCCACTAGTTGTTGGGCGCATTTTTGTAGAAATTTTGCTTTGTTACGATACAACCCGAGAGTAGCAATATATGGTTCAATCTCACTAGGGGGCACTACTGCCATTTCGTATGGAGTGGGAAATCGTTTAAATAAAGCCGGAGTCACTTTATTAACAGCAACATCCGTGGTTTGCGCACTGAGGGCTACAGCAACAACTAATTCAAATGGATTAGTAAAATTTAAACTCGGTGGAACATCTGGATATAAGGCAATAATTTCTTCAATAACTTTTCTTGCTCTCTTTTTAGATAACATGTATTACTCGTCCATTTCATCCGGATATACAAAATGGTGTTGTTGTCGCACTGTATCGAGTACATTCATAACCGCCAGTGAATCTTCGTGTGTCACGATGTCGCTTTCAATGTTTTGTTCTTCGATCATCTTAATTGTCTCCGCCAATTCAAATTCAAAACCACCTATATCGTCAGGCCGTGTAAGGACTTGCGTACAGTGATTGTCCTTGTCATAAACCCGAATTTCTTCAATATGATGTATACCTGTTGTTTCAATCCGTCCATTTGTACCTAAAATTTTACTTGATTGCTCAAAGGCATTCATCGAACACATTAGTTGAGCAATTTTTCCATCAGGGTACTGCAATGTAATCGCAGTATGGCGGTCGACACCCAATTCTGTCTTTGTCATTGTTGACTGGATGCTTTGGTAATCATTACCGAATAAGGAAAGGGCGTAATGAACAGGGTACACGCCCAAGTCGAGTAATGCGCCACCTGCTAAATTGGGGTCATACATTCGTTCTACATGTTCTAAATAATAACTTAAGTTGCCATATAAAATTTGCGGTTCGCCGATGACACCTTCATCTAATAACATTTTTAATTGTTGATGCATTGGCATAAAACGCGTCCATATCGCTTCAACAAACGTTAAGTGACGTTCAAATGCAATGGCAGTTAATTTTTTAAATTGGGTAGCATTAAGTGTAACGGTTTTTTCGCACAATACATGTTTACCG
Source organism: Aerococcaceae bacterium zg-1292 (assembly GCA_016126655.1). Taxonomy (GTDB): domain Bacteria; phylum Bacillota; class Bacilli; order Lactobacillales; family Aerococcaceae; genus Globicatella. The sequence goes on along the minus strand of CP065955.1, from coordinate 1,250,805 downwards.
TTTTCGAGCGCTAATTTTGCATGTTCATAGTGAAAATTATGTGGTGTCGCGATATAAACTAGGTCAATATTTTCGTCACGTACTAACGCATCATACGAATTATAGGCTTTTTTAAAGTCATATTCTTCCGCAAAGGCGAGTGCGCGTTCACCATCGCGAGAGGCGATTGCGTATGCGACAGCTTTTTCTACGCCTTTAATTGTTTTTGCCATTTTTGTTGCGATATTTCCAGCTCCAATAATTCCTACATTAATCATCTTGTTTTCCTTCTCTCTATTTAGTATGCGCTTTACATATATATTCATTATAGAGCGTTTTATCCAATATTTCGAGTATAATGGCTTTCATACCTGAAAAGAATCGGCTTATTTGATTGGTTTTCTTTATTTTTTTGCAAAAGACTGATAAAATAAAGAGACAAAATTTTTAATAAGTGCAAATTAGAAAGAGGAGAATGATGAGATTACTGTTTATCGGTGATGTGGTAGGGAAAAAAGGACAAGCAGCATTGACTCAATATTTACCGCATTTGAAGCAACAATATCGCCCACAAGTGACGATTGTTAATGGAGAAAATATTGATAATGGCCGAGGAATTTCTGAAAAATTATATAAATGGTTATTATCAACAGGCGCAGATGTGGTCACACTCGGGAATCACTCGTGGGATAATCGTGAGATTTATGATTTTATTGGCTCCGCTAAATCTTTAGTCCGACCCATTAATTTACCGACAGTGACACCAGGAAAAGGCGTACACTTTATCAAAGTCAATCAGTATGAACTTGCTATTGTCAACGCATTGGGCAGTGTCTTTATGGGGGCTTGTATTGAACCATTTAACGATTTACCTGAAAAAATTGCTGCCATTCGTCAACGAACACCGCTAATATTTGTGGATTTTCATGCTGAAGCGACTAGTGAAAAACAGGCACTGGGTTATTTACTAGATGGGTCGGTGTCAGCAGTTGTCGGCACTCATACACATGTTCAAACGAGTGATGCACGCATTTTACCACTAGGAACTGGATATATTACTGATGTCGGAATGACAGGAGCACTAGACAGTGTGATTGGTTTTAATTCACAACAAGTCGTTAATAAATTTAAAACACAATTGCCTACACGTTTGGAGCAATCCATGAGTGAGGCTGTTGTATTAAGTGGCTGTTTTTTAGAATTAGATGATAAAACAGGACGTTGTCTCATCATTGAACCGATTTATTTAACAAATGACACCAAAACTAAACGGTATCGGCATGTTTAATTTTATATAATGTGCGCGAGAGCTTTTGCTTGAATCATTGGAGAAATCGGTAGTATGTAAGCATCATACAGGCACAACGTTTAAAATGTTCAATCCCCAATTAAAAAAGCCATCTGCCTTTTTACGTATAGAAGGATTTAGACATTTTAGTGGCTTACCAACCGAAACAAGGAGGTCGTTCGATGACAAAATCAGTAAAACAAACACCGATGATGGAACAATATATGCAATTAAAAGCACAATATCCCGATGCCTTTCTCTTTTTTAGATTAGGCGATTTTTACGAATTATTTAATGAAGATGCTTTAAAAGCTGCTAAAATTCTTGAAATTACATTAACTTCTCGTAATAAAAATGCCGAGAACCCTACACCAATGTGTGGCGTACCGCATCATTCTGCAAATGACTACATTCGAAAATTGGTCGAAGCAGGTCATAAAGTTGCGATTTGCGAGCAATTAGATGACCCTAAATTAACGAAAGGGATGGTCCGCCGTGATGTAGTCCGTGTAGTCACCCCGGGTACGATTATGGAAGAGGGCGCATTGACCGGTAAAGAAAATCATTATTTAGCAACGTTTTACATCTCTGATGATGTCTATTATTTAGCTTATGTTGATGTCACAACCGGTGAAATACGTTTGACGTCCACAACAGATGAGGAATTATTTTTCAATGAATTACGTGCGATTCAAGCCCGTGAAACCGTATTAACACCCGCATTAGCAGATAGATACTTAACGAAACTAAAAGAGCGTGTACCTAGTTATTACTCGATATTTGAAGCTTCGGATAGTTCAGAAGTAACGACGCGTTTTCAATTAACAGTAGCTAGTGCTGCCGAAGTAAAAGTATTGGATTATCTATTTAGTTATTTACGAAGTGTTCAAAAAACAGAAAATGATTATGTTCAACCTGTCGACCGTTATGAAATTAGTGACTTTTTACAAATGAATCACTATACAAAATCTCAATTAGAGCTAACCACTTCATTAAGAACTAATCGTAAAAAAGGCAGTTTATTATGGTTACTTGATCAAACGAAAACCGCTATGGGTGGACGAATGTTACAACGTTGGCTGGATAAACCGTTACTTAGTAAAAAAGCATTGGAAAAAAGACATCAAAAAGTGGCTTTATTAAAACAAGCTTTTTTTGAACGCATCGAGTTATTAAATTATTTAACGAATATTTATGACTTAGAACGATTAGTAACAAAAATAAGTTTAGGGCATGCTAATGCCAGAGACATTGACCAATTGCGGTATTCATTAAGTCAAATTACTCCAATTAATCAGGTTCTAGAGACCTTACAAGCTCAAAAAGAAACACCAATTTTTGAATTGTTGCCGCAATTTGATGATTTATATGAGCAAATCGATTATCTATTAGTCGACGAACCTCCGTTGTCGATTACTGAAGGAAATATTATTCGCTCAGGCGTCAATGATACGCTTGACCGCTACCGAGATGCGTTAACTAACGGACATCAGTGGTTAGCCGAGTTACAACAAAAAGAACGCGAAAAAACGGGATTAAAAACATTGAAAGTAGGCTACAATAAAGTTTTTGGTTACTATATTGAGATTAGTCGTCTTCAAGCAGCTCAACTAAACGACTCACGCTATGAACGCAAACAAACCTTAGCGAATAATGAGCGGTTTATCACCGAAGAATTAAAAGAATTAGAACGAACAATTTTGTCTGCTCAAGAAAAATCAGAGTCACTAGAATATGAATTATTCACCCAATTACGACAAGATATTTTACCGTTTATCCCAGCCTTACAAACCTTAGCGCACCAAGTTGCGGCGTTAGACGTACTGGCTAATTTTGCAACGATTAGTGAACAAGAAGCTTATACTCAAGCAATTATCAGTAATCAAGCTGGCGATTTTGAATTAACTCAAAGTCGACACCCTGTCGTTGAACGTTTAATTGGCACTACGAATTTTGTTGCCAATGATTTAACGATTCACCCTGACCAGTTCATGTTGTTACTCACAGGTCCGAATATGTCAGGTAAAAGTACCTATATGCGTCAAGTCGCGTATTGTGTTATTTTAAATCAGATTGGTTGTTTTGTACCTGCAAAATTTGCTCGCTTACCATTAGTTGATAAAATTTTCACCCGTATTGGTAGTTCAGATGATATTTCGAGTGGGCAAAGTACGTTTATGGTTGAAATGATGGAAACAAATACAGCGATTCGTCAAGCAACCCCTAGAAGTTTACTCTTATTCGACGAATTAGGACGCGGTACCGCCACCTATGATGGGATGGCATTAGCCGAAGCAATTATTGATTATATTGCTCATGAAGTTAAAGCAACCACGATTTTCTCAACACATTATCATGAATTGACGACACTGGTTGAGCGTCTACCGATGTTGAAAAATATTCATGTCGGTGCAAGCGAAAAAGATGGTAAGGTGGTATTCTTACATAAAATATTAGATGGCCCAGCTGATAAAAGTTATGGTATTCATGTTGCAGACCTTGCAGGTTTACCGAAATCACTGATAATCCAAAGTCAACATGTATTACAACAACTGGAAGAACAAGCACCGATTCGTCAGGGTGAACAAGCGATTACTTTATTTGATGCTGAACAATTAGAAAGTGCAGCGCAAACGACTCACTACGGTAAGATTATTGAACAATTACGTGCTATCGATTTGAATCAAACAACACCAATAGACGCGTTACAATTATTAATGTCAATTCAATCGCAACTGTAAAAAAACTTTACTGTAACAAATGGATTGCTATGAAATTTGGTTCCACACCATTTTAGAAATAGGCATATAGGAACTCTCATTCAAAACAATCAAACCTAGGTGCTCTGTTTAGAACGTGGGATATGCAAATAGTTACCACGCAGTTGCAATGTGCATCATTTCATCATACTGAATTCAGATTATACATTTTCTTTGCTAGCGGCAACAAGAGTAAGAGTGGTAACCTTGTTGTTGTCAGTGAAGAACTAACCCAAGTAAACCAAGATAGGAGGCTAATCAATGGGAAAAATAAAGCAAATGTCAGAGCATTTAGCCAATCAGATTGCTGCCGGAGAAGTCGTTGAACGACCATCGTCAGTAGTTAAAGAATTAGTTGAAAACGCGATTGATGCTGGCAGTACCACTATTCGAATTGAATTAGTTGAAGCAGGTATTCAATCAATTCGTATTTCAGATGATGGTAGTGGCATGGACGAGACTGATTTATCAATGGCTATCTTACCACATGCCACCAGTAAAATTTATGATATTCACGATTTGTTTCGCATTCAATCACTGGGATTTCGTGGCGAAGCTTTAGCCAGTATTGCCTCTGTTTCTAAAATGACGATTGAGTCAACGGTTAACAATCATAATAATCCAGCAACACAAGGTTATTTTATTAAAGTTGCAGGTTCGCAAGTGATTGAAAAAGGTGTTACACCACCTAAACCAGGCACTGTGATTACAGTTGACAGTCTTTTTTACAATACACCGGCGCGTTTAAAACATTTAAGCAGTCTAAAAACCGAATTACGACATAGTTTGAATTTTGTACAACAAATTGCCTTAGCGTATCCACATATTCGCTTTTCATTAGTCAATGACCAGTCTACGCTATTTTCTACTTATGGTACTGGCGATTTAAGACAGACCATTGCTAATGTCTATCAAGCTGGATTAGCTAGGCAACTAATTGCAATTGAAGCTAGTGACAATGATTTTCATTTAACAGGATATATCTCGCCGCCACAATTAACACGGACATCTAAGCATTATATTCATTGGCTTATCAATGGACGTGTGGTACAGAGTTTTGTCTTAACACAAATGTTATTAAAAGCCTACGGACGACAATTGATGATTGGGCGGTATCCGATTTCAGTGATTGATATTACTCTGGATCCGCAACTTGTTGATGTCAATGTCCATCCAACAAAACAAACAGTGCGTTTAAGTAAAGAATCCGAGTTAAATACATTGCTCTATGAGGCAGTGCAGCAAGTATTGCTACAAATTAATCCTGTTCCGACTTTTGAACCGAGTGATTTAGGCATGACATTTGGTAGTAAATCTGCTGTTGAAGAGCCGATACCTTTAGATTTATCAGCTGCACCAGAACGAGTCGAAAATAAAGTTGTAAAGATTGACACCGAGACACCACCACAAATTGATTCGAAAAGAGAGGCGACTAAATTACCTGTCATTCAAGAAGAAATTGAACCTATCAACCGCAGTGAACAACAATTGCCACAGTTGAACGTTCAATCAAAAACGATTACTCCATCTAACAAACCTGAGGAGAATGTCGAAAAAACATCACATTTAGTTGCATCAGAATCAAAGCAACAGCATTCAGAACAAGTTTTTCCTATCAATCACAATAAAGTGCCATTTTATGATTTGCGTTATGTTGGACAAATTCATGGTACGTATCTTATAGCAGAGAGCGAACAAGGTTTTTATCTCATCGATCAACACGCAGCGCAAGAACGCATCCGTTATGAAAACCTTATGAAGACAGATGTAGCAACTTATGAGCAACAATATGTTCTTATGCCTTTTGTTTTCACTTTTTCAGCCAGTGATGCTGCACAGGTGGAAGAATTACTGCCGACATTTAGTCAATTAGGATTAGAATTAAGCAGCTTTGGACCTTGTACTTATCAAATGGATAGTTATCCAAACTGGTTAGAAAGTGATGAGGTTGAAAAGACAGTGTATGACTTGGTGGAATTATTACGAGAAAACCCGGAGCTAACTGTCAACCAATTACGTGAAAAGTCGATTATCATGCAAAGTTGTCGTGGTGCCATCAAAGCCAATCATTATTTAAATGATGTTCAAGCAAGAGCATTGATTCAAGATATGGCACTATTAGATGATCCATACCATTGTCCTCATGGACGACCTGTTTTTGTAGAGTTCAACCAAAAAACATTAGAAAAATTATTCAAACGAATTCAAGATTCTCACCAAGGTGGGCATCAATTGTAAAACATGGTGCGAGTTTGAATGTTCTGGCTTGTACCACTGGAGAATTTGGTGTAAGCGAGGCTGCTCTGGCTTGAATCACTGGAGAAAATCACCGGCGTGCGAGGGATTTTTTGAAATGGAGACAAGTCAACCCACATGAGCCGAAATAAAACATGGTGCGACAATGAGCGCTATGAAATGGACCACTGGAGAAAAGTAACTTTGTGTGAGTAACACACAAAGGCACTTTTTGAAGTGGAGACATTTCAGCGAATTGGAGCCGAAATAAGGAGATTAATATTATGTCAAAAAAACAATTTAATGAACGGTTATCTGAATTAACAGAATTACAATACAAAGTAACACAAGAAAATGCGACGGAACGTCCATTTACAGGCGAATATGACGATTTTTATGAAAAAGGTATCTATGTTGACATTGTCAGTGGCGAACCGCTGTTTTCAAGTGCTGCAAAATACGATGCTGGTTGCGGCTGGCCGTCATTTTCAAAGCCGATTCAACATTCGACGATTACTGAACACGAGGATAATTCTCTTGCACGCACACGCACAGAAGTTAGAAGTAGTCAAGCAGATTCTCACTTAGGGCATGTGTTTGATGATGGTCCTGCTGAATTTGGCAGATTACGTTATTGTATCAACTCCGCTGCATTAAAATTTATACCATTAGAAGAAATGGCTTCTCTTGGATATGAAGATTACATTCAGTACGTGGAGTAAGCTAATGTTTGAATATCTAATCGGACGCGTGACGCATATTGCACCGACCTATCTTGTCTTGGAAACAAATCATATTGGCTACCGTGTACTTGTGCCTAATCCATTTCGTTTTCAAGAATTGATGCATCAAGAAACAACTAAATTATATGTAGAACAAGTTGTACGAGAAGACAGTCAAACGCTGTATGGCTTTAAAACACTAGAAGAAAAAAGTTTATTCTTAACCTTAAATCGAGTCTCCGGCATTGGACCTAAGAGTGCTTTATCCATTTTAGCGGCGAATGACCATGGAGGACTTGTACAGGCGATTGAATCAGGTGATAGTCAATATTTGACTAAGTTTCCAGGTGTTGGTAAAAAAACTGCACAACAAATGGTATTAGATTTAAAAGGTGAATTAGGAGACTTTTTATCGGATGAAGCTAATCCAGAAGCAAGTGCAGTCTCATCGAAACAGGACTTACTACCAGAAGTATTTGAAGCTTTGGTAGGATTAGGATATTCTGCTCGTGAAATTAAACGCATCGAAAAACCATTGAAAGAAGCACAAGTTTCATCAACACAAGAAGCCTTAAGTCTAGCCTTTAAATTATTATTAAACAAATGATACTGCACACTTCTGGAGAAAAGTAACTACATAAGCGAAATCCATAAGACGTTTTTAAGTCGGAGTTAACCAAACGACTAAGAATAGGAGGGAACAGACGATAATGACAGATAGAATTGTTTCAGGCGAAGCATTAGAAGAAGATGCTAGTAATCTTAGTTTGCGGCCACAGTATTTACGTGAATATATTGGACAGTCTGCATTAAAACAAGAATTATCAATTTATATCCAAGCAGCTAAGCAACGTCAAGAAGCTCTGGATCATGTGTTATTATATGGACCACCTGGTTTAGGTAAAACGACGATGGCGATAGTCATTGCCAATGAGTTAAATGTTGGTATTAAAACTACCAGCGGCCCAGCTATTGAGCGTCCAGGCGATTTATTAGCTTTATTAAATGAACTGAGTCCAGGAGACGTGCTCTTTATCGATGAAATTCACCGAATGCCACGATTAGTTGAAGAAGTATTATATTCTGCAATGGAAGATTTTTATGTCGACATTATTATCGGGCAGGGCACCACAGCGCATCCGGTGCATTTTGAATTACCCCCATTTACATTAATTGGCGCAACAACACGTGCGGGTATGCTAACACAGCCGTTGCGGGATCGTTTTGGGATTATTTCACATATGAAATATTACGAAACGGAAGAATTAGATTTAATTATCCGTCGAAATGCTGAACTTTTCCAAACCGATATTGAAGATGATGGCGCTTTAGAAATTGCTTTAAGGAGTCGTGGCACACCGCGTATCGCAAATCGAATATTAAAACGGGTTCGAGACTTTGCACAAGTGGAAGGCAATGGACGTATTACGCGTAGTCTAACTCAACGCGCTTTAAACGTACTTGCGATAGATGAACGAGGTTTAGATGCGATTGACCGTAAATTATTGCGGACTTTAATCGAAGAATATAGTGGCGGACCCGTTGGTATCGGAACACTAGCGATAAATATTAGTGAAGATAGTGATACCGTTGAAGATATGTATGAGCCATTTTTATTACAAAATGGTTTTATTAAACGCACGCCAAGAGGACGCGTCGCGACTGAATTAGCCTATTCACATTTAGGTTATCAATATATACAAACAGAAATTGAGGAATAGAATGTTAACAACAAAAGATTTTGATTATCATTTACCAGAACATTTGATTGCACAAACGCCGTTGAAAGATCGCAGTGCATCTAAATTATTAGTCGTTGATCGAAATACGCATCAATTGACAGACACACATTTTCATACTATTTTAGATGAATTAAACCATGGCGACGCGTTAGTCGTTAATGAAACACGGGTCATTCCGGCACGGATTTTTGGTATAAAACCTGAAACAGGTGGTCATTTAGAAGTCCTATTATTAACTAATACCCAAAACAATGAATGGGAATGCCTGATTAAACCAGCGCGTCGCGCAAAAGTTGGGACAGAAATCCATTTTGGTGATGATGCGTGCTTAAAAGCAGTTGTAAAAGAAGAATTAAACCATGGCGGTCGTATTATTGAATTTCAATACGATGGCGTCTTCTTAGAGATTTTAGAAACATTAGGTCAGATGCCATTACCACCGTATATTAAAGAGCGTTTAGAAGACGCTGAACGATATCAGACCGTTTATGCCAAAGAAAATGGTTCTGCAGCTGCTCCAACTGCAGGGCTACACTTTACCCCTGGTTTACTTGAAGCAGCTAAAGAAAAGGGGATTGATATTATTCCATTGACTTTACATGTTGGTTTAGGTACATTTCGTCCAGTATCCGTTGAGCGTTTAGAAGACCATGAAATGCATGCCGAATACTATCATCTATCCAAAGAGTCAGCTGAACGAATTAACGCTGTAAAAGCAAATGGAGGTAAAATAACAGCTGTAGGAACTACGAGTGTTCGAACATTAGAAACTATCGCTAGAGATAATGAGGGACAAATTGTCGCAACATCTGGTTGGACGGATATTTTTATTTCACCAGGCTTTGAATTTAAAGTCGTGGATCAATTAATCACAAATTTTCATCTACCGCAATCAACATTAGTCATGCTTGTCAGTGCTTTTTATGACCGCGAACATATTTTAGCGGCCTATGAACATGCTGTTGACAAAGAATATCGGTTCTTTAGTTTTGGCGACGCAATGTTAATTAAGTAAAAATCGTGTGAATTCAGTGTGACTTGAACCAATAGAATAGGGTGGATATAATCTAGCAAGATAAACCGACAGGGAGCGAGGATACGATTGTTTTGAGCAACTAGAAAAATTAGTGCGAGAGGAGCAAACGGCTTCGAATCACTAGGAAAAGGTTCTGGTATGTACTAAAGCGTACAAAAGAGTGCACGACATACCAATCTGAGTGACCAAAGAAATCCGAGAGACAGTATCAGACACTATATGTCTATTTGTCTCTCGGAATTTTTAGGTTCTATAATATTGAGTGTGGTGATCTTTGAAAGGGAGCAGTCAACCCAACTTTTTTGTTTATTGATTAGTATATTTTAAAATTAGTTGATAAAAATCATCTAAAGATGTTTGAGTATTATACGTAGCCATCATTGCTTTTATTTCAGGTGATTGTTGTTCAAGTTTGGACAGTTGCTCCATTAATGTTTGAGAGGTAACTGCTTCTTCTTCTAATACAAGAGCATAGCCTTGCTTTTCAAAATACGCAGCATTTAGTAATTGGTCGCCACGACTAGCTTGGCCAGATAGTGGAATCAATAACATCGGAATTTTCAGTGCTAAAAATTCAAAAATTGAGTTCGAGCCGGCTCGAGACACAACTAAATCCGTCATGGCTAAAATGTCATTTAATTCATTGGTTACGAATTCATATTGTTGGTAGCCTGGCCGTTGGAGACTATTGTCAATCAATCCTTTACCCGTCAAATGAATAATTTGATAGTGAGATAATAGCTGCTCTAAATTTGTTCTAATCGCATCATTAATTACTTTTGACCCAAGAGACCCTCCCATAACAAGTAATATAGGTTTTTCTTTTGAAAAACCACTTAATTGTAAACCTTTTTCTTTATCACCACTAAACAAATTATCACGTATAATTGAACCAATCGGTGTAGCGAGATTTTCTGGTAAGTGTTCGGCAGTTTGCTCAAAGGTAGTAAAAATATGATTAGCAAAACGAATACTAATTTTATTCGCTAATCCGGGTGTTACATCGGATTCATGTAAGACAATCGGGATTTTTAATAATTTAGCAGCCATCGCAACAGGCACACTAACAAAACCACCTTTTGAAAACACAAAGTCTGGGCGTTCGCGTTTTAAAATATGGACAGCATCTGCGATTCCTTTCATTACCTTGAATGGATCTGAAAAGTTTTTCAGGTCAAAATAGCGGCGTAACTTACCACTACTTATTGCGTAGTAAGGTACATTCTCTAACTCGCTAATCATTTCTTTTTCAATGCCATTTTTTGAACCAATGTAAAATGTTTCATAGCCTTTTTTTTGAAAATATGGTATTAATGCGATGTTTACGGAAACATGGCCAATCGAGCCTCCGCCGGTAAATGCTATTCGTTTCATTAAAAATTTCTCCTATTCTGTGTCACTGGGGTTCATTTGACGTTCACTTCATAAAATCTTTCTATACGATATTCGTATATTATTAGTTTGTTCTAATGATTCACGTCAAGCAACGCACTCATTCAATGTTCAATTCTGTTTTCAACAGCTGCAATGATTCCACTTTAAAAGAGCCTCTATGTATTCCAACCACTTCATTAGCTTCTCCAGTGGTTCAGTTAAAAACGCTCTTAGTCACACACTATGTTTTGCTGATGAATTCATGTAATCATTATTATAGCGATGATTTGCATTGGTGTCTACCTAAGTAGAAATTCTGAGGATGCTGAAAATAGTAATTGCTAAGTTAAATATCTTTGTTCCGTAATAGGGAGTATCATGCTAACTTTTTCAACTTTTTTTCATTCTACTCTTTACATCTATTCATTTTACGGTATAATAATAAAAGTGGTCATTGACCCCAAATCACGATATTCCGCTGAATAAGTTATTTTATTTAAGAATGTTTGTCAGAAGAGGAGAAAAAAGTATGAGTAAATTAATCGAAAAAATTACTTCATCACAATTACGTAGCGATGTTCCTGAGTTCCGCCCTGGAGATACAGTGCGTGTTCATGCCTTAATCGTTGAGGGTGAACGTGAACGTGTGCAAATTTTCGAAGGTTTAGTTATTAAACGTCGTGGTGCAGGCATCAGCGAAACTTACACTGTTCGTAAAATTTCAAACGGTGTTGGTGTAGAACGTACTTTCCCAGTGCACACTCCACGTGTTGCCAAGTTAGAAGTTGTACGTAAAGGTCGCGTACGTCGTGCTAAACTTTACTATATCCGTAAATTATCTGGTAAAGCTGCACGTATCAAAGAACGCGGTAGATAATCAGCTACTTATACAGGCTATAAACCTTGATTTAATAGGGTTTGTAGCTTGTGTTTTTTTATTCGAATACCTTTTGTTAAAAATTGATATAGTTTGCGAATTTATCTGCATATTCATCACGTTTGCGTTCGGTTACATGCGTGTAAATATTCATGGTTATTTTAAAGTTTCAGCACGTGTTTGAATGAAGTTGAAATCTTTGGTTTAAACTAGAATGCTAGGTTATTCAAGGGTTGTTACAATTTTTGGGGACAGATTTTGAGTGGTAGTTACGTCGATATGCGATTAAAACAATTCCCACAAGTGATATCATTGCATTTGGAAATTGTTTTCGAATAGTGGATAGAGAACTTGCTTCAGGGAATGTGGCTCTATCTGCAGGAGCGATACCTAGTACTTCTTGTGCCATTTCTTATGCTTCTTCTAGTGTTTCTCCTTGTGTCATCGTTTCTGGAACGTCGGAAAATCGAACAAAGATGTATTTTTCGTCTTTTTCAAATATTGCTGGATAAATTTACAAAAGTATCAACCTTTCTGAAATCTTCTATAAGAGATGCGAATTTTATGAAAGTCGTTGCTCATATGAGACCTGTTCTATATCTATATTATACACTTTTTATCGTATGAATATTTTAGGATGAGTTATCAAGAATATGTTTATGTACATGATTTGAGTTTAGTCTATGATTTGATTGAACGATATATGACGTATCATGGATTGAATGGTAGTAATGATGAACCGAAACAAGAAATGAAAGTAGAAGATGCGAGAGCATTCTTTATTTAAACACAATAAAAAGCTACTCAACTTTAAAATCGAGTAGCTTTTTATTTTTTAAGTTTTAGCAATTTTTGTTCTTGTCTTCTTTGTTTTCTTACGATGAAAAAATACTGTATCTGTAAAATGAGTGTTAAAACATAACCCGAGGTCATGATACCGCAAGGAATATATATAAATGGAGCATTTAATCTATAAAAAAACCAAGCGAGTATTCCAAAAACAAATGTACCGCTAACTGAACCTAATTCCATACTTCCGCCATAATAAATCATTTTTTTCACCTCTCTTTACTCAATTATACCATAATTAAAAATTCAAAATCAAAAAAGAAGGAGTCTAATTTATGGCGTAAAAAGAAGCAGGGATATAGTTGACACAGCAAGGTGAGGCAGCATATGTTAGTGGTTTGAAACGTATTAACTCTGAAATGAAGCTACTTCAAACGCAATCGAAAACAGCAATGGCAGCATTAAGCCCCAATATTCAATCCGATGATAAGTCTCGAACATTGTTAAGCAAAATAGCTATCCAACACGAAAAACATCTACCACATTATAATACAATCTATCTTAAGCACTAATAATTCTCCAACCACACAACTTATGAAAATTTTTGCACAAAATACGATAATTTCCTAACTAATGTTGGCGAGAATATGCTAAAATAGTTTTATGAGTGAGGTGGCATGTTGATGACACAATTATCTAAAAATACACTTCGTCAGTCGATTTTACAAAAACTCTCGAATTTAGACGAAACGCTGCGAAAACAATGGGAATACGATTTATATCAACAACTCATTGATGAAGTTAAATTGCACGATTACCAATCTATTGCTTGTATTTATAGCATGGAACCAGAAATCAATTTTCATCCATTGATTGGACAACTACAACAAATGGGGTGCGATGTCTATTTGCCATGTATAGAGGCAAACTATCAATTATGCTTTAGACAATACTGTGTGGGAGATTCATTAAAACGTGTCTTTAAATCCATTTATCAGCCACTAAATACAGCGCCTCAACGACCGGCCAGCGAAATTGACTTAATAATTGTACCGGGGTTACTTTTTAACCAATCAGGCTATCGTATTGGCTTTGGTGGTGGTTACTATGACCGGTTATTGGCTCGCTATTCACATTTAAATACAATATCTTTAACATTTCCAATACAAGTCACTCATAAAATTGATTTACTTATTGAACCACATGATAGACGCATAAAGCATTTAATTATTGCTCAAAATTCATATTGAAAGGGTGTAGCAATGAATTTAATAGATAAAATGAAAAATCCAAATTGGTGGAAACGAACGTCTGTTGTTACCTACATATTTATCGCACTGAATTTACTCATCTATTTTTTGATGATTATTATTTGGGGCACAACTGAGTCATCACGAGTACTTTTACATGCTGGCGCTATGTTTCGACCAATTATTATCCAATACAATCAGTGGTGGCGTCTCTTTACTGCAGGGTTCATTCATATCGGTATCGAACATTTATTAATGAATTTATTATCACTGTATTTTGTCGGCATGGAATTAGAACGTATTACTGGACACTGGCGATTCTTATGCATCTATTTGTTGTCTATTGTAGGTGGTAACACATTGTCCTTTGCTTTATCCAGTAGTAGCGTAGTCTCCGCAGGTGCAAGTACCGGTATCTTTGGTTTATTTGCAGCGTATGTTGTTTTAGCAAAATTATATCCGCTTTCTTCTTATCTACAAGAACGTGGCAAAACATTTTCGATGTTAATTATTGCTAATATTGTATTGAATCTTTTTTCAGGTACAATAGATATGTGGGGTCACATCGGTGGAGCTGTTTTTGGTGCATTAGCAACATTGATGATTGGTATACCAAAATCAGGAAAACAAAACTTGGTTAGACGCTTGCAAATTATTACTGTAGTCATAATATTGTTTGTATTATTAATTTTTATCGGTATAAATAGAACTATTTAAAGAAATGAGGAATGGCATATGTCAAAGAAAATTATTGGTATTGATTTAGGTGGTACATCTGCAAAATTAGCTATCTTAACACCTGAAGGGGACATTCAAAAAAAATGGAGTGTTGAAACCAATATTCTGAATAAAGGGATTGCGATTGTACCAAATATTATCGAGTCCATTCAAGAACAATTGGCGTTGTTAAACTTAACACCAGATGACTTTTACGGTATAGGCATGGGTTCTCCTGGAAAAGTCGATGCAAAAGCAAAAACAGTTATTGGTGCTTATAATTTAAACTGGAGTGAGCTACAAGAAGTAGGCAAACAATTTGAAGAAGCATTCGGCATTCCATTTTATATCGATAATGATGCTAATGTTGCTGCACTGGGCGAACAATGGAAAGGCGCCGGTAATGGCGAACCTGATGTCGTGATGTTTACGCTGGGCACGGGTGTCGGTGGCGGTGTTGTTATTAATCATCAATTAGTACGTGGTGCTGGTGGTACTGCGGGTGAAGTTGGGCATATTTTCGTTGATGAAAAACATCGTTTCGATTGTACTTGTGGTAATGCAGGATGTCTGGAAACAGTAGCTTCGGCTACAGGTATTGTCAAGTTAGCTCGTCAATACTCGAATGAATTTGCTGGCGCAAGTGCTATTAAAGAACGCATCGATAGTGGTGAAGCAGTTACTGCACGTGATATTTTTGATGCGGCAAAAGATGATGATACGTTTAGCGAACACGTAGTTGAAGAATTTGCACGCTATCTAGGTATCGCAACTTCCCACATTGCTAATATCTTAAATCCACAAATTATTGTACTTGGCGGTGGTGTGTCGGCAGCGGGTAAATATTTATTAGAAAAAGTTGAAAAATATCACAAAGAATGCTCATTCCCACAAGTGCGTGATGTAACAAAATTAGAATTAGCACAAATCGGTAACGATGCCGGAGTCATTGGGGCAGCCAGATTAGTTCCAACAAAATAAGAAAAATAATTAAAATAGAGTGATTCTTATCGCTCTACTTGTAATCTTAATGAATAGGAGAAAACGATGGATTTATTAATTTTTATTTTAGCAACAATTACTTTAGCGATTTTAGCATATGGTGCTTATTTATTATATCTATGGTATATTCGTAAACAATCTGCAATTTTAATTGAGGCAGAAGATTTAGAAGCCAAACGACCTGGTGCCCAAATCATAGACTTACGTGAAGCACCTGAATTTGATGCGCGTCATATTTTAGGCGCACGCAATTTAGCGATGTCACAATTTCCACAACGCTATAAAGAAATTCGTAAAGATAAACCCGTATATCTATACGATGAAAATATGAATTTAGCACCACGAGCAGCGCGTATTTTAAAGAAAAATGGCTATAATAATATCTTTATCTTAAAAAACGGCTTTTCTACATGGGGTGGCAAAATTCGCTCAACTAAATAACATAGTGTGAGAGAGGGCGTTCAGCCTCGAACCACTGGAGAAAGGCAACGTTGTGCAAGTATCGCACGTAGGTGGCTTTTGAAGGATTGGATGTCATTTCAGCTCATTTGAACAGGAATACCCATGGTGTGAGAGAGGGTGCCCCCAAGCGAACCAGAATAGGAGTGTTTGTTTTGCCTCAATTAATTTTCAAAGGTCTAAAGACACAAGAAGTAGCACAACTGAGTGCAACCTTACCATCAATATTAAGCCGGTTAACGGATACGCCAGAAGATTACTTTACATTTGAATTGGTTACATCAACATTTTTTAATCAAGGGAAACAAGTTGAGATGTATCCATTAGTCGAAATTAAGCAATTTAATCGTGGTTTAGCAATCGAACAGAAAATGGCTGAAGTCATTCAGGCAGCAGTCTATTCATTTGATTATTCAGAGTGTGAAGTCTATTTTACTCATATTGAGCCTGAAAATTATTATGAATAAAATAAATAAGTTTTTCGGATTAGCGTGTATCAGTCTAAGCCTGAACCTTATTTTTAACGATTTAAGTGAAAGGATGAATGGAGATGACAGAAAATTTATTGTTAGATGCTGCTGCGATTAATCGTACACTAAAACGCATTGGACACGAAATTTTAGAACGTAATAAGTCAATTGAAGATGTTGTCTTAGTAGGAATCAAAACACGTGGCGAATTTTTAGCACAACGTATTGCGGAAAAAATATATGAAATTGAACATGAGCAGGTGCCGGTAGAAGTGGTGGATATTACCTTTTACCGTGATGATTTAACGCATGCGACTGTCTCAGAAGATCCAGAAGTGTTACAGGCTGAATTTGTATGTAATTTAACGGATAAGCGGGTTGTAATTGTTGACGATGTCTTGTATACAGGACGAACGGTTCGTGCAGCAATGGAAGCTATCTTGGCGCAAAGTCGACCGTCTCATATTCAATTAGCTGTGTTAGTCGATCGGGGCCACCGCGAACTACCGATTCGTGCAGACTTTGTCGGAAAAAATGTGCCGACGTCAAAAACTGAACGAATTGATGTACGTCTAGAAGAAGTAGATAAACAGCCGGACCACGTTGTCATTGTTAAGCCATAAAGTAAATTTTATTAAAAGAGTAACAGCTATCAACTAGTCGGATTTCGATTGGTTGATAGCTGTATTTGGTCTTAGACTCACATGACTATTTCACTTCATACTGTTTTAATTTTTCTGCATCTGGAGTAACATAGACGGTATTTTGCCCCTCATAAATGACATAACCAGGCTTGGCTCCGTTAGGTTTTCGTAAATGCTTTACTTGCAGTAGGTCAACTGGAACTTGAGCAGACTGGCTGAATTTTGAATAAAAGGCTGCTAATTCTGCTGCTAACGTAATGGTTTCGTCACTTGGTTTGTCACTTTCAATAATAACATGTGATCCTGGTATATTTTTTGCATGAAGCCACCAATGATTTTTAGCTGCCTTTTTTAAACTTAATTCATCATTTTGCTGATTATTACGTCCAACGTAGATGCGCACGCCATCTTCACTTTGATAAATCCGAGGAGAAGAGGTTGATTTAGCACGCTTTTTAATTGAAGATTTACGTTGAGAAACATATCCTTCTTGAGATAGTTCTGCTTTGATATCTTCGATGTCTTCAATGTCTGCTTGTTGAAGTTGAACAAGTATACCTTCTAAGTAATCATTTTCTTGAGTCGCTAAAGTAACTTGTTCGTCGATATAATGCAAGGAATCGCGGTACTTTGTATAACGTCTAAAGTATTGCTGACTATTTTCAATTGGTGATAATCGAGAATCTAATGCGATAGTAATGGGGTGATTATCGTCATAATAATTTTCCACCGTTACACTATCAACACCTTTTTCAATTTGATACGCATAAGACGTCAATAATTCTCCTTTAATACGATACATTTCAGCAGCGATTGCCACTTTACGGTCTTCTTCAAGCTTTATCAACTTAGTTTGATTGCGCTGTATAATGTGCTCTAATTTTTGTGTTAAATCGCCTGAGAGCTGCTTAATCCGGTCTTGATGAATTTTTTGCTGGAAAAAGACTTGAACTAATTCAGATAATGTATCAAATCTTGTTTGTTCACCTTCTAAATGAGGTAATCTCATAAAGTAAAAATTCAAACGGTTGGATGATTCATATAAGGTAGGGGAGACATTGCTAGTCGCCTCCATCAATTTTCGCAATGCATCAGCCGGCGCCACATTTTCTGTGGCAATCCATTCAGCTAATTGGCGACTTCCCAAGATACCTAATCCTTCGATAATTCGGTGCCCTTGTCCATTAGCTAAAATATCTTGATGCGCATTTGCCCATTGTTCTAAGTGATTAATAGTAAAAATATTTGTTTGTTGTGAATTTTTAGGTGGTGTTACATATAGGGCACCTGGTTGCAAGCCACGATACGTATTTAAACTTGGAGCAACATGTTTAATGCAATCAATAATCGTTTCTTTTTTCGGATTGACTAACAAGATATTACTATGTCGCCCCATCATTTCAAAAATCAGACGATAGGTTTGTTTATCGCCTAATTCATCTAAGCCGCTGAGTTCCATTTCAATAATGCGGTCATTGTCAACTTGTCTTAAATCTAATACGATTGCATTTTCTAAATGCTTACGCATCAACATACAAAACATTGGTGCATGCGTAGGGTTACTTGGGCGTTCATCTGTCAATCCTAAATGATAATAGGTAGGGTGTATTGAAGCACTTAGACGGTAATTTTGGCGTTGATTACGAATCACTATCTGTAACTCGCGCTCAAAAGGTTGATATATTTTAGAAATTCTTCCGCCGATTAATCGTTCAGCTAATTCATTAACTAAAGCTCGGGTAAAAAAACCATCAAAAGTCATATTAAACCATCCTCTCTTCCTTTAAAGTCCAGCTATATATTCAATATCATTTATATAAGAATTGCTGGTTGCTGAGTAGTCTGTTAATATTTTAACGGATAATCCAGTAAAGTGAAAGCAAACCAAACAATATTTAGAAAATAATTAGCGAATTACACGAGAATACCGTATAATAGGACTGTTAGCATTTTGGTAGAGAGGTTTTTTATGATTCACTTATTATTAGTAACTATTTATTTGGCATTTATTAGCTTGGGATTGCCCGATTCACTATTAGGCTCTGCTTGGCCAATTATGAATCCACTGATGAATGTTCCTTTGTCTTTTGCTGGAATTGTCTCGATGATTATCTCTTGTGGTACGATTGTTTCGAGTTTGCAAAGTGACCGTTTGACAAAATGGTTAGGTGCAGGTAAAGTGACTGCGTTTAGTGTGCTGCTAACAGCCATTGCACTGTTTGGTTTCTCAATGAGTACTCAGTTTTGGATGTTATGTCTATGGGCAATTCCTTATGGACTTGGCGCTGGAAGTATCGATGCTTCATTAAATAATTTTGTCGCTCTTCATTACAAAAGCCACCATATGAGTTGGTTACATTGTATGTGGGGCTTAGGGGCCGCAACAGGTCCGTATATTATGGCTTATGCGTTAACGCACGGATTTGGTTGGCAAGGTGGCTACTGGATTATCGGTATTATTCAAGCTATACTGACATTTATAATATTTATGAGCTTACCACTATGGAAAACTCACCATGCGCTTATCACGGAAGAAGGGCAAGCAGAGTATCAACCTTTGTCATTAAAGCAAATTTTGTTGATTAAAGGTACGAAAGAAGTTATGATTAGTTTCTTAGCCTACTGCGCGATTGAATCGGTTGTTGGCTTGTGGGCAAGTAGTTATTTTGTTTTACATAAAGGTATCCCAGAAGATGTCGCAGCATCATATGCCGCATTATTTTATATTGGAATTACTGTTGGGCGAGCAATTAGTGGCTTTTTAACGTTTAAGTTTTCTGATGAACAAATGATAAAAATTGGTAGCAGTATTATCTTTATTGGTATTATTGGTCTGATATTACCTGGAACGCCAAATATTGTTTCACTAATTAGTGTAGTAACGATTGGTTTAGGATGCGCACCTATTTATCCAAGTATTATTCATATGTCACCACGTTATTTTGGAAAAGGGCGCTCTCAAGCAATCATCGGTGTACAAATGGCGAGTGCTTATCTGGGAACTTTAGTGATGCCACCGCTTTTTGGTTGGTTAGGACAAAGTTTTGGTATGTGGATACTGCCGTTTTTCATCTTAATCATTGCGATTTTAATGGTTATTATGGTTCAACGTTTTATTCAATTATATGAAAGTGAGGATACAACACATGTATAAAATTGGACGAATTGTCAATACATTCGGTATTCGTGGTCAAGTTAAAGTGATTGCAGATACTGATTTTCCGGAAGAACGTTTTAAGGCAGGTTCAAGTCTCTACCTGTTAAAAGATAATCAAGTGATTGAAACATTAACAGTTGCGGCAGCGCAACTGCACAAAGGTACTTATTTGGTTTCCTTTGAAAATTATACGAATATTAATCAAGTGGAGCCGTTTAAAAATTTATGGTTAGCCATTGATGCGTCACAACAACAACCCTTATCAGAAGACGAATTTTATCATCATCAAATTATTGGATTAAATATCGTTACAACCGAAGGGGAAGTACTGGGGAAAGTAAAAGAAATCTTATCACTAGGCTCCAATGATGTTTGGGTAGTCAAACGAATACAACCCAATACAAAAGATGCACTGATTCCGTATATTGATGATGTTGTGAAATCAGTTGATTTAGCCAATGCTACCGCAACAATCGAGTTAATGGAAGGACTAATTGACGATGAAAATTGATGTGTTAACATTATTTCCAGAAATGTTCACGCCTTTAAATGAATCTTTAATGAAAGAAGCACAAAATAAAGGAAAATTATCTTTACATTTACATAATTTTAGAGCATTTGCGGTAAATAAACACGGTCATGTTGATGATTATCCCTATGGCGGCGGGGCAGGCATGTTGCTGAGAGTTGAACCGATTGTCCAGGCACTTGAATCAATTGAAAAAACTGAAAATACGCGTGTAGTACTCGTTGATCCAACCGGTGTTCCTTTTACACAACAGATGGCCAACGATTGGGCGAAAGAGGAACACTTGGTCTTTATATGTGGCCATTATGAAGGATTTGATGAACGTATTCGTGATTACGTGACAGAAGAAGTTTCGTTGGGAGATTATGTACTAACAAATGGTGAATTGCCTACTATGGTAATGATTGATTCAACCGTGCGCTTGATACCCGATGTGGTCGGTAATGCGCATTCGATTGTTGAAGAATCACATCAACGACATTTATTAGAACATCCGCAATATACACGGCCTCGAGAATTCCGTGGTAAATCTGTACCGGATGTCTTATTAAGTGGTCACCATGAGAATATCGCAAAATGGCAATCAAAAGAAGCAATTCGTAAGACCTATAAAAGGCGACCGGATTTACTTAAAAAAGCAGATTTAACCCCTCAAGAACACGAATGGTTACAAGAAATTATGAAAGAAAATGAGTTGTAATGATTCATTAAATGATAAAATGTGCTACAATATAGATTATAAATGACACATTATTAGGAGGAATTAATTAATGTCTAAATATTTAGTATTTGGTCATAAGAACCCTGACACCGATACAGTTGCATCAGCCATCACAATGAGTTTCTTTTTAGAACGTACCGGTTATGAAGCAGAACCTGTAATTTTAGGGGCTGTTAATGAAGAAACTGCTTTTGCTTTAGATTCATTCAATGTAGAAGCACCACGTATTGTTGAAACAGTTGCCAATGAAGTAGAGCGTGTGGCATTAGTTGACCACAATGAACCGCAACAATCTGTAACCGATTTAGATGCTGTTACCGTTGACTATGTTGTTGACCATCATCGTATTGCTGGTTTTGAAACCGCACAACCTTTGTATTATCGTGCGGAGCCTATCGGATGTACAGCAACTATTTTATTCAAAATGTTTAAAGAACATGAAATTGATATTCCACATTCGATTGCTGGTTTAATGCTTTCAGCGATTATTTCTGATACATTACTATTTAAATCACCAACATGTACCAAACAAGATGAATTTGCAGCTCGTGAATTAGCAAAATATGCTGAAGTTGATATTGAAGAATACGGTTTATCATTATTAAAAGCTGGTACAAATTTATCAACAAAATCGGTAGAAGACTTATTAACATTAGATGCGAAAACATTTGAAATGAATGGGCGCAAAGTCCGCATAGCACAGGTCAATGCGATTGGTTTTGCTGAAATGAAAGAACGCAAAGCTTCATTATTAGAGGCAATGAAAGCAACAAACGATACTAATCATTACGATTTATTCTTGTTGATTGTTACTGATGTTTTAGAAAGTAATTCATTTGCTTTAGTGGCTGGTGATGATGTGACAGCAGTTAGTCATGCATTTAAAACGATTGTTACTGAACAAGAATTTGAATTACCTGGTGTTGTTTCACGGAAAAAACAAGTTGTACCACAATTAACAGAGACATACGAAGCATTATAATAATACAAAGGGTGGCGTGAAAATTGCCATCCTTTTCTTGTGGATTAAAACATATGCGTGAGAGTGTGCATTATTTTATTGTCTTTATCGATTTATAGTTTATCTTTATCATAACATTTTATAGTATTTAGAAATAATGTTATGATAATTAATTACCTAACGACTTTAGACTGAATTCGTTTACTGTGTAATATTATTTACACACGAGTCGTTTTCATTATCCACGTTGTATATCGGCGATTATAGTAACTGATGTTGGATAGATAATTTGGGGTTAAATACATGGCGCAAATGGAAGCTGTTTGAATGAATAAATGACAAACCAAATAATCGATGATGGATTTAATACTATATAATTTACGGTTACATTTTATAATGTAGATTATGTAAACCCAGATAAAAAGAAAAAATAAAATACTGATATTGCAGAATTATTATTGTATTTCTTAGCTTCGCTCTACTCTCTTTGAGTGTCATTGATACACCTGAGTTATTGAAGTAGTTGGCATGAGTATATCTTATTATATTATCTATATAATAATAAAAAGCCTAAACCATAAAAAACGATGTTTAGGCTTACTTCATAAATTTAACTAATTACCTTGTTTTGGTACGACCTCTAAATAGTCAAACAATGTCCATATGAACTCTTTACCTGATAATCGATTAAGTATACCACTTCCGCAAGAGATTTCATCATAAGTTTCAACGCTATCACTAAATATTCCAGGGCCAAAAATTGAAATAGGTACTGGCTCTCCTGAATGTTCGCCTTTCTCGCAAGGTGTTGAATGGTCAGCGCAGAGTGCTATTAAGGTATTTTCTGGTAAATTATCTATCAAAATACCAACCATTTTATCAAATTTTTCAATCGCATCTACTTTTCCATTTGGATTATTATCGTGTCCCATTATATCTGTTGCTTTAAAATGTACATAAACTAAATCAAATGCTTCAATTGCATTTAATGCATATTGCGCTTTTAATTGATAATTTGTATCGATACTACCAGTAAATGTATTATCGGATTCAGTTTCGTAGCCTGTCATTTTTCCTACACCTAATACTGTGTCTTCGCCAGCAATGATTTTGCAAGAAAAACCCATTTTTTCTCCTAATTGAGGTATTTCAGTCATTTTTCCTGCTCCACGAGTAATTAAGAAATTTGCTGGCAATTCATTATTATTGATTCTTTCTAAATTCACAGAATGATTTTTCCAATGGTTATAAACAACATCAAAATATTGATTTAATGCAGCAGCCGTTCTATTTGCTTCGAAAGAATCATCCAATGCCATCACCTTTTTGTACGGTGAACCGTCATTAGGTGCTTTTGGATCTGAATCACTAATTTTATCAGATAAATCATTTCCTCTCATTACTAATACTGCACGATGTTCCGTTGCTTCTTTTAAAATAAATTGGATACCATCAATTTCAATGGGGCTTATAGCATCGACCAACTCGGATGTACCATTACGTATTCTACCAGCACGTCTATCTAATACAATTCCGTTTCCATCTACGGTAGCAAAATTACATCTTAGTGCGACATCGCCATTTTGAAGATGTAGACCAACACCTGCAGCTTCAATAGGTCCTCTACCAGGATACAATTGATAATCATGACCAAATAGAATTAAGTGCCCCATGTCGGTTCCAACAGCAATCCCTGGACTAATTGGATCCATTAAACCATTTTTCCCGTTTTTAGCAATATAATCTAGATTAGGTGTTTTAGCATATTGAAGTGGTGAAAGATAATCTAATTCTTTTACTGGGCGGTCGCCTAGTCCATCTGCAATTGCTACAATAACTTTCTTTTTCATCTCTATATTCACCCTTTTATTAATGTAAAATTATCTGTAACCACGTAAAATACACAACTGAAATAACACTTGCATTGACAAAACAACCGATTAATCCGAATTTCAATTCATCTAATACTGAAAAATACCCAGTCCCAAAATATAATGTGTTAACTTTAGAATGCGGTGGTAGCGTAATTGTAGAAGCAATACCGAATGAACAAGCTAAAGCAAGTGATACTGGATCCATACCTAAAGTGGTTGCAATAGTAATAATTGCCGGAATTAAAATCGTTGTTCTAACAGTTTTACTTGTAAATAACAAATGACTAAATACCGTAATAAATATTAGAATAATCGCAACTAGTTCGTGATTTAATTTATCTAATCCAATTGCATCAACTAGGTGTTCAATTAACCAACTTGCACCACCAGAATCGTTAAATGCATTCCCTACAGCGTAGGCACCCGCTGAAAATAACATTAAATCCCATTTAATTTTGGCTTGTTTCCACGTCAATACACCTACTTTAGGTAATAAACATAATAGCATACTGAATACAGCGGTTTGTTCAGTAGATATTTCAAATCCAAACCAAGCTTCTTGAAAATCCCCGGTCGCCCATAAAAATAATGTGATTAAAAAAATAATCCCTACTCTTTTTTCTGCTGAAGATAATTTGCCTAATGTATTCAATTGTAATTTTAATTTTTCTTGAATAATTGCATTGGCATCATCACCATTTTTTTCTGCGATATGAAAGATTTTTAACCCTATCAGAAACATGAAAATAGCCGTTAAAAACGCCTGTGGTATAGAGCCGATTAGCCAATCCATGTATCCAATATGACCACCAGCTTGTTCATTAATAAAGCCAACAGCAATTACTTGTGCAGAAGTAGCAGTCATTACCATTGAGGTAGCAAAAGCATTATTTTGAACACCTTGTAACATCATTAATTTCCCGTATTTTGATTGACCAGGAACAGCTTGATAAACTTCTAATAATACGAGAGCAATTGGAACAATTAATGATGCCCTAGCAGTTGTTGAAGGTACGAAAAATGCTAATAAGAAATTAACAATTACAAATACAGCCAATGTTCTAACTTTGGATTTACCAAATTTAGTTACTAAAGTCAGCGCAAGACGTTTTCCAAGATTTGTTTCGGACATGGCAGATGTTAAGACAAACGCAGCAACCATCAACCAAATAATATCAAACCCTAACGTACCAAACGCGACCTTTTGATTTTCAACTGCTCCAATTAATGGTAGCAAAAGAATAGCTATAATTGACGTTTGATAAATTGGAATTGGCTTTGTAACCCATAAAATTAAAGCTGAAACAAAAATCGCCAGACTTTTCTGCCCTTCAGTCGTCATTCCATTTGGTAATGGCATAAAAAACAGTATTAAGAAAGAAATGATTGACAGACATATACCAATTAATGGTGAATAATTACTCTTTATATCCTTTGACATATTAACCCTCTTTTCAATATTATTTAATGATCATTATGTCATTTATTATACAAAAGAAAACGAATACTATCTAATTCCATTTTTATAAATTACGATAACAAAATGGAATAGTATGTTATACTAGCTATAGCGGAGGTGAAAATGTATGGATTTTGAAAAATTACAAACTTTTAACACATTATGTAGATTAAAAAATTTCTCAGCTGCAGCAGAACAATTATACATTAGCCAACCAAATGTCACAAAGCATATCCAACGTTTAGAAAAGGAAATTGAACAAGAACTGATATATAGAAAGGCTAAACAGTTTGAATTAACTAAAGCTGGAGAAGAGCTTTATCAATTTTCTGAAAATGTGTTAAAAGAATATGAGCATCTAAATTTTCAGCTTTCATTAATCAGACAAGCAAAAGACCAATTAAAACTAGGCACCACGAACTTAATTGGAAATAGTATATTACCGAATATTTTATTAGAATTTAATCAAGATTACCCACAATTAAGATTGAATTTACAAGTGGAGCGCTCCAAACAAATTGTCAATTTACTAGTTACTGGCAAAATTGATATGGCTCTGCTTTCCTCTTATATTAAAATTCCTAGTGAACATTATCGCAGACAGACAATCTTTAAGGATAAATTAGTTTTAATTGTTCCACCTACTCATCCACTAGCTAACCATTCTTACTGTTCATTAAATGATTTAAAAAATGAAACATTCATCACTAAAGACGAAAATGCTTCACTGGTTAAATTTTTAAAAATGAAATTAAATGCCCCATCTTTTTTAAGTCAGTCAACTATTAACATTAGCAGTCAAACCAGTATTAAACACGCAGTAGCTAAGGGTTTAGGGATTTCAATTGTATCGGAACAACTTATTGAGAATGATATAAAATTAAAAAAACTTAGTAAAATCGACATAGAGGGCTATCCTTTATTCAGAGATATTCAATTAGTTTATGACGCAACAGCCGATTTAGCGCCTTCTGCTGTTTTATTTAAAGAGCACTTGGAAGGACTAATGTAATCGTTCTTATCAAAAAACATTAAAATAGTCTATTCAATACACTAAAAGATTTACAAAGATGTGTGATTGTTTTTTTGCATAGTAAGCTAATTTAAGGTAAATAAAAATTGATAATTATCCTATTGTCTTTAACAAATTAGATGCTATTTAGTAACAAAAATTAATAGAGCCCGATAAATATTTATCAGGCTTTTTGTTCACTATCTCTTTCTATTAAGAATTTTCAAATTAATACCCAAAATTCTTGGTATCATAATGAAAAGCGTTACTAAGTATTGTACTATAAAGACAACGAAAAATAGTCATGTTTATTTTGACCACTGACCACATATTTTAAACAGAAAAATATTTTGTGAAAAATACCACCGTCTAAGAGAGCAGGAATTCAGTTTTATTTTGTTTGTTGATGCATTCATATCGTCTACTTGATAAATTTTTTTTGCATCTAAAATGTAAGGATAGACGCAGTACTCTTACTTAGTTTATTCCGTGCCAACACAAACAAGGTCAGCAATCTAAAGCCGACCCTGAGGTAAGTTATTATACCGACAAATATCCTTTATAGGAATCTGTGTCCAACAAACGCCGTGCATTTTCAACACGTTCAGCGGTTGGTGGTTCAATACCTTCTAAGCGGTATTTAATACCTAATACTTCATACTTATAGACACCTAATTTATGGTACGGTAAAATTTCAAATTTTAAGACATTATTCAATGTTTTGACAAAAGCACCTAAACGGATTAAGTACTCATCGTAATCTGTACGCTCGGGTACTAGTACGTGACGAATCCAAACATTTTGCCCGATATCTGATAAATAACGTGCCATATCCAAAATATTATCATTTGGATGTCCCGTTAACTTACGGTGCCCTTCACTATCAATGTGTTTTAAGTCAAATAACAATAAATCTGTATATTTCATTAATTCTTGGAAACGACTGAAAAATGGTTCCTTGCGCGTAAAAGGCGCCCCACATGTATCTAATGTTGTATTGACACCATTAGCTTTACAAATTTTAAAGTATTCAATTAAAAAATCAATCTGCAGTAATGGTTCGCCACCACTTACTGTTACGCCACCTTTATCACCCCAAAACGCACGATACTGAATCGCTGTATCAAACAATTCTTGCGGTGTATACGGCTTACCACCTTTCGTGTTCCACGTATCCGGATTATGGCAAAATTCGCAACGCATACGACAACCTTGCATAAAACTAATAAAACGAATACCAGGGCCGTCGACAGAACCAAAACTTTCCGTAGAGTGCACATAACCAATTACAGGTGCAGCGACTTCTGTCATTGAAATTCCCCCTCTTATATAAAATATTTTTGAACGCTTTCATATATGTTAATTATAACACATTCTTGTTGCGCTTCAAGCAATAAATATAAATTTGTAACAGAAATTTTCAACTGTTATAGTGAAAAAAATACTCTTACAGAAAGATAGTATTCTAACCCTATATTCTGTAAGAGCAACACCATTATTATACTAGAATTTCTTTTCCATAATCCAATCAATATCTACTTGGTCACCAGCTGGAAATGCGTGTTCTCCAATTTTTATAAAGCCTTCACTTTGATAAAATGCCTGTGCAGCAAAATTTTTCTCCCACACACCTAACCAAATGGATGATTTTTTTAAAGCTTTGGCTCTGTTATACGCAATATCTAATAACTGTTTGCCGATACCTTTACGTTTGAACGCTGAGCGTACATAAATACGCTGAATTTCTAACGTTTGTTCACCCATATCTTCTGTTTGTGCTGTTGACCAGTTAATTTTTAGATACGCTGCTAATTGATTTTCTAAAAATGCCAAATAGGTTTCAGAACAAGATGCATTCAACTCTGATTCAAGCTGAGTTAAATCATAAGCCTCTTCAATATATTGCGTCATATTCGGCTCCAAAATACTTTCAGCAAAAGTATCTCGAAATGTTTCAGCCGCGATGGCTTGTAGTTCCAACAAATCTTTTGATTGACATAAACGTATGTCTAACATATAAAACCTCACATATTCTAGCTCGTTCGGGCAACCTCGACATCCACTTCGCATAGCTCTTGAAGCGCCCTAACGCTTCTACGACCTTTGCTCCAGTGGTTCGAGGCTGAACCGCCTTCTCTCACTATGTTTTATTTTGGTTCGCTTGGGTTGACTTGACTCCACTTCAGTAGTCTTTTTTGTGCGATTACTCGCACGCCAGTGACTTCCTCCAGTGGTTTAAATCAGAACACCCGCGCTCACACTATTATTTTGTTAATTCGATAAAAGCATCGATTTCTTTAGCGTATTCAGCCAATGCTGTTGCCCAGAATTCTTTTTTCGTTACATCAATACCCATTTGCTTAGCGGTATCTTCAACGGTAGAAACGGTTGTAGCACGTAACATTGCTTGATATTTTTCAACAAAACCTTCCGGCTCTTGCGTATAAAGGGCATATAATCCTTTAGAGAATAGGCCACCAAATGCATATGGGAAATTATAAAAGCTTAATTGTGGATAGTAATAATGCCCTTTACACAACCACATATATGGATGTTTCACATCAGAATCTAAACCATCACCGTATGCTTTTTCTTGAGCTTCTAACATTAATGCTTCTAAATCTTTAGAGAATAAGAACTTATCTTGACGCTGTTCAAATACTGCAGATTCAAATAAGTAGCGAGAATAAATATCGACAATAATTTGTGTCGCATCTTGTAGTGATGATTCGATGAGACTAATTTTTTCCGCATCACTCGCTTCAGCAATAACCGTATTCATCACAAGATTTTCGTTAAAGGTTGAAGCAGTTTCAGCTACAGGCATCGTATATGAGCGATTGAGGACAAGATGGTCTTCGATATGTAAACCATGATAAGCGTGACCCAATTCATGCGCCATTGTAACCACATTACGTAATTTACCATCAAAGTTCATTAAAATACGCGATTGTTTTAAAAATGGCAAGTTCATACAAAAGGCGCCGCCTACTTTCCCTTTTCGTGGGAACATATCTACATGGTTGTTATCGTAAATTTCTTGTGTTAATTCCGCTAAATCTGGCGAAAATTTTGAAAATATACTAACTAAATAATCTCTGGACTCTTCAACTGTAAATTTACGAGAAGCTGTTTGACCGATTGGTGCAAATAAGTCGTAAAATGGTAAACCGTTTTTATGTCCTAATAATGTAGCCTTATGTTTCAAATAACGTCTAAAAGCTGGTAATGCATCTTCAATCGCACCTATTAATGCATCTAAAGTCGCTTTTGACATCCGTGACTCTTCTAAAGTAATATCAATCGCACTATCGTAACCACGTAAACGGGCAATATCTGTATATTGTGATTTAATATTATTTAAAGCAAAAGCAACAGGCTCTTTAACGGTTTGATACATTTCTAATTCTGTTTCGTAGGCATGTTTTCGTACATCTGCGTCATCCGAATATGCTAAATTACGAATATCACTTAATGTCACAGCTTTACCATCAAAGGTACCCTCAACTGTGGAGGTTAAGAAGCTATGTAGTTGATTCCATGCTTGCCCGGCACTCAAATCCATGGTCGCAATAACTTCTTCAACTTCTTCAGACAATAAATGACTCGCTTCTTGACGTAATTCATCAAAGTAGAATGAATATGCACTTAAATGGTCGTCTTGGCTGATATCTGTTTGACTATTCCCTAAGAATTTATTAATTCTAGCTGTCACTTTTGCATTTTCTGAAATTAGTTTTCTTAATTTTCCTACAGCCGTTAAGCTCGGTTCATGTGTTGTATCTGTTGATAATTGTAAATGAGAATACGATGATAATTTACGCGAAAGATTTCCAATTTGTTCTATCAATTCAATGATTTTTTTAATAGTTGTCAATTCATCCACTAGTTCCAACTCATTCAATTGTTTGTATCCATCACGTAACGCTTCAAAGTCTGCTTGGTATGCTGGACTATTATACGATTCATATAATTCTTTTAATGACCATTCATGGCTCATTGAATCACTCCTTTTTCTGTTTTATCACTTAGGCAACTTCGACGTCCACTTCACAAAATAGCTTTGCGTGCTATTTTGTGAAGTGGTCTAACGTCGAATGCCCGCAGTTATATTATTTTTTCTAAATCGCTTAGGCTGACTGGATGTCTAATTCAGTGACAACATTCATTTTCATGTGTCACCCGCAATATGATAATTCGGTTTGATTTCATGTAGACTGATAACCTTCCCTTTCATTTTCACATTGCACTATCATTATACGTTGTTTATTAAAAATTTTGTAGTGATATCACTTGATTTGTTAATTCTTAAACATCATTCAAATTCATACAACGCATCATAAGTGTACACTTCATCAAAATCCAATAAGACTAAGCTGGCGGAAACAACAGGTTTACCGGTAGCCACCATCAATGCTTTAGCATATAAACTGATTTGGAATTTATATTTTTCTGCAATCACAGCAATTTGTTCTGCTCGTGTGATAGCACCATACTGACGAAAGCGGTCTGTTTTATAGTCTAATAACACAATGCCCTTTTCTGTTTCATAATACGTATCGATGACCCCGTGAATTAACAACTGATTATCCGCTAATTGATGGACTGTTTCATCCGTTAGCTGTGCTTTAAATAACCTATGGGCTGGCAGCAAATATGAAAATGCTTGCTCCCTCTTGAGCGTTTGATAATTACCTACAAGCGATTGACCCGTCGGTGACGCGAGAAAACGTGTAATTTTATCTAATTGAATGACCTTTTTCTGCTCTATGGATAAAATACCTACCATAACCATTCGGTCTAATTCAGCATTTAACCAGTCTGCTATCGGTTCAGTTAGCGAATCCAGCGCTAAATGCTGCATCACATAATGTGTCAATGTCCCAATTTCGGCGTAACTCATTGTTTTTTCTTGCATAAAACGAGGCGCTTCAAACGTATCTTGAGTATAGCGAATACTTTGGATTTTTTCAGATGGGCCATCAATCGGACTTTTTTCAGGCTGCGTACCTGCGACACTCCGGTCTTCAAAATGGCTCAATTGTTGATGACTCGGTTCTTCATACATTCGTTTTAATTCTGATACGGATTGATAACTTGACGTATGACTCGCTAATCGATATGAATACTGATGATTGGCTAATTCTGCCATGAGGGTTAATAATGGTGTCTCTTGTTGTTCTTCTAATGAAATAGATTCTAGCGCAGTTAAGGTGTGTGATAACCATTGATTCGCATCCAAATGTGTTATTTGAGTGACCATTTGATGGCGACGTTCTTCAATGGTAGCTGTTGTAAAAAATTGTGTCGATACTTGTTTAATATTAAACGACGCTACTTGTCTATCTAATGTAGTGGATACCGCTAATGCTTGTCGAATCCAGTCAAGCCAACTAGTCGCTTGTTGTCGTTCCTGAAGCGCGATTTGTTTTTGTTGTGTTGACGTTAATTCACGTGTCAACGCCATCTCTTCTTGCCATTTGGTTTGATTTTTAATACTTCCCACTAAAATTAACTGTTGTTCACATCGTGTTAAAGCCACGTATAATTTACGCATTTCTTCGGCTTTAAGTAATAAGGATTTTTCTACTTTCATCGCCGCTTTCACTAAGGATGGATAGCGTAATAATTGTTCATAATCATATAAATCTGTTCCAAAACCAAAATGTTTTGATAATAAATATCGTTTTTGATTGACGTCTTGCATATTGAACGATTTATTTAAGTTCATTAAGTACACAACTGGAAATTCCAGTCCCTTACTTGCATGAACCGTCATCATCCGCACGTAATTTTGGTCTTCAGCTAACAATACAGGTTCGGCTAAATCCTGTTGATGCAGAGTTACTTCTTCAATATAGCGAACAAATCCAAAAACTCCTTTGAAGGATGATTGTTCAAAATTAGCGGCATATTCATACAAAGCATGTAAATTTGCTTGACGCTGTTTACCATTGGATAAGCCACCTACATAATCAAGAAAATACGTCTCTTGATAAATCAGCCAAATTAACTCTACTAAACGTCGTTCATTAGCTTGATTTTGCCAATGCGTCAATTGCTCAAAGAAGTGCCGTAAGCGTTGACTAATCTCATTATCACTCGCATGAATATAGGTGATACAAGCATCATAATAACTGCCACTTGGTTGATTAATCCGTATTTTACTGAGTGCTTCATCATCTAATCCGACAAAAAACGAACGTAAAATTGCAACTAGTGGTAAATCCTGACGT
The DNA here is from genome assembly GCA_016126655.1 of Aerococcaceae bacterium zg-1292. GTDB lineage: Bacteria > Bacillota > Bacilli > Lactobacillales > Aerococcaceae > Globicatella. The sequence goes on along the minus strand of CP065955.1, from coordinate 1,217,513 downwards.
GGATTATCAATCAGTTTGAGCAGCGCTATCATTAACTGTACTTCTTGACGTTGGAAATAGGTATCAACTTTTTGTGCATTGAGCGGGATTTGATATTGTTGAAACGCTTGTTGTACTGCTAAAAACGGTCCACGCGTTGAGGATAAAAGGACCACATCACGAAATTCCATTAACCGCTCAGCTTTTAGCTGTTTATCATAAATCATTGTACCACAAGCCATTTTTCTTAAAATATCTTGGGCAATTAAGTGGGCTTGCGCTTCTATAGCAGCATCAAACGGATTATCAGTATCTTCTTGCTCATCACAATCTTTTTCATGTAATAACAATTCAACATTAAAACGCTCGTGCGGTGCCTCGGGAATAAATGACCGATTTCCTGTTTTGAGTGCTTCTTTTTCAGCATAAGGCATTTCACCAAACTGCTCATCCATCAACCGCTCAAATACATAATTCGTAAATTGCAGCACTTCATCACGGGAACGATAATTTTTATCGAGAACGATTAATTCACCACCGTCATGTTGTTGGTAATGGCGGTATTTATTCATAAATAAACTCGGTTCTGCCATACGAAAGCCGTAAATCGATTGTTTGACATCTCCAACCATAAATAAATTGCCTGCTAAATCATCACGATGCTCATGGGATAGCCACGCTAAAATTGTCGCTTGTATTTCATTAATATCTTGATACTCATCGACAAGCACCTCTTTAAATAAGTCTTGATAGTACGTTGCTGCAATACTGGCTTGCCGGCGCTTGGTCACTGTATCATAAGGCGCTAAAATATCTAATGTGAGATGTTCCAAATCATTGTAGTCAATCAGATTCTGTGAACGTTTATACTGCACTAATTGTTCTTTAAATAGACGTGTTAAGCAGCCCAATTGTTGAATAATCGGTGCGACTTTTTGTTCAGTCTCAACATAATGGGCATAGTCCAATCGGATAATGCCACTCAATTGTTTAATGACTTGTTCTTTTGCTTGATTTCTAAGAGATTTAATACCATCGATTAACTCCCCTTCTTCTGTCTTGCGTGGTTTGGTTGGCCATTTTTTAAATTCTACAGTTCCGATAGCGTGACTAAGTACTTCTAATTGTCCTTGATAAATCGCTTCCAGCAATTGCGCGACTTGATCTTGTTCCTGTGATAATATTTCAATATATTTTTGCTGAATCTCATCGCTGGCACCTTGTAGTTGATTGAGTGCTGTTTCTAATAATTGATAAGCTGTTTGAGCAGCGGACTCTAAAGACGGTTTTAAATGTTTAGCATACAAGTCTGATTCGCCGAATCGTTCAAAGTTTTGACTATGGCTCGCTAAATGCTCCAGCCAAATCATTGGTTCAGGATGCGACGATGAAAAATGATGTAAATCAAGTACTAACTGGTATAACCCTTTATCATCTCGAGGATTGGAATAGCGACGCATTAAATCACGTAACATTTCTGGTGATACCTCATTCACCTTCCCTGTTAAAATATCGCTGAGAATAGATTCCCATACTTCTTGATACATCAATTGCTTTTGTGTTTCATCTGTTAATAAGGCAAAACTAGGATTAAAGTCAATCAAATAGAAAAATTGTTGAATTACTTGCAAACAAAAACTATGTAATGTACGAATATGTGCGAGTGGTAATTTTTGAATTTGAGCCAATAATAAACGTTGTTCCTTGGGCTGCAAACCATCCTTTATTGCTTCTTTTAACTTTGTCTCCATCCGTTCTTTCATTTCATTAGCTGCGGACTCAGTAAAGGTGACCACCAATAATTCATCAATTTGTGCATAGTTCTTCTTAATATGCGTTAAAATTCGTTCAATTAATACAGTCGTTTTACCCGAACCAGCCGAGGCTGCGACCAGGAGATTGGTTCCAGTTTGTTGAATGGCTTGCCATTGCTCATCGTTAAATGTACTGTTTAACGGTTTAGGTTCAATCATGTGAAGCTGCCTCCTCTTCTTTTAGTATCGATAATACTTCTTTTGATTTAATCTGACGATGACGGTACAGATGATAATGTTCCGTTGCATCAAATCCTGAAATAACCCGGTATTGCGGTTGCAACGCGGTTGTATAAGGGTAATCCTTATACGGTGCGAGTTGAATCTCACCAGATTGGATGGCTTGTGCCGCTTGAATAAATCGCTGATTAGTCATCTGTAATAATCGTGCTAAATCCTCACTACCTATATAAGAACTGGCACTTGAATAATTCCCGCTTTTTAATGTACTTACAGGATAAATCATACTTTTCTTATTATCTGCAAAGGTCGGTTCAATGGTTTCTAATTCATCGGGTGTCACTGTCACAAAACCATTGAGCACATGTTCTTGTAATAGATGGTTTGACAATGCCAGTGCGTCTTGAGAAAGTATGTCCCGTGTCGCTTCTTGATACTGATGTATTAATGGTTGGTAAAAGGCACCAAGCGGTGTGTATGATTTATAATTTTTTAGCGCTACATTTAAATACGTAAGTATCTGTAAATCCAATCCATAATATGCATCACTTAAATCAAACTGTTTTTGCCCCGACTTATAATCAATTACTTGTAATTTTTGTTGCGACGCCATGGTATCAATTCGGTCGATTTTTCCGGTAATATATAATTTCCCGCCGCTTTCTAATGGATATTTAAAACCTGATAAAGTTTGATTCAGACCGAAAATCGCTTCTGTTTGAACGGTTTGAACGTGCGTTAACTGATGCTGCCGTTGGCTAAATTGTAAAAAATGCCATAATTGCTGATCTAATTGTAGCCGAATAGCTTGCATACGTGGGTGACTATCAAATAAATTAAACCGCCACTCCTGATTCACTGCTTGTAATGCTTTTTCTAGATAGTGTTTTAATGTATCTGTCGAGACTTCCGCTAATCGCTGCTCATCATGAATCAGTAAACGCATCACGGAATCTAGTACTGAATGGAAATAATCACCCGTTTTGGCTGCATCTATCGTATACTGCTCCCGTTCTTTCAAACGCAATCCATAGATTAGATAATGACTGAATGGATCTTGATAATATTGTTCAATTTTTGATACTGATGCGATAATATTACGTCCAAACAATTGAAGCGCCGTTTCTGTAGAAAGATTGGTTGGTAACGCATGGAACTGAAATAATTGTCGAATCAACTGTTGCCAATGCTGTGTTTTAGCAATGGGCTGTTCTAATAAATAGTTTACTAAGCGTAATTGAATGCTCGTTAATGACTGACTGTGTTGATACGCTGTACGCATCAGTGATAATACCGGGGACAATAGCATGGCTGCTCGACCTAATTGATTGGTGTGAATTGTTTTTTGTTGGAATAACGGATGTTCTTCCTCATTAAACATTTCCAGCGGCTGTTGAATCACTTTCCGCACATTATCCAATAAAGGCGACAATGCACGACCTTGTCCATTGACCGTCGATGCATAAGAGATATAAAGTTGTTCACTGGCATTTAATAATAATTGCTGTGTCATTAATAATTCCATTTGGTTACGGTTAACCGAAAAGTCACGAATAGACTGATACGGTAATAAACGTTCTTGAATGCTTTCACGATTGGCCTGTGTCAATAAGGAATCGGACTGAACATAGCGTGGTAAGGTTAAATCATCCATCCCTATCGCAAAGCAAATTTTAGCAGGCTTAACTTGTGGACTATCTAAACTGGTAATTGTCACTTGGTCCATAGTTGGCGGTATAATATGATATGTTGCTTGCGTTAAACCTGTTGTTAATAATTCACTAAACAATGCTAAATCCAGCTGTTTTTCCCCATATAACAAATGAAATTCGTCTAAAGTATTCATCAATACGTGCCATACTTGTTCTAAGCGCTGAGACATTTCAATTTGCCCTAATTCAATTACTTGGTCACGCATCATCATTAATTGGTGTTTCACTCCACTGCGTTCCAGCAGCTGATACAACCAGGTGCTCGCCACTGTTCCGGTTTGCCTTTGTTGCCATTGATTGAATGGATGATACAATGTTTCAACGAGCCACTGACGCCACTGATTGACTAGCGCCCCAATTGTTTGTTCGTGAATAATGCCCTTATAATCTTGATAAGATTCATCTTGTTGAGGAAATTGCCATTCAAATTGTTCCTCATAAAAACGATAACCGAAAAAACCATTTGCCAATAATATCGTTTCGAGAAGACATTTTTGGTGGCGAATTTCTTCAATCGGTGCTTCATTTAACCATGGCGGTAATAGTAAATCAGACTTAATCACTAACATCAAGTCTTGATACTGCCACCGATACATATACAAACGAAAATAGGATTCCAACCATAATACAAATGGATGCTGCGACATACTCGCTTCATGGTCATAGAAATATGGAATCTGATTCATTTCAAAGTATGGGCCAACAATTTGCTGATAACGATCCATATCGCGTGCTACGACTAAAATATCTTGATAGCGATAGCCTTCTTTTGCTACAAGATAATGAATCTGATTACTGATATGGCGAATTTCATTTTGAATCGAGTCAAATTGCCAGAAATGATGCGTATTGGATGTTGGACTCGGGAGATTTTGACCGACACCAGTAAACGATTGAGCATCTTTAAACCAGTTTGCTACTTCACGGATTGCAGGAAAATAGTCATACTCAGGTTGATGGATGTCCCAGTCTGGCAATAATTCAAATTTGAACAGGCGACTTAATTGATGCAATGTCTGATACGTCGCTTTAGGAACAGCGACAACCGGATGCCAATCCAATTGAATAGCCTCTCGATGCGTCAGTGGTAAAGTGAGCCACACTTGGTCAAAAGCGCGAATAAAATCAACAATCAAACGATATTGTTGCGAATTAAAGAAATAATGATGATCAATGACGATGTAATTATCCAACAATCGTTCTTGTTTACTAAAATATCGTTCCAATTGCTCAAAGGATTGGTAATTTCCGACATTTTGCGCATCCAACTGCTCACAAAATTTTTGATAGAGTAAGCGCAACTCTGAAAGTCGTTGATTTTCCAGCTCCCCGGCTTTAAAATCACCTAAGGTGACGGAAGCATCGACTAGTGAATCTGGTGTGATATTGCCTTGGAGTAATTCTTCAAACAGCACCCGTAATTTCTCAACAAAGCCTTGGTGGCGGTGCTGCCCTTTATAGACAATTAAATGCTCTTTTTCTTGTTCTAATATTTGACGGATGAGCATTGAAATCCCAATTTGAGAGACATTTTCTTGTTGTTTACCTTGTTGTTGTAATAAAAACCAGTTTAACCGTGTAAAACTAACGACTTGTATGTCTAACGTTGCAGCTGCTTGCGTCTTAAAATATTGTTGCATCGTTGATAATAATGTTGTTTCCATATCAAACTTAATATGTTCTGGGACTAAATAAAATATCTTAGCATTCGGCTTATCTGCTTTGATTGACAATAATTTCTCAATAATTACTTTTTTCTTATTCGTAGTTAAATTACCTGTAACGATTTGTAGTGCCATATTCTCCTCCTTCTTTGGATTACTCGGTTTGGCCTAAGAATGTGCCTCTCATACAGCATTGACTTTCTCTAGTGGTCCATGCCTGTGCCGCCACCAATGATGAGTATATTCCATATTATTTTACCAAAAATGCAACGGCTTGACGAATCAGACATTCAACATTTTTGCCAGCAAAAAAAGCCAACAGCATTAAACTGTTGACTTCATCTCACGAATCATCCATCGAATGGACTAAAAACACCTATTTTTGATTATTTCGTTTTACGTAAGTAACCAAATAAGTAGGCAGACACAATTGCTCCAATTAATACGAATACAATATATAAAACAGGATTACTGGTTAAGGCGATAACAAAGATACCACCGTGTGGTGCCATTAGTTTGATGCCTGCTAATCCAACCAACGCTCCAGAAATCGCAGAACCTACTACGAAACTTGGGATTGCCCGCGCTGGGTCAGCAGCAGCATAAGGAATTGCTCCTTCAGTAATGAAAGATAAGCCCATAATAATATTTGTTAAACCAGAGTTACGTTCTTCAGCGGTAAATTTATCCTTAAATAATAAAGTCGCGAAGAATACAGCAATTGGTGGCACCATACCACCAGCCATAACAGCTGCCATAACAATCGACCCACCATCGGCAACGGTTGCGGCTAATGTACCTGTACCGAACACATAAGCAGCCTTATTCACCGGACCACCCATATCAATGGCCATCATACCACCTAATACTAAGCCCATTAAGATAGCTGAACTACCGGATAGCCCTTCTAAGAAATTATTCAACCCAGTATTAATGACTGCCATTGGTGTGTTAATAAATAACATCGCTAATCCTGTAAACAATGTTCCTAATAATGGCAATAATAAAATGGAACGAACGCCTTCTAATGAGCGTGGCATGCCCGCTAATAATTTTCGTAATACTAAGATGACGCCACCAGCGACGAAACCACCAACTAGTGCCCCTAAGAACCCAGAGGATACTGAAGGCGCTACTTCAGCTGTTGCTGCACCATAAGAAATACTTGTGTAAGTTAAACCACTGTTTGCAATAGCACCGGCAACAAAACCAGCTACTAAACCTGGTTTTTCAGCGATTGAAAAAGCAATAAAGCCTGCTAAAATAGGTAACATAAAACCAAAGGCTGCTTGTCCGATACTCATAAAGGTTGCAGCAATTTGATTGTATGAACCTAGACTACTTAATTTTTCCGTTGGAACCCCTAATAAATTATCTAATAAGAATGCCACAGCAATTAAAATACCTCCACCAATAACGAATGGTAACATTTGAGATACCCCACTCATTAAGTGTGTGTAGAATTTTCCACCTAAACTTTTTTTATCCTGCTTAGTCACTGCTGATTTTACATCCGTTGTCGCGGTATACATTTCTGCTTTATCGTTTAAAATAATATTAATTAATTCTTCCGTCTTTTTAATACCATCAGCAACCGGACGAGATACTAAAGGTTTACCATTAAAACGAGGCATCTCTACTGCTTTGTCCGCAGCAACAATGACTCCTTTGGCGCGAGCAATATCCGCATCCGTTAAACGATTTCCAACACCTGAAGCACCATTTGTTTCAACTTTGATATCCACACCCATTGCAGCTGCTTGTTTTTTCAAAGCTTCTTCTGCCATATAAGTATGAGCGATTCCTGTTGTACATGCGGTTACTGCAACGATAAACGGACGTTCAACTGAGATAACGGGTGCTGCATCAACAACCGGTTCAACGTGCTCATTTTTTTCAGCTTCTGCATCAAATATGGCAATTACTTCTTCTGGAGTTGTCGCTTGTCTTAAGCGATTAGGAAAGCCATCTTTCATTAAATATTGTGATAATTCTGCCAAAGCTGCCAAATGCGTATCATTTGCACCCTCAGGAGCGGCAATCATAAAGAATAAATCGGTTGGTTGTCCATCTAATGATTCATAATCTAAACCCGTCGCGGACTTAGCAAACAATACCGTCGCTTCGTTAACAGCACTATTTTTAGCATGTGGCATTGCAATACCATCACCGAGTCCCGTTGTCGTTAATGCTTCACGATTTAAAATCCCTGTTCTAAAGGTATCAAAATCATTCACATAGCCGGTTTCGACTAATTTCGTCACCATTTCATCGATGACTGCTGCTTTAGATGTCGATGTTAAATTTAAAATCATCGCATCTTTACGTAATACGTCTTGTATTTTCATACTTTTTCAACCTCCACTTGTTGATATAATTGTTTAATAAATGATGTTTCTGCTAAATCTTCCGAAAATGCAGTTGCCGAACCACAGGCAACACCCCATTTGAAAGCTTCTAATGCGTCACCGGTCTGACTCATTGCTCCAGTAAAACCAGCCACCATGGAATCTCCAGCACCTACTGAATTTTTTACATTGCCCTTAATAGGTTTAGCAAAATAATTACCGGCTTTTGTAATCAGTAATGCCCCATCACCAGCCATTGATACAATCGCATGTTGAGCACCTTGGACTAATAATTTTTCGCCATAGGATACAATATCATCAATCGTATTCAATGTTACATTATAAATAGCCGCTAATTCATGATGATTAGGCTTTACTAATAATGGTTGATGAACTAAGGAGTCCACTAATGTTTGTCCTTCAAAATCACACACAATTGACGCTCCATTTTGTTTAGCAATCGGAATTAATTCTTGATATATTTTATTGGTCAAATTGAAAGGGGCTGAACCTGCAAACACAACAATATCGTCTTTCGTTGTACAACTCAGAATCGTTTCCAACGCTTGTAATTGTTCGTCTGAAATGGTTGGCCCGACACCATTAATTTCTGTTTCTTCCTCCAATTTCAACTTAATATTAATCCGAGAGTCTGTTGACGCCGTAACAAATTCTGTCTCAACACCTTCTTGCGCTAAACTATCCAAAATAAATTGTCCTGTAAAGCCGCCGATAAAGCCAGTCGCTTTCGTTGGAATGTCCAAACGCTTCAAAATACGTGACACATTGATGCCTTTACCTCCAGGATATTTAAAATCTTCGTCCATCCGGTTGACTGAACCCATTGTTAAGCTATCAATTTTGACAATATAGTCGATAGACGGATTAAGTGTTACAGTATAAATCATACTTCTATCACCTCTGTTCTTTCTTTTAACGATTGCACAAATGGTAAGCTTGACTGATTAGTAATCAGAGTAATATCAGTCACACTACCTACATTCACAAATGTACGCCAACCAAACTTGGATTCATCTGCTAAAATATAAACTTTTTCACCTTGTTGAATAATCGCTTGCTTTACTGCAGCTTCTTCAATATCTGGTGTCGTTAAATGCTCCTGAGTCATCGCGTTAATCCCCATAAAAACTTTATCGAAATTATAAAGTTTAATTTGTTCAACGGCTGTATTGCCAACGGCCGCATCTGTACTTTGCTTTACAAAACCACCAATCATACACGTGCGAATGCCTTTTGATAATAAAGTCGCTGCATGATGAATGGAATTCGTTACGACAGTAATGGTTTGATTATCAATTAAGTCGACTAATGCTTGTGTTGAGGTGCCGGGGTCAATAAATATAACATCACCATTTTCAATTAATGACACCGCCTTTTCGGCAATGACTCGTTTTGATTGAATGTTTTTGACTGATTTTTGGCGATTAGTCAGTTCTGCTTGCAACGGACGCAAACGTTCAGCTCCTCCATGCACACGACGACATTCTCCTTCTTGTTCCAATTCATCTAAATCACGGCGAATCGTAGATTCTGAAGACTTTAGCTCATGAATCAATGACTCCAGTGTGACAAACGTTTGGGTCTTTAACTTTTCAAGGATGATGCGTTTTCGTTCTTTTTTTAGCAAATAATCACCTCGCAATCTTTACACCTCTCATTATACTGATAAAAAGTGAATAAGCAAGTATAATTTATCATTTTCTTTCAAAATCTGTCATCGTACTTCAATCACAATTAAGACGCTGCTAAATGGACATTTTTACAGAGTGAACTTGAAATTAATCACTACTACAATCTATAGTGGGAAAACTTATTATTGCTACGGCTACGAAAAAACATTACGCCACTACAGAGCAAGGCTCCATGATGGCGTAATGTTTCGACTAACCCCAAACTTCTGCAGCAATTTCATTGATTAATTTAATCTTTGCCCATTGTTGTTCTTCCGTTAACTTATTGCCTTCTTCGGTAGATGCAAAGCCGCATTGTGGACTTAAATATAAGTTTTCCAATGGAACGTATTGTGCTGCTTCTTTAATACGTGCGATTATAGTTTCTTTATCTTCTAATGCTCCAAATTTTGATGTGAGTAGGCCAAGCACAACCTTTTTACCATCAGCTACTTTTGCTAGAGGTGTAAAGTCGCCTGCACGGTCAGTATCATACTCTAAGTAATAGGCATTGACATTTTCTTCACCGAACAAAGTATCTGCTACGGCATCATATCCGCCTTGTGACGCCCATGTCGAATGGAAATTTCCACGACATACATGTGTGTTGACAACTAAATCTTCTGGTAAATCTTTTATAATACCATTATTTAATGTTAAAAAGTCCGCAGCAAAATCAGCACGAACCTCCTCGAGTGTTTGAGTGTGTCCTCCAGCTGCTGCAAATAATTCGATTAATTGATTATCCACAATTGCTCCCCAAGTACAATCATCTATTTGTAAGTTACGTAACCCAGCAGTATATAAATCTTGAATTACTGTTTGATACGCTGCGATAATATCAGCAAATAATGTCTCTTTATCTTCATAGACTGAATACACTTGCTCGATATGTTCTTCATCACGTATTAATTCAAAATAAAACTGTGCCGGTGCGGGAATTGTTTGGCGCACAATCGCTCTATCGCCTACTAATTGTTTTAAGAATAGATAATCTTCTATGAAAGGATGATTGTCTCCCGTAATCTTTCCGACAACATCACAACTATCAGCTTTTGTCGTCTCGTCATGGAATTGATAGCCTATTTTCGCTTGCGTATGTTCAACACCGTTTAAACCCCAGAAAAAGTCTAAATGCCAGTAGGCACGACGAAACTCGCCGTCGGTTACGCCTTTTATCCCTGCAGCAATTTGTTTATCAACTAAGTCTTTAATGGCTTCATCTTCTACTTCACGCAGTTCGTCACGGGATATTTCCCCTTTTTGATATGCTTTTCTAGCTTGTACCAAGCGGTCTGGACGTAAAAATGATCCAACATGATCGACACGAAAAGGTGCTGTTTGATGATGGTGACAATGACAGTTTGTTGACATAAGAATTCCTCCTAAAATGAATTAGCATCAATCGCTCAATGGAAAATTAGTCGCAAGAGAATTGAACTATATTGATTTTCATTATAGGACATCTGTTATTTTAAAACAATAGATAGGATATTCTTATTTTTTATGATGATATATAGTTATTACCTATTAACAGTTTACGAATACTATATACCTAAAAAGGACTGAATGAATCAGTCCTTCTACAAAATTTTTATTATTTTAATAAATCAAAAAGTGAGCCTAACAATCCATTGTTTTCAGTAGTTTCTTGTTGTTTTGGATGGGTCATTTGACCAAATACACCTTCTAATAAGCCACCTAATAAACCACCATTATTAGTTTCTTGCTCAACAGCACGTTGTTCCGCTGCCGCTTGTTCACGAATTTGTTCAGGTGTTAATTGACGATTATTTTTAGATTTAGCTAAATAGTGAATTAACAATGGTGCCACTAACACTAATGTGTTACGTACACCTTCTGGTGTTAATCCTAAAGTGTCAGCAATTTTATCAATAATCCCTTGTTGGTTCGGAATAATATGGTCTAACATTTTTGAACCGTCATTCATATCAACATTATTAACTTGTTCAGCCACTGTTGGAAATGATGGATCATTCGCATGTTCCGCTAAGGCATTATCAAACGATTGTAATCCTTCATCGGTTTGAGTGTTATGATTAATTGCTTTTAAAATTAATGGCAATGCTAAACTAATTACTGAACTCGCTTGTTTGCTGTCGATACCAGCACGTTCAGAAATGGCTTGCACATCTGTTTGCGAGCCTTGTGAAAATAAATCAATTAGACTACCTACATTTTCAAAAATTGACATAATAATTAACTCCTCTGTATTAAGATATAGTCATTATACCACAATTTTAGAAACAGCAGAAATAAAACGCTTTACTGGTAATCGCGTCCTGTCGGACAATTCAATTATTTGCTTAGAAAGGTTTACAGCATCACTTATTTTAACTCAATGTCTACGACAACATCCCCTTCTTCTTTATCAACTTTTAACTAACTACTTTTCAACCTATTGCGTGCTGCATTTTATGCATATTAGCGTAACGTCCATTGAGTGCTAATAATGATTGATGCGTACCTTGTTCGACAATTTCGCCTTCATGGAGTACCAATATTTGGTCTGCGTCTCTAATTGTTGAGAGTCGGTGAGCAATGATAAAGGTAGTGCGGCCTTCTTTTACTACATTCATTGCTTGTTGAATAATCGCCTCGGTTTCCGTATCAATATGTGAAGTTGCTTCATCTAAAATCAATATTTTCGGATTACTCGCCAATGTTCGAGCAAAAGCAATCAATTGACGTTCCCCACTTGAAAAGGCATTTCCTTTTTCAACAACAGGCTCATAGATACCTTTATCTAGTCGTCTGATTAAATCAGCAGCACCTACTTTTTCTAAGGCATCAATAATTGTTTCTTCTGACATGGTTTTATCATCCATCGCTACGTTTGAAGCAATAGTCCCAGTAAATAAATACGGATCTTGTAGCACAATCCCCATTGCTTGTCGCACACTTTCGCGGTTATATTCAGCGACCGGTTGCCCATCAACACGAATTTCACCACTTTGCGGGTCGTAGAATCGGAATAGTAAATTAATCATCGAACTCTTACCCGAACCTGTATGTCCGACCAATGCAACTGTTTGACCCGGTTTGGCTGTAAAATGAATATCTTTTAACACTGGAATCGCAGCATCATAACCAAATGTTACATGGTCAAATACTACTTCGCCGTCACTTACCTTTAACTCTTTTTCTTGTTTCGCTTCTTGTTCAGCATCTAATAATTCCATCACTCGCCGCCCAGTTGTTAGGGAGCGTTGTAATTGTGGAAACATTCGCACCAGACCACCCATATTATTAAACAAGCGGTCAACATAATTGATATATGTTAATAGAAGCCCAGCTGAAATTGTTAAATATCCACCTAAATACTGATAACCTACCACCGTTAAAATGGCTAAAAAAACAGTACGTTTAAATACATCTACCAACTCCCATGAAATAGTGGCGTGAACTTTATTCATCTCCACATCTGCTTGGTACATTTGTTCCACAACTTCATCAAAACGTTTAATGGTTTCATCTTCTTGCTTAAATAATTGAATAATCGTACTACCTGTCATCATTTCATTGACATGGGTATTTACTTCACTTTGCATTTCATAGTAGACAGTTAATTGCTTATCTGTACGATGATGCCATAGCCTTTGCCAGCCATAAAATACGGGAATTAAAACCAATAAAGCAAGTCCCATTTTATAATTTAAAATAAAAATAATCGCATAGACACTAAAAATACTTACCACTGTCACTAAAATATTGGATAACAAACTACCATAAAATTGAGAACGTAATGTTTCCGTATCGTTGACAATGCGAGCTGAAATTTTTCCAGCAGGTTTGTCATCAAAATATGAAATCGGTAAATGTTGCATCGTTTGATAGGCTTCATTACGTAGATGTTCGGCAATGCGATTGGCACAATGCATGAGCATTCGTACCGAAATATAACCTACTAAACTTCCAATAATCGAAGTCCCCATATAAATACCTAGCCACTTAAATAACTCTGCGTAATTTAATGCAACGCCTTGTGTCACTGGTGTTAAGATATTGTCAATAATGTGTTGGACAAAAAGCGGTGCTATTTGAAGTGATCCTGTTGCTAATAGCAGTAAAATCAAACCTGTAATAAATAGTGGTAAAACTATTTTTATATAACCTAATAATCGTAAAACTAATTTCATGCGTCAGCCTCCTCATGCGTTTGTTGTTTTCGATATTGCTGCGCATACCAGCCATTGCTGTTTTGTAATTGTAATGGTGTGCCTTCTTCAACAATTTTTCCTTCTTCAAGTACAATAACCCAGTCCGCATGAGTAACCGCGGAGAGACGATGGGTGACGATAATCGTCATTTTGCCTTGGCGTAACGCTTGAATATTTTCAATGATGATGCGTTCCGTTTTAGCATCAACCGCTGATAACGAATCATCTAGAATTAAGATGTTCGGCTCTTTAATAGCTGCTCGTGCTATCGAAATCCGTTGTTTTTGACCTCCAGATACAGAGACACCTTTCTCACCAACCAATGTTTCATAACCTTTTTCCATCCGCTCTAAGTCTTGTGTAAAAGCAGCCACAGCTACCGCATAATCCAATTCTTTTAACGATGCATTCTCTTTTCCAACCTGTATATTTTCCGCTACTGTACGTGAAAATAATACATGTTCTTGCGGCACATATCCTATATGTCGTTCAATCGAGTCTCGCTGATACGCTTGAATAGGTAAATCATTAATATAAATATTTCCTTTTCCTACCGGATATTGTCTGAGTAATTGACGAATAAATGTGGTCTTTCCACTACCAGTTTTACCAACAATCCCTAGTGTTTGCCCTTTTTCAATCGTAACATTAATATTTTCGAGTCCTTGATACTCACTTCCAGCATATTGAAATTGATAATCACGAAATTCAATTTTTTCTGGGAATGCGAGTAATTCATGACCATCTGCTTCCAAATCATCATCCGTATTCAATAATTCTTGTAATTTATTAAATGATATATCTGCCGTTTTGTAAATTAAAATAAAGTCAGATAACATCCACATCGGGTCTAGCAATATCCACGAATACATTTGTAGCGCGACAACATCACCGACTGTAATTTGTCCAGCAGCAATCGCATAACCACCAAAACCTAGTACGGTTGCTGCACTTAATGCCAAAAACACATTAGCAACACGACCATACATCGCTTGGTAAAACATAATTTGATTCGCACGGTGACGTAGAGATTCTGTTCGTTTAGCAAAACGGGCAGCTCCTAATGCAGAATTACCGTAGGCCCTCGTCACCCGAATCCCTTCTACCACTTCTAATACTTCATTGCTTAAACTTGCAACAGCTTCACGGTTTGCCTCCACCATATCATCTTGTTTCTTACCAATAAAATAAACAAGACAACCTAAAATAATAATCGGCACCATGCTTATCAATGAAATCCACCATGAAATGATAAACATTTGTGGGATGATAATAATAAACGTCCCAAATACATAAAAGATACTCATTGTCCCATAGCCTAGTAATTCAGATAAATTATTAATATCACTTGTAAACCGCGTCATCATATCGCCACTGCGAAATTTATCATAATAGGGTGTCCGCATTAAACTTAGTTTACGAAACAACGTGCGCTTTAATTCCCGTTGATAAAAGGCTTGAGAGGTAAATAGCCACCGCACCCAAAAATAACCAGTGATATAAGAAATGAGTATTGAAACAATTAAAATTATTAATTGTTGATGTAAAATTTCTCGTGTCAACTGATTCGAAGCGATGCCATTAATAATGCCTTGTGTGATCCGTGTTGGAAAGACACTCATACCATAATTAATAAGCACACCTATTAATATTGCTAAATAGAGCATTTTCCTTTTTAAAATAAACTGCCATAGTTCTCTAACCATATATAACCTCTTCTCTTCTTATCCCATTTCCGACTATTATAACTAGAATTAGCAAATTTTGAGCACAACAAAAAACCCCCTTTCCATCAACGAAAAGCGGGCATTATTGCACAATTATTTAAAGCACACTAATAGTATTCACCTACTAGTAGTAATAAATAAGCTTTCGAAGATGTTTGATTCAATTGACTATTCAAATTCATTGTGTTCATGGTACATCCTCCTCTCTTATTTATTTATAATGTGAATTATAGCATAGCGCAAACGTAATTACTAGTATATTATTAAATTTTATTCATTGTTTTGCCATTAATTTCGTTTTTCCAATGAAAATGTAGGACATTACTCATTTTCATTAGCCAACCAACATTAACGAGGCTTTACAAAACCATGTTCATCGATAAAGTTTAGGGCGACTTCAGCAGCACGCATTTCCGCTTGTTTTTTACTGCGGCCAGTGCCTTTGGCGACATTCTCGCCGTCAACGGACACCACAATCGTAAAACGTGTATCATGTGCCGGACCAGTTTGTTCGAGAACGTCGTAACTAATTTTAATGGAACCACGTTGTTGTACTAATTCTTGTAGGCGAGTTTTATAGTCTTGACTAACAGAAGCTAACATTTGTTCATGCTGATGCAACATCGTCTTGTTAACAAATGTACGTGCGGCATCCAAGCCTAAGTCTTTAAAAATAGCTCCAAGTACTGCTTCATACGCATCTGCTAGAATAGAGTCTCGCTCATTGCCACCCGTAGCCAATTCACCACGCCCTAATTTAATTAAGTTATTAAACTTTAATTGACGCGCTAAATAGGCTAAACTTTGCTCTTGAACTAATTGAGCCCGCATGGTTGTCAGTTGTCCTTCAGGTAGATTGGGATAAGTATTAAATAAAAATTCACTCACAATAATTTCCAATACCGCGTCCCCTAAAAATTCGAGGCGCTCATTCGATTTTAACTTTTTCCATGGTTGTTCATTAACAAACGTTGTATGTTGAATCGCTTCTTGATACAAAGCGACGTTTTTTATAGGTTGTTCGATAATACGTTCGATTGTTGGAATCATTCGTGTGCTCCTTTTTATTTTCACTTTGGCAGTCTCGGCGACCGTCTCACATTGATTATCCGCTTCGGCAAATGCAGCTCCATTAATTCGAAGCAAAACACCACCGTTATTACTTTGTTTTTCTCTGGCTACAAGGAGCTGAAATGACCTCGCATTCAAAAAACACCTTTGTCCTCTCACGCACGTTGATATTTTCCTTTAGCGATTCATTGCTAAACACGCCTTGTTGCTCACTGTTTTCAGTCATTCAGTTCTTATAAAATTATACCAAACCATTTACTTTTGAGCAAAAATTTTTCGTGTCCAAACAACATTACTTTCAAAAAATGCGTCAACTCACCTACATTTTCTGAAAGTACTCATTATTTTTTAGATTCATTAACTGGTTCGATGGGATTGGCTAAAAGCTTACACAAAATACTTCTCGTATGCTGATATTTTTTAAGCCAATGCACCTCGCTCTCACTGTGTATTATGGGCCAATTTAGCTAATGTCTCATTTTGTTCGGCTTTTACTTGCGTCAATGTTTCTGGTTCTTGGATTAATTGCAATGCTGTTAAAGCAATGCCTTGTGCCGCCTTGATTAATCCGAGTTTACCTGCGTCTGACAAGGTTGCAGCTGCCATTTCTTTGGTGTGTGCTTGAACTTGTTTATCGGCAATTTTGATGAACCCTTGAATCGTCGGACATTTATAACTCACTGCACCAACATCTGTTGAGCCAGTCGCAATTTCGTCAACTGACTCAACATCCATTACACCAATCGATTGATATTGAGCCTTCAATAATTCAGCTAAACGATAATTAATAACTGTATCATCATAGGGACACTCATAGACGGATGTTTCAAACGTAGTACCATTAGCTGCACAAACTCCTTCTACTATCTTAACAGCTTTGGCTGCTACTTCTTTGGCATACGCAATCGTTGGCGCTCTGAAATAATATTCCATCGCTGCATAACCAGGTATTACATTTGCAGCTTTTCCACCATCAGAAATCACACCGTGAATATAAGTATGGGGTGCGACAAATTGTCTTAATAAATTAATTTGTAAATAACTCATTACTGCTGCATCTAATGCGGATGCACCTTCTGCTGGGCGACAGGCATGGGCATTTTTTCCAAAAAATTCAAATTTTAGCGGATAGAGTGCATTACTGCGACTGCCAACGCCGTTACGAGTATCTGGGTGAACCATCAAGGCAACATCGACATTATCAAAGACTCCGGCATCTGCTAAGGACACTTTGCCTCCAAAATTTTCTTCAGCTGGGGTACCAACAACAAGTACTTTACCTCCAAATTCATCCATTACTGATTTTAAAGCAACACCAGCAGCCACACCAATCGCAGCAATCAAATTATGACCACATCCATGACCAACTTCAGGCAACGCATCATACTCGCACATAAACGCAAACGTTGGCCCCGCTTTATGTGTATCATACGTTGCTAAAAAGGCCGTTGGTAAGATATATGCTGCTTGTGTCTCAAATCCAGCTTGCGTTAAATAATCGACTAATAAAGCCATGGATTCAAACTCTTCGTTACCAATTTCTGGATGGTGATATAATGTTTCCACGATTTGCATATAATCATCAATATGCTCTTCAACAGATTTTATGATATCTTCTCTAGCACTCATCAAATCGTCTCCTATTCTAACCCTTACTCATTTTCTACAGCTTTCGTTGATAAAGCTTTTGCTTCAGCTTCCCATTTTTCCATCATTCCATCTTTGATTGCTGTTTCAATAACTTCGTTAATCACTTTTAATAATGCCTCGTTATCATGATTTTTTGGTAAACCAATAACGTTTTTGGCATATTTATTTTCAGGATCGAGGTCAAATGCTTCACGCGGTAAAAGGGTTAATTTATCAAAGGCAGAAACTACTGGTTCTGCAGAAGAAGTCGAGACAACCATCGCTTGAATATCACCGGCATTTAATGCTAAAACAGCTGCATCCAATGTACCATATTGCTTTACATTGGTTGGTTTAGTTGCTTGCATCGCTAATTCATATTGTATGGAGCCGCCTTGTGCCCCAATTGTTAAATTCGCACGCTTTAACTCATCGAGTGTTTTAAATTTTTTAGCAGTCTCTTTACTAACTAATAAACCTTGATAACCATTATCACCTGTCTCTTGCGAGTAACCAATTGAAAAATCCATCACATCTTCACGCGCTTGCGTCCATGAAAAACCAGAAATTCCCATATCCACGGTACCTGTTTGAATATTAGCAATTACACCATTAAAATCTGTAGTCACTAATTCTAATTTAACACCTAATTTTTCGGCAATTGCTTTTGCTAATGTAATATCACTACCAACGATTTCTTTTTCGCCTTTATCATTAATTATATAAAATTCGCGAGGTGGAAAATCTGGTGAAGTTCCAACAACTAAGGTACCTTTTTCTTTTATTTTACTCAAATGGTCCTCAGCAGCTTGTACACTTGGCGCAAATACTGCCATACTTAGTAATAAAACCATCCATAATGTCATTAATTTTTTCATAATACTCTCTCTCTTTACTAATAATTAATTTGATCTAAAAATTGTTTTGTTCGCTCATGCTGCGGTGCATTGAAAATCTGGTCTGCCGTCCCTTGTTCGACAATATGACCATCTGCTAAAAATAAGACACGTGAGGCCACACGCTTGGCAAAATTCATCTCATGAGTCACAATAACAATCGTCATTCCATCCACTGCTAACGATTGAATAACCATTAGTACTTCTTTTACCATTTCTGGGTCGAGTGCCGACGTTGGCTCATCAAACAACATTACTTCCGGTTCCATCGCCAATGCTCTTGCGATAGCTACCCTTTGCTTTTGCCCGCCGGATAGTTTAGCTGGATATACATCTTTCTTGTCAAGTAATCCAACTTTATCTAATAATACCGCAGCCTTTTCTTTCGCCTGTGTTTCAGATAGTTTATTTAATTTTATCGGTGCTAAGATGATATTTTCCTCCACTGTCAAATGCGGAAATAAGTTAAAATGCTGAAAAACCATTCCGATTGACTGCCGTAATTGATTGATTTTATCTTCATTAATTTTCGTATCATTCAACAAAACATCTTTAAAAAATACATCGCCACTCGTTGGGATTTCCATTAAGTTCAAGCAACGAATTAATGTTGATTTACCCGAACCCGATGGCCCGATTAAAGCAACAACCTCACCTTGATTGATTTGTAAATCAATTCCTTTTAACACATTTAATTCACCATAAGATTTTTTTAAATGATTCACCTTAATCATAAACACTTAACCTCTTTTCTGCGAACTTCATTAATTTTGTCAGTGCAAATGTTAACACGAAGTAAATTACTCCAATCAGTACCAAAGGTTCAAAAATAGAGTAAGTAGCGGCTTTAACAATATTTTGCACATACATGACATCAAATACCCCAATCGTAGAAACAATCGACGATTCCTTAATCATCGTAATAAACTCATTACCGAGACCAGGAAGCACCACACGGGTCGCTTGCGGAATGATAATTGAGAATAATGTTTGACGACGGCTCAAACCTAATGCACGCCCTGCTTCCATCTGCCCTTTATCAATAGCTTCCAATCCACCTCTAAAGATTTCACAAATGTAAGCACCCGAGTTAACAGATAAGGCAATCACCGCTGTCAGAAATTCACGTGAACCATAGACACTGCCGAATGATTCGACCGTAGGAATCGTAATACCAAATAATGGTAAACCATATAACCATAAAAATAATTGCAGCAACATCGGCGTCCCACGAATGATTTGTATGTACGCATTAGCAATCATCCGAATCCATTTTTTCTCTGATTGTTGCATAATTGTCGCAAATAAACCTATAAATGTTCCTAATAATACCGTTGAAAAGGATAATACAATGGTTACCATTGTCCCTTCCCAGAATGACGGTAGCCATGGACCTAATTTTTTAAAGTCCACTGCAATAGCCATTAAATTTGTCACTTTATCTCCACCTTTCACTTACGTTAAAACAAAAAACTCGTCTCTATATACTTCTATTACAAAGTATATAGAGACGAGTTATTGAATTTTATAAACCCGCGGTACCACTCTAGTTAACGAGAAATCTACACAAAGACTTCTGATTCACTCAATTTGATAACGCTCAGACAGCGAAGCAAGCTACTATCAGTTCACTCACTTATCTCATAAGGGCGGTTCAATTAATCAGGCACAATAGGCTTACACTCTACCCTATCTCGCTGGGATTTCTAATTAATTTACTCTCTTATTCATCGATTTGTTATTAACTTGTGATTACTATACCACTTTAAGTTTTAAAATGCAACACTTTTATGAAAAATAAGTTAAAAAATGTTGCCGCCTGAAAATTGTGATTAGACTAAATAATTCTAAGCATATACATAGTGTGAGCAAGAGTATTCTGACTTGAACCACTGGAAGATATAGTGAGAGAGAGGACGTCCTGCCTTGAATCACTGAAGCAGAGGTCGTAAAAGCGCTAAGGGGCTTCAAGAGCTATGTAATGTGTACGTCAAGGCAGTCCGAACGAGCCAGCATACAAAATATCGGCGTGCGAGTATTGCATAAAGGCGCCTTTTGAAGTGGACGTCAAGTCAACCAGAGCTAATTGGAATATAAGAACGCACCCGTTGCGCCAAATTATCAAATACTGCTAGAACTGTTGATATGCCAACAATTCTAGCAGTATTAAAACAACAAGCTTAATCACTATGATTAACCTCTAGAATATGGAGATGAGGGGAGTCGAACCCCTGTCCAAATACCTCGCCACAAACGAGTCTACGTCAATAGTTTATCTACTAAAATTTAGCTACTGCCTAGCCGATAAACAGGCATCCGCGATTGCGAGTCTGATCGTCTCTTACTTACATTACAGACGGAAATGTAAGGCGTATCCCACTAAATTTGAGACCACGATCTGAGCACATGGGCGATGCCAGGGTGATCTTCGCCCGCAGGGATTAAGCTGCTAAAGCGAATGAATTGTTTTGATTGTTTGCAGTTATATTTAACTGTAGCGTTTTTAGGAAGTCGCTGCCTTCCTGACGCATCATAAGCTCGAACAATACCTGTCGAAACCAATGACATCCCCTAATTAGTTCTATTTTATCATGTTTGACGAAAAAAATCAAATTTAGTCAGACGCAAAACAAGTAAATACACCTCAAAAAATAATTAGATTTAACAACGCTACATTATCCCAGGATTTTTAACAACTTATGACAGCTCCTCTTCAATAGTGTCTTTGGCTTTACGTTGAGCTAGCAAGGCTTGATATTTTGCATCCATATCCCCTAGATGTTCGATATATTGCTTACTCTTTAAACGGATTCCAACATATTCCTGATACAATTCATTAACCAATCGCTGCATCTCTTGAATGGTTTCAGGTGCAATATCAATAGTTTGAATTGATTCTAGCGAATGTGTCGCTAAAATGCGTGCAAAATGAATCGCACGAGGATGAATATTCAAACGATAACGGTCCTCATGAAAAACTGATTCGTGGATTATCCCACCCTGTTGGATACTGAAGTCAAAAATACCTGTCGCTCGTTTTGTAAACAGACAATATCGCCAATTCAAATGCGCGCCAAAACGTGGTAACAATTGTAATTCTAAGTAAATCATCGTTACATCAGGATTGTCAGCTCTATTTAAGCGTTTTAAAGTTGATACTAATAGCTCAAACAACACTTTATCGGGTAGAAAATCCTCGGTTACTGCGTCAGTAAGCTGCACAAAATAACTTGCATACGCTTGTAGCGTTAAATCAGACTGCAATTGTCTAGGGAAAAAAACTGTACTACCCTCACGAATAAACGAAAATCCGGACTCATTTAATGTACCGACATAATCATTGACACTCCAAGGTACAATTTGGGCTACTAAAGCATGAGTTGCACTACGCCCATTTTTAATAAAAAACATCCGTTTGCCATGGTCTTTCGTAAAAAGTTTCACTAATAAATCATGGTCACGATAAGGACGTTTGAATAAGACAACTGCTTCAAACCGTTCTAACACGTGACCACCTACTCTCATTAATAATCTTCTTTTTTATAACCAAAATCACTTATATATGTTTGCCGATTTCGCCAATCTTTTTGAACTTTGACCCATAAATCTAAATAAACTTTGTCATCCAATAAATGCTCAATATCACGACGCGCTAATTGCCCGATTTTCTTAATCATACTGCCTTGAGCACCGATGATAATCCCTTTTTGACTTTTGCGTTCAACTATAATTGTTGCTTGAACTTCTACTTTATCATTTTCATTACGTTGCATACTTTGCACTTGTACGGCAACGGAATGTGGAATTTCTTCTTTCGTCAGTAATAAAATCTTCTCACGAATAAATTCAGCTACCACAAAATATTCAGGATGATCCATAATTTGGTCAGCTGGGTAATATTGTGGCCCCTGTGGCAAGATACGTTTGAGTGTATTTAACATTTCTGGTACATTATGACCTTCTGTAGCACTAATTGGGAATATTTCATCGAAAGATTGTTCTTCGGTATAGCTTTCGATAATGCCCAATAAATCATCTGGTTGAACTAAATCAATTTTATTAATTAATAAAAAGACAGGCACGTCTAAATTTTTCAAACGCTCCATAATTAAACGGTCGCCAGGGCCAATCTTTTGACTCGCATTCACTACAAACAATACACCATCCACACCTTTTAAGGCGCTATAGGCTGTATTAACCATAAAATCTCCTAAAGCATGTTTCGGTTTATGGATACCAGGTGTATCGATGAAAATAATTTGTGCATCCTCATCGGTGTAAACGCCTTGAATTCGATTACGCGTTGTTTGAGCTTTATCGGACATAATCGCAATTTTTTGTCCAATCAAGCGATTCAATAAGGTTGATTTACCGACATTTGGTCGACCAATTATCGCTATAAATCCAGATTTAAAGTTTTTTTCTACCATATTTCCCCCTATATCATTAATTCTGCCCTATCGAAAGAATGTGTGGAATAAAAATAATCATACCAATCACGATTGCGATAAGAGCACTTAATGTAACGGCAGCTGCCGCAATATCTTTACTTCGTTTAGCTAGTGTATGCCACTGAGTTCCCACGATTAAGTCGACAACATTTTCGATGGCACTATTAATCATCTCCAGTGTAAGAACTAGTCCAATTAATAATAATATGACACACCACTCGATAGGTGTAAGCTTGAAGTAAATAGCTAAAATTATTACGAAACACGTTATCAATAAATGCAAACGAAAGTTAAATTCCTGTTGCCATAAAGTTAAAAAGCCATCTTTAGCTGCTTTAAAGGCTGAGAGACGATTAGCATTCGCCCAATGTTTGGTCGGTTTATCGTGTAAGGCCATACTCACGTAAAACCTCTTCTTGTAACGCGAACATTGCTTGTTCTTCTTCAGACGTTTGATGGTCAAAGCCATTTAAATGTAAAAAACCATGTACTACTAAAAATGCTAATTCACGTTCGAATGAATGACCATATTCTTCGGCCTGCTCGCCAATTTTTTGATACGAAATGATAATATCACCATAATGTTGAGGAATGTCAAAGACTTCTTCTTGTTCATCCAACGAAAAATCCCAGTCTTCTTCCCCTTCGTTGAGCGCAAAACTAAGTACATCAGTAGGACGATCAATATTACGGTATTGTTTATTTAAGGCGTGAATGGACTCGTTATCCACTATGGAAATATCTACCTCACTCTCCTGATTCAATTGTAATTTTTTTGCAGTTAATGCAATAACTGCTTCAATTAATTGTTGGTGTGATTCATTTAAGTAATTTGCTTCATCAATTAAATCAATAACCATGTAAGATTCCTTTCTCATTTAAACATTATTCGGGATACTCAACCCGTGTATGGAACATACCAGCCACACCATTGACAAGTGATTGCTTAACTATTTTCAATTCATGAACCGTTAAACCACAATCCACAAACTGGTTGGCTTCAATTTTATTATTAATAATTTTTGATACCAAGCCCTCAATCGCTTCAAGGCTGTATTCTTTCAATGACCGAGATGCCGCTTCTACTGAATCAGCTAACATAATAATCGCAATTTCTTTCGACTGTGGAATGGGTCCCGGATAGGTAAATTCACTAATGTCAACATCTACATTTTGTTTCTTTGCTTGATAGTAAAAATATTCAACACGGGTTGTCCCATGATGCTGTGCACAAACATCAATAATACTCTTAGGCATTTTATACTCATTTAATAATTTAATACCTTCATTCACGTGATCAATAATAATTTTAGCACTCTCATTGGATGATACCATTTGATGTGGTGATACCATTCCCGCAGATAAATTTTCAACAAAGAACAATGGGTATTTAATTTTCCCTACATCATGATAATAACTTGCCACCCGAGTTAATAACGAATTACCGCCAATCGCTTCCACTGCATTAGCACTTAAGTTCGCTACTAAAATACTGTGGTGATAACTCCCAGGTGCCGACTCAATAAGACGCTTCAATAACGGATGATTCAAATTGGCTAGCTGATTCAACGTCAACTCTGCTTGGTCATCTAATAATTGTTCCCAATACGGCTTAATTAGAAACAGCACTATATGGGTTAAAGCGACACTCATAAACATAAACAATACTATGCGCATCGTTTCCGGTTTTAAAAATTCGTACTTAAATACTAATAGCACTGGTACAATAACTACGATATGCCATAATACTGATGACCGAAATGAATAGTTTTTAAGTGTCTCATCTTGTTCAATCCGCAGCATTGACGTCAACATACTATAAAAATAGAATAAAATCGTCAACAGCAAATTCATCGTATCCGTTTGTCGATTCACAAAAAAGAGTGAAATCAAACTAAAAAAGATAACAGATAATAAACTTGTCCGCCGATCCGTTTTCGGCAATATAAGTACTGGAATAAGACTGGCCGGAAACAAAAGTACAGCATTTTTCATCCCATTGGATTCGGTAAACTGTAAGCCGGTTAATACAGTGAATGCCACTAAAAAGACCAAGGCGTAGGCAGTTAAACGCATATTACCATCTTTGACAGTTTGAACTTGCTTGTTATCCCATCGCGCAAACATCACATATAAGAAAATTGCGTGAATAAATAAGACCGCAACAAAGGCGTATACGCTGTAATTGGGTGTTTGCTTATTTAAAATGCCGTAAATATTTAAGATACGAATCATTTCTGCATCAGCCACAAAACCTTCTTGAACAATCACTTGACCTTGTAGGATATAACTACTTTGTACTTGATTCGCCGCATTTTCACGTGCTGCTTCTGTTGCGTTTTTATCATAAAGAACGGTAGGTACAATCAATTGAACTGCCAATGCTTCTAAGATTTGCTGCTCATTCTGCTTAGAGGTTAACGCAGTAAATTCCTTCGTAGCACTCTCTAGTGCGGCTTCGACTCGTTCCGCTGGAATTTCTAAACCTAATTTATCGGAAACAACATTCGTAATTATTTTTTGAATGTTAATAACTTCTTTGTCCGACGCCGATAACAGAGACAAATGAATCGCATCATTTAAGTTATTTGCAAACATTTGAACAGCATCATCTTTCACTAAGGCTAATTGATGATACAAAACAATAATTTTTTCTTTTTCATTCAATTGTGCAAATTGAACTTCCTGTGTATCTGTACGTTCGCCAACCCCAACTTGAGGAATGAGTGACTGCGTATTCGGCATTTCTTTCGCCCACTCTAAAATTACTTTGGTCGAATATTTCTCTTTTTTCAATTGACGAAGCGTACTGAAATATTGCTCAATTAACGACAATTGTTCCTCACGAATAGTGGCTCGGTATGAATAAATATCAGCTACACTATCCCGTGCACGCTGCTTATTTTCCTTCGTACGATACTCATCAATAGTTGTATAAGGCGCACGTATCGTGACGTCCGCAACTTCGTTTGCACGGATATTATAAATGACTGGTTTGACACTAGCATAGCCTAGTATAAATAAACCGAGTGATAGTAAAATAATGATAATTGGACGATAAATCATGCCCAGCTTTTGCTGGATTTGATGCAACGTTCGATTCACGTACTCCCTCCTTATTTTGGTTCGTTCGGACTGCCTCGACATCCACTTCGCATTGCCCTTGAAGCGCTCAGCCGCTTCTACGACCTCTGCTCCAGTGGTTCGAGGCAAAACGTCCTCTCTCTCACCATGAATTATTCGATTAATTCTTTTTCTATTGTTTGTATTTTTTGTGAATGATGCGTTGACTCTTCATCAAGAGGGGCTGTCACCTCATGTGTTGGGTTAATTTTGCTGTAAGCTTGAATAATTGCACCAACAACAGGGTGTCTTACTACATCAAATGCATCAAATGAAACAATCGCAATTTGTTTGATGTTTTTCAATTTATATGTCGCATCAATAAGACCCGATTTGACACCTTTTGGTAAATCAATTTGTGTTTGGTCACCATTGATAATCATTTTCGAACCAAATCCTAACCTAGTTAAGAACATTTTCATTTGAGCAATAGTAGTATTTTGGGCTTCATCCAAAATTACAAAGGCATCATCCAATGTTCGACCTCGCATATACGCTAAAGGCGCAATTTCAATAATACCACGGTCCATTAAACGATTCGTATGTTCAGTACCTAACACTGTATAAAGCGCATCATAAACCGGTCGTAAATAGGGGTCTACTTTTTCTTTCAAATCTCCAGGTAAAAACCCTAGACTTTCCCCTGCCTCAACTGCTGGACGTGTTAAAATAATCTTTTTAACTTTCCCTTCACGCAAAGCTTGCACCGCTAAGACAACCGCTAAGAAAGTTTTCCCTGTCCCTGCTGGGCCAATCCCGAAAGTAATATCGTGTTGATTAATTTGTTTAATGTATTGAAGCTGGCCATAATTTTTCGCACGAATTGCTCGTCCATCAGCGGCACGACCAATAACTTCCTCATACAGATTCACAAAAAATTCTAGCTGGTTCGCTTTAGCCATTTTAATCGCTGTTACAATATCCATTGTTTTAGGACTGATATTGCGCTCAAGTAAATGAATCAACATAAATAGGATATCGCGAACATCCATGACTGCTTCTTCTTCACCATTAATCGTAATAACTTCGCCACGAACCGATAGACTAACTGGATACTCAGACTCTAACAATTTTAGATGCTCATCTTGATTGCCAATTACCGCAATCATCCAATCAGCATTGGTAATAATCACTTGTTTTGAAATTTCTGGTTGTTTACTCAAACCATCACCTCGTTTAAATATTGTTATTTACTTAATAATTCTTTTACCACTTGATTAACGACTTGACCATCTGCTTGTCCTTTTAATTGTCCCATTGCTTTACCCATTACTGTGCCAAAATTAACTGCAGCTGAATCATCAAAAGAGGCGATAATCGCTTGTACTTTTTCGGCTACTTCAGCTTTTGATAATTGAGCAGGTAGATAACGTTCCACAATTTTAATTTCTTGTAATAATGGTTCCACCAAATCCATACGTTCTGCTTTTTCAAACTCAACTAATGAATCTTTCCGTTGCTTCATTTCACGGGCAATAATCGTCAACTCTTGTTCAGGAGTCAATGGTTCTGAATGTTCAAGTTGTTCTTTTTGTAACGCCGCCTTTAACATGCGCACTACTTTTAACGTTTCTTTATCTTGTGCTTTCATCGCTGTTTTTAAATCTTGTGTAATTTGTTCTGTTAATGTCATCTTTCTCGCTCCTTATGTTGATTGATATTAGTATAAACCTCATTTTTCGATGATGTTACTTGCTAAGAAATATTAGTTAAGAGACTCAGTTACTATGGGCTATCCCTTAAAAATAGAATTGGGAGATTCTAACGGAATGTATCTGGAAATTTTAACCGTTACAATAGATGAGTCTTACTGGTCAGAAGCATTATTATTTTATAATTGTGTTTTGTCGTATAATTGGTTGTCCATTATGGAAGGATGGATTTTATATAGCTTCATCTAATTTGACATAACCTAAAGCATTTCAAGGGATAGCCCATAGTAACCAAGTTTAACCTCGCTTACAAATATTTCTCATTCTTCATCCACTATTATAACTACTATTGTAACGCATTTTCACTGAAATGAACATAAATTTGATACAATTTCCTCATGAAATTGACAGTATTTACGCTAAAAAAACTGATTATTCATGATTTTCACCAATCCTAATCAGTATAAACAATTATTCTCATTGTTTTTCAAATGTTAACGTATAATCATGACTAATTAAACCACCCGGTTCTAAGCAATTAATAGCATATTTTTCCGTTAACTCACCCGACGCATCAATCGTATCGGCAATACCTGCCCATGGCTCTAAGCAAACAAAACTGTCCTTTTTCGGATACGAAGACCAAATCCCAACTAAGTCCATTCCATTGGGGGACAAAGTGATTTTCACTTGATTATCATTATCGTTTAAAACAACACTTGTTCCACGAGGAATGCGATATATTTGTGCATCTTTTCTAAATGTTTTATGCATAATAGGAATGTCATCGACGATAACATAGCGTGCTCGCTCCAAATCAACGTGTTTACCTAGTAACGGAATATTTAAATAGGCACCTTGCGGCTCAAAGGTATAACTCACATTTTGAAACTCGGGTTGCCCTTTTTCCGGACGAAAATGCGACACATTAAAACCAGGATGGCCCCCAACACTATAATAAAGTGGTTCGTCATGACTTGGATTCAATACTTCATAACTCACAGAAATTTTATTACCGAATAAAATATACGTAATTTGAAAACTAAATTCAAACGGGTATACTGCTAACGTATCCTCATTACTCTTTAAGTAAAAAGTAGCTGATGTATCGGTAACTGCTTGAGTATTAAAGGTTGTTCGACGGGCAAAACCATGTTGAGGTAACTCATACGTTTTTCCTTGATAAGTATACTGATTGTTTTTTAAGGCACCTACAATTGGAAATAGCACAGGAGCTTGCCCAGACCAAGAACGTTTACTGCCTTGCCACAAAAATTCATAACCTGTTTTATTATCAATCACCGATACCAATTCTGCTCCTAATTCACGAATCGTTAAGGTCAGATACTCATTCTTCAAAGTTATCACACATAATTCTCCTCTACAAAAACTCTACTTGTTACCGCTAGTCCTACTCAATTAATTATCTATTTATCTTTTTTAGTGCTATTCAACAGAGGAATCATCTTTTATAAAATATAATGACTTAAATCACGATTTTCTACAATTTTATCTAATCGTTGTGTTACATATTTTTCCGTAATTTGAATCTCACCCATTTGCATTTCTGCCGATTCAAATAATAATTCCTCTAACAAAGTTTCTAAAATGGTGTGTAAACGACGAGCACCAATATTATCTGTTGTTTCATTTAACTGTACCGCATATTCTGCCATTTTATTAATCGCCGCTTCATCAAAAGTAATCGTCACACCTTCTGTTGCTAATAACGCTTGATATTGTTTAATGATTGCATTTTTAGGCTCTTGTAAAATCCGTACAAAATCATCTTTTGTTAAATCATTTAAATTCACACGAATCGGGAAGCGCCCTTGTAATTCTGGAATCAAATCTGACGGCTTCGATAAATGAAACGCACCGCTACCAATAAATAATATATGATCTGTATTGATAATACCATACTTAGTCTGTACTTGACTACCTTCTACAATCGGTAAAATATCGCGTTGCACTCCTTGGCGACTAACCTCACCTGCATTTTGATTTTTCGTTGCAATTTTATCCATCTCATCAATGAAAATAATACCATTTTCTTGCGCTAATTTTAAGGCTTTTTGATGAATATCCTCTTGATTCACTAAACGATCTGCTTCTTCTTCCGTCAGTAATTCTACCGCTTCTTTAACTGTCACTGTCCGTTCGATTTTTTTCTTTGGTTTTAAAGCGTTGAGACTTTCTTGCATATCCATCATTTGCTCCATGGCAGGATTTAAACTATTCAATTGTATTTTTTTCTCTTCTAGTTTGATAGTTACTTCATGCTTGTCGAGTAAGCCATCACGAATTTGTTGACGAATTTGGCGTCGTGAACTCGCCACTTCATCAGAAACAATTTCTTCAGGTTCTTCATCTACAGTCGATTGCATCATTTTGAACATATCACCAAACATCCCTAAACCATTATTAGCAGGTGCTTTCTTTTCCACTTTTTGTCCCGGTCTAAGTGCTTTAGCAATCTTTTCGATGGCTTTAGCTTGAGCTTGGTCTTTAACTAATTCATGTTGTTGTGCTTTTACAATACGGATACTATTTTCAACCAAATCCCGTACCATTGATTCCACATCGCGTCCAACATAACCAACTTCAGTGTACTTTGTTGCCTCTACTTTAACAAAAGGTGCTTGAGCAATTGTTGCTAAACGACGGGCAATTTCAGTTTTACCAACACCGGTAGGTCCGATCATTAATAAATTTTTAGGTTTAACTTCTTCGCGCATTTCGTCATCTAATTTTAAACGACGAATACGATTACGTAACGCAATCGCAACGGCACGTTTAGCTTCATCTTGTCCAATAATGTATTTGTCTAATTCTTGTACAACCATTCTTGGTGTTAATTGATTCATACAAATCACTCCTCATTCTCGTTATCATAACCTGTACTACCCAACTTAAGTTTCAATATGTATCCACTTACTCTGGTAGCTCCACATCAGGCCTATTCATTCACATTTTAGTTTACGCTTCTTCTACAATTATTTGGTCATTGGTAAAAATATCGATTTCACCAGCAATTTTTAATGCTTGATACGCAATTTCTTTAGCTGTTAAGTCGTTATTTTGACGAACTAATGCACGTGCAGCCGCTAAAGCAAAATTACCACCAGAACCAATCGTCAGAACACCATCATCTGGTTCTATAACTTCACCTGTCCCACTTACGAGTAACATAGTTTCTTTGTTCATCACGATTAATAAAGCTTCTAACTTTTGTAAACCACGGTCCGTACGCCATTGTTTCGCGACTTCAACGGCTGCTCTTGTTAGTTGCCCTTGGTGCGTTTGTAATTTTTCTTCAAACATTTCAGATAAAGTAATAGCATCCGCTACCCCACCAGCAAACCCAATTACCACTTGATTATTAAAAATGCGACGTAATTTACGTGCACTACCTTTCATAATCACTTTTTCACCCATAGTTACTTGTCCATCACCAGCCATTGCCAGTTGATTTCCTTTTTTCACAGCACAAATTGTAGTCATATACATCGTCCTTTCAATCTTTCGTTTTTCGTTTTGCACGTGGATGTGCATTTAAGTATGTCTCTCTCATTTGTTGGGTCGACAAATGCGTATAAATTTGTGTCGAACTCAAATTTTCATGCCCTAACATTTCTTGAACACTGCGCATATCCGCCCCATTATTTAATAAATGTGTCGCAAATGTATGCCGAAGTTTATGTGGATATATGGAAACCGTCAAACCCGCTGCTTGCTTGAGTGATTCTAAAATGTTGCGAACTTCATAACTCTTTAACGGCAACCCTTTTTCAGAAATGAACAGATGTCCGTTAGTATCTTTCGTGAGATACAGC
This sequence comes from Aerococcaceae bacterium zg-1292, assembly GCA_016126655.1. Classification (GTDB taxonomy): domain Bacteria; phylum Bacillota; class Bacilli; order Lactobacillales; family Aerococcaceae; genus Globicatella. The sequence goes on along the minus strand of CP065955.1, from coordinate 1,185,559 downwards.
GAACGCCATTCTTTAACATAGCTTTTAACAGCAGCATTGGCGCTGTCACTCATCGGTACGATACGCTCCTTATTACCTTTACCGATAACACGTACCATTTGGATCGCTTGATTAATTTGTTTTAGCTGCAATTCACATAGTTCACTTACTCGCAACCCCGACCCGTAAAGCAATTCTAATATCGCTCGATCTCTAATAATAGTTACATTATCCAATTGATAAGCAGTATCGAGTAATTGTTTCATCTCTTCTTCGTAAAAAAATTCTGGTAAACGTTGTTTTTTACTTTTATAGTGGATAAGTTCTAGTGGATTATATTCAATCGCCTCTTCACGCATCGCGTATTTAAAAAAGGAGCGTAAGCTAGACAATTTCCGAGCTATACTGTTTGAACTGAGTTGTAGCTCATTCATTCTCGCTAAATACAAACGCATATCTTGATAATCAATTAGATGAATAGATGCATCACCCGTCTGCTCTAAAAATTGATAAAAATCGTCTAAATCCTTTTGATAAGCCGTTATCGTATGAGCAGAGTATCGTCGTTCATTGGTCAAATAATCAATAAAAGATGCCATTAATTGTTTCATTTTGCTCTGCTCCTCGTAATATATAGTAGGGGGAAATCTCACGCCCTCTGTCATCACTGTTGCTCTTATTTTTTACGAACACTCATTAGTTTTACTTGTTTATTGTGGGATATTCCCTGATATTAGAACTGGAAGGGGGCAATTGCGATTGTACTTTCGTTTACATAATAAGTCTGTTGCCCATGCACGCTATTGCACTTTATACACACTAGCTGTTTCCCCTTATTTGGTTAAAGTCAGGCACCTCCGCCCTCACCATGTATGATTGTTATATCAAACATGGTAATATTATACATCAATTTTGGTCAAAACTCCATCAAACTGAAGTCGTAAAATCTCATAAAATAACTTAAAAACACCCATTGAACCATCATTCAATAGGTGCTTTCAATCTATTTGGCATATTCGACAACACGCGTTTCGCGAATCACCGTTACTTTAATATTTCCTGGATAATTCATCTCGGATTCAATACGATTACGAATGTCACGAGCAACTTTTGCTGCTTGTGCATCATTTAATTGTTGCGGTTTAACCATGACACGCACTTCACGACCTGCTTGAATCGCAAAACTATGTGATACGCCATCAAAACTATTCGAAATCTCTTCAAGTTTTTCTAAACGGCGGATATAATTTTCTAGCGATTCACTACGTGCGCCTGGTCTAGCTGCTGATAATGCATCCGCTGCGGCTACCAATACTGCGATAACAGATGTTGGATCGGTATCCCCATGATGTGACGCAATAGCATTCACAACTACTTCAGGTTCTTTGTATTTATTAGCAATTTCAGCTCCGATTTCAACGTGAGAGCCTTCGATTTCATGGTCTAACGCTTTACCTAAGTCATGTAACAATCCTGCGCGTTTTGCCATCGCAACATCCTCACCTAACTCCCCAGCCATAATACCTGCTAGTTTCGCAACTTCAATACTATGTTTTAAGACATTTTGACCATAACTTGTTCTAAATGATAAGCGCCCTAAAATTTTAATGATGTCGGGATGTAGTGAATGAATACCTACGTCAAAGGTCGCTTCCTCACCAATCTCTCGAATTTTTTCATCTAATTCTTTTCTTGCACGATCAACCATTTCCTCAATACGAGCCGGATGTATACGACCATCTTGAATCAGTTTTTCAAGCGCAATTTTTGCGATTTGACGACGAATCGGGTCAAAACCACTTAATACAATGGTTTCAGGTGTATCATCAATGATTAAATCAATACCTGTTAAGCTTTCTAACGTACGAATGTTACGTCCTTCACGACCAATAATACGCCCTTTCATATCATCACTTGGTAAATGAACAACTGTTACCGTGTTTTCAGCAACTAAATCCGTCGCACTCTTTTGAATTGCTTGTAAGATGATACTTTTAGCATTACGATCCGCTTCATCCTTCGCTTTCTGCTCCGCATTTCTTACTAAAACAGCAATTTCACTGGAAAGAGCGGTTTCGGTTTCCGTCATTATAATTTCTCGCGCTTCTTGACGAGATAATGTTGCGACACGCTCTAATTCTGCTTGCTGTTCATTAATTAATAATTGAACTTTTGCTTCTTTTGTTTCTAACTCTTCTTTTCGTTTCGTATATTCTGTTTCTTTTGATTCAAGATTTAATTCACGTTTATCGAGATTAATACTTTTAACATCTAATTTCTCTTCTTTTTGAATCAAGCGATTTTCCAACTTATTCGCTTCACTCCGACGTTCTTTTAACTCTTGTTCAATTTCATTTCGGTACTTTAAATTTTCCTCTTTAGCATCAAACAGCGCCTCGCGCTTGAGTGTTTGAGCTTGACGAATCGCAGCGTCGACGATTGCTTCAGCATTAGCTTTCGCTCCATCAACTTTCTTTTCATCATTTTTCTTTTGAATGAAAACGCCTAAAACGAAACCGATAATTAAAGTAACGATTGCGAAGGCGTACGACATAAAGTCCATATGAGTCACCTCCGTATCATTATTTACATATTTATTTTCAAATAGATGAAGTTAAATAAACTATTTCGTGTATTCACACACCTATTATTTTAGTGCTTTTCAAGTAGAATGTCAATGAATTGAAATGAGTGCAATGTACTGAATTTCATTTGAAAGTTGTCTCTAGGTCATTATAGTAACAATAATCAGTGGATGCCTTTGTATATAAACACTATTGTTGTCATATTTCTGCATATACACGAATTGTCCCGCCAGTCTTTCGTTTTTTTATTTTATCGGAACAATATAAACGATTAAGGAATAACATATATGATTTAACGGAATAATAGTGCTGAAATTGAAAGTCAATTAACTCGATGGGGAACTGAACTCCACTCTGTTATCTACAATGTGCTAAAATTTGGAAGAGAAATTTGGGAATTGAACTTCTTCCATTTAATGGAATCTCTGAAACAGGAACTGTAAATCGTAGTGGTGGTACTTATTTTCAATTAAGTGCTTTTCGTGCGAAACATATATTAATCGGTACTAAAACTGTGTATTGTGTTAGATAATAATACAACAGAAAAATTACTACCATTACTACAACGCTACAAAGAAAAAGTAATCACGATACAAATTGTCAGTTATGATAATCAAGTGATAGCTACTTCTGATTTTGTATATGAAATCGATGATTTTCAACTAAACTTGATTGAAAAAACAGATAGTCAGTGCTATTCCTTTCTAATTACCTTTCTGATTGCCTTGACACTGGCATTGTTGATTCCTTTTCTCAATAAAAGTTATTTAACAAAAAGTAATAAGGAGTTAGCCGTTTTATATAGTTTAGGCTATAGTCGAATTCAGCTGATTAAACTAATTTTGGCTGAAAATCTTATTACATTTAGTTTATGCTTCATAAGTGCTTATTTAACTGATGCCTTACTCTTCAAATAATCTTTACAGCAACCAACTTATTTTTCTAGTATTCAATTCATGTTTCAATGGACAGCCGTTTTGAGTACGATGCTATTAATTTTATTTTTTGCATCAATCTAAGGTGGATGGAATATCTGTGGTGTTAAACTTAATAAATTAAACCTATATTTGTCTAAAGAAATTTTGAGCTCATGGATTAAAAAAAGCATTCCGACATCTTGTGAAGACTCACAAGATGTCGGAATGCAATTTTATTCGGCTTGACAACCTAGGAATTGTTGGAGCAAATTGAAAATTTGAACTCGAATAAATAAGATATATTTTTCCACCGCAACTTGTGTTCCAGCGATTAAATCACTGAAATGTCTACTATCATTTCTTATAGTTACCAAAACAAATGAAAATAACATGAGTCCAACTGATAATATATCCAAAACTATACTATTAGTATCGACGCTAGTATACATACCCCTGATAGTTCCCATATGCGCTAATTACCATGGTAAAAACTTTATTGTGTTTCGTATATAGTTTTATTTTTATAAGTCACCTTTAATCTCATCTTTCGTTTTTTGATACTGCTACCTTTATAATCAAGATAAGTGAAAAAAACAAATATCGGAAAAACGGAAGAAACAAAAATGATGATTTGAAACTGTATATGCGTAAATATAGGAATTCCTTATTAGTATCCATTTGTAAAATAAAATATATATGAATACTTAATAAAACTATCTTCTGCTATTAGAGATTCCCTATTTTTAATGGCGACTCATCAGAAAATGTTGCGTCAAATAAAATATTCCTTCATCTAATATTCTTTTTGCTCCATAATCATAATGGATGCTTTTATTGCAATTCCTACTATTAGCACACTTATAACTATACTCCCTAAACAAATCATTGCTAAGGAATATTTACTAAAAGTCTCCATTAACTTCACAAGGAAATCTGATTTTTCTTTTAGTAAGGTTGATAAAGCAAATATTAAAAAGTAAGTAATTACCAAAATAAGTCTGCCCTTTTCAGCACCATATTTAAGAATAAACGGTAATTGAATAGCAGACATCAGTATACTAGCTACTAATGTCATTAAAGAAAACAATAATATATTATCCACCGTCAATTGATTTTTTGTGATCAGTAAAATAAATATACAAATTGAACCGACCAAACCAAAGGCAAAAGCAAAGAAAAGTTTACTTAAAACATAACTACTCTTTTTTATTGGCATTGAAAATGCAAACTGTTCAAAATTAGACTTATTATCATAACCAAAAGCAATCGCAGTCAATATAAGTGGAATCATAACACATATTAACGGTATCATAAATATGGCATTTTCATAAATTCCATATACAGCAATTGCAATACTCATTGGAATTGTTAATAATAATGTCTTTTTTAAAGTATTTATATCCTTCAAAATTAATGCAAGCATTATCGTTTTGCTCCTTTCACAAAATAAATCATAATATCCTCAATCGATGGTTTTTGTAACTCAATACCATTAGGGATAAGATTCTTTTTAACAAGTAATTCCTGTCCAAAAGAATGTACTCTTCGTCCGATGATGGCTTCCTCATCAATATTGTTTACTTCTGCATTTGATAAAGTACATATACCAAAGTTTTCCTTTAATTCATCTTTTGTTTCCATAAATAATATTTTGCCATCGTGAATAAATGCAATGTAATCTGCAACTTTCTCTAAGTCTGATAAAATATGAGAAGAAATAAGAATTGTATGATTTTCATCTTGCATGAAATCTAATAGTAAATCCAAGATTTCCTCTCTTACAATAGGGTCAAGTCCGCTTGTTGCTTCATCTAAAATAAGAACCTCTGCATTATGAGATAAGGCAACAATCATTGAAAGTTTCATTTTCATACCACGAGAATAATTTTTGATAATTTTTTTCTGCGGCAAATTAAATTTTCCGATTAATTCATAAAACATATTCTTATCCCATTTCGAATAGAGCCTAGAACAAAATTTTTCAACATCAACCAATGACATTTCTTCTGGTACTAATAAATCATCAAATACGACTCCAAGCTTATCTTTTATTTCAATATTATTAGGATTTTTCTCATTCAAAATTCTTATTTCGCCAGAATCTTTTTTTAACAGACCAAGTAATAATTTTATGGTCGTACTCTTACCTGCTCCATTCTGTCCGATATAACCCACTATCGTTCCTTTAGGTATTGTAAAATTTACTGGTCCTAGTTTGAAATTGTCGAATGTTTTTACTAAATCTTTAATTTCAATAGCATATTTACTCATATTCACCCTCCACATAACTCTTTAACATTACTACCAATTCATCGCTAGATACACCTGCAATATTTGAAAGCTCAACTACTTCTTGAAACTTCCCCTCAATTCGCTTTAAGTATTCTTCACGGATTAGTTCTTTATTCTGTGCTGCCACAAAATTACCTTTCCCTTGTACCGAATTTATGAAACCGTCTAACTCTAATTCATCAAACGCTCTTTTTGCAGTTAACATACTTACTCTTAATTCTTTCGCCAAAAATCTTATCGAAGGTAGTTGCTCCCCTACTTTCAAGTCTCCAGAAATAATTTGTGCTTTAATTTGTTTTTTTATTTGCAAATATATTGGATCATTACTGGAATTATTTATCTGAATATTCATTTCTCACCGCCTACTGTTCTTTGTGTTCCAACTGTTATTATTATAGCATAACAGTTATAGTTCTTCAACAAAAAATAACACCTTGCCATAAAGCAAAGTGTTTCTGTTCCGCCTGTTTACGTTTAACTTACTCTCATTAAGTAAATAAATTTTTCTCTACACGACACAGAACCCTTCTTCTCCATTAAATCCATATATTTTTAGTGGGTGCATTTCCCCCAACATCCATCCCCTAGTGTCAACCCTATTCTATCGACCACTTCCCACACAATACATTTTTCTTCAAAACAAAAAGCCTACTCATCCCTACCGATACCTTTTAACGATAGTTATTGAATAAGCCATTTTTCAGGAGTTTTTTGAACTATTGATTTTTCTTACGAAGTAAACTTCCGATAAAATTACCGATTAATGACATTAGGCCATACGCCAATATACAAAATGTTGCACCCTCATTATAAAATAATAAATATAGTCGGAATAAATAGCAACAAAACAAGCAATGGAAACAACCAATTAAATGAATGGTGCATTCCATAAAACAATGAAAAAATTAAGCATATCATAGGAATTCCAATCAATAATATGAACATACCACTTCCAGTATCTTTAATATGAAATGATAATAGATAAAAACCAAAAATGATTGTAATTAAATATGGTAATATTTTTATAATTTTTCCACAGCAACACCTCGATAATTTTGGATTTATATTCATCTTTCATCCCATCCATACCGTTGACACCACTCATGAACTATTCAAATTGGTGACACAACCCTTTCAAACTTTTCATAGCGTTGCTAAAAGTCAGCATTTATATGATTTTCATTCCTATACTCAGGTTCATTCAAATTGTAACCACCATATTCATACAAGACGGTATTTTCATCTTCTAAAACGAGATTAGCGTGTGCTCCGAATCCTCGACTCATACTAGCACCTCGCTTCTAATCCAAAGTAAACTCAACTATTGTATTTAATGATTGGCTATCTCCGAAAAATCACAATCCAAATCTAACGTATGACACTTATTTTATTGTCACTCATCATGTAACTATTGTTAGAAAGTACTGCTTCATCTGTTTTCGCATATAATAGCATGCCTGACACTACATGAGGTTGTGCGGAAAGTTCAATTTACTTATTCATAACATAAGTAAAAAGCTGATAGAGATTGCCAGAATGAAGGGTATGTGTATCAAACAGTGATTGCGTTGTATGAGTATAATATTTAGCATCGATAATAAGCACTTTTTCCTTGTAAGTTAGCATAATATCCGTTTGCATCACCGGCAGCATTGCTCCCATGCCATCATCACGTTGTCAGAAAATCTGTGATGCGTTCGCTGGAATGTTTGAGTACTCTTTTCTGTAATATTCAAGAATAAACTTCTCATATAACCTGCACATACGCTGCTCATCAACAAATGCCATCAGACGAGTACTGCCATCTGAATTTGTTTGAAGCAGTCCCTTCACCACCAAATAGCATATAGAAATTAACAATCTATAAGTCTGGTTATTACGATGATAATGAATATTCCAGTTAACTGTATAAAGGTCTATCGGTTCTACGTCTCTGAAATAATCCATTAGTTTTCTAAGATTTTTTTCAAGACTTTGAAATATCAAAACGAAGTAATAGCTCAACTGTTGACTTTATTATTCTGTTCATCGTTCCATTGACAGAGTATTCATCGGTTCTTTCATCATCGTATTCATAATCGGATGTTACAACACCACGTCCAACTAACTGAGACATACCTTTCTTAACAAAAATGATGTCGCCAATTTTCATCTCATTTGCAAACTGCCATGTAACATGTGCTGCTTTTTTATATGATAATAACGGGTCAATAACTTCTCTCATTTTTGTCTTCATAGCGTCTTTGGATTTGAAAGCTTTTAAATCAGCGATTTCTCCCCAACCTATTGCGATGATTCCAGCTTTACAGAAGTCGCTCCACTTAACTATACCATACTTTGGTATTCTCGTTCTTTAACATTTCCTCAAACCAAAACTTGCAGATTTTTAGGTCCTTTCTATTAAAAGCTCCACTATAATAATATTATACTAAGACACTAATATACCATAACTTTTAATCGCAACATGAACCTTCTCAATACCACTGCAATAATATTGGATCACTAGCTTCAATAAAATCTATTTTGCCTTGAACTATCATCAAATCAGAATTCACTAAGACTTTTTTCTGCCCATCTTGTTCAGCAAAAATTATAATTTGCGATGATTGTGAATCCACAAAAATTTCAATCCATTCTACAAAGCTATCTCCTTGTCCACCGTACATTCCATAAAATTTTGTTGAAACCTCTTGTCCGTTGACAGTCATATTATCTAACAACTCATCTGGAATCGATAGATTTTTAAATACTCTATAGGTCGCTGGAGAAGCGAATAAAAATTCTTTTCCTACTTTCTCACCATACTCTTTTACAAAATTTTCCGGTGTTTTTTCATTGATATGAAAATCATGATTCGATTCATGTTTTGGTTCATTCAACTCATTTTCCTTTGTAGAATGATTTATATCTCTAGTATATATTTCACGCTCACTTACTATTTGTTGAAATCCTTCTACTAACATAATATTTTTAGTTGGTTTAAAATCTAAATTTTCACTATCAATATTACCATTCGCATGTAAAACAATTGGTTGCCCATCATGAATGGTGAAAATATAAAGATGTCCATTTAGTTGATTTATTTGTTGATACACATCCACAACGACATATATTGAACCATTATAAGTCATATCTTCATTTACACTCCAGTTAACTGGATGACCTTGAATAGTACTCTTTTTAAAAACCTTCGCAGTGATAGTAATTGGATTATCAAAATGTCCTGGCATGACGATTGAATCTTTAAACATTCGTTGATATTGTTGATTCATTTGCGCCGACCAATTTTGCATGAAAACGTCAAGCGATTCAGACTTATTTTTTGTTTGCCATGTAAATTGTTCGTATTCTGCAATCATAGAATTTAAATGAGCAAGACTTTTTGAGCGATTATTCAAAATTTCTCCTTTATATTGATTAACCCATTCTGTGTATAAGGAGTTATTTTCTTTCAAAGCATTTATAAGCTCTGTATTAATGGCATCATCAATTTCATTGCTTCTTGCAAAAGAAAAATTAAATTGCTCACTTTTCAAACTAAGCATAGCTGGCAATAATGTTTCATAAGTAATGCCCAATTGATTCAATGCATAATCAATTAATCGCATCTCCGCTATAGCTAATTTTTTAGCCTCCTCTGACATAAAATTAGCTTTTTCAGACAATAACTTTAAAACCTGGTCATTAAACGAAAATGTATTACCCAATGCAAAATTCCTATTTGAAATTTTTATTCCATTACCAATTTGCTCAATCAATAATCCGTAAAGTTCTTCTGACTCATCATTTAATCTTTCAGCAGAAACTATTTTCAGCACAGAATCAGTACTGTTTATCCAATCAATTAAAACTGGGGTTTGTAAAACACTGCAGCTGAAATTATTCCCATTATTATTTTACGATGTTTAAAATAAAAGCTCTTCATAATAATCACCTCTAATAAGATTATACCATGAGTCATTTTTCTTTAAAGTTGATAGAATTTGATTTATAATTGCTTGCATAGAAAACCTCTTCTTTCTTATGGTCTGGTAACTTTAAGAATAAGGTTCTCTTCTTTTTTTGCAAGAGATTTATTGAATTTGGGTATCTACGAGCATTATTTTACACATAGTCTTTCACATTCATACACTTTGAAGGTTTTATAACAGTTTGGGAAAATAATTTTAATAATAATTGTCTTTTTCTCTTTATTGCTATTAAGATTCTACCATTAAATCTTGTATTCCTTATAACATAATTTTCCGACCTTTTTCTTTTTCCCTTCTCCGCTAAACATATTAGCGCGCCTTAGCAATTCTTCCTGCACCTGTTTGAATATATCTCTGGGAATAATGGCTTCATGGTTGTCTTTAACATAATTCTGTGGCTCTGTTCCATCGTTCTTAATACGAACTAAATCTGTTGTAATTGTCTTTTGAAGAGTGCATCACCAATGTACTTCTCATTTTCCAATATCCCTCTAACGTTAGATAAATGCCATTTTAAATGTCCTGCTCCATTTTTTATCTTATCCCTGTGTAATCCAGAAGCAATCTCTCTTAAACTTGATCCAGCTAGATACTCTCTGTAAATTCTTTTTACAACCTTAGCTTCATCCTCATCGATAATTAGATTGCCATCTGCATCTTTAGCATAGCCTAAAAACCAGTTTGTGTTAACTTGCACTTTTCCCTCTTGATACCTAAACTGTAGACCCATCTTAACATGCTGGGATAATGAAGCTGATTCTTGCTGAGCGAGTGATGCCATAATGGTAAGAAGAAGTTCACCACTTGCTTCCATCGTATTTATATTTTCTTTCTCAAATATGATAGGGATATTGCTATCTTTTAGCTGTCTCACATATTTCTGGCAGTCTATGGTATTTCTGGCAAATCTACTGATGGATTTAGTTATAACCATATCCACCTTACCGGCCATGCAGTCATTAATCATTTCATTAAAGCCTTCACACTTTTTAGTATTTGTGCCTGATATCCCGTCATCTGCGTAAATTCCTGCAAATTCCCAATCACTGTTTTTGGAAATATAGTCCGTATAATGCTTCACCTGCATTTCGTAACTTCCTGCTTGCTCCTCGCTATCAGTACTAACTCTACAATAATCTACTACCTTTAGCCTAGGCGTTTCTTATTGATTACTTATCGAATTTCCCGGTCTTTTTCTAGCGGGAATAAGCATTACATTCTCATTCAACCCTAGACTCATAACCAGCAATATATTTTTGCTGAATATATCTTTCGTCTTTCAATGGCTTCATCTCAATCTCAATACTTTCTTCAATCACATTGAATTCCCCAACATTTCCTTGATTATTTGACAATCGAATATCAGTAAAACTAACATTTCTTCGATTACAAAGAAATTGGATAAACTCCTTTGCGATACGATATAACTCTCTTACACAAGAATAATCTTGATTTTCTTCAAAATGAAAAAACATTGATGATGATAACGCTAGAGGTGGCTTTTCGATCGATAAACTTGTTGTTCTAGTAACGCCGAAATAAACTTAAACTTCTTTTCCAAAAAAATTAAACTTCTGTTCTTCTGTCGTTGTTGAGTCAAAATCATAGGTACTAACATTTATTTTTCCATCGTGTTCTTCAGGTTTATACGAAATTTCAAAAGTACGATTAATTGGATGAATATAGTTTAGCTCTAGACCGCTAAATGATATTCGACTAATCCTAGGTCTGTCAGAATAACTAAAAAAAAAGGTCAAAATCGGCACTGTAATGATACCGTTATTTTCCTTAAGTTGCGTGTGTTTATTTGTTAGAAATGTAATAACTCAATTTGTTTCATTTGTCCGTCCATCAAGAACGTTTTCTTCTACGAATTTAGGCTTCCCTGACCAAGAAAAGATTCCTGTTCCTAATTTAGTATAGAACCAAGAATGTCTAATCTCATCTTTTTCCCATTCTTTGGGAATCAAGGATAATCTTTCTTCATCGAACGTAAAGAAAAATTCATACCCCATCATCTGTAAAGTTCCTTTCAGCATACAAAACTAAACCTCCAAATGATTTAAAATAATTGCTACTATGTCCACAGATTCCTCAAAACTCGTTTCACTGGCATATCTGAATGATTTTTGATAACGAGACCAAAGCTGTTTCTGATAGTCAGAGCTACGTAATGTCTCTAATTGCTCTTCCCAATTTATCAAAATATCTAAACTTTCTCTTTTTTTAGCAGTATTGTGCAAAGCAGTATTCAATATGTGTACATCAATCTCATCTTTTCGAAGGTGGTACAATGTGTAGAGATCATAGCGGTCACGAGGTCTAGTTGAAGCAGCTCCTCGACTTATAATGGTTTCTAATTTTTCAGCAAGAACTGTTTCTAAATTATAGGTCCAAACTTCTAGCTTATCCTCTGAGAAAACAGATTGTAATTGGTATGTAATTTCTCGTGGCGTAATATGGTCACCTGTCGTTATATCAATAAAGACAACTTCACGTAAGGTGTCAAATGTCGCATTTAGTTTAAGGGAAAAACCACCATATTCGTCATCTTGTCGAATTGGCTCTAACTTATCAATTTAAAATTGGAAACCTTCAGAAGGTCGATTGATTATTTCTTCGAAGATTGATTGAATAGTTTTTTCGTTAAGAGGTTGACCTTTCAGGGTAACATCTAAATCCATTGTTGTCCGTTTATCTAAGCCAATCATCTGTCCGATAAGAAATCCACCTTTCACAATGAAAGAATCTTTATACTTGCTCTCTGAGATGAGTTTTAAGACTTGTTCAATCAGAAAATTTTGCTGAACTTGTTGAGCAGGTATCCCTTTTTCTCTTGCAATATTCTTGATTTTGGCTTTGAAACTATTAGCATTTGAAAATTTCACGACAAGACCTCCACATATGATTGTAGTTTTTCGGTTACTTTAAATAGGTGAGCATAGTGATACAACTTAGTGTAGTCTACAGCTCCTTTTTTGAAGTAAGCTTGAAAAGCTGGAGCAATAACTTGAATATCGACATGGTAAGCTGTTCTCAAACACTCCACTAATGTTCGTTCCATACCATACACTGATATAGACTGTCCAGCCTGTCGCTCCAGTTTAATAATACCGATTTCATGATAATTTCTAGCAACAATCGGCTTGACACCAGCTTCTTTCATTAGCCTCGTATTTGTCCCAAAAGGAAAAGTCATAACAGGCTCAAATGGAATGGTAAGGGAAAGACCATGTAACCAAAGTGCTGTTTCTAAGGAATAAATTCCTTTTGGAAAACGGTACTGTAAACTAAAATAGTCATCGATATAGGTATCTGGCAGATGGTAAATACCTCTTTCAATTGATTCCACTTTCCCTTTTGAGACTAATTGATTCAGTTGTTGATAGGAAAAGTTAAGCTCTTCCATATCACGAAAAGTTATTACTCCATGATTATTTTTAATATAATTATAAACAGGTTTCTCTAACAAATCCATATCACTACCTCCAAAACAATATGCTAACACTTCATAACAATGTTAGCATATTGTTTTAAAACAATCAACAATAAACAAAATAATATGCTAACAAATCCAATATTTGTTAGCATATCTTTTTTTATTTCATCGTATACGAAAAACTCAAGCTACTATCCACTCTAGATAATTTACGGAAGGTGTAGTTTGGATTGCCATTATAGTTGGTTTCGGAGATAAGGAATGAACCATCTGGGTAGACTTTCTCCACAAAAGCCACATGTCCGTATTCTGCTGGTGTGCCATGTCCTCCTCCCGCAAAGGAAAGAATAGCTCCAGCTTGCGGACTTGTTCCTGTCTCCCCACCGAGACTTGCGGCTGTACGCACCCAATCTTGGCCATTGCCCATGGTACTGATAATTGAAATCTTCTCACCATTTTTACCTTTGAGTTTCAGACCCAGTTGGTTGATACGGGCTGCGACGCCCCAAGTACATTGGCCGTAAGCATACCCCATACCGTCACCGCCTCCTGGAATAGAGTTTTCAAAAAGGTCTCCTCGTACAGCTTCAAGTGCTTTTGGATCACTTTGTGCTGTTCCACCGTTGGGTTGACTAAAGCCTTTTTCAATTTGGTAATACCACTCACTGGCTCGTGTCTGACGTTCAAGTAGCTTATTCCCTGAATTTATCCATAGCTTCCTGCATTCGATCCGACCAATAAAAATCTTCAGTGGCTTCTTCGGAAGTAAGTAATCCGATTTTTGATTTATCAAAATCAATCAACTGACTATCAATAGATAAGTTATAGTTCCGTAGAAAAACTTCTTCCACAAAGTAGTTAACATCTTGCTCATTAGGTTCATATCCGTGTCTTTCCTTAAATTTTTTAATAAATTCTTGCTTCCATTCTTCAATCATTTTTTTCTCTACTTTAGTTCGTTTCGGTCGTAAATTGCTGTTATTACGATTCACTTCACTATCATCTAATGAATGTAGTTTTTTATATCTAATTCTGAAACGCCATCACTCCCTGCTGTTAATATACAAACAGACCCATCAACACTTTGATATTTATATACAGTACGGTTATCTGATCTTGTTTTACGAATTTTCATAATATATTCCTTCCTTTTCTGCCATCAGCAGTCAGAGCAAGGAATACAAAAAAATCGATACTATATGAAGTACCGACTCTTAGACCTAAAATTAGCCATAGGAAAATAGAGGTACCCCATATAGCACGTCACAGATAAAATCCATGAGTGCTTTATGATGTATCCCATTGCCCTATAGCTAATCAGGCTCTGTGATAATTTAGTTGTTTAGACCAATTTTTTATCAGTCATAGTTGTTTTGAATAGTTTTTTTAGAGCTTACCTTCTGCTCTTTTAGTTTTGTAGAAAACCCTATCAATTATAAACTTGCAGGTATACATTCTATATACATTTGATATATTTCTTCACTTTTACCTCCTCCTTCCACATAATAAGTAATCTATAAATAAATACACAAAATTAGTTAGATTTATTCGTACTAATTTGATACGAAACAAAATTTTTTATCTCACATTACATAATTGAAGCAAAAAGTATATTGAATTACATAATGTAATCGATTGTAAAATGAATGTCTTATTCCAAATCAATCATCTGACAAGCTTGAGTTTATAATGTTAGTCCTATAGCAAGTTATATTTGAATTACGTAGACAGCACAAAAAAAGCTACCCAGCGAAATTCAATAAAAATCTCGTTGGGTAGCTGTATTAATTTTAGGGTAAATTGAAAAGCCACTCATGAGCCATTCAATTTGTTGATTTGAAAGTTGTTCCACTTGGTCAACGGAATTCGGCCATTGAAGCCGCCCGTTGCCGAAACGTTTATATAATAACCAGAATCCTTGTCCATCCCAATAAAGAGCTTTAAAACGGTCTTTTTTGGTTCCGCAGAACAAGAAGACGGAACCTGAAAAGGGGTCTAACGCTAACTGTTCTTTCACGATGATGGCAAGTGAATCAATCCCTTGACGCATATCTGTTTTTCCGCATACCAGATAGACTTGTCCTAAATCAGTGAGATTCAATGCCATAAGTAAGTACCTTGTCTAATAGTTGACTCATAACCTCAAAATTTAATGAATCGTAAAACGTTATTTCTATCTGTTGGATACGAATCTTTAGTTATGGTTTATTTTTCCGATTATCATACTTGTTATGTTGAATAGGGTGCGGATTATGTGTGATTGGAACAATTGTTTGTTTTGTCATTGAGTTTCCTCCTAATTAGTGATACTGCTAGTATAAGAGGTTATTTAGTCGGTGAATAGATACCTGAGTTTTGGACGCTTACATTCTATCGACCACTTCCCACACAATACATTTTTCTTCAAAACAAAAAAGCCTACCCAACCCTACCGATACCTTTTAACGATAGCCATTGAATAAGCCTTTATTGACAATACTTCATCTACTCAGTGGGTGCATCCTTTGACATCAATACCACACACTCAACATGGCTCGACACGACACTAAGTATGTCATAAGTGTATGTTCGTATGTGGGAATTGGTCGAGTATACTTTTTAACGATAGGAAACTGTTTATGAAGAAATACACAACTTAATCTCTGAATTGTCACTGCACTAATTTTTTCTGAAGAATTAAAAATTCCATTTTATTACCTTTTCCTATAAATATCGTTTATTCACTTTTATAACGTTCTTCTATCTTTATCCGAATACCTTCAGTTAATTGCTGTTCTTTCCTTGATTCGGCACACCCTAACAAATATTCAATTTCGTTTGCAATCTCTCTTTTTCTGATCAAACCTTTAAAGAAGCGTGGTCTTATAATTATGATTCGAGGGTTATCTTTATCATCGAAAATATAATCGGTCACAAAAACTAATCCTGAATAAGATACTATTACAGAAATTGAGCCACTCTTCTCAAAATACATAACATATCCAAATATATAATGTTTAGTTATCTCTTCAAATTTATTATTTCTGATTAAGCTGCTTAGTTTAAATACATAATTACGAAATTTTTTTGGTGGCTTACAAACTCTATTTTTTTCAACTGTCAAAAGATATTGTCCCAATTCATCACGAAATCTTTCAAATAAAGGTCTAGAAAAATCATTTTTTAGAGTTTCTTCTTTATCTAAATCATCTGATAAAATACGCCATGCTACTGTTAAGATATAATTCTGAACTTCTTTTGATGATATGGATTTCAATTTATTTGTCTTCAAATACGAATCAAAAAAGATTTGTGTAAATTTCTGTTCAAACCAACTAAACCTCTGTTCACAGTCGCCGCAAAGCATAAAGTACTTCTCACCATCCTGCATTATTTCTTTTATGTTGTGCAACGATCTAAACCTAGAATTTTTATGTCCCTTATTCCTTTTATATACTAATTTTGGTATAAGATGACTTTTTTTTAACTCTGTCTCCTCATGACATAATTTACAGCTTTGCAACTTATCACATCCTATTATATTTAATGTAACAACACATATTAATTATACAACAAAACAACACCCAGTCATAGCTACTGACAGAGTGTTCCACCGAATATATTAATAATTCTATTTATAGATTTTTATTGCAATTCCTGACTTGAATTCAACTACAAACCCATTATCATAAATCATTATTCCCTTAATATATTTCCTTACGAGTACTTCATCATATTCCACCATTTCATGTGGATTCGACTTCAAGAATTCCTGCATTTCAAGTATTCGCCGCTTCATTTCTTCCTGATTTGCTTTCTCAATCATTATCTGGTATTTTTGATCATTCAATACATCAATTTCATCTGCCAAACTATCGTAGTCCTGTTTACTACGAACTAATTTAAGAAGCTCTGCTTGCTTTTCATTTATGCGCTGATTAATCTCTGCTAAATCAATAATTGTTTCATTCAGTATAACTGTTTCAATATTCTTCATTAATTTTTCTAGCGTCTCTGGTGAAATTTTTAACACCTGATTGATAGCCTTTACCGTCACTTCATGCAAGTCGTTCTCAGGTATGGTTGGAGCGTCACAAGCGGATGGACCGTTTTCTACTCGTGTGCAGCATCGCCAAACTGTTGATTTCACACCTCGATTATTCCAGGCTAGTCTTCTATAAATATCCCCACATTTTGAGCAGGTACAAATACTTGATAATGCATATTTACTTGAATACACTCGTTTCTTCTTGGTATGCTTCCCACTCTGCAAATTTGCTCGCCTGAATATTTCCTCTTGTACCTGCACAAATATATCTTTAGGAATAATAGGTTCATGACTGTCTTTTACATAATACTGTGGTGCTGACCCATCATTTTTTATCCGAATTTTTTCAATAAAATCCGTAGTGATTGTCTTTTGTAATAAGGCATCTCCCATATATTTTTCGTTCTGTAAGATTCCTTGAATCGTGCTCAGGTGCCATTTTTTCTTTTTACCTCCGGTTAAGATACCGTCTTTCTCAAGCCCAATCGCAATATCTCGTAAACTCGCTCCGTCAAGATACTCTCTAAAAATGCGTTTAACAACTTTAGCTTCTTCTTCATCAATAATCAAATTCCCATCATCGTCCTTAGTGTATCCAAGGAAGTGATTATGATTCACCTGCACCTTGCCTTCTTGATATCGAAACTGCAATCCCAACTTCACGTTTTGCGATAATGATGCTGATTCTTGCTGTGCTAATGAAGCCATAATGGTTAATAGCAACTCCCCACTGGCTTCCATCGTATTGATGTTCTCTTTTTCAAAAATAATTGGGATTTTCTTCTCCTTTAACTGCCTTACAAATTTTAAGCAGTCAATAGTATTTCTTGCAAAGCGACTGATTGATTTTGTTATTATCATATCGATTTTCCCTGCCATACAGTCGCTAATCATGTCATTAAATCCTTCGCGCTTTTTAATATTTGTTCCAGAAATGCCCTCATCTGAATAAATACCGGCAAATTCCCATTCGTTGTTTCTATTGATGTAATCTGTATAGTGTTGAACTTGAGCTTCGTAACTTCCTGCTTGTTCTTCACTGTCTGTACTCACTCGGCAATAAGCCACAACTTTCAATTTCGATATTTCTTTCTTTTTAACAATGTTGTTACCCGCTCTTTTACGAGCCGGTATCAATGTTACCTTTCCACTCATTTTCAAACCTCCTTAATTTGATAATAGACATACTCTGCTTGTTGATACGGATTATCAAATTGTTGTTTGATTTTCTCCACTTGGTAATTAGGAATAATCGTTGCTTTATTCTCAGCGTCTGTGACTTTGGTGCGGTTTTGATTAAAGGCATTTTGTTCTCTTAACTCTTGAACCTTTTCAAATAACTCTGATTCAATAATTTGAGGGTAAAACTCGTTTCCTAAATACGTTTTATTACGTAATATCCTACCGATAGCAGAATGCACTTTATCAATCCCCACTTCTTTCGCAGAAGCTCTCATCGATTTGCTGACAAGATAGTGATTGAATAATGCTTTTATCTTTGAAGCTTCATTTTCATCTTTTACTACTTCGCCGTTATGGATTCTATATCCGTAAGGAATATGACTCATTTTAATTCAACCTCCTCTGTAAAATTCAATCCACACTTCAAATGAAAGATGTAACGATTGCGTGCTAGAATTGTAATCCTCTCAACAGCTTCACTAAACTCGTCATGATTAAAGTCATCTATTTTAGGTTTACTACTTACGAATCTCAACAATTTTTTCGCTTCTTGTAGATGTGTCAAATCACCATTGATAATATTACTTAGTATTTGTTTTTGGTTTTCTAAATCATCTATTTCATGTTGCAACTGTAAGTTTTCCTCATAAAACACATCTCTTTCCAGGTAGCCACTCGCAAACAACTGCATCATCACCTGTTGCTGTTCATTTAATTTTGCTAATTGAGAGTCAATATCAACAACTTCATGAATTGCTTGTTTTTGATTACTACCTCTCAATCCCTCAACAAAAGGCTTGAGTACTACTGGATGACATTGTGCCAATTTGTTCATCATCTGCATATAAGCTTGCTGAATCCAATGTTCATCTACACTCTGCATCGAACAATTTTCTTTATGTTTGATATGCTCTTTACATGCCCAGAAAATAACTTTCCCAGAATTCTTCCGTCTCACCCTTCGTTTAAACGAAGTTCCACAACAACCACATTTAATCTTTCCTGATAAAGCATACCGCTGGTGATACTTTCCTTCACCTGTGGTAATCCCTTTGTCGAGCGCTCTTTGTTCCATCCCTTTTTGTGCGAGTTCAAAATCTTCGTGCGATATAATCGCTTCATGATGATTTCGAATCATGTATTGATCCTCTTCGCCATAATTTGTATGACGCCCAAAGTTCTCATCCGTATATGTTTTTTGTAAAATTAAGTACCCAGTATAACTTAAATTGGTAAGAATCTTCTGGACAGTCGAAGAATGCCAAACACCTCCTCTTTTAGTAGGGATGCTTCTAGAATTCAATGCCTTCGCAATAAGATAAGTACCCATTCCTGATATCGATTGCCGAAAAATTTCTTTTACAACTTCTGCTTCTTCAGGAATAATCATCATAGTTCCTGCCACATTTTGATAACCGTAGGGTGGCGTAGCGATAATATAGGTTCCAATCTCAAATCGTCGCTTAATCGACCATTTGCTGTTTTCTGAGATAGAATGTGACTCACTTTCAGCAATTGAGCTTAAAATTGAAACCATCAATTCCGAACTCATCTTTTCAGTATCTATATTTTCTTTTTCAAAATATAGATATACCCCTAAACTTGATAATTTACGAATCATCTCTAAGCAATCGACAGTATTACGAGAAAATCGACTAATTGACTTCGTCATCACTCGATCAATTTTTCCTTGCTCACAGTCTGTTAAAAGTCTTTGTAAATCTTGTCTTTTTTCAGTACTTGTCCCACTTATACCCTCATCAACATACAATCCAACGTATTCCCAACTTGGGTTTGTCTGGATAATCGTTTGATAATGCTCTTTTTGAGTTTCTAAACTTAGTAATTGCTCGTCACTATCTGTTGAAACTCTCGCATAAGCTGCTACTCGTACCTTTTTGCTTTTTAATTTTTTATAGCAAGGTTCAATCTTTGTTATTCTTCCCATTGTATCACCTCCTTTTTGGTCAGTACTATATATCACTCAAAACCCTAAAATAAGCAAGTTCCTACACCATAATCTCTTTATATAATGGAGAAAAAGTCTGCTTATTTAACGCTTGAATTCGTTCACACTCAGACTCTGATAACAGTCCTTTTTGATGTAACTGAACCGTTAACTTCTGAACCATTTCATACTCAAAATCCAAAATCATAGACTTTTCGTCAAATACTCGTGGCGATGTTTTTTGTCTTAATGGACTCCCTTGACTAACTTGCATTGCAGTCACCTCCAAAACGATCTTGGATATAACAACCATGACAACAATACTTTCGTTGATTGTTTCCATAAGAAGTAAAGCTTTTCTTGCAGTGTTCGCAGGTTAGATGATAATGTGCTTTCTTATTGACAAGATGTTGGTTTGCATTCCACCAACGATGCCTACATTCATCACAACAAAATCGCTTTTTCTTCCGTCCTCTGACTTGTATTATCAATTGTCCACATCCATCGCACAGACTATTGGGTTCGTTAATCTTCTTTTGCCCTAAATGGTTTCTCTGACAATAACTTTTCACTGTATTCACTGACACTTCTAAAATATCCGCTATCGCTGTATATCCTAGCCCTTTATGTCTTAAATATTTCACTCTATTTTTCTGTTCAAGATTCACTATTATTACCTCCTCGATAGATAAAGGACAAAAACATTCAAAATAAGAACTGATATTTATCCCTCTATACTTACAGGCAACAAAATGCATGGTTTAATTAACCCTTAAAACAAAAAAAGTGCCTATTTCAGTCAAAAGACCAAAATAGGCAATGAGTAAATGATTATTGTTTTACCAACACGTACTTAACACCATTGACGACAATTTCATAATCATCTTCAATAACGGTTGTCGATTCTTTATAGTTTTTTAATTCTTTTGGGTCCCACCGTTCCAATGAAATACCCGTTTCCGATTCAATGCTCGTCTTACGTGACACCACTCGGATAAGATACGTTTCATACGGCGTTGCAGCATAATTATAGGTTGCTCCACCAATTTGGAATAACCCTTGCACGGATTCACGGAAAGTCTTCTGACCACTCACACGGTAAGAACCACCTTGACGTA
Organism: Aerococcaceae bacterium zg-1292; assembly: GCA_016126655.1. Taxonomy (GTDB): domain Bacteria; phylum Bacillota; class Bacilli; order Lactobacillales; family Aerococcaceae; genus Globicatella. Next base: position 1,164,101 of record CP065955.1, on the reverse strand, counting down.
ATAAATAAAACCAATCTATGAGAAAATCTTCTACACTTTGATAGCGAATATAATGACCGCCTTCTGATTGCGGTCGAGCACTTCCTTTTGATACTACCACTCCACTTGGACGTTTAACACTTCCTGTCCAGGTCATACCACCCCAATTATTGTCACTACGCCCTACAAACGAATGTCCCCACATTCCTTCAAAGTGCAGTACTGTAATCGCAAAGGAAGGTATTATCTGATATTGCTTGCACAATTTCAAAATCAGATCTAAGTGATATTTACGTAATGTCTCACTTCGATAAGTCAATGCTATCTCATCTGGTTTGGAAAGTATCTCATTCACTTTCTTTTGGACTGCGTCATAATTAATTCCTAAGGAATGTTTGCGTTCTTCGCCAACCCCATGCTTACCTGCCAATACTTCTTTTACAAGAATATCAATTGATGGTTTGTTCATCGTTTGTTGTTTATATTTTGGTCTGGCATACCCCACGATTCTGGCATCATTCCACTTAAAGTGATTGCGACTAACTTTTCCATTACTATTACCTTCAATCGTTTTGACGGTATCTCCAGATACATCCTCAACGATACCTATATGATCAGCAAAACCACCACGATCCCAATCAAACGTAATGATATCTCCACGTTGTGGCTTTGTTTCTCCCAGCCAAATACCTAATTGCTTAAACAACTGTATATGACGTTGCACGCCGCATTCTCTACCAATTAACTTAGAAACACCGGCTTTAATAAACACACTTGAAACAAACACATCACACCAATCATCGTCATACGTAACTCGGTATCCTTGTGGTAAAGGGCGAGCGGCATTATAAGTATCCACTAACTCTTTATGAGCTGTTCCGTACTTAGGAGCTCCTACATATTGATTGGCAATAAAAAGTACTTTCTCTAACATTACTACTTCACCTCCTTCTCGTTAATCTTTTCTAATACACTACGTAATTGCGGGGGGACGTTTACACCCATTCGAGTGACGTTTTCTAAGATGCTCAATCCTTCATTGGCTAAATAAAAAAAGATGACGGCCATTCGGACAGCCCCACCTTTTTTCAAAATTTCATTATCAATAATATGCGCTAACGCTACTAAAGTAAATAAGGTTATTTTCTTAAATATTCCTTTAAACCCTTGTTCACTGGATAAACGTTTCTCAACAATCGCCGCCATAATCCCAGTTAAATAATCAAGTATCACAAACACGACTAAGGCATATAAGAAGCCGTCTAATTCACCTAATAACCAACCTAAAACCCCACCAAATACTGTCATATGTTTTACCATGATATCCATTATGATTCCTCCGTTTCTGTAACTGTATAGATAATTTTCATTGTTTTATCTGCTGTTTTAACTACCGGTTGTGCTAAATTATTAATAGTCGCGAGATAGGGAGTGATTAAATTCAGTCGTTTTTCAATCACTGTCGGACCATTCGTAGGGCTATAAGAAGTATACGCCAGCATAAACGGTCCCCATTGAATCGAAAAGCTAAAATTAAAATCTACACTCATCGTTTGAATCATTTGAATCTTATCATTTGAGTCAATAAGATAATTGGATGATAAAATAAAGTCATTAAAAGCTAACATCCCCTTAGAAAAATCTGAAGTCAGTACTTCCTCCCCGAGCAATTCAAAATCAGCATCGTTTTCTAAATGCATTTTTAAGATTTTATTACCAGATGATAAAGGAATATAAAAATAATTACCCCGAATGACTAACGATTCAATACCACTCAGTGATTTCTTAACAGCAGTCGTTGAACGTATTTTCAAATTATAAATCTTGTTATCTTGTAAATTTATCGTTCGCTCTGTAAATTGTCGACTCTCTTTGTTAATTTTAATCTGAGTTAATGTCTGATTGTATCGTTCATTCTTTAAACTGAAACCATACCAATACCCATTTTTCCCATCTAAAAATGTATAATCATAGATGCCGTCTGGAATAAAATGAGTAGGATATATTTCATAGGTCTCAAGTGGTTCATGATTTTCACCACCAAGACTATCTAAAATACTAATTTTGCTGAAAGGTTCCCAATATTTTCGAATGATTAATTTCTTATCTTCAGGTGTGATGGTAATTAAACGATTGTTTTCAACATCACCTTCTACTAAGTGTGTATATTTTGTAAGCGTATAATCGTCAATTTCATTTTTAATCGTTGTTAGTCGAATAATAACGGTTTGTTTTTCAAACGCTGACCCAAAATAGGCACGTCCCCCTTGGTCGTGAGTTAAAGAAAGACTTAAAATCTTTCCATTCCCTTGATTGGTCGCAAAATCCCAAACATGACGATAGCCATTAGTTACTTTCCCCGACTCATGTTTATTGTAACTTCCACGTTTCGCATCTTCTGTCGTATTGATTTCATTTGAAGCGTAGCCAACAACCGAATTGACTGAGGGAGCATAAATACCCGATTCCTTTTGATTGACCTGGCTAAATAACAAAATACCATTTAATGTATGTTCGATAATCGGAAATAAATGCCGTTTTGAATTCATTGAATTAGGATCAGCACTATACATTAATCCACCCAAATTATGATTATAAATATAATCGAGGGCACGCGTGATTTCGTTTTCTTCCTCTATGATAGAAATTTCACCACTTTTAATATCAGTTAGCTCTATCTTGGTATGACCTTTCATAAATGTTACCCCCTCAAATTATTATTATTAAATGTATTCATTCTCTCAAATGTTTCACTGGCTGTTGTTTCTTCCTTTTCAACGGCATCAATCATTACTTGATCACGTATAGAGAGTAAATACTCCCCTTTTTTCCGTTTTCGAATAAATGTGTCGGATAATTCAATACGACCGTCCCATCCTTTTTCTGCAGCTAATCCTTGACCTGAAATAGAAGCGACAATCCCATCGGCAGGTATATTAACGCTGCTAGTTTTGTTCAATTCAGCAACCACTTTAAAGCGATATACTCGATTCTCAATCAATCCGCTCAATGGATAATAGACAGTCAATACATTTGCACCTGGTTGAAGTGTCATCATCGGTACGTGCTTTGTTTCTTCAATCCCATCGATTGAATACGTTAATTGAATGTGTGTCCCTGGAATAAAGGATTCTTCTGCGTTTAATAAAATGGTCGCATGAAACTGTGCATCGGTTTCTCTTACACTCGCAAAATCAATATCGATAATCGGGATGCGGGCAACAGATAAAGGATATTCTGATGCATTATAGAAAGAATAAACCATAATTTTTTCAGCTTCGATTTGCGATAATAAACCAATAATATTTTTATCATGTTTTGATTTTGCAGAAGAATAAAGAGGATTTTTACCCACACAACGAATACGCATTCGACCATGAATGGGATAGTAAACTTCCGTCATTAAACTGTGATACCACTTGTTTTCAAAATGAAACTCAAAGGCATCTCCCACTTCATAAGCAGGATTGCCAATAATCGTGGTATCAATAGGAACAAATTCATACTGTGATACGACCGATAAAATGGCCTCACACATAATTCGTCGTTGTTCTTTTAGCCCTAATTGCATTAAAGGGTTAATGCCCAAATTCAACGTGGACCCGACATCCTTTTCAATCGAATAATATTCAGAAAACTTCGTCTTCAAGTTCGTAGATGAAACTCCTGTGTAATGAGTTCGATAATCCGACACACTGGTATCAAATCGTTTCGAAGAATCCAGTCTTGCTACTGACTGTGTACCGTTATGCTTGATAACAAGTTTTCCCTGTCGGTTAATTGTCGCAAAACCAGCTAAGCATTGCGTTAGATAATGCAAATAATCTCGGTACGTTTCGACATCATTTTCTGCGTATAAACTCAACAATCGTTTACCATTAGGCAATCGTTCCACTTCTTCTTTTGTCATGCCAAACGGCACTTGACACTTTTCACAAATGGTGTGTAATAAGTCAAAGGGTTCACCAAATGTATCCTTTATCGTCATCCGTTTATCAAAACGTATCATGGCATCAAACCCTTTGATTTCCACGACTCGTTGACGTCGATTGACTTCTGAAATATCAAATTGGCCCATTGGGATCGTTTCATACTGACCAGTTGCTACTTTTAGATGAAAAAAGAATTCAATGGTCGCTTGATGCAATGGCGGGATAAAGTTTGGTGGTTTTACATAAAGGGACACCCCACATTCGGCCGCATAGACTGAGCCAATTCCCAACTCTAAATCACCGGAGTTTGCCTGTTGAATATAACCCGTACCTTGTACAATATCATTCGAGTGAAAAGGATACGGCTTCCCAAATTTAGAGGTGATGATCCCACTCCAATAGTATTCTCTCGCATTATCATCAATCGCTACTTGAAACATTTCGCTCACAGGATACATGTCGCTCCTCCTTTTATAACTCCGTTAATGTAAACGAGACTTGCCATAATCCTTGTCCTTGTCGATTTTTTATCATCGTAGCGTCATAGTTTGACATCATCATTTCCGATTGCGTTAAGTGATTGGTTTTAGGGTCTAAATATTGACAAAGCACTTTTGACCGATTCAATAATCCCGTGAGCTTTACATTCGTTTCTCGTGTTAATGTAAATGAAACATCGATGGATACTCTACCCAGACGAATCACATCTCGCTGGTAAGTACCACCTTCAGTTTGGCCACTACTCTTCGATTCAATATCCGTTAACGAAATCCGATACTGATCAGGAAGTGGAAGTACATGATTGTTTATCGTAAGATATGACATTATGATCGACCTCCTGACCGTATGGCTTGGCGCATTTGTGCATTAACAATCACTTCGTCTAATAATGTTCCGCCGACATAAACAGGAATAACAATATCCTTAATCGATTCAAAAGAAGGCGAAGGAGATTCCACGGCGATACCTTGAATTGCTTGAGTTATCGCAGAAACATCTACGGAATAATGTGGCGAAACAGACTCTGCTGGTCGCATGATCATGTCATTGGCAACATTTTCAACGGATTGTCTCACTAAATGGCGGCTCTGTTCAATTCCTTTCGATAGACCTTTCATGAAATCCGGCATCCAAGTTTCATAATCCGTTAAAGGTCCTACTTCTGGAACGGTAAAGTGTAAATAACTCCACACGGTATCCGCAACCGATTTAACTGCATGAACAACGCTACTCATACTGTTCCAAATCCCATTAACAAATCCTTGAATAAAATCAACACCCCAACCATAGGCCTGCCCCATTACATCAAAGATAAATTGCACCGCTTGATTAAACCCATTCGCAATCGCTTGAGTAATATTACCCATAACGGATTGAATCCCACTCAGCAGAGAAGCAAATCCATCGATTGCTCCATTGACGATGGAATTAACAACAGTAATGATGAATGATAAAATGGCCTTCCAAACCGTTTCAATGCTTTGCCAAATAGACTGCCCTATCCACTGAATGGTTTGTAAGAGTTGAGTCCAAAATGTTTGTGCTTGTTGTACAATTTGTTGCCATACAGCTGATAAAGTTTGACTCATAGACTGCCATAATCCAGTTAAATACTGTTGCATCGATTGCCACACTTGCATCGTTGTATTTTTAATACGATGCCAGGTTTGAGTCATCCCATGTTGCAGTTGATTCATCCAGGACTGTATCTTTTGCGCAACTGCTTGCCAGGTTTGGCTTGCTGCTTGTTTAATTTCTTCCCAGTTGGCAATCAGATAGTTTCCAACTTCAATTACCGACCAGACCACTGCAACGATTGCCAACAAGGGAGCACCGATGGATACAATAACGGGTAAGGTTGCAGTAATTGCCCCACCTACCGAAGCAAAAACACCTGATAAGGTAGCAAACCCTGTGATCGCTTGTCCAACGGCTGCCACAATCGTTCCAAAAATTACTAATAACGGACCAATAGCAGCAACCAGTAGCCCCACCATTACAATCACTTGTTTGACCGGTACGGGGAGATGCCCAAACCACGATGCAAGTGTTCCTAAAGCTTTCGCAACAACCAACAAAATAGGACCTAAGACATCAGATATAACCGCACCCAGTTCCGCTAATACACTCTTTAAATTATTCATGGCTACTTTAAAGTTATCTATCCCATCATATGTACCTGCATACGTTTCATTAACGACTTCACCATAATTTGTCATACTTTTGGATAGTTCATCCAAAGAAATACGCCCTTCTCGAATACCTTTCGTCATTTCTAACGCACCGCGACTACCAAATATTTGGCTGGCAATGGCTAACGCTTCCGTTTCGGATGCCGCTTCTTTAATGGATTGAATGGTTGCTCTCAACGCTTCATCCATGGATAATCCCTGTGCTGTATATGTCTGAACCGCTTTTTTCAATCCCATCAATGCTTGGTCTGCATTCACACCATTTGCTTCAAATTGTGCTAACAATTCGATGCTTTGCGTTAAATTTAAGCCCATTTCTTTCATAATCGAACCATATTGTTGCGACCCATTAATTAATTGTTCCACACTGATTCCTGTTTCTTGTGCTTTGGACGTTAACAGTCCTAAGATGGCTGCAGTTTCTGACGTTGAAATTCCCCATTGGGTCATCAAACGATGCGTATTGCCAATCGTTGCATTGACATCCGTTTCATTAATTTCAGCAAATTTTAAAAAGAGTACTGTTAAGTTTTCAAGTTCAGCATCTGTTACTTTAAAACGTGTATTAATTTCGCCCACTGCTGTTCCAACATCGACCATTTCAACAGGAAGAGAGCGAAAGACATTATCTGCCACTTTCTTGAGTGCTTCAAATTCTTCCCCCGCTACTCCGGTCTTTTTTATAATGATGTCATATCCTTCATCAATTTGTGAAAAGGCCGCTATAGAAGCTGCACCTATACCAACAATCGGAGCCGTTACATTTTTCGTGAGCGTAGTGCCAACTCCTTTGATTGTTTCGCCTGTCTGAGTCATTTTTTCGCCCGCATTTTTTAATGTTGCTTGAAAACTCGAATCTACATTTTTTAATTCCGATTCTAAGTGCTTAAGGGTTTGTTCCGTTTCAATAATTTCTCGTTGCAAGGCATCAAATTGTTGTTTCGTTATCTCCCCTTTATTAAGTGCCTCATACGCTTGTTCACTTGCTGTTTTTAGCGTTTCTAATTTTTCGTTTGTGCCATCAATTGCTTGTGTTACTAAGGCTTGTTTTTGTGCCAAGAGTTCCGTATTATGTGGATCGAGTTTCAGTAGTCGTTCTACATCTTTCAATTCACGCTGGGTATCTTTAATCTCTCGGTTGACTTGTTTTAAAGCAGTCTGGAGTTTAGTTGTATCGCCACCTAATTCAATGGTGATTCCCTTTATTCGTCTTGACATTGACTCATCTCCTAAAAACGATCCATATCTTCTTGACTGGCGACTTGTGCATATTGGAATTGGTCATTATTCATTTCAATAAATAAGTCATTGACTAATCCAATCGTTAATAACTCCAACTCTTGTAGGGATAACCCGATTTGAACGCACCTTAAGAGAAAGAGTGGTGTATTCATCTCCCTTTCGGTTTGGCAGACGACTTTTTTGACTGACTATGCGACTTTAAATTCAATCCCCATAATTCAATCAACTGGGGTAATACTTGATAAATCGAAAATGTTGAAAAACGTTCTAACCATTCATCTACTTTATCTGGCAGTGAGTTGTCCGCATGTTTCGCCATAATAAAAGCGATATTCTCAAACAATTCCAAACTGACAATATCTAATTGACTATTCTTAGATGATTGTTTCTTCACTGCGTTCTCCAACAACTTCAAATCTTGATAAATATCACGTCCAAATTGAATCCGATATAAACGAGGAATTGCAGCTGACGCTTTAAATAACACTGGTTGTTGGTCGATTAAAATTGTCTTCTTTACGCTCATGTTTACACCTCAACTTCTTGATTCATGCTTGGCACATACACTGTTTCATACCAATTTTTGTAAGTTTCTTCCGGTGTGGTTGCACCTGTTCGCGCTTTAACAAACCCTTCTTTTAATGGTCTTGCTTTAATACTTAACGTTTCAGTTTGAACTTGTCGACTCTCCTCGTTCGTTTTCGATTCGATTTTTGGTCGTCCTGCCGAACAGTTATACATCACATGACGAATTTGATGTTGATCGCCATCAAATTCAAATAACAAGGCGAAAGGCAAAGTTTGTGTATTAACGTCTTCAACTAATACTTTATTTTTGTCCATTCGTTCATTGAGTACTTCTTGGCGAAATTTCTCTGGAATTAACGCAATTTCCAACTCGCCGTCATATCCCATATTATTATTTAAGGTGTAGTAAACTATCCCATCCGCAAAGAATGGTTCGGGTTCGCCATTCGGTGATAAACTCAATGTCACTGCTCCAGGAATTGGGATAGGTTTATCAAAGACCATGCCTTCTTCGTTCACTTTTAACTTAGCATAATGAACATTGGATAAATTATATTTCACTTTATTTTCCATTAACGGTTACCTCCATTTGGTAATGTACGAGATACAATCGCTCCGATTCTATCCACGTTTCTGTTTTTGTGTAATAGTGCTGGTGGTCATCAAGTACTTTTTCGACTTTCTCTTCTAATGTTAAGTCTTTTTTATCTGTATAGATTTCAATAAATAAAGTCGCTTGTTTAAAATACACACCGCCATCTGCTGCAAAGTAGTCATAATTTGGAAGAAAGAACACAACAAAAGGTGGGTTAGGAGCATTCCCTTCTGCGAAATGATGGTACGCATACGGAAGTCGGAACGATTTAATCATTTGAATAATATTTTCCATTGATTATAACCTCACTTCTAACCGTTGTTGTAGGGTGCTTATCGCTTGTTGTTCTGCAGGTTCAATATGTGGTTGTGCTTCAGTTCGACCACCATTTCGTGTTGCGTGTCCAAATTCCAATAAATGCGTGAGTGAATAATGCTTGGGTGAATGGATCACCACATTGAGATTGGTTGCCTGTTCTGATTGCACTTTAATCGCCCAACTTTTAGCGTACTGTCCAGTATCCTTTGGTGAGGTTTCTTGTAAGGTCTGTTTCACTTCTTGCGCTGTTTCCCTAACGGCGGATTTTATTTCTGATGCCGTTGTATCCGCATATTCTTTTAAGCCTTTCATAATTTCATTGGATAATTCTTCAATCCTAATTTTCATGAGCGCTCCACCTTCTGACAATGCAATTTTAATTGACGCTTTTTATATTGAAAATGGTCAATCCCCATTATGTTATACAGCTCACCCCGAAATTGAATACGATACTTAGTAGTCGTTAAATTTGCGACTTCTTGACTATATCGAATAGTAAAATCTACTTTGCGATGGTCCCAAATAGCACCGGTTGCGGTGGTTTCTATAGGCGATTCATGACTAATGGTAGTTGCACATTCGTAGTAAGGTAGCCACTGTGTCACATGATTCCCTACTTCATCAACCGACACGTCACTCTTTTCAATCACTAATCGTTCATTTAATAAGCTGACTTTCAACTAAAACTCCGCCTTTCGAATACCAAATAATAAACTACGCAATGTTAACGTCAATTCCCGATGATTGGCTTCCTCACGGTGTTCATATAGATAAGCGGTCGCATATAAGATGGCAACCCGTAACTCATCTTGATACTGCGACAACTCATCTAAATGATTCACCCTTAAAATATGCGTACATAATCGAGTGGCACTTAACATTAAAGAAGAAAGCAACGCATCGTCTTGAGCACTATCGACTCGTAAGTAATTTTTTATTTCCTCAAGCGTTACAATCATTCGTTACTCCCTCCCATTCAATTACCCATTGATGCTTAAGATTTGTACCGCTTCAGGTAAAATCAATTTACCATCCACACGTTCTTTGGCGACATACCCAATCATGCCATTACCTGCAAATAATTCTGTTAATGCTTTAAACGAACGTGCCCCACGGTCGCCAATGTTATAGTAACTAAAGTCACCAAAAGCGATGGCATTTTCTGGTGCATAGGCAGAAGTGTAAATAGGATACCCTAATACCTTGTCAGGTTCACCTTGTTGATAGCTAGGTTGCCAAATGTATGCCCCATTACTATCTTTAAACTTACGAATTTGTGCGATAGTCTTATCATTTGTAATAAAGACTGCATTTTTTCGATACGGACGTTTCAAAGCATGAATAAGGTTAATCACATCATCTGCTTTAATTGCTGTCACTTTATCAAGGAATGTCCCCCCATTTGTTTCATGAAAAATTCCTGTCGGTTTATTATTACCGTCACCATTTAAAAAGGCATCTTCTTCTGCATTAGCGAGCGCTTTACCAAATTGTTCAGTAATATACGTTTCTAAGTTAAAGGCGCTATCATACAATAATTCTTCTGTCACTTTAATGGCTACGTGTAATTTATGCGCATCCAGTAACATTTGACTGAATTTAGCCTCGCCAAACTTCAATTCAGCACCTTCGTCAATCCACGCCGCTGCCGGGCTTGTTCCGGCAATATTGATTTTGTGATTACCTGCTGTTGTAATCACTGTGGCAAGGTGGCGAACAATATTTTCTTCTTCTAAAACACCAATTAAACGCTGATCGTATTCCTCCGGTACTAAATATCCACCATCAGCATCTACTCCTTCTTGTAAGACATTCGATACTTGTTTAAAGTTGGAACGTAAGGCTTGAAGCATACTGTTTTTGTATGCGGTACTGGCACGTCCTGTTTTTTCTTCGATATCTTCTTGTCTTGGTTTTTCTTTAATTGGTGTGTTAATAGGTTTTTCCATCAACTTATCCAATTGTTCTTCACGTTGCAGACGGTCAATTTCTTTACTGAAGTTTAACACCTTTTGTTCCATTTCTTGGTACTGTTTAGTTTGTTCCTCGGTAAGTAGCCCATCTTTATCTTTGTTTGCTTCCACGAAGGCTTTCGCACCTTCCCACGCTTTATTGCGTTTTTCAATCATTTCTAAAAGCTTACTCATTTGTATTACCTCCAATTTTTGATTAAGTTAAGTCTGTCTAGTAAACTTTGCGCCTGCGTTGTGTTGTTTTTTGGCTGAATGTGACATTTTTCAACCAGCTTGTCTTTGAGTGAATTTTCAGTCAAACCTTTTGAATAAAGGTTAGACACAATCGGTGCGTCCATATCCTCTGTTTCTCGTTCAAATACTCCATCACAAAAACCAAGTTCAATGGCTTTATGGACATTCATCCACGTTTCACTATCCATCATGCTAGATAATGTTTTCCGTGGTAAATTCGTCTTGATTTCATAAGCATTCATAATAGACTCTTTCACTTCATCCAACATGGACATGACCTGTTTCATTTGCTCTTTATCTCCAAACGCAAGCGTCATAGGATTATGAATCATCATCATGGAGACAGGACTCATCAACACCTTTGTCCCTGCCATGGCAATTACCGATGCTGCACTTGCAGCAATCCCATCAATTTTAATAACCACTTCACCTTTGTGGTCAATTAACATATTGTAAATTTGAGCAGCCGCGATACAATCGCCACCAGGTGAGTTTATCCAAACCGTAATATCCCCTTTATGATTGTCTAATTCAGACTTAAAAAGCCTTGGTGTGACATCATCATCAAACCAAGACTCCTCTGCAATCGTGCCATTTAAAAACAATAGATGCTCATCGTGCTTATTTGTTTTCCAGTTCCAAAATTTCCTCATTGGCATCATCCTCCTTATTGATATTTGCGAATGCTCCTGCGTGTTTCAGTGGTAACATATTCCCATTAACTAAATATAAGTCACCACCTTCTTCAGTAGGTATTCTATCTAAGTTTTCAAGTGTTCGAATATCATTGGCACTCATCCACCCATTTTGACGACCCACCGCATAGCCATTCATTCGGGACTGATAATCTCCACGAAGCAGACCATCCACATTAAACTTGACATAAAACTGTGCTTTCTCTTTATCTTTTAGTAATCTACGATTAAAGGCTTGTTCAAATCGAATCACCCATGGATCTAAGGTGTATTTTACGAACTCCAACGATTGTTGTTCAATATTAGAAAAACTCGACTTTTCAAGATCCCCTATCATGTGTGGGGGAATCCTAAAAATGCGAGCAATCTCATTAATTTGAAATTTTCGTGTTTCTAAAAACTGTGCCTCATTAGGTGATATAGAAATAGGTGTATATTTCATACCTTCTTCTAAAATAGCGACTTTATGGGAGTTATTACCAGAAAAGCCACGTGTCCAACTTTCTCTTAAACTATCGGCATTCTTAACCGTTCCTGGATGCTCAAGTATCCCACTTGGGGTTGCACCGTTGGAGAAAAATTTAGCCCCATACTCTTCAGCTGCAATCGACATCCCAATCGCATTTTTTGCCATGGCAATCGGTGAGTAACCAACCAAACCATCAAAACCTAAACCTGGTATGTGTAGCACATCTTGATAGGATAATCTCACTCGTTCTCCATTAGTACTTAGATATTCATAATAAATCGTATGGTTGTCATCTCGATCCACTGTCATTTTATCTGGCATAAGTGGGTATAACCCCACCACATCCCCTTTGCCATTACGGATAATTTGTGTATAAGCATTCCCCCACAAGAGTAAGTGTGTCATCAAAGTTTCTCGAAAAATAAAACTCGTCATTTCAGCATTCGGTTCATTGTGTAGGATGTTATATAGACTATGATAAGTCGCTTTTTTACTCCCCACATCGGTTCTTTCATAAACATGAAGAGGAAGACTCGCCAATGTTTCCGATAATATTCGAACACACGAATAAACCGCACTCATGGTCATAGCCGTTCGTTCATTGACTCGTTTTCCGCTGGATGACTGCCCAATAAAAAAGGAATAACTGTTATTACTCAGTTTATTTTCCAGTTTATCTCTTGAACGAAATAGCCCACTAAATAATTTCATTGTTGCCTCCCAATTTTAAGTATAATAAAAGCACCTACTTTTCAGTAGATACTTTCCCTTAATTATGATATTCCTCTTAAAAAAAGACCATTTTAAGTTTTTGTCTTACATGGACAATTCAACTAAATCATTTAAACACTTAGCGATTTCATTAAATTCAATACCTGTAGCATATGGATTTTTCTTTTGATATCTTATCCATCTTTCTTTAACTAAAGAATCATTATTAATATTGTCAATAATTTGTTTCGCTTCATCTTTTGTAATTTCTGTCTTTCTATATTTAAATGTCATGAGAACGGCTATTTTAAGCTGTTCTATATCTATCGTTTCTAATTTATTATTCAAAATAGCATAAATATCATAGAAATCTTTACTTCTACTATTATTTTCTGATCTTGCCAATACTGTCTGTAGTTTCTCTGATAACACAGATTCCAATGGATATATTTTTAATTCAATATTATCGCCTAAAATTGTAGTATAGTTCTCTATTTTTGGATACGGAAAGATTGGGTCACCTGTTGCAACATCAATAGAAAAAGGAATTCTAATATTTGATAAATGCCCAATTACATGAAACTTCAATCCACCATATTCATCTTCTACTCGAATTTCTTGCACATCACTAATCAATTCAAACCATATATCCGATTGATTCGTTTTTCTTAAAATATCTTCTAAAACTTTTTTTATTTCTGCAGCATTCAATTTTATTCCCTTTACTAAAAAATCAATGTCTTGAGTAGATCTATTTTGAATGCCTAATGCATACGTTAAAAGCATTCCTCCCTTGAGCATAAAATTTTCTTTATGATTGCTGTTTGCTAGTAATTTCAAAAATTCATCAAAGAAAAATTTACTTAATACTGTATTGTAATTTAATTCTAGTTCTTTAGCCTTGTTTCTTAATTTTTGCGTAATACTATCTTTATTCATGGACAATTACCTCCAGTATTTCCTCTATCTGCTGTGATATATTAAATGCCTTAGCATACTCTCTAAGTTTCCATATGTCTCTGGAACCTTTCTTTAGATAAAAATTCCAAGCTTTTGAAAATATTTCTACATCTTGGTTTTTTCTATCTCTTACCAAATCACAAAGAGTTCTTTCCATATCATAAGCATATACAAGATTTCCCATCTCTGTCATAACTTTAGTCAATCCTATCTCATACCATTCTTTTTTTATTTGATGAACAAAGACTGTTTCTTTGATACGCCATGCATTATATCCTTGTTTCACAGTGACTTCATTAATAAAGGGGATTCTATCGGTCAATCCATAAAGATATAGTGCCGTTTGGTAGGAATAAATGCATGCTTTGTTTTTAAGTTGAAAAATATAAAGTTCATCGTAATTATCATAATTAGAATCAAAATAAATACCTCTTGCAACTCTTTCGAGCTTTCCTTTTTTTACCATATTCGTAAGGTACCACGATTCTATTTCACTCTCTGATACTTCTTTGGCTGTTATGATACCATTATTTTTTTCTATCATTTTTCTTATCTTATCTTCATTCATTATTTCGCACTTCCTTTTGTGCTTTATTATAAAATAAATAACGCACAAATGCAAGTTTAAGGTTACATAAACAAAATTCCGCGCCCATCATACACGCTTTCGGTATTCACATTTCCACAACGAATCGCACGGTCTAATGCCATAATAGTCGCAATCGCACCATCAATTTTCTCTGTTGATTTTTCTTTATCAGCTTTAATATTTCCCGCTGGATCCGTTCTAATAAAGATATTATCCATATTCCATCTTAAAACAGGATGCCCACCATGAGTTATCTTTTGTTCAAGTGTGAGCTTCATCAATTCTTTAGTGGGTGGGCTCATATCTTTAAATCCTTGCCCAAAAGGTACAACGGTAAAGCCCATACTCTCTAAATTCTGTACCATTTGAACAGCTCCCCAACGGTCAAAGGCAATTTCTTTAATGTTGAATGTTTGCCCTAATCGTTCAATAAATTTTTCAATATGACCATAATGCACGACATTCCCTTCTGTCGTTTCAACATACCCCTGTTTCTCCCATAAATCATACGGCACATGGTCACGTCTAACTCTTAACGGAATGGTATCTTCTGGCAACCAAAAATATGGCAATATGACATACTTATCATGTTCATCTTCTGGTGGAAAAACTAAGACAAAAGCAGTAAGGTCGGTTGTAGAAGATAAGTCTAAGCCTCCATAACACACACGACCTTCTAGGTCTTCTTCATTTACACTAAACGCACACGCATCCCATTTCTCCATTGGCATCCAACGAATGGCTTGTTTAACCCATTGATTAAGTCTCAGTTGCCTAAAGGCATTTTCTTCTCCTGGATTTTGTTTAGCAGATTCACATGCCATTTCCACCTTTTCAATCGGTACGGTCACACCAAGTGACGGATTGGCTTTATGCCATACTTTTGGATCGGTCCAATCATCACTCTCGTCTGCCCCGTAAATAACAGGATAAAAAGTAGGGTCTACTTTTCGTCCTTCTAAAATATCTTTAGCTTTCTGATGCGTTTCATAACAAATTGAATGGGTATCCGTCCCTGCTGTCGTAATGAGAAAGTATAGTGGCTGTGTTCTTGCATCTCCACTCCCTTTGGTCATCACATCAAAGAGTTTTCTATTTGGCTGTGTATGTAACTCATCAAATACTACCCCATGTACATTGAATCCATGTTTTGAGTAAGCTTCAGCTGATAAGACTTGATAAAAACTATTGGTTGGCAAGTACACAATTCGTTTCTGTGACGCTAGAATTTTGACCCGGCGATTTAACGCAGGACACATTCGAACCATATCTGCTGCTACTTCAAAGACAATACTCGCTTGTTGTCGATCCGCAGCACAACCATAGACTTCTGCACGTTCTTCGAGATCCCCACAACAAAGTAATAATGCAACAGCCGCTGCTAACTCACTCTTACCCATCTTCTTAGGAATTTCAATGTATGCCGTATTAAACTGTCGATACCCATCTGGCTTCACAATCCCAAATAAATCTCTGATGATTTGTTCTTGCCATTGAAGAAGCTTGAATGGTTTACCTGCCCATGTACCTTTAGTATGCGATAAGCATTCAATAAAACTAACAGCGTAGTCAGCCAATTGTTTATCGTATCTCGATGATTTTAATTTAAACTGACTAGGTTGATATATCATGTCATTTCCTCCCAATAAAAATAGGGCATTTGCCCCATCTTTGTGTTTGTTGAAGCTTTTTGTAAACCTTGTTTTAGGTTTGACTGAAGCTTTTTGCTCTTACTTCGTTGAGTGCTTCTTGAATCTTTCTGTATAGTGTGTTTTCTTCTCTTGTATTTTGGTTACACTATTTATCATGCTAAACACTATAAATATCAACTCTTATTTCCATGATTTTGCCATATTTTCATCTTAATCATCATCTACTTTCACACAATAATCTTCATCAAATACAACACTTAATTGACTACCATTATCCCAAGCAACCATAATAGAACCAATATCATCCACTCCTAAAACCGTCCCTTTAGTACCGATAGGCGGTGCTTGTATGTCATCCATTTGAATGAGTTTAACGCGAGTACCGATTGGATATTGAAATCTTAATTTCTCTATTCTACTTTTCATTTTTTTCACCCGCTTTTCTCAACTTACCTGCTTCTTTTAATCGTTTATCTTCCTTGTCATAGAATGCTTGTTTTACTCTATCTATCATGATATTTAGCCTCCTGTATGTTTGTTACACTATATATCACTCTAAAATGATGATTTATCAAGTCATTTCTGCGATTTTTTTCATAATATAAACGACACATGGAAGCGCAACACCATTTCCCCACATTTTATATTGAGCAGAATCCGAATATGGATTGGATAACCATTTTTTAATTTGTTTATCAGACTTCGATTTGCTTTTGCCATTGATGAGTCGATGTTCTTCAAAGACAGCTCTCCAAAAAGAAAGTTCTTCTTCACTAGGTGTCATAATGGCTAACTCCTCACACCAATCATCTGGGAAACCTTGTAGCCTACCACATTCGGTTGGCGTTAATCTACGAACCTTTAGATTTCTTTCCATGACGGTTGGTGGATCTTTATAGTCACTTGCCACAAGCGTCCCAACTTCGTTCACATTAGCGATTGTATGGTGTGAGTTTTTACTAGTAGAATACACCACGGCTAATCCACCTTGATTTCTGTCTGGATTGTTTCCTCCAGTATCAATCGTTCTTGAGATATCTGTTTCGTAAATAGTCGCCCTGACGTTGCGTGTGTTTTCGCTTGTCAAACGAATGTCGTAAGTTTTGGCATTCACTACCAATGGTTGATTGTTGCCCCCTAAACCAAGATTAGCTCCAAATGTTGGGGATACGTCAAGTGGTCCATTAAATCGAGAATCTTGTCCGTGATTTTCAAATACATAAGGGGATCGATTCCCTTTGGCTCTTAGCGTAGCTGTATAATCTTCTGTCACGTCCATACGCTCTCCACCTTGGTCATTTAGGCATAGCGTAGTGCGTCTTCCAATTCTTTTGGTAGTTGTTTGTCTCTCATCTGAGCTCGTTTCAATATCCCTTGGCACGCTTTTTTCGTCAAATAATATCTCACTGGCACTTTTGCCATTAAAATCTGCGACAAGAAAGATTCTTTTTCTTCTCTGGGGCACTCCAAAATACCGAGCATCCAACACTCGCCATGCAAGAGAGAATGTTCCACCCATGATTTTGCCGCTGTTTGACCATTTTGAAGGTCTAGGGATAGATATCTGTATATCTTTGACTTGGCAGATGGTTTCAAGGACACATCTGAAATCTTCTCCTTTGTTGATTGAGAATGCACCTGGGACATTTTCCCAGACGATAAACCGTGGATAGTTTCCATTTGTTTTCTCCCTCATTTCTTTAATGATACGTATGGCTTCATAAAAAAGGTTAGACTTTTTACCGTCTAACCCTTCACGTTTCCCTGCAACAGATAAATCTTGGCAGGGACTACCAAATGTTAGGATAGCTACTGGTGGTATCCTGCTACCATTGATTTTTTGAATATTCCCTAAGTGCGTCACATTCGGTAGATTTTTTCGTGTAACGAGAATAGGAAAAGGTTCAACTTCACTATTCCATAGTGGCATAATCCCAGCCATTTGTGACGCTAATTCAAAACCACCCGAACCTGAAAACAAACTACCCATTGTCAATTGTCTTTTCATCTGCATCACCTACCAAGTCATCATATGGTATTTTCTTATCGTTACGAATAACATACACATCAGCTGTTCTACCTGCATGTTCAATATATCGTTTAACAATCACATCACAAAACTTTTCGTCCTGTTCAATGGTGTAACAAATGCGATTCAATTGGTCACTCGTCAGTAAAGTAGAACCACTACCACCAAACATATCTAATACAATACTATTGGTCATACTTGAATTTTTAATCGGATAAGCAATCAACTCGATCGGTTTCATGGTTGGATGATCTGCATTTTTCTTTGGTTTATCAAACTCCCAAATAGTCGATTCTTTTCTACCGGTATACCATTGATGTTTTCCTTTTTGTTTCCAACCAAACAAAATGGGTTCATGTTGCCACTGATAAGGACTTCTACCCAAAACAAGTGACTGCTTTTTCCAAATGCACGTACCCGATAAATAAAATCCTGCATCTTTAAATGCTTTTCTGAAATTGTAGCCTTCCGTATCTGCATGGAATACATAAATACTTGCATCTTGTGCCATGACCTTTTCAGCTTGCGTAAAAGCATCAAACAAGAACTGATAAAACGCTCCATCTTCCATATCATCATTTTTAATCTTGCCTGCACTACCTTCGTAATTCACATTATAGGGTGGATCTGTTACAACTAAATTGACTTTCGTATCCCCTAACAAAGCTTGATAGGTTTCTTCTTTAGTAGAGTCGCCACAAATTAACATATGTTTGCCTAAATGCCAAATGTCACCGAATTGTGTCATCGCTGGTTTCGTTAACTCGTCATTGATATCAAAGTCATCTTCTTGAATCTCTTTGTCATCATCAAACAGTTTGGATAATTCTTTATCATCAAATCCAAGTAAGTCTAAATCAAAGTCTAAACCTTGTAATTCAGATAACTCAATGGTTAACAGGTCATTATCCCACCCAGCGTTAAGTGCTAGTTTATTATCTGCGATAATATAGGCTTTCTTTTGTGCTTCCGTTAGATGTTCCTCTTTGATACAGGGTATTTTTTCAAGACCTAACTTTTGTGCGGCATAATAACGACCGTGTCCACAGAGAATTGTGTGATCACGTGATACAATAATTGGATTAAGAAACCCAAACTCTTTTATGCTGGAAGCAATTTGTGCGATTTGAGTATCTGAATGCGTCCTTGCATTGTTCACATAAGGTATAAGGTCGTTAATATTGGCTAAATAATAGGTTGTTGCTTCTTTGTTCATCTCACACCTCTAAAAAAGACCCCATTCGGCTAGTTTTTCAAAACCGCCAATGGAGTCTACATATTCTTTTGCGATGTTGACAATATCCTCATACGGTATACCGTCAATTGTTTCATCGCCAATAGCACACGAAAACATCACAGGTTCATTTACCTGTTGTGCTCTTAAAAAGGCATAAATATTGACCGATACATCTGCTTTCGATAAATCTTTACCATGTAAACCACCACCTGTTAATGAATCTGCCATATCACTGCCTAGCTTACGGTTAGTAGCACCAGTGTCCACATCCGTACCACCTGTCCAATTGCCTAGTGGATTGATAAGTGCATTGGGAAATTGACTTTGTAAAAACTGCGTATAAGCATTACTTTGACAAATAATCAGTTTTTCACCGTCTAAAATGTATTTACCATCAAATGGGTATTGTCTATAAATGTTTCTCGCAATATCTGATAGTCGTTTCTGTTCATCTGTGAGTGGAACACCCTTAAAGATACCATTATCGCCACATCGCATTTTCTTTTTTTGATTATTTGCTAAATGGACATCTTGTTTTTCAATAGTGATATCAGATGTCATTTTTCCAGCAATGCGTTCAATAATTGGGATGATCTCTTTTTTCTTTAGAGAGACTGTGGTTTCGATAATGACATGACACTTACCATGTCCAATCAATACCTCAATTGCAATCTTTGGCTCATCTTCCTTTGTATAGGCTAAGTCAACAATTGCCCCAGCAATACGATCAGCAATTTTATCGGGGTGTTGTGGGTTTACTTTTTCAATCATTTTTTATAATCCTTTCCTAGAGCGTAGTAATTGCTCCATCATGTCATTTCCGGTATCTTCAAATACTTCTGTACAGTTTTGTTTGACAATATCGTAAATTTCATACCATAACAAATTTGCCTGTTTTTGAAATTGAATCGACATCTGCACAAAGGGGGATGTCACCACTGCTCCTGTCGTTGGATGTTTACCAAGCAAGCCATAACTACTCATAGCTTCTTCACATTGGATATGTCTCGCTAATGCTTGTGCATAGGATTCAATCACCCGTTTATTCACTAGCTTGTCACAATTGCGTTCTTTAAGCCATAACCAAATTTCAGCATAAATCACATCAGCACCAAGTGGCAAACCGTTCTTCTGATTCGCTGATAAATAATCACTCGGCTTTGGCATCGCGTTCCCTTCAAGTAAAACCCCTTCTGGTAAGTCAACGGCATCCAATTCATGAACATCAAGTTCTATAATATCGTTTGGTATCACTTTTACCGTTTGTCCTTTTTGAATTTTATCTATAGCTGCTTTTGGTTTTGGCCCAGTATTTCGACGCTTTCCACCACGATTTGTCCCATCTTTTGCCATATGTTCCTCCTTCAGTTTTATATACCTTGTTTGAATAGCCGTTTTTGTGCGTGACGGGTGGCACCCGTTATCCAAGGATGGGTTCGTAGAGAATTTGACCGCCCCTCCCCCTATTTATGCCAACGACTTCCATCTTTGGCATGAATGCGTGCATGACAACTTTGACAAAGCGAAATTAAATTATGTTCATCATGTGTGCCACTTTTAGATAACGGCTTAATGTGATGGACTTCTTCTACTGCTTTCATTCGTCCGTCTTTAAAACATACTTCACAGTATGGATGTGTTTTGACATACCTTGCACGTATCTTTCGCCACTGACCGTTGTATCTTTTGCGCACCATTGGATTACGCTCGTACTTCTCATAGCGTTTGTTTTCTTGTCTTTGGTGCTCATCACAAAATCGTCCGTACGTTAAGTTTGGACACATTGGATAAGAGCACGGTCGTTTTGGTTTTACTGGCATCTTAATTCCCTCCATATGAAAAGACCCAGTAGTATGAAACTACCGAGTCTTATTGAACTCTGACATCTTGCCAAAATATATTTTCAATTGGTATATTATATAACACAACCGTTTTATTCATCAGCGATATTGGAATTTGCGTTGAATCTTTTTCATATCGACATAAGGTATCGTTAATTATACTTAATTGATTCAACGCCTCAATCAACGGCAAGTTTGCATTAACTCTGGCCACTTTTAAACTAATGATTATCATTAAACAATCATCCCTGTAATTAAGTTCGTTTTATAAAATGATTGTTTGTATGACAATCTTTATATTTTTTCTGATTATATAATACCACAACATAAGAACTGAATACTACTGAACTAACATGAACTCAACTGAACTCGACTGAACAATTCATCAAGTTTTTTCAATGCAGTGCCATGCATCTTATAAATCCAGCGCTCTGTGTAATACATACTTGCTGCAATTTCTCCCCAAGATTTCTTTTCAAAGTACCTTTTAATCAATACAATTTGATGATCCTTTTCCAGTTTAGAAATCAAATCAATCACATCTGCTTTCTTTTGAGTCAATTCATATTCTAGCGATTTTATTTCTTCTTCAATCTCGACTGCTTTCATTAATGCTGCAGCCATCGGCTCTAGTTGACGATTTGGACTGTTTGGCATGTCAGAATATACAGGAGACCTTACGCCCTCAGCTAATGTACGATAGGTTTGTGCCATATACTGTTTTGATTCGATTTGGTTTTCAAGTTGTTTTATCATTATAAAAAAATCTTTCGCTTTCATGTCTTACCTCCGATGTTACTGAGATAAGTTCTCTTTAGAACTCCTACTCAAGATTTGCTTTAACTGCGTTCATTAGTGCCGTTTGTATTTTATCTTTTTGTTTTAATGCTTTCATCACATCAAAGTCAATTGTCCTTTTCGTCAAGATATGATGGATAACGACTGTATCTTGTTGTCCTTGGCGATAAAGCCGTGCATTCGTTTGTTGGTACAACTCCAATGACCAAGTGAGTGAATACCAAATCAATGTCGACCCACCTTGTTGTAAATTAAGTCCATGACCTGCACTTGCTGGATGAATTAAAGCAACAGATATTTTACCATCATTCCAATCCGCAATATCTTGAGCGGTTTTAATTTCTCGCACATCAAAACGTTTCATGATTCTGTCACGATCACTTTGAAACCAATAAGCCGCTAACACAGGTTTTCCATTGGCAGATTCAATTAAATCTTCTAGCGCATCCAACTTTTTATCGTGAATGGTATGCATTACTTTATTTTCGTCATATACTGTGCCATTCGCCATTTGTAACAGTTTATTCGATAAGCTTGCGGCATTCACAGCATCTATTTCAACACCTTTGACTGTGGTAATCATTTCTTGTTTTAAGGTGTCATATATTTTTTGTTCTTTATCATCAAGACGAACAACCACTTCATTCATCACACACTCTGGTAGTTGGAGATAATCTTTCGCTTTCATGGAAATCGTAATATCTTCGATTGCTGTATAGATTCGTTCCTCTGCATCGACTTGCGGCTTATAACTAAAAATAATTGCGCCATTTCGTTTATCTGGGATAAAATAATTATTCCGATAGTGACTGATATAGCGCCCCAGTCTTTCTCCAAAATCCAGTATTCTAAACTGAGCCCATAAGTCCATTAAACCATTACTACTTGGTGTACCAGTCAATCCAACAATACGTTTGATATACGGCCTTACTTTCAACAGTGATTTTACACGTTTCGAACTGTATGATTTGAAGGAACTCATTTCATCAATAACAACCATGTCAAAGTCAAACCTATGATTACTCTTGTTTACTAACCAATCCACATTCTCACGATTGATGATATAGATATGGGCTTTTTGACTTAGTGCTTGTTGTCGTTCTTTCTCACTACCAATTACGACTGAATAAGTTAAATGCTTTAAGTGTGACCATTTATCAATTTCACTTGGCCATGTCGCACTCGCTACACGAAGTGGTGCAATAACTAATACTTTTGATACTTCAAAATAATCAAGCATTAACTCATCAATAGCTGTTAAAGTGATAATACTTTTTCCAAGTCCGCAATCAAGCAATAACGCTGACACATCGTTCTTTAAAATAAATTCATACGCAAACTGTTGATACTTATGTGGATTGTATTTCATGGATAATCCCTCCAATCTTTGCCACATCATCAAGTACGAAGCACTTAAACCCTAAACCTCTCAACAGTGTGATTCGCTTAACTTGGATAGCTCTCGGCTTTTTACCAAGAGCCTTTACTTCTACAAAGCCTATCTTTCCATGAGGCATTAATACCATCCGATCAGGAATACCAATCATCCCTGTTAGCTTGAAACACAATCCATCTGATTTTTTCACTTCAATTACTAATTTTTGTTCGATTTGTTTTTCTCTCACTGTGCTAATTCCTCTCAAATTTTCTCTATATAGTTTATATACGTGTATATACTGTATCTATCTCTCTATTTCTTATATATTTATATTATTTATAATAATAAGAACATAGGAACACTAACCAGTAAAAAGCCTGATACGATAACTTTTCACTGACGTGCCTATGAAATGTTCCTATAACTAAAACTTAGGTACGATACGTTTGCTAACTGTGTACCTAATATTTTTAAAATGCACATTTTTCTTGGAACGCTCTCAAGAACACTACTTAGGTACATAATAATATTGTGGTCCATAAATTGCGAAACGCTTCTTCTGATGTTCACGAATCCAACCTAGTTTTACTAAAATGGAGATGATATCATTTGAATCGGAACGTTTAATATTGGCACGCTCTTTACCAAAACATTCACACCAAATTTCTAACGTACAAACAGAATCACGCACGA
This sequence comes from Aerococcaceae bacterium zg-1292, assembly GCA_016126655.1. Classification (GTDB taxonomy): domain Bacteria; phylum Bacillota; class Bacilli; order Lactobacillales; family Aerococcaceae; genus Globicatella. The sequence continues at coordinate 1,140,056 of CP065955.1, read as the reverse complement.
GAACACCTTTATTGTTCACATCACCGAATTCAAATTCTCCACTAATATAATTTCTACGCTCATAAAGGCTCATAGTATGCCAATTTTCAGGTAAATACAAATCAAGATAATCTTTCACTAAGCCTTCACGTTCATCTGCTTCCATGGCTTCACGCTGTTCTTCTTTTGCCATCAAGACTTGTTTATCATCAAGGTAAAGTTTTTCTCCAGACATTACATAGCTTTTAACTTCTGACCATATTTGCGACACTAGCTCACTGGTTAATTCCCACGATTGCTTATTGCCTTTGCCATTCACGTGTACTGGCCAAAATCGTCTATTCCCTGTTGTATCACGTAAATATCCTGTTTCAGCGTTCGTTGTCCCTATAAAAATACACTGCCGTGGGTGTTGTGTGGCACGTCTGCCAAAAGCAGCACGATAGACATCATTTTGTCTGGATAAAAACGAACGTAGTGTTTCCACTTCTGCTTTTCGAAGTCCTGCCAATTCCCCGATTTCTAATATCCAATACCCTTGTAATTTCTCTGCGGCGGTTTTGTCCTTAGTATCCGACAAATGTAAACTATCAGAAAACCACTCACCGGCCAATTTGGAGATTAAGGTTGATTTACCCACTCCTTGAGGACCATTTAATACTAGCATCGTGTCAAATTTGCACCCAGGTTGTTGAACTCGTTTCACAGCAGCACATAACATTTTTCGTGTTACAGCTCGTACATATTCGTTATCAGGCGCACCAAGGTAATCAATTAATAAAGTATCTACTCGTTGTACTTTATCCCATTCAGGAAGCGCATCTAAATACTCACGAATGGGATGATAACTGCGATCATCAGTCACTTTGGTTACAGCAATTTCATAATTACGACTAGAAAATGTGCCATAGGTTAAATCAACATAAGAAATTAACTGTGCGTCATCGGCATCTCTCCAATATTTAGATGGATGTTTCCAAGGTACAATTCCTTTTATCTCCATACCATCTAATAATTGATTAAAAACCAATGACTTTAGGTTGTCGTCATTTTCTAAAATCAACATCAAATTACGAAGTGTGTTTTCAACAATACCTGTTTTCTGATGATAGGTTAACCTTTTTTGCCAATCATCATCACTCTTAAAATCAAGAATCGCTTGTTGCTTTCTTTCTTCTAAGAGTGTCCGTTTAACCGCAACGTCTAGACTAGCAAACTCCCACATTTCCTTTTTATCTTCATCACCAAACTTATGGACACGCACTAAGTCAAAAGCGTTTAGTAGCTTACCACTAGCTGGGTCACTGGCATGATGGCTGTAAACGAACTTATCATCATACACCACCACACCCGCACTCGATGTTGAACCGATATGATCATAACGATTAGGAACGGTTGATGGTTGATAGATATTCGTTAAAAACTTCTCAATAGTTTCAGTAATAGTATAGGTACGACAGAACGCACCTACTACACCTTTTTTGGTTAATGGGTCTTTTTGTGTCATAGCATTTTTCTTAATGACTTGTGATTCTTTTGATGACACTGGCCATGTTGTCATATCTGCCCAATCATCATACTTTTTGAGTTCATCATCAGGGTTGAGTAAAGGTCCATCTTGTACTTCAAATAGATAATCACTGTCTTTAGACACCGATGGCCAATACATCAAACGTTCCACGTCATAGGTAGTAATATCGAATAAATCAATCCCAATCTCTTTAGCAAGCATGCGTGCCACTGCACCGTATTCTTCCGAACTTACATCACGACTTAGCGGAATGATTAAACGATACCGAGGACTATCCACTCGGTGGCTATGGGTTGAATATAGCAAACAACGGTATGGAAAAAGTAACGTTAACTCTTCCCAAATATTTGCTGTTCCAAAATCCATATCTAATGTAACCATCGAACGACTCAATACGTATCCCTTTTTACGTCTACCTTCCTTTAAATGTCCTGCTACAAATCCACCAACATCCTTAATATCTGATTGTTGGCTTTTAGACATTTTCTGATACTCTGACACACTTTCAGTTGTCGTGATGGGTGTTTTTAATCTCTCACAAAATTCATCCCAAGTAATTTCACTATTTTTCCATAGTTTATCTGTTCGTTTATTCCCATACGCTATCTTCATCAATTTCTACACACTCCTCACTGAAATATCTAATTGGTTGTCGTCTACGTTTTGCGACTATTAATTCTTCTGTCATGCCTTCTGTGATACGATTGCCAAATACCCATACTTCTTGATATTTTCCAAGTAAGATAATATTCATCGACAATGCATCTTGAATGTGTTTTTCTGTATCACCTCGATACGGTGCTCAGATATAGACTAAGGGCTTAAACTCCGTCACTTTTTCTTTCATTACTTGACTAGTTGATTTTGACAATGTTTTGTTCCCCTGTTCCATTAACGGTAAAATGCAATTTTCTTTTAATAAATCGTAGATAAACAAACGCCCTTTTTGAGTCCAATAAGTATGGACACTTGACCCTTGGCTCCCATTACCTCGTGAGTAAGAATGTGTTTTAGTATCGGTATAGCCCATAGAGGCATATTTTTGATATAGCAACCATGTCTTCCCTTGTTTGTATTGAATACCTAATTCGTGCAACTTGTTGTTCATCCACTGTGCTGATTTACCATAATCTTTTGATAAAACACTCATTGAAATGACATCTGTACTGCTTAAAATGACATCATAGTAATTCGCTTTCGGTTTCAGTTCGCAAATTTGTTGATTTTGAATGTCAATGGTATGCGTCAGCGTTTTATTACGTTCTCGTTCTTTTTTCAGTGTGATAAACGCTGCGATTGCGATGTCCGGATTATCAAGCAAATAATCCATTGCATACACACCAGTCTTACGAATGGATGGTAGCACCTCTGTCGTTACCCACCGCTTAAATGCCTTAGCCTTTGGCATATGACTTGATAGAATTAAGCTATATAGACCAGATTCGTTGATTATTACTGTTTCTCTTAGTTGACTACCGTCAGAAATCATCATTTTTTGTCTATCCTCTCTATCCACATGTCGGTTGATATCTCGACTACCGTTTCGGTACTCCAGTATCTCTGCTACATCTTTTCCAATAAACATTGGATTCCCATCAACCATTACGGTTCTTACAGTGCCAAATTCATTGTTTGAAAAAATTTGTATTTTCGTCATTTCAATGACCTCCTTTATTATTTGAGATTTAGTTCTCAGTAGATAAAGGACTAAAAATGAGTGGTTAAGTACCAAACTATTTATTTTTTACCGCCCTTTACATCACAGGCAACAAAAAAGAGTGAGAAATTAACCTCACTCCTAATCTTTTTTATAGAATTCACAGGTATAACCATCTGCATCTAAGATTAATCCATTTGCCCACGGTGGTACTTGTCGCATGATTCGACAAATTTCATCTAAAGAAGCATCTTTTGCTTCAATAATCACCTCATCATGCACATGAGCAACAATCGAATAATCTTTTAAATTAATCATGGCATACATTAAAATATCTCTTGCGATCGCTTGAACAATATTTTCGACAAATTTTGGTCCGTAACTTTCGATACGTTCCCATTTTTTAGTAGAACCAATCCCTTCATAGGTCACAGACTCTCCACCGAATTTATTCTCTCCAATCCGTGGCTTGATGTAAGTGAGTCTTCTTCCACTCGGTAATGTAATAAACAACATGCCACTTTGATAAGTAAAAGTTATCCCATGCGTTATGGTCGTCTTTCTCTCTTTAACCGTTGCTTTAACACACTTATCAACTGCCCACCACAACTTCACTATTTTTTGATTCGAACCACGCCAAGCATTCACTAATGGTTGAAGTTCTTCTTGTTTCAGACCCATTTCAAGTGCACCCATCGCAGTTAATGCGCCTACTGATCCCCCGTAACCACAGGCCAATTCGGCAATTTTACCTTTTTGCCGTAATTCGCCATTAACCCCGTGTTTTTCAACGGGTACACCAAACATTTGACTAGCGGACATACAATAAATGTCTCCGCCTTTTTTAAACAGATTTTCTCGCCATGTTTCCTTGGCGAGCCATGCAATTACTCGAGCTTCAATCGCTGAAAAATCAACCACATAAAATAAGCCATTTGGAATAAATGCCGTACGGATTAACTCAGATAAAACTCTAGAGGTGTCATAATATAGTATGCTTAACGCTTCTATATCACTTTGTTTTACAAGCTCTCTAGCTTCTTTTAAGTCTTTCATATGATTTTGAGGAAGATTTTGTAATTGAACCAATCTACCGCTAAACCGTCCCGTACGATTGGCTCCAAAAAATTGAAACATACCTCGACATCGATTATCTTTACAGGCAACTAGCTGCATCGCTTGATACTTTTTAACTGATGATTTTGCAAGCTGCTGCCTTAAATAAAGGACTTGTGCCACTTTTCCCTCTACAATTTGTAACAATTCATTTACTGACTTTTTATCTAAACTCGTCACTTCCATACCTTGTTTAGTTAACCACTCGGATAGTTGCACTACCGAGTTTGGATTATCTAACTGCGTAAGGCGCTGTTGTTCTTCTAAAAGTAAGGTTCGATTCTGTTCATCAATTTGAATGGCTTGTTGAACAAATTCACTATCAATTTGAATACCACGGTCGTTTATTATTTGATCCAATACATACTCATCCCATATAAAGTTGGGCACTTGAAATTTATCTAACTTTCTTGCAATCGCCATTTCAACTTCCACATCTCGCTTGTTATACGCTTTAAATTGTCGCCATTTATCCTCATTATGAAAAAAATAGTTTCTTGTTCTTTGCCCGTTTGATTTAGTAGGCGTACATGGTACACAAAAATATCGAATTAAATCTTTTCCTGTTTTTAATTTTTGTTCTTCAAGACCAAGTACTGCACCTACACCTTCAAGTGATAATGGAAGTCCCATATAAGCAGACCACACCATCGTACATCGCCAAGATAACGGGTTTAAATGAATTCCTAAGTATCGAGATAAACATACTCTTTCAAACTGTGCATTAAATGCCCACTTTAAAACAGAATCATCTTGTAAATCCTCCAATATTCCTGATGGTAACCTTTCACCTTTTGCTAAATCAACTACTTGAACATCCCCATCGTCAACTGCATAGGAAAAAAGGAGGACTTGAAAGTCCTCACTCTCTGCATACTTATAAACACCTGATTTTGATAAGCTTACACTTGAAAAAGTCTCGATATCAATGTTTAATTTTCTCATTTACACGTTCCCTCACATATAGATAAACATCCAATAGTTGCTTAACCACAAATTCTATTACTAGGGCACCAATCGTTATTAATATGAAACAATCTATAATCATGACTCTTTCTCCTTGCGCTCTTTTTCATTACGAATATCATCTCGAATGGATGTGTAAAACATGAATAATCCCATACAATTCCATACCACTAGTCCAATATAAACGAGTAATTCTAACATTGTATAATCCCTCCTAAGCTAAAAAATCATCATCAGCGATACTAGCAAAATCATCACTTGCACTACTACGGCCACTTAATGGTTCTCCGTCACGAACTTTTTGGATATTCCCCAAACCACAAGCAATTCCTTTGTTACCATTAGAATTAAATGCGTAGAACGATAAGGATACACGGGCATAACATCCTGAATAAACCTCATTACGATCCAAAATTGGCTGAACATTCATATCTACAATCTCGGGTTTTGTAAGTGAGTTTGCATTAATGAAGTAATAACCTTTGTATGCTTCATCATCCCGTTCAATATCACCATCACGAAGCGGTGTTTTAATAGCTGCTTTATTAGGTTTCTTACCGCCAAATTTCGCAATCCCCTCTTCAATTGCTGCATCAATGGCTTGTTCAATATTCTTTAATGTTTCAAGGTCATCTTTAGGAATGAGAACAGATACTGAATACTTTTCAGTCCCACCATTAATCGACTTCGGTTCCCAACCGTTGAAATAGGATAACCGTGTATTTAATCCTGTGATTACTTTTGTTGCTTTCATGTTATTTTACCTCCATAAATTCATCTTTTGCTTGTGTAAGATTTATTGCTCTGCGCTTATCACTTTCTGGAACCAATACTGGCGCTCCGACAGGTTTACGAATCAGCGTTTTAAATAATTCTTCAAACTTTGTTTTACCCATTAACTTTTGTAGGTCAGTCATTGATAAAAGCGATTGCTTATAGATATTGTCGTATCCATTTGCTTTAGCAATCTCTGCAACTTTTTCTTCATCCGTAAATTTCCGAACCGTTCGACTCGCTACTAATTTATATCCATTCCATGATTTACCACTTTTTACAGCTACTTCAGTCGCATACTCCTTGACCTCATTTGCCCATTTAGTTAAATCATCCACATGACTAAGTACTTCTTCAACTTCAGCATCAGTTAGCAAATGAGGTGATTTTAGCTGAAATCGATCTAATTTTTTATGATGGTCATATCTTGCTCGAAGAACAACTCCACAAGTTGAAAATTGACACCATGGCCCGTATTCAACAACACCTTTTCCTTCAAATGCCATCTCTGCTTTTTCTTTTAGTTCAGTTTCTGCCCATTCCATCAATTCTTTTACTGAAATAGAATCTGTTGATATGTTATATTTTCTCGGTTGAAAAATGGTCATGATAACTTCATCAATGTCATACAGGGCATCGTATAACTTTAATGCACCAAGTGCATAGAGTTTCATTTGCGGATTGTCGACAGCTGGCACTTCTAAAAATCCTGTTTTTAGATCAATAACATGAATCATCTTATCCGCTACTATGACACAATCTCCAGTCCCGAAACCATCTGGAACATACTCTGAAAAATCAAGTTTCTGTTCAATTAGAATGATCGGATCTTTAGTTCGTTGCTTAACTCGTTCAATTTGTTCTAATACGAAGTTCACGTAATCATCTGTATATTCTTCCATTTCCTGATCTTTTGGCGGAATTAATTTATATTCCATACCTAAGGCTCTTCGAATTTTATTATCTGATATTGCATGAGCTAATGTGCCATCATTAGCTGCTTGACTTGCCTTGTTTTCAAAGTACATTTCAAGCCTAGGTAATGGTGGCGCTGTTAACCATCGATGTGAACTTGAAGCTGATAATAATGCGTGATTAGTCATTGCTTAATACCTCAACTTTTTCAAGTAAATCAGCATAATCAGATTGATTCAAATCACCTAATTTACTAACACCAAATTCCGATAAAATTCTCTTGATTTCCTTGGTAAATCCTAACCGACTTTTTTCAGCTAGAATACCTCTGACGGTTTCTAAGTCTAGTTTGGGCTCAGAGGTCTTAATTGTTTCTTCTCCTTTATCAACAACTGATGATGCGTCATCACTTTCAAAAGAAAGGCAAAACTCCTCTAAACTGATCGTAAGTTGTTTCATATCCTCTACTACCTTTTTAAGCAACTTCATTCTCGCCATACTCTTCTCCTTTTCTTACTTCTTTAACATCAACAGAATGAATTGTTTGTCCCGGCTTCATGAGGAATACATGCGTGTACTCACCAAACAACCAACGAACAAATCTTTTTGGTAATGTTAGCTGTGCTCCCTTTAATACTTGAGTCTTTTCACCACTCGGTTTTGACACATTAATAACAACCTGATGTTTCATTGGAACATCTCCTTTCATATTTGTTAAGAGCTTATTGCCCTTACATATCACAGGCAACAAAAAAGAGTGAGAAATTAACCTCACTCTAAATTTTTTATAAGTTGTTTTTGATGATATCTTTTGCCTTCGATAAATGCTTATTTACTGCTGGAGCTGATATTCCTAATTTTTCTGCTACTTCGTTTTGTTTTAACCCATCTACAAACACGAGACTGATGACCTCTTTCTGTTTATCCGTTAATTTATCCATAGCTTCCTGCATTCGATCCGACCAATAAAAATCTTCAGTGGCTTCTTCAGAAGTAAGTAATCCGATTTTTGATTTATCAAAATCAATCAACTGACTATCAATAGATAAGTTATAGTTCCGTGGAAAAACTTCTTCCACAAAGTAGTTAACATCTTGCTCATTAGGTTCATATCCATGTCTTTCCTTAAATTTCTTAATAAATTCTTGTTTCCATTCTTCAATCATTTTTTTCTCTACTTTAGTTCGTTTTGGTCGTAAATTGTTGTTATTACGATTCACTTCACTATCATCTAATGAATGTAGTTTTTTTATATCTAATTCTGAAACGCCATCATGCCCTGCTGTTAATATACAAACAGATCCATCAACACTTTGATATTTATATACAGTACGGTTATCTGATCTTGTTTTACGAATTTTCATAATATATTCCTTCCTTTTCTGCCATCAGCAGTTAGGGCAAGGAATACAAAAAATCGATACTATATGAAGTACCGACTCTTAGACCTAAAATTAGCCATAGGAAAGTAGAGGTACCCCATATAGCACGTCACAGATAAAATCTATGAGTGCTTTATGATGTATCCCATTGCCCTATAGCTAATCAGGCTCTGTGATAATTTAGTTGTTTAGACCAATTTTTTATCAGTAATAGTTGTTTTGAATAGTTTTTTAGAGCTTACTTTCTGCTCTTTTAGTTTTGTAGAAAACCCTATCAATTATAAACTTGCAGGTATACATTCTATATGCATTTGATATATTTCTTCACTTTTACCTCCTCCTTCCACATAATAAGTAATCTATAAATAAATACACAAAATTAGTTAGATTTATTCGTACTAATTTGATACGAAACAAAATTTTTTATCTCACATTACATAATTGAAGCAAAAAGTATATTGAATTACATAATGTAATCGATTGTAAAATGAATGTCTTATTCCAAATCAATCATCTGACAAGCTTGAGTTTATAATGTTAGTCCTATAGCAAGTTATATTGTAAACGTCCAAAACTCAGGTATCTATTCACCGACTAAATAACCTCTTATACTAGCGGTATCACTAATTAGGAGGAAACTCAATGACAAAACAAACAATTGTTCCAATCAAACATAATCCGCACCCTATTCAACATAACAAGTATGATAATCGAAAAATAAACCACAACTAAAGATTCGTATCCAACAGATAGAAATAACCTTTTACGATTCATTAAATTTTGAGGCTATGAGTCAACTATTAGACAAGGTACTTACTTATGACATTGAATCTCACTGATTTAGGACAAGTCTATCTGGTATGCGGAAAAACAGATATGCGTCAAGGGATTGATTCACTTGCCATCATCGTGAAAGAACAGTTAGCGTTAGACCCCTTTTCAGGTTCCGTCTTCTTGTTCTGCGGAACCAAAAAAGACCGTTTTAAAGCTCTTTATTGGGATGGGCAAGGATTCTGGTTATTATATAAACGTTTCGGTAATGGTCGGCTTCAATGGCCGAATACCGTTGACCAAGTGGAACAACTTTCAAATCAACAAATTGAATGGCTCATGAATGGTTTTTCCATTTATCCTAAAATTAATACAGCTACCCAGCGAGATTTTTATTGAATTCCGCTGGGTGCTTGTTTATAATAGACATATCACGAAAGAAAGGAGTCCTATTCATGAGCAATGACCAACTATTAATCGCGTTTTTATTAGAAATAGCCGAATCATTTAGCGCTGAAAATGAAGCATTAAAAGCGGAGATAGATCTTCATACTTGGCTTCATCCACATCAGATAGTTTTATGCCACCGAATTTAGTAATGAGTTCTTTGACTTCTGCCGTTTTACCGTATTGACTTAATTTTGCAAGTACCGCTCTAACATCCTCTAAACTGATCTTTTTAACAGGTTCTGCTCTTGCCTTTTCAACTTTTTCATATTCATCGTTTACTAGTAGTTCCTTAAGATGAACTGTCAGTGTTTCTAAATCCTTAATAATGATTTTTAAAGCTTCTGGCTTCATAGGCTTCCTCCTTCCATAATTTCTTTGACATCGACTGATTCAACTGTTTTTCCTGGTGCTAGTAGATAGACTTGTGTGTACTCACCAAAGAACCACTTCACAATCTTTCTTGGTAGCCACATCTGTGCTCCGCGTAAAACTTTCGTCTTATCCCCCTTGTCATCTGTTACGTTGATAATCACTTTGTGCTTCATAGGCTTGCTCCTTTCTGTAAGGCCTTCTTCCTTACACATCACAGGCAACAAAAAAGGACGAGTTTTTCACCCCGTCCCCCATTTTTTAGAAATTATTTTTTATTATCTTTTTTACTTTGTCTAAATGCTTCTTGACCGCAGCCTATGATATATTCATTAAATCTGCAATTTCTGACTGCTTATATCCCTCGACATACATCAGGTTAATTACCAACCTCTATTTATCTGTTAATAAGGAAAATACTTCTTCCATGCGTTCTGACCATTCAAAATTTTCATCTGACTCCTTATCTGCTATAGAAGCAATCATAATTTTATCCGGCTCAATGGTTCCGTCAGCATCAAAATCAAGTGACAAGTTATAGTCTCATAGAAAAGCATCATTAACTGCATCTTCAATGATTTCCTTGTTCGGTTCATATCCATTTTTTGCTGTGAAGTCGCCGATAAATTCTTTTTTCCAATTCTCTATCTCAGCTTTTTCTTCCTTGGTTCTTTTTGGTCTGGCATTCTTAAGATTGTAGTAAACCTCGCTATCATCCAGTGAATGTAGCATTTTAATATCCAGCTCCGTTACTCCATCTTCTCCTGGTTTGATAATGACTGTTTTTTCAACGTACTTGCCGTCATTTGTTAACTCAGTTATTGTGTACTTGTAAACCCCACGGTCACATTGCTTTGTTTTGTGAATTCTCATTAGATATCCCTGCCTTTCGTTATTTGCAGAGAGATCAATCACTAAGAATTACTCGTGTGTTCTCTTGATCTTGTGAACACTTTCCTATTTTGATACAATACTATTAAGTATGATTTAATATGAATTGCTTCATTATTCAGGGAGACCATAAAAAAATTCCTAGAGAAAGCTCTCTCTAGGAACAACTTGAAGTTTACATAGTTTATGGTACATCGTTTATGAAGTTTATAAGGTTTATACTTTAATTTACGGAGTTGCAGGAGGCAATTTACTATGAATAGTACCTATCCTCGCTTATGTGGCGGAACCTTTTTTGTGCTTCTACTTCAGGTAATAAGGAGAAAAACAAAAAAGATATACAAAAATTCAGCAACAGTGGAGTTACAAATCCAGAACTACTAAAGGAATTAATAACAATATTCGATCCTCATTATTATGAACCATCTGGCTCATCTATGAGAACTAATACGTCCCTTTACAAAAAGTGTGAAATTTCAAAGGCAGATTTTCTACCTTTTGACGACTATGTATTAATTACGGCATTCGATAAGAAAATAAAATCATCATATAACGATTAACTTATTAAGATGCAGAAATTAGCTGATTTTTTTCTTGAAACAGAGAAAGAAGCAAAAGTACAAACACTTACCTACAGTCTCTTAAACTTGATCAAAAATGATACATCAATTAGACCAGAAGATGTTTTTCATGTTCTAGAAAATGGCAATGAAATATGTAAAAAAAGTTATTAGTTGCAACTGAAATTAATTTTTACGCTCTCCTTTTAGGTGTTTGGCATTTCATTTTGACGAACCGTAAGGATAATAAAATTGGCGCCTCAACTATTGAATCTTAGCATAAAGCCCCTGCGGAAAAAGGCAATGCTCATACATTTATTAGTACTATTGGGGACACCTATCACCTAGATATAAAAATAAGCACCCTCGTTGAACAAACCGAGAATGCTTATGGTAAATCAGATGATGAACTAAATAAAGATTTTATTGATGAACCTGAAATAGAAATTTTAGATTCAGATACTGTAAAGGAAACTTCGAAAAGTCAAGAAAATAAACAGGCTGTCATTAACAATCAATTTATTTTCAATCAAACTGGTAGTGGCGTAAACATAGGACAGGCTACTAATGTAATTATTAAAAATAGAAAGGTGGTGGATGCTGAATGACAAAGGATTTAGTTATTGCTAAAACTGAGCCTACACTTCCTGCTGAGAAAGCTAGCACTTATAGCTTTAATCAATCGGGACAAGGAACTAACATCGGATTAGCACAAAATGTTCATAATACAGCTATTATTCTGCTCTCTACAAGCACTAATACACTTGGTGCTCCAACTTACATCCAGAAAACAATTAATATGGACTACTTCAATCTATTTGTTATTCTAGGAGAACAATATGATAAATCCTACTTTATTGTGGATGTTAAAAGAGCACTAACAGTGAATGAAGGTACAGCGCAATCAATCCATGATAGACTGGCATCATTTTCTGAAGAAGCAAAATCTGAAATCATGTCATATCCATGTATATTTGCGAATGAGAACTATAGATATGCCCCACCGGAAACAACATCTGTCGCTCCTCAACTTGCACAGTATGGGTACATCACAAAAATACAGCAGCTACATAATGGGGATTTAAAAATATATTTCCAATCATTATCAATGTGCCCGATTCCACAAGATCTGCTTAATAGCATGGTTACCGAATTGGATTTACAAGGAAACGATAAATTCAACGAATTCGACAGAACGCACTGGTCAATAAAAAATGTAAATGTTGTTGAAGAACTCAAATTAAAAGGTATCAGCCTTCTAATTCCATCTCTATAGCAAACGGAGGTAAATATGACAGAACTAAATCAAGAAATTGAGAAATGGGTAAATCTTGAAGATATCGCTGAATATCTAAGCATTAGCAAAGATACGGTAAGAATCTGGATAAAAGACGATAAGCTCCCCTTTTATAAGGCTGGAAAAATGTATAAATTTAAAATTTCAGAAGTTGATGCGTGGGTTCGCAAAGGTCGCATTACAGAATAAATCAATGGAGGTGTGCAATGAATGAAATAATTACATCTGCTATAACAAGAGTTTCACTCAATCAAGCTACTTTTCATAATAAGACATTTACTCCATCATACATCAACTTTCTATTCGGAAAAAACAGATGTGGTAAATCTACTGTTGCAAAGGTATTAAAAGACAAAACAGATTTAGAATGGGATTCTGGACATACTGCTGAAGATTTTCAAATACTTGTTTATAATGAGGAATTTATCTCAAGGAACATAGAAAGTTATGATGGTCTACCTGGGGTATTCACTATTAGTGAGCAAAACGCTCAAACACAAAAGGAGATCGAAGTTGCAACATCAGAGATGGGTCTTTCTCAAAAATCAGTAAATGAACTATCAAAGAGACTAAGCGAACAAGAAACTCTGCTGAAAAAGCAGTTAGATACATTCCAAACTATATGTTGGGAAAAAACAAAAGATTTTAGAAAACTAGTAGATCCTGCTTTGACAGGAAAAAAGAAAAAAGATGGATTAACTAATGCCCTTTTAGCTGAAATGAATCCAACAGAATTTGATGCTGATTCTTTAGTATCAATGTGTGAGCTGCATTCAGCAAGGATGCTTCAACATACCCTAAAATGTTTAAAGGAGACATCTCAACCCTTCCATCTTCAACCATTTTAGAAAAGAGAATTATTAGCAGTAGTGATAGCCCATTTGCAAGATTTATGAAAGCTATCCAAGCGACTGATTGGGTGCGCCAAGGACACGACACTTTCCATACAGAAGGACAGTGTCCATACTGTCAACAAACGTTACCTGAAGATTTTGAGTCCAACATTGCTCAGTGTTTTGATGAGGAATATGAAGCTGATTTAGAAAAACTCAGAATATACAAATCAACTTATGGTAATGCTGTTAATAGCTTGTGGCAGACTTACAACAACAATCTGAGTAATGCCTATCATAAAATAGAGGATGACTTAAAAGCATATTCAAAAATCTTTGAAACCTTTAAAGCTAAAGCAGAAATCAATGCACAACGCTTTAAAGATAAACTATCTCATCCTGATACTATTGTGAGTTTAGAGGACTTAACTGTTCTTGGTAACGAATTAAATGATATGATTGATGCTATGAACATCATAATCCAAGAAAATAATGAGGTAGTAAATGACAGAACAAAAAAACAGCCTCAATGTAAGGCTGATGTCATTCGTTATCTTGCTTTTCTACTAGAATCAGAAATCAAACAGTACAAAGAAAGCCGCAGCAAATTGCAAAAAGACATTGATATACTGAGTTGTGAATTGAATCAAGAAAAAGAACGTGTCAAGAACCTTCGTAAAAAAATATCTGAATTACGAAAGCAAGTCGTCAATACTTCAGCTGCCGTTGAAGGCATAAACGCTTTGCTAAATGATACTGGATTTCAAGGATTCTATCTTCGTGAAAAAGAAGATACTCCTAACGTTTACGAGGTAATCAGGAGTACAACAGGGAAAGTTGCTGAAAACCTAAGTGAAGGTGAAAGAAATTTCATAGCCTTTTTATACTTTCATCAGCTAGTTCTTGGAAGTTTAGAGGCAGATTCAGTTGTTAAAGATAAGATTGTAGTAATAGATGATCCTGTGTCTAGTATGGACAGCTCCACCCTCTTTGTCGTTGGTGCACTGGTTCGTGATATGATTGCATTTGTAATCCAGATTATGTCACAAAAGAACATCCAAAAGACTATATTAAACAACTGTTCATATTGACTCACAATGCTTTCTTCCATCAGGAAGTTACATATAACCAGGCGCAACACTACAGATTTGTATCTTTTTTTGAAATTGTAAAATATGACAACAATTCTGATGTTATTCTTTGCACACAAAATAACAGAGAAACCCCTTCGCTAAAGGAAAACAGGAATCCTATTCAGAATTCCTACGCAGCTCTATGGGACACCTATAAAGAAGTTTCATATCCAAATACTCTAGTAAATGTCATTAGACAAATCTTGGATTACTACTTCTTGCAACTATGTGGTTATAACGGAATGGACATCAAAGACATCGTTCTAAAGAAACACCGAAATGACTTTATCAAAAAGTTACCAGATGGCACTGAAGATTGCTCAGATTTACATATGGCAGCATCATTGCTACAGTATTTGTGTACTAGTAATGATAGAATCTCAGATGGTTTAAATTTCATTCATGCCAGCGTAAATACTGACAGTTGTCGTAGAATATTCGAGAATATATTCCGACACATGCGTCAAGGACAGCACTTTGATATGATGATGAATAGAATATTTTAAACGTAGCAAATTTAGATAAACTATGAGAAAATTAGCTATAGCAAGCTACGGAAATTACTGATTGACAAGAAAAGTATCGCAAAAATCTATAAGAACTTACTGGAATCATTGCTACATCTATAGCAAATCTTGGTAAATGTGAAAATGTCACCTCTGACATTTTAAAAAAATATGTGAAGTCGTTGATTACAAGGCTGACGATATAATAGAAACTATCATGGAGAGTGATAATATTAATGAGTAACAAAATTATACCTTTGATTAGCTTTTGGCCAAAAATTTTCGAACAAATTATTGATCAAAGAAAATTAATCGAATACAGAAGAAATTTCCCTCAAAATTGTGATTATGCTTATATGTACATTAGCAAACCCATAAAATCTATCTGTGGAATCATTTACTTTAACAAGAAACACAGTCTAAAAGACTGGAAAGCTCAATATGAAAATGATGATTTGGTTAGCAAAAGAATTGCTAAGTACTCAGAAAATTATAGATATGCAGTAGAAATAAAAGGGATACAGAAAATTAAACCTATATCTTTAAAACAACTTCAAAATAATTTCCCTAATTTTAGAGCACCGCAATCTTATATTTTACTTAACAATTTTCCTGATATTCAAGATTTTATAGAAGATAACACAATTTTAGTTGGTAATAAAATAATTAACGCACTAGATGAAATATATCCAGAGCATATTTGTAAGGAGTTAAATTGATTAGAGTATTTGAGGCTTTTGCTGGTTATGGAAGCCAGCGAGTTGCATTAAAAAATATTGGTGTAAAACATGAGGTTGTTGGAATATCTGAAATTGATGGTGATGTAATCTTATCATATGCATCAATACATACAGATTTTTTGAAAAAAAGGAATGAAAATCTAAGTATTAGCGAAGAAGAGATGAGATCTTATTTACTTAGGATAAATGTCCCGCTTGATTATAAAACTTTTGAAAATAGAGTAAATAGATTAAAAGGACAAAAATTAAAAGATATGTACTTAGCAAATAAACTAAGTAACAACTTTGGAGATATAAATTTAATAGACCCTAAATCGCTACCAGATTTTGATTTTTTTACTTATTCTTTCCCATGCCAAGATATTTCTGTTGCAGGATACCAAAATGGTTTAGATGAAAATTCTGGAACAAGATCATCTTTGTTATGGGAATGCTGTAAAATCATTGAAGAAAAGAAACCTAAATATTTAATGATGGAAAATGTAAAAAATCTTGTTGGGTCTAAACATAAGCCAAATTTTGACAAATTCCTCAATTATTTAGAATCTCTAGGCTATACAAATTATTGGGATACCCTTAATAGCAAAGACTTCGGAATCCCCCAAAGTAGGGACAGAGTATTTTGCATAAGCATTCTAAATCCAAAAAATGAATTTATTTTTCCAAACAAGGTAGATCTTGAAATAAAAGTATCTGATTTCTTACAAGAAAATGTAGAATCAAACTTTTATCTAAAAAACAATCAATCTACTAGTTCACCAATCAAGCAAGATTATATTTACTGTATTGATTCTAATTATTGGAAAGGTACATTTTTAAGGGATTTTTTAGAGAAAAAAAGAAGACAAGTTGTTTCTGGTCCTAAAAATGAGAAAGGACTTTATCCAGCCAGAAGACTTACTCCTCGTGAAACTTGGAGGTTTATGGGGATGTCAGACTCAGATTTTGATAAAGCTAGTATTATGTCAAGCAATACGAGTCTCTATAAACAAGCAGGTAATAGTATTGTTGTACAAGTATTAGAAAAAATATTTCAAGAATTATTTAAGGAGGATATAAATGATTAATGCTAAAGAAGAAATAATAAAAATTTTCAGAGAAAATGTATGTGGAAAAATTACAGATTTTACAGGAACTAATGAACGTCATGATGGTAGAGGTGGGCATTGGCTAGAAAGACAGTTTTTAATTAAAGCTAATGCAAATAACGCAGCCGACATTTATGGATATGAACTAAAAAATGAAACAACATCTAAAACAACATTTGGCGATTGGTCTGCAAACAGATATATTTTTAAGGATGGCAATTTTATAAATCTATTTAGTGGTTCCACTGCTTCTGAAAAACAAGATTCTTTCTGCTCTATTTTTGGTACACCAAATCCATTAAAGAATAACAGATGTTCTTGGTCTGGTGCTGTAGTTCCAAAAATACATGGTTTTAACATTTATGGACAAAAATTAGTTATTGATGACAATTTAGATATTCTTGCAATATACTCCTTCTCAAAAGATCAAAGGATTGATAAATATAACATTATTCCAGTAGAATTTCAAATAGATGATTTAATACTAGCAAGGTGGTTCGGAATAACATCACCAACAACAAAAAGAAAAGATAAATGCTTAAGAGAAAAACTTGAGGATAAATTCAATGACCAAGGTTGGTTTACTTGTAAGACAGATTCATCTGGAAGATATAATAGAATATGTTTTGGTGATCCTTTTAATTATCATGACTGGATAGAATTAGTTCGAGAAGGTACTGTCTTTTTTGATAGCGGTATGTATCAAGGTAATAAAAGACCATATTCTCAATGGAGAGCTAATAACAACTACTGGAACAGCTTAATTAAAGAAACATATTATTGTGAGGAGTAAAATGTTTTTATTAAATAATGAAATTAAAATCAAAATTGAATATCTTCCTATACAATGGATACCAAAGATTGAGCTTTTTTATCCTGATTTACCACAGTTTCCTATAATATATATAAATTCATTTAATAATAATGAAAGGATTCTTGCTTTTCCTGTAACTGTTAGCTATGAAATATTTGATGATTACTGTGACGCAACTTTTTTACTATTATTAAATCAACCTCAACAAAGCTTAAACCTTGATTTTATAAAACATGAACTAGAAAACAGAATCGGAGTCTCTGACAAAATTTCAGTGCAAGATATGATAGATTGTTGCAACGGACATACCGATTATGAATCTTTTATAAAAGATCTATGAAATTATATAAAAATATCTTATGGAGACTATATTCCTTATGGAAAGTACTATGATGAAATATTTTCCATAGTTAGATTTATCTCTGCGTGGCAACCAAAAACTAGAAGGCAAAGTGAAATGAGAATGTTGTATAACTTCCTTAGTATTTTTGGTGAAAGAGCAATACTGCCAAGTAAATGGGAGCATTTAGAAATATATATTTTACCGAATTTAAAAGATGTAAAAAGTGGCAATCATATAGAGTTTAGTACCTTCTCAATTTTAGATATTACAATGAGAAAATTATTTAAAAAGTACTTTACAAAAAAAGTAACCATTGACTCTATTGACTTCTATTCGATGGAGAGATCTTGGCCCCAAAATAAGAATAAATTTATAGAAAATATATCTGCACCTCTATGTACAAATGGTTATCTTACTGAAAAAGAAAAATATATAACTTAAAGATTAGTGGACGCATTCAATCGTAACGGGTGGAGGTCAGCATATTTTATTAGTTCATATATGAATATTGATAAAAACTACTCAAGTTGGAGTAAAGAATTTTTTATTAATTTTTATACTAACGGTTTAAAGCTTAAAGGTTACTCAGAAAAAGCAACGGCTTGTTTCTTACAGCAAGGATTTTCAAATACCGAGGCGATTCCAATTGATACTTGGATAGAAACATTCTTTAATTATCCATTAGGCATAAATGAAAGAATCGAATTTTTTAATCAATTCAACAATCTAGGAAAATTAGAAAGACTAATATTGCTATCAAGTCAATCAAACAAAACTAATATGAAAACTTTTTTTGATGTCTTATGGTGCCAAAGATATGGAACAACAGGAAACAAGCAACTAAGAGGAATTAACCCTATAGCCTGCTATAGCTGTAGGTTAAAGCATACATGTGTTGGCCTAAAAAAACATCTTGATGACTTAGTTTATCTTAAAAACGAGAATTCAAATGTAACAGCTTTTGTCCCAATTGAATATGAATGTTTATTAGAAAATAATGTGCTAAAAAAATGCAAAAAATTAGATATTTTAGTAGATGAGTTTAGCGGATACAATTTGACCAGTGAAGATAGTTTACCTCAATCTTTAATTAACCAAGGAATAATTTCAATGGACGATTTTGTATATCATAATGAAGAAGAGTGCGAATAATCGCACTCTTCTTTAAATAATATTATATTTTTCCATATAATCAATCATCTTTTTAGCTACTTCATCAATTACATTAATACACACAGAATTTCCAAATTGTTTATATGACTGTGCATTTGATACGGGAATAATGTAGTCCTCAGGAAACCCTTGAAGTCTTGCACATTCTCTTGGTGTTAGCATTCTAGGATTCATACCTTCTTGTTCAATCAATGCCTCACTGCCATCTTTATAGTATCTTGCACTTATTGTACTTGTATACTTGCTGTCTTCATTGAATAAACTGAATCCAAATCCATTCCCTTTTTCTATATGTTTTTCTTTCCTCTCAAGATGACCGCTCCAAAGTTTATCAGAAATTGTATACTTTTCATTTACTTCCTTTTCCAAGATATCTCCAACAGAAATATTAGGGTCTTTTTTCCCTACAGGATACTTAAAATCTTCGTATGATTCCGGTAAATAATCCTTGTTAAAACCAACAATAATTATTCTTTCTCTGTTTTGAGGGACCCCAAAATTATAGGCATTTAATACTTCTGGATTTGGTACATAGTAATTTAACTCGTCTAATGTATTCAAAATTACTGTCATTGTCCTGCCTTTATCATGGCTTCCTAAAGATTTTACATTTTCTAACATAAAAGCTTTTGGTCTCTTTTCTTTTAATATAGATGCAATGTTAAAAAATAGCGTACCGCGTGTATCCTCAAATCCTAACTTTAAGCCCGCATTTGAAAAAGGCTGGCAAGGAAATCCAGCTAACAAGATATCATGATTGGGAATTTCTGATGGATCAATTAATGTAATATCCCCCTCTGGATCCTCTCCAAAGTTAGCTTTATAAGTTTTTTTAGCAAATTTGTCCCATTCAGATGAAAAAACTGTTTTTCCACCATTATACTGAAATCCTAACCTAATCCCACCTATTCCTGCGAATAGATCAATTTGTGTGAATTTATATTCTTCATTACTATTAATTAAATATTTCGGCTCAATATCAAATGATTTTATTTTGTCATATATATATTCAGGAATTTCTTCAATTCCCTCTTCCCAAAGTTTTAGCTTCTTTTCTTCTTCTTTATTAAAACCTAACGAATCCGCAAACTCTTTACGTGTTGCATTCAGCTTAGTTCTTTTATTAAAAATATATTCTGATTTATTCACAACGTTCATTTTTACTCCTTATTGTCATCTCTAATACAGCTTGCCACTTCATGTAGTTCACAATCTAAAAAATCACAAATTTTCATAAGTGAAGAAGTTGATATGTCTTTATCGTTTATTAATTTTGTATAAGTGCTAGATCCTATACCTGAATTTTTACGAAAATCTTTTCTTGATATCCTCCTTATTTCTAGCTGTTTCCATAAATTTACATAGCTTATTTTCATAGCAAGTCCTTTCAATTTATTTGTCTCATTGTACCATAAAAGTACCATAAACGGTACTTTTATGGTATATATTATTCTTATCAACTCAACCCCTAAATATCATTCTTGTCTACTCAACTATAAAACCTAAAATCCTCGCACCAAGTTCTCCAAATACAAAAGAAAGTACAAAATTTCTTCTACGTTCTCTGATGTGTTGATTTCAAGCCTTTCTATGCTTCATTATTTTTCCTTAACCAACATTGTTAACACTCGACATGAATGGTCTTTGCAAACTAATCATATTTGACACCCTATTTTTGTAAGTTGACACCCCTTTATAAAACAAAAAATCTCTAGCACTGTTTGCTATAGTAGCCTACTTATTTATTATTTTCTTATATTATTTAAAGCCCTGTATTTGCCCATCTTTCAGATGTCATTTATATTCTCTTTGTATCATTTACGCTATCTTCATTTCTCCTCCACACGACACAGTACCCTCCTTCAGCATCAAATCCATATATTTTTAGTGGGTGCATCTCCCCCAATATACATCCCCTAGTGTCAACCCTATTCTATCGACCACTTCCCACACAATACATTTTTCTTCAAAACACAAAGACCTACTCAACCCTACCGATACCTTTTAACGATAGCCATTGAATAAGCCTTTATTGACAATACTTCATCTACTCAGTGGGTGCATCCTTTGACATCAATACCACACACTCGACATGATTAGTATGAGGAAATTGATCGACCGGCACTACTTGCTTCAATCGATACCCAAAAGGCAATAGACTCACTAAATCATCAGCCAGTGACTTCGGACTGCATGATACATAAATCACTTTTTCAGTACCTAATCGGCCGATTGCACGCATCACTTTACCACCGGCACCACTGCGTGGGGGATTGATTAATAACATGTCCGGCATACCCCAATCTTCATTCAGAGTCCGCAAACCATTTTTCGCATCATTAACAAAGAAAGTAGTATTGCCTATTGCATTATCTGAAGCATTGCGTCGTGCAGACACTATGGATGACTCAACAATTTCAATGCCAGCCAATTCAGAACATGTCTTAGCAAGCGGTAAACTAAAAGTCCCAACCCCACAATACAAATCTAAAATACGCATATCGGCATGAACATTAGCCATTTCCATAGCAATTTGCACCATTTTTTCAGCTTGAACAGGATTAGCTTGGAAAAATGTATCCGGCCAAATGCGATAGTCAAAACCATTTAACTGGTCCATGATATACTCTCTACCATGCAACAAATATTTATTGTCAGCATGTAATCGTTCAAAGGACGTTACATTCACAATCCACTGAAAACTTGCTAATTGTGAAAAACGCTCCAATAATAATTGTTTTAATTCCTCAATCGCATCAGTATACGCATCGGGGCTAACAGTAGCATAGATAACAATCATTAATTCATTCGTTGCAAAAGACTGGCGCATTAACAAATGACGCAAAACACCAGTACGAGACTCTTTCTCATATCCTGGTATATGATGACGCAATTGCCAAGATTGAATGATTTGTTTAACATCAATCATTGTTTCAGGCGCAATGTATGAGTCTTTCATATCAATAACATTACGATAATTACCTTGTTGATGCATCCCCAAGGTATTATTCGAACCAAAAGTTAACTCCATTTTGTTGCGATAACGATTCGGATTTTCCATGCCTACAATGGGGCTTACGACACTTGAATCAAAACCTTTATCGGTTAAAAATTTTTTAACAAGATTTTCTTTGTATTTCAACTGTTCCTGATAATTCATATAAATCAAAGGTGTCCCACTAATTACTCTGTCATCATGCGGAATGGTTAAATTTCGCATTGGACTAGGTTTAATCAGTGCATCATAGTCGCGGGTAGCTTTCTTACGCCCACTGGCATTAGGTACTGTCACCTCCACTACATCCCCAGGTACGGTATAAGGAATATTTAAATGCAAATGCTTGCCTTGAGAACCTTGTTTGGGTGGGTGGACATAATGGGCATATCCAAACCCTTTATCATTGATTCGCTCGATTTCTACTTGTAATACTTCTGTTGGGGTTTCAACTCGTTTCATAAACCGCTCCTATCGTCTATTATTTAACTCATTCGCTACATTAAGCGTTATTCGATGCCAAGGCACACGACCTATTTCAAGCAGAACATCTTTTCAAGAGTATAACCCATTGTTGCTTACGTCGTGGTTACATAATTCTTACATTTCCTTGGCTTCGCTTAAGCGTACTGAAGCCAACTTGGACACACCCGAACGCTCCATCGTTACACCATATAAAACATCAGCATGTTCCATCGTCCCTTTACGATGTGTAATAACAATAAATTGCGTACTTTCTGTAAAATGCTGTAAGTATTCACCATAACGCCATACATTAGCATCATCTAAGGCAGCTTCGACTTCATCCAAAATACAAAATGGTACAGGCTTGGTTTCTAAAATCGCAAACAATAGTGCAATGGCTGTAAAGGCACGCTCACCACCAGATAATAATGCTAAATTTTGCTTACGCTTGCCAGGCGGTTGAGCAATAATGTCAACACCTGTAGTTAATAAATTATCGGGATCGGTTAATTCAAGTGCCGCTTCACCGCCAGCGAATAATGACTTAAAGGTTTTTTTAAATTGTTGGTTAATTTGATTAAACGCTTCGCTGAAACGCTTAATTACTTCTGCATCCATCTCATCCATTGTTGTTTGCAATTGAGCCATCGCCAGTAATAAATCTTCTTGTTGCTCTAATAAATATTGATAACGCTCGTCTAAGGCATCATAATCTTCTATTGCCGATAAATTAATTGGACCTAGTCCATCGATGGCCTTACGCAATACTTTTACTTTAGCATTTACTTCTTTGAACGATTCAACTGCCACTGCTTTTTCCACTGCAGCCTCATAACTTAATTGGTACATTTCATTTAAATAATTCAAATGATTGTCAATTAATTCTTCAAATTTTTCAATCTGAGCTTGAAGTTTAGCTTGGCGTTGGTAATGTTCTTGCACGACCATTTGTTCGGATTGTTGATTAGCTTCCAATTCTCGCAATGTCTGATTTAATTCACTACGACAATGACGGTGCTGTTCAATTTGTTGTTGAAGCATTGATAAATCCTTACTTAACAGCTCAATTGCTGCTTCTAGCGTTCCTTTATTATCTTCTAATTGAGACAATTGTTGTGCATCACTTACATTGGTTTGTTGATGATGATTTATATAATCAGATAACTGTAACAATTGCACTGTTAATTGACGCTCTTGCAATTGTAATTGACGTAATTCAGTCGTTTTGACGGCTTCTTGCGTCGTTAATTGTTGTAATTGCGTATTTATCTCACTTAATTGTTGCTTGCGGTCGGATTGTGAGACATTTAATTGCTCCAATAATTGATTCGCATTTTCAATCTCCTGTTTCATTTTGGCTGCTAACTCATTAGCGGTTTGTTGTTCTGCTAATGATTCTTTTAATGCTTGCTGCGATTGTGTCATCTCGTCTTTTAAGATAATTTGTTCATTAGACGCTTGTTTAAGCTCTTGCGTCAATTGATTTATCTCACGTTGCAACACCGCAATTTCTTGTTCATATTGCGATAATTGTTGTCTGCTCGCTTCACCTTGCTGTCTTATTTGTTCGTCATCTCGCTGTAATTGTTGCCACTTCGATTCGTGTTCAGCTTTTAATTGTTTGCCGTCTTCGAGCGCTTTTATCGCTTGTTCTAATTCAGTTTGCCGACTAAGCATGGAGTTTTGTTGCTGCTTTTGTCGTCCCCCACTAATTGAACCACCCGGCATTAAAATTTCACCATCTAGCGTGACGATTCGTACTTGATGCTTTAATTGCACGGCTAAACGTTGCGCCTGTTCGACTGATTTCATAACAATTGTCGCTCCAAGTAAATTTTGAATAATCGCACGGTCACGTTCATCAAAAGAGACAATATCTACGGCTGTCCCGATAAAATCTTCATACTGACGCGCTTGGTTTAAATAAGCTTCATTTAAATAACGCGGTTTAATATGTGGACGCGGTAAAAAGGTTGCACGTCCTGCCCGTTCTTGCTTTAAGTACTGAATACTGCGACGCGCGGCTGCATCATCGACGACAACAATATGTTGTAACGCGCCACCTAATGCCGTATCAATCGCTACTTGATACGCAGCTTCTACATGAATTAAATCCGCAACAGTGCCGTCGATACCTTGAATCGCATCCGCGTTTTTCATAATCGCACGCACACCACCATAATACCCAGCATAATCTTCTTGCATTTGTCTCAGTGACTGCACTTTAGCTTCCAAGGCATGATGCTGACGTTCTTGTTGGAATAATACTTGTTGTAATTGCTCACGCTGCCGCTGAATTTGTTGCCATTGGTCGCTTAGGTACTGATGCTCTGCCTGGTGGGCTTGAAACAATGTTTGTTGTTGCTCAAACGATTTTTTCGTTTGTTCTAATTGCGCTTGACGCGCTGAAAGGGTCTCGCTTGCTAATGCGTAACGATTTTGTGATTGCGTTAAGCGATTCTCATGATACGTTTGTTGGCTCAATGCTTGTTGCACCTGATTATTAGCACGTGCTTCTTGTTGATAAAACTCGATTAAATCGTTACGCAATTGTTCAATCTGGTCTTCACTCAAACCATCTATACTATTTTGCGAGAGTTTTAATTGTTTAATCGCCGTCCGAAGCGACTCAGTGTCATTCTCGCTTGTCACAATTTCTTGTTTAATCGTTGTTAATTGGTCTTGCAGTTGTGCTTGTTGTTGCAATTGTATTTCAAATTGAAGTGATTTATCATCTGCACTCGCTTTTGTATATTGTATTTCTTGTACTAACATTTGTAGCTTTGCTTTTGTCTGCTCTAAATGTCTTACTGCCTCTTGATATTTCTCATTTTCACCATCCAGTGTTTCTAATAACTGGTCTAACTTTGTTTGCGTTTCGTGAATGGCTGTATTCGTAGCGTTGACTTTATTTTTAGATGTATCAATGACTTTGTTTACTTGTATTAGTTGTTCTTTAGCGGTATCCCATGACTGGCGATTCTGTGTAATCTGATGAGTATATAACGAAATTTCTAAATCAGACAACTCTGCTTGTAATTCTTGATACTTTAACGCTGTTTCACGTTGTTTTTTTAGTGGTTTTAGTTGTGTTTCTAATTCATGAATAATATCTTTCACTCGACTGAGATGGTCACTCGATTTGGTTAATTTACGTTCTGCTTCAATTTTACGATACTGATACTTTTGTACACCAGCTGCTTCTTCAAAAATTGCTCGGCGCTCTTCTGGCTTATTTAAGAAAATACTTTCAACTTTACCTTGTGAAATCATCGCAAAACTATTTTTTCCTAAACCAGAGTCCAGTAATAAGTCAACAATGTCTTTCAAACGCACCGACTCATTATTGATATAGTAATGACTTTCACCATTACGATTATAACTGCGTGTAATACTAATCTCACTAAAATCATAATCTAAGTAACGATCCTCATTATTGAGTACTAACGTCACTTTAGCTAAATTGACCGCCTTACGGTCTTGCGTACCATTGAAGATGACATCTTCCATTTTCGACCCGCGTAAGCTTTTAGCAGATTGTTCCCCTAAAACCCAGCGAATTGCTTCTGATAAGTTACTCTTCCCACTACCATTCGGACCTACTACTGCAGTCATTCCTTGGTCAAATTCAATCACTGTCTTATCAGCAAATGACTTAAATCCAGTCATCTCTACGCGTGCTAGATACATCGTATCACCTCCATCTTGTTCAACGATACATATTATATCACAATCAACAAAAGATAACACCGGTATTCAAACCATTCCTTTTCATACTATGATTGCTAGTGCATTCGCTCAAAAATCATGCAAACACGTTATGTTTATTTTTATTACAACGTCTTTGAAAAACTATGCCAGTGACTATTAACTGATATGCAAAAATATTCCACTATTCTTTCACAATAAAACTGGAATTGCTATATCTGATGTTACTGCTATTAGAATTACTGACTTTTTTAGCCTTATGTCCGATGTTGTTGGTGAACTAAAATGAAGCAATAAAGAAATGGTTTCTTCTCTATTAAGTTTCAGATTTTACAAAAATTCCGTCTACTATTTCCTTATTGCTTGATACATAAAACTAACTATTTTTCTCTCAATTTAGCCCACTAATGCTAGCGCCATTCCTCATCTTCATGTATACTAACAATTGTACGGAAACAAAAATTAGAAAGAGAGTTTTCTTATGTCTAAACGCCTATATTTAATTGCCAATCCATTATCAGGTTCTGGTAAAGGACATGATGTCTTACAAGAAGTGCAATTAATTTTAAAATCATTAAATATCGTGCATATTTCGTATCTTACTGAATATGCCGGACATGCAATTGAAATTGTCAAACAAATTTGTGCCAAACATTTAAATGAAGATGATTTTGATGTCTTTGTTATCGGTGGTGATGGAACATTACATGAAGTCGTGAGTACATTTGTCAAATGCGGCATTCGTCCTCCATTGACAGTCATTCCAGCAGGTACAGGCAATGACTTTTCTAGAACGTGGCAACACGGGATGACAACGCGACAAATAATTGATTGTTACTTACTCCATCACTCTATAAAAAATATTCCGATATTTAACTATTCGGATGCCGAACAAATTGAATCAGACATTATCTTGAATAATCTAGGTATTGGTTTTGATGGAACAGTCATTCATCAAGTGCGGTCGTTGCCAGACAATTCGCCAATCAAACGCTTTGCAAACGGGAAGTTTTCTTATGCCTTGTCTGCTGTTATGAGTATATTTCAGTTAGAAAGTTTTAATACCCTCTTAAAAATAAATCAACAAGTAACGCATTTAGATAACTGTCAATTAGTGTGTGTGATGAATACGCCTTATTTTGGTGGTGGTATCAAACTTACACAAAAAATAAATCCCGAAGATCGCACTCTGTCAATTCTGGTCTTTCAACAAGTTACATTAGGAAAATTAATTAAATTCTTGTGGCAAGTGATTATTAAAAAACAAGAACCAGATGCTAAGTATGTACAATACTTTACCGGCACTCATGCAGCCATTATGATTGAGCAAGCAATTCATAGCCATGTTGATGGAGAATTACGTCCAAAACAAGCGAATGACTTGAGGTTTACGGTAGACGAATACCCATTTTATTTATCATAATAATCGATAAAAACGACCAGATGAATCGCATTGATTTCATCTGGTCATTTGTTAAAAAAAACCATGTATCGCTCTTGTAGTTCAAACCAGACTACTCACTGTCGCATTAATTAGAATACCAACTTTTTCTGAGGAATGTA
This sequence comes from Aerococcaceae bacterium zg-1292, assembly GCA_016126655.1. Taxonomy (GTDB): domain Bacteria; phylum Bacillota; class Bacilli; order Lactobacillales; family Aerococcaceae; genus Globicatella. Next base: position 1,112,037 of record CP065955.1, on the reverse strand, counting down.
GACCCCTTGATTTGTATGTCGGCTCTATTGAGCTGAAATGATGTCCACTTTAGAAGTTCATTCAGTGTTGTTGCAGTTCTTTTGAGGTTACAATCAAAAATATTTTTTATCGTGCTATTATAAAAAGTCATAGGGTGTTAGGTTTTCCATGCCAATCATTGGGTCAATCTGCCATATAGTTTCTTCTGTTAAGCTATCAATCGCTTTGTCTGTTTGCGCTGTCTTCTTAAGTTCAGTTGATACTTCAGCTGTCGCAACAGGTGCTGTGCTTTTCGATTCTTGCTCTACTACTGCATCCTTTTCACTTTTTGTTGGTTGCAATGCTGCTTTTAGTTGTTCTCGTTGTTTCATTTTTAGTTGTATCATATCTTTTAAAAAAGTTGCTCGTGGAATGGTCGCACTAGTCGCTGCTTTAACAAAACTATTAGGATTGCCGACTAATACCAAGCGTTGTTTAGCACGCGTTACGGCTGTGTATAATAAGTCCTTACGCAATAAGCGTGAATGCAAATCTACTAACGGTAGGATAACTAATGGATATTCACTCCCTTGTGCTTTATGCACCGAACAGCAATATGCCAAAGTTAATTGATCTAAGTCAGAACGTTTATAAGTTAGTTCCCGCGTTTCAAACTCCACTAATATCTCTTCAACATTCGACTCGGTTTCATTTTTATGAAAAATCGCTACAATTTTTCCGATGTCACCATTATACACATCAGCTTCAGCATTATTAACTAGCTGCAATACCTTGTCACCGACACGAAATGTTTGCTCAAAATACGTAATTTCTCGCAAGCCACGCCGCGGTGGATTCATAATCGCTTGAAGTTGCTCATTAAGTAAATTAATCCCCGCTGGCCCTTTATACATCGGTGCTAACACCTGCATGTTGGTGCTGTCATACTGTTTACTGCGTGCCTGTTCAACAATTTGACGGACCACATCAGCCACTTGATTGGAAGAACAAGGTATAAAGCTACGGTCAATTTGTTTTTCTAATAAATCAGCAGGAATCTTACCTAGCCTAATCTCATGTGCTAAGGATATAATAGTACTATCCGCCCCTTGACGGTAAACTTTTTCTAATTTGATAGTTGGTAAACTATGACTCGTAATTAAATCATTAAACACTTTACCCGGTCCAACCGAGGGTAATTGGTCACGGTCTCCAACGAAAACAACTTGCAAATGAAATGGTATTGCTTGTATGAGCCAATTCATCAGCCAAGTATCCACCATCGACATTTCGTCAACAATTAATATTTTTCCATCCAATTCAACAGGATTAGAAAAATCTTCGATATTACTCTCACGTGTATATCCTATCATACGGTGAATAGTCTGTGCCGGTAAATTGGTCATCTCATTCATCCGCTTAGCCGCTCGCCCAGTTGGCGCTGCAAGTAAAATCGGTTGAAAATCACCATATTTGTGAATAGACGATAATTGATAGTCATGCAAAATCGAATGTAAGGTAATCAAACCTTTTACAAGCGTTGTCTTACCCGTACCGGGTCCTCCAGTAATAATCGAACAAGGTGATTGTATCGCTAATTTTAATGCTTGTTGTTGATGATTGTCATACTGAATGCCAGTTACATGGATAACTTCTTGAATCGCCTCATCAATCAATGATTCTTCAAAGTGTTCAATCTGAGCAAATTGGATATGTTTAAATAATCGTTCTGCAATCCCTATCTCCGCAAAGTATAGACTTGGAATCATCAAACCATCTAATAAACGAATAAGTTTCTTATCCATTATCGCTTTATCGAGCGCAGAATCCATTAACGCATCATCAATTAAATAGGGGCGAGCAGATTCCAATAATTTGCGCGTCTGCTGCCGACACGCTCCTTCCAATAGGTAGGTATCACCATTTTGATAACAGTATTCTAAAACCGTTGTATAATAAGCAGCCACAATCCGTTCCAATGAATCTGGCTCAATCCCTAGTATTTCTGCTAATAAGTCTGCTTTAGAAAAGCCAATACCTTCTATATCAACAACTAATTGATAAGGATTTTCTTTAATCGTTTCTATGGCAGCACTCTTATATTTTTGATAAATTTTGTCAGCAAACTTTGGTGAAAAGCCCCATTCACTTAATTGCATAAAGACACGTTCAGTACCTTGGAATTTCAATAACGCTTCACGCAAGTCTTTTTGCTTTTGCGTCGTCATCCCTTTAACCGTCTTCAAGACATCACCATCTTGAATAATACGTTCAATTGCCTCCATCCCTAAAGTTTCAACGATTCGTTGTGCTAAAATGACTCCAATTCCCTTAAATCGGTCACTTGATAAATAATCTACTAGTCCCTGTTCGGAAGTGGGGGCAAGTTGTTGATAGCGTTTTACCGCAAATTGGTCACCATATTTAGGATGCGTCGTAAAATTACCGTAAAATTCATACTGTGTATCATAGTGTAGCGTTGCAAATTGTCCAGTACAAACGATTTCTGACTCTTTTAATACTTCCGTCATCTCATCATCTACCTTAATGCGGACTACTTTATATAAATTCGTAGGGTTTTCAAAATAAATGGCATCTAATTGCCCAACGATTAATACTTCACTCAAACCGTTCATACCTCCCTAAATAGGTCTTTCATCTAGTTATTATAGCACAAATTTCTCGCATTTCACGAAATGATTTGTTATAATTATTTCGTTGTTCAAAAATAAACCAGAATCAACATAGTGTGAGCGAGGCTGCTCTGGCTTGAATCACTGGAAATCATAGAGAGAGAGAGGGCGTTCAGCCTTGAACCACTGGAGAAAGGCTCCGTAGTGCGAGCATCGCACGTAGGAGACTTTTGAAGTGGATGTCAAGGCTGCCCGAACGAGCCGGCATACAAAAAAACGTCGGAATGCTTTAGCATTCCAACCATTTTTGCGAAGTGGATGTCAAGCCAAGCCGAGCGAACCAGAATCAACATAGTGTGAGCGAGGAGGAATCATTTATGAAACGTTTAGTTCGAACATCAACATTTTATGCATTATTAGGTACAGTAGCTGCTGTCTTTTACTTAGTATTTACTAAAAAACATCAGTTTGAAGGCACTTCATTATTGTCATCACTTTACTTATTTATTTTTGCTTTAGGGACTGTCTTCCACTTATTATTAGCTGTGTTAGAAAAATTATTTAAATTATCTCAACATAAGCTATATAATATTTTTTACTGGGTATTAAACTGTGGTATTCTTTTATCTTCATGGATTATGTTAAGTAAAGGGATGATTACAGTTACTGGGGGTCAAAGAAGTAGTTTCTTAGCAGCCATGACCGGTGTTAGTCATACGGTAACCTTTGCAGGGGGAGCTTTATTCTTTTTAATTATCAATCAACTAATGACCAAAGAAGACTAAACAAATAGCACTCTGAGTCCAATGGCTCAGAGTGTTTTTATTCGATTATAGACTTTTCTTTAATGCTTTCTGCTTGCTCTTATAAATCTGGCGTGAGTTATCTAATATTGGAAAACTAATATAAAAGATTGACCCATGGTGTAAGACACTCTCAACGCGTATCGAGCCTTTGTAGCTTTGGACTAATTGTTGCGCAATACTCAAGCCCAAACCATTCCCGCCTTTATCACGCGAACGTGCTTTATCAACCCGATAAAAGCGACCAAATACTCGCTCTTTATCTTCTTCCGTCATCCCCTCACCAAAGTCTTGAACTGCAATTTCAATATCAGAAAGCGTAGTGCTAACGGAAAGATGAATTTCTTTACGGTCAGTACTGTATTTTACTGCATTATCTAGTAAGATAATCAGCACTTGCTCAAAATGATTACGGAACATACGAATATACAGTTCATCCGATTTTTTATCCGCATCTAAATAAAACTGAAACTCAGGATATAACAGAACAAAATTATTGTAGACTTGCCGTGTTGTACTGTAAACTTCAGTAATCTCATCCTTATAGTCGACTTCAGCATGGTCGGCGCGCATTAAGTCAAGCATTTCTTGTACTAAACCCTTCATCCGACTTATCTCTTGTAATGAGGCTGAAATCGATTCTTCTAATACTTCAGGGTCATTTTTCCCCCAACGATTAAGCATCGTCAAATGCCCTTCTACAATCGCAACAGGAGTTCGTAATTCATGCGACACATCTTCAACAAATTGCTTTTGATTTTTAACAAACAAATCAATTTTATCAAGCATCCGGTTAATATGTAGTGTTAAATCACTCCACTCATCCGCAGAGCGTGGTTTACGCATTCTCAGCTGCGATAAACTTTCTTCTTCAACTAAATCCAAGGTATTGTTCAAATAATTAAGCGGGCGCAAAAATAGTCGCGTTACAAAAATCGCCAATAAAATCGACACTAATAATAAAATTCCGAGTGCCACTAAAAAGACGCGGACTTGATTTTGCTCACGCTTCATCAGTGATGTCGCTTGGATAATATACTGAATGGTTCCCTCTTGGGTACTAAAATGTTTAGAATAAATCGGCGCCGAGGCAACTAAATGAACAACCTTATCTATTTCGATTAATTTTAATGGTTGTTTCGTTTCAATTGTAGGTAATTGAATATGTTTTGTTGAATAAATCAATTGATTATTACGGTTAAAAATACGGAAAATGACTTCATCATGCGTTTGAGACTCTAAAAACTTCATCACTTCATTATTCATCGTCAATAATACTTCCTCAGGCATATCCTGAAGTTCAATATTGCTCGCTTGAAATTGATGTAAGCTGTCAAAACTTTCAAGGTATTTCACGACCGCATTAAATTGCTCTTGATACACACTCATTAACGCATCACGTTGCGCACTTCGTAAATGCTGATGGTACAACAATAAGCCACCGACTCCAACAATAAAAAATACACTAAATAATAAAACTCCCCATTTCCATTTGAGGGAAATGGGTTGTTCTCGTTTAAACCATCGTATGTTCATTCTTACGTTCTCATAACATATCCAGTACCACGAACAGTTTGGATATAACTTTCTTGATTTGGTAAATCAATTTTATTGCGCAAATAACGAATATAGACATCGACTACATTTGTTTCAACTTCCGATTTATATTCCCACACTTCGTCTAACAACACTTCACGTGACATCACTTTGTTCAAGTTTTCCATCAAGTAAAGTAATAATTCATACTCTCGTTTTGTTAAATCAATCACTTCATCGCTACGACGCACAATACGATTTGCTTTCTCAATCACTAAATCACGATATTTTACCGTTTGTTGTTGCGGCGTACGTTGCTCTTCTTCTGTTTCGATACGACGGAATAATGCACGTAAACGCGCTAATAATTCTTCAATCGCAAACGGCTTGACAATATAGTCATCTGCCCCTTGATCCAAACCAGAAACACGGTCCATCACAGAATCACGTGCTGTCATAATAATAATAGGTGTATCTTTAATCGGACGAATACGGCGACATACTTCAAGACCATTTAATTCTGGTAACATTAAATCTAGTAAAATAACATCCCAATCTTGATTTAGCGCCGCTTCTAATCCACTGCGGCCATCGTTACAAATATGTGTTTCATAGCCCTCATGTTGCAATTCTAAATCCACAAAACGCGCTAAATTTTTTTCATCTTCAATAATTAGTACACGATAATTTTTTTTTCATTCATTCAAGGTAACCTCCATAAAATGATTTTAGCCTGACAAAGACATTTTTCTCACATTAAACTAAAATGCTTTCACCTTTATATTACACAATTTTTAATGAAAAAGCTACCGTAATCTATTAATTTTTCAATATTTTCATAAAAATGTAATAGTCCTCACCATTTTAGCTAATAATTAATAAGAAATTCGTCAAAATAATGTAGCAATTAATTATTCAATCACACCAAAAAACGGGGCAATCCCCCGTTTTATCTCACCATTGTGCTTATTGGCGCATATTATTTAATCTTCTAATTGTTCTTCACGTACATCATTCCAATGGAAATGGAATGTGCCTGGTTTATCCACGCGGTTATACGTATGCGCACCGAAGAAGTCACGTTGTGCTTGAATTAAGTTAGCTGGTAATACCGCTGAACGATAAGAATCATAGTAAGCAATGGCAGCTGAAAATGTTGGTACTGGAATCCCTGCAGCAATCGCAACTGATACAACATGGCGTACCGCTTGATGATGAGTTGATACGATATCTAAGAAATAATCATCTAACATTAAATTCGCTAAATTCGCATCTTTTTCATACGCATCGGTAATTTTTTGTAAGAATTTTGCCCGAATAATACAACCTGCACGGAAAATTCTTGCGATTTCACCATATGGTAAATTCCAATCATAAACTTCACTTGCTTCACGCATTTGAGCGAATCCTTGCGCATAACTCATGATTTTACTGAAGTACAAGGCTTGACGAATCGCTTCAATTAATTGTTCACGTTCTTCTTTCTCAAGTGTTAGTTTAGCGTCCACATTCGGAATCACTTCACTTGCTTTAAGACGTTGATCTTTTTGACTTGAAATATAGCGAGCAAAAACAGATTCAGTAATTAATGATAAAGGCTCACCTAAATCTAATGCACTTTGAGAGGTCCATTTGCCCGTACCTTTATTACCGGCACGGTCCATAATCACTTCGACCATCGGCTTACCTGTTTCAGGATCAGTTGTTTTTAAAATTTGTGCTGAAATTTCCATTAAGAAACTATCTAATTCACCTTGGTTCCACTCAGTGAAAATATCACCAATTTCTTGTGCCGATAGACCTAAACCACGATGCAAAATATCATAGGATTCAGCAATTAATTGCATATCACCATATTCAATACCATTATGTACCATTTTTACATAATGCCCAGCGCCATTAGGGCCAATATACGTCACACATGGTTTGCCATCTTCGCTTGCTTTCGCAGCAATTTGTTCTAATATTGGTGCCACTAAATCATAAGCTTCTTTTTGACCACCAGGCATAATTGAAGGTCCTAATAACGCACCTTCTTCTCCACCAGAAACACCTGTACCGATAAAGTTTATACCTGAATTCGCTAAATATTCACTACGGCGAATAGTATCTTTATAGTAAGTGTTTCCACCATCGATTAAAATATCACCTTTTTCTAAATGTGGTAATAATGCTTCGATTGTCAAGTCTGTTCCTTTACCTGCTTGTACCATTAATAAAATTTTACGTGGTACTTCTAAAGAATCAACAAATTCTTCCACAGTATAAGTCGCTTTTAAATTTTTACCTGGATTTTCTTCGATAACGGATGTTGTTTTCGAACCCGTACGGTTATACAATGCAACTGAATACCCACGACTTTCAATATTTAACGCAATATTGCGTCCCATTACAGCCATTCCGACAACACCAATTTGTTGTTTTGACATGATGATAAGCCTCCTAATTTTTAGGGATTTACGAATCCGCTACTATTTCATACTTCACTATTCTATCAAATAATGTAATTAGATAAAAGACTTTTGCCTATTTTATTATTGAAAAACGGCAACGAGTTGTGTATCATTAGTACGAGAGAGGAAATGGCCCACGTTTCTACTAACACAGATGAAAGGATTTATATCAATGAGTCAAAAGAAAAAGAAAAAATTAACCCGTATGGAACGCATCGTACGCTTTACGGCGATATTAATGGTTATTACGATGCTGGCTTCTTTAGTTATCAGTTTATATTTTAGTTTACAAAGTTTCTTTTAACAATCAACAACACACGTTAAGTTTCATATGAATTTAACGTGTGTTGTTTTATCTTATTAATTACGGCCAATATGTTTTTGGCTAAACTGTAACGCTGAAACTAGTGTTGGCGTGACAAAGGCAGAGAAAATCATTTCCGGAATTCCGTTAGATACGACGATTCCACCTAAAATTTTCCATAACGCTACACTTGTAGCAGATGTTGCTTCAGATGCTTCTTTGATGACTCCCATGGCAATAGCACCGCCTGATGAACGGAATACACCGATGGCACCGAGTAATAATACTGTATTTAATATTGCACCTAACCCACCTAAGATAAATAAAGTGATTTTCGATTGTTGTTGTTTAGGCGTCAACCGTACATAAATAAGTCCGATAATTAATGGCATTAAAATACGCGGTAACACACTGACAATGGGTGATGATAATGCATAAGTCGCTAAAGGTGAGGTTGGCATTGCTAATGAACGAATCCAACTATTTAATCCCCACATCGTCCCAACCATTACCCCTTCGCGTAAGCCGAGCCATAATGTAGCGACAATAACGGTAACATGTATAAATGTAATCGATAATAATCCAATGTTAATATTGCCTAAAAATGGTACCCATGTTTGAATGATGATTAATGATAAAAATAACGCTAGTCGTACTAACTCGCCTGTACGATTTTTTGTATATGTTTGCATTGTTTTCCTCCTCAACTTAACTGAATCAAGACTAAACGCCTGAATTTATAATGATTTGAAACAAAATGTCCGCTGTTTTATTCGATTGGCTTGCCGTCTTTTAAATAACGATACTTCGGTTCCTTACGTTTTTCGTCAAACTCAACGGATAAATCGTGACCATTAAAGAACCATTCGTCATTTTCTTCAACGAAAAACAACAAACCATTTTCAGTAACTGTTTTAGCAATTGGATTCATCGGTTCGTCTGCTTCCATCGCGATAGCAAATCCTTCGGTGACTGGACTGTTTCCATAAATTTTGGATTTAAAACGAATCCCCGCTCCTTCGCGAATACCAACTTCTTCGTTAAACCACTCTGCAGCTTGTGAACTGACAATAATATTCACTTCGCTCGCCTCACTTTCAATTATTTTTAGTGTTCGTGCTTAATTAATTAGTATTATACTCTCATTTAAATGAGATGTACATATTTTTGCTCCAAATTTAAACTACCTATTATCACGAATTATGGTTCAATTAAATCATGTTTAAATGCGTAAATCGTCGCCTGCGTGCGGTCTTCAACTTCTAATTTTGATAAAATATTACTTACATGAGTTTTAACTGTTTTTAACGTGATAAACAATTCGTCCGCAATTTCTTGGTTGGAATAACCTTTACCAATTAATAATAAGACTTCTAATTCACGTGTCGTTAAATTATCGTGGAGTTTAGGTAAGCTATCTTGGTATTGCTTATCTAATAATTTATCGGTTACTTCTTTTTCAATGACTTGGTTACCGGCGTAGGCATCACGAATTGCTTGAGCAATTTCATTAGCTGAGGATGTCTTTAATAAATATCCTCTTGCACCACTTTCGATAGCTGGAAATACTTTTTCATCGTCTAAAAAAGATGTTACGATAATAATTTTCGCTTGAGGCCATTCACTAATAATTTTTTTCGTAGCTTCGATACCGTCCATCACATCCATCACAAGGTCCATTAAAATTACATCTGGTTTATACTCCAACGCTTTGTGATAACCTTGTAATCCATTTTCGGCTTCAGCAATCACTTCGATATCGGGCTGAACCATTAAATAGGATGTCACACCTAATCGAACCATTTCGTGGTCATCAACTACTAATACTTTTATCATCAATTATCTTCCTTTCAATCGGAATTTTTATATCAATTACTGTCCCTTGCTGCGGCAAACTCATGATTCGAATATCACCACCTAAACTAGCAATTCGCTCTTTCATATTTAAAATACCATAACTGCCAACTTTTTGATGTGCATTAATATCAAAACCCTTGCCATCATCAAATATTTTCAACTGAATATTTCCATCAATTTCATGTAAGAGCACTTCAAACTTGGAGGCTTTCGCATGTCGTAAAGTATTGGAGATGGCTTCTTGGACAATACGAAACAGATGGTCTTCAATCCCACTTTCCATACGAATATCGTCTAACTGCCAACTTACTTCATGTGGAATCTTTGGTTTTAACTCATTAAGCAATTGGTTGATACCTTCCTTGAGTGTTTTGTCGGCTAATGCAATCGGACGCAAATGGAGTAATAAGGCACGCATTTCAGTTTGTGCATTATTGACAATTTCTTCAATCTTAGCTAATTGCTTTTGGGTCATTTCTGGCAAATTTTTAGCGCTTGTTTCATTGATGGCTGACAACATCATCATAGACGCAAATAATTGTTGACTCACCGAGTCGTGTAATTCACGGGCAATGCGTTGACGCTCTTGTTCAATAATTTCCTCTTTCGTTTCATTACCAACAAATGTAGGAGCAGCTGAAAATTCTTGCAAATCCGTCGTCAGCTGCAACATTTTATCACGTAAACTCACTAAATCTTGGTCGACATTACTGGATGGTTCAAACCAATTCGGCGATTTTTTATGTTGTTCAAATGAATGGTGACGGTATTTTCCTAAAATTAGCCAATTAACTTTCGCATGAAGTTGTTCATACGGTTCGCTTAAGCCACGGGCAAAGAAAAAGGCACTACAAAAGGAGATAACGAAAATCAGTGATACAATGATTGTCCAGATGGGCCAGTAATACAAATGTGCACGGAAAAAGGCATTCCATGTAAAATAACCGAGTCCTTCAATCAATATAACTAATAATATACTCACTGTACTAAATAGTAAGAAAAGATGATACATCGCTAGACGCAACCACAGTCTCAAAATCATACTCGAATCACCTCCACATCACTGAATACAGAGGATACAACAATTTTCACTTTACGTGTCGCTTGTGCATAATCCTTGCTCTGCCAACGAAAATTATCATTAATTAATGGAAAAATATCTTGTTCATAAAGTACCTTACCATTAATTAAACTCACATTCAGTAACAATCCAATGCCATGTGGAATAATAATTCGTGTACGCCCAAACACTTTTTGAATTACTATGACATTTTCGCCTTCAGGCAGCAAGGTTGCCCCTAAATCGATAATCGAATCTCCTCCAACAGCAGCAATATTAATGTCTTGCCACTCAAACAATTCTTTAGTCTCATAGTATTTCGGCAATGCTTGCTTATAAATACGACTACGCTGATTGATTTGTGGCTGAATAACTTTAACACCTACATATGACTGCTGCTTGGTAAATGGATGGAGAAATGCTTCGTGAAACCAAACCAATTCATTACCTTCCTTGGTCTGAAAGACGAGTAATACAATCCCAATGACTAAAATAAAACCCAAAAAAGCATACGAATTTATCAAGACATTTGTCAAAATAAAGACACCTAACCAAAATACGAGTAATTGGATGGAGCGCATTGAAATAAATAAGGCGCTAATCACCATTACGATACTAACAATAAACGGAACAAATGTCGCAAGCTGATTAAAAATATCAATGCCTAATATAAGTAATGAAAAAGCCAAAATCATCCAACTATACTTTTTCAACTGTTCACGCAAAAAAACGCCTCCTTATTATGTTGTTGTTCATAATTATGACCATTAAATCACTATATTTCAAGAGACTAAAGACTGAATTTATAAATTAATTTGGACCTTTGTTGATGAGAACTGGTTTTACAAAAATAGGACTGAACGACTTACGCTCAATCCCATCACGATTATTTTTTCTCAACTTTGGTAATTTTAATATCAAATGAACCGCCTGGTGTATTAACTGTTACGACATCATTGACTTTTTTACCTAAAATCGCAACAGCAATCGGTGATTCATTGGAAATTTTTGATTCCATTGGGTCTGCTTCTGCGCTACCGACGATTGTATAGGTTTCTTCTTCGCCATCAGGTAATTCGATAAACGTTACAGAACGACCTAAAGAAACTTCATCTTCGGCAATATCTTTATCATCAATAATAACTGCAAAACGAATCATATTTTCTAATGTTGAAATACGTCCTTCAACAAATGCTTGTTCGTCTTTTGCAGATTCATACTCTGAGTTTTCAGATAAGTCACCAAAACTACGTGCAATTTTAATCCGTTCAATAATTTCTTTACGTTTTACTACTTTTAAATCTTCAAGTTCAGCTTCTAATTTCGCTTTACCTTCTAAAGTCATTGGAAATACTTTTTCTTCCAACTAATTCCCTCCTATAGAAACATTAAATGTTCGTTTCTCAAAATGATAATGCTACCATACCACGTTCTTACAAAACATGCAATGAAAATTTATTCCGATTCTAAAATCGAACGTACTTTTGTAGCTAATAAATCAATCGCAACTTGATTATAACCACCTTCAGGTATAATTAAATCGGCATAACGTTTTGTTGGTTCAATGAATTGATGGTACATTGGTTTGACAACGTCAACATATTGATTAATTACCGATTCAATCGTACGACCACGTTCATTAATATCACGCAAAATACGTCGAGCCAAACAAATATCACTATCCGTATCTACGTAGATTTTAATATCTAATAAGTCACGAATACGTGAATCTTCCAATATTAAGATTCCTTCTACAATGATGACATCCCGTGACTCTTGAATGATGATTTCTTGACTGCGCGTATGATTAGCGAAATCGTAGACCGGTTTTTCAATCGTTTCGCCACGCAACAAGGCTTGTAAATGTTCAATAAACAAATCATTGTCAAAAGCAAATGGATGGTCATAATTCGTCTTTAAACGTTCTTCAAATGGTAAATGCGTTTGGTCTTTGTAATAATAATCCTGCTGTAATAATAGTACCGATAATTCAGAAAAAATATCTAAAATACGATTACTTACACTTGATTTACCGCTTCCTGACGCGCCTGTTACCCCAATCACAATGGGTCTTTTTGCCATGATATAAATTCTCCTATTCTCTTAGCATAATAAACTTTCATTGAAACGAACGTTCACAGCATTTTCCTGCACCATAACAGGTAAAAACTATCAAAAGCATCCAACACTTTTGATAGTTTTGCTAACTGTCCGTTATGCAGATTTAACTTGAGTCGCTAGTTTATTCCTAGCCTCAATTAAACCATTATTCTGCAGTTTCGTCAACTGCTTCTGACTCATTTGTTGTTTCTTGTGAAGTCGTTGATTCGCCTGACTCATTGCGTCTAGATTGTCGCTTATTAACGTATTTTTCAACCAATGCCTCATGCTCTTCTAGCGTACTACTATAATAAATATCACCTGTATCCAAATCAGCAACAAAGTAATAGTATTCATTCCATGTTGGTTCTAAGACCGCTTTAATTGCATCCAAACTAGGTGAATTAACGGGACCTGGTGTGATGCCTTTATTTTTATAGAGATTATATGGCGAATCGACTTCTAAATCATCATAGGTGACAAATTCTTTATGCTTATCTAAGGCGTATAAAACAGTAATATCACTTTGTAATGCCATACCGGCTTCCATACGATTGAAGAAAACCGCTGCAATCAATTTACGGTCTTCAGTCGTCACACCTTCACGCTCAACAATCGACGCTAGCGATAAAATCTGATGATACGTTAGCCAGTGTTCGTCAACCAATTTTCGTACTTGTTGATAACGACTATTAGCTGCATCAACCATTTTTGTAATAATCTCTTGAGCAGTCATACCTGCTACATAGTCATACGTTGCAGGGAATAAATAACCCTCTAAACGATAGCGCAAGCCTTCGACCTCTAAAATTCCCTTTAATAATGATGGATATTTATTGATTAATGTCTTAATAAATGCTTCATCATTAACCACTGACATAAATGTTTCTGCAGTAATTGGTGTATTTTTAGCCACTAGCTCGGCAATTTCTTTTAATTGCATCCCCTCAATTACCGTAATTTTTGTATCGACATCTTCTTGAATCGGCTTACCACCTGACTCTAACTGTTTAATGACCGCGTCAACATCCATTGCCTGGTTAAATTCATACGTTCCAGCTTTTAAGTCGGACACATTTTTTGAGCGCATATAATAGCGAAAAATATCAGCGTTTTTAATAATTCCGTTTTTCTTCAAAATATCCGCAATATCTCGGCTAGTACTACCAATCGGTACCATTACTTCTACCGTCGTTTTATTATTAGGATTCACAGGACTTAATGACTGTTTAAAATACCAATACCCGCCCCCAACAACGCTAATGATACTAATAGCTAAAATAATTAAAATAATCTTGACAATTCTTGATGTCCATTTATCTTCTTTTACACTCAACCGCTCACGTTCCTTAGCCTCGAGCTTTAATTGTTCCCAATCAATCTTATTCACGACATACCTCCCAACAGGTCTTTTGATAAATTATATCAGAATTGACCCATTATGGCTATTAAGAACTGATTACAAGTATCCTACGCTCAGTCATGAATAATCCGACAAGGTGCATTCTGAAATGAATCCCTGGAACTCATTGTGTGCGTGCAGGTGTACTGGCTCGAACTATTGGAGCAAATTACGTGGTAGTGTGCCGAACACTCCAAGCGTGTTATATAGTAGATCTATTTCAACTTCTTGGAACCGTATGAATGCGAGGTGTACTAGTTCGAACCACTGGAACATCAATAATAATTATAGAATTATGTAATTATAGGTCTCGGTAGGATAGAAGAACCGGTTTCTTTTCACTTGTCGTCCAATCAAAAACTCTGTAATGCGTTAAACATTACAGAGTTTTTCAAACTACTATTCTTCTTCGTCAGATAAAAACGTATTTAATACTTCGTCAATCATTTCCCATTCAGCTTCGGTTTCTATTGGATCGAGTGAACCGGCGTCTCCGGACTCATTTTCTACATATGAGAATGCTTGTAATTCAATATCATCATCATCTTGAGTGCCAGCTGGGTATACGAGAACATAATTTTTACCAAAATCTTCTGATTCAAAGGTAAATAAAATTTCATATAATGACTCGTTGCCCTCTTCATCAACGATAGTAATATATTCGTGTTCATGTTCGTGATGGTGTTCTGTCATAGTACGACCTACTTTCTTTTCTTTTTAGCGATTGTTCGCATCTAAATAATGCTGCAAAATAATAACGGCTGCTAGTTTATCAATAACTTGTTTGCGTTTTTTACGCGACACATTGCCCTCGTTAATAAGCATTCTTTCAGCTTGCGAGGTGGTTAAACGCTCATCTTGATAAACAATGGTTAACTCCGGTTTTAAAGCCAGTAACTTATTGCCATAGGCTTGACTCGCCTCAGCTCGTGGTCCAATAGTATTATTCATATTTTTTGGCAAACCAATAACTACAGTCGAAACTGCATATTCATCAATTAATGCAGTTAAACGTTGAAAACCAAAGTCACCTTGTGCTTCATCAATTCGAATGGTTTCAACACCTTGTGCTGTCCAACCTAAAAGGTCACTGACTGCAACTCCTACTGTATGGCTACCAACATCTAAGCCCATTATACGTTTGTATTGCCCCATCTATTCACTATCTTGATGAGTTAAGAAATAAGTTAATACTTTTTCTAATATTTCATCACGTTCATGACGACGAATTAAATTACGTGCATCATTATGGCGTGGAATATAAGCAGGATCTCCTGATAATAAATATCCAACAATTTGATTGATTGGATCATAGCCTTTTTCTTCTAACGCTTCAAACACTAATTCCAGTGTTTCACGTACAGTTTTTTTATTTAAATCATCCAATTTAAACATAATTGTTTCGTCTAGTGATTGCATGTTCTCACCCTTCCTCTCGTTTGTTTTCATTATACACTATCTATCACAAAAGTACAAAAAAATTGAAGGAGTCAGGTCTTTTTTCGACTCCTTCAATCGCTTTTCATTGGAGCACCATTTTTTTAAAGAATATTTTCTCGATGATTCTAGTATAAATGCGTTTTAGCCAATTACAGTCGCAATAATATCGCCCGCTTGATCTAATAATGTCGGCACTTCACTCGCAAGTTTTCCACCTGCTTGTGCCATTTGTGGACGACCACCGCCACCACCGCCAATAACTTTAGCCAATGGTTTTATTAAATCTCCAGCTTTAATTCCGTTTTTCACAGCTTCATCCGCTACGAAGACCATTAAGTTTACTTTGTCCTCAGCAACTGTCGAGACGAGGATTAATATATCTGAAACGTCTTTTTGACGCCAAACATCGCCCAATTGACGCATTGAATCCATATCTTGACCTTGTAAAACTGTTTTAACCACTTTTACATTGTCTAACATGACTACATCTCTAAATAGATTTTCAGCATCTTGTAATAACATCTTCGCATTTAAAGATTCAACTTTTTGAAGCGATTCTTTCAATTCTACCTGTAATTGTTCAATGCGGTGTAATAATTGTTCGGTTTGTGCCACTTTTAATTGCTCTTGAATTTGTTTCAATAATTGTTCTTGTGATTGATAGTAAGCAATAGCTTGAGCACCAGTTATCGCTTCGATACGACGGATACCTGCACCGATACCTGACTCTGATAATAATTTAAAGGTGCCAATTTCTTGTGTATTCGAAACATGCGTTCCGCCACATAATTCAATCGATTGATAACCAATATTAACCACACGCACAACATCTCCATATTTTTCACCAAATAAGGCCATTGCACCCATCGCTTTCGCATCATCAATACCCATTTCTTGAATATCTACATCAATCGCTTCTTCAATCATCTCATTCACTTTTTGTTCAATGGCAAGCAACTCTTCTTCAGTCACTTTACCAAAATGTGAAAAGTCAAAACGTAAACGGTCAGGCCCTACGTATGAACCGGCTTGATTTGCGTGTTCACCCAAGACTGATTTTAATGCTTTATGTAATAAGTGAGTAGCAGTATGGTTTTGATTGGTACGAATACGATTTGGGCGATTGACTGCTAATGTATATGATTGTTCCACTGTTAACGGTAATTCTTTCGTACGAACCAAATGCATAAATTGCCCATTCGGTGCTTTTTTCACATTTAATACTTCCGCTAATACTTCCTCACCGTCAAAAATGAGACCTGTATCAGCAATTTGACCACCCATTTCCGCGTAAAATGGACTGCGATTAAAAATCACCCACGCTTGTGTCTCTGCTGGTACACGCTCAACTCGTTCATTATCCAATACAATGGCTTTTATCGTTGCATTGGTTGATAATAATTCATGCCCAACAAAGTCAAAGTCGGTGGTAATGTGATGGAACACATCTGTTTGCACATTCATGCTTTCTTCACGTGTACGCGCTGCTCTCGCTCGGTCTCGTTGCGCTTGCATTTCCACTTCAAATCCATCTTTATCAACAGTAAATCCTTGTTCGCTAGCCATTTCTTCAGTTAATTCTAATGGAAAACCAAAGGTATCATACAATTGAAATGCTTGTGAGCCACTCACATTGTTGATATTGTCTACTTTTGCTTCTTCTAATAATGATAATAAATGTTTTTCGCCTTCTTCAATGGTTTCATGGAAACGTTCTTCTTCATTTAAAATCACTTTTTGTACAAAATCAACATTTTGACTGAGCTCTTGATAATAGGTACCCATAATTTCAACAATAACTGGTACTAATGCTGACAAGAATGTACGGGTAATCCCTAATTTACGGCCATGCATCACGCTACGACGAATGAGACGACGAATAATATACCCACGACCCTCATTGGATGGCAAAGCACCATCACTTATCGCAAAGGATACCGCACGAATGTGATCGGCAATCACTTTAAAACTCACCTTTTTCTCGCCAGCTGTTGCATAATCAATACCATCCGTTAATGCTTGAATTGATTCAATAATTGGAATAAATAAGTCAGTTTCAAAGTTGGTTGGTGCATCTTGAACAATCGAGGTCATCCGTTCTAATCCCATTCCCGTATCGACATTTTGATTAGGTAATGGTTCGTACGTATTATCTGGTAGATGGTTGAATTCTGAAAAGACTAAGTTCCAAATTTCCAACCAGCGTTCATTTTCACCACCAGGATAGTTTTCTGGATCATCTGCTGCTAAATTATTATAGGCTTCTCCACGGTCGTAGAAAATTTCTGTATCTGGACCACAAGGACCCGCACCAATATCCCAGAAATTGTCAGCGACTGGAACAAGATGGTCAGCGATAAAGTTTGCTTGTTGTTTCCAAATTTCAGGAGTTTCCTTGTCTTCAGGATAATAGGTCACATATAATTTTTCTGGTTCAAATGCCATCCAACGTTCACTCGTTAAAAATTCCCAAGCCATCGCAATTGCTTCTTCTTTAAAGTAATCACCGATTGACCAGTTTCCTAACATTTCAAATAAAGTATGGTGACGAGCGGTATAACCGACATTTTCAATATCATTAGTACGAATACATTTTTGCGCATTAGCAATGCGTGGATTTGCTGGAATTTCAGTTCCGTCAAAATAACGTTTTAAAGTCGCAACACCCGAGTTAATCCATAATAAAGTTGGGTCATTAACTGGAATCAATGACACACTAGGTCGAATCTCATGACCTTTTTCGCTAAAAAAATCTAAATACATTTGACGAATTTGAGCACTCGTTAATTTTTTCATATCTTCCTCCTATATTCTGGTTCGTTCGGCTTGGCTTGACATCCACTTCAAAAGTCTACTCTGTGCGCTTTGCGCACGCCGCTTTTTGTATGCCGGATCGCTCGGGCTGCCTTGACGTCCACTTCAAAAGTCTCCTACGTGCGATGCTCGCACTACGGTGCCTTTCTCCAGTGGTTCAAGGCAGAACACCCTCGCTCACACTATATTTTCCAGTGGTTCAAGCCAGAGCAGCCTCACTCACACTATGTTTTTCTGGTTCGCTCGGCTTGGCTTGACATCCACTTCAAAAGGCCACTCTGTGCACTTTGCGAACACTTCTTTTTGTATGCCGGCTCGCTCGGGCTGCCTTGACGTCCACTTCAAAAGGCTCCTACGTGCGATGCTCGCACTACGGTGCCTTTCTCCAGTGGTTCAAGGCAGAACGCCCTCGCTCACACTATGTTTTATATAAAAAAAGTCCTTATATGTAAGGGCGTGTCATCGCGGTACCACCTTACTTATAACGACTTATCATTATTTCTTAAATTATCCGATATCGCAGACAAAGCGCTACTTTTTCAAGTAGGAATACAAAAGGGAGCATCACATTATGTAATATTGTTTCACCATTCAATATTTCTCTGTTAATATAATGGGATATGTCCTTTACTAAGCTTATTCTAACGGAAGACTGACTATATTGTCAATATTATAACCGTCTTTTTATTGCATTAATTACATAGGAACTAAAGTAATAAATTGCCTTAGCCAACGGTAATTGTTCCAAATGACGATAGGTATGCCATGTGCGCTTTAAGGCTGCCAAGCGATTACTCGAAACAGAACCGTCTACTTGGCGGTAGTAATTCAATACCTTAGGCACCGCATAAGCTGTCAAACCGTGTTCACGCATTAACATCAACCATGTCGCAGTATCTTGTCCTTTGCGTACTAAAGGCATCCGAAAGGGTCCAACTACTAATTGGTCAATCATCACCGTCGAACAGGCAATAGCCGTATTTTTTAATAACCCATCATAATCTAAGCGATTCGGTACATGAACTTGTGACTTAATGACCGTACCCTCTTCATCTACTAGTGCAAAATCCGTATATGAAAATGCAACCTTAGTCATCTGCATAAATGATAATTGCAAGGCTAATTTATCGGGTGCCCAAAAATCATCACTATCAATAAAAGCAATCCAGCGTCCTCTTGCCGCAGCCATTGCGCGATTACGTGCAACGGCTGCACCACTATTTTCAGCTAGTTCAATGTAACGAATACGACTGTCTTTTGCTTGCCATTGTTCGATAATATGAATACTTTCATCTTCACTTTTATCATCCACTAATATCAATTCCCAATCCTGGTATGTTTGGTTAACAATACTTTCAATCATCGTATCTAAAAAACGTGCTGCATTGTAAACAGGCGTAATAATCGATACTAATTGCTCATCCATTTAAACTCCCCACTCTCATTAAATGATATGAATAATTTTCACTGGAACTTTATATAATCTGGCTAATGTGTACTGCGCATTAAACCACGCTTTATCGGATTGATTAGCATATAGCACAATAACGATTTCTTCTACTGGCTCAATAATATCTTGTACACGTGTCACATGAATTAAACCTGTTTGATCTGCGACTGGTAATATTTTTTCTGGATTCATCTGCATAATCACGTAACGATGTGCCAGTGATGGCGTTTGAATCATGTCTTGAACTACAATATTATCTGACATATCGCGTTGATAGAGTAAGTGGTCATCATCCATTGCCCATGAATAATCAAAGGCATACGTGATTTTCTTTTTGAACAGACGTAAAAAGAATAATGCACCGGTCATTAAAATAGCGCCTCCGATAAATCCAGCTAACCCGATAATAATGATTGAACGTTTATTCAATGTGTAGACCGTTTTTAAACTCTCAACACTGGTTAAATATGGAAATGTAGTCAATGGTAACTGTTCACCAATAGTTGCCCCGGAGATAACCGTAATTTTGTTGTTCAATAAAAATGGAAAATCACCTTTTTCCAATAATTTTTGATAGGCTTTAGCAATCGCCAAATTTTCTTCCGCTGTTTTACCGGCAAGTACTCGTAATGTCAACACATCAGTAGATGGATTTCGCCACGCACTTATCCCACCACGAAAACTTGAGGTTTTTTCAAATAATAAGGTGTTTTCTGATTTTTTAAATTGAGCGAATGAGACTCCTGACTCTTTTTCGACCGCTGAGATAATTTCAGGTAAGCTAAAATATTCATCAAATACGAAAGAGTTATTAAAAAATGTTCCATCTTCTTTGGAAACAATAAAATGAACTTCTGCTGGTTCCTGTGCATAACGTTCTTTCAAATCTTGATAAGCCGCCGTTTCCTCTTTCGGCATACTTTCTGAATAATACTTAAATCCCATGCAAGCAATACTAATTAATACAGCTCCTAGTAGGATTTTTAATAGATAATCTTTAATAAATCGTGTAAATTCTGAAATAATGGTTACGATACTCATGTAGTTTACTCCTATTCTTACTAAAATTGAGTTTATATTTACGTTGAAAGTCCCTGTTAATCACAAATCTTCCGCAGTAACTCGTAGCAAATCGTCTACGCTTTTACTTTATAATCTACGGGTTTTGAAATAGTTCTAATCGTTGACTCGTGTATTTTGATATAACTAATCAATAATGCAAAGATACACCAATGCCACTCAATTAGCATATTTGATGCGCTGGTGATACTTGAAAAAACAAAAATTAGCATAAAGATTAACAATGCTTGAGCAGTGTATTGCTCTTGGCGCGGACTGAATTTTGTCATTAAAAATAAACGACGTGCTAATAGTATATAAATCATGACATAACTCATAAAAACAAGAATGCCATAGCCAACAAGTATTTCTAACCACCAGTTATGTATATTCACTAACCCGACGACAGGATAATAAGGAAATTGCCCCATCCAATGTTCGATATTACCAGCCCCAACTCCTCTACCTAATGTCTCGCCGATAAATACAAAGCCGTTTTTATAGAGATTGACACGGGCGCCGTCACCAGAAACACGACCAGCATCGAGTGATAACATCATGTGTATTAGTTTGTCCCATAGAGCAGGTTTGATAACAAAAATAGCCACTAATACGACCAACCCCAGACCGATAGTATTGAAAATGATTTTCCGGTTAAATACCACTCTAAATTGAAAGGCACTTAATAATATTATAAATAGAATTAACATTAATAAAGCCATACGAGAACCCGAGCGATAGATTAAATAACTACTTGCTATCCCACTGAAAATAATTGTTAGGCGCAACCATACATTTTGAGTACGGTGATAGCAGATTAACATTATCGAAAGACTAGCCAATAAAAAAGTGGCATAATCATTTTGATTAGCAAAATAAGTAATGGGGATGCGTGTCATAGGCTGTGAACTAAAGGTACGGTATCTATCAAGTTTGCCTAAATCAGCAAACAAGTAATTTCCTGTCACTATTTCATAAAAGCCCCAAAGAATTTGAAAGCACATCATCACCCAAGCACCATATATAATTCGGTACCAATCTCTTAATTGATTGAGCCAGAGATATAAAGCCGTAATCATAAGTACACCAATGGTCAGTAAAAATATAGCCTGAAACCATAACTTAATATCTTTAACCCATATCACCGAAACCAGACCCATACACCACCAAAATACATACATCAGCCAGGCACGCGTTGAATCTGCTTTTGCTAAAATCTTAACAGAATGCTGTTTTCGAAAATATTGATGTGCTAATAGTAAAGGTACCATAAAGATTAATAAGCGATAAATCGTTAATTGCGCAACGGGTGTCGGAACCGCTAATAATTTTGTTCCAATAAAGACACTCATTACGAGCATTAATAAATAGTAAAACATATTGCCTCCTTTCACTTGGTTACAGTCCTTAAGTAAAATCCCATTCTGAACTATTTTTTCGTATATCCATCGTTTTTTGAATGGTACTCCATTGAATCACTAATGCTATTAATCCTAATAATAACGTATAGACTGCGATATAAGGAATATCAAATAAATTTATCAAAGCAGCTAATGCCATAATTAAAATTGATAATGTCGGTTTTACTTGCGAAAACTTAAAGCCCATTTTATTTGAGAAATAAGTTCTCGAGAAGTAAAACATCGTATAGGCGGCAAATGACGCAACCGCAGCCCCCTTATAACCAAAACTAGGTGTTAATAAATAGTTCAATACAACACTCGGGACAAATGATGCGATACTCACGAAAATATTCAAATGCGTTTTTCGAGAAAATACAATACCCAAATTGGTCGTTTCCGATAAAGTATACATAATCTGTGGAAATGCCATTAAACCAAGAATGTACTGAATATTGTGATAGCGCTCGGCAAATATCATGACAAGAATACCTTTAAATAATAACAAGCCGAAAAAAACTCCGGTTAATAGAAACAATACCGCTTCACTAATATATTGAAAATAGCGCATTTCTTTCTTTTCTTCGTACCAACGATAAGCTGTAGGAACCCAAAAACTCGTAAAAGCGCCTTTGATAACCCCAATCACCATCATCACTTTTGCAGCGACCGAATAAATCGCCACTTCTTCTAAACTGCGAAATTGTTTTAAAAAAATATTATCGACTGCAGATAATGAATTCGTCAGTGAAACAGCAACCATGATTGGTAAACCGAATTTTAACATTTGCTTAATCAATGGGACATCGACTTTAAACCCTGAAATATTAAAGTAGTCACGATAGCGCATAAATAAGACGACATCGCCTAATAATTGTCCGAAAATTAATCCATACACAATTACTTTAAAATCACGCCAACCAATTAAAATAAAAAACATTGACAGTAAAAAGACATTAATTTTTAATAGCATCGAAAATGATGAAAACTCAAATGCTTTTTCTTCCATTCGAATCGCTAATAAGAAAAAACGCTCTAAAATTGTCGCTAACACCCAAATGCCGCCATACCATACAATATAATAATATTCACGATTATCAAATAACCACAACGATAAATCACCACTGAAAAATAGCATTAAGACAAACAATATAATACCGACCATCATCGGTAATAATGCAGCTTGTTGTAATAAATCACGCTTATCTTTATGTTGCTGGTACTCACGAGTATACGCTTGATCGAGTCCAATATAAATATAATTTGGCAAAGTCACAATTAATGTTTGAAAAAGACTGGCGCGACCATATTCTGCTTCCATTAAAAAATAACTCAATAATGGTACTTGTATGAAAGAAATAATCGCTCCAAAAATTGGCCCCATACTAAAACCTAATAATCGTTTTAAAAAATGTTTCATTGATGACTCCTAACTCTACGGTGCAATATGATAATGATTCACTTCACCTAACAAAAACGCCTTATACAGTGCGGTTGACGCTGCTTGAGTAAATTTAGCATCCTGAAGTGCTTGACGGCGTTCTTCTAATGCTGGTACAGATTCATTAGCGGATGCTTCTAGCGCTACGTACCAAGCGTTCATCTTCTCTTCCAGTGATAATTGTCTGAACATCCCCAATCCAAAATCAGCTTCCCTCGATACATAATCACTAGTTACAATAGGAATACCTAATGCCTGTGCTTCAACTGCAATCGTCGGTAACCCTTCTGCAAATGACGGTAGCATTAACACATTAAATAATGGCAGCACCGTTTCAATAGGACTCACACGACCCAATAACAAAATTACCGATTGTAATTGTTCCTGCTCAATGGTTGCTTGAATAGATGCTGCTAAAGCGCCATCGCCTACTAAGAATATTTTTGCTGGTAATTGTTGTTCTTTAAGATAACGAGCTAACGCTAAAGTGAAATCAGTATTTTTAACCTTTTCTAAGCGCCCCACTTGCCCGATTACTACCGTTTCATCACTGATTTGATATTGCTCACGTAATTGTTGACGCATTGCCAGTCGTGTCTCGTCTTCCATAAAAAATCGTTCATCTTCAATACCATTCGTCAATACCATCATCTGGTCGTCATCGACCATTCCGTAATGGGCTTGAATAGCTAAATCACCACATCCTAACGGCACATCACTCATATAATGTTGTAAACGACGATTTAACCAATTTAGTGCTTTATTTTTTATCCCTGTTTGCACTTCTGGACGTGTATCATGCGCGTGAATATAAAAGCGCGGCACATACTTTTTAGCAATCACATAATAAGCAATCGCACGATAACCAACAATATGACAGTGAACGACATCATATGTTTGCGCGCGAAAAATGGATTCAAACGACTGCATATAGGCCTGCCATGATTCCTTTTTCGGATTAATAAGCCGATAAATCTCACCGCCCATCGCTTCAATACTCTCTCTAAATGCTGGCGACACTTCATCATACGTCGCTACATCAAACACAATCTCAGAATCTAATAAACCAATCGCTTTATTTTGAATAAACGACGAAATCCCGCCGCCAAAACCACTCATAATATGTAAAACTCTCATCTTATCTACTCCATTTCTAGTTAAACAACCACTCATTGTTGTTTGCCAATACGCAACATTTAACAAAAACCATACACATGAAACTCCACGATAGGTTGATACGCTACTGACACTCGATAGCTGAATATTTTACCGATGATTGATGATAATCAATTACCACTTGTTACTTCGATAACAATTTCTTGTTTTTCTTGACCATTATAGCACATTCCATACATTTAAGCACCAGATAGTTTAATTGTGTACGAGCGCAAACACTTTGCAGGCACAAAAAAGCACCCGTTTGACAGAAAATGTCTTAACGGATGCTGGAAATCTTAATCCTAATACACTGCCTTAGGACTCAGTATCAGGTTCAGATGATTTAATTTGATTTAATAACGAATCAATACGATTGCCATAATCAACCGATGAATCCCGCTCAAAGGTTAATTCAGGCACTTTGTACAATTGAATTGCTTTACCTAATTCACTACGAACTTTCCCAGTAACAGCCTCTAAACCAGCTTGTGTCTTTTGTCTAGCGCCTGCCTTATCGGACAAAGTACTGTAAAAGATAGTCGCGTGTTGTAAATCGCCAGTTAATTCTACATCTGTGATGGTCACACCTTCAATACGAGGATCTTTTATTTCTCGCATCAAAATACGATTGACTTCACGCATAATTTCTTGACGAACACGTCCGTGACGATAATTTGCCATTATTTTTTCCTCCTCTAACTGTATTGATAATTCAAAACATTAGGAGCTCTCTCATGCTCTCAATTGTTTTAGGCATTGACGATTGATTGTACTATACACGTTTTACTTCAACCATACGATATGGTTCGATAATATCATCTACTTTAATATCATTATAGTTTTCAATCATAATACCACATTCAAAGCCTTTAGTCACTTCTTTAGCATCATCTTTAAAGCGTTTCAAGCTTGCTAATTCACCTTCATAAATAACGATATTATCACGAATAATACGTACTTTACTATTACGTTGAATCATACCTTCTAAGACATAAGAACCGGCAATCGTTCCCAATTTAGAAACCGTATACGTCTCACGAACCACAACTTGTCCAGTGATTTCTTCAACGTATTCAGGATCCAACATCCCTTTCATCGCTGTTTCAATCTCATCGATGACATTATAAATGATACGGTGCAAACGAATATCAATTTCTTCTTGTTCTGCTTGCGCACGCGCTTGTGGAGTCGGTCGCACGTTAAATCCGATAACGATTGCTCCTGAAGCAGCAGCTAGTGAAATATCACTTTCATTGATGGCACCCACCGCTTGATGAATCGTATTGACACGGACACCTTCCACTTCAATTTTTTGTAATGACGCATTTAATGCTTCAACCGAACCTTGTACATCCCCTTTAATAATAACATTCACCGATTTTAACTCGCCTTCTTGCAAGCTTTCGAATAAGTTATCCAAGGTAACTTTTTTCTTACTGTCACGTAATTCCACTTGGGCACGTTTTGCACGTTCTTCCCCTGCTGCACGCGCTGATTTTTCATCAGCAAAGACAACGAATAAATCACCTGCTTGTGGCGCATCATTTAAACCAGTAATTTCAACCGGTGTCGCTGGTCCCGCATGACGGATACGACGTCCTTGATCGTTAACCATCGTACGAACTTTACCAAATGTATTCCCTACAACAATTGGATCACCGACATTTAAAGTACCTTCTTGAACTAATAAAGTAGCGGTTGCCCCTTGCGATTTATCCAAACGTGCTTCAATAACGGTACCGATAGCTAAACGTTCAGCATTAGCTTTCAATTCTTGTACTTCTGCAACCAATAAAATCATTTCTAATAATTCTTCAATATTTTGATTGAATTTAGCAGAAATTGGTACGAAAATAGTGTCTCCACCCCATGCTTCTGGAATCAATCCGTGCTCTGTCATTTCTTGCATGACACGGTCAGGATTCGCTGCTGGTTTATCAATTTTATTAACCGCAACAATAATCGGTACATCCGCTGCTTTGGCATGGTTGATTGCTTCAACTGTTTGCGGCATGACACCATCATCTGCAGCGACGACGATAATGGTAATATCCGTTACATCCGCTCCACGTGCACGCATCGTTGTAAATGCCTCATGACCAGGTGTATCTAAGAACGTAATGGTTTTGCCATCAATATCAACTTGATACGCACCAATGTGTTGGGTAATCCCACCTGCTTCCCCTTCGGTTACACGAGAATTACGTAATTGGTCAAGCAAGGTTGTTTTACCATGGTCAACGTGTCCCATAATCGTTACTACCGGTGGACGCGTTACTTTTTCTTCATCAGCCGCGGGTTCTTCTTGGAAATAAATTTCTAAATCAGATGTATCGACAACAATTTTTTCTTCAGGTTCAATCCCATATTCCATCGCAATTAATTCAATTACTTCTTTGGATAAAGCTTGGTTTTGGTTAGCCATAACACCTAGCATCAATAATTTTTTAATGATTTCAGACGCATCACGGTGAATCAACTTAGCGATATCTTGAATATTCATGCCTTCAGAATACACTAATTTTTCTGGTAAATCTTTGTGTTTACGCGCTGTAATTCCTTTTGAAGCCGGTTGTTGATTTTTCTTATCGCGATTGCGGCGATTACGACGCCCACGACGTCCTCTGCGCTCTTCACCACTATCACTATGTTCTTCCACTAAACTCTTTTCCTGCTTATTATGTTTAGCTTGTTTCGTTACTTTTTTATTTTCTACTTCTTCCGTTTCGTCTTTATCTCGACGCGGGTGTTTACCTTTTTTATGTTGTTTATCTGATTTTTCCGATTTTTCAGCAGTTGCTGCTTTTGGTTTATCAGTTTTATCATGTTTTTTAGCGTTAGCACCTTGTTTTCCTTTTGATGCTAATACTTTATTTAATGCTGCTTGCTGTTCTTCATTCATCATCGACATATGGCTATTGAATTCAATTCCATTATTTTTAGCTACTGTCAACATTTCTTTACTACTTACTTTATGCTCTTTGGCAAATTCGTATACGCGAATACCTGTCATATATTTCACCTTCCTGTACCGTAACCTTCTATCGGGTTACTCTTCACTATGTAAAGCTATGACGGTAAGCGCCACACTTTACTCTCTCTTATTCTTCAACTGTTTCATCGGATATTACTCACATTTAATAGCCTAAAAATGTCTTAATCATACCGTGATTCGTTAAACCGACAATTGTTCGGCTCTTTCCAACTGCATGACTAATTTCATCTCGTGTAAATTCAGTATTTAACGGTATATTATTACGCTGACAAAAACCGCTATAGCGTTCTAACGTTGCCACACTGGCATCCTTGGCACACACCACCAGTTTAACACTACCGTTTTTTACTGCTTTTTCTACTAACTCATCGCCACTAACTAATTGGCGCGCTCGCATCGCTAATCCGAGTAAATTTAATTTCTTTTGTTCTGGCGTCATTTTATAATATTTCCTTACGTGCTTTTTGATAATCGATATAGCGATACAATTCATCATAAAACGCATCACTAATCTTGATGCCGAAGGCAGAATCAAATGTCCGCTTCTTCTTCGCTAATAACGCAAGTTCAGGTTCTAATCCAATATACGCGCCGCGACCATTTTGACGGCCGGTCGGATCAATGGATACTTCCCCTTCTTTAGTTTTAACAACCCTCACGAGTTCTTTTTTAGGAAACATTTCGCCGGAAACAATACATTTTCTCAATGGTATTTTTCGTTTTGGTTGCTGCTTCATTTGACTAACCTTCCATATTTTCTTCTTCAACTAAGGCATCAGCTAATGCTTCCACCGTTTGTGTGTCACCATTTGATAAATCAATTTCAATGGCATCTGCCGGCTCTAATCCTTTTGTTACTTCAACCGTCTCGTTTAATTCATCGGTTTTATCCAAAGCAATGGTTTCTTCGATATCGCTGCTTACTTCTTCATCTGGTGATGTTGCATTCGCTTCTTGTTCAGCCAAGTACTCTGCATAGGCAGACACAGATTTAATATCAATTTTATGTTTGGTTAAACGTGCTGCTAAACGAGCATTTTGTCCTTTTTTACCGATTGCTAATGATAATTGATGATCCGGTACAACTACAATACATGATGCGCCTTCGCCATCAAAAACTACTTGTTCAACATCAGCAGGACTCATCGCATTTTTAATTAAAATGGTTGGATCTTCATCCCACTCGATAATGTCCATATTTTCGCCATTTAATTCATTGACAATGGTTTGTACGCGTTGACCACGTTGCCCAACACAAGTACCAACTGGATCAATATTTTTATCACGTGAACGAACAGCTATTTTTGAACGGTCACCAGCTTCACGTGCAATACTCATAATTTCAACAATACCATCATAAATTTCTGGTACTTCTTGTTCAAATAAACGACGTAAGAAGCCTTCGTGTGCACGACTGACGATAACTTGTGGCCCTTTCGTTGTTTTATCCACTTTCGATACATACACCTTAATACGTTCTTCCATTGAAAATTGTTCACCTGGAATTTGTTCGGAGTTCGGCATAACCGCTTCTGAACGGCCTAAATTTACATAAACATAACGGTAATCTTGACGCTCTACCGTACCCGTTAAAATCTCATCTAAATATTGGCTATATTCATTATAAACAATCTCACGCTCCGCTTCACGAATCCGTTGCATAATGACGTGTTTCGCAGTTTGTGTTGCAATACGTCCAAAGTCTTTTGGTGTCACTTCAAAACGAATTTTATCTCCGATTTCGTAAGCGTGATGAATTTTTAATGCTTCTTCCAAACTAATTTCTAAAGTGCTGTCGTAATTAGTTTCAACAACTTCTTTGACAGAGAATACTTTAATCGTGCCTTTTTTCTCATCAAACTCTACTTCTACGTTTTGAGCTTGATCATAATTCTTTTTATATGCTAATACCAAGGCGGATTCGAGCGCTTCTTTAATAACCTCTCTAGAAATGCCTTTTTCTTCTTCTAGTACTTGCATTGCTTTTACTAACTCTTTACTCATGTTTCGAAAATTCCTCTCAGTTAACTAAAATTGAATAGCTAGTCGTGCTTTAGCGACTGCTTTTTTATCAATACTTAATTGTTTGGTTACTGTTTTAATGCGGACTTGTAGCTCATACGTTTCGTCTGTTACCGCCAACAAGAACCCTTCGTGTTGTTTTTCTCCATATTGTGGCACATAATAATCAAAATGAACGTATTCACCGACAGCTTGCTGAATAGCCTCTGGCGTTTTTAACGGTCGCTCAGCACCTGGAGATGATACTTCTAAGAAATAAGCATCTGGAAATGGATCGGGTTGAATCGCATCCAATGCCTCACTGACTTGCTCGCTAATCGCTGCACAGTCATCAATATCGATACGTCCCGGCTTATCCGCGTAGATGCGCAAATACCAATTTTTTCCCTCTTTCACATATTCCATATCTACTAACTCACATCCCAGTGACTCAACAATCGGGGTCACAATCGGGGTTACTTTTTCAATAATTGCACTCATATTTCACCTCATTTATACTTCTATTCGTAACAAAGGAGCGAACGTTTCCGTTCACTCCTTTTGCGACTTACTACTTTTACTACTATAGTGTACCATAAAGCTTGATTTCTGGCAAATATTTCAAATTACCCGTATGATTTCAACATCTTATCAAACGACGATTTCCTTTATGCGGTGAAATAGATGCAACAAATAATTGATAATTCTGCTCATAACCTTATTGGTAACAATCGAGATTATTGCCAACCCAATAAATAATAGCACCGTAAATCCAAGCCCTTTAAAAAAGATTTCATAGCCAGTATCCATATCACCAATATCAATATAATTCCAAATTAAATCACGACTCAATGGATGCTCATGAATAAGATAAACATCAAACATTCCTGCTGCTACTAGATTGATTTTACGAATACTAATGGGCTGCAATGAACGCGCCAACATCATAAAGGACAGGCTTAAGGTTAAAATAAAGATACTCCACTGATTAAGAAAGCGGCTTGTCTCACCTAATTTATTTGCATCAAAAAAACTCCATTGATGATATAATGCGATAACACCAACCAAACTGATAAACGTAGTCACTAATAGTAGCGTCCACCGTTTCCATGAAACACGAATAAACCAATCGTATTTTTTTATATAAACAATCAATAAGTACACGTAAATAAACCATAATATATTATTATCAAATATCGGTATCATCATGTTTAACGTTGGCATTACCACACCAAAAAGAGTCAGTGCAGATAATGTGTAAAAATAGGCTTTTTGAGACAGAGACTCTATCAAATAATTGAGTAATGGCGCGATTAATAACAAAACAACATAACTAGTTACAAACCAATAGGTTTCTGGAAAAATTACAATTGATTGAAATAAGCGTCGCTCGGTTATTTGTTGCGGGTCAAAGAGTGCAAATAAACCTAAAATAATTAATGAATAAAATAATGTCTGAATAACAATTGCTAATACGCGATCCAGTTTAAATGACTTTTTCACTAAATAATAGGCACTAATCATCACAAAGATATTCGAGCCCGTTTTACCACCTATCCTTAATACATCCAGAAAAAATGTTGTCGGAGTGGTTACTTCTGGTTGTTCAAAGGTTCCATGATACGAAAAATGACTAATCACAATCATAAACATCGCAATAATCCGTAATAATTCAAAATGGGAATTTCTCTTCTTCAATCTACACTCACCTCATTTGTAGTTTTTTTCAATTAAACACGTGAAATATGATAATATTATGCTTTAACTTTACCATATTTGAATACGAATGAAAAAACATATTACTTTTTCAGACTATCTTTCAAGTGAGGACACTAAAAAAGGCGGTAGCACCGCCTAAAATAAAGTTATGGAATTTTACCTAAATCCAAAGGAACAGTGGCAGTCACAGCCAACGATAGTACAAATTATTCGATGTACAGCAGCAGTAATAAAGATAGATCGCTTACACATACTTTTTCTGAATTAGACAAAAATAAATCATATATAAAGTACTTATTCATCTATAGGATATTTTTGCCATTCAAGACTCTAAATGCTGTCAGCAAACTCCGACATTACTTTTTATATTTAAAGCTTACAATTGCTGTAAAACTACCTATTCCTACTATATAAACCAACAAAATAATGGTGCTTAATTGCATTTGATTAGCGGAATCAATTGTATAAAGAAGAAAATATAATATATTAATTAACAGTGTCCAAGCACCTACTAAGAGTAGCAGTGAACGTAATTGTCTTACATAGCTTTCAATATTCTGATAAGCATCTGATTTGAAGCCAGCAATCAGTGAGAAATCATTTGTTTTGATACTATTTTCAAAACTAAATGTCATAATTAGCATTACAATAACTGAAAAAACTGGCGCAATCATCACACCTATGAAAGGATTGAAACCAAGTACAGCCAAAATACAATGAATAACTGCTATTATCAGAGGAGTAATCATCAAAACTAACTTTTCTTTTGCTGATAATAAGGGATTATTTTGTGAGCGACTGAAAGTTTGATTCATTGAAACCTCTGTCGTCGGTAATTCAACCAATGATTTGACATGACAATCGCTAGATAGACTCTTTTGCGTATTAATATCACAAAATCCATTCACTAATTCATCCAATGTAATATTAAAAATGCGCGCTAATTCCTTTAATAGCTCCACATCTGGTTGCGCTTTGTTATTTTCCCAATTAGAAACTGCTTGTCGGGTCACATGTAATCTTTGTGCTAATTGTTGTTGTGACATTAAGTCACGTTGACGTAATGCTTTAATTAATTCGCCTATTGGTTTCATGACTGTTGCCTCCTATTCTGGCTCGCTCGGCTTGGCTTGACGTCCACTTCACAAAATCCCTCTGTGCGCTTTACGCACAACGGTATTTTGCTCCAGTGGTTCAAGCCAGAGCAGCCTCGCTCACACTATGGTTATTCTGGCTCGCTCGGCTTGGCTTGACGTCCACTTCAAAAGTCCTCTCTGTGCGCTTTACACACGCCGCTGACTTTCTCCAGTGGTTCGAGGTTGAACGCCCTCGCTCACACTATGGTTTCCAGTGGTTACCCTCACCTTTATTATAAGCCTTAATGCTTTGGTTAGCGAGCAATTATTGATTGCTGGAGCGCAATGGCGTTTGGCATTTTTAAAAATACCACGCCAAAAAACTGAGTAGCCCGAAAACCTACTCAGTTTCAAAAACAATCGATTTGATTAACAATTAGCTTTCAGCAACTACATCTGAATCAACTGGCATTTCTTCAACATCTGCAACAGGCTCAATTTCACTTGTTGAAGCTGATTCTTTCACAGAACTGATAGCTGATAAGTTAAACGTCAAATACACACCTTCACAGTCGATAACAACTGTTTGGGTAGCACGATTGACTTCTTCTAATACACCATGTAAACCGCCAATAGTAATAACATGGTTACCAGGCTGCATATTATCAATCATCGCTTGACGCACTTTCGCTTGTTTTTGTTGTGGGCGAATCATCATAAACCACATGACACCCATAATTAATAAAAATGGTAAAAATGTTCCAATAACTGCTTCCATCTTGCACGCTCCTTCTAAATAAAGTTCGCTCGGGCTGTCTCGCTAATGACCTCAGCTTCAAAAACTATCGAACATCAACAGTCTTTTCATTGATTCCAGACAGAACGCCCGCACTCACACTTTGTTATATTCTAGTTTGCTTACATTCATTCGCCAGAATTTCACAAAAATTCAGGAAAAAAAACGTACGCTCACTTTGTATTTACTGTGAATTCAAATACTTCCTAATTATATCAATTTATTGGTTAAAATGCACGCGCATTTTCTTTATTATATCCATAACGTTCAAAGAAATCTTCACGAAATTCAAGTAATGAATCATTTTTGATATTCTCACGAACTTGTTTCATTAAGTTAAGTAAGAAATGAACATTATGTATCGACGCTAATCTCAAGCCAAACATTTCATCTGCTTTAAATAAATGACGAAGATAAGCACGTGAATAATTACGACAAGTATAACAATCACAATGTTCATCCAGTGGTCTAAAATCACGCGCATAAGTTGCATTTTTTACGACTAAACGCCCCGAACTTGTCATCGTCGTACCATTACGCGCAATTCTTGTTGCCAGTACGCAGTCAAACATATCAACCCCACGGATTGCACCATCAATAAGTGAATCAGGTGAACCAACCCCCATCAAGTAACGGGGTTTATTTTTTGGCATTACCGGCGTCAAGTAATCCAACACTTTATTCATCTCTTCTTTCGGTTCGCCAACTGATAACCCACCAATCGAATAACCTGGAAAATCCAAGCCAATCATATCATGTGCATGGGCTAAACGTAAATCTTTATAACCCGCACCTTGTAAAATACCAAATAGAGCTTGGTCATGTGGACGCGCATGCGCTTTTAATCCTCTTTCAGCCCAACGAGTTGTACGTGCAATCGATTTTTCAACATAATCATGTGTTTGATTAAATGGTGGACACTCGTCAAAACTCATCATAATATCTGCACCTAATTGGTTTTCAATATGAATGGCTTTTTCCGGTGATAAAAATAATTTTTCGCCATTGATATGATTTCTAAAATGCACGCCCTCTTCTTCGATACGACGAATATCACTTAATGAGAATACTTGAAAACCACCCGAATCTGTTAAAATTCCACGGTCCCAATTCATAAATTTATGCAATCCACCAGCTTCAGCAACTAAGTCTTCCCCAGGTCGCAACCACAAATGATAGGTATTACTCAATACAATTTGGGCACCCATATCTTTTAATTCTTCTGGCGATAGACCTTTTACAGTTGCTAATGTCCCTACCGGCATATACATCGGTGTGTCAAACGTTCCATGTGGTGTATGCAACTTTCCTAAACGGGCACCGGTATGTTTTTCTTCCTTAATTAATTCGTAACGTATTACTGGTTCACTCAAATTTTTCGCCTCTTTTCAATTTCCTACTATTATTTTATCAATTTCTTGTAACAAATACAATGCACGGAATACCGTTGTTTGTTCTCATTAACCATTCGATGCACCTATTGTAAAGAAACTCGCCAAATTTCTGGGTAGAGTTTTCCTGTAACATAAAATTCATTTCCTTTTATATGCGCAATACCATTCAATACGCGATTAATATCTCCTTGTTTAACCATTAATGACTGAACCAGTTCTGTCAAATCCCACTGTTTCATCACTGCACCTGTTTTAGGATTAATTTTAATAATTTTATTCGTGTGCCAAATATTAGCATATATCGCGTCATTAGCAAATTCCAATTCATTAATTGACTTTACTGGTAGATTTCCATCTCTGACTGAGATAGTTTCTAGTAATTCAAAATTTTCAGGATTACGTTTCATCAACAGATTCGTACCATCCGATTGCCACAGTACTTTTTCCTTCAAATCGTAAGCTAAACCCCATCCCTCACCTTTAAACTTATACGCCTCTGACTTTGATAAATCCTTTTTATCACGCTTAAATGCAATGCCATTTTTCCATGTCAATTGCCATACAGCTGAATCAGTCACAGTAATGCCTTCGCCAAACAAACTACTATCAAGCTTAGAGCGCACTTGTACCTTACCGTTTTTGGGTGAAATGGTTTGAATCCGCGATTTACCCTGTAATCCAGTTGACATTAATAAGGTGCCATCCTCTAATAATTCGAGACCTTGGACAAACGCAGTCTCATCACTTGGAAATCTTTCAACTAATACCACATCACCCACAGCCAAAACAGACTGCTGACAAGCTATAAATGCTAGTAGTATCCCTAAAAATATAAATATTCGCTTCATCAGTTGCATCCACCTATACATTTGTTAGTAAAATTGGTAAAATATTGGTGCATCATATATAGAAAGTAGGTCAACGCATTGTCATTTTATCAATTTGCTGTTCATATCATAAAATTTATTATTCGTCTATTTAATGGTCGTCCAGTTGTCACCGGACTTGAAAACATTCCGGAAAACCAACCGGTCATTATCGCTGGTACCCATCGTTCACTAACAGATCCTTTTTTTATTGCCGATATCGTTTATCCTAGAGAAGTCGCTTTTATGGCTAAAAGTAATCTCTTTAACAATAAACTCTTAGCAAAAATGTTAACGGCAGGCAAAGTATTTCCGGTTAATCGTGAAAAGCCATCAACAAGTTCGATTAAACACGCTGTAAATGTTTTAAAAGACGGCAGTACACTTGGCATTTTCCCCTCTGGTTCGCGGCATACGACTGAGATTAAAGGCGGCACAGCATTTATCCAAAAACTAAGTAAAGCACCTATTGTACCTGTTGCGATTCAACCACCAATCGGATTTTGGCAATTTATTACACGTAAAAAGGCTAAAATTGCCTTTGGAACACCGATTGTTTATAATCCAGAAATAAAATACGACAAAGCAACCTTAGCAGCAATTGATTTAGAAATTGCTACGCAATTTGAGCAATTAGATGCTAAAATCGATCCACTTTATCAGTATATTCCAAAATCAAAATAAATAATACCAGGGAATCTCAATCCATTGATTCCCTTTTTTTGTGGCTGTGTCGCACTATGTGAGGTAACGGGGCTTGCTCGGGTTGACTCGACATCCACTTCGCATTGCTCTTGAAGCTCCTCAGCGCTTCTGCGACCTCTGCTCCAGTGGTTCGAGTCAGGACACCCTCGCTCGCACTATGTGGATTACGGCTCCAATGTGCTGAAATGACATCCACTTCGCAAAATTCCTCTGTGCGTTGCACGCACGCCGGAATTTTGCGAAGTGGTTCATTTCATAGCGCACATTGTCGCACAATTTTTTAAAACGGCATGCCTAGTGATATTTTGGCGTATCGTGACATGCGTTCTGGGCCCCATGCTGGGTACCAGACAAATTCGACATTTACATCGTTAATATAATCAATTTTCATAAGGGCTTGTTTGACATCCGTCACAATAATATCTGCTAAGGGGCAGCCAATTGTAGTTAATGTCATTTCAACCAAACAGACACCATTTTCATCAATGGTTACGTGATAAATTAAGCCTAAATTTACTAAATCAATCCCTAATTCAGGGTCAATTACTGTCTCAAGTGCTGCGACGATTTCTTCATTTTCATGCCATTCTGACAAACTTCTCACCTCATCAATACTTATTCACTACTCTCCTAGTTTACTCTATATCAATTTTTTTGCAAGTTAAAGCGATTTTAGTTATAATAACCAAGATAAGAACAATCATCAGATAGTGGTGGCACACGATTTTTTGTTGAGAGAGACATCAAATTGTTAACATTACCCACTACAATCCTTTACATATATCATCATGCTTACTGGGAGGTCACAATGAAACAACATTTGATAGCTGTCGATTTAGACGGCACAACATTAAATAATCAATCGCAACTGACGCCTGCTACTATTCGATCACTACGTGCGGTGAGTGAACAGGGTCATCTTGTCTGTATCGTAACCGGTCGTCCATTTCGTAATAGTCAAAGTATTTATCAAACATTAGGTATCGAAGCACCTATTGTCAATTTTAACGGCGCGCTTTGCCATTTCCCGGGAAAAGATAAATATATTCCCAGTTACCATAAGCCATTAAGTAAAGAAATCGCCTTTGATTTGATAGCGAATCAAGATGCACTCGATATTGATTTATTATGTGCTGAAGGCCGAGACCGATTATTTACTACATCAATGAATTTACCAGACAGTCCCTTTTATCCAGTTGATTTAGCGATGGTGGACCGTCTTAATCGTGAATCATTAACGTATGACCCGACTGCAATTACTATTTTTTCTTCCGACGAAAAAATGCCGATTATCGAACAAAATATTATTAATCATTACGGAGATGAAGTCTATGTTCGGACATGGGGCGGCATTCTTCCGTGCTTGGAAGTCGTAAATAAAGAAATTAATAAAGCCTACGGTGTTAAACGTATCGCAGAATTTCACCGAATTCCAGTTGATAATATTTTAGCGTTTGGTGACGAAAACAATGATTTAGAAATGATTCAATTTGCTGGATTAGGTGTCGCGATGAAAAACGCCACAGAGGAAGTCAAAGCAGTTGCTAATGACATTACCCGTTATACAAACGATGAAGATGGCTTGGCTGACTACTTAACGCATTATTTTAACTTATAGCCGCACAAAAACAAACAAAGGCACTCCTATTTCCATTGGAAATAGGAGTGTCTTTTTAATATATTGGCAAAAATTATTTTTTACGCATTGTTTTACGGATATCTAAAGATACTGCCGCTACAATTACGATACCTTGGAACACGTTGGTCATCTCTGGTGTAATACCCAAGAATTGTAAACATGTTTTTAGTAATTCAAAAACTAAAACCCCGATTAAAATACCAGGAACTCGACCAACCCCACCGGCAGTGGAAACCCCACCGATTGTTGCAGCCGCAATGGCTTCTAACTCGTAACCAGTCCCTGCTGTAACGGCAGCAGAACCTGTTTTAGCAGTTAATAAGAAACCAGCAATAGCATACATTGTACCTGCTAAGCAGTAAATCATTAATTTTGATTTGGCAGTGTTAACCCCTGATACTTCAGCCGCTACTTCGTTACCACCAATCGCATACATTTGTTTACCATAAACAGTATAACGATATAAAATATACATCATAATACCTGCAATAATCGCTACAAATGTTAAGTACGGAATTTGAAGACCACCAATTTTAAGTCCTTGTGCACCAAATCGCGTAAATGTCTGGTTTAATGACCCAATCGGTGCATTTTGAGAAAGCATCATATTCAAACCATAAATCGCAATTTGTGTCCCCAATGTTGCGATAAATGGTGGTACATGTAAACGAGAGATAACTAAACCATTAATCGCACCAAACATTAAACCGACAGCTAAAGCAGCAAGCAAAGCAACCAAGATTGGCGAACCCGCAATGCTAGGATACATAACACCCGGTGCATCCGCTCTTTGTAAGAAAATAGCTGTCACAACAGAAGTAATCCCTACAATACGCCCTGCAGATAAGTCAGTCCCACGAATAATCAGTGGACCAGAAATACCCAATGCGATAATAAAGCGAACCGATACGTTGGCTAAAATATTTTTTAAGTTGTTAAAACTAATAAAGTTTTTCGCACTAAATGCAGTATAAATCACCATTAATATAATAACCACTATCAGTGCATTTTCAATAATTTGTTCTTTGACACTGCGTTTTGGCTTAATAATTCCATTTACTTTTTCACTCATCTGTAACACTCCTAACTTTGCATGAACTTAGTTGCTAAGTCCATTACTTTTTCTTGTGTCGCTTCTTTGGCATCTAAGAAACCAGAAATTTTACCTTCACACATTACCATAATTCTATCAGATAGACCGAGAATTTCACTCATCTCTGAAGAAATTACAATAATCGATTTACCTTGTTTTGCAAGTCGGTTAATAATTTCATAAATTTCGTATTTAGCACCGACGTCAATCCCACGAGTCGGCTCGTCTAAAATCAAGATATCCGGATTTGTTGCTAACCAACGTGCTAAAATTACTTTTTGTTGGTTACCACCGGATAAGTTTTGAATCGCTGTCTCTGGACTTGGTGTCTTCGTCCGCATACTATTAATACCATTCATTACAACTTCAGCAATCCGTTTTTCATCCAATAGTCCAATTTTTGAACGATATTTTGGCAATGACGCTGTAATCGTATTATCACTAACCGATAACACACCAAAAATACCAGAACCACGACGGTCTTCAGTCACTAAGGCAAAGCCATTTTTGATTGCTTCTTTCGGGTCATTAATTTTAACTGTTTTACCACGATGAATAATCTCTGCACCTGGTAAACTTTCACGTAAACCAAATACTGCTTCCATTAGTTCTGAACGTTGAGCCCCTACAAGTCCTGCGACGCCAAGAATTTCCCCTTCTTTCAATTCAAACGAGCAATTTTGGAAGGATAATGGGTTAGGAGACGTATAGTTTTTCACTTCTAAAATATTATTTTCACCTGGACCAAAGTCTTTAATCGGAAATTGGTTTACCAACTCACGACCTACCATGTGTTTAATAATTTCATTAATTGTAATTTGATGTGAGTCGAATGTCCCAACATATTGTCCATCACGCATAATCGTAATTTCATCAGAAATACGTAGAATTTCATCCATTTTATGTGAAATATAAATAATACCCATACCTGTCGCACGAAGTGCATCAATAACTTTAAATAGATTTTCTACTTCCGCTGCTGTTAATGAAGAGGTTGGCTCATCCATAATTAAGATTTTAGCTCGATGAGATACCGCTTTAGCAATTTCAACGGATTGTTGTTGCGAAATGGTTAGTTCACCTAGTTTTGTGGTTGGTGACACATTTAAACCGATAATATCTAAAAACTTCTTAGTTTCTTCTTCCATTTTTTCATGGTCAACGAGTAATCCTTTTTTCGGATAGTTTCCTAAAAACATATTTTCTGCTATCGTCATTTCAGGAATCGGCTGTAATTCTTGATGAATCATCGCCACACCATGGTCCAATGCTTCTTTTGAATTAGTGAAATTCACTTCTTGACCTTCCAATACTACCGATCCATTATCCCGGTAGTAAATGCCGTAGAGACACTTCATCAAGGTAGATTTACCTGCCCCATTTTCACCCATTAACGCATGGACAGTACCCGCTTTTACTGTTAATTGCGCTTTGTCGAGTGCTTTAACCCCTGGGAAAACTTTGTCAATGTCTTTCATTTCTAGCATCACTTGTTTTTCCACGCTTATCACATCCTTTTTTGCGTCGCTCTCAGTTATTCTATTCAATAGAAGCGCGCTGTTAGTCGTCTTGATTTAAAAATAGGCTTCTGCTCAAATGCTTGATCAGAAGCCCCTAGTCCTATTAAAAATTATTCACCATATGCTTCTTTAATACGTGTTTGGTATTCTTCAATCGTTTCTTCACGATAGTCTAAACGTTTTAACTCAGCATCTTCTGGTTTAGTTGCTTTAACATAATCATGCCAGAAGTATGGAGAAACATCTTCGCCGTTTAATAATTTGATGGCTACTTCAGCAGCTGTATGAGATTGGTTGAAGTGGTCATTTAATACTGTACCAGTAAATTCACCTTTACCTAGTAATTCGACAACTTCTGGTAATGCGTCAACCCCGACAACATAAATATCTTTGTTGATTTTACGTCCAGCACCATTAATTGCTTGTACCGCACCTAATGCCATACCATCGTTGTTAGAGAAGATAACTTCTAAATCATCACCGTACTGACTCAAAGCGTTAGCAGCAATTTCTTGCCCTTTTGCTTGATCCCAGTTACCACGTTGCGCTTCACCTAGCATTTCGGTTTTGATTGTTTTGTTCAATGTTTCTACTGAATATTTAGTACGTTGTTCCGCATCAACGTTACCAGCATCACCTTGAATCATAATGTATTTAACAACACCATCGCCGTTAATATCACCATGATTTTTTAAACCTGCAATAATTTCCCCTTGGTACACACCTGATTGACGTGCATCAACCCCAACATAAGTTGTTTTACCTGGCCATAACTTCATAGTTGAAGCATCTGGTTCACGGTTGATTAATACAACTGGAATGTTTGCATTTTGTGCACTTAAGATAACTTGGTCAGCACCGGTTGGGTCTACTAAGTTGGCAATTAATAAGTCTTTACCTTGAGCGATAAAGTTATTTAATTGCTCTGTTTGTGTAGCTTGGTCATTTTTACCATCTTGGAATTCCAAATTATATGTATTACCATCTTTTTTACCTAATTCTTCAAAATAAGATGCTAACTCATTACGGAACAAAGTCATGAAGTTATCATTGTATTGATAAATCGCGACACCTATTTCATATGTTTTTCCTTTAGCTTTTACTTGAGTTGGTGCATAAGATACTAAAACCATCATCAAAGCTAACAATGATAGAACAATTTTTTTCATCTGATTTAACTCCTTCTCTACTCTCCAATGCGACGGACAACAAAAACGATTAAGCGCTTAATCGCTGTGCTTTCACAGCTTTACGAAAAGGCGATACTGCGGATTATCTTTTCTTCGATAAAACCTTAATATGAAAGCCCTTTAAGTGCATTATACAACGTCCTATTAAAAAATACAAGTAAAATTTTCACCAAACTGAAAAAAAATTTCACACTTTAGTTCCGTGAAATATGTCTATATATTTTATGGTCGTAGAAACATATAATAGGATTTCATCGTATGCTTTATATCCCCAAATTGAACGGAAAAACATTCTTTTTAGCATTCATAAAACTAACCGTAGCCATTATTCATACGCTTCAAGAGATACTTCTTTTAACGCATCATTGTCTAACTCGTAGATGACGTCGCATACCTCATGTAAAAATTGCC
The DNA here is from genome assembly GCA_016126655.1 of Aerococcaceae bacterium zg-1292. Taxonomy (GTDB): domain Bacteria; phylum Bacillota; class Bacilli; order Lactobacillales; family Aerococcaceae; genus Globicatella. The sequence goes on along the minus strand of CP065955.1, from coordinate 1,069,763 downwards.
AATCGTGTGAAATTGTCAAAATAGAGTCCTGATATGCTTTTAGTACTTTGGTTATTTCAATATTCGATGTCGGGGAAATATTTCGAGTCGGTTCATCCAGTACTAGAATATTATTGTTTTTATAATCAAAACTTGCTAATAAGATTTTAGCTTTCTGTCCCCCTGATAGCTGCTTTATTGCCGCATTCATTTCATGCGGTAATAAATTCAAACTGCCTAAGATGGTCATTAAACGTGTTCTATCCGGACGATTGTCCTCAGATAAAACAAATTCAGTAGCACTAAGCGATAAATCTAATTCGTCTTCATAATTTTGCGGCATGTAACCTGTCGAACCACTGAAAAAAAAGACAAGCCTCTCGACTTATCTTCTAAATAGATTTAACCAAATCATAAACATAAAGCTGGCAAAGATCAAACTATCAAAACGGTCCAATACGCCGCCATGACCAGGTAAGAAATTACCAGAATCTTTGACACCAAAATGACGTTTGAGTGACGACTCAACTAAATCACCATACTGACCGACAATCGACAAAATGGCGCTTAACAACCATACATGTTCAGTTAGTCCTAGATTGGGATTAACGGTACGGGAGAAGATAATGCCTATCGCCATCGCACTAGCCACACCACCTAATGAGCCTTCTACTGTTTTATTCGGGCTAACTTCGGGTGCTAGCTTGCGTTTGCCAAAAAAGCGACCAACTAAATACGCGCCAATGTCGGTAGCCCAAATCACAAAGAACAAGTACATCAATGTACCTAATCCCATATCACGAATAATGATAATGAATCGAAATCCGAAACCTACATATAGCGCTCCAAACATCAATAATGACACATCTTCAAAATTTAAATTATGATAGCGATACACCATCATAATTAGCATTGCCATACCACATAAATAAAATAAAAACTGTGAATTGGTCAGCGTAATCCAACTCAATGTATAATGAGTTGGTAAGACAATTAATGTCAGCGCTAATGTTGCGACGACTCCAATTAAATTAAAATACGCAATATGCTTCATGCGTGCAATCTCAAATAAGCCGACGACTGCCAAAATAAAGATGGCAAACGCAAAATATTGTTGCCCTAATAAGATAAAGGGAACAAATACTGCTAAACCAATAACAGCACTCAATGTACGAACTCTCAAACTATCATCCTTTCTAACAAGATTTCACCTTGTATGACTGGGACAGGATATACACTGCTCCCTCTCTCTCTACGGTTTATTCCGGTACGTTCGGGCAGCCTCGGCGTCCACTTCGCATTGCTCTTAAAGCGCCTTAGCACTTCTGCGACCCCTGCTCCAATGGTTCAAGGCAAAACATCCTCTCTCACCATATTTTCCACTTGTTCAAGTCAGAGTAGCTTCACTCACACTATGTGCTCCAGTGGTTCAAGGCAAATGCACCCGCACTCTCACAATAATTTACACCTTACCAAATCGTCTTTGTCTTTTACTGAATGCCAGCAATGCTTGCTCAAAGTCCTTGGTTGAAAAATCTGGCCACAATACATCTGTAAAATATAATTCACTGTAAGCAGATTGCCATAATAAAAAATTGCTTAAACGTTGTTCGCCACTCGTACGAATAATTAAATCCGGGTTAGCTAATTCGCCATAACGTGCGGTTGTCAATCGCTGTTCAATTTGTTCAATCTCAATCGCATCAACCGCTAATTGACCACTCTTTACATCTTGTGCAATACTACGAACTGCTTCAAGTATTTCTTGTTGGCCACCGTAATTAATCGCAAAATTCAAAATCAGTCCAGTACAATGCTGACTCTGTTGTACTGCTTGTTGTAAAATATTTTGTGTTTCTTCAGGTAGTTTTGAAATGTCACCAATACATTCTACACGACAATTATTTTCAATCAGCTCAGGTAAAAATGCATTAAAAAACTCTTTGGGTAATCGCATCAGAAAGTTTACTTCTTCTTCTGGACGACCCCAATTTTCAGTCGAAAAAGCATACAATGTTATGATTTTAACGCCTAATTTACTTGCGTGCTTTGTAATTTGTTTAATGGTTTCTACGCCACGCTTATGCCCAGCAATACGTGGTAAGAATCGTTTTTTAGCCCAACGGCCATTCCCATCCATTATAATGCCGATATGATGGGGAATGCCGATATTTTCTTGTGCCATATTCAGTTCCTCGTTTTACTATTTTTTCTCATTATAGCAAATATCTTATCAAAAATGAACACCTGCTCGAAAAACGGTTCGCTCAGTCAGCTTACTCCAGTAGTTCAATGCTGGATACCTTCGTTTACACCGTATCAAAAACAAAAAAGTGGGGCATAAAGCCCCACTTTATCTCATGCTTAAATATCTAAATAACCCTCTCTTGCTGTTACACCAAAGGCATCAGCTAATTGTTGTAACTGCTCATCCGTAATCGTTTGTAAAATATCGCCTTGCGCACGAACATAAGTAAAGACCTGTCCTGCTTTTTCAGCCGTTTCAATTAAACCAAATGTTTCATCCATATCACGTCCAGCGCCATAAATACCATGATGTGGCCATAGCACTAAGCGGTTTTCTTTAAACTTAGCAGCTGTCGCTTCACCAATTTCATTTGTCCCAGGTACTAACCACGGAATAATACCGACACCTTCAGGGAAAACTACTAAACATTCCGTACACATTTGCCATAAAGTACGTGTAAATTCGCGTTCATCTAATGGATGTGTAAAGGTCATCGCTAATAAATGACTGGCATGACAGTGCATAACAATCCGGTTTTCAGGGTCAACTGATAAGCGTGCAATATGACTCATCAAATGAGATGGCAATTCCGATGTTGGGCGACCACCATTAACAAAGCCCCATAATAATTCTACCGATTTTCCATCTTTGCCAATACGAATCACACCTAAACTATCTTCTGGCTCTTTTTCTACATTTTTAAAGTATTTACCTGACCCCGTTACGATAAAGTAACGTCCCGCTAAAGCATCCCCTTCAAAATCAATAGGAATCACGCGCTCAACATGATTCAAGTCTAAATATTCTGCTACTTCACTCTCCTCAAGCAAATAACTAATATTGCCACCGTTACGCTCGTCCCAACCTAAACGATATAAGTTGGCTGTTGTATCCATCATTTCACGGACGAATTTTGCTTCTAATATATTTTTCATTCGATTTCTCCTCATATTAACTCGTGCGAACTGACTAAGCCGCCACTTCACATATCTCTTAAAGTATTTTGTACTTCTACTCCCTCTGTTTTAGTAGACATCCTTACTTTCAGCATATTTTCTGTAATTAAGGCTATTTGCCCTCTCCCAATCTATGATTATTGGCGTTTACTTAACACATCTTGTTCATATTGTTCAACTTCTGCAATCCAATCAGTACCTACTGGTACATTGTTTTGTAAGCAGTAATAATCCCATACAGCTGCAAATGGCAATGATTTTAATTCTTCTGTTAATGCTAAGCGTTTCGTAAAATCACCCGATAACTCTACTTCTTTTAATGTTTCAAGAGGTGCTAATAAAGCTAATAAGACTGCTTTAATTGTATTACGTGTCCCAATGACCCAAGCTGCAACACGGTTGATTGTCGCATCAAAGAAATCTAACCCGATATGTGTTGTTTCTAATAAATCGTTGTTGACAATCGTTTCAGTAATGCGTTGCAAGACATCATCCATAATGACAACGTGGTCAGAGTCCCAACGTACTGGCCGACTAACGTGTAAGTATAACCCTTGATTAAACGGTTTAACGGCTGCCATTTTATCAGCTGGGTCTTCAGTCGGATGGAAGTGACCAGAGTCAATAGTCCATAATAAGCCACGTGTTAATGCATAGGCTAAGTAAAACTCATGCGTACCAACCGTAAAAGCTTCTGCCCCCATCCCAAACACTTTACCTTCTACCGCATCCACAGAATACTGAGGATTTATCGTTTCATTACGTGCAGCATCCAATGCTTCTAATAGACGTTGACGAGGAGCAACTCGGTCAATTGGATAATCTTTTGAGCCGTCCGGCAACCAAATATTATTCACCGATAAAATTCCTGTCTCTTTCCCAAAATACTCAGAAATACGACGGCTACGACGCGTATGTTCAATCCAAAATTCACGAATATCTTCATCAGCTGAACTTAATGTAGCAACTGCAGATTTTGGGTGTGAAAATAATGTTGGATTAAAGTCAAGACCCAAGCCATTTTTCTTCGCCCAGTCAACCCATGGTTGGTAGTGTTTCGGTTCAATCTGGTCGGAATCAATCGTTTCATCTGTATCTGTATAAATCGCATGTAAATTTAATTTATGTTTACCTGGAATTAAACTAAATGCCTTGTCTAAATCGTCACGTAATTCTTGCGGTGTCCGTGCAGCGCCTGGGTAATTACCGCTGACAGCAATCCCGCCTGTTAATTCTTGGTCAGGAAATTGAAAACCTTTGACATCATCGCCTTGCCAGCAATGCATTGATACTTTAACATTTGCTAGTCGTTTTAATACGTCTTCTGTATCTACACCTAATTCTGCGTAACGTGCTTTTGCTAATTCATACGCTTGTACAATTTGTTCTTTTGTTGTCATGTATATTCTACTCCTATTCTGGTTCGTTCGGGCAGCCTCGACGTCCACTTCGCAAATCGCTTGGGGCGCTTATCGCTCTCCGGCGCTTTTTGCTCCAGTGGTTCCAGGCTGAACACCCTCTCTCACACTATGTTTTCCATTAGCTCAAGTCAGATCAATCTCACTCACACTATGTGCTCCGATGGTTCAAGTCAGGGCACCCGTGCTCACTCTATTTTTCTCCATTTCTTGTGTAAATCGCTCTAAGATTACAGCATCATACTGCGTTTGTGGCTGATATTCTACTACTTCAATCTGTTGACTAAAAAAGCCCCGGGCTGCTTGTAAATCTTTAAAATAACCTTGTTGAATCATTTGAACTAAAATGTTACCATACGCAGTTCCTTCACCTGGACCTGCTACCACCTTGCGATTTAATAAATCCGCCGTCAACTGGTTTAATAAAGCAACATTTGAACCGCCACCGACAATATGTAAGGTGTCAATGGTTTGATTTGATAATGCTTCAATCCGTTTAATTTCATATACATACGATAAAGCAAGGTTTGAGTATACTGCCATCACTAATTCGCCAACCGTTTGCGGTACTACCTGATTTGTCTCACGACAATACGAGCGAATTGCTTCAACCATATTATCAGGATTGGTAAATCGGTCATCATTCAAATTGATAAACTGTTGAAAAGGTGCAACAGTTGAGGCAGCTTGTGCCATTTCTGCATAACTTAATGTATAGTCGGTCATACGCGCAATCTCTTGAATACTCCACATACCGGTAATATTTTTCAAGAAGCGATAGGTGCCATAAGCACCCCACTCGTTGGTGTAATTTGCTAAACGTGCGGCCTCGCTATTAATGGGTACGTTAGTTTCAATACCAATTAATGACCATGTACCAGAACTGAGATACGCCCAATGCCCACTTTTTACAGTAGCCGGTACACCAACAACCGCACTAGCAGTATCATGTGTTGCTACCGCAATTACCGTGCAATTTGGATAAATAGATTGCATTGCTAATTGCGATTTTAAGGGGCCTATCACCGTCCCACTCTCAACTAAAGTCGGTAAAATAGTCACAGGAATATTAGCAGCTACTAATAATTCATGGTCATAGTCACGCGTACTTAAATTTAAAAATTGAGAAGTTGATACGTTAGATACCTCTCCCACAGCTTTTCCAGTAAGGAAATAAGCTAGAAAATCAGGTATAAATAATAAACGGTCCGCTTTAGTTAATAAATCATTATCTTCACGGTAAAGCTGATACAAAGTGTTAAACGCTAGAAATTGAATGCCTGTTTTGTTATAAATTGATTTCGCATCCACTAATTTAGTATATGCTTCGATTGCACCTTGTGTGCGACTATCACGATACGCTACTGGCTCGGCTAATAATGCGCCGTCTTCATCAAGTAATACATAATCTACTGCCCACGTATCAATACCAACCGTACAGCTATCAATCCCCATCTCTTTTAATTTTTTCAAACCATTCAACACTTCTTGGCACAAATGATGAATATCCCAACGCTCTTTTCCTTCTTGATAACTAAAGCCATTCTTAAACCGATGGACTTCAGTAAATTCAATCGTTTTATCGTAATGTGCTAGAATTAAACGACCACTTGAAGCACCAATATCAATGGCTACATGATAAGACAATGTGATTCCCTCCTTATTCTGGTTCCATCTCGCTGAAATGTCTCCACTTCGAAAACCGCCTCTGTGCGTTTCTCGCACGTCGTTGGCTTTCTCCAGTGGTTCATTTCAAATCGCTCGTTGTCACACTATGTTTTATTCTGGTTCCACCTCGCTGAAATGTCTCCACTTCGAAAACCGCCTCTGTGCGTTACTCGCACGTCGTTGGCTTTCTCCAGTGGTTCATTTCAAATCGCTCGTTGTCACACTATGTTTTATTCTGATTCCACCTCGCTGAAATGTCTCCACTTCGAAAACCGCCTCTGTGCGTTACTCGCACGTCGTTGGCTTTCTCCAGTGGTTCATTTCAAATCGCTCGTTGTCACACTATGTTTTATTCTGGTTCCACCTCGCTGAAATGTCTCCGCTTCAAAAACCGCTTCAGTGCGATACTCGCACGTCGTCACTCTTTGCTCTAGTAGTCCGAGGTAACGTATCAGCATTCCCACTATATTTTTGGTTTTCCATATCTCTATTTAAACGCAAATAATTTTATGTTACAATGTCAATTAAACAGCATAAAAGTATCAAATATACAGGTGAGTTATGAAAACAATTACACAATTTTTATTGCAAGAATCTCAACATGAAATCGAACAAAAGCGCCTGAATCGTTTTATCCCAGACATTCCAGGTATCTCAGATATTCCAACTGGACACGTTCCAGTTTTAGAAGACGCCTTATTCTTTACTAATAAAGAGGTGTTTATTAGTAAGCATAGTCGTTACGCTGACTACCCAGAACACTCACACCAATTTTTAGAATTTAATTACATGGTTCAAGGGGAATGCCAACAAATTATTAATGGCGAGATGATTACTTTAACGACTGGAGATTTACTTTTGATGGATACAGGTAGTACCCATTCAATTCAGACCTTAGGCGAACAAGACATTCTGTGTAACTTACTCTTTCACAATAATCATTTATCATTAGAATGGTTAGGTAATTTGAACAGTAGAAATAGTTTATTGTATCAAGCACTATTACATCAATCAGCTTCACAAACGAAACGATTTGTGCTCATTAAAGCTAATGATGACCAACGAATTCAACTGATTATGGAACAATTATTGACAGAGTATTTTTTACCATCTGATTTTTCAGAATCAATGATTCCCCATTATATTCCTATTCTCCTATATGAAGTTGCTCGTCACTTACCAGAATTGACCAATGCTCAGTTTGAACAAGCTGCACATAATCCTTTCTATAAAGCATTAGATTTAATTGACCGACAATATGCAAATCTTACATTAACGGATGCCGCCCAAATACTTAATTTTAACAAAAATTATCTCAGTAACTTAATCAAGGAGAAAAGCGGTAAAACATTTACTGAATTGCTTAATGAGAAGAAAATAAAAAAAGCGCAATTACTCATTCAATCAACAAAATTGCCAATCAATGAAATTGCGCATCAAGTCGGTTACTCGAACCGTACCTATTTTTATAAAAATTACCAAACTTATTTTGGTCACTCTCCAGCATTTGACCGCCAAGAGAATAATACTTAATCCTCATAGCAAAACTAGCTATCTCCACTGAATCTGGTTCGCTTAGGCTGACTTGACATCCACTTCGATAAATCCCTCTGTGTGCTACTCACACGCCGGTATTTTTCTCCAGTGGTTCAAGTCATAACGCCCGCGCTCTCACTTTGGTGAATAACAGACAGATAGCTAGTTACTTACAACTAATATTTTGTCATACACTTAATTACTCGAATTCCACATCTGTTTCATTCAATGCAAGCATTTCCCGCATCTTCGGCAAAATTTCTTCATATTCCGTTGAAATATCTGCTTCAAAAGATTCACCTTGCGCATAAGCAGCTAATGTCTGCAACGCAATCATCCAGCGTGTTAAATAATGTGCCGTTGATTCAGATACTACCTCAATCCAATTAGAAAAACGTATCGTCGTCAAATCATCGTCATTGGCAACAAGTTCAATAGCAATAGTACTCTGTTCCCATGTAAATGCTAATAATTCAGGTGCTTCTACGTCTAATATCATATAATCTTCCATTGAATCATCACTACGATACTCTAACGTTCCTCCTGCACGGAAATCCGTCCATTCTAACTCACTGAACCACTGGTCTGTTTCGTTCACAATGATATTCCACAAGAAGTCAGGCGAAACGGCGATGTCACCATCAAAATTGATTGTCAAACCATGATTGTGCGGTTCATCCTCATGATGATGACCACAACAACAATGATGTTCGTGCTCGTGGCCACCACAGCATTGGTCACTGTGGTCATGTCCGCAATGACAGTGGGCGGCATGTTCTTGACCACAGCATTGGTCACTGTGGTCGTGTCCGCAATGACAGTGGGTGGCATGTTCTTGACCACAGCATTGGTCACTGTGGTCGTGTCCGCAATGACAGTGGGTGGCATGTTCTTGACCGCAACATTGGTCTCCATGGTCGTGTCCGCAATGACAGTGGGTGGCATGTTCTTGACCGCAACATTGGTCTCTATGGTCGTGTCCGCAATGACAGTGGGCGGCGTGTTGATGATGTTTGTTTTCTTCTGTTGGCATATTATTCTCCTTTTATTCTAATTAGCTTAAGTTAACTTGACATCCACTTCGCATATCTCTTGAACTACTTTTGTCGTTAAACTCCTGTACAATTTCCTCGGTAAATATAATACTAAAATCCAGTGCTCATACTCGATTACTTAAACTTTGGTTTGTAAAATTGACGGCGTTCTAATGGATAGACTGGCTCTGAATATTCGCCACCTTCAATTTTATTGACTGCCGTTAGCATCATGTTGATATTAGCATCCATTAAGTCGATTTGGTGAACTAATTCTGCTTCTAAAATTTGCGGCATCACTGGACTACCAAACTCTAATTTTCCATGATGGGCAAGTACCACGTGTTTTAACAAAATAATAGACTCCATTTCAGGATTGATGCCTATTTCAGCACAAGCACGGTCAATGAACTCACTCATCAGCACTAAGTGCCCCATCAATTTACCTTTTAATGTATACTCGGTCGAAATCGCACCACTTAATTCAATTGTTTTGCCAATATCATGTAAAATAATTCCTGATATTAACAAGCTCGCATTAAGGTCAGGGTAGATTTTTAACAGTGACCGCGCAATACGCAACATTGAAACAGTATGAAAACTTAGCCCACCCGCCATCGCATGATGATGACGTTTTGCGGCTGGAAAGACATAAAAATCATCAGCGACCATCTTCAAAATTTTGTGAACGACACGAATAATATTTGGTTCTTTAATCAAAAAGATGGATTCATTAATTTCACTCTCAATTTCGGAACGTTTAATACCAATATGTTCAACATATAAATTAGGATCATCTGGTTCACCAGCTTCAGCTAAACGCAATTGTTTAATTTTCACTTGTTGTTTGCCTTGATATATGTCCTTTTCACCACGTAAAAAGACAACACGCCCTGGTTGATAGCGACTAACTTCATCATCTGTAGCAGACCAATACATCCCTTCTATCGTTGCAGATGTGTCTTGGAAACTAAATGCGATAAATGGATTACCATTTTTTGCAACGCGAACATCCGCTGCTTTAATCAATACAAACAGCGCAAATTCTTCACCTACTTGAACATCTCGTAATAAATAACTCAATCTGTATCCTCCTTTACCGTTGACTTGACTTCCACTGCACATACCCTCTTGATAGTCTCTCACACACTTTCTTCGACCACTTTATTAGGTTCACACTCAGTCTTACTCTGACACGCCATATCGCAAAACACCTGGCGCATTCGACACATAATTCAAATCTCACCCTCTATTTTCCAATGAGCGAATAAGAGTAATATCGCTCAATCCATGAAATCAAATCAATCAAAGTCAAATGCCTATGATCACCTCATACATTTCAAACTGTACATTATCACACGCTTCTATTCTTCTGTAGTTAGGATTGTTTCTTCTAATTGAATAACAGGTAATTCAGTAAATGTTTCATTTGCTTGTGGGTCAAACGTAAAGAATAAAACTTGTGTCGTTTGACTAAATGCTAATAATACTTCATACATACTCGTTTTACGATATTCATCAAAATTCACAAAGGCATCATCAATCATTACTGGTAATTTCACCATAGCAGTAGCACTCTCAACAAAAGCCAATCGTAATGCAACATATAATTGTTCCAATGTTCCTTGAGATAATTCATGCAATTCAAACAAAATACCACTAAATTGCATCACTTTTACACCTGATTGGTTCAATTTGATTTGCGTATAACGACCATAACTCAGTTGTTCAAAAATTTGGTTGGCTCGCTCGACAATCGTCGGCACAGGGTCGTCAATTCCGTGGCGCAATGTTTTATAAATAATGTGCATCGCTAGACGTTTCGTCCCCCACATTAATATTGCATTTTGGATTTCTTCTTTTTTATTAGCCAATTGTTGCAGTAGATTTTGATACGTTCCGTCTTGTTCTAAAAATCGGATTTCGACTTCTAAATTAGCGCGCTGAGTATGATGTGGTGATAATTGTGCACGTGTCTGGTCAATAAGCGATTCTAACCGCTTATAGTCTTCTACAAGTGCTTGTTTATTGTCTACTTCAGCTAGTGCTGTCTCAAAACCAGACATTTGTTCTTGATAAAGTGTTTGTTTTTCTTTTAACGATTTGATGCGCTCATTTGTTTTGACTTTTTGTGCAAAATCTGTGGCATCTTGACATTGCGTCTGCGTTAAAATTGATGTGATTAGTTCCTGATGTTTCACATTGGACTCTACTAATTGTTCAATTTGACGCTCAGCTTCATTAATACGTTCATTTAACGCTTGACCTCTTATTTGAGTTACTTTTAGCTGTGCTTCGATTTCTTCAACATAACGTATTTTTGCACGAATATTGTCTTCATCCATTGGAAAGCGTTCGAAAAACGGCTGCAAAGATTGTAACCATGCTACGATTTTTGCTTCAAGCTCAGCTTTTTCTGTCTGGAATTTCTCGAGCAACTTCTTCGCATCGAAGTATGTTTTCACAGGATTTGTTTTCAACACCAATTCAGGATCGGCAGTTGGATAAAATCCGATACCTACTAACCATTGTTTAAGTAATTGCTCTATTTTTACATGCTCTTGAGCAAGTGCCTCTAACGCTTCTTCGCGCTGATTGATTTGAACACCTACTTGTTTGCTTTGTTCCTGATAAGCTAAATCTTTTTCACGCAACTCATGGATTTTCTTCAAAATCGGACTATTATGAAACGCATGAAATTTTTTTCGGTGGTTATAAAAAATCGATAGTAAACTCGCTAATCCAATCACTACCACTACAATCCCCATCCAAAACAATAGCGTTAACTCGTCGTGATTAGTAATAAACTGACTGACAGCGATGAATACGCCAATGACGAAAAAGAGTGCACCTAAAAAATAATGTCTTAAGCTCGTCTCTTCCACCAACAATGCTTCTTCATTCATCCGCTGATTTTCCAATTTTGCGACTTGTGAACGTACGATGGCACTGAAATTTTGTTGTTCTTTGCGCTGATCAATATAGACTTTTCGTTCTGATTTTAAATTCTCTTCTTGCTTTTCAAACTCTAATTTTTGTGCTTGTAAAGTGAGTCCCGTCTCAACCTTTTGTAAATATTCTGCTTCTTGGGATACCTTTTCTGGATAGAATTGACCACGAATCGCTAATTCTTTCATCAAAGTTTCTTGTTCAGTCATTCGATTACTTAATTGCTCAATTTTCGATTGAGTTTCTTTTACTTGTTGAGTTTCACTCCACCATTTTTGACGCTCTATTTCATGATTTACTGCCCAGTTATAACGCGTCATCGTACCAATTTCGCCCTTAATCAAGGTGATTTTTTCTTTTAACTGAGCCATTTCATGCTCGTTCTTATCCATTTCTTTTATTGCATTGTTTAATTGCTCAGGAAATGCAACCGGAATCTCTGTATAAACCAGTCCTTCTAGTTCACGGGTAGCGGCACTGTGTTTCAAATAATTGTCATAACGACCAATAAGTTTATCTTGGTCTCGCAATTGTCCATCCAACTGTTTCATTTGCTCATTCAACGATTGAATGTGTGCAGATTCAAGCTCCCGTTGCTCAAGCAATTGATTGTATTTCGATAAGGAACGTTTTACTTCCTCAACACGTTGCGCCAACGCATCATACTCCGCCAATAACTGATTGATTGGCCGACTTTGTGCTTGTGGGCGATATAAATTATCCGACTCTTTCTCAAATTGCTTGGCACCTTTTAAAAATTGGTCGCTACCAACTGTGCCAATACTGAGAAAATAATCATTCATCTGCTCAGCATCCAATTTTGATAACTCTTGTAAATTTCTTAAATTAAAGGCATAAAAGGTATCAAATAATGTCTCATCCAGTCCGGATAATAACATATCGAGTAACTCTGGCTCAAACACCTCACCGTCTACCGATTGGATGGATAGACCTTGTTGAGTGCGTTCAATCCATAAATCCCCATAAGGTGTATCGACCAACAATAAACGGCCACCGTACCGGTCGCTTTGTTTTGGTTCATAACGATTTTGTTGATTGACACGTCGCCGCTTGGTTGGAAAGCCAAACAAAATGCTTCGAATAAAGGACTGCAAAGTGGATTTCCCAGCTTCATTCGGTCCATAAAATAATTGTAATTGCTCACTAATCTCAAACTGCTGATTGACCCATTTACCATAACCATAAATGTCAAGGGTCTTAATTCTCATCCACTTCACCTCCTTTATCATCCATTCCAAATGTTTGTACCAATAGATTTTTAGCTGATTGTTTTAATTCATTTTGTAATGATTTATCTGGTAATAATGCCTGCTGATATTTTTTAAACAGCGTATGCTTAAACAACTCACTCATAACATCCTCATAAAGTGTACCAGTCTCTACTTCAGTCAGCGCTTGCGTATAACTATCTTGTAATTCATCATCATAATTAAATACTTGTAACGTTGCATTACTTGACTGCATTATTTTTACAATTTGAACAAACTGACTATCACCAGTCTCCGGCGTTAAGAAATCCATTAGCTCGCCATTTTCCAGCGCCTCGATAATTTCTTGACTCAAACGCTGAGCCTGTGTTAACTCCAATGACACTAAATACGATTGCTGCGTTCCCATCGATTCACTGTGATAATTGTCAATAATTTGATGTATTTCTTTGACCAAATCCATCACTTGCCAATGCGACTGGCTCTCTAAACTCGCCTGTTCCCACACAACAGGCGCCAATGAAATAAACTCACTGTGGACAGGTTGATTCGGTGTTAACTCGATAATATATGCACCCTTATCGCCTGTTTCTAGTCGATGTCTACCTTGAATGGTACCTGGATATTGAATTAACGGAGCCGTAGACAATCTACGCGATTGATGGACATGTCCTAACGCCCAATAATCATATTGTTTATTACTTAATTCATTGACTGAAAATGGCGCATAATTTGCTTGTTCACCCTGAGTAGTATCCATATTACCATGCAGCAGCCCAATCGTAAAATCAGTCTCTTGAGGATTATTTGGATAGTCCTTTACTTTTGACTCCTTAATCCAACGCTTTGTATAACTGAAACCGTAAAAACGTGCAGTCTCACCAGCTTTGCTTGTGAAATCAAATGAGCGAATCGTCTCATCAGCAAATAAATAGACGTTATCGGGATATTTTGGTGCAGATGTTTGCAAATCTAAAAAGTCATGATTACCATGACACAAAACAACTTGAATTGCTGCTTGTTTTAAACGCAATATTTGCTGATAGAAAAAATGTTGGGCAGCAATTGTTTGTTTGGTAGCATCGTATAAGTCCCCTACAATGACCATCACATCAACTGCTTGATTAATTGCAATGGAGACGCAACGCTCAAATGCTAAAAATGGTGCTTGTATCAGCGTTTGCTGTAAAGTCGCATCCTGCTTAGCAATACCTGCGAACGGTGTATCTAGATGTAAATCTGCAACGTGTAATAGTTTCATGCGACTTTCCTCCTTTTCTAGTTCACTCAGGCTGCCTTGACGTCCACTTCGCAGTGCTCTTGAAGCGCCTACTGCGCTTCTACGACCTCTGCTCCAGTGGTTCAAGGCAGATCGCCCTCGTTCACACCATGTTTTATTCTAGCTCCAACTCGCTGAAATGACTCCACTTCAAAAGCCGCCTCTGTGCGTTACTCGCACATTGTTAGCTTTCTCCAGTGGTTCATTTCAAAGCGCTCGTTGTCGCTTTATGTTTTATTCTAGTTTGAACTGTTGTCTAAAAAATACCAACTGACGCAAATCGAAAACCGATTAACATACAGTTGGTACAAAGTACGTGCTCAGTCTCAACCATTTTGAACTGAACACCCCGTTGTATCGGTATCTGCCAATACAACGCTAACTTAATTACTGCGCAGTATCATTAGAACCTGCATACACTTCTTGCAATGGCACCGTAATAATGCGATTAATATCTTCCATCACTTGACTTAATTGACGTTCGCTTTCCATCAATTTCTTAATAGATTCATTCGCTACTACTTTTTCAGAAAACTCTTGATAATGTTTGATTTCGTCTTCTGTTGGTTGCTCACCCGTCATTTGTTTCATTTGAAATGATTGGGTTAACTGTTTAAATTCTTCAAATAATGCATTAGATGCTTCATCTGCTTTAATAGCTTTCATTGAACTAACTAATGTTTTATAAGCATCTAAACTTCTTAAATCACGCTCTAATTGGTTTGCAGTATCATAAATATTATTTTGTGTCATATAGACTCTCCTTTAATCACTTGAGTGTTTTTGATTCGATGCACATTGAAAACTACTTGCATCTTACGTGTATCTCTACTAGTAATCATAACAAAATAACAGCATTTCTACAATGAATATACCTAAAATTATTGTGAAAATCTTGTGACATTAAAATGGCCACTCAATGGTTCTTGCCCACTCTTTCACTTCATGGAGGACTTGTCCGGCACCCTCACTCATGTTTTGATATTGCTCATTTATCCAATGACCTGTTTCATTGAAAAAGGATGAAAAATCAAAATCCTGGATTAATTTTGTGATATCAAAACCTTTTGCAGTCACCTTATTCGTATCTTCGGTCATTTGAGAAGCCATTCCGACCGAGAATGCTGTTTGTGGGGAATTGGCCATCAAGTTTGTTGTTTGAATATTAAATAATTTCCCCATCCCTGTCGGCATCAATTCATCGAGGTTCCCGTCATTGACATTGTCTAAGCCAACCCAAGTGACGATAGCAAAGTCCGGAGTGTAACCAACCATCCATTTATCCCGCGTCTGCATATTACCTTCACTGACTTCGGTACTCCCTGTCTTACCAGCGATAAGCCCCGTATCAGAACCAGCACCATAGCCTGTACCATAACCTCCATAAGTATCGAGCATCATACTGGTCATATCTGCAGCTACATTGGCTGTCATCGCTTTATATTTCGTTGGACGCTCATTGCTATATACAACCTTACCGTTAGCATCTTCTATTTTACGGATAAAGCTACTGTCATAACGTACTCCCTCATTAGCAAATGCCGCATAAGCAGTAGCTAATTGAAGTGGCGAGACGCCTTTTTGCATCGCTCCTAAAGCCAGTGTTAAGGCTTTATCCTCATTTGGCACTGGAATACCAAATTGTGCAAGTTTATTAACTGCAGTATCCACACCGAATTTGTCCATTAAATAAACCGCAGAAGTATTTTTACTTTGAGCTAAGGCATAATACAATGGCACTTCACCACTTTCGGCGGTCTGACGGTCATAGTTTTCTGGCGCATACTTATTAGGGCCATAACCCTTGACGACATCTGGCACATTTGAATGCATCGTATAACCACGCTCAAGTGCTGTCACATAGACCGCTAGTGGTTTAATCGTAGACCCCGGCGAACGCTTCATATCAATCGCTCGATTAAATCCACGATACGTATACTCTCCGCGCCCACCATAAATCGCCATGACGCCTCCATTGCTTGGATTAACAACGACACTTGCACTTTGCACTACTGGATTATTGCCATCATCACCAAACACCCAATGATTGGTATACGCATTATCTAATACCTTTTGATACGCTGTATTTAAATGGGTATAAATTTTATATCCTTTTGACAATAAATCTTCTTCAGGAATACCAATTTTATTGACAGCTTCAGTAATCACCGCATCAAAATATGATGGGTATTCGTGACTTGGGTCTTCATAATAACCATCGTAAACATTGATACCTGTTGCTTTAATATTTTCTGCATCGGCTTTGCTAACAATTCCCTCACTAGCCATTAAATCCGCGACCACATTTCGTCGTTTAACTGCAGCATCATAATCATCAATTGGATTGTATAAACTAGGTCCTTTTAACATCCCGGTTAAAACCATACTTTCACCATAGTTTAAACTATTAGCACTGTGACCAAAATATTTTAGCGACGCATCTTCAATACCCCACACACCATTACCAAAGTAAGCATGGTTTAAGTACATCTCAAGAATTTGATCTTTAGTATATTTCTTTTCAATTTCCAATGCCAGGAAAAATTCCTTTAATTTACGCTGAACAGTTTGGTCTAAGGTTAAAAATGCATTTTTGGCTAATTGCTGCGTAATCGAGCTACCGCCCCCACCAGAGGTGTTACGATTAACTAATAAACGTACAACTGCACGTCCCATACCGACCACATCAAAACCATTATGCTGATAAAATCGTTTATCTTCTGTAGCAACAACAACTTCACGCATCGCTGGTGCAATATTTTCTAAACTAACATACGTTCCTTTTTGATCTTGTAAGGAACCGGCCGCCTCATCATTAGCATCATAAATAGCTGTGTGGGAACGCAATGCTTCTTGTAAAGTAGATACACTTGTTGTCTTAGCTATTAAAACTAAATACGAAGACATCAGTAAGGTCATACACATTCCAATGAAGATTAACCATTTCCACCCTCGATAATAACGCCAAACATTTTTAATTCCTTGCCAATAATGTCGCCATCCCTTTCGATTCATACTCACTCCTCCAGGCACCACCCTTCAATCATACTCACTTCTATCATATAACGAAATTGCGAAAAATTCATGATGTTATTGCGAAAATTCGAATATTTTATGATAAAAGAATTGGGTACGAAGTCCTCATAAAAAGCTGATGCTTTAATAGAACTCCATACCCAAAACATATTATTTTAATTTACTTTCTATACAAAGCTGTTATGCGACAATTACGGAATATAATAATACGCACCATTGGTAATCAACTCAGCGATTTGATGCACTGACATATCTGAATTCAATTCGTAATCAGCGGCTACAATGCGTGAATCTAAATCCCATTGTGAAATTAAATCCTGTAACTCAGCGGCACTCTTAATATATCCTTCTTCTTCTAATCGTTTCGCAATTTCAGAAGATGTTTCACCGCTATTAATAGTGAACGTTCCTTCTTTAGCAGGTTCACTAGCTGTATCGGACGCTTCGTCAGTCGTTGACTCACTACCATCTGTTGGCGCAATAGAATTATCTGAAGACGAGTTATTATTTTTATTTTTTTCAAGCTTGTCACTCAATGCTTGACGCTCTTTTTCTAAAGTCGCCTTTTCTTCTTGTAATTTACTGATTTGATCACGGTATTTAGTTAATTCTTCCTCATTGGATTGATTTTGACTGAATAATGAATTTACTTTCATACCTGAAACTGGTACATGACCCTGTCCAAATATCGCAAATGCTCCAGTTAAAATACCAGCAAGTAAAAAACCAATACCGAGTGTTTTTAACGTATGTTTATTCATCTTGTATCCGTCCTTTCTAACGATTTTCAATGTAATCGTCGACAATCAATTGAACGGTTTTAACATTTAGCGATACATCATTAGCGATTTCTTGCATTGTGAAGCCTTGAGAATACAAGCGAATCACTTCTTCTTTCGTTAAATCAGAAATTTCTGACAATTCAACTATTTCCTCAGGAACCTCTTCAACCATTGCGGCATTTTGTGCTGCATAGTTTAACATCATTGGTTCACTTAATTCTTGTTCAATTTCAGAAATTCTTGTTTTGATTGCAAACAATTCTTGTGAATGTTGCGTTTGTAAATTTTCTAATTGTTCGAGTACTTCATCATCATCGCTAGCATAAAATGAAGCAATCAATAACACAATTGCTACAGCTAAAAAAGCAATGACTAAAATCCAAATATCCATAATGCACCTCTTTCATATTCCTCTTCTACCATTTTATGAAAAAATGCAATCAGTTGCAATAAAAAGGTATTACAATCACATTAATTTTTCTTTGGAGTTGAAATAAATGCGATAAAAACAGTATAATATGCTTATACATACACTTTATTAAGAGAGGAAACATTATGAAGACAAAACGTTCACGAGCACTGTATCTTGTGAAAGATAAGGGTCGACAAAGTATTTTTAAAATGCTCTTTAGCCGTATCGGTATTATGGTACTATTAATTTTTTTACAAGTACTGTTCTTTATAGGCGTTTTTAGTTGGTTTAGCGATTTATCGCCACAACTTTATGGATTATCTGTCATATTTTCATATTTAATTGGATTATATATCGTCAATAACCAGATGAATTATACTGCCAAACTAACCTGGCTAGCTGTCATTATTGCTGTTCCTATTTTTGGGGCGGCACTGTATGCTTATACTCAAAGTAACATCGGACATCGACTACTGGTCAAGCGAATCAATTTATTGATTGCTAGAACAGAACACTTATTGTTCCAACAACCTGAAGTCATTGAATCACTCAAACAAGAAGATGAAGGTGTCGCCAGTTTGGCTCGCTACCTACAATTAAATGGTAATTACCCTGTCTACAATCAAAGTGAAACAATCTACTTTCCTTCTGGAAAAGATAAACTTGATACCTTGCTCTACGAGTTAGAAAAAGCAGAAAAATTTATCTTTCTGGAATATTTTATTATCCAAGAAGGTGAAATGTGGGGACGCGTCCTTGATGTGCTTGCACGCAAAGCAAATGAAGGAGTTGAAGTCCGTGTCATGTATGACGGTACTTGTGCATTTACAAAGGTGCCGATTGACTACGAAGACCGCATTCGTGCATTGGGTATTCAATGTAAGACCTTTGCTCCGATTACCCCATTTTTATCCACGCATTATAACTACCGTGACCATCGTAAAATATTAGTCATTGACGGCCATACAGCATTTAATGGCGGCATTAATTTTGCTGACGAATACATCAATATTAATAGCTCATTTGGTCATTGGAAAGACACGGCAGTTATGATTAAAGGCGATGCAGTTAAAAGCTATACACTAATGTTTTTACAATTATGGAGTATTAATGAGCCAGAATTTAATTTTGAACCTTATCTAGTTTCCTATCCAAGCCAGAAAAAAAATCAAGGTTTTGTTATTCCTTATGCTGACGAACCTCTGGACGATGATAAAGTTGGTGAAAGTGTCTATATCGATATCTTAAATCGTGCAACTGATTATGTGTATATTATGACACCCTATCTTATTTTAGATGGCGAGATGGAAAATGCACTTAAATTTGCTGCCAAGCGTGGTATTGACGTAAAAATCATTTTACCTGGAATTCCAGATAAAAAAGTACCTTATGCCATTGCCAAAACTCATTATGATTCACTATTAAGTGCTGGTGTAGATATTTATGAATATACACCTGGGTTCATTCATGCGAAGATGTTTATTAGCGATGACACAACAGCTGTCGTTGGTACGATAAATTTAGATTACCGCAGCTTGTATCATCACTTTGAATGCGCAACCTATTTATATAAAGCACCATGTATACGAGATATTAAACAAGACTTTGAAGAAACCATCCGACAAAGCGAATTAATCCTATACAACCACCTTAGAAAAATCCCTCTAAAAGAACGCATTACCGGATGGCTTCTCAAAATATTCGCACCACTAATGTGAGATTAAGGTGTGAGCGCAAGCGCTTAGCCTCGAACCATTGGAGCAAAGGTCACAGGAGCGCTTTGGCGCTTCAAGAGCTTTGTGAAGTGGATGTCATGGCTGCTCAGGCGAACCTAATTCCAACAAAGTGCGACAATGAGCGTCCTGAAATGAACCTTTAGAACTCATGAAGTAGCTTAACTACGCGAATAAACCATAATAAAAGGAGTTAATATGTATCACCATATCTTTTTTGATTTAGACGACACACTGTTTGACTTTAAAAAAAGCCAGCGTTTTGCCTTTAAAGCCTTAACTGAAAAAATCGGTCTCACTGATAGCGATAGATTGTTTCACCGTTTTGAGAAGTATAATCACGCATTATGGAAACAACTCGAACAAGGTCTGATAACAAAAGATGTTTTATTAGCGCAACGCTTCCCTAATTTTTTTAAAGACTATACTGACCATTTGCCAGCTGACAATTTAGACGATTTTTTTCGCAGTCAGTTAGCAGTATCCGGCGACTTAATTGAAGGGAGTATTAGTCTACTAGAAAAATTAAAAGCAGCAGATAAAAAGATTTATGCAGCGTCCAATGGTGTCTACCTCACACAAATGGAACGCTTAGAAAAAACAGGTTTACTGCCTTTCTTTGATAAGATATTTATTTCTGAGCAACTAGGTGTTGGTAAACCTAATTCCAATTTTTTCTTACGTTGCTTTGATGAAATCAAAGATTTTGACCTTAAACGTGCCATTATGATTGGTGATAGTCTAACCTCGGATATTCAAGGTGCCAATAGTGTGCAGCTAGCAACTTGTTGGATGAATCCTAGTCAACTCATAGCTCCTGATAACTACAAAATTAATTATGAGATTCAGCAATTGTCTGATTTAGAAAATATTTTATTATAATACAAAAGGAGAGGCATTAAACCCTCTCCTTTTGTCTACTATTACTCCAAACTATTGCTTTCACTCATTGTAACTTGTTTTACATATGCCTGAATCGCATCGCAAACATATTGTGCGGTACCTGAACCAAATTGGTCAATATTGTTTTTAAACGCTTCGCTTTCTACATATAAATTTCCAATACTTGAAAATACTCCTATTTTGCAATCAAACGCATACTGACAGATATGTTGATGCAATTTTTTAGCTAACACAAAATTCTCATTGTCACTAGTAGCGAATCCTTTCGACATATTATCAGCGAAAGCAAAGAAGAGTTGATTTAAACCGACTATCATTTCTTGCTCTTTACCTTTTTGTTTTTCAAAGGCTGCATCGATTACTTCTTGTCCATACTTATCAATAGCAGCTTGCTGATATTTTGCACTCTCTTGATATGTAAATCCATTGAATTTTTCATTTATTGACATCTTTATTTTCCTTTCCTGAGACTCAATTGTTTTTTCTAACGTATCGATTAATGTTAAGAGTTTTTGTTTTTCTCTTTGCATCTGAGTCAATTGATTTTTTAAATGTTTGAGTATATCTGAATCTTCTTTCAACAGCATTTTTATTTGCTTCAAAGAAAAACCTAAATACTTATAAAATAAAATCATCTGCAAAATAGACATATTTTCCTCTGTATAGTAGCGGTAACCATTTTCCTGTTTGTGAGGTGATAATAAACCTATCTCGTCATAATGATGTAAAGTGCGCACCGATACACCACTTATTTCACTCACTTGCTTTATTAAATACAACTATTAACCTCCTCTCGTATAATAAGTTTTAGAAGGTTATCTCACACCCTTCTGTATGTCGCTGAAATGTCTCCACTTCAAAAGGCTCCTACGTGCGATACTCGCACTACGGTATTTTGTATGCCGGTTCGTTCGGACTGCCTTGACGTCCACTTCACAGAGTTCTTGAAGTACCTCGGCACTTCTGCGACCTCTGTTCCAGTGGTTCAAGGCAGAACGTCCTCTCTCTCACTATGAATTCCAGTGGTTCATTTCAAAGCGCTCGTTGTCACACTATGTGTTATTCTGGTTCCAACTCGCTGAAATGTCTCCACTTCGCATAGTCCTTGAAGCGCTTTGGCGCTTCGGCGTACTCTGCTCCAGTGGTTCATTTCAAAACGCTCGTTGTCACACTATGTATTAACAATTCCAAGTATAAACCATTACGTAACGTGATGGTCAACACTTATTTTCAAAAAAAGAGAAGACCACTTCAAGTCTTCTCTTTTTACTGAATTTGTCGATTAATTTCGCTTCTCTAACACTAATTTTCGTAATATAAAGTTTGTAGTCATCACGACAATAGCTACTAGAATATTCGCAATGCCGGGAGAAATCGCTAATAACTCCACAACTACCCACATCAATCCTAATGTCAATAATAAGCCAATAACACTCAATAAGACAAACAACTGAAACTCACGTGCGCGTTCCTGCGCCTCAAAACGGCTGACAAACACATATTTCATACTCAAATAATAATTAAATACTGTTGAAATGCCAAAGGCAATCGTTTTAGCAAGTAAATACCATATGTGAAATACACCAAACAATAGATAGAAAATCGACCAATCAATGAGTGTTGCAATCACACCGACAATCCCAAATTTTACGATTTGCTGAATTAATTTTTGCATCTGATTAAGCTCCTGCTTTTCGTTTATTTCAGTGCAATAATTATCGCACTGTGTTAATTTTAATTCACTAGGGTGTTCCTTGTATTCTAGCTCGTGCAAACTGCTTCACTTAACTCTTGAAGTACTTATTCGTCTTAACAACGTTACACTAGTGATTCTTCGTACACTCTGTTTTCTCTTTGGTTACGCTCTTCTAAATATTGTAGCGCTATAAGCATCAGCACCGATACCCCACTCAATAATAGACCAACCGACCAGCCATCAGGTTTAAAGCGCATTTCAATCGTATGTTTGCCACTTGTAATCGGGAATGATAAAAAGGCATTCCATGCTTCTTTTGTCTCAACTTCTTTGCCATCAACCAAAACACGCCATCCTAAGTTATAAGGAATAGAAGTCATCATGTAGGTACTGTCATCCGTAATATTTACTGTACCTTTCACAAAATTATTCCCCCACTCAGATACTTTCATTCCTTGAGCTGCACGTTCTTTTATCAATGGCTCGGTTAAAGTCTGATTCGCAGTAATTAAATGTAAATCCGTTAAATCAACTTCTTCACTTGTACCTAAAGTAATCGAAAAGATTATTTCTTCACCTTTTTGTTTGTGAGCGATATTCCATAATTGTTGCCCGTCAAATGAATGTTGATATTCATACCAACGTCCATTAAGACGAATATCAATTGCGCCACCTTTCTTACGTTTTAATGATAATGGTGCATTGAGGTAGTGCGTATCATTGGTTTTCGGTACAATTTTGAATTCAATTGTCCCATTTTGCGTTTTATCAATTTTACGATAAATCTTACTGCTACCATTTTGAACAACTTCTACATTCGTTAAAGTAACGTCAGTCAAAGGTTCTGATTTGAAAACTGGTGTTGATTGACCACTCAATGCTGAAAATAAATCATTGTATGTTTTTTCAATTTGATTAGCATAAAAATTCAAATCTTGTACTGCCGCACTTACACCAAAGGCAATTGGCAGGACATTTTTATTCTCATAAATCGCATAGCGGTCGTCTTCCCAAATTTTTGTATAATAATCCGTTAAATCTGTACGCGTTGTATTACGGCTAAAGAAACGTCGTTCTGGATATTTTAACATATCACTGTTCGTATAATCGAGAAAATCGACAACATACTTGACCCCGTAAAAGGCATCCATAAACGCTGTCCCATTACCATAAAAACTTGAGGCATTACTACCGGAATCTCCCATATTGGTCATAAAACTCAATGTTGAGCGCTCCATATTCGAACTAAAATGGGTTAAACCTGGATAATCATACATGAACGGGTCGTTTTTACTACGCTCAAATAGCTTGTTAATCCGGTAAAATTCACCTTGTTTAGACGGACGGATTCGGTCGATAACTGGCTTAACTGATTCTTGCGCGTCTTTAAAATGATTGGCATTATCGTAACCCATTCTACTTTGTGATACATAGGCATTAAACCCTAACTCAAAAATTGTTAGCGCTGAAACCATCGCCCATGTCACCCGTTTTAAACCAAACGCCAACACGATTAAAGTGACACTCCATGCCACTAATGTTAATGTCTGTAAGGTAGCTAGTACTTTAAAATAACTAAAAATACTAATCACAATAAATGCAAAAGCAGACGAACCAATTATTAAGTACCGTTGACGTTTTGTTTGATTACCTTTATATTTCAAAGCCGAAAAAGCAAATAATATAATTAATAATCGAAACGCTAATCCTAAATAATTTTCAAGTGTTGGCATCACTTCATTACTTTGACGATAAGTAAAAAATGAAAACTCGTTACGGAACACCCACTCTGCTGATAAATAGATAAACGCCGCACCTAGGCTTATAAAGCGCCAACTATGACCCTGCCAATTATGTAAGGCGCGGTAGCTGAGTAATACCATAAAGAAAGAAATAATCCAAGAAAAGCGATAGAAAAATCCTGCTGGTGTTTGGCTCATGTGCCATATTTTGTTGAAAAACACATTGACAATAGCAATAAAGAACACGAACATGACAAAGACTGCCGCCCATTTTTGCTTACGCGATATTTGTTTATTAGCGAAAAAGGCTCCAAATCCAAACAATGCTAAACTACCGATAAAGACATTCGGTAAATTCGGTCCAGCCGGCCATGATTCACTATCAAAAGCACCAATCATAAATTTAGCCAATATATCTAATGGACGAATTTGTAAAGCCCACTCAAAGGTTAAATTATTTTGATAAGCCCCTTTGGAAATCAATAAATTCAGGAAAATCGGGTACAGCAGCCACATCATGGTTCCAACAGCTAACGCAGAATACGCACCAACACGAATGACCGGGCGAATAGCTGCTTGCCATGTATTTGCTTTCCCAGCTAAATAATAAATCGTATAAAGAACAATGAATAAGCAAATCATATACCCCATATAAAAATGGAACATCAAGGTTAATGCTAGCAGCACCGCATATTTCCAGCCTCGACCGCCGTCCAGTAACTCTTCTAAATAAATAATTACAATCGGTAACATAATCATCGCATCATAGAAAATCGGATTCATTTGATAGCTGACAATTAATCCACACATCGCATAGGCTGCCGATAAAATAGGTACTAAAAAACGACGATTGTTCACATGACCATTATAGCGTTTAATTAATAGATGACTAAATGCTAATGCTGTTGCCCCGTAACGTAACCAAATCGTTAAAGTAATAGCCCAACGAAATTCATTAGTTGGAAACAACACATAAATGAGGTTAAAGGGACTAATTAAGTTAAAGCCCCAAATACCAATCATCCCGCCACCGATTGACTTAGAAAAGGAATAAAATAAACCACTCCAATCGCCAGATAAAACAGTCTTTTTCAAAAACTGATACAAACTAATATATTGCTGACCAAAATCAATCGACATTAACGTTTTAGTACCAAAAGGAAAGACACCCATAAAGACCCATACGAGCATCATCACTAACATCGGGAGGATAGCACTTAGCGTGTACAATCCCTTTTTCGTTCGATAAAACTGCCAAAATTTTTCATTATATGCTTCCATTCTACTGCACTTGATCCTTTCCAATTGATTCGATATTGGTCTCATCCACTAAGTAATGCGGCCGACGTTTCACTTCATAATAAATCTTGCCGATATACTCACCGAGGACACCAATGGAAATAAGTTGCACGCCACCGAACAAAACAATCGCAAATAATGTCGTAAAATAACCACTCACTAACGTGTTCGGATTAATGAGCCACGAAATAAACATCCAAATCAGATATAAGACAGCAACAGCAACACAAAAGAGTCCTGTCTTAATACAAATACGCAATGGCTTATCATTGAACGAGAGAATTCCTTGAATCGCATAATTAATATTGCGTCTAAAACCAAACTTAGTCACGCCAGCTTCACGCACTTGATTTGGATACTCAACAATTTTTTCTTTAAAACCAATCCATGAGAACAATCCTTTAGCAAAGCGATTGTATTCCGGTAACGCCAAAACTGCATTGACCGCTTTACGACTAAACAAGCGAAATTCGGACACGCCATCTGTTAAATGCACATCCATCATTCGATTCGATAGACGATAAAACCATTTAGCAAAAAAAGTATCTCTGGCATCTTCTCCTTCACGTGTTCGACGCGCTGATACCACATCATAGCCTTCATCATAGGCATCCAACATCTGTTCAATCACTTGAGGTGGATGTTGTAAGTCTCCATCCATTAATACGACAATATCCCCCGTTACGTAACGTAATCCAGCAATCGTTGCGGCATCTTTACCAAAATTTCGGCTAAAGCTAACGTATTTTACACGCTCATCTTCTGCTGCAATTTGTTTCATCAAATAAAACGTATTATCTTGACTGCCATCGTTGACATATAAAAATTCCAACTCAATTTTATCATCGCGATGTTGGTTGCGACGGTTAATCATTTCATCCAATACAGACACAAGCGTCGAATGGGTAAGTTCAATCATTCCTTCTTCATTATAAAAAGGAACCATTACTGACATTTTCATTGTATTCATCCTCCTCTAAGCGGATTGATTATTGCTGAATAGCATTGATGTTCTTGCGCTAATCATTTTTATATTCTTCGTACTGAAATATTGTTATTACACATTCTCCAAACACGTCTCGCCGAATGTGAATATTATCGCCATGGCTTTTCATTTATATAGGTAGCTGAATTTCAATACATACGATATTACTTTACCATATTTTAGGTCAGATAGGTATTAATTTTCCTTAAATTTTGTTTGAACAACTCGTGACAGGACAGATTGGTATGGCTGCTGATAATTGAATGGATGTGAAATGTGACTAAAATTTCTTACAACAATCAATATTTAATCGACATATTTCAATAAAGAAAATTATCGTAAGTTCAATTAGTGCTTAATGTGTATTTAAAAAGATGCTCCGGCATGACTCCCTTCATGTTTGATTATTGATAAATCTTCGACTAGTTCACTCATAAAAACAAGCTGTTGATTAGGTATTCTTTGTGCACTTCACTCTTTCTAAAAAATTCGTGTTTTTAATAAACATTCAATTCAATTTACTTTTTCGCACAAAAAAAGACTACACATTAAGCGGTTGCGTAGTCTTTAAACCTTTATTTTCCTTTCATCAAATCAGCCATATTATATAGACCGGCTGATTGTTGAACAATAAATTCTGCACACTGTAATGCCCCACGTACAAATAGTTCTTTTGAACCGGCACGATGGGTAATTTCAATCGTTTCTTGGTTATTCGCAAAAATAACCGTATGCTCACCAACAATATCACCACCACGAATCGCATGAATGCCAATCTCTTCGCGCTTACGACCTGGCGACAACCCTTCTCGTCCATAGATAGGGGTCATCGTTTCGTCAATCATTGATTCTATCGTTTGTTTTAACATTATCGCTGTACCACTCGGCGAGTCTTTCTTATAACGATGATGTTTTTCAATAATCTCAATATCATAACCTAATGGATACAACGTACGTGTTAGGGTTGCTAAGGTCTGTTGCATTACCGCTACGCCGATACTCGTATTATGCGTATCTAACATCGCAACATGATGACTCGCTTGACGAATCTGTTCTACTTGGGATTCATCTTGTCCAGTTGTTGCTAGAACGACAGGCACTTGATACGTCGTCGCAAATGCTAGTAAATCTTGCGTTAAATACGGTGACGAAAAATCTATGATGACATCAGGTTTAGCATGTTGATTTATTACATATTCTGCTAAATGTTCAAACTGATGGAAGACTGGGTATAACTCATCCGTTTCTTGTTCTGATTGTACACCTGCATATATTTCATAAGGATTATCTTGCTCACAAAAGCGAACAATAGATTGCCCCATAGCTCCACTAGAGCCTACCAGTATTATTTGCATTCTTGTTCACCTACTTTGCAATTGTGTTTGACTGTCGTCAACTGATTTTGTAACAATGCCTTGACTGCTTCACTAGGCTGACATAATGGTAATCGGTATTGATTTTGCACTCTTCCCATTAAATGCAACAAATATTTTACTGGAATAGGATTTACTTCAACAAAGAGTGCATCAATAAGGGCTGCATATTGTTCTTGTAACTGCTTAGATTGTTCCACTTGTCCGTCCAAATAGGCTTGGCATAACAAATGTGTTTCTCTTGGCAATACGTTACCCAAAACAGAAATAACGCCCTTACCGCCTAATGCCATCACATCATAAATTAAATCATCATTTCCAGAGTATATCGCAAACTCACTCAGATTAACAGCAGCAGCTAAACGTGCCGTATAATCCAAATCACCAGTTGCATCTTTAATCGCAACAATATTAGGGTGTTGGGATAAAGTAACCACTTGCTCGACTGTTAATGTTGCTCCAGTGCGTCCAGGTACATGATACAAGATGATTGGAATTGATACAGCATCCGCAATCGTTGTAAAATGGCGCAACATCCCTTCGGTGTTGGCTTTATTGTAATATGGAGTGACTAAAAGTAATGCATCCGCTCCTACTTTTTCCGCAGCTTGACTAAGTACAATTGAATGCCGCGTATCATTGATTCCAGTGCCAGCAATGACCGGTATTTTACCGTCCACCACTTTTACAGCACGCTCAATTAATTGAATTTGTTCATCATCACCCAATGTTGAAACTTCACCTGTAGTTCCAGTTATCACTAATGCGTCAGTCTCATTTTCCAAATGAAATTGTAATAATGCTTCAAAAGCTGGCCAATCGACTTCACCTTGTTCGCTAAAAGGTGTGACTAATGCTACTGCTGAGCCCGTAAAAATTTCCATTTATAATTCCTCCTCATAATATATATCGAATAGGGTTGGGTAATCTCGACATCCACTTTGCATAGCGCCTTTGTACGCTTCTTACTGCCGGGACTTTTAATCCGGTTCGCTCGGCTTGGCTTGACGTCCACTTCAAAAGTCTTCTCTGTGCGATACTCGCACGCCGGTATTTTATATGCCGGTTCGTTCGGACTGCCTTGACATCCACTTCGCATAGTGCCTTTGTACGCTTCTTACTGCCGGTACTTTTAATCCGGTTCGCTCGGCTTGGCTTGACGTCCACTTCAAAAGTCTTCTCTGTGCGATACTCACACGCCAATGACTTTCTCCAGTGATTCAAGCCACGGCAGCCTCGCTCTCACCATGTATTCCAGTGGTTCAAGGCTGAACGCCCTCTCTCACTATGTTTAATTCCGGTTCGTTCGGGCAGCCTTGACATCCACTTCGCATAGCGCCTTTGTACGCTTTTTACTGCCGGTACTTTTAATCCGGTTCGCTCGGCTTGGCTTGACGTCCACTTCAAAAGTCTTCTCTGTGCGATACTCACACGCCAATGACTTTCTCCAGTGATTCAAGCCAGGGCAGCCTTGCTCTCACCATGTATTCCAGTGGTTCAAGGCTGAACGCCCTCTCTCACACTATGTTTAATCTAATTCATTTCGCATTAAATCCTCGTAACTATCGCGCTTAACTGTCAATCGATGCGTTTCTTCATCAATATGAATCATCGCCGGTTTTGATAGGCGATTATAGTGACTAGCCATCGTATAATTATAAGCACCTGTTCCGTTGACTAATAATAAATCCCCGGTTTCTGCCATCGGCAATGATATCGATTCGATAATTTTATCGCCACTTTCGCACGCTTTTCCAGCAATCGTATAGGTTGTCGTCGGCTCTTGTGTTGCTTTATTCGTCAATACCGCTTCGTATTTTGCTTGATAGAGGGCTGGGCGAATATTATCACTCATGCCACCGTCAATAAATAAATAATGCTTACCACCTGTCGTATGCTTAATATCACCAACGGTATACAATGTACTGCCCGAAGCATTGACAAGTGAACGACCTGGTTCAATTGTAATTTTTTTCAGTGCTAAACCGATGCGCTGACTCTCTTCATGAACAAATGTCGTAAACCGTGGTAAAAATGCAGTCACCTCAAAGGGTGTATCTTCACTCGTATAATACACACCAAAACCGCCACCAAAATTAATTTCTTCGATACGAATAGCGAGTTTCTCTTCAATTTTTCGAGCAAAATGTAACATTTCACTCGCAGCCTTTAAAAATGATGTCTCATCAAAAATTTGACTACCAATATGACAGTGAAAACCCGCAAAATTCAAGTGAGTTGCATCCACCATTTTTTGAATAATCGCTTCAATATCAGTGTCAAAAACACTTTCACCAAATTTTGAATCTAAATGAGCGGTCTTAATATAGTCATGTGTATGCGCTTCAACACCAGGATTTAAACGAAGTAAGACTCGTTGCACCGTGTTTGCAGTTTTTGCGATATGATTGACCCGTTCAATTTCCATGCGGTTATCAATAACAATCGTCCCAACACCTTGCTCAATAGCATAAATCAGTTCTGCATTGGTTTTGTTGTTTCCATGAAAATACATATTTTTTGCTGGCACACCAGCAGCTAATCCAACAAAGATTTCGCCGCCACTAACAACGTCTTGTCCGATATCCAATTGCGCAATTAGTTTTCCAATCGCTTTCGTTAACAAGGCCTTGGATGCATATAAGATTTGAGTGTCAAAATGCGGTGACTGAAACGCATTTTTATACGATACGACACGCTCCTTGAAGCTAGTCTCGTCAAAAATATATAACGGTGTCCCATACGTTGCAGCTAACTCAAGATATTGATGACCACGATGCGTCAGTACATGATTATTTATCGTTTGGTAAGATTCTAATTTCATCGTAAACTCCATTCTTTCGCAATGTATTGAAGCCAAAAAAATCCACAAACACTAGGTTTGTGGATTGTCTATTTCTTAAAACAAGTGAATGCTTTTCAATTATAGATTCCATTGGCCCAGTGTGATGATTGCACTTTTAAGTTAACAGGGCCGCTAACTTAAACAGTGACAGACTTATTCAACCTGCCCCCAACAAGACTTCTTGTTTCGGCGAAATCCCCTTTCCAACATTTGTTGTACTCTTGTCATTCGCGCCTCGCACATCCACTAATTTCCCATACTATATCAATAATTACGGTTAATGTCAATGAAAAAAGAAATAATATCAGATAAAATATCGAAATAGATTAAAATACAATGAAAAACTTGACATAACATGAAAAATTCAGTACTTTATTAATTAACTTAGATTAATCGTAAGTGGTTATATTTTAACGTCATGCCTTAATCTATTGCAAAATCAATTTTTTAGGAGATTTAAATATGAGTCAAAAAACATATAATGTCGCCATCTGTGGTGCATCCGGCGTGGTCGGAAGAAAAATGGTTCAAGTATTAGAAGAACGTCATTTCCCAGTCAATCAATTATATTTATTCGCATCCAAACGTTCTGCGGGAAAAACAATTCCCTTTAAGGGCGAAGACATCGTAATACAAGAATTAACAGATGAATCTCTAGTAGCCCCAATTGAGATTGCGATTTTTTCAGCTGGTGGAGATGCTTCACTCTACTATGCACCTATCGCGGCACAAAACGGAATCTTTGTCATCGATAACAGTTCCGCTTGGCGTATGAATCCCAATGTCCCACTCGTCGTACCAGAAGTCAATCCAACTGAATTAGATGCAGAGCACAAAATTATTGCTAATCCCAACTGCTCAACTATTCAGTCAGTGGTACCACTTATTGCCTTGAAACCTTATGGTATCAAACGGATTGTCTACAATACCTATCAAGCTGTATCTGGCGCTGGTCAAGCAGGTATTCACGATTTAGTCAATCATGAAACGAATAAATTCCCGTATTCGATTAATGATAATGTCTTACCTCATATCGATGTTTTTCTTGAAAATGGTTATACTAAAGAAGAAATTAAAATGGTTAATGAAACACGCAAGATTTTAGGTGACGAGTCATTAAAAGTCACTGCAACTTGTGTACGTGTACCAATCCATACATCGCATGCCGTTTCCATTAATGTGGAATTAGAACGAGATTTTAATCTTGACGATATTCGTAATGCGTTTGAAGCAATAGATGGCGTCATTGTACAAGATAAGCCACAAAATCTCGTCTATCCATTGCAATCTGAAGCTGTAGATAAAGACAGTGTCTTTGTGGGACGTATCCGCCGTGATGAATCGGTTGAAAATGGAATTAATTTATGGGTAGTTGCTGACAATTTGCGTAAAGGTGCAGCGACCAACTCGGTTCAAATAGCAGAGCAACTTGTAAAGCTAGGAATCGTATAAAAGTAAAAAAAAAGCATCCACTACCTATGAGATAGTGGATGCTTACTAATTATTGATAGGTTATTCATAGAAGAATACCTATTGACGGATAATGAGGATAAGCGTTCGCTTGCGTCTTCTCACATATAGCTCTTAAAGCATCTTGCACTTCTGCGGACTGTTCATCTCATTGGCACAAATGAACGTCCAGTTCAGCAGTCACCGTTGTGCGTTAACCGCATTACCGTCTATTGCCTCCAATGGTTCATTTCCAAGAGCACGTTGTCTATTCTACTGTCACTGATTTTGCTAGATTGCGTGGTTTATCTACATCTAAGCCACGACCTAATGCTGTGTAATATGCAATTAATTGTGTAACAACAACAGTTGCTAATGGAGATAATGAAGTTTCTAATTTTGGCAACACTAACAAATCCTCTTCGTTCGCATTGTCTTTAGTACTAATCACCATTGCTTTAGCACCACGCGCTTTTACTTCTTCAACATTGCCTCGTGTATGAGACGCCACGGTTGCATCACTGATAAGGGCGATAACAGGTGTCCCCTCTTCGATTAAGGCAATGGTACCATGTTTTAATTCACCCGCTGCAAAGGCTTCTGTTTGAATATACGAAATTTCTTTTAATTTCAAGGCTGCTTCCATTGCCACATAATAGTCGGATAAGCGACCAATATAAAATGCATTACGAGTCTCCATTAGATTATCAGTAACCCATTGTTCAATTAAATCTTTTTCAGCTAAAATCGACTCCATAACCGTAGCAACCTTACTCAACTCAGTCAACATATTAAAGCGTTCTGGTCGGTCTAATCGATGACGCAATGCTTCTGCTAAAATCGCCATCACCGCAATCTGTGCAGTATACGCCTTAGTTGAAGCCACCGCAATTTCTGGACCTGCATGTAATAACAAAGTATAAGTCGCTTCACGTGATAAGGTAGAACCTTTGACATTGGTAATCGTTAGTGAAGGATAGCCAAGTTCATTTACTTTTACCAGTGCTTGACGACTATCTGCTGTTTCACCTGATTGCGTTAAGAAAATAAATAATGGACGCTCACTAAAGATTGGTAAGTCATATGCAAACTCACTTGCTAAATGCAGTTCAACAGGAATGCCAACTAATTTTTCAAACAATGTTTTACCAACAAAGCCAGCATGATAACTCGTACCGCAAGCTACCACATGCAAACGGTCAGCATTCGCAACAGCTTCTAGTAACGCTTCATCCATGTCAAATTGATTATCACCCTTACCATATTCTTGTAATAAACGACGGATAACAGTTGGTTGCTCATCAATTTCTTTAATCATATAAAATGGATAGGCACCTTTTTCTAAATCACTGGCATCTAACTCCGCGACAAACGCATCACGTTCAACAACGATACTGTCAAACGTTTCGATAACGACATCATCTGCTGTCAAAGTAACTAATTCTTTATCTTTAATTTCTAAATATTGATTGGTTAAGTGAATTGCAGCCATAGCATCTGAACAAATCACATTAAATTCATCTGATAAACCAATCAATAATGGGCTCTTATTTTTTGCCGCATATAATACATCAGGATTTTCACAGTCGATTAATCCGAAAGCATAAGACCCTTCGACAATAGATAACGCGCGATTAAAAGCATCTTTAGCTGCTAATCCTTCCTGTAACGCAAAGTATTCCACTAAATTAACAGCAACTTCAGTATCCGTATCTGATTTAAATTCAATGGCTTGTAAATAGTGTGCTTTAATCTCAGCATAATTTTCAATTACCCCATTATGGACTAGTACAAAGCGTCCTGTTGAAGACACATGAGGATGCGCATTATACTGTGTTGCCGGTCCATGAGTGGCCCAACGGGTATGTCCAATACCAACGCTTGCTGCTTGCTCAAAATCAACGACTTCTTTTAACTGAGCAATACGACCAACTTCTTTAAACAAACTTTTTTCTTCCTGATTCATTACAAAAATACCCGCAGAATCATAACCACGATACTCTAATTTCTCTAAACCAGTAATTAATTCTTGTTGCACATTACCTTTTCCAATAAAACCTACTACTCCACACATATATTCATAGCTCCTTTATTTACAATTATTTAACTACGACAATGCCACAATTGTGAAACTATCGTTTAGAGCTTTTAGGTGCGTGATAACGACTTTGTTACTTACTCACATAAGGTTTTAATCGCTCTCTGTAGACTGCACTGCCTTGAGTTATCCGCTGATTATCGACAAACTCATTCCTCGTCATCTTGATGTGTACGAATGCCCCACACCAAGACCTTGCGCTATCCTATGATTGACTAGCTACCCTCCTTGTTTAGACAATTTTTCTAAAAGCACCTATTACTATATAGGAATCCAATTGTTTTGTCAAATTCTACACATATTTATTTATCAACATATTGACTAACCATCATGAAAAAAACAATAACCCAATGTTCAATACACAACATTGAGTTATCGCTACAATTATCACATTAATCTAAATATTTAACGACTTCAACTAAATTTGTATAACGCCGCATTAAAGCAACTGTGTTTTCAAAATACTCGCCACCACCTGCAATACCATATTGTTGCCAATCAGCTAATGGGACTACTTGATAACGACCACCCGGCACACCAATCGTAAAGGTTGGCATAAAACGGATTTTAGATATTTCAAATTTACCATTGACTTCGGTAAAAGTATACTCGGAAATACCACCTAGTTTATTGGAATCATCAATTTGTCCTGATAAAAAATTTCCATGAGAAAACAAGGCTGCTTGATGTTTATTATATACCATAAATGGTTGGAGTACGTGTGGATGCCCACCTAAAATAAAATTGGCACCTGCATCACGAACAACATTATTGACATTAATTTGAGATTCTGACGGCAGTGACTCATACTCTTCACCATTATGAATCATTACGACTGACAAATCGACTTTTTCTTGCAAAGCTTTGACTTCTAAAGCCATTAATTCTGTGTCAATTAAGGTTAATAAATAGGACTGGTCTTCAGGTATTGGATTGCCATTTGCTCCATAACTATACGCTAAAAATCCTACTTTCACACCATTGATATCTAAAATACGAGGCGTATTGTAATCATC
Source organism: Aerococcaceae bacterium zg-1292 (assembly GCA_016126655.1). Taxonomy (GTDB): domain Bacteria; phylum Bacillota; class Bacilli; order Lactobacillales; family Aerococcaceae; genus Globicatella. Next base: position 1,034,098 of record CP065955.1, on the reverse strand, counting down.
CCAACTTTCATAACTACCGACATAAGGCATTCCACGCTGTTTTAACGCAGTAATAGACCCAAGTGCGCCCTCTGCGCCCCAGTCCATTGTATGATTCGTCGCATTATTGACAATATCAACACCAACTGCTTTTAACGCATCAATAATTTGTGATGGTGCATTAAAGGCAGGATAATTAGACACGGGTAAGGTATCGCCAGAGGCAATAACTTCCAAATTAGCAGTCGTTAAGTCTGCATTTTCAATATATGGTTTAACCGGAGCAAACATATGGTCAAAATTATACCCTGTTCCTGTCGCTGCATCATTATATAAGTAATCGTGGATTAAAATATCACCAATTGACCGAATCGTAATGCTGCGCCCAATTGTTGCTTCAGTGGTAGTACTTTCAGTAGCTGGCTCAACGGTAGTCTCTGTCGCCACTTCACTTGTCGTCGTTTCAGCAGGTGGTGCTGGTGCTTGGCACGCTGATAATACACATACAGATGCTATCACTAGTCCGATTCTTTTAAAAATACTTTGTTTCATCTCTCTATCTCCTCGTAATTCTGGCTTCTTGGGTTTGATTCAAGCTCGAATAGGTTGGTTTATAATTGTTTAAAATGTTAAAGCACTAACATTAAAAGCAAACCAACTCCATATATCTGAAAATGCTTAAAATCCCTGTTTGTATTATATCACAAGATGAGAAGAATAGAGCATTTTTTCTAATATTTTTAAATAAAGGCAAATAAATAAGTATGTTTACACTGATTTTTTCTTATCTTCTTAAACAATTAGCTGTCAATAATCAATCAACTTGCTGGATACATTATTTAGCACGCACTTTAGGCTGAACTCCAGTTATCTTTTTTACGAAGAAATAAACCCTTTTTAATGCATCTACTACCTATTTGATATATAATAATGAGTGCAAAGCAAAATGTTGTGAGCGAGGGCATTCTGACTCGAACCACTGGAATTCATAGTGAGAGAGAGGACGTTATGCCTTGAACCACTGGAGCAGAGGGCGCAGAAGCGCTAAGGTGCTTCAAGAACTATGTGAAGTGGATGTCAAGGCAGTCCGAACGAACCGGCATAAAAAATACCGGCGTGCGAGTATCGCACAGAGGGGACTTTTGAAGTGGACGTCAAGCCAAGCCGAGCGAGCCAAAAAAACACATGGTGTGAGCGAGGGCGTTCTGACTCGAACCACTGGAGTAAGGCAACTGCGTACGCAAAGCGTACAAAGGCGCCTTGCAAAGTGGACGTCGAGGCTGCCCGAGCGAACCTAAAAAACACATGGTGTGAGCGAGGCTGCCCTGGCTTGAATCACTGGAGAAAGTCACCGGCGTGCGAGCATCGCACAGAGGGGACTTTTGAAGTGGACGCCAAGCCAAGCCGAGCGAACCTAAAAAAGGAGTAACCAGCATGTTTCAAACAAACCAATCTTATAATCATGCCACTGATTTTTTTCTTAATCATGACTCAACTATTCAACTAAAAGAATTTATTCATCACCGTCAAATCAAAATAAGCGCTAATCATACACAAACCTTATTTCAATTTAAAACTCCAGTTAAGGTTTCACCTATATCTGGTTTAGCGCTTTTAGTCGTTACCCATGCAGATATTAATGTTTTTCATTCCTATCTTTTAGAAGGTGAATACATTTTAGCGCCTGAAACAACCTTTAATATATTAAGTTTATCTGATGATGTCGTAGTCCAATTATCCACCAAAACACCACAAGAACCTCACTTAATAAAATTACAAAAAAATATAAGTGCTAGTCAGCAGGCGCCTACTATCCGTGTGAACGAACTATACACCGCCATCACATATCAATTTCAAGAGCGTCATCAACTAGACGTTAAACCACAAAATCATTTCGAGCTATTATTCGTAGAAAGTGGTATTGTGCGAATTAATCAAACTTCGCTCACAAGAGGTCACGCTATTCTCATGGCACCTAATACCACCTACCACCGACTATATGATGCTAATGAGAAATGTATACTTCACACGATTCGTTTCACTGCCGACGGCATTGATAAAAAGTTAATAAATACCTTATTAGACGTCAGCTCTATGATGGCACCTTTATTAGATTTAATGTATCAAGACTTAAGTGCCGCACTACAAGTAGACTATCTTTTATTACATGTGCAAAGTGTCTTACTTACCTTACATCAGCAATTAATCAGTCCTACAACAGACAACACGACCGCGATGCAAGCAAAATATGAAGACGAACTATTTGCCCAAATCATCGATTACATTCACTCGAGCGATATCGTCGCTTTAAAAGTCAGTGATTTAGTTCAACAGTTTAATCTATCACGGTCAACCTTACAACAATTATTTAACAAGTATCAGCATGTCACACCAAAAATTTATATCAATCAATTACGACTAGAAAAAAGCCGCCAATTAATACGTGAATCGAATTTATCTATCACTGAAATTGCAGCCCAACTCGGATACGGCTCACTACAATATTTTTCAAGAGCCTTCAGCAACGCCTACAACGTCAGCCCATCCGAATACGCCAAAGGCTACGCAAAACGCTTGTAACACTTAGTGCGACAATGAGCGCTTTGAAATGAACCACTGGAGCACATAGTGTGAGTGAGGCTGCTTTGAATTGAACCACTGGAGCAAAATTCCTTTGTGCGTGTAGCGCACAAAGGAATTTTGTGAAGTGGACGTCAAGTCAAGCCGAGCGAGCCGGATTAAGAGGTCGTAGAAGCGCTGTGGCGCTTCAAGAGCTATGCGAAGTGGATGTCATTTCAGCGAGTTGGAGCCGGATTCCACATAGTGCGAGCGCGGGCGTCAAGCCTCGAACCACTGGAGAAAGGCACCGTAGTGCGAGCATCGCACGCAGAGGGCTTTTGAAGTGGATGTCGAGACTGCCCAAGAGAGCCGGAATACACATAGTGCGACAACGAGCGCTTTGAAATGAACCACTGGAGCACATAGTTTGAATGAGGCTGCTTTGAATTGAACCACTTCACAAAATTCCGCTGTGCGTGTAGCGCACAAAGGAATTTTGTGAAGTGGACGTCAACTCAACCCGAGCGAGCCGGCACCCACATAGTACGACAACAACCGCCCTGGCTCAAACTCCTTGCAATCATTCAACATAATACACAAAACACTGACAAGAAACAGATGACCTTCACCTATTCTTGTCAGTGTTACTTTGTATATCTTACGCTTTCGCTAGCTCCTGGTAATCACAATGACTACATTTAATTTCTTTACCTTTACGTGTTGTTTTCTCTGTCATATAATGATTACATTTTGGACATGGTCGAGAAATTGGTTTGTCCCAAGAAACAAATTCACATTCAGGATAACGATTACAGCCATAAAATGTCCGGTTTTTCTTGGATTGACGCTCAATTAATTCCCCTTTATGACATAATGGACACGTCACATCAATCTTTTTAACAATGGCTTGCGTATTACGGCACTCAGGGAAATTACTACATGCATGGAATTTACCGTAGCGGCCGATTTTCACAACCATCGGATTACCACACAGTTCGCAATCATAACCAGCCGGTTCATCTTTAATTTCGATTTTTTCAATCGTTGATTCTGCCTTTTGTAAATCTGTTTCAAAATGCGAATAGAACTCATTCAAGACTCGTACCCACTCTTGTTTGCCCTCTTCAATCGAATCCAACTCTTCTTCCATTCCAGCCGTAAAGTCAGAATCGACAATTTGTGGGAAAAATTCTGACATCACATCATTAACAATCTCACCTAATTCAGTCGGTTCAAACCGTTTAGCTACCATTTTAACATAGTAACGTTTACGTAATGTTTCCACTGTCGGTGAATACGTAGATGGACGACCAATACCTTTTTCTTCGAGTGTTTTAATCAAACTCGCTTCATTATAACGTGCTGGCGGCTGCGTAAAATGTTGCGTCGGGTCAATTTTAACTGATTGTACCGCATCACCTTTTGACAATTCAGGTAAGTAATTATCTTTATTGCCTTTGGTCGGATACACTTTTAAATACCCATCAAATTTAATACGAGAACCATTGGCACGAAACTGCACGTCATTTTGCTCAATGTCTGCACGAATCGTATCGTAGACAGCATCTGCCATTTGACTAGCCATAAAACGTCCCCAGATTAATGAATACAGACGTAACTGATCTTTTGACAATGCATGACTAATACTATCCGGTGTCATCGCTGGATTAGACGGACGAATCGCCTCATGGGCATCTTGTGCACCAGCACTATTTTTCGACACACGACCTTTACCTAAATACGCTTCACCATAATTTTCTTTAATAAAGTCAATCGCAGATGCTTGCGCTGATGGTGCTATACGGGTTGAATCGGTACGCATATAAGTAATTAATCCGATAGTTTGGCGACCAATCGTAATCCCTTCATATAATTGTTGGGCAACCATCATTGTTTTACTCGTTCTAAATCCAAGACGGTTAGATGCTTCTTGTTGCAGTGTACTTGTCGTAAATGGTGGTGCTGATTTACGATTACGTGGTTTTTCCTCTATATTAGTAACCGTAAACGTTTGTTTTTCATCCAAACGTTTCATAACAGCTTCAACATCTTGTTCATTGCCTAGTTCAATCTTTTTACCATCCATACCATAAAATTCTGCGTCAAATTTTGCTGTACCTTTTTTAAAGGTCGTTGGAATTGTCCAATACTCTTCCGGTTTAAAATTACGAATTTCATTTTCACGGTCAATAATAATTTTTAAAGTTGCTGATTGCACACGACCAGCACTCAAGCCACCCTTAATTTTCTTCCATAATAATGGTGAAATCGAATAGCCTACAACACGGTCTAAAATACGACGTGCTTGTTGTGCATCAACTAAATCCTGATCAATTTTACGTGGTGTTTTAAAGGCTTCCTTAACGGTATCTTTTGTAATTTCATTGAAAACCACACGATTGGGCTCATTAATATCTAAATTCAGCAAGTGACTTAAATGCCATGCGATTGCTTCTCCCTCACGATCCGGATCGGCTGCGAGAAAGACATGTTCAGCTTTTTTTGCTAATTTACGTAATTCTTTAATCGTATCCCCACGGCCACGGATACTAATGTAGTGCGGTTCAAAATTATTTTCAATATCCACACCCATTTTACTTTTTGGCAAATCACGCAGATGCCCTTTACTGGCGACAACTTTATAATTTTTCCCTAGATAACGATCGATTGTTTTTGCCTTAGTCGGTGACTCGACAATGACTAAATTTTTATAAGACATTATCGTACCTACCTTTCTTATTAAGAATCTTTATTTTTGAAAATAAGGTTAACTCAACATAGTTGCAGATAAACCTTATGTTTGGCTTTTAAGTTAAATCGTTATTCATAGTAGCGAAAACTTTGATAATTGTCAAATTAAATCTTTCAAAAAATTTTCCGCCCGTAGCAATTGAATCGGTAATCCCTCTGAAAATCGCTTTATCCATTGAACTGATTCCAAAATTGCGTATCGTCATTTAATACTGGACTTTGTTCATTCAGATTGCGTGCGTTAACTAGATGGTCTCTTCATATTGCTCCTGATACTGCTTGGCTCGGCTTTGCTGCGTGACGCCCTCTCCGTATTGTTCCTGATGCTGTTTTGCGTGACGCCCTCTTTATATAGCTCCTAATGCTAGTTCGCTCAGCTTGACGATGTCCACTCTTCAAACAGTCCCTTTATGCGCTCTATACAAGCCGCTAACTTTCTCGTCTAATTAACGTTTGAACATCCCTGCTCGCACGTTGATTAATCTTGTGCTGTTTTCAATTGTTTAATCGATTTTACGGTTTCTTCAATGGATAGAATAGGCGTAGCGCCTGCCATAATAAGTTCATTACAACCTACTGATTGCGCATCATTGATGCGACCTGGTAGTGCATACACTTCTCGATTAAACTGCAACGCGTAATTAGCAGTAATTAGACTCCCACTTTTCTTTGCTGCTTCCATCACACAAATCGCAGGCGAGATTCCCGCTACTAAACGGTTACGCATAATAAAGTGATGTTTTAGAGCAGGACTATTCGGTAAATATTCCGACAGTACAAGGTGCTGCTGTCCTAATTGTAATTGGAGATTCGTATGTTCACGCGGATAACAGCACTCCAAGCCTGTTGCAATAATCGCAATCGTTGAGTGTTGTATGCCATCATTCATAGCAGATTGATGGACAACTGCATCAATTCCTTTTGCCATGCCAGAAACACTGACCCAACCTTCACGTGTAAAAGCTTCAACGAGTGCTTTGGTCACTTTTTGACCATATGGTGTAATTTTGCGACTGCCTACGATGGATACTGGAAATTTTGCTAATAACGATAAATTCCCCTCATAAAACATTATGAGGGGTGGTTTTTCAATATGATACCAGCGTTTAGGGTAATATTGGTCACCGAACATAATGGCTTTTTTTGCTAACTGCTGAGCGCTATAACATAACTCGAGCTCCCAATCTGGCAAATTCATCGCAATGGTCGTTTGCTTAATCTCTTGCTTCAACTGTTGATAAGCATCCTCATCCCAACTATGTTGACATAATTGATACTTCACCAAATATCGCAACAATAAACATTGCTCTCGATAATTTACTTCTTTTAATTTTAAAAAGATTAATAGTTCTCGCATTGTTAGTTTCAAAATAAATCCACCTTTCGATACGTATATAATAGAAAGAAATACCACACAATTATTGTCATACTTCTTCTATACATAAATACACGAATTAGGTGGAAATCATGTTAATATTTCTGCTGAGTATTGCGAACAGGTGCAAATGATTGACGGTGAATTGGCGTATAACCAAATGTCGCTAACGCTGATAAATGTTGCGCTGTCCCATACCCCATATGTTGGTCAAAACCAAACTCAGGATATTGTAAAGCATACTCCATCATTCGCTGGTCGCGGTATTCCTTAGCTAAAATACTCGCTGCAGCAATCGAAAGCGAGCGTTGGTCCCCTTTAATCAACGATTCTTGTGGCAATGATGAATCAATGTGCATCGCATCAATTAATAAATAATCCGGCTGAAGCGAGAAGGCTGAGACGCTTTCACGCATTGACCGTCTGGTCGCTTCATAAATATTATACTTATCAATTGTCTCGACAGAGGTTTCAGTTATTACATAGGCTAATGCAACCGACTTGATTAACTCGACAAAATGCTGACGCTTGGCAGGGGATAATTGCTTCGAATCGGTCACGCCAATTAACGCATCACAATCTTTTGGTAAAATTACAGCAGCAGTCACCACTGGTCCCGCCAAGGGACCGCGCCCAACCTCATCAATGCCAGCAATATATTGGTATCCCTCCTGCCATAAACGACGCTCACATTCGAGTCGCGCATTATGAGCTTGTTCTTGTTGTTGTCGCTGGATAATGCGTTTTTCGGTTTGTTTTACAGCTATTTGCACACCTTTTCGCTCATCTAGTCGGTATTCTTGCAATAGCTCATCATCCAGTTGGGTCACATCAGCAAGTTGTGCTTTAATCTCAGTAATCGATAATTTATTCATGTGAATTCACCGATACATATGGCACATCCAATGTTAAGTTGCCGAATTTTTGTTGTCTAAAATCATGGACTAATCGCTGACTTGCTGTTTCAAAGTCGTCTTTTAAGCCCATTTGCTGTGTCATTGATAAAAGTAAGTTGACTGTTGTTTCTTGTTCAAGTTGCTCCGTTGTGAACTTAAACTTATCCACTAAAGTATTTGGCTGATACTGACGTAAATAATCAATCAAATACAACGCTAAATCATCCATATGCAACAGTTGGTCTTTAATCGCACCTGTTAAAGCTAATTTTTTCCCCACATCTGGGTCCTCAAATTTCGGCCATAAAATCCCGGGTGTATCCAGCAGTTCAAAATTCCGACCAATCTTCAACCAGCGTTGCGCTTTAGTGACGCCCGGTTTATTACCAGTAATCGCTTGATTTTTACCAACAAAACGATTAATCAAGGTAGATTTACCGACATTTGGAATTCCTAAAATCATTAAGCGAATCGCACGTGGCTTGACCCCTTTTGCTTGTTGCTTTTCAAAATACGGGGCCATCAGTGCTTGGCACTCCTTTTCTAATTGCTTTAATCCCTTACTATGTTGTGCGTCAATTGCTAATGATTGATAACCTTGCGCTTCATAATAAGTGACCCATTGTTGTGTTTTTTGTTTGTCAGCTAAATCCGCCTTATTTAAGACAATAATTCGTGGCTTTTGCTGAACAATCTCGTCTATCATCGGATTACGACTTGATTCAGGAATACGCGCATCCACCAACTCAATAACGATGTCAACAAGATTTAACTTTTCACTTGCTTCTCTCCTTGCCTTTGCCATATGGCCTGGAAACCATTGAATCGTCGTCATTTGTTCTCATTCCTTTCGTGTGATGTATATTAAATATCAATTCACTCTTACAATTTGCGATTACTTTTCACCATAACAAAAGAAAATCGCTAAATTACAGTGACATTCGCTGCCTCTATCATTATAACACGATTTTCAAAAAATTTTGTATTCTATTGGTCACAGGCTCTTCATATTTTTAAAATATTGAATGAAACCAACCTATCGATGCAGTATCAAGCACATTTTAATGAGCTTGTAATATAGTAAATATTTAACAGAGGAAGTTACAAAATGTAGTTAAACAAGAAAATTTGTTCAGTTAAACTACTTTTTCAGTCAGTATAATTCACTTATTTATACTTAAACCCCATAGTATTTAATCAATTGACCGATTCTTTATGAAACACTTGATTAACTTTTTAATTGTAATTCATAGTTCAATATTATTTTTAATGTTCTCCTAGTACAGACCCAAAAAAATACCAATACTTATTACTGAATCTTTCATAAGTATTGGTTTATTCATTATTTTGCAACTGAAATCGCTAAGGCATGGTCTCTTAATGCTACTAGTCCATCAACAACTTCAACGAATTCACCGCTTACTAAATCTGTATATTTCCCATCTGATAACGGCACACGTACTTGCCCTGCCTTACCTTTAAATGAACAGACTGCTACAAATAATGTTTCATTACTTTCGTGTTCCAACACAACGGCGTCAAGTTCATCGTAAGGAGTCAATTCATAGCGTGCTGAAGAATCCACTGGGATGTACTGTTTCTTAATATCATGGAAACGACGGATTTCAGTGGAAATATCACGTCCTGCTTGCCAGTTGACAGGGTCAACATCAAACAAGGTCTGTTCTGTCGACTCTTGTACTTCTTGACCATTATAAAGTAAGACAAATCCTTTTTCAAAATATTGAAAGGCTGTCCATTGTAATAAGTTTTGTTCATCTGGAATTAAATGCTTCGCTCTCGGGTTGTCATGATTTTCAAGATGACGTGCTTTAATGTAATTTTTTGGATAAATCACTTCTTGTAAGTTTAAACGATTGATATACTCACTCAGTGAATTTTTCCCACGGACATAGCCATGAAATAAATAATGGACATCGTAATCATACAAGACATCAAACGCTTGATACATTTCACAATCAGAATGCGCAATGGCGCCAGCTTGGCGTAATAATTTGATAAAGCTAAACTCCACACTTTCAGATAACCAAATAAAGTCTTGTTTCACCGCAGCGACTGCTTGACGTGCTTCTTTCCAAAACTCAATCGGTACCAATGGCGCCACATCACAGCGGAAGCCATCAACGAACTGTGCCCAATAGGTCAATGATTCAATTTGATAATCCCATAATGCTCGATTTTTATAATCTAAATCAACAATATCCGTCCAATCACCCACTTGATTGCCACGCTTGCCATCCAGGCGATAGAAGAACCATTCAGGATGTTCTTGTACTAATACAGAATCCGGTGACGTATGATTATATACGACATCAATCATCACTTTCATACCATTATCATGAATCGCTTGGCACAATGCTTTAAAATCTTCCAGTGTTCCATATTCTGGATTGATAGCTCGATAATCTTTATTCGCATAAGGCGAACCGGCCTGACCTTTACGGTTTTCTTCCCCTAATGGATGAATCGGTAACAGCCAAATTAGATCGACACCTAACGCTTTAATGCGAGGCAATTGTGGAATGACACCTTGAAAAGTGCCTTCAGATGAAAAATTTCGGACAAAAATACTATAAATAACTTGATTCGGTTGAATTGACATATACACTGTCCTTTCTACTTGTAGTATATTAACTGTATAGCAATATTTCTGGCAATGCAATCGTTTACCTCCGGTTACCGGTAACAAATTCACAAACTTAGTCTTGGTATAACCTTAGTAATTTGACTTAAATTGCTAAAAAATGCTATTAGCTACGTTGCTCTGACTTAAACCACTTGAAAAAATCAGCTCCATCTGGTGCCTAACTGGATTTCTCATCATCCTACCGGCTTTACTTTCTTCATACATTAATCAAAAAACCATCGTGAAATTTCACGATGGTTTTTCTATTCCCCCATTTATTGTCGGATTTTTTCTCCGATATCTTGTTGGGATTCACATGATGTCAAAAAGCCATTAAAATTAGTTCCCTGCTTTATATTTTGCAATCGTTTCTTTGGTCTTCGATTGCATTTCAAAATAAGCATTCATAACTTCATGGGCAACGGCAGTACTTTGACGTCCAGACGCATTTTCTAATAAATACGGCACAATGACGGATACAGCAATTTCCGGCTTATCATATGGCGCAAAACCAATATATGTCGCATTGGTGACTGGTTGGTTTTGTGCGTATTGAATCGGTCCAGAGTAAAACGCCTCTGTGGTACCTGTCTTCGAACCGACTTTAATTGGATAATTTAAAAATAAGTAACGCGCAGTCCCTTCTTGTGAATGGGAAACTTGATACATCCCTTTATGAATACGCTCCATTTGTTCTGGTTGCAGTTGCACGACATTCATGATTTTTGGCGCAATGGACGTAATAACACCGCCTAATTCACCATTTGCATCAGTATTACGAATTTCTTTTACCAAACGCGGTGCATAGCGTACCCCACCATTAGCAATCGTTGACACGTACTGTGCCATTTGCAGTGGTGTATATAAGTCAAACTGTCCATACGACAAGTCTAAGGCGGATACTAATTGTGAATCTTCTGGACTATATCCAGTGGACTCATTCGGTAAGTCGATACCAGTATTTGTTCCTAAGCCAAATTCAGCAAAATAATTACGCATCGTATCAATCGTATTCTTACCAATGGTTAACTGACCATTTTGTTCCCATTGTGTCTGCCCACCAATCATCATCGCCATCTTAATCATATAGATGTTGGATGATTTTTCGAGCGCTTCAATATCACTAATATCCACTTTACCCGTCCGGTTAAATACAGAGGATTTTTCTTGCGACGCTTGGAATTTCATCGGCTCATCGGTAATCACATTATTCGTTGTTGAAATAACACCAGTCAAATACCCCATCGCAACCATTGCTGGCTTGACAGATGACCCCATACCATAGCTAGTATTAATCGCTCCTAACGTATCATCGACAATCTCAGAAGTATAGGAGTCTGTATTTTTATCGTATTCAAATCGTTTACCTGTAATACCTAAAATATCGCCCGTATTCGGGTTCATCACCACAATATAAATACGGTCATTCAACCCTTGATCTTGCATATTACGTAACGCATTTTCAGCAATTTCATCTAATTTTGCATTAAATGCTGTATCCATTGACAAGACTAAGTTATTCCCTTTAGCCCCTTCAAACACTTTTTTATTTGATAAAATATCGTCAGATGCATCGGTAACAATTTTCGAGATCGATTTCGTGCCACGTAAAACATCTTCATATTGTTTTTCTAAATAACTAATCCCGACACGGTCATTCATCGCATAACCTTTCGCAATTAATTCTGCTGCCGTTTCACTTGGCAACCCTCGTTGTTCAGTCGATACTTGACCTAAAATTGAGCGTAACAATCCATTTTGAGGATACGTCCGTTGCCAGTCTGTACCGATTGAAATGCCTGGCAATGACCCTAATTGTTCACTGACCCGAGCAATTTCTTCTTGGGTAACATTTTGATTTTTAACAGTGACCGTTGATAAAGCATAGGCACTGTTCATATTTTTAAATAAGGCAATAACTTTCTTTTCACCTTCACTAAAGACTAAGTCATCCTTGGTTACAGCTTCTAGTTGCACCTTATAAACTTCTTTACCGCTCAATTGTTTTTGTTCCGGCGTCAAGCGACTGTTAACAAGCGCTTCATTCGTCACGATAAAATAGTCTTTCATATCTCTTTCGGTTAGACTTTGCGTCGGAATCTCGATAAGCGACGCTAATTTACGTGCGACATCAATAATATCTTTCGGTGACACTTTCGAGTCACGATCTCGTGTATATAAAATTGCCATTTCTGGATGATTCCCTACCAAGACACGCCCTTGACTATCGTAAATCATTCCGCGCGGCACCGACCCGGTAGTTACCGTTGAATCAGTACGCTTAACCATATTTAAGAACGTTTCACTGCGATATAGTTGTAAATACCCTAATCGGATAAATAACGCCATGAAACATAAAAACGAAATGACAAATAACAGATTGAGTCGTCTCGGAATATGTGATTTGTTCTTGTTTTTCTTCAATTTATACTTAGCCATGTTGTCACTCTATTCTTTACTGATTTAGTTTTTCAATACTATTTAAGATTATACCATAAGTTACGATGAGGTAAAAACATATTCTTCATCACAATTCAATTACAGCGATGCGTGAATGGTGCTACGACAGAATTAATCAGCCAATCCTCAATTGCGAGTCTTCCCATCGTTTTGATATAATTGATTCAACGCATCATACGAATACAATCACTGGAGGCATTATGGCATCAACCGTTCATTTTAAACGTATTTATCCCTATATCGCTTGCGGCAGTATCTTTTCACTGTTGTTTCTTATTATCAGCTACCAAATGCAGTGGCTACCTTTTGGTCCAAATACGATGCTGACAATTGATTTAGGGCAACAATATATCGATTTTTTCAGCTATTATCGCGAGACTTTACTACATAACCCCAGCCAACTCTTTTATAGTTTTCAAAAAGGAATCGGTGGAGAAATGGTCGGTTTGTGGACTTATTACCTACTCAGTCCTTTTAACGTGATTCTGTTATTATTTCAACAAAATCAATTGGCTCAAGCCGTTACCGTCTTAACGTATGTAAAATTAAGCGTCATGACACTGACTTTTTTCCATTTTACACGAAAAAAATACCAAATCCATACATCCATAGGGATACTCTTTAGTTTATCCTATACTTTTATGAGTTATACAGTGGCTTACTGGTTAAATATTATGTGGCTGGACGGCTTAGTATGGCTACCACTATTGGCACTATATTTACATCGCCTTATCACGACCAAAAGAGTGAATGGCTACCTATTCACCTTAACAATACTATTTATCAGCAATTACTATATCGGCTTTATGGTTGCGATATTTTTAGCGTTTTACGCCATTTATTTGATGATTGAACAACGTACTGTCACACTCAAACAATTTTTCAGCCAATATACACGTTTTATCACGACGTCTTGTATTGCTACTTTATTAAGTGGTATAACTTTATACCCTGCCGTGACAGCGTTATTTGCCAGTAAAGTTAACGGTACGTCTCTACCAATCACTAATACCTTACGCTATTTACCCAAGGACATTTTCGCAAAACTATTTAGTAGTAGCTTCAATTACGAAGCAATAAAAAATGGTACACCACAATTATATGCAGGTGTTTTTATTTTTATTCTTACTATTATCTATTTTTTAAGTCGACAGATAAAATGGCAAGAAAAATTGGTGGCAGCTATCTTACTCATCGTGTTTCTACTAGCTTTTATGTATGAATTTCCAGCAAAAATCTGGCACGGCGGACAAGACCCAGTGTGGTATCCTTTTCGCTTTTCATTTTTAACGACATTTTTCAGTATCGAGCTGGCGATAAAAGGTTATCAAAGCATTCAAAACAAATTATCGCTACCACAAACCATTACCACTTGTACGCTATTATGCGCGATAAGTATCTATTATTGGACAAAACGCCCCTTTTATCCTCATTTAACACCTGCATCGATACTGATTACATTAGGATTAGGGCTACTCTTTATCTTGTTGCTGCGCTGTCTTACCCATCGTCAGTACCTACTATTAGTTGTCGCACTTATTGATTTGGGATTAAATAGTCAGGCGATTTTAAAACATTTTAACTATGTGCCATTTGACCGATACCAACACCATACAACCGCACTTAGCGACACCATGAGTTCATTTGCAGACCATGATAATGATTTTTATCGCATTCAAATAAATGCGGCACGTACAAAAAACGAACCCTTATTTGCCCACTACAATGGTTTGAATCATTTTAGTTCAACCTTGGAATCAGCGACAACTCGTTTATTCGGCTACCTCGGCTTGCCAGATACCCAAGCGTCAACTTACTATGGCAATGGGACTCTTTTTACGGATGATTTTTTTGCAATAAAATATTTACTCGAACCGAAACCATTGTCCCAAGCTGACAGTGATAAGTATTTTCATATAAAGCCGATTGCTCAGGCATTTGATAGTTTACGCTATCACAAATTATCTGAAAACCCATATTTCTCACCCTATGAAAATACAGACCGCCTCGGACTGCTGATGGAAGTCTCACCGGCTATTGTCGACGCAGCAACGCAATTTCAACCAAATCAACCAGTAGCAAATCAAGAATTGCTCTTGCGTCTTATTGACTTTATGGGTGATGGTACGCCTTATTATACTGAAAAACCATTATCAGAGCCGAAATTAACAGACGTTGCCATCACACGTAAGGAAGCCGGTGGTTATTACCGATTTCAGTCACTGATTAAAGATGTCGTTCAATTTGACAAAGGATCCATCAATTATAATTTTAGTACTGACACAAACAATCCTTACTATTTATCGCTACCTAGCCAAATTAATGACCAAAAACTACGCATGGAATTGGATAAAGAAGAATTTGTTTTTGCATCCCCTTTCCGTCAGCGGCAATTAGTAAGCGTAGCGGATAATCAAGCACTAACCAATCATGTGTTGTCTATGATATTACAAACGCCCAGCTTGCAAATGAATCCACCGACTCTCCATGAATTTGATATTCATCGTTATCAGACACTGATGAATAAAAAAGCTACTCAACGATTTAAGGTGACATCATTTAGTCATCAACACATTGTCGGTACCATCACCACCGAACAAACGCAGGGCTATTTATTGATGACGATGCCCTATGATAGCAATTGGACCATAACGGTGGATAATAAGCCAGTAACGGCTGTTCCCGTACTTAACAACACCTTGATGGCCATCCCTATTTCAAAAGGAAACCATCAAATTGTGATGCATTATTTCCCAAAATCCATATATTATGGTACTATGTTAAGTATGTTCGGCGTTGTCGGATACATTATACTGAATCGACAACGACTTAAATCGAAAAAAATTTAATGAGGGATTAAATGAAAAATATTTTTAAATTCTTATACAAGGCTTAC
The DNA here is from genome assembly GCA_016126655.1 of Aerococcaceae bacterium zg-1292. GTDB lineage: Bacteria > Bacillota > Bacilli > Lactobacillales > Aerococcaceae > Globicatella. The sequence goes on along the minus strand of CP065955.1, from coordinate 1,018,535 downwards.
CGCGAGCCACGTTTATTTATACAAATTGTAGCGGTAAAATTTAAACAAATATGGCATATTGCCTTTGCGGCCATCCTACTATTGTCCATTTCTATGACGATATTGGGACAACCGACATTTAATGCCATTACAAAAGATATTAGTGATGCCGCCAAATATGTGCCTGATTATACTTACAAACAAGGCAAATTAGCCTTAGCTGAAGGTGAGAAACCATTATACTACCAATCAAAAGCATTTCAATTAGTCATTGATGACTCCATTGAAAGTGACGGCACGCTGAATAAGGTGCCCATTGATGCGACCAAAAACGACATGATTGATCCATCAATTTTTATTAGCCTTTATATGTTCAAAGACCAAACGATTGCTTCTATCGGTAATAACTTATATCGTTTAGGTAATCGTGCAAATGGCTTTTTAACAAAACAAGTGTTAATTGATTATCTGATGTTATTAACGACTCGTAAAACAACAGTAATTCTGACACAATGGCTCACTTACCTCGTGATTGCCTTTATCATCTATTGGCTGCAAATGTTTGTTTTAGCAACCTTAGCCAGCTCAATCAATCGTAACTTAACCAGTCCATTCACATTTAAGCAACGTCTTAAATTAGCTATTGCGATTAGTTTTTTACCTTTAATCATTCTTGAAGCCGCTAAACTAATCATCCCCGGCTTTATCGGTAGTTTCTTCTTACTCGGCATGACCTTCATCAGTTTATTGTATTATATGATGCACAGCCATACCGCCTATGTGAGAGACTTATTAGTCGAAATGTCCAAAAACAATCTATCAACCATTGATAACTTACAACAAGACTTTACTGAACTAGATTATTTAAAGGAAGAGGACATCAAAAAAGACATTGACCATGCTAATGACACAAGACGTCCCTCTGAACTATTAACACAAGAAGAACAGGAATTACTCAATAGCTTAAAAACAATGGATAAAAACTTATCAGAAGAAGAAAAAAAACAAGCGGATGACACTGACAAACCGTCCTAATAAAAATACCGAGCAGCCCTCTAAAATGGCTGCTCGGTATTTATTTAAACTCTCCCGCATCTTGTGGGGACCCACAAGATGTCAAAGAGTCGTTATTTATACAGACCGAAATCAGGTGCTGATAACACAGCGAAAAACACCTGTCATCAACACCTTTTAAGTTTCAATAAAAATTATTTAACAGCGTCTTTTAAAGCTTTACCAGCTTTGAAGCCTGGAACTTTAGAAGCTGCGATTTCAATTTCTTCACCAGTTTGAGGATTACGACCTTTACGAGCCGCACGCTCACGTACTTCAAAAGTACCAAAACCGATTAATTGAACTTTTTCACCAGCTGCTAATTCTTCTTGAATTGATTCGAATAAAGCTTCAACAGTTGCTGTAACGTCTTTCTTAGTTAAATTTGTTTTTGCTACTACTTTTTCTACTAATTCTGCTTTATTTGCCATTAGTACATTCCTCCTTGTAATTACTCATATGAGTATTAAATCGAAATAAATTTCAATTCTTATTTCTTAGTAAAGGATAGCATAGATTCCGTTAAATATCAATCTTTATCCCCTTTATAAGCGTTTTATCCTATAAGATTCTGTTCAAAAATTAATTATTCAAAATCACTGACGTTCTCTTGTAATTAGTCGAATCGGTGTCCCTTCAAAATAGAAAGATTCACGCAATTGATTTTCTAAAAATCGCTCATAACTAAAATGCATTAATTCCACATCGTTGACAAAAGCTACAAAAGTTGGGGGATTAACGGCTACTTGTGTCATATAATAAATTTTTAAGCGTCGTCCTTTATCCGTTGGTGTTGGATTCATGGCAACAGCATCCATCAATACATCATTCAATACTGACGATTGAACACGACGATGACGATTGTCATAAATCATTTCCAGTAATTCCGGTAATTTATTCAAACGCTGACCCGTATGTGCGCTGACAAACAATATCGGCGCAAAAGATAAATATTGGAAATGGGCACGAATATCTTTGGTAAACTCTTCAAACAAATTGTCCGATTTATCAACCGCGTCCCATTTATTCACGAGTATCACAATTCCTTTACCCGCTTCATAAGCATATCCAGCAACTTTTTTATCTTGTTCACGAATACCTGTTACTGCATCAATAACAAGACAGACAACATCACTCCGGTCAATTGCGGATAGCGCTCGAAGAACACTGTATTTTTCTGTGTTTTCAAATACTTTCCCCCGCTTACGAATACCTGCGGTATCAATCATAGTAAAATGCCGCCCAGATTCACTTGTAAAGTAAGTATCAACCGCTTCACGTGTCGTGCCCTCCATATCAGAAACAATCACACGTTGCTCTTTTAAAATGGCATTAACCAAACTTGATTTACCTACATTCGGCCGTCCGATAAAACTAAATTTAATCGTATCTTCCGTCTCAGCTTCTTGTTCTTCTTTCGGGAATAATTGGAAAATCTCATCTAACAAATCACCAAATCCAGTTCCATGTACGCCAGATACTGGAAACGGGTCGCCATGACCTAATGAATAAAAATCCCAAATCTCTTGGCGTTGCTCCGGATTATCGGTTTTATTCACTGCTAATACCACTGGTTTATTAGTTCGATGTAAAAAATGTGCTAATTCTTCATCTGCATCTGTTACACCTTCACGACCACTAGTCAAAAATACAATGACATCCGCTTCATCCATCGCAATTTCTGCTTGGTAACGAATTTGTTTCATAATCGGCTCATCAATCATTTCAATACCACCCGTATCAATTAAACGAAATGGTTTACCTAACCATTCACTTGTCGCGTAAATACGGTCGCGGGTAACACCTGGAAAATCCTCTACGATAGAGACACGTTCGCCGACTAATCGATTAAAAACTGTAGACTTCCCCACATTGGGTCTACCTACTAATGCTACTGTTGGAATATTCAACTTCTTCACCTCCATCATATTGGGTTCGCTCGGGCAGCCTCGGCATCCACTTCAAAAGTCCCCTCTGTGCGCTTTGCATACGCCAGTGACTTTCTCCAGTGGTCCGAGACTAAACGCCCTCGCTCTCACCTTGTTCTTTGGGTTCGCTCGGGCAGCCTCGGCATCCACTTCAAAAGTCCCCTCTGTGCGCTTTGCGCACGCCAGTGACTTTCTCCAGTGATCCGAGACTAAACGCCCTCGCTCTCACCTTGTTCTTTGGGTTCACTCGAATGAAAAGGCTGCGACTTGCGTCACAGCCCAAATAATTTATATATTAGTCTTCAGTTGTAAAGCTGTCTAATAAATCTCCAAACATATCACCTAAAGTGAATCCAGTATCTGTTGAATCTGAATATGTTGCTGTTTGGTTGTTGTTATTAGCTCTACGAGCCTGTTGGTTATTACGCTTAGGTCTTGGAGCTGCTTGACGAGCTTGACGTTCAAAACGTTCTGTACGATTTGGACGTTCTTCACCCTCTTCTTGCTCTGGACGAGCTGGTCTTTCTTGTAAAGCTTTAATTGATAATGATAAACGTTGTTCAACTGGATCAGCACTTAATACTTTCACTTGAACTTCTTGTCCTTCAGTCAATTTATCAGCTGGTGTAGCAATATGTTCATGAGAAATTTGAGACACATGAACTAAACCTTCAACACCTGGGAATACTTCTACGAATGCTCCGAAGTCAGTTAATCGTTTAACTGTACCTGTTAATTCAGTACCTTCAGCTGCTTTTTCATTGATATCATCCCATGGTCCAGGCAATGTATCTTTAATTGATAATGAGATACGACCTTTTTCTTCGTCGATTGACAATACTTTAACTTGTACTGTATCACCAATTGTTAACGCATCACTTGGTTTTGAGATATGTTGGTGAGAAATACGGCTAATATGAACTAAACCGTCAACGCCACCTAAATCAATGAATGCACCGAAGTTTGTTAAGCGAGCTACTTTACCTTCTACTACGCTATCAACCTCTAAGTTTGCTAACGCTTCTGCGCGTTTAGCTTCACGCTCTTTTTTAGCGATTTCTTTATGAGATAAGATTAAACGGTTGTCATTAGCATCTACTTCTACGATAGCAAATTCTAATGTTTTACCTTTATAAGTAGAAAAATCTTCTACATAGTGATCTTCAACCATTGAAGCTGGTACGAAACCACGTACGCCAGCGTCAACAACTAAACCGCCTTTAACAACTTCTTTAACAGGCGCTTCGATTGTTTCACCACGATCAGCTTTTTCTTTTAATTCAACCCATACTTTTTTCGATTCAACGCGTTTTTTAGATAATAAATAATTACCATTTTCTTTGTCTTTAATTGGTTTTAAAACGACTAATTCAATTTCGTCACCAATATTGACAACATCCGTTAATTCGTTAAACGGAGCTGCTGAAAGTTCATTACGAGGAATCACACCCTCTAAACCTCCAGATTCTTTAATAGCAACACGCACTTGGTTATCGTCGAATGCTAATACATCACCTTTAACCGTGTCACCAATTTTAATGTCGATTACGCTATCTAACGCATCCTCCATTGTTTCTAATACTTCTGTCTTTTCAACTTCTGACATCTACCAGTTCCTCCTAAGCAGTACCTAAAAAATTGTCGCTCTATGTCTACATAGAGCCTACAATGTCTATTGTAACAAATTTATTTGGTCACGTCTAGTAACCTTTCTCAAAAAATTAGTCATTTTTCACAAAAATTTGTTAAAAAAGGACGAAATTACCTGTTTCAGCACCTATTTCAGCTATTTTTTTGCTCACACAAGAATCTTTTTTCGAAATTTGACTCAACATTATTACGCTTGGCTATTTTTAACCTCGCTAATGACTCGATTAACAACTTCGTCAATCGTCATTTCTCCTGTATCTAATTCAATCGCATCATCAGCTTTTTTCAAAGGACTATGAATGCGTGTCGAATCCAAGCGGTCGCGCTCAATAATAGCTTGTTCGATTTCAGCTAATGTTTGACTCGTCAGCCCTTTCGCCATATTTTCTTTGTAACGACGTTGAGCACGCACTTTAGGACTTGCCACAAAGAAGAATTTGTACGGTGAATCTTTTAATACAACCGTGCCAATATCACGACCATCCATTACAACCGGTTGTTCAGCAGCTATCGCTTGTTGCGTAGTTACTAAATGTTGTCGAACACCTTCAATCGCTGAGACTGCTGATACATTTTCAGTAACCTCAACGGAACGGATGCTTTCGCTAATATCTTCATCATCTAAATATAAATATTGGACCTCTTCAATCAAGCGGAAATTTAATCTTAACGCTGGTAATAATGCTAATATTTTTTCTTCATCCGTGACATCAATCCCTGCTCGTAACACCGCAAGCGTCACGCCACGATACATTGCCCCTGTATCAATGTAGGTAATATTTAATTTTTGCGCGACTAATTTTGCGATGGTACTTTTGCCTGAAGACGCTGGTCCATCAATTGCAATCGTAAAAGTATTCATTCTATCTTCCTTTCGATTCTAAACGGTTTTCTCTGTTATCTTAACAAAAGTCACAGGATAACACAATGGACCTTTATTTACATTATATACCTCACACATACCATAATAAAATGAAACTTGAAAAGCACATATTGATAATAACACTACAAAAACGGGTCCAAAGTATTGTGCCCGTTTTTGACTAAAAATATATTGGTTTAAATTGCTTTATTCGATAACACTGTTTTTTCTGTCTCTGCGTGAGACACAGGAAATGAAATTATTGTTGCTGTTTCATTTTCATCGAAAATAGATTTTATTGCACTCCAATTATGTACAGGGAAATTAATGTCATCAAATACGGCGATGTACTTTGAATTGAATTTAGTGCGTTTAAGCAGTTGTGCATCCATTGTTAGTAATTTTGCTCTATTTAAATCATTACCATTTCGAATCGTTCGGACTAATTTATCCCCACCAGTATACGGTATTGAAAAATCAAATTGCACTGTAATTCCATCTTTCCCAGCAAACGAAGGTTTAGTAGTATAAAGAACTCCTTCTTTTGCTAAAATAGATTCTAATTCTTCAAAAAAAATGTGGCTTTTATTTTCTTTCCTCAAAACAATCATATCATTTACTTGCATTATCCCTTGTAAAAGTCTTTGTTTAGCGACAGGAAATTTTTGCAAGTCTGTCGTTATACACATTTCATTATCTTCTCTTCTAATTCCTAAATTATTTAATATGTTACCTAAGATTCTATTGTTATTACGATTTTTGCTTGAAAATGAGATGCCTTTATTTTCTAAATCGTTCAATGTCCATCCGTCATCTGTAAGATTAATTTTGCCATTTGATAAAAATTCTACGTACATTACAATATTATCAAAACCAATATCTAAAAAGGGGGTGTCGATTCTTATAATATTTTTTTCAATCTCTTTATATGAGTATTCTTTGAATAACCAGTTAAAATATATTTCCTTTAAATTACTAGCATTACTCATTGTATTTTTCCTCCCTTTCTTTAATATTAGTATAGTTTAAAAAGGCTTGAAAAGCATCAATAATATTTGTTAATTCAGGAAAATCTTTGTCCGCCAAAGGGTAAGCAATTAGATCTTTTATGGAGTTTGAATTGTCATAAATATGAATGTGACTACCTGTAATTTTCGTACCATCAGGATTGTTATGGCATATACTAGGATCCATATCAACTCGAATTAGATGGTGATTATATTCCAAAAAAAGTAAATGGATACTAAAACGAGTAGTTTCTATACGACCTCTGTATACATGCAAAATGTACTCAATACCATCCGTATCAATAATTCCCTCATCCACATCAATTTTTCCAAATAAAAGCGTGATTTAATCGTATGCTTCCTCAAAACTCATAGGATTTAGCTTATTTTTCTCTCTATTTATTAAGTTTATTACCTCAGTATCCGATAAATTGTTTAAGTCCATCATATATTCCCTTTCAATTTTTTATTCACTGCTATTCAACTCAACGTAAAGAATTTAATATATATATATAAATGCGATCCCTATTTTAGTTTATATTGCACTAGGAACTCTTTTAAAATTTTAAGTATAACTTCTGGACCTTCGGTGTTAGCGTAATCTAACAACCATTAGGAAGTAATTATATTATACCACCTTTTGAAGATTCAAGCCATGCACAAAAGCTAAACTCTTACCATTCATTGCACACCTATCAAGTCTATCACAATGCCTGACAAAACTTATTGTCTCCCCTTTTTTGCTATAATTTGAACAATTAGTAATCAAGCTGAATTAATATTATGTTATGACAATTCAAAAAACTCTCACACCCAGCATTTCAAACAACTTGGAGCACAATCATTTCAATCTCACACAACCAATAATAATTCTTGTGAACACCCACAAGATGCTGGAGAACCAAAAAACAGGCAAGACACCTATGTACTTCAGGCATCTTGTCTGCATTCTAAAGGTTATAACACTTGTCTTGGTTTACTACCATCTTGTCCACTTACTAAGCCGGCTGCTTCCATATCATCAATGAGGCGTGCCGCACGGTTGTACCCGATACGGAATTTGCGTTGCAACTGGGAAATACTTATTGTCTCTAGACCTTGTAACATTTCGACCGCTTCATCAAAATACTCATCTTCTGAAACGGATGCGCTATTTTCTTGTTCGTCGTCTAAATTAATCAATGAATCTTCGTAATCAGCAACTTGTTGGTCTTTGATAAAATTAGTAATCTTTTCCACTTCACTATCGGAAATATACGCACCTTGGACACGGACGGGTTTATTTTTACCCATTGGTTGGAATAACATATCTCCACGACCGAGCAATTTCTCAGCACCGACACTATCTAAAATCGTCCGTGAATCTGTCCCACTAGACACCGCAAATGCTAATCGGCTCGGTACATTCGCTTTAATAATACCGGTAATAACATCCACAGACGGACGTTGAGTCGCAATAATCATATGAATACCCGCAGCACGTGCCATTTGCGCCAGACGAATAATCGCACTTTCGACTTCATTGCTTGCGACCATCATTAAGTCGGCTAACTCATCAACAAAGACAATGATTTTCGGTAGTTTTTCATAAACCGTTCCAGTGTCTTCCTTATTCCACTCATCCACTTGCTCGTTATAAGTATCGATATTACGAACATTCGAGGCAGCGAATAATTCATAACGACGCTCCATTTCTTGAACAACTTTATTCAATGCTTGTGCCGCTTTTCGTGGATTAGTCACTACCGGCGCTAATTGGTGAGGTAAGTCATCATACATTGTCAACTCCACTTTTTTCGGGTCAATCATTAAGAATTTGACATCATCTGGATGAGCTTTCATTAATAATGACACAATAATGACATTCATACCGACTGACTTACCACTACCCGTCGCTCCTGCAATGAGTAAATGTGGCATTTTACTTAAATCAGCGAGACAAACTGTTCCAGAAATATCCCGACCTAATGGCACATCCAATAAGTTTTCACTTTCAAGCGCAGCGTCAATAATTTCCCAAAAGGATACCGGACTCACTTGTAAATTCGGCACTTCAATCCCTATTAAAGATTTTCCAGGAATCGGTGCTTCCATCCGCACATCACGAGCCGCTAAAGCCAGTGCAATGTCATCAGATAATGACACGATTTTACTTACTTTGACACCAATAGCTGGTTCAATTTCGTATTTGGTTACAGATGGACCCAAATTCGCTTTGACTACTTTTGCTTTTACGCCAAAACTATCAAATGTTCGTTCAAGTTTTTCAATATTTTCGTTAATTCGGGCATATTCTTCTGATTGGTCCACCGGTGGGATTTTTTTCAATAATGATTTGCTCGGCAATTGATATTGATGCGACCGCTTTGGCTTCACGGCAGGTTGTGTCGTATCTGTATTTGATTCTGCTGCTAATAATTTATCTAAATCATCTTCAGTTAAATCTTGTTTGGTCGTCGCTTGTGCTTGCCAATGATCCGCTGTTTGACGCGGTGGTAATGGTGCACTGACTGTCGGTGCTGGTACTGGTGCTGCTTGCACAACTGGATTGACCGGTTGTTCCGGTGGCGTCGTCACCACTTTTGCTGCCGGTGTTTCTAGTACTTCCTCCGGTTCTGGCACAATATCGTTTCGTTGGATAATCGCTTGATGTTTATCAGCGACTGCTTTCTTTTCGTTAAAGCTTGCTATTTTATCAAAATAATCTAAGTCCAAAACTCGTTCTTCACGTTCAATACGGGGTGCTACACGTTGAGTCCGCTCATCAAATGGTTCAAAATCTACCCGCTTACGCTCTTGAAACGATGGCTGATACGAAGATTCAGCCCACTCATCATTATTTGGCGCTGACTTAATCGCACTAAATAATTGGGATAACTTCGATTGCTTGCGTGAGCGTGTCGACGATGGTTGAATCGGTTCAAACGTCTCTAACGGCCGTTCCGCTTCATCATCGATTAATTCTCCTTGATTGAATACTTCTTTCATTTCAGTAAAGGTTGGGAAGATTTTTTTCGGGAAAGTTATCATACCATTACCAAATGCCAGTACTAATTTACCCAGTTGGTCAATAGTAATCGACTCAACCAAGCCAAATCCTAAGACAAAAATAATAAAGGCAAATAAATAGGTTCCCCAACGACCAAATAAATAACCAAACGCTGCGTAAAAACACGCACCGAGTAAACCACCACCAAGATTGGTTCGATTTTGATTCGTTAATAAATCATTTCTAAACACATCATATGTCCGGGCAAAAATCTGACTCGGTTCTTGCCCATTAAAGGTATTGAAGTGCAATACCGTGGTAAGCGCTACTAAGATAAGAATAGCGCCTAAGTATTTTGTCCATTTGACACGAGGCAAACGGCCCTTAATAATAATCATAAAGGCATACAGTGCCATACTAAAAAGAACCAATGTATAGGTCTCGCCGATTAATAAGCGAAATGTATTCGTAAACAGCACACCGATAAAGCCACCATCAAATAATGCCAGTAATGACACAAAAAATATCATAAGTCCAATCATTAAGTAAAACATATCATAACTAGCTCGTAGTGGTAATTGTTCTTCTTTTTTTATCGTTGCTTTCTTTTTTGACTGTTGTTTTTTTGCCAATTCATTCACCTCTCAATCTTTTGTTTTCATTATTATTAAATATCGTGATTCCACACGCCATAGGCGACATTCTATCGCAACGGCAGCCGACTAAAAGAGCCGTTCTGTTATTATTATAGCACATTTTTTGATATGATAGAGTTGATAAATCTACGACGAAAGGCTGATTTTTATGAAAACTTACGAACTCATCGTATCCGGTCGTGTGCAAGGAGTAGGCTATCGTTTTTTTGCTCAACAATGCGCTAGCAGACATCATATTAACGGAAATGTCCGTAATCTGTCCAATGGTGATGTGAAAATTATCGCACAGTGTCAAAGCAAACAGTTACACGCATTTGTTGAGTCACTCCAACAACCGCAACACCGCTGGATGAGAATCGAAGCAATCAATGTTAATGAAATACCTACCATCAAAGAATATTCAAACTTCACGATTGAATATTACGAATAATCAATCAACCCTTGCGTTGGATGAGTTTTTCTTGATTATCTAATAGGACTGGACGCATATCCCTCTTCAATAATTCTGATAATTGTTCAACCAGTTGATGAATCACTTGCGGATGTTGCGTTTCAATTGTATCCGTTTCACTTGTAGCTATTGGTAAATCCGTCTCCAATAATAACCGCTGCAGCGGTACTTGTTGAATATACGCTCTACCTTTTTTCGTTTGCAGCATCTTTGGATGCACGGACAGCCAACCACCATTACGAATATGTCTTGTTAGCTCATCACTAGTGCCATTGAAATAATGCAAAATCACCTGACTCTTACCTTGATACAATGCTTGTGCTTCTAAAATATCAATAACTTGAGTGGCTGAACGTACCGAGTGTATCGATACAATAAAAGGATGTTGATAGTGTTGTTCATAGCAGCGCAACAAGTGGATGATACGTGTAAATGTTTCTACTTGTAAACATTGGTCAACTCGCTCTAAGCGTTTCGGGGCGAAATCAAGTCCAATCTCTCCGATATAGTGTGTCGTCGGCAACAATTGTTCGAATAATTGTAACTCATACATCATTTGTTGCCTATCTTGGATGTGCCATGGATGACAGCCTAAGGCCAGCGCCACCGGGTATTGTTTATAGATTAACTGATATTGCGTAGGTAATAATGTCTGGGCAATGATATCAATCTGTTCATTAGCAATTGCCGATATAAACGATTGGCGCTTCTTTTCCTCGATAAAGTCCAAGTGAAAATGTGTGTCGATTAGCTGTTTCATTTTCGGCGCCCTTTCATGATAGGCGTTAACTGATAAGATTCTAACCCTAACAAACGCCGTAACACTTTGCTTGCCAATAACATCCCCATCATCGGTGGCATAAAGCTAATCGAGCCTAATGTATTTTCCTTTTTCACACTACCATTACTTGGCACCTTGACTTGTTTTTCTGTAGAATATAGAACTTCTAATTTTTGAATCCCTAATTCTGCACAAATATGACGCATTGTTTTGGACATTTTACAGTAGCTAGTGTCTTCAATATAAGCAAATGACAACAAGCTCGGGTCCAGCCGGTTCGCTGCTCCCATCGATGACAACAATGGCACTTGTGCCTCCATACACCATTGCATCAACGCTGTTTTAGCATAAAAAGAATCAATGCAGTCAATCACATAATCTGGATGCGGCAAGGTTTGAAGTACTGGATCAATATTTTGCGCTTTAATAAATTCTTCTACCGCATACACCTGACAATGTGGATTAATATCCAATATCATCTCTTTCATCACAGCCGCCTTCGGGCGCCCTACGGTCGAATCAAATGCTAGTAACTGCCGATTAATATTTGAAGCTGACACGACATCTCCATCTATAATAATTAAATGTCCGACACCGCCACGCGCTAAAGTCTGTGCACAGCTAGAACCAACACCACCTAAACCCACTACCATCACTGTAGCTTGTTCAAGTGCTGCCATCCCTTCTTGTTGCACTAACAAGTGTAAACGCGCAAATCGTTCATCTTGTTCAAACATAGTCATCCTCCTCTTGATTTAAATATCTCATATCTTCAGCGATACAATGATACATCCTATATTCCGTTAAATGTTTCTCGCCTGATTAATAAAATCCTTGAAAATTATAACATGTATTGAATTTTGTATTCAACTTTTTATCCAAGTTCTCGTAACTAACATATAACAAAACCGGAAAAGAGTTGAAATTTCTGCTGAATTTCATTATAGTATATTAGGTATACTATTATGTAACGGAGCGTGAACAATGAAAAAGATACAAAAAAAATTACCACTACTGTTATTATTACTAGCAGTCGTATTTGTTAGTGCTGGATGTGTGCAATATAATTCTGATGGCACACCAACTGGTTGGGTCTATCAATACCTCGGACAACCCGCTTCGAATTTTTTAAACTTTTTAGCGAATATCTTTGGCGGTAGCTATGGTATGGCAATTATAATCGTTACCATTATTACACGATTATTGATGTTGCCTTCATCGTTAAAAATGACACGTACCTCAATGGTCAGTCAAGCACGTATGAAAATTGCACAACCTGAAATTGATGAAATTCGTGAAGAAATCGAAGCAACGCAAGATCCAACTGAAAAAGCAAAATTGAATCAAGAGTTGATGGCTGTTTATAAAAAATATGATATTGATATGTTCGGTGGCTTATCCGGCTGTTTACCACTATTAATTCAAATGCCAATTATCTCTGCCGTCTATGCAGCGATTCGTTCCTCTGAAGCAATTAATAAAGCGTCATTTTTAGGTATGCATTTAGGTGAAAAAAATCTATTAATCGTCATCCTCGTTGTCATTTTAACTTTCTTACAAGGTTGGTTAATGCAACGCGCGACACCAAAATCAGATAATCCAACAGCAAACCAAACAACAAGCACAATGCTTTTAATGAACCCAATTATGCTTGGTTGGATTTCATATATTTCTGCGGCGGGTATCGGATTATACTTCCTTGTTGGTAGTATCTTTACCCTCGTACAACAAATTTACTCCAATCATGTTGTGAAACCTAAAATCCAAAAAATGTTGGATGAAGAAAGTGCAAGACACGCTGCAACACCGAGACAAAAACGTAAAGCAGCTGTTAAAGCCAATAGCACAACCCCTGACGGAAATAAACGATTAGTTCCGACGAAGCAACCTATATCTAATCAACCGAACCAAGGTAACCGTCGTAACGCTGGAAAACAACAACGTCGCAAGTAATCATCAATCGCATGTAAACCGACAAATCTAAGCATTACAAACAAGACACACTAACAACAAAAGCAATCTTAATAAGATGCTCCCTATAAAGTAGACCGTGAAGTATTAACATCACTGCGCTTTGTAGGGAGTATTATTTTATTCACTCAGCGCCATTGTTATAGACACGTAATGTTGCTTATCTAAAAGATAATGCTCTATTTGCCAAATCATCATGATTCGACGAATGCTTCACACTGGGCAACAGTGAATCGTTATCACTACAAAATACACCGCAAGCACTCAGCTTGCGGTGATATAGCTATTATTTACTTAATACTTGATTTTGCTTACGCATAATCAGCTGTTGGTCACGATTTAAGAAATTACCCATCACTTTGGTCGATTGCACGACATTAACAAAAGCATTTTGGTCAGCTTCAGCAATCGCTAATTGTAATTCATGTAATTCATAGCGGTTAATCACAATCATCAGCACATCACGCTTATCGCCCGTATACCCACCACGTGCTTCTAAAATCGTCGTTCCACGAATTAGGCGCATACGAATATTGGCAGTTACATCAGCCGGATTATTCGTAACAATAAACGCAGTCAAACGTTGTTCATTAGTATGAATCGTATCAATCATTTTGGATGTCACAAAAATAGTAATCATCGTATAAATTGCTAATTCCCAAGTATACAGCATACCTGAACCGACGATAACAATTAAATTACTCAAAAAGGTTAACGAACCAACATTCCATCCAAATGTTTTGGCTAAGAAAACATTTAAAATATCAAAGCCACCACCAGACATACCATATTTAATCGTAATCCCTGCACCGGCACCGGAGAAGACACCACCCATGATGGCATTTAATAGCGGATTTTGTGAAACATAGGTTACTGGAATGATATTAGTTGTAATGGTTGAAAAAATAACAACGATAATCGTCATCAACGTAAAATGACGTCCTAATTTCAAATAGGATAAAATTAATAACGGCACGTTCAGTAAAAAGTATAGGTTCCCTGTTGTTAAGATACCCGCTAAAGGTGATTTACTTGTAAAGAAATTAATTAATTGTGCCAAACCTGGCACACCTGAACTAAAAATTTCACCTGGAATCAGGAAGAAATTCATTGCGACACCAAAAATAATGGATGATACTAAAGCAATCAACACTTGCATTAAAAAGTTTGCTTTAGGATGTTCACTTAAATATTTATTTAACATTTTATGCTACTTGCCCCGATTCTCCTAAACGTTCAGCCAATTTTGGCATTAAATTACGACCAATGCTTGAACCATATACGATTGTTTCATATAGCGGTGTCACATCTTCACCGATACGCATCAAACTACGTAAAAAGATTTCACCGTCTAACGCTAAGAATAAATGATAATAACCTGTATGCATTTCATTTAACTCATTAATCACATCAAGCGCGTCTTGACGTTTATTATAATCGGTTAAAATATGGATATTACGATAAATCACCTGACAATCCACATAAGGTTGGTCGCCATTTTGTAAAATAATCTCAACGACTAATACTCTTGATTCTGATGCACGAAACTGCAAGCGATACAAATGATGGCCACCTTCAATTTCTTTATAATTCGTCGGAATTTCCTTCTCTTTTAACAATGCATCAAATGCAGCTTTCACTTTTGACATATACTCCCATCCTCTCAAGACTATTTTTCGCTAGGATTAATTGAATCTCCTGCCAGCTTCTAATTTTTCATTCAAAAAATTTCCAACTTCTATTATACATTATTTTGAAGCTAATCTAAAGAGCCAACCTAATTTAGTTCATATTCACTGCTTCTCATAATTGTTCAATCATCCAAATGCCTTCACAATACTTCTACTGAGTGACTATTTTCTATCAAAAATAGTCACTCAGTACTTCTTGTGCTTGAACAAAATATCCATATTATCCTAGCGATTTTCACTTTCTCTTGCGATATTAAAACGTTAATTAATCTTCTAAAAACGATAGTACCGTATCTTGCATCTCGGAAATTTCACAAACTGTCTGGTGGCGAACCGGCAAATGCGTCAATTCCGCAACTGTACTAGGAATCGCAATCCCCGTCTGCTCATGTAACTGTTGAACACTATCAAAATCATCTGCAAAACACATCGTTTCGTCCAAAGCAGACATCATAGTTGTTGGGAATTTAAAAGGACTCGCAGTAGCGGCAATAATTGTCGGTACAGTCTCATGAATCATCCCTTGATATTGCTGATAAGCATGTACTGCCACCGCCGTATGTGGGTCTAAAGTATAGTTGGTCGCTTCATACATTTCTTTGATAGTACTAATTGTTTGAGCTTGAGACGTTTCATAAGCAAAGAAATCCGATAATTGATGCTGCATCGATTCCGTAATTGTATAGTGACCATGAGTCATTAATTGTTGCATCAATCGACTCGTTTCATCCGTATTTTCCCCAGTTAAATGATAAATCAATCGCTCTAAATTACTGGATACTAAAATATCCATCGATGGCGAATTAGTTACATAGAATGGTCGCTGACGATTATAGACCCCTTTATTAAAGAAATCTACTAACACATTATTTTGATTCGATGCACAAATTAAGTTTCTAATCGGAGTGCCGATTTGTTTGGCATAATAAGCCGCTAAAATATTACCAAAATTACCCGTTGGCACGACAACATCCATTAGTTCATTAACAGATAATGCCGACTGCTTCACTAATTGCGCATAGGCATACACATAATAAGCCACTTGTGGCACTAAACGTCCAATATTTATCGAATTCGCACTCGAAAATTGATATCCCAGTGCTTTTACCGTTTCAATCATTGTCGCATCATTAAACATCGCTTTTACAGCTGTTTGGGCATCATCAAAGTTGCCCTTAATAGCAACAACATGAGTATTCTCACCCATTTGCGTAGTCATTTGTAATTCTTGTATTTTACTGACTGCCTTATCCGGATAAAACACAATAATTTTCGTTCCTGGTACATCGGCAAATCCTGCCATCGCAGCTTTACCAGTATCTCCAGACGTTGCAGTTAAAATAACAATGTCTTCTGCTAACTGATGCTTTTTAGCCGCAGTCGTCAACAAATAAGGTAAAATCGACAGCGCCATATCTTTAAATGCAATCGTATTACCATGAAATAACTCTAATACATACGCATTGTCTTGAAGCTTAACGACGGGTGCAATGCGTTGGTCGTCGAATTTGTCATCATAGGCTGCATCCACACAGTACGCAATTTCTTCAACTGTAAAATCTGTGAGAAAAGCACCAATTACTAATTTAGCAATTTCTTGGTAGCTAGCATCTTTTAAAGACTCCCAATCCAATCGGATAGATGGCAGCGTCGTGGGAATATATAGTCCGCCATCTTCTGCAATACCTTTTAATATAGCTTGAGAAGCACTCACTCGATTATTATGGTCTCTTGTACTTTGATAGACAATATTAGACATTAATATCACCTCGTTCTTTCTATGTCAATCATGATACTAGATTTTCGCGGTAAAGTCACTGTTTTTTTAGAATTAGATTAAAAATACGTCCTAAATTCTGTGGCATGATATTGAGCTGATGATTGTTTATCATAGGTGTGTGACCCTCACATGTTCATCTCGTTCGCTTGTTCCTCCTGCTACTTCAGCCGGCATGAATGTTCCCCCATCATGAGTTGCCTTCATCCATCAATATAGGTATATACACTTTATTGTTTGTTTTGCTGTTCTCTCAGATGGGTTTTCTGCCTTACTGTTAAAGGATGAATGAACCTATTCCTTTGGAATCGTTCCATACGGGAATGGGGAGTGTTCCGACATCTTGGGAGGACCCATGCGAGGTCAAAGAGCCAATATACCTAACCTTTTTTCACACACATAAAAGATGTTGATAACTTCCTTTCAAAAGCCACCAACACCAAATATTATAGAGCAAAAGGTGTTGATAACTCCCGTAGGGCATCGACCAGCACCAAAAAAGCACTTACATGATGTAAGTGCTTTTCAATAAGTATATCGCATATTTAAAGTTCGCTCAGCTTAACTTGGCATTCACTCCAAAAGTCCCTCGGTACGCAGTGCGCACACCAATAACTTTCTCCATTAGTTCAAACCCATATAGCTTCGCTCACATCATGAAATATTATTTTTTCACTTCACGGTGTAAAGTAGTTTTGCGATCTCTTGGACAATATTTTTTAACTTCTAAACGGTCTGGGTTATTACGTTTATTTTTTGCTGTTAAATAATTACGTTCTCCACATTCAGTACATTCTAAGTTAATGTTAACGCGCATCTTATTCCCTCCAAACTGTTCGATTTTTTCGTTTTCACGAAGAATACTATGATAGTATAACACTGTCCTTTACTAAACTCAAGCATTTTTGAAAAATTATCTTACAGAAAATGTACAGTAAATTTTCGTTTAAGTCCAAGCAATCAGCGTATTAATGCCCTTACCTTGACTCATTACACAGAAGCGATATAATCAAATATATTACAATCAAAGTGAGGATAAATAAATGATTACTGCAATTACAATTCTGGGAGCACTGGTTGCGTATTTCACCAAACGACTAACACTATCTGCTAGTATTATGGCGGTCATTGTCAGTTGTAGCTACTATTATTTTGGTGATGCGTTTAGTTGGTTAACACTCTTACTTTTATTTTTCAGCTCTAGCATGATTCAATTGCTTAAAGAATTACATCCAGATATCCAGCACCATCTAGCCAAGCGTGACCAACGAACCGTCAAACAAGTACTTGCCAATGCCTTACCAGGTATTATTTTCTTAATAATCGGTCATTTATCGAAAACACCAATTGGCTATTTTGCCGCTATTGCCAGTATCGCTGGGGCGACTGCCGACACTTGGGCTTCAGAAATCGGCATTCTCAGCCGTACGCAACCGATACATCTTTTAACTTTTCAGCCAATTGAAAATGGTGAGTCCGGTGGTATTAGTCCTTTAGGTACTTTCGCAAGTTTAGCAGGTAGCGCCTTTATCATTATTATCAATCTCATCTGTCATGCTTTATGGCACACGCCACTATTATCACACTATTCGCTTAAAATCATTCTCGTACTCATTTTATGTGGATTCACCGGTTCATTGATGGATAGCCTATTCGGATGCACGATTCAAGTAAAATATCAATTGCCGCAGTCAAAGCGCATTGTTGAAACCTTTGAAAATAGTAGTACGAAAGTTCAAGGGATTCCTTTTATTGATAATAGTGCAGTTAATTTTCTTGCAGCTTTTCTCATAGGATTACTAGCTTGGTTTGCTATTTCATAAACTTTTAAAAAAAACTAACTATTTAGGAATTCTCAAATTTATACCTATCAAAAGGGCTGGTCTTGTTACGGACCAGCCCTTTTAACATAGGAATTCCCTTTTGGTTATTAAATTATAAACCATAATGATTTGCCTATGATAGGCACAAACTATCCCAAGGTATATGACACATTTAAATGTTGCTTCCTCTTATTTTTTCTTTCGTCCGACTACTACAAAGCCTACTCCAATAAGCAAGATAACCGCTCCAACGCCCCACGAAATGAATGAAGCAGCTTCACCAGTATTTGGAAGAACTGCTGATTTTTGAATCATTGTCTTATTATCTCTCGATACTTCTGGGATTCTTTGTTTTGGTTCCTCAGGAGTATGCGGACTTTTCGGTGCTTCTGGTGTTGGTTCTTCAGGTTTTGGTCCTTCAGGCTTCGGTCTATCAGGTTTTGGTTCCTCGGACTTCGGTTCTTCCGGCTTCGGTCCCTCAGGTTTTGGCTCCTCAGGTTTTGGTTCTTCAGGCTTCGGTTCTTCCGGCTTCGGTCCCTCAGGTTTTGGCTCCTCAGGTTTTGGTTCTTCAGGCTTCGGTTCTTCCGGCTTCGGTCCCTCAGGTTTTGGCTCCTCAGGTTTTGGTTCCTCGGGCTTCGGTTCTTCCGGCTTCGGTTCCTCGGGCTTCGGTCCCTCAGGTTTTGGTTCCTCAGATTTTGGTTCCTCAGATTTTGGTTCTTCCGGCTTCGGCCCTTCAGGTTTCGGTCCTTCCGGTGTTGGATCTTCTGGTATTTCTAATATCGGTTTTTCAACTGTCGGATAGTCATTCGGCACATTACTTGTTTTCAATTTATAAACATAAGTAACATGAAGCGTACCTTCTTTGTATTCACCTTTTACTGATTCACTCTTTTCATGAACACGGATGAATCGGTACTGCCCACCTTCAAATGGAATTTCTGCAGGTTTTAATGTTTCAGTAGTTGTATCATATCGCTCATCTGTTTCATGTTTTCCAGCTAATACACCATTAACATAGGTATCCGTTCTGACCACACGAGTTGCTAATGTTTGCTCTTTGGCAATCACCTTGCCATGTTCGTCTACATAATGCACCACGATATTACCTGTGACTTCTTTCTTCAAAATCTCTGCCTTCGGTTTTGTTAAGGTTGGGAAATCATTCGGCACATCTTTGGTGTTCAGTTTATAAACATAAGTAATATGCTGTGTGCCTTCTTTATATTCGCCTGTTTCTGGTTGACTATCTTTATGTAAACGAGCGAAATAGTATGTCTTACCTTCAAATGGAATTTCTGCTGGTTTTAGTGTTTCAGTTGTTGTGTCATAACGCTCATCAGTTTCCTCTTTCCCAGCTAATACACCATTGATATAAGTATTTGTTCTAACTACTCGTGTACGTAATGTTTGCTCTTTAGCAATCACCTTGCCATGTTCGTCCACATAATGCACCACGACATTACCTTTGACTTCTTTCTTCGAAATGTCTGCTTTCGGTTTTGTTAAGGTTGGGAAATCATTCGGTACATCTTTGGTGTTCAGTTTATAAACATAGGTAATATACTGTGTGCCTTCTTTGTACTCACCTGTTTCTGGTTGACTGTCCTTATGCACCCGAGTGAAATAGTATGTCTTACCTTCAAATGGGATTTCTGCAGGTTTAAGATTTGTTGTAGTCGTATCATACGGTTCATGTGTTTCAACAGATTCTGCTAACTGTTTCTCAACATAAGTATCCGTTCTAACCACACGGATTGGTAATGTTTGCTCTTTAGCAATCACTTTACCATTTTCGTCCACATACCGCACTACGACCTTGCCTTTAACTTCTGTCTTCGTCATCTCTGCTTCTGGTCTCGTAACAGTCGGGAAATCATTCGGGACTTCGTGATTACGTGGTATTTTCTTATAATAAACGTTAATCGTACGGATATGACGTGCTTCTTCTGCCACACAATAATCCGGGACCTGTCCCTTACGAACCGCTTGAGCGCGTTCATGGCTGACTGGTTCTACAATCGCATAGTTATCATACGTTAGTGCAAAGCCAGCATTACTTCCCATCGGTGATGCTTTTAATGACATTAATGAAGCCGTATATGGAGGTGCAACCGTCCCCATACTTTCATAAATCGGCCCTTGAACTGAATCTAAATTAAAGCCTTTTGTATAATATTTAGGATTTGCTACTCTTTTATAAATATATTCTTGTTCATCAATAGTTGAACGAACAAATGTATAATCTTTTAAGAACTCAGGAGATCCTTTTTTGAAATACGGATCTAATGTATCTGTAGCCGCCTTAGTTTCAGTTTTCAACAAAGTGCCATCTTCTAAATAATGATTAACCGTCACATTAGGTGTTAGTGTTACATTACGGAAAAATGGAGCGTTTTTATCTGCAATCTCACCTAAAATTTCACGACGTACATCCTCCCGTATTGGGCGATGATTCGTATTATATGTCGCTTTTCGATTGTCTAACTCAGTTGCTCTACGAACCGTATCATCCCCGGTAAATAAGTCACCATAGCCAACTGGATTATTTTCTAGTTGTCGCGCATCATAAATCCCGTAATAATCTTCTAGAATGCTTTGCTTATTGTACATATAAGTCCGGTCATAAACAGCCTGCAATAATGCTTTATGTGTTAATTCAACATTACCATTTACCAATTTGGGTAGTGTCATAGCAACACCTTCGGTTACGAAATTTGTTCTCGATTGATTCTTTGGTATCTCCTCTACAGGAGCAAGTGTTTCACTTAATATAACTTTCTCACCTGTTTTTTGATTGAGACTATATTCTGTATATTTATAATACTCTTTACCATCAATCATAACGCGTTCTGTCTTAGGTTTGATATCCACTTCCACCGCTCTACGATACTCATTTTGGGCAAGCTTCATACGTTCATCATCAGTAAATCTATTCCAATAGTCGTCTTTTTTATTTACTACTTCTGGGTGATATGAAACATGAGGTTTTAAAGTCAACTTCTTATCGAATAATTTCCAAGATGACTTCACCCAACTATCTTCATTTCTATTTGAATCTTTTGATGCAAATGGACTTGCTTCACCGGTATAAAGCCTACTACGAGTTACTGTGCGATAGGAAAAACTATATGTTACTTTAGTATCCACACGATGATTATACAAATACGCTTTATTATCTCCATGACGTGATTCTATATTCTTTGAATCATTAATAACTGTTAAGAGCGGCGCACCCTTGCTTTCTTCCGGCATCATTTCTCTGGGAGCATTGGAATTGATTAGATTATATAGTCCACCTAAAACAGATGGTTTTTTTTCGTGTTGTGCCGGTGTCAATTCAGCCCATGCACGATATCCATGAATATATTGGTAACGAGCGTGAGAGGTGTTGTTTTGTTTTTCAGTACGAGTTATATAATCAACATCAAAGTCTTGAGGTACATTTTTTGTCGACATCACATACTCTGACTTATTCGTCGAAACCCATTTGCGCCCGTCTGATCCTTTAAATACAGCTAAGTAGGATTCACTATTATCAGACCCTACCATTTTAAACTCTGTCATCACCGGTTTATCGCTTTGTTTTTCCATCCATTCTAAGACTTTGTTTAAATCAATCACACCTTCTTCACCAAATTGTTGGACTTGTAACGTATCTTCAATTGATTGAATACTTTTTGCTTCAACGGTTTCATAGGCTTTTAGTAGATCGGTATATTGCCCCTTTTCAATCTTATTCAAGCCATCAATGTTTTCAACAACATGTGGTGGAGCAATTTGAGTGTCTTCTGGTGTAGCCTCTTTATACGCATCCTTGTCATATAAAGGACTTCTTGCTTCGTAACGGGTCGTCCGAATCGTGTTATCAACCTCTTCAACTTTGGGTTTAACACCTAAGGTGATGGTTTCAATACTAGCATCTGTCCCAGGAGTTTTTTCTGCATAACCAAACTCTTTATCTTTGTCTTCGACAATTTGATACTGCTTAACTGTTTGGCAGCATGACGTTTTTGTTGTAGATTCTTGTTCTTTTGAATTCGCTATAGGATTGGTCACTTTTTCTTCCTTACTAGGTACCGTATTTTCAGTCGAAGTTTCAGTCGAAGTTTCTGTCGCAAGTTCAGTAGATTCTACTCCGTCAGACGCATTTTCTACGGTTTCTGTATTTTCAGTCTCAACTGAATCCGCAGACTTTGTAACTGCTGATTCAACAGAGTCACCAGTTAAAGCAAAATTTGTCCCCGTATCGCCGTCACTGATTACTGAGTGTTGAGCAGCTGTATCCGAAACAACTTCCTCAGCAAGTACCACATGACTACCAAAAAGAGTCACACCGATTAGCGCAGAGACAACACCGCTGCTAAATTTTCGAATGGAAAAAATTTCTCGACGTTCCACCTGACACGTCCCTCTATTATTTTTAAGATTCTGCATATTATAACCTCACTTACTTTCTTTTTGTATTCTTTCATAAATTTTTGTGCACTACTCAACTCTCTCTTAATTCGTCATTATATTTCAACTTATTGTTCATACCCCTACTGCTCCCCCAATGCGTAAAATATGAACTTTTTTCACTAAGTGAAATATACTTTATTAACTGATACCTCAAAATAATACGTATCTGTCAATGTATAGCGAGAATATTCACTAACTAATTTATACTTTCTTATTTAATATACTTAGACACTTCACTACTGGATATTAACTAGCTGTTTCACCTCGACTTTCAAATTTAACGGTATCTTTTTCTTCTACTGATACCAACTATATAAGAGATTTTGTTGAGGTAGGATTTTTTGCACTTTCAATATGTTCCGAATAACAATTTATCCATTAAGTGATACTATATGCATTCTTTTTTGTACATCAGCCTACTCTATTCTGAAATGGTACCAAAATCGCTATTTTCAGTCAATATAATTTTGATTAAAGATATTTATCAAAAATTTAACGTTCGTAAAACAGTAAAGAACCTGTCTAATTGAGAAATTCTCTCATTAGACAGGTTCTTTGCTTCGATGAAATGACTTCAGCCAAACTAATACTATTTTTTTACTTTAACTAAGCTTCATCTTCTTCATCTTCCTTACGACCAGTCACTACAAATCCTAATCCAGCTAAGATTGATAATGCAGCAACACTCCATGTAATCATTGACGTCGCTTCTCCTGTATTAGGAAGTACAGCTGATTGTTGCACAATGCCATCATTTTCAATCGGATCTTTAGGTGTTGATTGACCTGGCTCACTCGGTTTTGGTTCCTCTGGTTTTGGTTCTTCGCCTTCTGGTTCACCCGGTGTCGGTTCCTCTGGCTTCGGTTCTTCGCCTTCTGGTTCACCCGGTGTCGGTTCCTCTGGCTTCGGTTCTTCGCCTTCTGGTTCACCCGGTGTCGGTTCCTCTGGCTTCGGTTCTTCAATTTCTGGTTCACCCGGTGTCGGTTCCTCTGGCTTCGGTTCTTCAATTTCTGGTTCACCTGGAATTTCTAAGATCGGTTTTTCAACCGTCGGATAATCATTCGGCACTTCGCTTGTTTTTAATTTATACACATAAACAACGTGTAGTGTGCCTTCTATGTACTCACCTTGTACTGGCTCGCTTTCTTCATGGACTCGAATAAAGCGATAATCGTCTCCTTCAAATGGTATTTCGTCTGGCTTCAAGTCTGGTGTTGTCGCATCATACTTCTCACCTGTTGGGACTGATTCAGTTAATTCACCATCTAAATAAGTTTCTGTTCTTACCAATTTGGTTGGAATCTCTTGGTTTGGCGCAATCACTTTACCATTTTCATCCACATAATGGACAACCACATTACCTTCTACTTCTTTAGTTGTTAATTCAGCAGTTGGTTTTTCAATGGTCGGATAATCATTTGGAATATCACTAGATTTTAATTTATATACATAAACAACATGACGAGTGCCTTCTATGTACTCACCTTGTACTGGCTCGCTTTCTTCATGTACTCGAATAAAGCGATAATCGTCTCCTTCAAATGGTATTTCGTCAGGTTTCAATATTGGTGTTGTCGCATCATACTTCTCACCTGTTGGGACTGATTCAGCTAATTCACCATCTAAATAAGTTTCTGTTCTTACCAATTTGGTTGGAATCTCTTGGTTTGGCGCAATCACTTTACCAGTTTCATCCACATAATGAACGATTACATTGCCTGTTACTTCTTTGGCTGTTAATTCAGCAGTTGGTTTTTCCACTGTCGGATAATCATTTGGAATATCACTTGATTTTAATTTATATACATAAACAACATGACGAGTGCCTTCTATGTACTTATCTTGTACTGGTTCGCTTTCTTCATGGACTCGGATAAAGCGGTAATCGTCTCCTTCAAATGGTATTTCGTCAGGTTTCAATATTGGTGTTGTCGCATCATACTTCTCACCTGTTGGGACTGATTCAGCTAATTCACCATCTAAATAAGTTTCTGTTCTTACCAATTTGGTTGGAATCTCTTGGTTTGGCGCAATCACTTTACCATTTTCATCCACATAATGGACAACCACATTACCTTCTACTTCTTTAGTTGTTAATTCAGCAGTTGGTTTTTCAATGGTCGGATAATCATTTGGAATATCACTAGATTTTAATTTATATACATAAACAACATGACGAGTGCCTTCGATGTACTTATCTTGTACTGGCTCGCTTTCTTCATGGACTCGAATAAAGCGATAATCGTCTCCTTCAAATGGTATTTCGTCTGGCTTCAAGTCTGGTGTTGTCGCATCATACTTCTCACCTGTTGGGACTGATTCAGTTAATTCACCATCTAAATAAGTTTCTGTTCTTACCAATTTGGTTGGAATCTCTTGATTTGGCGCAATAACTTTACCATTTTCATCCACATAATGGACAACTACATTACCTTCTACTTCTTTAGTTGTTAATTCAGCAGTTGGTTTTTCAACCGTTGGATAGTCATTCGGCACTTCGCTTGTTTTTAATTTATACACATAAACAACGTGTAGCGTGCCTTCTATGTACTCACCTTGCACTGGTTCGCTTTCTTCATGGACTCGGATAAAGCGGTAATCATCACCTTCAAACGGAATTTCTTCTGGCTTCAAGTCCGGTGTTGTCGCATCATACGTTTCATCTGTTGGTACTGAATCTGCAAGTTCGCCATCAACATACGTCTCTGTTCTAACGAGTTTTGTTGGAATCTCTTGATTTGGCGCAATAACTTTACCGTTTTCATCCACATAATGAACGATTACATTGCCTGTTACTTCTTTAGTTGTTAATTCAGCAATTTGTTTTTCAACCGTCGGATAGTCATTCGGTACCTCGTTGTTATGTGGAATTTCTTTGTAGTAGACATTAATGGTACGAATATGACGTGCTTCTTCAGCCACGCAGTATCCTGGCTCTAAACCTTCACGAACTGCTTGAGCACGTTCATGGCTAACCGCTTCTACAATTGCATAATTATCATACGTTAATGCAAAACCAGCATTGCTGCCATCTGTTGCTGAGAAAAATGGTGGCGCAACGGTACCCATTGTTTCCGCAGGAGGTGTTGCAGCTGACACAAGATTAAACCCTTCAGTATAATATTTTGGATTTTCTACTTTTTTATAAATATATTCTTGTTCAGTGATATCTGAACGAACATAAGTATAATTTTTAAGAAACTCTGGCGAACCCTCTTTATAATATGGGGCTAATGTATCCGTTGCGGCTTTCGTTTCTGTCTTCAATAGTGTGCCGTCTTCTAAATAATGGTTGACAGTTACATTTGGCGTAATTGTTACATTCCGGTGGAATGGCGCATTTTTATCGGCTACTTCAGCTTGAATTTCACGTCGTACATCATCACGATATGGTCGGTGGTTAACATTGTAGGTAGCTTTGCGGTCGTCCATCTCAGTAGCTCGACGTGTTGTATCATCGCCAGTAAATAATGCTTCATATCCTTCAGGATTAGTTGCTAATCGACGCGCATCATAGATACCATAATAATCTTGTAAAATGGATTGCTTATTGATATTGTAATTTTTGTCATAAACAACCTGTAATAAGGCTTTATTCGTTAATACAACCTTACCATCCACTAATTTTGGTAATGTTAAGGCGACACCTTCAGAGACAAATTCTGTCTGACCTTGTTCCGCTGGCACTTCTTCAACTGGAATAAATGTTTCTGAAAGCACAACTTTATCACCGGTTTGTTGATTCAATCCATATTCTGTATATTTATAGTGTTCTTTTCCATCAATCATCACACGTTCAGTTTTCGGTTTGATATCAACTTTTAGTGCTTTACGGTATCCACTTGCGGCAACCTGCTCAAGGTCACTATCTGCTATACCATTCCCTCCACTTACCAAACGACCACGTCTTACTTCAGGATAGTATTTAACACGTGGTTTTAAGGTTATTGTTTTCTCAAAAGGTACCCATGCCGATTTTTCGTATGTATTGGATTGATATTGAATCCCAGCAAATGGACTAGCTGGAAACTTGTCACGTTTGCCTAGCGATGCAGTACGGTATGAAACCGTATACGTGACATCTCCCGTAGTCGTATGATTATATAAATAAGCTTTATTATCACCTTGGCGGTCTTCCACATTATGAGAATCATTAATAACTGTCAATAGTGGAGTCCCATCTCTCAAGCCACGGTCTACGGTGCTCATTGTGTTAACAATGCCGTATAATCCACCTAATGTCGATGGTCTTTTTGCTAATTGTGCATGCGTTAATTCTTGCCAAGCCCGTGAACCACCAAAATCTCGTAGATGCGCATTTGTAGAAGACGTAGCTTCTTCTGTAACAGTATTCAGTTGACCCGACGCAGTAACTAGTTCTGACCTGTTCGAAGATACCCATTTACGACCATCAGCTCCTTTAAATAAAGCTAAATAGGATTCATAGCCATTAGAACCCACTAATTTAAACTCAGTCATTACTGGTTTATTTTCTTGAGTATCCATCCAATCTAATACTTTATTTAAATCAATTACACCTTCTTCACCAAATTGTTGAACTTGTACCGTATCTTCAAGTGTACGAATTGATTTTACTTCCACAGTTTCGTATGCTTTTAATAAATCAGTATATTGACCTTTTTCGATTTTATTTAAGCCATTAAAGTTTTCGACTACGTGTTCTGGCGCAATTTCTGACTCACCTTTTGTGTATTTTTCATACGCATTTTTATCGTATTGTAAACTTGCTGCTTCATAACGAGTTGTACGGATAGTGTTTTCGTCCTCAACAACGGTAGGTTTCACACCTAAAGTAATGGTACCTGTCGTTGCACCTTCTTCCGCCGTATTTTCGGCATATCCAAACTCTTTAGTAGCATCTTCCTTAATGTTATACTTTGTCACTGTTTCACAACAAGCTTCTTGAGTCTTTTCTTCTTGTGTTTTTTCTTCTTCTGCTTGCTCTTCTAGGGTTGCTGCTTTTGCTTGTTCATCTAAGTTTTCAGCTCCCGCAGCACCCTCACTGACTGTATTTTCAACAACATCTTCTCCCGTTGCAACATTCTCCGCTGCCTCGTCAACCTTTTGTATTTCGGTATCAGTTCCACTTAGAACCGCAGCATCTTGTGCTCCATTATCAGTAACTTCTTGCGCTAAAACAGCTTGCGCACCAAACAGTGTCACACCGATTAAGGCAGAAGCAACACCTACTTTAAATTTTCGAATTGAAAATATCTCTCTCTGTTCCATTCTACAGACCTCTCTCATATTTTTATTTTTCTGCATTCTCTCTACCATAATTTAATTCGCTTTATAGGGTGTGGTCATATCTACAAGACTCCCATTTTGTAAACCGATTCCATATAAATGCTTGACAAAAACCAATAACAGAAAATAACTAATTATATTGAAAAAAAGCGCTAATACAAAGTAGTAAAACATACTCTATAGCCCTTTTTTTAAACATTTAGCCTTCATATTTATTAGTAAATACGCTTTTACTAATAAATATTTTCACTACATCCTACTAGGTTCTCCAACTTCGGATTCCCTAAGTTCAACTTAACATACTGGTTACTTACATTCAAGTAGAATGCTACCTAAGTCAGTACCTTACTCCTAATGGCAACATTCCAGTAAGAAATATTATTATGATATAATTTTCCCACCTGTGGCAATATTAAAGAAATATAGGACAATAGTCAAGCATATTATTTATAAAACTTTTTTATAAATAACCTATGACTAATTCAACAACCAATTTCTTACCATGAAAACTACAAGGGATTTTCAAAATAAAGCTATTCTTGCCACACTAAAAAGATGAATCCATAACGAATCCATCTTAGAGCAAGGTTAACCAGCGTGATTGCACTGCTGAAAAATTATAATCTTGGGCACGTTTAATACTTCCCGCTTGAAAATTACTACTATTAAAATGAACCAACAAATCCGCCAGTTCCTCGACATTGTCATATAAAAGTCCAGAAACACCTTGTTCAATCACTTCAGGAAAACCATAGGGTTTATTCCACGCAATTAACGGTGTCCCTTGCGACAGAGCTTCAAGTAAAGCATTTCCAAAACCTTCACCAAAAGATGTCGATACATATGCTTTGTACTGATAATATGGGATATCCGTCGACAAAACATGACCCATCAAGCGAATATACGGTTTATCTTCAATCAGACTTTCTAATGCCGCACGCTCGAGTCCGCCACCATAAATATCCAGTGTGATCGAATCATCTTGCTCATGAGCGAGAATGACTTGTTCCACTAGCGCAAGTAAATTTTTCTCAGGGGCTAATCGACTGGCAGTCATAAAACCATGACGATTCGGATTGGTCGCCTGCGGATGGATCTCAGGACTACAATTCATCTGCGCAACGAAAATATTATTCGTCACACAATGACTTTGTTGAAGTGATTGCTGCAAAGCTTCTTTTTGCGCTTGAGTTTGCACGATAAATCCTGTTACCTTATCCGACAAATGCGGCAACAAGCGATACCCTGGATTCCATTCACCATTCAACATATGCTCGCTCATAATATTGATATACGTCTTAATGTTTTTTCTACTTGCAATAGAAAAGAAAAATGCTGGCGTAATGCCCTCTACACGGTCAAAAAATACGACATCATTGTCTTCAAAGCCTACTAAATTATAAAAATGCACCAATAAATCTTGATGAGTTGAATAATACTGTCCTTGATAATCATAGGCTATGTTTTGATACTGCATATACTGCACCAAAACTTCTTGTCCTTCCTCATCATAGAAAATACGTTGTGTTAATTCGTCAAAACCACCGATTATTTCGTATATTTCCTTATAATAAAGCGTGTCTTCATAAAAATAATGATGAGCCTCAACCTCGCTGATAACCTCCCAGCAATCATCCGTCTTCTTACACGGTGTGCGATTGGTTAAATAATGAAACATATCTACGTACTCACCGGAAAACCCGAGTGCTTCATAATAATCTTGAATAGATTGTTGTTTTGTAAAATCTGTAAAAATCATCATCGCTTGGTGCCCCGCATCACGAAACATCTTTAAGCGATACTTTTCAGAAATTTCAATACCAGATGGTATCGCACCTAATTTTTCATTTATTATATAGATTGTCATGTTTTATTCCTACCTTTTATTTGGGTTCGGTCGGGCAGCCTCGATGTCCACTTCAAAAGCCGCCTCCATGCGTTTCTCGCATTCCATTGGCTTGCTCTAGTTGGCTTGCTCTAGTTGGCTTGCTCTAGTTGGCTTGACCTCCACTTCAGAAGAATCCTCTGTAAGCTTCTCGCACGCCGTTTTTCCTCAAGTGATACAAACCAGAGTGCTCAAGTAAATAATATCATAATTTTCCACTTATTAAAAAGCAATCTGATAACTTTTCTTATCGGATTGTTTGATTGTCTCATTATAAGTTGTTAAATCTTCATTAAGTCGCCTCCCTTGCAGGCAGTACACCACATCTGCTTGGTCTGAAAAAAGCACTTAAATTTTTTAGATTAATTTTACATGGAGGTTAGATCTTACCATATTTTGTTGAACCACCACTGTCTACCTGTCTTATCTTTTCATTTTTTCATAGCCATTTTATCAAATTTGGCTACGAAAAATCAAAGATGGCGAGATTATAAGTTAAACGTCCAATAACCAGGTATATTGAACTCCGCCAATCAGCATGACTTTCAGTCGCTTAGGAGATAAACCTATCTTATCTTGCTTCAAAGACTCTATATAATTCCTGTACTTTTGATTTAATTGTGTAAAAAGATAAACAATTTTGTAAGCGTCCAATAACCAAGTATATTGAAAATCCCCCAATCGATATGAAATAATTTTCAGTAGATTGGGGGATTAAAATGTCTTATTTTGCTTCAGAAACTCTAAACAATTTCTGAATATTTTCATTCCATGGCAAATAAGCCTCCAGAACCCCATTTTTTTCGAATAAGGGTTCATTCGGTAATTGCTCTAATAAATAGGCCATATAGCGTTCAGTGTTTAAGTGATGTCGCTTAGCTGTCTCAAGAATTGTCATGATGATCGCATTGGATTTCGCGCCCTCAAAACTTTTCGAAAACAACCAATTCTTTCTCCCCATGACGAGAGCCTTAATCGCCCGTTCTGCCAGATTGTTCGACAACACTAGTCGCCCATCCTCTAACACCGTGCGAAAGTCCACTTCATGATTTAAAGCATAATCGATGGCTTTTTGAAGCTTTGATCCCTTAAGTGGACGTTGGTTGCGGCACCAATTAAAGAATTTATCCATCACAGGTAACATTTTCTCTTGACGCTGTTGACAACGTTCTTCAGGCGATAGGTCAGCCCATTTATCTTCTAAATGAAAGAGTCGATCACAGTAATCTAATCCCACTTTAGCTAGACCTTTAACACCCTTTTTAGGGTTTGCCTCGAAAAACTTACGTCTTACATGCGCCCAACAGCCTACGATTTTCACGTATGGAAGTTGTTGATAGCCTTGATACATATCGCAATGTAAATAGCCATCATAATCACCTAATAGCTCCTTTATAACGTGGCCACCGCGACTTGGGTCATGGTGGTAGAAGGTGATTCCTTGCGGATGATCTTTTTCAGACAGTAAGACCCAATAATACGTTTTTTCTGTCTTACTATCTAGCACACGAAAAGGTGTTTCATCCGCATGTAAGATGGGTTGTTGCACCAAAAGATCCATTAATAGTGTATAAAGAAAACTTAAATAATATTGGCACACGAGTATCTGCCAATTGGTTATTTCTTTACGGGTAATGGGTAAGTCCATATTTTGCCAATCCTCTTCTTGGCGATAGTTCGGCACTTTTAAAGTATATTTTTGATGGATCGTATGCGCAATGACCGAAGCGGACCCAAAACTATGCTCAATCGGCGCTTTAGGTACTGGTGCTTTGACAATCACATCTGTTGCTTGTTGTTGACTACAATGCGTGCATTTGTAAGCATGTTGAATATGATTGTAACATTTTAATTGCGCAGGGATAAATACTGTTTCTCTGCGGTAACAAGATGTCCCAATTTCAGTTAACTGACTTTGACAAGCCTCGCATACACAGGCATCTCCTTCGAGTTCGTGATGAATATCCACGGATTCTAGTTGGTCTAATACCGCTTGACGTTTTCCTTTTGTTTTAGGCTTTCTTCTTTTATAAGTAATAGTTTCTTCCTCTTTTTCTTCTTGAGGAAGTGCTGCATCATTGTCTTTATCGAGATCAAATAATGATAATTGTTCACCGGATTCATCAACTGCGACAGCTGTTTTTTCAGAAGATCTTCCAAAGATGAATTGTTTTAAACTTTGTAATTGTTCACGTAATAGAGTCAACTCATTTTCATAAGCTAGACGACTTGCTTCTTTCTCCGCTTTTAACGCTTCATTCTCAGCAATCAATGCTTCTTTGTCCGCTTTTAACGCTTCTTTCTCCGCTTTTAATGCTTCATTTTCAGCGCTAAATGATTCGGCTATTTCTAATAAAAACGCGATTGATAGTTGGTCATTGCTCATGAATAGGACTCCTTTCTTTCGTGACATGTCTATTATAAACAAACACCCAGCGGAATTCAATAAAAATCTCGCTGGGTAGCTGTATTAATTTTAGGATAAATGGAAAAACCATTCATGAGCCATTCAATTTGTTGATTTGAAAGTTGTTCCACTTGGTCAACGGTATTCGGCCATTGAAGCCGACCATTACCGAAACGTTTATATAATAACCAGAATCCTTGTCCATCCCAATAAAGAGCTTTAAAACGGTCTTTTTTGGTTCCGCAGAACAAGAAGACGGAACCTGAAAAGGGGTCTAACGCTAACTGTTCTTTCACGATGATGGCAAGTGAATCAATCCCTTGACGCATATCTGTTTTTCCGCATACCAGATAGACTTGTCCTAAATCAGTGAGATTCAATGCCATAAGTAAGTACCTTGTCTAATAGTTGACTCATAACCTCAAAATTTAATGAATCGTAAAAGGTTATTTCTATCT
This sequence comes from Aerococcaceae bacterium zg-1292, assembly GCA_016126655.1. Lineage (GTDB taxonomy): Bacteria > Bacillota > Bacilli > Lactobacillales > Aerococcaceae > Globicatella. The sequence continues at coordinate 985,441 of CP065955.1, read as the reverse complement.
GTTGGATACGAATCTTTAGTTGTGGTTTATTTTTCCGATTATCATACTTGTTATGTTGAATAGGGTGCGGATTATGTTTGATTGGAACAATTGTTTGTTTTGTCATTGAGTTTCCTCCTAATTAGTGATACCGCTAGTATAAGAGGTTATTTAGTCGGTGAATAGATACCTGAGTTTTGGACGCTTACACAATTTTTGTGTCAATTTGGCGCAAATTATTTTAAGTGATTTCGTATATTTCTGTTCAGTGAAATTCAAAAATATTTTTTAATTTGGCGGACAACTGATATAAAATGAACCGCTCCTGAGTATTACTACTCATGGAACGGTTCTTCTTGGACTAAACATGGGTTCGCCCTTATATTGTAATAACTAATATCTATGCTTCTTCGTCTTCTTTTTGACGAGCAGTTACGACAAATCCTAAGCCTGTAAGGATTGAAAAGGCTGCTGCACTCCAAAAAATCATTGAATTAGCATCACCAGTGTTTGGAAGTGAAGAAGATTGTTGGTGTACACTTTCTTTTTTACCTTGCTGTTCAGGAATTGCTTGTCCTGGTGCAGCTGGTTTTTCTGGTGTTGACTCTTCTTTGGGTACTTCCGGTGTTTTTGGTTGTTCTGGCACTTGCGGTGCTTCCGGATTCACTGGTTTTTCCGGTACTTTCGGTGTTGCCGGTTGCACTGGTTTTTCTGGTGCTTTCGGTGTTGCCGGTTTCGCTGGTTTTGCCGGTGCTTTCGGTGCTGACGGTTTCACTGGTTTTTCTGGTACTTTCGGTGCTGACGGTTGCACTGGTTTTTCCGGTGCTTTCGGTGCTGACGGTTTCACTGGTTTCTCCGGTGTTTTCGGTTGTTCCGGATTCACTGGTTTTTCCGGTACTTTCGGTGTTGCCGGTTGCACTGGTTTTTCTGGTGCTTTCGGTGTTGCCGGTTTCGCTGGTTTTGCCGGTGCTTTCGGTGCTGACGGTTTCACTGGTTTTTCTGGTACTTTCGGTGCTGACGGTTGCACTGGATTTTCCGGTGCTTTCGGTGCTGACGGTTTCACTGGTTTCTCCGGTGTTTTCGGTTGTTCCGGTTGCACTGGTTTTTCCGGTGCTTTCGGTGCTGCTGGGTGCACTGGTTTTTCTGGTGCTTTCGGTGCTGACGGTTTCACTGATTTTTCCGGTGCTTTCGGTGTTGCCGATTTCGCTGGTTTTTCCGGTGCTTTCGGTGCTGACGGTTGCACTGGTTTCTCCGGTGTTTTCGGTTGTTCCGGTTTCGCTGGTTTTTCTGGTGCTTTCGGTGTTGCAGGTTTTGCTGATTTTTCCGGTGCTTTCGGTGTTGCCGGTTCCACTGGTTTCTCCGGTGTTTTCGGTTGTTCCGGTTTCGCTGGTTTTGCCGGTTTCGACGGTGCTTTTGGTGTTTCTGGTTTAACATTGTTGTCTTGTTCATTGACTTCAACAGTAGTAATGTTTATGCCTGCAAGACGAGCAAACAATGCTTCTTTTTTAGCACCTTCAGATAATTTTTCGACCAATGGTATCGCTGCTGCTTTCTTAGCTTCTGTCTCTTTATTTAATTTATCAACTTCGGCTTTTTCTGCTTTAGTGACAACTTTATCTTTTAACACATCAGCTTTTTTCATTTCAGCAACTTTTGCGGCTGCTTCAGCTTCAACTACTGCTTTTTCTGCAATTGCTTCTTCCTCGGCTCTGTCTTGGCTATCTGGTTTGCCGTTATCGTTTTCGTCATTAACTTCAACTTCGACAGTTTTCACTGCAGCTAAACGTTTTTCAAGTGCTGCTTTCTTCTCACCATTTGGTAAATCGCTCACCAAGTACTCAGCTATTTTTTTCTTAGAAACTGTATCATTGTTTAAGCGAGTTACTTCCTTTTTCTCTGCTTGATTAACGGCATTATTCGCTTCTACAGCTTCTTTCTTAGCTTGCGCTGCTTGTCCTGCTGCTTCAGCTTCGGCAACTGCTTTTTCTGCGGCTGCTTCGGCGGCTTTGGTTTTTGCGTCTTCGCCATTTGGTTGTACACCAGCATCTGGTTTAACGTCGTTGTCTTTTTTCGTCACTTCTGCATTAACCGTTGTGATTTCATTAAGCTGTTTGTTTAACTCATCTTTGTTAACATATCCTGGTAATTTGTTCACTAAGGCAGTTGCTTTTTCTTTTTCAGCTGTAATTTTTTCATTTAATTTATCAACAGCGTCTTTTTCTACTTGTGTAACTTCACCATTGCTTTGTGCGTCTTTTAGCTTAGCTTGAGCTTCACTGGCTGCCGCTTGAGCGGCTTTAATAGCTGCTTCGGCTGTCTTGACGTCATTATCAACTGCGTCTGGGATACCATTGTTGTTTGTATCATTGACTTCCGCATTCACAGGATTCACTTTTGTAAGACGTTCTTGTAAACCTTTTTTAAATGTTTCGTCTTGTAACTTGTTAACCAACTCTTCTGCAGCTTTTTTGCTGACATTTGTTGCGTTGTCTAGTTCGTCTAATTTTGTTTTATCTTCCGAACTAATCGCACTATTTAATCCCAATTCAAACAACTTCAAGCGCGCTGCATTAGCTTCTTTTTCTGCTTCAGCTACTGCTTTTTCTGCTGCTACTTTGGCTGCAGCTTCTTCTGCTTCTTTATTATCAGTATCTGGAGCATCTGATTGAGCGTCACTATCTTTTCTAGACTCGTCTTCAGTTTTTGGTTTTGTGCCTTGCTCTGAGTCTTGTTTTGTATTTGAATCAATGTTTGGTTCGGTTCCTTGGTCTGAGTCTTGTTTTGTGTCTGAATCGGTGTCTGAATCAGTGTTTGGTTTTGTACCTTGGTCTGTATCAGTTTTTGGTTCGGTTCCTTGGTCTGAGTCTTGTTTTTTATCTGAATCGGTGTCTGAGCCAGTTTCTGAATCAGTGTTTGGTTTTTTACCTTGCTCTGTATCAGTTTTTGGTTCGGTATCTTTTTCTTTATCGTTTTCGGTACCTTTGTTAGAATCTTCTTCTTTATCTTGCTCTTTACCTTGCTCTTTATCTTGTTCTGGTTCTGCTTCTTTTTCAGGCTCTTTTTCAGGCTCTTTTTCAGGCTCTTTTTCTGGTTCTTTCCCGGTATCTTTATCCGTATCTTTTTCGATGCCGTTTTCAGTTCCATTTTCAGTACCTTTATCAGAGTCTTGAGTTTTACCTTCTTCGGTATCTTGTTTTGTGTCTGAATCTGGATTTTGTTCTGGGGCTTTACCAGTATCGTTTTCAGTACCTTTGTTTGTATCTTTTCCGGAGCTGTTATTAGAGTCTTGGTCTGTACCTTTGTCGGTTTCATCTGCTTGACCTTCGTCTTCTTTTATTGTCGCTTGAATCTGTACTGGTTTTACTTGTTCAAGACGTTTAGTAAAATCCTTTTTACTGTCCCCATCAGGTAAGTTATTAACTAATGTAGTTGCGGCAGCTTTTTTCTGATTAGTAACTTTGTCTAATGCATCAACTGCAGCTTTTTCTTTTTGTGTAACGCCATCTGGTTCAACTTGAGTTTTCTTATCTTTGCCTGCTTTAGCTGCTTTTTCTGCTTCTTCGACAGCTTCTCTTGCAGCTGATATTGATAAAGACTCAATATATTGATTAATTCCAGCAATTGAATTTTTTACTTCAGTTTCAGTTACGTTTTCTTTAGCTAAAGTTGTTTTGCCACCACTAATTGCGCCATCATATAAACCTTTTACAGCATCATTTGCATTTTGATAGGCTGGACTATTTTTAAATTTATAGTCATTTTCAATGAGTTCTTGTAATTTATTTTTTTCTCTTTGAAGTGATTCTTTTTCGATGGCTTCTTTATCACTAGGATTAGTAGTCTGTTTTAATGCTGATTTTTTTAATGCATCGATATAAGTATTGATTCCGCTTACTGAATTATTAACTTGCTCCTGAGTTGCGTCTTTTTTATCTAAAAGTGATTGCCCGCCAGTAATTGAAGTCTCATATAAACTTTGAACAGCGCCTTCCGCAAGTTTATATGTTTGGCTATTTCTCACTTCATCCGCTTTATTAACAAGTTTTGTCAATGCTTCTTTATCAACTGTATTAGTAGGTACCGTTGGTGTTTCAACAGTAGATTCCGCTTGTGAATTGCTAGTAGTAGGTACCTTATTGGTTACATCAGTCGTTGTACCACCTTCTGACGTTTTCACATCGGTTGTATTATCTTCACCCGTTTGTTCCTCTGTACCTGGTGTGACATTTTTTGCTTCGTCACCAGCTTCAACATTACTTGGTGCTGCTTCTTTTGCTTCAGTTTCAGTCTTATCTGCTTCAACTGTTTCAGAAGTTTTTTCTTCGTTATTAGTTAATAATGTTGCTTCTTCAAAATTTAAGTCTTCATTTTTCTCTAGATTGGCTGCAGTGTTTTCTGTCGTTGGATTTACATTTGCTGTTTCCTCAGCATAGACTTGAGGTGCTACGAATAAAAACGACCCTAAGAAAACTGAACCTACACCAACTTTGAATTTTCGAATCGAGAATCTATCTTTTCGTTTTTCAAACATACTTTGTTCTCCTTTTGTTTTTTTGCATAAGATGCTAATAATGGCTGATATGTAGTATATTGAGTATTTAATTCTCTCCCGATTACTATATACTATCTCATCAATTTTAAGTTTATGATTCGACAAATATACAGTTATTTAACTCTATTAAATATCTATAATTATTAATCAAACAACACTATCAATCTAGCTTTACTATTATACACTTTTTACTTAAATCATAATTAAATAAATTGGTTTTCAAAGGGTTTTTCCATTAAAAATTTACGACAATATTGCGTCAGTGTAATAGAATTTTTACGGTTGTGCGAAAATTAAATACATCTTATTTTTCGCCGACCCATTGCCACTAAAATTCAATAAAACCACCTCCGAGCAAATCTCGTGAGGTGGTTTAGAGGTGTATTAATAGTTAGTTAATACATGTATTTCGAAAAATCTGCATGATGCTTATTCTTCGTTTTTACGACTACTCACGACAAATCCTAAACCTACAAGTACTGAAAGTGCTGCTGCACTCCAAGGAATCATTGAATTTAATTCCCCTGTGTTAGCAAGCGTTCCGGTTTTTTTGTTTTCTTCCGCTTTTTTGACTGTTTGTACTTGTGTTGTTTGTTTTGCTTCAGTTGTTTGTGTTGAAGTTTGTTTTTCTTCTGTCACTTTTGGTGAGTTTGGTTTTTCTTTCGTAGTCTGCGCCATTTCTGGTCGTTTTGCTTTTTCTGAAACTTTTGGTTTCTCTTGTTTTTTCGCTTCTTCGGAAACTTTTGGTTTCTCTTGTTTCTTCGGTACTGCCGCAGTTCTTGGCGCTCCCGCTGCTCTTGCTGTTCCAGCTGTTCTTGGTGCTTCCGCTGCTCTTGCTGTTTCCGATGTTCTCGGTGTTGATGGTTGCACTGGTTTTTCTGGTGCTTTTGGTGTTGATGGTTGCACTGGTTTTTCTGGTGCTTTCGGTGTTGCCGGTTGCGCTGGGTTTGCAGGTGCTTTCGGTGCTGCTGGTTGCACTGGTTTTTCTGGTGCTTTCGGTGTTGCCGGTTCCACTGGGTTCGCCGGTGCTTTCGGTGTTGCCGGTTCCACTGGTTTTTCCGGTGCTTTTGGTGTTGCCGGTTGCACTGGTTTTTCTGGTGCTTTCGGTGTTGTCGGTTGCACTGGTTTTGCTGGTGCTTTTGGTGTTGCCGGTTCCACTGGTTTTTCCGGTGCTTTTGGTGTTGCCGGTTCCACTGGTTTTGCTGGTGCTTTCGGTGTTGCCGGTTCCACTGGTTTTTCCGGTGCTTTCGGTGTTGTCGGTTGCACTGGTTTTGCTGGTGCTTTTGGTGTTGCCGGTTCCACTGGTTTTTCCGGTGCTTTCGGTGTTGTCGGTTGCACTGGTTTTGCTGGTGCTTTTGGTGTTGCCGGTTCCACTGGTTTTTCCGGTGCTTTTGGTGTCTCTGGTTGCACTGGTTTTGCTGGTTTTGCTGGTTTCGCCGGTGTTTTCGGTGTTGCCGGTTCCACTGGTTTTGCTGGTTTCGCCGGTGCTTTTGGTGTTTCTGGTTGCACTGGTTTTGCTGGTGCTTTTGGTGCTGCTGGTTGCACTGGTTTTTCCGGTGCTTTCGGTGTTTCTGGTTGCACTGGTTTCGCTGGTGCTTTCGGTGTCTCTGGTTGCACTGGTTTTTCCGGTGTTTTCGGTGTTGCCGGTTGCACTGGTTTTTCTGGCGCTTTTGGTGTTTCTGGTTTAACATTGTTGTCTTGTTCATTGACTTCAACAGAGGTAATCTTTATGTCTGCAAGACGAGTGAACAATGCTTCTTTTTTAGCACCTTCAGATAATTTTTCGACTAATTGTTTCGCTGCTGCTTTCTTAGCTTCTGTCTCTTTATTTAATTTATCAACTTCGGCTTTTTCTGCTTTAGTGACAACTTTATCTTTTAACACATCAGCTTTTTTCATTTCAGCAACTTTTGCGGCTGCTTCAGCTTCAACTACTGCTTTTTCTGCAATTGCTTCTTCCTCGGCTCTGTCTTGGCTATCTGGTTTGCCGTTATCGTTTTCGTCATTGACTTCAACTTCGACAGTTTTCACTGCAGCTAAACGTCTTTCAAGTGCTGCTTTCTTCTCACCATTTGGTAATTCGCTCACCAAGTACTTAGCTATTTCTTTCTTAGAAACTGTATCATTGTTTAAGCGAGTTACTTCATTTTTCTCTGCTTGATTAACGGCATTATTCGCTTCTACGGCTTCTTTCTTAGCTTGCGCTGCTTGTCCTGCTGCTTCGGCTTCGGCAACTGCTTTTTCTGCGGCTGCTTCGGCTGCTTTCGTTTTTGCGTCTTCGCCATTTGGTTGTACGCCAGCATCTGGTTTGACGTCATTGTCTTTTTTCGTCACTACTGCATTAACCGTTGTGATTTCGTTAAGCTGCTTATTTAACTCAACTTTGTTAACGTATTCTGGTAATTTGTTCACTAAGTCAGTTGCTTTTTCTTTTTCAGCTGTAATTTTTTCGTTTAATTTATCAACAGCGTCTTTTTCTTCTTGTGTGACTTCACCATTGCTTTGTGCGTCTTTTAGCTTAGCTTGAGCTTCACTGACTGCTGCTTGAGCGGCTTTCACGGCGGCTTCGGCTGTCTTAACGTCATTATCAACTGTGTCTGGGATTCCATTGTTGTTTGTATCATTGACTTCCGCATTCACAGGGTTCACTTTTGCAAGTCGTTCTTGTAAACCTTTTTTAAATGTTTCGTCTTGTACTTTGTTAACCAACTCTTCTGCAGCTTTTTTGCTTGCATTTGTTTTATTGTTTAGTTCGTCTAATACAGCTTTTTCTTGTGGACTAATCGCTTTATTTAATCCCATTTCAAACAACTTCAAGCGCGCTGCACTAGCTGCGTTTTCTGCTTCAGCTACTGCGTTTTCTGCTGCAGCTTTGGCTGCGGCTTCTTTTGCTTCTTTATTATCAGTATCTGGAGCATCTGATTGAGCGTCAGTATCTTTTTTAGACTCGTCTTCAGTGTTCGGTTTTGTTCCTTGCTCTGAGTCTTGTTTTGTGTCTGAATCGGTGTCTGAGCCAGTGTCTGAATCAGTGTTTGGTTTTGTTCCTTCCTCTGTATCAGTTTTTGGTTCGGTATCTTTTTCTTTATCGTTTTCGGTACCTTTGTTAGAATCTTCTTCTTTATCTTGCTCTTTACCTTGCTCTTTATCTTGTTCTGGTTCTTGTTCTGGTTCTTGTTCTGGTTCTGCTTCTTTTTCAGGATCTTTTTCTGGTTCTTTTCCGGTATCTTTATCCGTATCTTTTTCGATGCCGTTTTCAGTTCCATTTTCAGTACCTTTATCAGAGTCTTGAGTTTTACCTTCTTCGGTATCTTGTTTTGTATCTGAATCTGGATTTTGTTCTGGTGTCTTACCAGTATCTTTTTCAGTACCTTTTTCTGTATCTTTATTAGAATCTTGGTCTGTACCTTTGTCGGTATCTTGTTCAGCATGTTCTTCGGTATCTTTTGGAGTATCTTTTAAGTCAACTGTTGTTACTGATTTTAATTGATTTAATAAGTACTCTTTCACAGTTAAATACTGTAACTTATTAACTAATTGAGTTGCTACTTCTTTCAACATAATTGTTTTAGCATCAAGTTCATCTATTTCAGCTTTTTCTTTGTCGTCAATACCATCTACCTCAGCTTTATTTTTCAATGCATGGGCTTCTTTAGATGCTTTTTCTGCTGCATCAACAGCATTTACTGCTGCATCAACAGCATCCGGACGACCATTATCATCGTTATCGTTAACTGTTACATCAACTTTTTCTGTTTCCTTTTCAATGTTTTCAAGTTGAGACTGAAAAGCTTGCTTTTTCTGTCCATCCGCTAAATTTTCCACCAATGCAGCAGCCGTAGCTTTCTTAACTAGTGTATCATCTTTTAATTGGTCGATCTCTTGTTTTTCTTTTAGACTTATAGCTGTACCCGTTTCAATTACTTTTTTCTTATCTTGTAATTTTTTTAAGGATGCTTGTGCCATTTGAACAGCAGCCTGAGCAGTTGATTCATCCTCTTCATCAGGGATATCGTTGCCATTTTTGTCATTGACTTCTACAGTGGCAGTTTTAACATCTTCAAGTCTTTTAAATAAATCTTCTTTATCTTGCCCTTCAGATAATTGATAAACTAATCTCATTGCAGCTTCTTTCTTTTCGGCAATTTCTTTATTTAGTTTTTCAATTTCAGCTTTATCTTTGTCACTAATTGCATTATCTTCTTGCAATTTGGTTTTCAACTTGTGAACAACTTCTTCCGCTGCTTCAATAGCTGCTTCAGCTTTTGCTTTTTCTTGAGCACTTTCTTCGCTATCTAAAATATCATTATCATTTTGGTCATTGACTTCTACTGATTCAATTTTCAATTTATCAAGACGACCCTCTAAATCATTCTTTTTATTTATATTTTTTACTTCATCAATTTTCACCTTAGCTATAGCTTTTTTGGCTTCTGTATCAACATTTAATGCATCAACTTCTCTTTTATCTGATTGTTTGATAATACCTTTAGTTTTCAATTGCGCTTTCTTATCTTCTGCTGCTTGTGCCGCTTTCTCAGCTTCTACAACAGCATCTTCCGCTTCTTTTTCCGCTGGATCAACTGCATTATTGTCTTCTTTTTTATCATCATCTACTTGTGGTACATCTGGTGCACCAGGTTGGTCGTTGATTTCTTTATCAGCGTCTGTTTCAGGTGCTTTGATTTCCGCAAGGCGTTCATCTAGTCCTTTTCTTTCTACACCTTGTGGTACTTTATCTACTGCTGCTCTAGCAGCTGCTATTTTAGCTTGAATTTCCTCAGGTTTATCCGATTTTTTGACTGAAAGTTCAGCTTCATCTATCGCTTTGTTTGCTGCTGTAATTAATTCATCAAGTTCATCATCACGTCCGTTTGAATCTTTGTCATTCATTTTTACATCAATAGGTACCATTGCATTAAGACGAGCTTTTAATGGCATTTTATGCGTTTCATTAGATAAATTATCAACCAATGTCTTCGCTGCATTTTTCTTAGCTTCCCATTCTTTAAATATGGCATCTATCTCATCTTTTTCTTTTGGATTAATAACACCGTCTACTCCAAGGTCTTGAATTCTCTTCTTAACTTTATTATATTCTTCTTCAGCTTGGCTAACTGCAGTCAACGCTTCTTGAATATCTTTTATTTCTTTATCAAGAGCCTCCTTATCTAATTCTTTTTTATCTGATTCTTCTTTGTCTGATTCTTCTTTGTTTTCGTTTCCATCCACCTGAGGTTGGTCAGCATTATCTGAATGGTCATTCATTTCTTTTTCAGTATCATTTGGTTCATCAGTATCATGTGGTTCAGTAGATAAAATGTCTTTAAGACGTTTAACTAATTCCTGGGCTTCAGGAACTCCACTCACTTCATTAACTATTCCTTTAGCTTTATCAATTAAATCTTTTACATCTGTAGTAGTCTTTCCAGATTTTAATGCTTTTTCTATTTCGTCAACTGCTTCGCCAGCTGCAATAAGCACATCATCTAACTCATCTGGAATATTATTATGATTATTATCATTGATTTGAACTTCAATTCTATTTATACCATCAAGACGCGATTGTAGTTCATCTCTACGTGTTTCATCTTGTAAGTCTTTAACCAAGTGAAGAGCTCGTTTTTTCAATCCATCTACTTCTTCATTCAAATTATCAACTAAATGTTTATCGGTTGAATTAATAGCGCGTTTTGCTCTCACTTTAGCTACTTCTTCTCGAAGCTTTTGATATGCGGATTCAGCAGCATCAACAGCGGCCGTTGCTCTTTTAACAGCTTCGTCTATCTCCTTACGTGTTTCTGCTTCGTCTGACATAGATTCATCATCAAGTTCTGATTGGTCATCCATTTCTTTTTCAGTATCTTGTACTTTAGGCTTTGGAATGGCATTCAGTCGATTCTGTAATTCTTGTGCTTCATGAGTTCCATTCAATTGTTTAATAAATAAATTAGCATTGCCTATTAAATCTTGTATTGACGACGCATCCAAACCTTTTTGTACTGCCTGTTCTGCAGCTTCTACTGCTTGCTTTGCAGCCTCATAAAGTCCATTATTTCTCGCATCAACATTCTCTTGCGGCTGATTCGTTGTTTCTTCCTCAGCAGGCAGTGTTTTAGCTGTTGCTATATCATCTGTCGGCATTGTTACCGTAGATGTCTCCGTCGTTGTAGTAGTTTCTGTAGTGGCTGCAATGGTTTCAGATTCTGGATTAGTATTAGTTGTTTCCACACCGTAAACTTGCGGTGCAATGATTAATAATGAACCTAAGAAAACAGAACCTACCCCTACTTTAAATTTACGAATCGAAAATCGGTCTTTTTTTCTTTCAAACATATTATATTACTCCTTTTTGGCTCGCTTGGGTCAACTTGTCTTACTTAGAAGTTTCCTATTGTGCGATACTCGGATTATGGTGTCTTCATTTAGACATTTTTGCCATCCACTTAACACAATGCCTTAAGTAGCTAAGTACTTACTCGATTGCTGCTTTGTGATCATGACAATTTTATCCATATATATAGGATGATTTTTGTCAGTCAAGTCTAGTTCCCGCGCTCACATTATTTTATTTTAAAGTGCCTGAGTTATTAACATCATTTGATTTTTGAAAAAATGCGTATTCAATTCTCTCCCATTTAACCATCTTTTATTGCATCCATTTTATACAACAGTCGGACGCATCAGATGGTTATTTAACTCTCTTAAATATCTACATTGCTCAATCAATCAACGCTATCAATCTAGCTTATTCATTATAGTCTTTTTTTGATAAAATGGAATTAAAAAAAATGATTTTCTTTGGGTTTTTTCGTTAAGACTTTGCAACAATATTTCAGAACTGTAATATAATTTTTACGGTTGTGTGCAAATTAAATACATCTCATTATTTTATCTACATTCTGCCATGTACATTAAAAAACCACCTCTGTGCATTCACTCATGAGGTGGTTCAAGTGGATGAACACTTTGATTGTATCTATTATATTTTACGCTTCTTCATCTTCTCGTTTACGACTGGTTACAATTAATCCTAATCCTGTAAGAATTGAAAGAGCTGCGGCACTCCAAGGAATCATTGCATTTGCTTCACCTGTATTTGGTAGTTCAGCAGTTTTTTTGACATTCGCTGTTTTTTGACTTGGCTGAACGGGTGCCGGTTGTCCTGGTTTGATTGCTTTTTCTCCAGTCTCTTTTGGCGTACTCGGTGTTTGCGGCGCTTTTGGTGTTTCCGGCACTTTCGGTGTTTCCGGTGCTTTTGGTGTTTGCGGTGCTTTCGGTGTTTCCGGTGTTTCCGGTGCCTTTGGTGTTTCCGGTGCCTTTGGTGTTTCCGGTGCCTTTGGTGTTTCTGGTTTATCTGGTTTAGCATTGCTGCCTTTTTCATTTACTTCTACTGTAGTAATTTTTATGGCTGCAAGGCGGGCTACTAGATTCTCTTTTTTAGCACCTTCAGATAATTTTTCGACTAATGGTGTTGCGAGTTCTTTCTTAGCGGCTGTATCCTTGTTTAATCGGTCAACTTCATCTTTCTCAGCTTGAGTGATGACTTTATCTTTCAGCACTTCAGCTTTCTTCACTTCAGCTAATTTTGCGGCTGATTCGGCTGCTTTGACTGCTTTTTCAGCGGCTGCTTCTTCTTCAGCTTTATCTTGGCTATCAGGTTTGCCATTATTGTTTAAATCATTGACTTCAACTTTACTTTCTTGAACAGCTGCAAGACGTCTTTCAAATTCTTTTTTCTTCACTCCGTCTGGTAAATCTTCGACCATTAATAGCGCTTTGTCTTTCTTACCTTTGGTGTCAGCGTTCAACTTGTCCATAATCGTTTTTTCTGCTTGATTGACTACTTTATCTGCTAACACTTTTGTTCTTTGAGCTTCAGCTGTTTTTGCTGCCTCTTCTGCAGCTTTTACTGCTGCTTCCGCGGCTGCAATGGCTGCTTTTTCAGCTGCCTTTTTACTATTGTCTTGTTCTTTTTGGTCTTCTTTGGTGATTTGTATCTCAACAGGTTTAATGTTTTCAAGTTGTTTCATCAAATCAGGCTTTTCAACCACATCTGGCAATTTTTTCACTAAATCCATTGCTTTGACTTTTTTAGCTATTATTTGACTATTTTGTTTGTCTACTGCAGCTTTTTCAGCTGCCGTAATTTTCTTATCAGCTAAGGCTTTTGTCTTTTCAGCTTGAGCTGTACTCTCTGCGTCTTTTGCAGCATTAACGGCAGCTTTAGCCGCATCGACAGCAGCATCAATATTATCTGGGCGACCATTGCTGTTTTGGTCATTGACTATAGCATTAACTAGGGTTACCTTTTGTAATTGCTCTAACAAATCTTTTTTATACTGATTATCAGACAATTTGTTAATTAATTCTGCTGCTGCTTTTTTTGTAGCGTTAGTTGTTTCATCAAGTTTATCTAATATCTTTTTGTCTTCGGGACTAATCGCATCATTCAAGCCTAATTCAAATTTCTTCAATTGTGCAGCACTAGCTGCATTTTTTGCAGCTTTAACCGCTTCTGCCGCTTTATCAACTTCATCGGGGATATTATTATTGTTATTATCATTAACAATAATAGTAATAGGTTGAACTGCTGCAAGGCGATTTAATAATTTTGTTTTTATTTCGTCATTTGTTATTTTTTCCACCTGTGATTGTGCTGCATTTTTCAAATTGATGATTTCGGTATTTAATTTTTCTAATTCCTTTTTGTCTGCATCACTAATGGCTTTATCTTCCGCAATTTTTTGCTTCAAATTGTCGACTGCCTTTTTAGCTGCCTCAATTGCCTTTTCAGCTGCCTTTTCATTTGCTTTGTCTAATTCTTCCGGTGTTTCTTCTGGCTTTTGTTCCGGCTCTTGCTCTGGCGCTTCTTCTGGCTTTTGTTCTGGCTTTTGTTCCGGCTCTTGCTCTGGCTTTTGTTCTGGCTCTTGCTCTGGCTTTTGTTCTGGCTCTTGCTCTGGCGCTTCTTCTGGCTTTTGTTCTGGATTCTCTTTTGGATTTTGTTCAGGCGCTTCTTCTGGTGCTTCTTCTGGTGTTACAATTGCATCTAAGCGCTCTTTATAATTTTTTATTTCAGGATAGTCATCTACATTTTTAACCGCTGCTTCTAATTTTTTTACTAGGGCGTTAGCTAAATTTTTCTTTTCTTTAATCAATGCAGCATCATTTTCTTTCACTGCCGCTTCAGCTGCTTTTACTGCTTCTTCAGCTTCATCCAAAACCTTTTCAATATCATCCGGACGACCATTGTAATTGGAATCATTTACGTTCACAATAACTGGCTTTAATGTGTCAAGACGCATTAACAAGCCTTGTTTACGTATATCATCAGGTAGCTTTTCCACCAATTGCTTCGCTTGCTCTTTTAACGTTTTTACTTCTTCATTTAATTTATCAATTTCTTCTTTATCTCTAAGTTGAATGATACCAATCGAAGTTAATACAGCTGCTCTTTGTCTAGCTCTAGTTAATACTTCTTCAGCAGCTTCGATAGCTTTTGTGGCTTCTTGTACCGCTTTATCGGCTTCTGGATTTGGAGCAGGGACTTGATTATCTTGCGTTTGATTCATTAATCCTTCCTGCGGACTGTTCGCTTCTTTTGTTTTCACAACATTACTAGCATCACTGTTTTCGTTAATCGCCGCAACATTATCCGACTCTTGTTTAATATTGGCAGTCTCTTCCGCATAAACTTGCGCGCCAACGATTAAAAATGAACCTAAGAATACTGAACCTACTCCTACTTTAAACTTCCGAATAGAAAATCGGTCTTTACGCTTATCAAACATTTTCCAACACTCCTTTTATTTTGGCTCGTTCGGGCTGTCTGATTGTTCACTAAGCAAATTATTTAAAATGCGGATGCACTTAGTTATTTTGCTCTAGTAATTCCATTCAGATTACCTATACTCGCACTTGTTTATTTGTAATGCGGATATTTCAGTATTACTTAATCATTCATGTTTAGAACGTTTATTTTTCATTATAATAGCCAGTTTAGATAATCATTGGCGAGCAATAATGTAAATGAACGATTTTAAACGACGTTATTTCTCAATTAAGTAGTACGATCAATCTCCATATTTATTATAACTCATTTTTATGTAAAACAATTGAAGAAATTTGAATTTTTTGAATTGTTTATATTAAGATTTTAAGACATTATTTCAGTACCATGTAATATTTTTTACGGTTGCGTAGAAATTAAATACATTTAATGAATGGGCTTATTCTGATGCGAAAAAACACTACTAAGATTCGTGTTTAATGAGAATTTCAGTAGGATTTCGATTGCGAATTTTCATAGATATCGGCGCAAGTTCAATTCCGTTTTTGATTAATGCCTATATACGAAAAACCACCTCTGAGTCGAACTCTCGAGGTGGTTTCTTTGCTGTACTAATGATGAGTTAGTACGGATATTGGGACGAATTCAGATTATGCTTCTTCGTCTTCTTTTTTGCGACCTGTGGCTACTAGTCCTAAGCTCACTAATATTGAAAGTGCTGCCGCACTCCAAGGAATCATAGAGCTAGCTTCACCAGTATTTGGAAGTACTGCAGATTTTTTAACTTCTCCTTCATTTTGACCTGGCTGTTCAGGAGTTGTTTGTCCTGGTTCAGCTGGTTTTTCTGGAGTTGGGTTATCTTTTGGTGCTTCCGGCACACTTGGGTCTTCTGGGTTCTCAGGTGTTTCTGGGTTACCTGGTTTTTCTGGGGTTTCAGGTTTCTCAGGTGTTACCGGTGGTGTACCTGGTTTGCCTGGTTCTCCCGGTGTGCCTGGCGTTACCGGCGGTGTACCTGGTTTGCCTGGTTCTTCTGGTTTACCTGGTTTTTCTGGTGTTACCGGTGGTGTTGATGGTGTCTCTTTCAATTTATAAATGTAAGTGACATCCGTATTACCTTTAACCACTACACCAGTTTCTTTGTCACCATCTTTTACTTTTACAAGTACGTAATCCTTACCATCTTTACCTTCAACTTCTTTCGGAATTTCTGTTCCGTTTTCGTTGGTATTGTATTCTGTACCTACTGGTGATTTTGGTGTATCCACAGTTGGATCTTTAATTGGATTACCTTTTTCATCCACATAGTGAACAGTGACAGTACCTGCTGGTACGTATGGTACTGGTGTGTCCTCTGATGGGTCTTCTGGATTTTTGATGGTTGGTGGTATATAGCCTTTAGTTGGATCCTCTGGATCTTTTGGTTTCAATGGTTTTGTTGGATCTTTTGGATCAACTGGGATATAGCCATCTACATCTGGTAATGGTGGATTATTACTTGGGTCTTCCGGTGTTTCATCATACGGTACTTTTGGAATCTCAATTGATTTATCTGGATCGTTCGGATCTGGATTTTGAGGGTTGTTTGGCACGTATGGGATGTAGCTACCTGGTTTTTCTGGTGTTACCGGTGGTGTTGGTGGTGTCTCTTTCAATTTATAAATGTAAGTAACATCCGTATTACCTTTCACCACTTTACCAATTTCTTTATCACCATCTTTTACTTTTACAAGTACGTAATCCTTACCATCTTTACCTTCGACTTCTTTCGGAATTTCTGTTCCGTTTTCGTTGGTATTGTATTCTGTACCTACTGGTGATTTTGGTGTATCCACAGTTGGATCTTTAATTGGATTACCTTTTTCATCCACATAGTGAACAGTGACAGTACCTGCTGGTACGTATGGTACTGGTGTGTCCTCTGATGGGTCTTCTGGATTTTTGATGGTTGGTGGTATATAGCCTTTAGTTGGATCCTCTGGATCTTTTGGTTTCAATGGTTTTGTTGGATCTTTTGGATCAACTGGGATATAGCCATCTACATCTGGTAATGGTGGATTATTACTTGGGTCTTCCGGTGTTTCATCATACGGTACTTTTGGAATCTCAATTGATTTATCTGGATCGTTCGGATCTGGATTTTGAGGGTTGTTTGGCACGTATGGGATGTAGCTACCTGGTTTTTCTGGTGTTACCGGTGGTGTACCTGGTTTGCCTGGTTCTCCCGGTGTGCCTGGCGTTACCGGCGGTGTACCTGGTTTGCCTGGTTTTTCCGGGGTTACCGGTGGTGTATCTGGTTCTTCCGGTTTGCCTGGTTCTTCCGGTTTGCCTGGTTCTTCTGGTTTTCCTGGTTCTTCTGGTTTGCCTGGTTCTTCTGGTTTTCCTGGTTCTTCTGGTTTGCCTGGTTCTTCCGGTTTGCCTGGTTCTTCCGGTTTGCCTGGTTCTTCTGGTTTTCCTGGTTCTTCCGGTTTGCCTGGTTCTTCTGGTGTTACCGGTGGTGTACCTGGTTCTTCTGGTTTTCCTGGTTTTTCCGGTGGTGTTGGTTTCACTTCACGATACACGTAAATAATGTTAGTAGTACCTTCTTGTACTCTATTTGTTTCATCATCAGTCAAATGATTTGTCTCTGAAATTTTAACGATTTCTTTCGTTTTTACTGATGGTGTATTTGAAATGCGCACAAACTCATAGGTTTTACCCGTTGTTTTATCAGTAATTGTTTTATCACGTAAGTCCGTTGTATCATATGCCGTACCTACTGGTGATAATGGCGTGTCTTCTTTTTTCGGTTGAATCACATTGCCATCCTCATCAACATAGTGTACCACTACTGAACCTTTTGGTGTCTCACGTTTCTTGTACTCATACTGAATAACTTGAGCGTCTTTTTTAACTTCACCTTCTTGTGGCGCAGAGCCGTCTCTAAGTTTCGGATTGCTTCCAACTGTTACTAAATCATAAATATCTTTTCCATCCGTCAAATAGGTTGGTGGTGTGTCTTTATATTTTGTTTCTACTGGTGTGCCGTCTGGTTGAACTACTGTATCTTGAGGATTTGATGAATCTTTGTAAAGACGTGTATCTGTCCCTTCTACAAAGTATTGAGCAGTTACTTGACCACCAGGTTGAACAAGTTCTTCTTTCAATTTGTACACATAAGTAACGGTTTTCGTTGCTTTTGCGACATCACCTTTTACATCATCAGACCCTACTAAATGGTTATCCTTATCAACTAAACGCTCTCCATAGGCACCTAATGGCGCAAGAACATAAGTTTTTCCTTCATGTTCAATTTCAGTTGGTTTTAATTCAGGGGTTGTAGCGTCATATTGGCTTCCCACTGGTTGATTCGTTACAACTTGTTGTTGGGCAAGTGATTGACCGTCTTTCATTACTGAAAGTGGCGTACCATCTGTCGTAATGTAATTGACAACAACTGAACCTTTTTCAACAGGAGTTTCAACTTTTTTGTAGACATAGACAATGGTCTTAGTGCCTTGTGCAACTGTTCCAGTCTCATCATCTGATTTTTTCAAATCATCTTTTTTAGACTCAGCCAATGTGTGATTGTCACTAACTTTACCAACTGTATAATCCGCTGCTGGAGCAAGTTCATACGTTCCTGTTTTCGTAGTAATTGTTTCTGGCTTATGGTCAGTTGTTGTATATTCTTTATTAATTGCTGCATTCAGTTCATCAATCGCTTCAGGAAGTAAGCTATTACCCTCTGTATCGACATATTTAACTGTAACATTACCTGTTTTCGGAGTTGGAGTGACTTCTTTATAGATATAAGTGATATGCTTAGTTTTACCAGCTTCCACTATACCAGCTACATCATCCGTCTCTTTCAAATGACCATTCGCTTCAACTTCACCTACTGTATGTGTACCGGCTTGTTCGACTAACTCATAGATTTTGCCGTCTTTTGCGATTGTTTTATGACGTAAATCTTCCGTGTTATAGTCGGATTTATCTGCACCATCTTTTGTATCGTAGACGGTATCTTTTGGTTGTAAATATTTTCCTTCTACATCACGATAATTTACGATAACAGAACCTGGTTGAACAGGCGCTTCTTTTAACTTATACACATAAATAATGTGTGTTGTACCTTCTACAACTTTACCATTAGTTTCGGTTGTTGATACGATATTTTCGTCATTAGTCGCCACAATCTCTTTATCGTTCACTTTACCTGATTCAGATATACGTGTTCGTACATAGGTCTTACCATTATGGGTAATTTCTTCAGGACGTTCAAGTTCTCCGGTTATATCGTAACTTGAATTTACTGGAGCATTGGTTGTGTCATTATAAGCTGATTTAATGACTTCACCATCTTCGTTTACATAATGCGCAACAACTGAACCTTTAGGTTCTGCTGACTCTTCTTCATATACATAGATAACATGAGTTGTCCCTTTAACGACTCGTCCTGTTTCATCCCTCACTTGGTTGGTAGCATCCGTTGTTACGACATTAATACCACCGACGTTACCTGTTGTAGCAACTCTTTTGAATTTATATTTTACGCCATCTTTGGTGATGGTTTCAGGTTTTTCATCAACACCATTGTCTTTTTCAGTGACATCATAATCTTCATCAATATCACCTTCATTGGTATCGATATATTTATCTTTGATGACTTGTCCTTTGGTGTTAACATAGTGAGCCACAACAGATCCGACTGGTTTATAAACATAGACGATATGTTGAGTGCCCTCTATAATTTTGGCATTTTCTCCACTTTCAACGGTGGTTACATTTTCAGTCACAATTTTTTTATCATCGACAATACCTGTTGTTGACTTGCCATCAATGATGCCTTCTTCACTAATTGTTTCAACCAACTTGTAAGTAACACCGTTTTTTACGATGACTTTTGGTTTTTCTTTGTCTAAAACAGTATAGCTTTCGCCTACCGGTTTATCATCACTATTATGGTGGGTTGGTTGTATTTCTTCTCCATCTAGACTAACATAATGAAGCACCACATCACCTGTTTTTTGTATTGTTTTTTCACGGTAAACATAAACGACTTCTTTTGTTTTACCTGCTTCAACTTTACCGGTTGTCGTGTCCGATGCTATTAAGTGATTGTTCGCATCCACTTCAATTGGTTTTCCGTTATACGTGCCGTATTTGCCTTCAGGAACCAATTCATAAATCTTACCTTCATTATTGTACTCTTTACTACCTTGGATAAGTTTTAATTTACGGTCTTCGTCAGTATTATACGGATGATTGGCATCAGCATTAGTTTCATCTTTTGCTGGCGCACTGATTTCATTACCATTAATATCAATATATTTAACAATAACATTACCGGTTACTTCAACAGGTTCATATTCATACTTAACTGTTTGATTGTCTTTTTTAACAATACCTTTTTCTGGGTCAGTGCCTTCTTTTGTTCCTACATATTTGTAAACTTTACCGTCCGCTGCTTTAATAGCCATTGGACGATTTACTGTAGCATCATAATTTTTATATAGTGCTTGGTCTTTTTCTATGGTGTCTTTACCATCCGTTGTCGTAGCCGTTGGGACAAATTTGCCATTGTCAATCGTACCGATTGTACCACCTAATATTGTATTTGTATTTTTAATGTAATACTCGCGGTAAACATTTCCGTGTCCGACAGTACCACGGATACTTGCTGCATCACCCCAGGTTGAAGTGTCTTTAGGCGCATCTACATTATTAAGAAGACCACCATACGACAAATCTGATGTAATCTTACCGACTTTACCACTACGATTATGGAAGAAAAGTGAACCATCAGAATCAATGGCTAGTCCACCTGTGACGACAGAGTTGGAAGCTCCGATATTGCTACCATCTATTTTATCGACTAACTTAGTATAAATCGGAATTGGGTTAGAGAGTGAACCTTCCATTTTAGCGTATTTATCATTTTTCGCCGCTGCTGCTTCAAAGGTTTTGTTATCTACTGAATATACAAAGTAATTACTTGTGTTGTATTGGTTGAGAACTAATCTCATATTGCCATTTGTATCGAAAGCAATATCATTCCCGACAACATAACTTTCTTCACCAGGTTTTTTACCAGTACTTTTAAAGTATGTTTCGTTTTTATCAAACTTACCTGATTTTACAAAGTTTGTATCAAGGTAACCAGCATTTGCCACGGTACCTGTCGCTGGGTCAAATGACCACATACGGAAATAAAGGTCAAATTCATTGGCATCACGTTTCTTAATATAATCTTCAGCATCACGTGGCGCAACACGAGACAAAGCAGGATCCGCTTTAAGGGTTAGCGTACCAAAATAGTATTTACCATCTTTTGGATTCACTGCTCCGGCAGTCCAGGCATTAGTCTTCATAACACCCATACCATCTGCCCATTTGCTAGAATCACTCACTAGACTCCACGTTTTGGTTTGCATATCATAGCGATAAATACCATTGATAGTTGTACGATCGACCACGTCATTATCTGATGTATATCCTAATGTATAGGCGTAACGACCGTCATTTGAAAGTCCTAGGGCATTAAACGCTTTATAAGCTTTACCTGTTTTTGCTATTCCTAGACCATGCATTCCGCCAAAACCTTGCTTTTCAGCTAGTGCTAAAAGATTGTCATAAAGCGTGCCGCCACCTTCGACTTTATCTTCAGTAACTTTTGTAATCTCACCTGTTTTTGTATCCACCTCATAAATTTCAGTGTTTTTATCGGCTTCATCAGGATTATTGACAATACCAGACTTTTGAACATAAAAGACACCGGGTTTGTTGCTGAAGCGTTTAAGGTCTTTCCAGCCTTTTTCATCTAAAACTTCATCAGCAGCTGGTGTTACTTGATGACCATCTTGTTGTGCTGCATTTTCAGTAGCCGCTAACGCTAATGGCGCTCCTTCTTGCGTTGCCTCAACTTCTTTTTCCGGAGTCCCTGTAGTTAATGCATTTTCAGTTGGTTCGCTTGCAATCGTTGAAGCCTGTTTTGTATTAGCCGGTTCAGGAACTGTTTCCACTTGCGTTGTTGTATCAACAACCTTTGGTTCAGGGCTTTCAACAATGGGTGCTTCGTCTGTTGATGGCTCCGCCGAATTAGGATCGGTTACTTCAACTGGTTTTGACTCAGGAGTTGGCTCGGCTTCTGGTGTCGGGTCTTCTACTGACTCTGCTGAGGATGAAACGGGTTCACTCGGAACTGTTTCTTCAGCGGATACTTGGACTTGGTTGGCGCTCATAATAAATGTGGTCCCTAACAGGACTGAGCACACACCGATTTTGTACTTGCGTAATGAGAATCTTTGTTTTTTATTATAAAACATCAGCATCACTCTACTTTCTCTTCATGTAAATACGTCTATCTAAGAAATGATAAGGGCATTATCTTTTTCGATAGATTATTCCACAAATATTGTACCAATTCCAATTTATGAAAACAACCTTTTTAAAATCTTTGTTTTTTCAAATATTGATCATAATGTTTACATTCGTCATTTCACTCTTGATAATTTTAAAAAATTTTCACATTGGAAAATTCGCCTTAAATTCAATTTCATTTTTGATTAATACCTATATACGAAAAAACCACCTCTGAGTCGAACTCTCGAGGTGGTTTCTTTGCTGTACTAATGGTTAATTAGCCAGTATATTTTGACGAAATATACTTATGCTTCTTCGTCTTCTTTTTTGCGACCTGTGGCTACTAGTCCTAAGCCTGCAAGGATTGAAAGTGCTGCTGCGCTCCAACCAAATAGTGTACCAGCTTCACCAGTATTTGGAAGTACTGCAGATTTTTTAACTTCTCCTTCATTTTGACCTGGCTGTTCAGGAGTTGGTTGTCCTGGTTCAGCTGGTTTTTCTGGAGTTGGGTTTTCTTTTGGTGCTTCCGGCATACTTGGGTCTTCTGGATTACCTGGTGTTTCTGGGTTTTCAGGTGTTACCGGTGGTGTACCTGGTTTGCCTGGTGTACCTGGTTTGCCTGGTGTACCTGGTTCTCCTGGCGTACCCGGTTCTCCTGGCGTACCCGGTTCTCCTGGCGTACCTGGTTCTCCTGGCGTACCTGGTTCTCCTGGCGTACCTGGTTCTCCTGGTTCCGGTGTCTCTTTTAATTTATAAATATAAGTGACATCCGTATTACCTTTTTTCACCTTACCAATTTCTTGGTCGCCTTCTTTCACACCTACAAGTACGTAGACTTTACCATCTTTACCTTCGACTTCTTTCGGAATTTCTGTTCCATTTTCGTTAGTATTGTATTTTGTACCTACTGGTGATTTTGGTGTATCCACTGTTGGGTCTTGAATTGGTTTACCTTTTTCATCCACATAGTGAACAGTGACTGTACCTGCTGGTACGTATGGTACTGGTGTGTCCTCTGATGGGTCTTCTGGATTATTGATGGTTGGTGGTATATAGCCTTTAGTTGGATCCTCTGGATCTCTTGGTTTCAACGGTGTTGTTGGGTCTTTTGGATCAACTGGGATATAGCCATCTACATCTGGTAACGGTGGGTTATCGCTTGGGTCTTTCGGTGTTTCATCATACGGTACTTTTGGAATCTCAATTGTCTTATCTGGATCATTCGGATCTGGATTTTGAGGGTTGTTTGGTACGTATGGGATGTAGCTACCTGGTTTTTCCGGTGTCGGATCTTCCGGTGCCGGCACGTATGGGATATAAGTATCTTCACCAGGGTTAGATGGTACTGGTGGAATATATCCTTTTGTTGGATCTTCTGGATCCACTGGTTCCAACGGATTACCTTCTGGATCGTTTGGTATATATCCTGGCACATGCGGAATTACTGGCGGTTGATCCGGTTTTTTCGGATCATTTGGTTTCGTTGGATCTACTGGAGAATCTGGGTTCTCTGGATCAAACGGATATGGTACTTTCGGATTGTCTTCCTCTGGTTTATTAGGGATTTTCGGAATCCAGTTCGCTACTTTTGTATAAATATAGGTTACTACTGTCTCACCTTCTACAACCTTACCTTCTTCAGCACCTTTTGTCTTACTTGGTATACGCACATATCTGTCACCATTGTAAGTAATTTCTTCCGGTCTGTTATCAGTTGTATTGTACTCAGTACCTACCGGAGACTTCGGTGTATCCAATGCTGAATCCTTGATTTCTACCCCTTCTTCATTTTCATATCGAACAATGACAGTACCTGCTGGTACGTATGGAATTGGTGTATCTTCTTTAGGATTCACTGGTTTTGGTGGCACATAGCCTTGTTTTGGATCATTTGGATCACCTGGTTCCAATGGTGTCTTACCACTTGGATCAGCTGGATCTACTGGGACATGACCTTCTACATCTGGTAAACGTGGATCATCTGATGGATCTTCCGGTGTCTCATCGTATGGACGTGGCGGAATGTCTTCACCAGTGGTTGGGTCTTTTGGATCTTTTGGATCACTAGGATCAGTTGGGTTTTCCGGATCTTTTGGAATATATGGAACATATTTTCCTGGTTTTTCCAGTGTCGGATCTTCCGGTGCTGGCACGTATGGGATATAAGTATCTTCACCAGGGTTAGATGGTACTGGTGGAATATATCCTTTTGTTGGATCTTCTGGATCCACTGGTTCCAACGGATTACCTTCTGGATCGTTTGGTATATATCCTGGCACATGCGGAATTACTGGCGGTTGATCCGGTTTTTTCGGATCATTTGGTTTCGTTGGATCTACTGGAGAATCTGGGTTCTCTGGATCAAACGGATATGGTACTTTCGGATTGTCTTCCTCTGGTTTATTAGGGATTTTCGGAATCCAGTTCGCTACTTTTGTATAAATATAGGTTACTACTGTCTCACCTTCTACAACCTTACCTTCTTCAGCACCTTTTGTCTTACTTGGTATACGCACATATCTGTCACCATTGTAAGTAATTTCTTCCGGTCTGTTATCAGTTGTATTGTACTCAGTACCTACCGGAGACTTCGGTGTATCCAATGCTGAATCCTTGATTTCTACCCCTTCTTCATTTTTATATCGAACAATGACAGTACCTGCTGGTACGTATGGAATTGGTGTATCTTCTTTTGGATTCACTGGTTTTGGTGGCACATAGCCTTGTTTTGGATCATTTGGATCAACTGGTTCCAATGGTGTCTTACCACTTGGATCGGCTGGATCTACTGGGACATGACCTTCTACGTCTGGTAAACGTGGATCATCTGATGGATCTTCCGGTGTCTCATCGTATGGACGTGGCGGAATGTCTTTACCAGTGGTTGGGTCTTTTGGATCTTTTGGATCACTAGGATCAGTTGGGTTTTCCGGATCTTTTGGAATATATGGTACATATTTTCCTGGTTTTTCCGGTGTCGGATCTTCCGGTGCTGGCACGTATGGGATATAAGTATCTTCACCAGGGTTAGATGGTACTGGTGGAACATATCCTTTTGTTGGATCTTCTGGATCCACTGGTTCCAACGGATTACCTTCTGGATCGTTTGGTATATATCCTGGCACATGCGGAATTACTGGCGGTTGATCCGGTTTTTTCGGATCATTTGGTTTCGTTGGATCTACTGGAGAATCTGGGTTCTCTGGATCAAACGGATATGGTACTTTCGGATTGTCTTCCTCTGGTTTATTAGGGATTTTCGGAATCCAGTTCGCAACTTTTGTATAAACATAGGTTACTACTGTCTCCCCTTTTACAACCTTACCTACTTCAGCACCTTTTGTCTTACTTGGTATACGCACATATCTGTCACCATTGTAAGTAATTTCTTCTGGTCTGTTATCAGTTGTATTGTACTCAGTACCTACCGGAGACTTCGGTGTATCCAATGCTGAATCCTTGATTTCTACCCCTTCTTCATTTTCATATCGAACAATGACAGTACCTGCTGGTACGTATGGAATTGGTGTGTCTTCTTTTGGATTCACTGGTTTTGGTGGCACATAGCCTTGTTTTGGATCATTCGGATCAACTGGTTCCAATGGTGTCTTACCACTTGGATCGGCTGGATCTACTGGGACATGACCTTCTACGTCTGGTAAACGTGGATCATCTGATGGATCTTCCGGTGTCTCATCGTATGGACGTGGCGGAATGTCTTTACCAGTGGTTGGGTCTTTTGGATCTTTTGGATCACTAGGATCAGTTGGATTTTCCGGATCTTTTGGAATATATGGTACATATTTTCCTGGTTTTTCCGGTGTTGGTTCTTCCGGTGTTGGCACGTATGGGATATAAGTATCTTCACCAGGGTTAGATGGTACTGGTGGAACATAGCCTTTTGTTGGATCTTCTGGATCCACTGGTTCCAACGGATTACCTTTTGGATCGTTTGGTATATATCCTGGCACATGCGGAATTACTGGTGGTTGATCCGGTTTTTTCGGATCATTTGGTTTTGTTGGATCTACTGGAGAATCTGGATTCTCTGGATCAAACGGATATGGTACTTTCGGATTGTCTTCCTCTGGTTTATTAGGGATTTTCGGAATCCAGTTCGCAACTTTTTTGTAGATATACGTTACTTCTGTTTTTTCTTTATTGATTGTCCCTTCTTCAGGATCCCCTTCAACTCTATTATGAATACGTCTATAAGTTACACCATCATCAGTTGTAATCGTTTCAGGACGATTATCTTTCGTATTATATTCTGTACCATATAAGCTGTTTTGTGTATCGACTTTATCTTCATCAATTGGATTGCCTTTATCATCTTTATAATGTACAATGACATCCCCTGTTTTAGGTGCTTCTGGAGGTGTCGGAACATCTTTTTCAACTTCTTTGTAGACATACGTGATATACTTGGTGCCTTGACTTAACTCACCTGCTGGTTCAGCACCATTTGGATCATTACTTGCGACAACATCTCGTAAATTACTATTTGTTAAGTGTCCTTCCTTGGAAACAGTACCAACGGTATACTCTGTATCTGATTCAGGCGCTAATTGATACTTAGTACCATCATCTGTTGTCATTTCTTTAGGACGGTAGTCATCTCTTACTGTGTCATAATTTGTTTTTACGTCGCCTTCTAATTCAACTAGTGCGTCTTTGATAACAACATTTTCTTCTTTAATCGTCTTACCGTTCACATCAACATAACGTACAACTAGTGTACCTTTGCCAATTTGATCTTTGTTAGAGGTTTCAATTGGCACACCTGTTGCTGAAGCATCATAGTTAGGACGGTAAACTTGTGAAGTTAAACCACCGACGCCACCTTGCGTAATTGGTTCAGAACCAATTGGATCTGATTTACTTACCGCGTTAAATGTATATGCAGGTAATTGAGTGCCATCAGGATTTGTGACTGTTAAAATTGAATTGTCAGTTGAGGTTACCATTACTGGTTTACCATCTTTAAGTATTACATTTCCCTTCTCATCTTTTAATTCAGTTTTTTCAGCTTCTTTAATATAGTCAGGCTTATCAAACTTAATTCCTAGACGGGAATTTTTTCCATCTTTAAAATCTTCCATTGGATTTTTGAAAGTATTAATAATACGGCCTGGCTTAGAGTAATCTCCATAAAAACGCAGTGTAATCGTGCGTTTATCGTCAGAAATACTTTCGATTTTGTAATACATATCATCCGGTGTTACATAAAGTTTACCGTTATCTGCATTGGCTTTTTTCTCTTTAGTATCCAATTCTTCGAAAGGAACATAATAAACTGGTAATCGCTCACCAATTCTTAGTTTACTTTCATCCCACGTGTAGGTATTTTTATTTGCATCCGTTGGAGAGGTAATGGTTGTTTTAAAACCATCTGGCATTCCACCAACTTGACCTGTAAGTTGAACATAACCTTCACTGGTCGTCTCAGTCAAGAAACCAACATTAGAACCCGGTACGTTTGTACGATAATCATATACCGTTGCTTCCATACTGACATATCCATGTTTATTTTGTCTATTACCAGTGTCATAATCAATCTTACTGCGATCGCCGTCGCCATATAAACCTTGAGTGACAACCCCTTGGTATCCAGTATTGGTAGGATATCGCTTATAGTTAGCTGCATTGGCATCATCCCATGCTGGTTGTGAATAAACACTGGTGTAAACTGGTTTATCATTGACTTTAACAACAAACTTAGTTTCACGCGCTTCTGTACCTGCAAGAGTAGGTTTTCCACCATTACCAGATACAGACGCTTTGACAGCTCTCAAGCCTTCGACCGCTTCAGTAAAGGTTACTTTATACTTGATTGCCATCGTTTTTAAGGTGCCATCGTTTTTAAGATCAAAACGAGTTTTATCTTCAGAGTCAGTTCCCTTTACATAATCACTTTCATAACCAACACGTTCTACAGTTGCGATAACCGGTCCGCTACCGTCTGTGTCATTTGATTTCAAACGGAATGTATCCGGGAAAGGAATTGGCACATCTTGAGTCTCTACGAAAAAGTAATCGCCCTTATGTAACTCTTGGTTACCAAAGGAGAAGTCAAGCTTTGTTCCTGGCTCGTTGAAAATAGTTGGCGTTGGACTATAACCTCTATGTGTACTTGTCACTGTCACATCAGGTATCACAAGACGTCCCTCTGTCGGTGCTGCCTGTAAAGCTTCTGGTTCAGCACGGAAATAGGTACCGGTTGTTAATGGCTCTCCTTGATTCGGAAAGGCTTCGGCACGTTTTTGTGCTTTTCTTGCTTCTTCCGCTAATAAGTTTAAGGCTGCGACATCCACTGCTTCTTGGAAACGAGATACAAATTCGCCTTTCACAGTTGGTGATAAAAGCGAATAAGTGTTTAATAAAGCAATTTTTTCAGCTTTCAACGCTTCTAAATTCACTTCAGACGTCTTCACATCTGTAGATTCTTCTGCTGCTTCCGGCACAACAGGAGCGGCTTCTTCAGTCGTCGTTAACGCTAGCGGTACTGGTTCTTCAGCTGGTGCTGTTTCGCCATTTTCTGTTTCATTTACTGCATTATCTGTTGCAACATCAGAAGTTTCTTCATTAACAGTTTCTTCTGCCGCTGTTGTTGGTGCTTCTGTTGTTGGATTCGGTTCTATTGTACGTTCAACTAAAACGTCGATCACTGCTTCACTTGTAAGACGACCTACTTCCACACCATTTTCAAAAACTGTCACCGCGCCATCATTTGCGACACGTACTTCGTGGGCTTCAGTTAAATGATTGGCTTCGCGAACAATGGCTTCAACCGCAGCCTTTTCGCCCTCAGTTAAACTATTGGCATCTAGAACAGTTACTTTCGTATTGACAACTAAATCTAGTTCTGTTGCTGTAGGGTTAGAAACTGTTGTCAATTCAGTTGTTGTTTCAACAGCTTCTGCTCCTTGACTTTCTACAACCGGTTCTTCTGCAGTTGTAGATTCAACAGCATCAGACTCAGTTACTTCTTCAACTGGTTCTGATAATTCTGGTGACACAGTAGTTGACTCGGCTTCTGGCGTCGGGTCTTCTACTTGCTCTGCTGATGATGAAACGGGTTCGCTTGGAACTGTTTCTTCAGCTGATACTTGGTTAGCGCCCATAATAAAGGTTGTCCCTAACAGGACTGAGCACACACCGATTTTATACTTGCGTAATGAGAATCTTTGTTTTTTCTTAAAAAACATCAGCATCACTCCACTTTCTCTCTTCTTTGTAAATACGTCTATCTACAAAACAGAACTGGTTTCGCTATTTTATAGACAGATGATTCCACCGATATTGTACCAATTATAAATTAGCATTACAACCTTTTCCAAATTTTCACTTATAAACATTATTTATAGTTATCTTTTTGGTTTATAAATCATGAAAATGGTCAGAATCGATACTTTTTTTTTCGTTGAAAATCAAAAATATTTTTGACCAAATCACTAAAAATCTATATAAAAACCACCTCTGAGCTGCGACACTCTAGAGGTGGTTTTCTTGATTGTGCTAATGATGAGTTAGTACGGATATTGGGACGAATTCAGATTATGCTTCTTCGTCTTCTTTTTTGCGACCTGTGGCTACTAGTCCTAAGCTTGCAAGGATTGAAAGTGCTGCTGCGCTCAAACCAAATAGTGTGCTAGCTTCACCAGTATTTGGAAGTACTGCAGATTTTTTAACTTCTCCTTTATTTTGACCTGGCTGTTCAGAAGTTGGTTGTCCTGATTCAGCTGTTTTTCTGGAGCTGGTTTTTCTTTTGGTGCTTCTGGCATACTTGGGTCTTCTGGATTTTCAGGTACTTCTAGGTTTTCAGGTTTCTCAGGTGTTACTGGTGGTGTACCTGGTTCTTCTGGTTTACCTGGTTCCGGTGTCTCTTTCAATTTATAAATGTAAGTGACATCCGTTTTACCTTTAACCACTACACCAGTTTCTTTGTCTAAAACAGTATAGCCTTCACCTACCGGTTTATCATCACTATTATGGTGGGGTGGTTGTATTTCTTCTCCATCTAGACTGACATAATGAAGCACCACATCACCTGTTTTTTGTATTGTTTTTCACGGTAAACATAAACGACTTCTTTTGGTTTTACCTGCTTCAACTTTACCGGTTGTCGTGTCCGATGCTGTTAAGTGATTGTTCGCATCCACTTCAATTGGTTTTCCATTATACGTGCCGTATTTGCCTTCAGGAACCAATTCATAAATCTTACCTTCATTATTGTACTCTTTACTACCTTGGATAAGTTTTAATTTACGGTCTTCGTCAGTATTATACGGATGATTGGCATCAGCATTAGTTTCATCTTTTGCTGGCGCACTGATTTCATTACCATTAATATTAATATATTTAACAATAACATTACCGGTTACTTCAACAGGTTCTAGTATCTTACTGTCTTGGATACAATATACTTGGTTATTGGACGCTTACGAAAGATCTTTGAAAATATCTCTTTTAAATTTGATTCTATATAGCCTTGGAATTGTAGCAGATGAACGAAACTTTACATCAATCACTCCTACTCTTACTATTTTTTCAAGCATATCTATCCTCCTCCTAATTTTTCGCATAGAAAAAGCACCTACTGTAATTAATAGATGCTTTAGCCTAATAATTGTTTTATCCCTTAAATATGAAAGAAATTTAAGGGGGTTATTATTTTAATTTTGTAACATTTTCAAATATATATCTAATCTTTCATTGATATACTTGGCAAATAAAGTCTCCATTGCTTTTAAATTATGTTTCACATTATATTCATCAAAAGCATTATAATAGACAATCCTATCTGTAAATTTTATATCGATAGGTGGATACCCTGCTTTCATTAACTCAAGATTGACGAGAAGTCTTCCCGATACGGCTAAGTTAGTATAAGTTTATACAACTTGCGCTATTCACGTCCGAAAACTTCCAGATTCCACCACGATAACGTGGGGCTAAAAAGTCTTATCCGAACAGGAGTGGTATCGTCACTCCTTGTAAAATACTAAATACTTGCTAAATTAATCGCTGCATTCAAATCACGATTGATTGATATTCCACAATGTTGACAATTGTATTCTCGCTTATCGAGTGGCATAGGTTGACGATTGCCACATACACAACACAATTGACTGGATGGGAAGCGGCTATCAACTTTAACCACTTCAATACCAAAAAAGTTTGCTTTTTGTATGATAATGGTTTGTAAGTTGTACCATGCAACATCATGGATTGCTTTCGCAAGTCTTTTATTTTTCAACATGTGTTTAATACTTAATGATTCCATCACGATGCGTTGTGGCTTGGTTCTCACCAAAGCATTCGCTACATGAAATGCATAATTGCGTCTAATATTGGTTTTCTTTTGCACACATTTTAAGAATCGCTCATAGGTCTGCTGATATTTTTTTGAGCCTCGCTCTTTACGGGATAAAGCACGTTGATACTGTTTAATTTTCTTATCCAATTCTTTCACTGATTCGCTTTTCATTATATTATCAAACGTTTGTCCATCAGAGGCGGTCACTAGTGTTGTTAACCCTAAATCCAATCCAATAGAAACATCCGTCAATTCAACTTGTTCTGGTTTTGGGACTTCTGTTGTAATTGAAATCCACCAGCTAAGTCCATCGTAAGACACTCTTGGATTGCCCAGCTTAAAGTTTCTTGGCAATTGGGAAGAGGTCTTAATATCCCCAATCATTGAAATGTAAACCGCTTTACGTTTGACTTTCGTTTTAACATAATCGGCATAAAACGACAGTTTTGATTTACGTGTTTTCCAATTGACATGATAGCCATTTTTAAAATTTTTAAATGACCGACTTCTAGCAGCAATATAATCTTTTACAGCTTGTTTTGCCACATCGGCTGATACTAATTTCATATAAGGGAAATCATCGCCTCTCCTAATTTGAGTCATTAGTGGGCCGAAATCTCTATCATTAATACCTTTGCCGAATTGTTTTAAATACTGTAAATCTAACTCTTTGCATAGATTATATGCCTTGCGAGCCACTCCGCAAGATTGAAACAGAAGTTCTTGTTGTTCGTCAGTTGGAAAAAGCTTTATTTTAATTGCCTTTTTCAAGTTCCTTCTCCTTATACGATTGAATCATTGATTTTGTACGTCTGCTTCTTCTTCCTTGCATTCTACAAGCAAATACTGTCATTACTTGTACCAAGTCTTCTGTAAGCTCTTGTTGTTCATCCACTTTCTGTGAATCTACAATTTCAATTGGGACGCTATATAGGTCACAAAATGCTTGAAATAATTCAAATCCAATACGTAATAGGCGGTCTTTGTATAAGACAACGATTTTATCAACTCGTCCCTCTTTAACCTCTCTCATTAGGCGTAACAACCCTTTTTTCTCATAATTAATTCCACTGCCGATGTCTTTAATAATTGTAAAAGGCTTGCCTTGTGCAAATAAATAAGTTTCTAAGTTTTCGATTTGACGCTGTAAATCTTGTTCTTGTTTCTTTGACGACACCCTTGCATAACCAATCACAACTTTATTTTTTGATTCGATGCCAAGATATTCGTTTAATTGTCGTTTGGAATAATATCGAGTACCATAATCCGTTTTATGTTCTGGAACCAATGTTCCGTCTTTATCCCATTTTCTTAATGTGTGTGGGCTTTTGCCGATATAATCGGCCGCCTCACCAATAATTAAATATTGTTTTTTGTCCATTATACAAGTCTCCTTTTATTGATACTTATATAATAACACATGTTGTTTAATAGCGCTAGTTTTTATTAACTTATACTAACATAACCTTGTTCAATCACCGTCGCAAGTGGTGACCAGTCTTATTCTCACGAACAGACCTCTGACGCTTTCACATCAGCGCAGACTATATGTCAATCTCTAACATAGAGACCAAAGATTTTTCTTCCGCCCTTAGCTTGCGGTTTTACTCTCCCATCAGGAGATAGTCGTTGAAGGTCTTCCATAGCGATACACCTTAGGACTTTCCCTGCTGAACTACCATTGTTTATCACCCTTAGGATACACGTTTCAACGCATTCACTATTTTTCTTACGTTGCACTAATGTACGTTCATTTAACCCTAGGTCATCTCATTTTTTCTTTCCAGCTTTCGCAGCCTGCCGTCTATCGTTTCCGATTCCGTTTTGGCAAAATGAGCTTTAGGTTTTCCACAGCATTTAACCTTTGTAATGATACTTACCAGATTACTCCGATAAGCACGGTATTCAGTTTTACTAAGTTATTTAATTTTTATTAAATGAGTTGCAACTGTTTAGTTACCGTTCTTCCGTTTCCATCAATAAATGGATGGATTCCTTCAAACTCTATATGAAATCTAGCCAGCTTTGTAACAATATGTTCCTCACTAGCTAAATAATTCCTTAAAAGTTCTTCCATTTTAGGAACAATCAAATAAGGTTGCACAGGCTCATGTGCAGCACCCATGATGCGAACAGGCACTCTTCGATAGACACCTCTATCATCTTTTTTATCAGCAAGAACTAAATTATGGATTTGTTTAATCACTTTTTCATTAATTTCACATTTTTCCTTTACAAGTTCACTTACAAAATCAAATGCCTCCTTATGTCCAACTGCCTCCATATGATCTTTTAACGGCTTTTGGTCTATAGTAAGACCTCTTAACACTAAATCAGTTTCTCTTAATGTTAATGTATTTCCCTCAATAGCGTTTGAATTATAAGTATATTCAACAGTAAATTCTTCATTCAGTCTTGCCAACTCTCCCTCTGTAAGAGGTCTCTTTCCATCAAGTTCCTTTTTTTTACGATCTATTTGAGATAAAAGACTTTCTTTTGTTTTATAGCGTCCATCTGCAGGTTTGATGGCATCAATTGGTATTTTCCAAGCCCTTCCTTCTTGATATGCCCCAGTTATTTTACCTTCAGCACATAAAATTCTTACTCTTCTATCAGAAATACCCCATTTCTCTGAGGCTTGTTTTACAGTCATAAACATAAATTATCCCTCCAGTTATCTTATTGTACCATTTTATCGGAACAATATAAATGATATCGGAACAATATTATGCATTTTATCGGAACGATAAATGCGGAATAACCTTAATCATAACGGAACATTATACAGGCACTTTTCGGAATGATATCCTACATAAACAAAATACCTCTACTATCATAAACACTTTCTGTATTTTGATTCCCACACCTAATTGCTCTATCAAGTCCCATGATGGTTGCAATTGCACCATCAATCTTTTCTGTGGACTTTTCCTTATCTGCTTTGATGTTTCCTGCTGGATCTGTTCGGATAAATATATTATCCATCATCCACCTAAGGACTGGATTGCCACCATGAGCAAGTTTTTGCTCATGGGTTAGTTTCATAAGTTCCTTGGTTGGCAGACTCATATCCTTAAAACCTTGTCCAAAAGAAACTACAGTAAAACCCATATTCTCTAAGTTCAGCACCATCTGTACAGCTCACCACCTATCAAAGGCGATTTCTCTAATGTTGAACCTTTCACCTAGCTTTTCTATGAATTTTTCAATATAACCATAATGAACAACATTACCTTATGTTGTCTGAATATATCCTTGCCTTTCCCAAACATCATAAGGTACATGGTCACGCTTTACTCTTAAATCTAAAGTTTCTTCCGGAATCCAAAAATATGGCATAATACAAAATTTATCATCTTCATCCGTTGGA
This sequence comes from Aerococcaceae bacterium zg-1292, assembly GCA_016126655.1. Taxonomy (GTDB): domain Bacteria; phylum Bacillota; class Bacilli; order Lactobacillales; family Aerococcaceae; genus Globicatella. Next base: position 951,093 of record CP065955.1, on the reverse strand, counting down.
GGAAATACTAAAACAAAGGCAGTAATATCTGTTGTTGATGATAGGTCAAGTCCTCCATAACAGACTCTTCCTTCAAGTTATTCTTCATTGACAGCAAAGGAACAGGCAAACCTATAAATTAACTTTTCTTCTGTTATTTGAAGAGGATTTACTCGAAATCACTGACTAAATAACCAATACACTGCAAAACCCCAGAGCAGCTCACCGTTTAGTTGATGATATAGAGCTTGCAATTGTTAAAAGACTTGAAATGCCTCTTAGCTTTGCTCCCTATCAATCATCAAAGATTAGAAATCATCCTTATTACAGAATCAATGTAAGGAACTTCTCAATTTTTTATGTAGTAATTGATGATACTATGGAAGTACGTATACTTCTATATTCAAAACGAAATATCGATGAACTGCTGAAATAACCATTCCGCTCGGGGTGTTTATTTTTTATTCCATCTATCACCACGACTTGCTTGTATTCTTGCATGACAAGACTTACATAAAGATATCAAATTACTTTTGTTATGATTTCCGCCTGTAGAAAGAGGTTTGATGTGATGTACTTCTTCAACTGGTACAATGATTCCTTTAGCAAAGCACTGTTCACAAAATGGATGCTCCTTAACACAAGCATCTCTTACTCTTTTCTATTCTCTTCCGTAACTACGAGATGTAGCCGGATTCCTGTCGTACTTCTCATAGCGTTTTTTTCTTCCCTTTGATGCTTCTCACAAAACCTACCATCAGTTAAGTTAGGACATCCAGGATATGAACATGGACGCTTAGGTTTTCTTGGCAAGCTTTCCAACTCCTAATTAGTGATACCGCTAGTATAAGAGGTTATTTAGTCGGTGAATAGATACCTGAGTTTTGGACGCTTACAATATTCAGAAATTGTGTAAGCGTCCAATAACCAAGTATATTGAAAATCCCCCAATCGATATGAAATAATTTTCAGTAGATTGGGGGATTAAAATGTCTTATTTTGCTTCAGAAACTCTAAACAATTTCTGAATATTTTCATTCCATGGCAAATAAGCCTCCAGAACCCCATTTTTTTTCGAATAAGGGTTCATTCGGTAATTGCTCTAATAAATAGGCCATATAGCGCTCAGTGTTTAAGTGATGTCGCTTAGCTGTCTCAAGAATTGTCATGATGATCGCATTGGATTTCGCACCCTCAAAACTTTTCGAAAACAACCAATTCTTTCTCCCCATGACGAGAGCCTTAATCGCTCGTTCTGCCAGATTGTTCGACAACACTAGTCGCCCATCCTCTAACACCGTGCGAAAGTCCACTTCATGATTTAAAGCATAATCGATGGCTTTCTGAAGCTTTGATCCCTTAAGTGGACGTTGGTTGCGGCACCAATTAAAGAATTCATCCATCACAGGTAACATTTTCTCTTGACGCTGTTGACAACGTTCTTCAGGCGATAGGTCAGCCCATTTATCTTCTAAATGAAAGAGTCGATCACAGTAATCTAATCCCACTTTAGCTAGACCTTTAACACCCTTTTTAGGGTTTGCCTCGAAAAATTTACGTCTTACATGCGCCCAACAGCCTACGTTTTTCACGTATGGAAGTTGTTGATAGCCTTGATACATATCGCAATGTAAATAGCCTTTATAATCACCTAATAACTCCTTTATAACGTGGCCACCGCGACTTGGGTCATGGTGGTAGAAGGTGATTCCTTGCGGATGATCTTTTTCAGACAGTAAGACCCAATAATACGTTTTTTCTGTCTTACTATCTAGCACACGAAAAGGTGTTTCATCCGCATGTAAGATGGGTTGTTGCACCAAAAGATCCATTAATAGTGCATAAAGAAAACTTAAATAATATTGGCACACGAGTATCTACCAATTGGTTATTTCTTTACGGGTAATGGGTAAGTCCATATTTTGCCAATCCTCTTCTTGGCGATAGTTCGGCACTTTTAAAGTATATTTTTGATGGATCGTATGCGCAATGATCGAAGCGGACCCAAAACTATGCTCAATCGGCGCTTTAGGTACTGGTGCTTTGACAATCACATCTGTTGCTTGTTGTTGACTACAATGCGTGCATTTGTAAGCATGTTGAATATGATTGTAACATTTTAATTGCGCAGGGATAAATACTGTTTCTCTGCGGTAACAAGATGTCCCAATTTCAGTTAACTGACTTTGACAAGCCTCGCATACACAGGCATCTCCTTCGAGTTCGTGATGAATATCCACGGATTCTAGTTGGTCTAATACCGCTTGACGTTTTCCTTTTGTTTTAGGCTTTCTTCTTTTATAAGTAATAGTTTCTTCCTCTTCTTCTTCTTGAGGAAGTGCTGCATCATTGTCTTTATCGGGATCAAATAATGATAATTGTTCACCGGATTCATCAACTGCGACAGCTGTTTTTTCAGAAGATCTTCCAAAGATGAATCGTCTTAAACTTTGTAATTGTTCACGTAATAGAGTCAACTCATTTTCATAAGCTAGACGACTTGCTTCTTTCTCCGCTTTTAACGCTTCATTCTCAGCAATCAATGCTTCTTTCTCCGCTTTTAATGCTTCATTTTCAGCAATCAATGCTTCTTTCTCCGCTTTTAATGCTTCATTTTCAGCGCTAAATGATTCGGCTATTTCTAATAAAAACGCGATTAATAGTTGGTCATTGCTCATGAATAGGACTCCTTTCTTTCGTGATATGTCTATTATAAACAAGCACCCAGCGGAATTCAATAAAAATCTCGCTGGGTAGCTGTATTAATTTTAGGATAAATGGAAAAACCATTCATGAGCCATTCAATTTGTTGATTTGAAAGTTGTTCCACTTGGTCAACGGTATTCGGCCATTGAAGCCGACCATTACCGAAACGTTTATATAATAACCAAAATCCTTGTCCATCCCAATAAAGAGCTTTAAAACGGTCTTTTTTGGTTCCGCAGAACAAGAAGACGGAACCTGAAAAGGGGTCTAACGCTAACTGTTCTTTCACGATGATGGCAAGTGAATCAATCCCTTGACGCATATCTGTTTTTCCGCATACCAGATAGACTTGTCCTAAATCAGTGAGATTCAATGCCATAAGTAAGTACCTTGTCTAATAGTTGACTCATAACCTCAAAATTTAATGAATCGTAAAAGGTTATTTCTATCTGTTGGATACGAATCTTTAGTTGTGGTTTATTTTTCCGATTATCATACTTGTTATGTTGAATAGGGTGCGGATTATGTTTGATTGGAACAATTGTTTGTTTTGTCATTGAGTTTCCTCCTAATTAGTGATACTGCTAGTATAAGAGGTTATTTAGTCGGTGAATAGATACCTGAGTTTTGGACGCTTACGAAATTGTTTAGAGTTTCTGAAGCAAAATAAGACATTTTAATCCCCCAATCTACTGAAAATTATTTCATATCGATTGGGGGATTTTCAATATACTTGGTTATTGGACGCTTACTATCATTTATTAACAATTACGAACGCTTCATAAGAAAAACAGAAAAACCATCGTGAAATTTCACGATGGTTTTTTTATTTTCCCCCCATTTATTGTCGGGGTTCTTCTGATTTTTTCTCCGACATCTTGTGAGTCCCCACAAGATGTCGGAGAGCCGTTTTCTTGATTGTACTAATGATGAGTTAGTACGGAAATTGGGACGAATTCAGATTATGCTTCTTCGTCTTCTTTTTTGCGACCTGTGGCTACTAGTCCTAAGCCTGCAAGGATCGAAAGTGCTGCTGCGCTCCAACCAATCATTGTGCTAGCTTCACCAGTATTTGGAAGTACTGCAGATTTTTTAACTTCTCCTTTATTTTGACCTGGCTGTTCAGGAGTTGGTTGTCCTGGTTCAGCTGGTTTTTCTGGAGTTGGTTTTTCTTTTGGAGCTTCCGGCATACTTGGGTCTTCTGGATTACCTGGTTTTTCTGGTTTCTCAGGTACATTTGGTTCTTGTGGATCTTTTGGCCCTTCTGGGTCTTTTGGTCCTTGTGGATCTTTCGGACCTTCTGGGTCTTTTGGACTTTGTGGATCTTTTGGTCCTTCTGGGTCTTTTGGTCCTTGTGGATCTTTCGGACTTTCTGGGTCTTTTGGACTTTGTGGATCTTTTGGTCCTTCTGGGTCTTTTGGTCCTTGTGGATCGTTCGGATCTGGTTTTTCCGATGTTTCCTTCACTTTGTAAATGTAAGTAACATCCGTATTACCTTTCACCACTTTACCAATTTCTTTGTCGCCATCTTTAACTTTTACAAGAACGTAATCCTTACCATCTTTACCTTTCACTTCTTTCGGAATTTCTGTTCCATTTTCGTTAGTGTTGTAATCCGTACCTACTGGTGATTTTGGTGTATCCACTGTTGGATCTTTGATTGGATTACCTTTTTCATCCACATAGTGAACAGTGACAGTACCTGCTGGTACGTATGGTACTGGTGTGTCCTCTGATGGGTCTTCTGGATTTTTGATGGTTGGTGGTGTATAGCCTTTTGTTGGATCCTCTGGATCTTTTGGTTTCAACGGTGTTGTTGGGTCTTTTGGATCAACTGGGATATAGCCATCTACATCTGGTAATGGTGGGTTATTACTTGGGTCTTCCGGTGTTTCATCATACGGTACTTTTGGAATCTCAATTGATTTATCTGGATCGTTTGGATCTGGATTTTGAGGATTGTTTGGTACGTATGGGATGTAGCTTCCTGGTTTTTTCGGATCTGGTTTTTCCGGTGTTTCTTTCACTTTGTAAATGTAAGTAACATCCGTATTACCTTTCACCACTTTACCAATTTCTTTGTCTCCATCTTTGACTTTTACAAGAACGTAATCCTTACCATCTTTACCTTTCACTTCTTTCGGAATTTCTGTTCCATTTTCGTTAGTGTTGTAATCCGTACCTACTGGTGATTTTGGTGTATCCACTGTTGGATCTTTGATTGGATTACCTTTTTCATCCACATAGTGAACAGTGACAGTACCTGCTGGTACATATGGTACTGGTGTGTCCTCTGATGGATCTTCTGGATTTTTGATAGTTGGTGGTATATAGCCTTTTGTTGGATCCTCTGGATCTTTTGGTTTCAACGGTGTTGTTGGGTCTTTTGGATCAACTGGGATATAGCCATCTACATCTGGTAATGGTGGGTTATTACTTGGGTCTTCCGGTGTTTCATCATACGGTACTTTTGGAATCTCAATTGATTTATCTGGATCGTTCGGATCTGGATTTTGAGGATTATTTGGTACGTATGGGATATAACTTCCTGGTTTTTCTGGAATACCAGGTGTTGGTGGTACGACTTCTTCTTCGTAAACATAGGTTACGGTTTGTGTACCTTCTACCACTTTACCTTTTTCATCAACTGAACCTTGTTTTACTTCTTTATAGATGTAAGTTTTACCATCTTTATAGATTTTTTCAGGTTTGTAGTCGGTTGTGTCATACTCTGTACCCACTTTAGCATTTACGGTATCGTTAATCGGTGTTGCGATTGATTCACCTTTCGTGTTTTCGTATTTAACAACGACTGAACCTACTTTTTCTTTCGGTGCTTCAGGTTGAGGTGTTTCTTTCACACGGTAAACGTAAGTGACTTCCGTTGTTCCTGCGACAACTTTACCTTGTTCGTGACCTTTGGTTAAGACTGGCACAAGCTCATACGTTTTACCATCTTTTTCAATGGTTGCTGGCTTGTTATCATCCGCTGTATTGTAGTCAACGCCGGTAGAAGTTTCTGGTGTATCGACTACATCATCTTTAATTGTTTTACCATCTAAATCGATGTAATGAACGATAACTTTACCTTTCACTTCTTCGTAAACATAAGTGACTTTTGTTGTCTTACCAGATGGCACTTCGCCTTTTTCGTCACCTTCAGTCAATTTCGGCACACGTTTGTATGTCTTTCCGTCAGGTGTCTTAATTTCTTCAGGACGGTTATCCGTTGTGTCATATGGTGAGCCTGGTTTAGCATCTTTTTCATCATCGACAGGGTCTTTGATGACATTGCCGGCTGTATCTTTGTAGTTAACAACGACATTACCAGATTTTTCATAAACGTATGTGACAACTTTTTCGCCTTCTTCAACCTTACCTTTTTCAGGTGCAGAGTCTTCTTTCACTTCTTTTTTAGTGAGATAGTAAGTTGAATCGCCTTTTTTGATGGTCGGTGGTTTATTGTCATGTGTTTCATAAACTGTACCAACGGGCGCGTTGTCTGTGTCTTTGACTGGGTCTTTGATTTCGTTACCTTCAGTATCTTCATACTTCACAGTTACAGAACCTTTTTTCTCTTCTTTTGGCGGAGTTGGTACATCTTCTCTAAGTTTATAAACATAGGTCACTTGTTTAACAACGCCACCGGTTACTGTTCCTGTCTCAGCTTCTGACGGTGCCCAAGGTTGTCCTTCAACTGCTTTAATTAAGCGGCCAAACCCATCAATTGTTCCAACTGGCTGGTCGCCTGCTTTTTGGATAAGATCATAGATTTTGCCATTATCCGTTAAAATTGATTTTGGTCGATTATCATCAGCAGTGTCATAAGACGTACCTTCAGGTTGATTTTTCTCATCAAATACAGGTGCTTTGATTGAATGACCATTCTCGTCAATGTAGTTTACGATAACGGAACCTGGTTTTGGTGCTTCTGGTGTTACCGGTGGTTTTGGTTCATTCGGTTGTCCTGGTTTATCTGGTGTTGCAGGTACTTCTTTGTATACGTAGATGACATGTGTTGTACCAGCAAAGACTTTACCTTTATCTCCACCAATGAAGTCTGTGTCTGTATTAGGCACTAAGACTTTACCATTTACTGCATTAGCATTTGTAAATTCTTTAAATTGATATGTTTTGCCACCATGATTGATAAATTCAGGTTTTTCTAAATCATTTTCAGCAGCATCGTAAGTTTCACCTGCCGGAACATCTTTGGTATCTACATAATCTGAATGGATTGTTTCACCTTTTTCATTTACATAGTGTACTACAACTGAACCTTTCTTCTCTACTGGTGGTGTTGGCGCTGGTGGTGTAGGTACTGGCACTTCTTTTTGATACACATAAATAACATGTGTTGTGCCTGGGGTAACAGTTCCTTTTTCTTCACCTATTCTGTTGGACTCATCAATTGGTGCGATTTTTTTAACACCAACATAGTTTGATTGTGATACTCTGTTGAAATGATATGGTTTACCATCTTTACTAATTATAGTATCTGGTTTTTCATCAACTTTTCCGCTATCTTCAGTTGCATCATACACAGTTCCTGATTTTGTTTCTGGTGTATCTACATAGTCTTCTTTAATCGTATTACCTTCAGTATCGACATAGTGAACGACAACTTTACCAGGTTTTGGTGTTTCTGGTGGTTTTGGTACGTCTTTCTCAACTTTTTTATAGACATATGTGACTTGTTTAAGTTTTCCACCTTCTACTGTACCTGACTCTGTGTCTGAAGATGGCCAAAGTTGTCCTTCTTTTGGAGCAACCAAACGTCCATTTCCATCTACACTACCAACTGGAAGAGTCCCTTCTTTTACGATTTCATAAATATTTCCGTCCACACCTAATAATTTCGTTAAACGATTGTCGTCTGTTGTATCATATTCCGTACCATGTGGTTGGTTTTTCTCATCGTAAACAGACGCTTTAATTGATTCACCATTCTCATCAACATAGTTCACTTGAACTGAACCTGTTTTAGGTGCTTCTGGTGTTACTGGTGGTGTCGGTTCACCTGGTTCATCTGGTTTATTTGGTTCTGTAGGTACTTCTTCATATACATAAATGACGTGGGTTGTACCTTCACGGACTTTACCTTGTTCTTCACCTATGTAATCTTGCAATGATTTAGGAGCTATTTCTTTCCCATTTACAGTATTCGAATTTTCTAATTTCTTGAATTTGTAAGTTTTACCATTGTGGTAAATAGTTGTAGGTTTCTCAAGCTCACCATCAGCCGCATTATAACCACTAGATACTAATGCATCTTTGGTATCTTCGTAGTCTGAATGAATTTTTTCACCCGCTTCATTAACGTAGTGAACAACAACCGAACCTTTTTTCTCTGCAGGTGGTTGTGGTGCAGGTACTTCTTCTTTTACTTCTTTGTAGACGTAAGTGATTGATTTAGTTTTACCAGATTCAACATAACCATTAACATCATCTGTATTAGTCAAATGTCCATCTTTATCAACCATACCAGCTTTATACTGACCTTGTGAAACTAATTGATAAACTTTGTCATCTTTTTTAATTTCAGTTGGACGAAGATCAGTTGTGGTCACATTGTACAGTGTTTTAGGTTTTGCATTTGTAAGCGCAGGTTTTGGTTTAGAAATTTCTACTCCATTCTCATCAACGTACTTAACAACAACAGAACCAGCTTTTTCATATACGTAGGTAACTGTCGTTATACCATCCTTAACTGCTCCCTCTTCAGGATCAGATTTTTCTTTTATGTTTTTTAAGTAATACGTTGTTTTACCATCTTTTGAAGTGATTTTTTCTTCTCGCTTATCATGTGTTTCATATTTAGTACCAACTGGAGATTCTTCTGTATCTACTACTTCATCTTTGATTTCTTCTCCGTCAGTATTTTCATATTTAACGATAACCTTACCAGTTTTCGGTGTAGGTGGCACTTCTTTGTAAACATAAGTTATGTACTTCGTACCTTGAGTTAACTCACCTTCAGGATCAGCACCTGTTGGATCTGTACTTGCTACAACATCACGCAAATTAGATTTTGTTAAGTTACCTTGATCAGAAACTGTACCAACTAGATATGTATTGTCGACAGTTGTTTTTGGTGCTAATGTATACTTTTTACCATCAGCTTCAATTTCTTTAGGGCGGTAAGCATCTGTAGCTGTGTTATATCTGGTTTTTGTTCCATCTTGTAATTCTACTGCTTGATTATTAATTACTGGTTGTTCCGCTTGGATAGTTTTACCATTTTCATCAACATATCTAACAATAACTGTACCTTTGCCAATTTGGTCTGGATTTTTCACCGTTACCGGAACACCTGTTGCTGAAGCATCATAATTTAATCTATAGGCTTTTGAGGTTAATGCATCTACCCCTCGTTGTCTTATTGTAACTTCAGATGAGGATGGATTCTTTTTGCTTGTTGCTTTGAAATCATATTCTTTTATTTCTGTTCCATCAGGATGACTTACTGAAAGTAAAGAGTTATCTTGCGAATTATTAACGTTTTTCCATTCTGTTTTATCAAAGTTTAACCCAAGACGAGAAGTTTTATCACTTGCTTCCTTCATTGGATTTTCAAATGACGTTACAATACGACCAGGTTTAGTGTAATCACCATGAAATTGAAGGGTAATCTTACGTCCATCGTCAGATATTTCCTTAATCGTATAGTACATACCATTTGGAGTCACAAATAATTTTTTATTGTCAGCATTTGCATTTTGTTCATGGGTATCAACATCTTCGAAAGGCATATAGTATACTGGTAGTTTTTTCCCGATTTGTAATCTTTCTTTATCCCACGTAAATCTATTTTTTTCTTCACTTTTCGGTGATTCGATAGTCATTAAAAATCCATTAGGCATACCACCAACTTGTCCAGTAAGTTGTACAAGACCATCACTTTTCGTTTCAGTTAAGAATTTAACATTTGATTTTGGATTATTAGTACGATAATCGTAAACTGTTGCTTCCATATTTACGTATGGATGTAATGCTTTTTCATTTTCTGGTTTTCCATCATCATACTCGGTCTTACTTCTATCACCTTCACCATATTCTAAAGTTTTGACAATTTCTTTTTTACCTTTGTCATTTGTTATTTCTGTATCAGTATAATGTAAACCTTCAGTTACCTTACCTTGTTTCCCCGTATTGAATGGGCTTCGTTTAAATTGATGTGCATTTGCATCATCCCATTTAGGCAATGAATAAGACCCTGTATAAACAGTATTACCATTAACATTTACTTTGAACAGTGTTTTACGTTCAGCAGTAGCGCCAAGTGTTTGTTTTCCACCATTACCTGAAACCGTTGCTGTTACATCTTCCAAGCCTTCAACAGCTTCCGTAAAAGTTACTTTATATTTGATTTTCATCGTTGTTGTTGTCTCATCATTTTTAAGATCAAAACGAGATGGATCTTCTGAATTTGACCCCTTGACAAAATCACTTTCATAACCAACACGCTCTACTGTTGCAATAACTTTATCCTTTTCACCATTCTCAGACTTCAAACGGAATGTATCTGGGAATGGAACTGGAACATCTTGTGTCTCAACAAAGAAATAATCACCTTTGTATAATTTCTGTTTACCAAATTTGAAATCAATCCTGGTTTTATCGTTATAAATTGTAGGTGTTGGAGATATACCCCGATGTGAACTCGTTACTGAAACCTCTGGCGTCACCATACGTCCTTCCGTCGGTGCTTTTTCAGCATTTTCCTCAGCTGCAGCCAAAATTGCTTGTGGAATTGGCTCTTGTTGGAGCGACTCTTGTGCCATTAAACCTAGCGGCTTTGGATAGAACGCTCTACCAGTAATTGGAAACTCAGAGCGCTTAGTTGCTCCTTCACGTTCTTGAATTTTTCTTGCTTCTTCAGCAATCGCATTCAATGCAGCGGCATCAACTGCTTGTTGGAAACGAGTCAAGAATTCACCTTTTACGGTTGGAGTTAATAATGAATAAGTATTTAATAATGCAACTTTTTCAGCACGTAGTGCTTCAATATCAACCGTTGGTGTTGTTTTCTCTGCTGGATCTGGTGCTTCAGGTGTTACCGGTTCAGTTGCAGCAGGTGATGTTTCCGTTGATGCTAGCTTAACTTCACTAATAACTCCGGCTGTTCCAATCGTTCCGTTCTCTGCTGATGCTTCTGTCGTTTCTGGTGCTTCTGGCGCTTCTGTAACGTCTGGCGTTTCAGTCATTGATTCTGCTTCAGGTTTACGAGCAGTTAGTACTTCAACTACCTCTTCACTGCTTAAACGTCCAATTTCTTCACCGTTTTCCAACACATCAACTGATCCGTCTTGTGCTACGAATACAACGTGATTATTGGTTAAGTGGTTCGTTTTACGCACAACTGCTTCGATATTGGCTTTTTCACCTTTAGTTAAGTTGTGTGGGTCTAATACCGTCACTTTGTTATTGACAAACAAATGACGTACTCCTGAACTTGTTTCTGGTTCAGCAATTACTTCTTCTGCTACTACAGATGTCGTAGCTTCCGTAGTAGTCGGTGCTTCGGGTACTACTTCTTCTGTCGTCGTTTCCGGAGTAGTGACCGGTTCAGCTTCCGAGACCTCCTCTACTCGTTCTGTCGTTGACGAAACAGCTTCATTTAAACCTGCTTCCTCAGCCGATACTTGGTGCGCGCCCGTGACAAAGGTCGTTCCTAATAGGACCGAGCACACGCCGATTTTATACTTCCGCAATGAGAATCGTTGTTTTTTCTTCAAAAACATCTATATCTCCTCACTTTCTATTTATTGCTTTCGCTAAATATAACTATATTCTGCAAAAATATAATTACATTCGCTATATTATTGAAACTTTATTGATTTAAATAAAAGTTTCCTCAATAATTTTATCAGTTGTTTTTAATAATTACAATGTTTTCATAAGTTTCTTTTATTAAGGTGTTTTTAAATTATTGTTACAAAACCATTTAAAAGAAATTTTCATTTCAATTTGATTGATTTTTTATCTTCCCATAACGTTGAGTAAGGTTACACTTTCGCATAACCTTACTCAATCATGATTCTATTTTATTTTATTAGTGATTATCTGATTTTCATCATATTCATCGCTTGCAGGCGATATACCACATCTGCTTGGTCTGACAATTGTTTACTGTGCGTCACAACAATGACACATTTGTTTTCTTTATGCGCTGTTGCTTTCAACAATTGAATAATGTCATCCGAAGTGTCTTCGTCTAAGTTACCAGTCGGTTCATCTGCTAACACTAACGGTGCCCCGGAGACTAATGCTCGCGCAATCGCAACCCGTTGTTGTTGCCCACCCGATAAGTGCAAGACATTACGATTGATTTGTTCTTCTTTTAACCCTAAACTCAAAAGAATCTGTTTATCCGCATCTGATTTTACCAGTTTGATATTTTCTAATGGGGTTAAGTAATCTAATAAATTATAGTTTTGGAACACGATGGTAATGTCATTTTTACGATAATGCGTATAGCCTATTTCTTTGATGTCTTTTTCTTCAAAAATGACACTGCCTTCAGTCGGCTCATCAAGACCTGCTAATAGTGATAATAATGTTGTTTTCCCCGAACCGGATTCACCGACAATCGCATAAAACTTACCACGTTCAAAGGCACAACTCACTTCGTTTAAGACACGGGTGCGTTCACTTTCTTTATAGACATAACTGACGTTTTCTAGTTTGATAATACTCATTTTCTAGCCCCCTTTTAGCTCATTTTTGAAAGTATTTCTTTTGGTTTCAACTTAATAATATTCATGGACGAAATTGCTACGGAGATAATAATAATCGCTATCCCCATAATCCATACCCACATAAACTCTTTGGCACCGATAGTTACATTGATTGTATCCAATGTTTTGGCGATTAAACTTGATTCCGCATCGGCACCTAAATTCATACCACCTAAGCTATTACCCAGTGCTAAACGTCCGGCATCATTGGCTTGTTTGACTAAGCTGTCACCGAGTTTTTGGGCAATCATCATACCTGAACCGATTGACGCTCCAAAACTGAAGACTGCAATCATTAATAATTCAGCGATATATTGTGCGACAATGTTCGATTTAGAGATACCAAGTGATAAGAGTACCCCGGTTTCGTGGATACGACCATTAATCCAAAAGGCTAATACGAGTGATAAGATGATAGAACTAATCACAATTGAACCTACAATTAATTGGTTAATTAAGCGGTCCATCGCATCCAATGAGGTAGTTAAGGTCATAAAGTTTTTGTTTGATGTTCTAACTGTATATTTTTCCCAGTCAAAGTCTAATTTTTTCAATTTTTCTAAGATTTCTGGCATTTTAGATGCATCTTTTACATAGAATTTTGCATCTTGATAAGGTAACGTTTCACGGGTACAACCACTGATTTGAGTCGCTGTTGTGATATCTGACATTAAAATATTTTCAATCAACTCAACCTCATGCATTGCACGGTCTTGGTTACTACCTGTAAACATACCGACAACTTCTAATTCTATGACATCATTAAGTTCTTTATCTTGATTAATCGAGCGATACTGACTTGCTTTCACTTTGAATTTGCTGCCGAGTTTTAGATTGTTTAATTTAGCAAATTCTTCGTGAACTAATACTTTATTGACATCGCCTTTTTTAATATGACGACCAGATGTAAGTTTTAGCGCACCACCGACGAATTTGTTATCGAGTGATGTATCTTCATTCCCTTGTAAATCACCCATTGTTTTTAATTTTTCTTCTTGTTCAGGTGAATAGCCATAGCGCTCATTTTTAAGGGGCACTTTTTTCAAGCCCATTAAGTCTACTTCTGAAAGCGTACGTAAGTCATTTGAGGTAATGCCCTCAATCGTTCTTACTTTATCAACGATGGAACCTGGCACATTTCCTAATCCCCGCTCGCCGACACCAAAGTTATTTTGTAGGTTGACACCAATCTCAAAACTTGCACCAATCGCGCTGTTGATGTTTTTACGTGTTTCTTTGGTCGCCGATTTAATGGCAAACCCGGCAATCATTGACGTTGCAATTCCAAATAAAATGAAAAACATGATAATTGATTTTGCTTTTTTTCTTGTTATGTACAAAAATGCTCTTTTTAATACTGACATTCTTATTACCTCCACTTCTGGTGCTATCATAACTGTCCAATGTGAAACCAGTATGAAATTCTTTAAGTTTTTTCAAAAATGATGGTTTTTATTCTGGTTCGTTCGGACTGCCTCGACATCCACTTCACAAAAATGCTCAGAGTACTATTGTACTCCTGCGCTTTTTGCTCCAGTGGTTCGAGGCAAAACGTCCTCTCTCTCACTATGGTTATTCTGGTTCGCTTGGGTTCCACTTCAGATGTCTTGATGCACGTCAACAACTTCTATGACAAGGTGCTCGTGTTTACACTAGTTGGATGATTACAGAAAAAAAGCATTGCCTTATGCAGCAATGCTTCTGATGTAATACTTATATTTCTTTCACCGTGTAAGAGGAACTGCCAAAATCAATAGAAAATTTCATTCCTAATTCACTCGGTTCAAATCGATATACAAGATTGACATCCGTCAGTATATTTTTAACAATGTATAATCCTAACCCAGTTCCGCCATCTTTTTTATTGCGACTAAAATCTGGACGGTAGAACGCATCAAACACATATTTAAGTTCATTTTCTGACAAAGGACGACACTCATTTTCAATCATTAAAACCTCATTCCTCACACTGATATTAATTTGTTTGTTTTGTTCAGTGTAATGAATGGCATTTGAGATAAGATTAGAAAATACTTTTTTTAGCGCTTCTTTATCCATCACATAATAACATGGCTCTTCAATGTCCAAGTGGATAGTTAAGTTTTTCGCGCGCGCTAATACTTTGTATGATTCAAGGACATTTAATAAAATCAATCGAATATCTAATCTTTCTTCGTGACCTTTATTTACCATCTGCAACTTACTGACGTCTAAAATGCTTTGTACCATATCTGTTGACTCAATAACGATGTCTTGCGCTTTTTCTAAGTACAAATCACGGTCTTTATACTTTCCGATATTATAGCGCATATTTTCCAACAGTACACGCAATGAAGTCAGTGGTGTTTTCAATTCATGCGAAGCTGCACGTAAGAATTCTACTTTTTCTTTTTCCACTTGACTGATGTCATCAATTTTTTGCTCTAATGACTCAATCGTCGTCCAAATCGTATCGTAAAGTGAATTAACATTATCGGCAATCATACCAATCTCATCTTCGCTTTCAACTTTACAGTAGACGCCTTTTTTCAGCATTTCCATATCTTTTGTTGATTGTAAAATATTACGAATCGGTTTAGTGATTTTATTACTGTAGAGGTAGGCGGCAAGTAAAGAAATAATCACACTAATCGTAATCGAAAATGGCAGAAAATTCAGCGTTACTTGCTTCGTTTCATCAATCGGTCCAGTGCTAAGAATCAAATATAAATCACAATTCTTACCGTCCCTATTTTTAAAGTGCTTCTTATCAATTGTTACTGCATGGTCTCCTAGTGAATTATACTGTGTAAATGTTGAATCACGGTTTAAGATATCTTTCGCCCGTTCTGGGTCAAGTTGGATTTGTGTCGGTGTAAAACCATGAAACTGGTGAGTCTTACCACTAATATTGAGAAAAATATTAACATTATACAAGAGCGCATAATTTTTTGCTGCTTCAATTGCTTCTCTTTCATTGGTTTCTTTCAGTACTTCAACTAATTGGGTGGAGCGTTCTTTGACTTCTGCCTGTTTTTTGTCAAAATAAAAATTTGGGAGTAAAAAATAAATAAATCCATGAATCATAATGGTTATTAACATCATAATTATCATCGTATACAAAAATGTTTTAGGAAATAATTTCAATCGTTTCATAGCTCATTACTCTCATACTTGTAGCCAACATTTTTGACTGTTTTAATGCAGTCTAAATGTAATTTTTTACGGATATTTTTAATATAGACATCAATAACACGGTCAAATGGCACTTCGTCAGTCCAGATATTATCCAGTATTTGCTCGCGCGAAAACACTTGTCCGGGATGGTCTATCAATAAATTTAATATTTTGATTTCTTTCGGCTTAATATCCACTTCTTGACCCTTATAAGTCGCACTAAAACCTGTCAGATTAACTTTAGTGTCGCCATATATCCATTCTTCTTTATTCGGTTGTGTGTTGGTACTGCGCCGCATCAATGCATCCACACGTCTTTCTAAAATCGCTAATGAAAAAGGTTTGCTGATGTAGTCGTCGGCTTGTTCATCAAAACTCATGATTTGCGTGCTATCATCTGTCATGGCTGTCAACATTAAGACGCAGGTTTGGTTCACTGCACGAATTGCTTTTAACACGCCAAATCCATCCACCTTTGGCAACATAATATCTAAAATGACTACATCGAATGGTTGTTCCTGAAAGGTGTTTATCGCAGCTTCACCATCGGCTACTTGCACCACCTCGTACCCTTTTACGGTTAGAAATTCCGCCACGCCTTCACGTGTTATATCATCATCTTCAACGACTAATACTTTACCTAACATTGACATCCTCCTGATTCTGGTTCGCTTGGGTTGATTCTGGTTCGCTTGGGCTGCCTCGACATCCACTTCCCATTGCTCTTGAAGCGCCTAGGCGCTTCTACAACCACTGCTCCAGTGGTTCGAGGCAGAACGTCCTCTCTCACACTATGATTTCCAGTGGTTCATTTCAAAGCGCTCGTTGTCACACTATGGTTGATTCTAGTTCGCTTGGGTTGACTTGACGTCCACTTCCCATTGCTCTTGAAGCGCCTAGGCGCTTCTGCGACCACTGCTCCAGTGGTTCAAGTCAGAACACCCGCGCTCACACTATGTTTTCCCTAATCACTGTTTCTATTATAGCGTTCTTTTATTATTTTTTCTGCTGAATTCGTAAAAAATTCATAAAAAAATAAGACTTCCCTCTTAATAGACGGAAGTCTTTGTGTTCGTGCTTCGTTTATTTTGATTTCACATAAGTGACACCATTGGCTTTTGGTCCATTATATTTACCGGCAAAACCGATTAATGCAACAATGGTAATTACATAGGGTGCGATTTGTAAGAAGATACTTGGAATTTCTTTAAATCCTGGTAATTGCGCCCCAATGACGGCTAAACTTTGTGCGAATCCGAAGAACATCGCAGCTAATAAGGCACCGATTGGATGCCAACGTCCGAAAATAACGGCTGCTAAAGAGATGAATCCTTGTCCAACAATCGTATTTCCGGCAAAGTTTGATACGATGGATTGTGCATAAACTGCTCCACCGATACCGGCAAATAATCCTGATAATAACACACCGGTATATTTCCAACGATAAACATCTAAACCAAGTGTATCTGCTGCTTGTGGATTTTCTCCGACTGAACGTAAACGTAAGCCAAAGCGTGTCTTATACAGCAATACCCATGCAAAAATTGCAGTAGCAATCGCTAAATAAGCAGGTGCTGACGTTGCTTTAAAGAAAATCTTACCTAGCACAGGAATATCCGCCAACAATGGGAAATTGTACTTACCAAAGGTGTATTTAACACTCGGTGTTTGACCCGCATTATAAAATGCTTTCGTTAAAAAAATTGCTAACGCTGGCGCAATTAAGTTAAGTACCGTACCTGATACAATATGGTCGGCACGTAAATGAACCGTTGCGACTGCATGAAGCATTGAAAAAACAAAGCCAAAGAGTCCACCCAGTAATAAACAAATCCATGGTGTCATTGAACCAAAGGTATCGCCCAATACTAAATTGCTGACGATCGAACCAAAGGCACCCATCACCATAATCCCTTCCAATCCGACATTGACAACACCACTACGTTCTGAGAAGATACCGCCCAAGGCAGTAAATATCAGTGGCGCTGAATAAAAGAGTGTTTGATACACAATTAATGCGAATAAATTTTGCATTATTCACCGCCTCCCTTCGCTAATTGTTCAACTTTTGTCATTAACATCGCTGCTTTTTTACGTTCTTTGCGGTCAAAGAAGTAGGTAACAATATATTTAATACCGATGAAGAAGATAATTAATCCGATAACGATATTAATTAATTCAGGCGGCGTACCCGCTAACTGCATAAAGTTACCACCTGTTTTCAAGCTACCAAACAAAATTGATGCCGCAAGAATACCGATTGGATGATTCATACCAAGTAAGGCTACGGCCATACCATCAAATCCGATTGCTGGTGCAACACCATCCATCTTGAATAAGTAACCAAACTCACCGAGCCCATTCATGGCGCCCCCTAAACCAGCTAAAGCACCAGAGATGACCATCGCTAAAATAATATTGCGTTTCGCATTCATCCCGGCGTATTGTGACGCATGACGATTCATCCCAACTGATTTTAATTCAAAACCGATAGTCGTACGTGTCATTAATAAATGAATAATGATAACTGCGACAATCGCATAAAAAATACCGGTATGAATTTGTGACCCATTGGTTAGATTTTTCAACCATTCTGCTTTTAAACTTGCTTGGTCAGGTGCCACCAAACGACTTGTATCAAGGACGGTATATAAGAAATCATCACTGATTTTAACAGCGATATAGTTTAACATAATGGTAACAATGACTTCACTCGCATTGAAATATGCACGTAACACACCCGCAATGGCTGCCCACAAAGCGCCCCCGACTGCTGCTGCGAGTAAAGCGATTGGAATCACAACAATACTCGGTGCTTCTGGCATCCAGCTAGCAACTAAGACACCACATAGCCACCCCATCAAGGCTTGCCCCGCAAGACCAACGTTGAAAAAGCCTGCCGTTGATGCAACTGAGAATCCAAGACCAGTAAAAATCAGTGGCGTAGCGGTTTTAATCGCTGTACCAAATGCTTTCAAATCACCGAGTGAGCCTTTAAAGAGCGAACTATAAGCATTGACTGGATCGTAACCAAAAATCACCATCACAATCGCCCCGATTAAAAGCCCTAAAATTACCGACAATACGGGAATAGTAATTGATTGCAATTTTTTCATACGTAAGTTCCTTTCTCTTGTCGTTGACGTAATACTTCCTCATACGAAGTACCTGCCATCATCAAGCCAATTTCTTGTTCGTTTGTTTCGGATGCAAGTAAATCTGCCATAATTTTACCGTCGTACATAACGATAATCCGGTCAGATACATTAAGAATTTCTTCCAATTCAAAACTCATTAATAGGACAGATTTGTTTTTATCACGTTCATCAATTAATGCTTTATGGATATACTCAATGGCTCCAACATCCAAACCACGTGTTGGGTTGGCTGCTATTAGAAAGTCTGGATTCATACTTAATTCACGGGCGATAATCGCTTTTTGTTGGTTACCACCGGATAATGCATTGGCTGGCGATTTCTCAGAAGTAGTTCGCACATCATAGTTTTCAATCAATGATTTCGCATGGTTTTTAATCGCATTAAAGTCCAAGAATAATCCCTTTGAGAATGGTTCACGGTAATACTCTTTCAATACCATGTTGTCTTCTAATTTCATATCGAGTACTAAACCATATTTGTGACGGTCTTCTGGAATATGACCGACAAATTTTTCATTAATTTCACGTGGTGTGAGCCCTAAAATTTCTTCACCATTTAACTTCACGGAACCTGATTTAGCTTTCATCAAACCAGTAATTGCTAAAATTAATTCTGATTGACCATTACCATCTATACCAGCAATCCCTAAGATTTCTCCGTGACGTACTTGGAAACTTAAGTTTTTAACTGCTGCAATGCCCCGTTCGTCTTCGACAACTAAGTCCGTCACTTCTAGGGCTACATCTGTCGGTTGCGCTGGGACTTTATCCGTTTTAAAGTTAACGGAACGGCCGACCATCATATCCGCTAATTCGCTTGAACTGGTTCCAGCAACTTTTACTGTATCAATTGACTCTCCACGACGAATCACCGTACAACGATCCGCAACCGCACGAATTTCATCTAATTTATGCGTGATAATAATTATGGATTTACCTTCAGCTGCTAAATGCTTGAGCGTCACAATAAATTCTTGAATCTCTTGCGGTGTTAACACGGCAGTTGGTTCATCAAAAATTAAAATATCTGCCCCACGGTATAATGTTTTTAAAATTTCGACACGTTGCTGCATCCCAACCGTAATGTCACGGACTTTGGCATCAGGGTCAATGTCGAGACCATATTGTTTAGACACATCCATAATCGCATCCCGTGCGCCGGCACGATCTAACATTGGGCCATTTGTTAACTCATTTCCAAGCATAATATTTTCGACAACCGTAAAGTCATCAATCAACATAAAATGCTGGTGCACCATCCCAATTCCTAGTGCAGTCGCTTTCGTTGGTGAGGAAATTTCGACTTTTTCACCATTCATGTAAATATCACCCGCAGTTGGTTGATACAAGCCTGATAAAATATTCATTAATGTCGATTTTCCGGCACCGTTTTCCCCTAACAGTGCATGAATTTCGCCTTTTAACAATTTTAGATTAATGTTTTTATTGGCGAAAAAAGTACCAAATTGTTTTGAAATGTCACGCATTTCGATAACTGGAACTTGATTCACTGTCATGGTCATCCCCCTCTTTCTATTTTTATTATTTTGGCGCTAATATCTTCCATTTTTAAAAATAATATTGAATGATAGCAGAAAAATTTTAGATATGTAAAGCGCTTTTCTAATGTATATTATACTAAATATTCTTCAAAAAAAGTAGAGCAGAAGTGCATTTTCTGCTCTACTCTACAAAATTTTTTAATTGTCATTGAAAATTATGGTTTTTCAGGAATTTCGATTTCGCCTTTAATGATTTTTTCTTTGTATTCTGCGACAACTTTTTTAACTTCATCAGTTAATTGTCCGTCTGACAAGCCAACACCATCATCTTCTAAACCGAATTTTTGTACACCCGCTTTAAAATTACCAGCTTTAGCATCTTCTGAAACTTTCTTAACTGCTTCGCCAACACCTTTTAATGTAGATGTTAAGGTTAAGTGACGTTCTTTACCGTCTACTTCCACAATACCTTCGGCATCTTGGTCACGGTCAACACCGATTACCCAAATGTCACGAGATGGGTCATTTTTCACGATGTCTTTCGCTTCAGTGAAGACACCTTCACCCACACCACCAGATGCGTGGAACACAACATCAATGTCATTTGCAAACATTGCTGATGCTAATTGTTTACCTTTAGCTGCATCAGAGAAACTGTCTGCATATTGAACTTCTACTTTGATATCTTTATTAACGGCTTTCACACCTTCTACGAAACCAGCTTCAAAACGGTCGATAACTTCCCCTTTGATACCACCAATGAAACCAACTTTATTGGTTTTTGTTGTTTTAGCGGCAGCCACACCTGCTAAGAAAGCAGCTTCGTGATCTTTAAATCCAATGGAAGCAACGTTTGGTAAATCTACTACAGAGTCTACAATTGCAAAATGACGTTCTGGATTTGCTTTTGCTACTTGTTCTACTGCCTCAGCTAATTTGTAACCAATACCAAAAGTCACGTCATAACCACCAGCTACAGCCAATTCTAAGTTTGTCACATAATCAGAATCACTTGAAGATTGTAGATAGTGATAGCCTTTATTTTTTTCTAAACCATTTTCCTCACCGAACGCTGTTAAACCTTCCCAAGCACTTTGGTTAAATGATTTGTCATCAACACCACCAGTGTCGGTAACCATAACAACTGAGAAATCCTTTTTTTCTTCTGCCAATACAGATGGCACCGCCACTGAACTTAATACTAGCGCTGTTGACGCTAAACTAACAAACTTTTTCATTGTAATCCTCCAAAAAGTTATTTGGTTAGTCTATTTTACTCTTCTTCCCTAACCCACCTTTATTATAGTCTAATTTTAAGTAAAAAGCAAGAAGAAAACGCTTAAGAAAACGGTTAAAAACGAATGTTTATAGATGTATAAAAGTAATTGTTCATGTAATTGACTCTATGTGATAACGCTCCACTTTAAACTACTAACGACTTAGATGCCGGACATGATGCAAGTGTGTCCTTTCTACTAGTTTTTTGATATTTCGACTTTTATTTTGGTTCTATTTCTTTACTGTATAGTGTACTCCATTGGTCACTGTGTATCATCGTGTGCCCCACTTAATTTAACTAAAAGGATTTGTGGAATTTCGTATCTAGATAAAGTTGTGTAGATTAGAAGCAAAAAAAACGCTACAACACCTGATACAACAAGCTTTGTAGCGTTTTTTGTTTTCAGTATTTGGACGAAAAAACTTCCTTAAATATAAGACTTAAAACATGAAAAATTCTTTCACTGTTACATGTAAACAAAATTCATAAAAACAAATCTCTTTTTTATTCCTTCACTGACCAATAACCATCTTTCGCACTACCGATATATTCGATAATATTTTCATCTGTCAATTTTTTCAAATCTCTCTCTATTGTACTTATAGACACAAAAAGTAATTCCGATAATTCTAATGCCGTAATATTCTCTTTGTTTTTCATTAAATTAATTATTTTCTCATGTCTATCTTTAGGTTTCAATTTTTGACCTTCATTTTGACCCTCATTTTGACCCTCATTTTGACCGTCACTTTGACCCTCATTTTTTGAATCAAAATTTAGATTCTTTAAAATCGTAAAAAATGCACTTTCTGTTGATCTAAATTCAGGTATTAATTCTACCGTATAATTTTCTTCAAATTCATAGGCTTCAATAATCTTTCTGAGTCCGGATCCTCGTCTTTCCATTAAATCCATTCGTGCAAATAAATCAGCAAGTACAGGATTTCTTCTAGATGACGAAATATTGTATGGATTAATATTTTGAACAAAAGTACCATCATACATACCGCCCGGAGAATAAATTTCCATTCTATCATCATAAATATCCAAATGTACTTCACTTCCAATTATTGAATAATCTCTATGAATCAGAGCATTGACAATTGCTTCTTGCACTGCTCTTTCAGGATACTCCGGATATTCTACTCTATACATAGGTCCTTTTTTCCACATTTTTTTAGAATTTCTCTTTACAAAATCCATAGACGCCTTCAAAAGATATATAATATTTCCTTCAAACTCCTGGTCATCTAAAGCATCCATTAGACCATTTGCCTTGGTAAGTCCATTCCATCTGGTACAAAAAACTCTTGATTGATATACTTGATATCCATCCGCAAAAAGGCTGCCCGCTATAGTTAAATGACCTTCCTCATTTATCAATCCAAAAGATATTAAATCTTTTTTTTCGAATTCTTTTAAAGTCCTATTTTTATATTCAATAGCTAGTTCTTTAAAAGTTACATCTTGTATTTTCTTATCGGATTCCAGTGAATCATAAGTTACTCTTTGTGCTTTCAATGACATATTAAATAAATCTATTCTTGTTGCAGGAACACTTTGATTCCCCACTCTTTTATATGCAGTTCTCGAACCACTGTCTATTACAAAATAAGGAGTGTGTTTACCTGGATAGATATTTAAAATTAATATCACTTTTTCTTCAATATCCAGAATTTCCATATCAAATTCTGGTATGGAATCCATTCTGATCTTAATAATCTCACTGATATTTTCGGAATCTTTCTGATAATCATCTAGTCCTAATATTGTATTATCTTCTTTTGCACCGAATATCAATTTACCACCACGACCGTTTGCAAATGCACTTACACTTTTTAACCAACTTTTCGGTTTGCTTATCTCAAGTTTTTCTTTTTTATCATAGGAAGTCGCTTCCCCGATATATTTTGATAAATCCAATTTCAATAAACCTCCCTTATATTATAATCAATTTCTATACCCTTCTTTAATTAATAACTTATCTCGTTCGAACCTATAATATACAAGTAGTTTTAATTACAACCAACCATCAAAATAAGGATACGGTGATAAATGCTCTAAATTACCACACATTTTCACTGTATCCCTTTATATTTCAAGCACAGAGTGCACTTGTTTCAGCCATTATTTCGCTGCTAATTCAATAATTTTGACAATCACTTGCGCCGCTTTGACCATTGATTCAACAGCTACAAACTCATAGCGACCATGCATATTTTCACCACCAGCAAAAATATTAGGCGTTGGAATACCCATAAAGCTGATTTTAGACCCATCCGTACCACCACGAATTGGCTTAATATCTACAGAAATATCCAATACTTCCATCGCTTCTTTAGCTAAATCAACCGAACGCATATCTTTTTCAATCACTTCAGCCATATTGTAGTATTGATCAAATAATTCCGATTCAATCACTTCGTAAGGATATTGTGCATTGACTTCGGCTACGGCTTTAGTGACAAAAGCTTTACGTGCTTCAAAATCTGCACGGTCAAAATCACGGATGATTAATGATACAAACGCTTCGTCTACCGTTCCACTGATTTCATTCACATGGTAGAAACCTTGGCGACCATCGGTAAATTCTGGCGCTTCGTTTGCCGGTAATTTTGAAATAAATTGATTAGCAATCGTAATGGCATTGATCATTTTACCTTTAGCAGTACCTGGGTGAATATTTTTACCAGTAATGCGTAAGTTTAAGCAAGCAGCATTAAAACTTTCGTATTCCAATTCACCAACCGGACCGCCGTCCATTGTATAAGCAAAATCAGTCGCAAAACTATCCACATCAAAGTGGTCTGCACCACGACCAATTTCTTCATCTGGACCGAAGGCAACTTTTACTTCACCATGTTTAATTTCGGGATGCGCGATTAAGTATTCCATCGCTGTCATGATTTCTGCAATACCTGATTTATCATCGGCACCGAGTAAGGTTGTACCATCCGTCGTAATTAATGTTTGACCTTTGTACGGTGCTAAGTTTGGAAACTCATCCGTTTTCATCACAATGTTTTGTGCTGCGTTTAATACAATGTCGCCGCCATCATAATTTTCAATCAATTGTGGTTGTACATTTTCCGCATTAAAATCAGCTGTATCCACATGAGCGATAAAGCCCATACTTGGTACTTCAGCATCTGTATTGGCAGGTAAGGTCGCTGTGACAAAGGCGTTAGTTGGGTTTAACACTACGTCTTGCATACCTAACGCTTTTAACTCATTCACTAGTAAATGCAATAAATCAAATTGAATCGCTGTTGATGGGATCGTCTTGCTATTAACATCTGAGCGGGTATTAATTTTCGCGTAGCGAATTAAACGGTCTCTGGTTTGGTTAAATAAATTTGGCATAAAATCTACTCCTTTTGTTCTTAAATGTTCGTATTTTTTCTTCTAATATTACTCGTATTTAAATGGATTAATATTAATCGTAGTCGGTGTCGCTTCAATATCCCATTGTTGTGCTGTTGCAGTATCATTAAGTAAAGCAGCAATTTTCTTAGCAAAAATAACTTCAGTATAATGTCCAACATCCACCGTCATTAGCGGTAATTGTTCACAGGCTTGTGCCGCATGATAGGTGATGTCGCCAGTCAAATAGACATCCGCTTTTAAAGTTGCTGCTAAATGTGCGTAGCTTGAACCAGCGCCACCGATTAACGCAATGCGTTGATAGCTCTCTTTAGGCGTCATCTCAATAACCGGTAATTGAGTGCGGTGATAGGTGGTTTTCAATAAGTTTAACAATGCGTCACGCGACAGAGGTTTTGGCAACTCACCGATACGCCCTAATCCTGGATTATCTTCATCCTCCGGTCGTTCTAAGGCACGAATGTTTTCCAATCCTAACTCTTCACTGAGCCAATCATTCATACCATTCCACTGAATATCGTGATTGGTATGCATCGCAAATACTTTTATATCATGCTTTATCAGCTTAGCATAGACTTGTGTCTGCGGGTCTGAAAGGTTAAATCGCTTAATACCATGAAATAATATCGGGTGATGGGCAATTATCGTATCCACACCTTGGGCAATCGCTTCATCAACAACTGCATCACGGATGTCCAATGTGGTCAGAATACGCTGGACTGGTGCACTTGGGTCTCCAAAATGCAACCCAACTTGGTCCCAATCTTCAGCCAAATGTGGTGGATACAACTCGTTCAAATAATCCATCAGCTGCTGAAATGTTAATGTTGTCATCGTCTACTTCCTTTCTTGTTAAGATTCGTTACTATGGTCGTGTCGCATCATCACGTTGTTGTCATATCAGTGGGAGCTTCGCTCAACACTGCTTCGATTAATTCGATTTGTTCACGCACGGCTTGTGCTTTCGTATGTGTGGCATCAACAGTTTGTTCCAATTGCTGGCGTACTTGTTGCAACACGGCTAATTCGCCTTGCCATTTTTCATAAAAGGCGGTTGTTGGATGTTGCAAATTAAACGGACCAAATTGTAGTGCTTTTAATGATAAGGATTCCACTGGCTCTGCTACTTTACGCGCAACAATAATTTCATATTGACGCTGGTGATCAGTCACGACAGTTTCTGTTAAAAACTCAAATTGATTAAGATTCAACCATTGACGTAGTTGGAAACTAGCCATATTCGGCTGTAATACGACAAGCATTTCGGGTGTTAATAAGTCTTCCCCTTTAGCTAAAATATCACGAATCAAAGACCCACCCATGCCACAAATACTTATCGCATTCAAGTGGTCCTCAGGCGTAACGACGGCTAGACCGTCACCTTTACGCACTGCGATAATATCCGTTAATTGTCGTGCAGCTACTTCATTTGTTGCCGATTGAAAGGGTCCTTCAACGACTTCACCAGCAACCGCAAATTCTAGGTGGTTATTTAATCCTAAATAACAAGGTAAATACGCGTGGTCACTGCCGATATCAGCTAACCGCAGGGGTTCGTTGGCATATTCAATTAAATACGCTGCTACTTGATGCAGTCGCGTCGATAATTTTTCTGAATTCATTGGTTTGTCTCCTGTATTTTGGTTCCAACTCGCTGAAATGACATCCACTTCAGTAGTCTCCTCTGTGCGTTGCTCGCACGCCGGCGACTTCCTCCAGTGGTTCATTTCAAAGCGCTCGTTGTCACACCATGTTGTATTTGGGTTCGCTTAGGTTGACTCGGCATCCACTTCAAAAAATCCCTCTGTGCGTTACTCGCACGCCGGTATTTTTCTCCAGTGATCCGAGTCAGAGCACCTGCGCTCTCACCATGTTGTATTTGGGTTCGCTTGGGTTGACTCGGCATCCACTTCGCATAGCTCTTGAAGCGCCTCCGCGCTTCGGCGAACTCTGCTCCAGTGATCCGAGTCACAACACCCGCGCTCTCACCATGTTGTATTTGGGTTCCATCTCGCTGAAATGACATCCACTTCAGAAGTCCCCTCTGTGCGTTGCTCGCACACCACTTTTTTGTATTCCGGTTCGTTCGGACTGCCTCGACATCCACTTCTCAAAAATGCTCAGAGTACTGACGTTCTCCTGCGCTTTTTACTCCAGTGGTTCGAGGCAGAACGTCCTCTCTCACACCATGGTTTATTCCGGTTCGTTCGGACTGCCTCGACGTCCACTTCTCAAAAATGCTCAGAGTACTGACGTACTCCTGCGCTTTTTGCTCCAGTGGTTCGAGGCAGAACGTCCTCTCTCACACTATGTCTTCAAGTGGTTCATTTCAAACGCATACTTGTATTGTACCAAATTTAATTAACAGAGTGTTAGAATTTTATTGAAAAATGAGTGTCTGATGGCGCAAATGTTCGTAAGCGAAAAGAATCGGTACGCATCGCAAAAAAACTAGGCTGTCGCCTAGTCTTAAAATAATCCAATAATCTGTCCTTGCGCGTCAATATCAATGGTCTCAGCTGCAGGAACTTTAGGTAAGCCAGGCATCGTCATAATGTCTCCAGTCAGTGCTACGATAAACCCTGCCCCGGCTGAAAGTCGCAATGCTTTGATTGTGACTTCAAAATCTTCCGGTGCTCCGATTAATTGAGCATTATCGGAAAAAGAGTATTGTGTCTTCGCCATACAAATAGGTAAGTGGTCATAACCTAAAGCCTTTAATTGCTTCATTTGTCTTCTGGCTCGCGGCGATAATTGAATCGATTTACCGCGATACACTCGTTGGACTATGGCAGTTAATTTCGCTTCGAGACTTTGATACAAGTCATAAGCAAAGGTTAATTGACTCGGCTGCTGCGCTAATTCGACTACTTTACGGGCAAGTTCTATACCACCTTGGCTCCCTTTTGCCCAGACATCGGATAGAATCACTTCCACACCACGTTGGCGGCAAGTATCAATGACTAAGTCAACTTCTGCTTCTGTATCAGTTGGAAATTTATTCAAGACGACAACCACTGGTAGCTGATACACGTCTTGTAAATTTGCTAAATGACGTTGTAAATTCGGTAGACCTGCGACGACAGCCTCAAGATTTTCGCTTGCTAAGTCTGTTTTTGCGACACCACCATGCATTTTTAATGCGCGAATCGTCGCCACTAATACAGCCGCACTTGGTTTTAAGTCTGCGACACGGCATTTTATATCGAGAAATTTCTCTGCACCTAAATCGGCACCAAAACCAGCTTCGGTCACCACATAATCTGCATAGCGCAGTGCTGTTTTGGTGGCAATGACACTGTTACAACCATGCGCAATATTTGCAAACGGACCACCGTGTACAATGGCAGGCGTTTGTTCTAATGTTTGTACCAGATTGGGCTGAATTGCTTCTTTTAGTAAAGCGGTCATTGCTCCTTCTGCTTTTAAATCTGCCGCTGTTACAGGTTTGCCATCTACATCATAGGCTACGATAATTTTTGCAATGCGTGATTTTAAATCCATCAAATCAGTAGCCAAACAGAGTATCGCCATAATTTCACTGGCAACAGTAATATCATAGCCATCCTCACGGGGCACACCATTGGACTTACCGTTGAGACCGGATACGATATGACGCAATTGACGGTCGTTCATATCGACGACACGTTTCCACACAATCGAACGGGTATCAATGCTCAAGGCATTGCCATGATGAATGTGATTATCCAACATTGCTGCTAGTAAATTATGTGCAGCGCCAATCGCGTGAAAGTCTCCGGTAAAGTGTAAATTAATATCTTCCATCGGTACAACTTGTGCGTAGCCACCACCAGCTGCCCCCCCTTTCATGCCGAACACGGGTCCTAAGGATGGCTCTCGTAAGGCTAAGATAGCTTCTTCACCAATCGCACTCAGTGCGTCAGCTAGCCCCACGGATGTCGTTGTTTTACCTTCACCAGCCGGTGTCGGGGTGATGGCAGTGACTAAAATCAATTTGCCTTTTTCTTTTTGGGGTCCTTTGGTAAAATCAATTTTCGCTTTATACTTGCCATAATGTGACAAATGTTCTGCAGCAATTCCTACTTTAGCGGCAATGGTTTCGATGCGTGCCATAGGCACTTGATTGGCAATGTCCAAATCGGTTAAATGTGACATTTATCTTCACTCCTTCTGGTTTGCTCGCGTTGGCTGGGTATCCACTTTCAACTTCCGCTGTAGCAGGCATTCTCGTATTTGTATTCCAGCTCCTTCTCGTTATAATGATGTTCGCTTTGCAACACTTTTACAGCGTCATGGCGCTTGGGCGACTTATGTCATGCGCTTCCTCAGGTTAGCTGGACATCCACTGCATAACGTTTAACTCCTTTGTTGGTTGTTGCAGCTCTATTTACACCACAAATTCCAGCGAATCGAGTTAGGCATACTCTGTGTATGCCAGGTCTACGTAGCTGACATGATGCCACTACAAAAACTTCTTCAATTTGTACTCACTCATTTTAAAGCGTTCCTTGTCGCACTAGTTTAAGCCTAGTCGGTCAAAGATTGCGTCTACTTGACGGATATGGTATTGATAATCAAAGGCGTCATCAATGTCTTCTGGCGCTAAATGCGCTGTAATGGTTGCATCTGCATCAACGAGGGTTCTAAAGTCACGTTGCTTGTCCCATGCTTGTGCTGTCAATGGTTGGACGGTATCATACGCATATTCACGGCTTAAGCCTGCATCAACGAGTTTTAATAATAAACGTTGTGAATAAATTAATCCCAGTGTCGCATTCATATTGCGTAACATATTTTCCGGAAAAACGGTTAGGTTCTCAACAATGCGTGCAAAGCGTGATAATTGATAATCAAGTATCGTCGTCAAATCAGGTAAGATAATACGTTCAGCGGATGAGTGCGAAATATCTCGTTCATGCCATAAGTTAACATTTTCATAGGCTGTCACCATATAGCCACGCATCACACGTGCCAATCCGGACACATTTTCACTACCGATTGGGTTGCGTTTATGTGGCATTGCCGAAGAACCTTTTTGACCTTTGGCGAAAAATTCTTCGACTTCACGGGTTTCTGATTTTTGCAAACTACGAATTTCAGTCGCAAATCGTTCTACACTGGTACCAATAAGCGCTAATGTTGCGACATATTCTGCGTGTAAATCACGTGGCAAGACTTGTGTGGAAATATCTTGTGCATTGATACCTAAGTGCTCACAAACATAAGCTTCAACTTCTGGTGGCGTATTAGCAAAGGTACCGACTGCACCACTAATTTTTCCTGCTTGGATACCTTTTGCTGCTTCATCAAAGCGTTTTAAGTGACGTTTTAACTCTGCGTAAAAGCCCGCTAATTTTAATCCGAAAGTAGTCGGTTCAGCATGCACACCATGGGTACGTCCCATACAAACGGTATATTGGTGCTCTTTGGCTTTTTTGGCAACAACATCGATGAGGTGTAATAAATCGTCACGTAAGACGGCATTCACTTGTTTTAACTGATAGCCATACGCTGTATCCACTACGTCCGTACTAGTTAGGCCGTAATGCACCCACTTGCGCTCTTCACCTAAACTTTCGCTCACTGCCCGCGTAAAGGCAACGACATCATGATGTGTTTCTGCTTCAATCTCTAAAATGCGAGCGACATCAAAGCGAGCATTTTTGCGAATAAGTGCTGCGTCTTCTTTGGGTACGACACCTAGTGTTGCCCATGCTTCGGTAGCCTGTATCTCAACTTCTAGCCACGTTTCATAGCGCTTTTCGTCACTCCATAATGCCGCCATTTGCGGTCGTGTATATCGTTCAATCATTTATTTTTGCTCCTTCCATCTCATCAAGCAAGGCTGGATATCTTTTTTATTTCCAGCGTGAATTGTCCTTTACCATCATAACTGAAATGTGGTTAATTGTGAATAAATTACGACAGTATTTTTGTAAGAGAAAAAAATGCACCTTAACATTTGTGTTAAAGTACACATTTTTGATAGTTATTTATTTTTCTCTTTCGAACAATTATTAGTCGTCCCACTTGGCACTACATTTTTAGCGCATATTTAAGCTTTGAGTGCAACATAATTCATCGCTGCTGCTTTCATTTCCGAAATAATCGTTTGAATTTCTTCTTCACTATACGCATTAGCGCCGCTGGCCATCGGGTGACCGCCACCATGATGGTTAGCAGCAATGCCATTAATAACCGGTCCTTTTGAACGAATACGGCAACGATAGAAAAAGTCTTCCCCCTCTTGTTCCACAAAGGTTACCCAGCAATAGACACCTTTAAGGCGTGAAGCAATATTGACGATACCATTCGTTTGTTCCTCTGTTATCCCATATTCTGCTAAATGTGAGCGGTCAATCCGTAAATAAGCCATACCTGACGGGTCTACGACTAAATGGTCATAGGCAAAGGCTTGAAACTTCAATTCTTCAAGAGTTGTTAATTGGAAGGTATCATTAATTTCAAACGCATTGATGCCTTGTTCCAATAAACGACTGGTCATTTGATGCGTCATCGCACTCGTCGAGCTATATAAGAAGCGTCCCGTATCACCGACAATCCCGGTATATAGTAATCGAGCTGCTCGTTGATTCAATGGCAGACGGTGTTGTAATACTTGGGTCATCGCAGTTAACAATTCACTGCACGAGCTCGCTTGTGGATAAACGATTTGTAAATCGCCATATTGTTCAACATCCGGATGATGATCAATTTTAATCAACGCGGCACCTTTGTCATAATGGTCGCCATCAATCCGTTCGGTGTTAGCAGTATCCACAACGATGACCAAAGCATCTTGATAATCTTCTACTGAGACCTTATCCATCTCACCTAACCATGCCAGTCCTTGCGTTGTCGTCCCGGCTGCTAGTACTTTCTTTTGCGGATAAGCTCCTTCAATCAAATATTTTAGTCCTAATTGTGAGCCAATCGCATCGGGGTCCGGACGTTTATGTCGATGGATGATGATGCGTTCGTATTGTTTTAGTAACTGATAAAATGCGTTCATTTGTTCTGTTGATAAATACATATAAATTCCTTTCATCTGCTCGGTTAACTACGTTCAATAATTTGACTGGTCACAATCGCTTTTGCCGCTAAGGTGTTCTCATGATAAACATCGACTTGAACTAGTGCACTGCGTCGATTTTGATGAAACACGTCGACTTTAAACTGCATTTCATTATCAATCTGTAATAAATTAAAGTAGTTCAACTCGAATTTTTCGATAATATTATTGAGATTGGTTGCCTCTAATACTTGACGTTGCGCTACTTGCGTAATCAGCTCACACAAGACACCATAGGAAATCGTCCCCAAATTATTAATCATCTGCGGCTGAACACGCGCTTGGTAACTGTAACCGGAATAACGATTGGTCGGCTCAGTTGCTTGTAAATGAACAACGACATCATCTTCAAATGTGTGCACGATTTGTGGTTGTTGTTGCACGGTATGAACAGCTTTCATCACATCTTGACGCGACACAACACCTAATAATTGTAAATTATCTGCGACAACTGGAATCATTTCAATGTCTTCCCAAATCATCTTATGAGACACACTAGCGATACTCATATGCAGCTTTACAGTCACCGTATCGCGTGTCATCACCCGTTCGATAAGGACATCTTCCTCGCGTCCTATTAAATCTTTCGCCGTTACCACACCAATGAGGCGATTATTGTACACCACTGGAAATCGTGATAAGCCGGTCTCATCGGATAATTGATGGAACGTTCTTACTGTGTCTTGGGCTGTTAATGCTTTCGACTTTTCAATCGGCATATAAATGTCTTTGATAGTCAAAATTTCTTTTTTAATCAACTGATCAGAAATTGAGCGGTTAATCATCGTCGCTACCGTAAACGTGTCATAAGAGGTTGAAATCACGGGTAAATTACGTTCATTTGCTAAATCAATAATCGACTGCTTCGCTGTAAAACCACCGGTAATCAAGACAGCAACATCGTGTTCGAGCGCTAATTGTTGCACTTCTGTACGGTTACCGACAATAATCATCGAATGCTCGCTGAAATAGCGCATCATCGCATCTTTTTTCATCGCACCGATAATAAATTTGCTTAAATGGCGATTCAAACCATTTGCTCCGCCTAAAATTTCACCATCAATCATTCGCACAATTTCTTTAAACGTCAGCATATCGGTCATATATTTCACTTTTTGTTCAATACGGATAGTCCCAACACGTTCAATCGTTGAAACAAGGCCAACGGATTCAGCTTCTTTTATTGCACGATAAGCTGTTCCTTCACTCATTTTTAGTTTTTTTGCGATACCACGCACGGATATTTTATGTCCAACGGGTAATGTTTTAATATATTGCATGATTTGTTCATGTTTGGTTGCCATAATTATTGCCCCCTATCTTTGCTCGCTTGGCTTATCTTCACTGGACTTCTACTTTAAAGGCTCTTGCTTGAAGCACAACACTGGACCTTCAGCGACTACTGTTCTAATGACTCGAGTCCTAGCCCCGCAATCATCGTCTAATTAAAAGATAACGCTTGCTCAATTATTTACATTATAACAGTTTTTAATAGAAATTCCAATTTTGTTTTGGAAATTAACATACGCAAAAACGTTGGCATACATTAGCATCCCAACAATTTGTTATGATTTAGTTAAGCTCATCAATACTTAATTGAATTGCCATCGAATCTGGATCCACGAGATTGGATACTGATACACCAAGTAAACGAACGGATTTATCTAAATTACCATGTAATTGCCACAGTTGTTGCGCAATATCATAACACGTTTTTGCGTCATCAAAATATTCAACGACTTGTTGTTGACGCGTAATCGTCTCAAAGTCATCATAGCGAATTTTTAATGTCACTAAATTAGTCAGCACGGATTTATCACGTACTTTTTCCATCACATTGTCACATAAGCGCTGAATTTGCCCTAACACTTGTGACTCTTGTTCTAAAAATTGACCAAAGGTTCGTTCACGACCAATGGATTTGCGACTACGCTGATTACTAACTGGTGCATTGTGGACACCACGGACTTTATGGTACAACGAATAACCCATCTTACCGAAATGATGAATCAACGTATCAAATGATGTATTATACAAATCTTCACCTGTTTTAATACCTAATTCATGAAAATGTCCGACAGATTTTTTGCCCACACCATAAAATTTTTCAATCGGTAACTGCTTTAAAAAATCAACGGCTTGATCTGGCGTCACTAGCGTAATCCCTTTAGGTTTGTGGTAATCCGATGCGATTTTGGCGATAAATTTATTATAAGACACACCAATGGAACAGGTTAGCTGTAAGGTATCCCAAATGTCTTGTTGTATCATTCGAGCCAATTTCAGGGCGCTCCATTCATTCAAATGATTTTCTGTCACATCTAAATAGGCTTCATCCAACGACAGTGGCTCGATTTTATCTGTATATTTTAAAAAGATTTGCCGAATTTGGTCAGAAACTTCACGGTAATACTGCATATTACCTTGGATAAACACTGCTTTAGGGCATAATTTGTATGCTTTCATTGCCGGCATGGCGGAGTGAATACCATATTGTCTGGCAATGTAGTTACACGTCGCCACAATCCCTCTTCCTTCGGTCAAATTGGGGTGCTTAGCAATCACAACAGGACGATTCTTTAATGATGGATTGTCGCGCACTTCGATACTGGCATAGAAAGCATCCATATCTACATGTAAAATTTTGCGCGATGTATCTGGTACTGGTTCTGCAAAAGTTAACAAACCATACTTCATTGCTTTCTCCTCCTCGTACTACTATCTTGACTATAATGATTTCTGGTAGTGCGCTCATTGTCACACAATGTCGGATTACGGCTCGCTTGAGCAGCCTCAACGTCCACTTCGCATTGCTCTTGAAGCGCCTCAGCGCTTCTTCGACCTCTGCTCCAGTGGTTCGAAGCTGAACGCCCGCGCTCACACAATGTTGGATTACGGCTCCAATGAGCTGAAATGACTCCACTTCAGAAACCCCCTCTGTGCGTTTGCACGCACTCCGGTGTTTTCCTCCAGTGGTTCATTTCAAAGCGCTCATTGTCGCACAATGTTGGATTACGGCTCGCTTGGGCAGCCTCAACGTCCACTTCGCATTGCTCTTGAAGCGCCTCAGCGCTTCTTCGACCTCTGCTCCAGTGGTTCGAGGCTGAACGCCCGCGCTCGCACAATTTTATTTCTTAGTTACTATTTGATAGCTTTGTTCAATTGCTTTTAACACTGGTTCACTGAGTGTGTCCTCATGTAGGTATATAGACAGCCAATGTTTTTTGTTCATGTGGTAGGCTGGAAAATATGTATGGAAATCCACACGTTCTTTAATCTCTGCTGGCGGTAATTTTATATTTAAAATGGACACATTATCTTTGATATCCAATCCAATTTTCTCGCCTGGCACTTCCGTATAGAGCGCAAACCATCTGCCATTGGTTTTAAACGTTGAAAAATTTGGTGAATTTTCCCATGGTCGTTCAATCTCTGCTTCAGGAAAATGCTCAGACAATAATGCTTCAATCTTTTCTTGTGTCATTTGTCCTTTCGATGACCACTCAATCATTTGAAGACGCAACGCCTCTTTCAACCACTCAGCATTAGCATTATCTTGTTGGTAAAACGGTAGCCAAATATCGTTAAATTGTAAGTCTTTGACATCTACTGTCGTGCCTTCTTGAGTTATAGTCACTTGAACTTGTAACTGTGGCGCTTCATTAAATTGCAAAATTTGTCGCGCCTGTTTGTTACTTACTTCAAAACCTTTTGCACGCCACATTTCATTATCAAAATCATTCAATTTCAATTGCTTTGTAAACACTACCCAATACCTCCTGATTCCAAGTCCACTTCGCATTGCTCTTGAAGCGCCTCAGAGCTCCTTCGACCTCTGCTCCAGTGGTTCGAGGCTGAACGCCCGCGCTCGCACAATGTCGGATTACGGCTCGCTTGGGCAGCCTCGACGTCCACTTCGCATTGCTCTTGAAGCGCCACGGCGCTCCTTCGACCTCTGCTCCAGTGGTTCGAGGCTAGTCGCCCGCGCTCGCACAATGTTGAAAACAGGTTTGAAAGTTGCTTTCAAACCTATTTCCTATTGTGTTATTAATTTTCATTGAATATATCACGTGTGTAGACTTTATCCATTACGTCATCTAATTCAGTGGATTGGCGATTGGTTAAGATGATTTGGGCTTGGTCTTTAAACACATCTAATTGAGATTCCACACGGTAGCCTTCAAATTCATCAACAGATAAAGTAGGTTCATAAATAATAACTTCAATGCCTTTGGCACGGAGTAATTCCATCACACCTTGAATCGACGATTCTCTAAAGTTGTCTGAACCTGTTTTCATTGTTAAACGATAAACACCAACACATTTCGGCTTCAATTGAATAATTTGGTTGGCGATATGTGATTTACGTGTTGCATTTGATGATACAATTGCTTCAATCAAATTATTCGGCACATTCTCGTAATTTGCTAATAATTGCTTGGTATCTTTCGGCAAGCAATAACCCCCGTAACCAAATGACGGATTATTATAATGAACACCAATACGCGGGTCTAAACTAACACCTTGAATAATTGATTTTGTATCCAAACCTCGAACTTCCGCATAAGTATCTAATTCATTGAAGAAAGATACACGCATTGCTAAATATGTATTAGCAAATAATTTTACTGCTTCCGCTTCGGTCGAATTCATTAATAAGACATCAACATCTTCTTTTATTGCACCTTCAACTAACAGTTCCGCAAACGCTTGTCCTTTTTCACTTTGGTTTCCAACAATTACACGCGATGGATATAAATTATCATATAAAGCACGACCTTCACGTAAAAATTCTGGTGAAAAGAAAATAGTTAAATTCGGATAATGTTGTTGCATCTGTTGTGTAAATCCTACTGGAATTGTTGATTTAATAACAATAGTCGCATGCGGATTAATTGTTGCTACTTGTTTAATAACACTTTCGACGGAAGAGGTGTCAAAATAATTGGTGGTTTCATTGTAATTAGTCGGTGTAGCAATGACTACCCATTCTGTATTTTCTAACGCTGCTACGCTGTTACTTGTCGCTGTCAAATTCAACGATTTTGTCGCCAAGTACCCTTCAATTTCACTATCGACAATATGAGCTTGTCGTTGATTGATTTTTTTGACGATGACTTCATTAATTTCTAATAAGGTCACTTGATGGTGCTGCGCGAATAAAATGGCATTGGATAAACCTACATATCCTGCACCTACTACTGTAATCTTCATTTCTTTCCTTCTTTCACTGTAGTCGAGATATTCAAACTAATAAATCTATGCCAATGTACTACTCTTCACTCGGTGTATCGCCGATAATTTCTTCCGCTGAGTCTCCAGTTGGTGCCTCAGGCAACTCAGGTGTTGCCGAGTCTGCTGGCACACTCGGTTCCGCCGGTTCAACACTTGGCGCTTGAGTCGTCGGTGGCACTGCTTCACTCGTCGGTGGCACAACTGGTGCCGTGCTGCTACTTGACTGGGTACTTTGCGTTGTAACCGCTGGTGGTTGTGGTGCACCTGACTCACTGCCAGTATTATTATTATCTCTGGCTGGTGGTTGGATATAATTATCGTAGTAAGCATTATTATTTTCTTGTTGACGAATCGTTTGTACTCGTTGCTGTGCTTCGTTTATTTCATCAATTTCTGCTTGTGACATACCACTTGGATATTGATTCATTACAATCGTCGTCGTTTTAGTCACCGGTTTATCAGAATCAGAAAGTGGGTCTTTTAGCGCACTCGCTGTAATCACCGGTAATTGCGTATGTTGCCTCAATTCATTGGCTACTTTTAATCGGTCACTCATCGAAATATAAAAATAAAAGATGTCATTAAAGTAGATTTCTTGGAATTTTTCAAATTGAATCGCACTAATATTATTTAATGCAGCGACATATTTGGGATAAATCGAAATCAGTGTTGAAAAATCAAAGTTCGTCCGCACGTTTTTAGCGACAACATTGAGTAATTGTGTATAATACGAAACCGATTTAACAGATAAAAGTTTATCTACAATCGCTTTAATCACAATTTTTTGACGATTTTGGCGTCCAATTTCTCCTTGAGGGTCATCATAACGCATTCGAGCAAAGTTCATGGCTTTTACACCATTAACTTTACGCGTTTCCCCTTTTTTAAAATTGGTGCCGCGATAGGTAAAGGTTAACGGACTGGTTACTTCAATCCCGCCAATCGCATCAATTAATTCTTCCAATGCGGACATATCAACAACGGCATAATAATCGATGGGAATATTGAGAAATTTTTGAACCGTATCAATTGATAACTTGACGCCACCAAAGGCATAGGCATGATTAATTTTATCCGGTTCGTCATAACCATCTATGTGAGTTAACGTATCCCGTGGAATGCTAAGCATTTTCGTTGATTGTGTTTCTGGATTTAAACTGACAATCATTATCGTATCTGAACGGCTAACATACCCTTCAGATTCTTGTCGCTCTTTACTGTTGCTATCGGTACCTAATAATAATATATTTATCGGGTCGCCTTTTTCTACCTCTACCTTTTTTTCACGCATTGGTTTAATGTCGACTTCCTCGACAACCGTTTGTTTGAGTGCATTGATGTCGTGTCTGATTTTATAAAATAGACCCGCGCTAGCAATGACTCCTACGAAAAGTAGTACCATCAGTATTTTTAGTATACTGATTTTACCTTTTTTATTTTTAAACATGTTTATCTTCCTTATTTAAACTCATAATGTCGCTCTCATTCCTCGCTTATCTGGTTCGTTTGGGTTGACTTGTTCTTCACTCAGCAAAGTATTTCGACGACTTTTGCTCCAATGATTCCAGTCAAAACATCCGCATCCATACTTTGATTATCTGGCTTGTTCGGACCACCTTGACGTCCACATCACCAAAATAACAGACTCCTGCGCTTTACGCTCCAGTGATTAAGACAGAACGTCCTCTCTCACTTTGTTTTTCAATGATTCAAGTTAAAGAACCGCGCTAACTCTTTAGCTATTCTTGCTTAGATAATGCAGCTAGTTCTTCTGCAATAGCCGCTTGATTTGACTGAGAGATGTCAATCGTTGTCGCTTGTTCCAAGGCTTTCTGCCAACTCGGTCGAATCAAACGTAAATATTCTTGCCATGGTATTGAGGTGTTAACAACAGTATCTGCTGCTTCGAAATAGTTTTGTAGTTGCAAGAGATTTTGCCAATCAAACAGTTCCTTTTTCAAGCTATTGATTACTTCTAATTGCCGTTGGCTCGCTTTTTCTTTTGTGTCATTTAAATCATGTAAAATATATTGTAGTACTTGCCTAGTTGAAAGTAAAGTTGCCTTGCCTGTCGTTATCGTCTTGTCTTCTAATTGTAAAGATTCATTCGGTACAACCGTTAAACCTTTTAACTTTTCATACAATGGGCGCCCTTGAGATAAATTTATCAAGGTGGCGTACTGAATAGGATATTGAATCATCTTTTGCAGCTGCATCTGAATTTGTGTCATTTCTTTTCGTGGATTATAGTCAGATAATCGTTTGCCACCAACAATTAAATCTGGAGACAATGAAAATTGCACAGTTTTTTTCGTTTGTGGGTGGATTGCGGTTAATTGCCACGCAATCGCTTCTTCTGGCTGTATTCTACCAGCATCCGGAAAAGCCATACCGACCGTCAAGATAACGGTCGGCTGTGCTTGCTCAATAACATGCTCATTCTTTATTTGCCAATCTGTTTGGTATAAATAATGGTGATAACTGTTTGAAATGCGTTGATACTTTTGGTACGCGAAGAAAAATAACATAACTAAAGCAATCATGACAATAAATCCAGAAATTAAATGATTTTTTCGTTTCGGTCGTTTTCCAGCTGTAATGGTTTGGCCTACTGTCTGCTTTCTGCTTGTTGGTCGTGTTTTTTTCATCGTTTCACCAACATCTTATGCGCCGTATCCTTGCGGATTATTAGATTGCCATTTCCATGAATCACGGCACATATCTTCTAAAGTTTTTTCAGTCTTCCAGTTCAACTCTTGGTTGGCTGCTGTTACATCTGCATAACATACTGCCACATCTCCAGGACGACGATTACTGATAATATGTTTAACTGCCACATCATTTGTTTTTTCAAATGCATTGACTAAGTCCAACACACTGTAGCCGACACCTGTACCTAAGTTATATATTTTAACGCCCTTTTGTTGCTCATTTTTTTCCAATGCACGAATATGACCTTTTGCTAAATCAACGACGTGAATATAATCACGCACACCGGTACCGTCATGTGTGTCATAATCGTCACCAAATACCGTTAATTGTTCGCGTTTACCTACGGCAACTTGCGTGATATATGGCATTAAGTTGTTAGGAATTCCTTGTGGGTCTTCACCAATACGACCAGATTCGTGGGCACCGATTGGGTTGAAGTAACGTAAAATAGTAATGCTCCACTCATCGTCAGATACCGCTAAATCTTGTAATAAATGCTCGTTGACTACTTTTGTGTAACCATAAGGGCTATTAGCTGTATCAGCCGGCATCGTCTCTACGAGTGGTGACGGATTATTTAAGCCATAAACTGTTGCAGATGAACTAAAGACAATGTCTTTGACACCAAACTCTTGCATCACTTCAACTAGTGCTACGGTGCCTTCAATATTATTATGATAATAAGCTAATGGTTTAGACACCGATTCACCAACTGCTTTATATCCTGCAAAATGAATAACTGATTCAATCGTATTTTCTTGGAAAATGGTACGCATCGCGTCACGGTCTAAAATATCTGCTTCATAAAATTTAAATGTTTTTCCAGATATTTCTTTAATGCGGTCTAACACAGCGGGTTTACTATTGTAGAAATTATCGACAATAACAACCTCTTTATCTAATGCTAATAATTCTACGACTGTATGACTGCCGATATATCCTGCGCCACCTGTTACTAAAACTGCCATATTTACACTCCTCAGCTCGCTTAAGTTAGTTGTTTTATT
Organism: Aerococcaceae bacterium zg-1292; assembly: GCA_016126655.1. Taxonomy (GTDB): domain Bacteria; phylum Bacillota; class Bacilli; order Lactobacillales; family Aerococcaceae; genus Globicatella. The sequence goes on along the minus strand of CP065955.1, from coordinate 910,181 downwards.
TTTAATCTTACTGCTTCAATTATATCATTTTTACCTAGCTTCTCAAAGTAACTGTGGTTAATTTTTGGTAAATATTTTGGAGAACGCATTTACAATCAAAATTATTGTGCGTTTAAAGTAAAAGTCTGATATAATAATAGCATGTATTTTCATATTAAATATAGATAACTGATGCACAGATAGATTGGGTAGTTGCTACCATCATTAAAAAAATGATTTTATGTATTCAACTGCATATTAACGACAGATAAAATGGGCTACAGACAAACACCCATTAAACAATCACTATCCCATCGTTATCAAACAAATGGTGTGAGCGAGGGTGCCCTGGCTTGAACCACTGGAGCAAAAAGCGCGGGAGTACGCTAGTACTCCAAGCATTTTGTGAAGTGGACGTCAAGCCAACCCAAGCGAACCTAAATCGAAATGGTGTGAGCGAGGGCGTTCAGCCTCGAACCACTAGAGAAAGCCAACGGAATGCGTGGAACGCATGGAGGCGGCTTTTGAAGTGGACGTCGAGGCTGCCCAAGCGAACCTAAATCAAATGGTGTGAGCGAGGGTGCCCTGGCTTGAACCAAATTAAAGGAGGAACTTACTGTTGGCAGAAGCATTAATCGTTTTCGCAAGTCTAACCGGTAATACTGAACAAATGGCTGATATCGTAGCCGAAGCCTTGGAAGCACGAGACATTGACGTAGAAATCGTCGACTCGATGCAAGCAGACGCACAAGATTTTTTAGATTATGACATTTGTATCGTCGGTAGTTATACTTACGGTGTAGACGGCGTACTCCCTGACGAAATGATTGATTTCCACGAAGAATTAGGCGAATTAGACTTATCAGGTAAAATTTTCGGTGTATTCGGTTCAGGTGATGATTTTTATGAATATTTCTGTGCAGCCGTTGACTTTTTTGAAGACCAATTTATTAAAACAGGTGCAACAAAAGGCGGCGACAGTGTTAAAGTGAATTTAAACGCAGAAGACGAAGATATTGTCAATTTACAGGCATTAGCAAATGCGATTGCCGATAAAGTTGAATAATTTTTAGAAAGTAGGATAGATTATGGCATTAGAAAATTTCAATCAATTATTAGATAAATATGCAAAATTACTTGTTGGTAAAGGCTTAAACGTCGGTAAAGATGATTATGTGATTATTAGCGCTGATGTCGAACAAGCGCCGCTTGTCCGTTTATTAACCAAACATGCCTATGAATTGGGTGCTGCACACGTGAAAGTGAACTGGATGGATGACGAAATGTCTCGCCTTAGCTATACCCATCAAGATTTAGAAACATTGACCGATATTCCGCAACACCGTGTGGACGAAAGCAAATATGATATTGAAAAACGTGCAAAACGCATTGCTCTACGTTCTGGTAACCCTAATGCACTAAAAGATGTTGACCCTGAAAAATTATCAGCCGCAGCAAAAGCAGCTTCTAAAGCGTTTGAAGCACAACGCATTGCAACGCAAGCCAATGTAGTGAGCTGGTTAGTATGTGCAGCAGCCGGTCAAGAATGGGCAGAATTAGTCTTTCCTGATTTAGCATCTGCTGAAGCAAAATTAGATGCGCTATGGGACCAAATCTTTAAAACTACACGTGTTTATGAAGCTGACCCAATCGCTGCTTGGAATGCTCACGAAGCTTTATTGAATACAAAAGCAGATTTCTTAAACGAAAAACAATTTGATGCCTTGCATTACACTGCCCCAGGCGTTGACTTTACTGTCGGTTTGCCGGAAAACCATGTATGGGAAAGTGCCGGCAGTACTAACCAACAAGGTGAAATCTTTATCGCTAATATGCCAACTGAAGAGGTCTTTACAGCCCCTGATTATCGTCGTGCAGAAGGTGTCATTAAGAGTTCAAAACCTTTAAGCTATAATGGTGTCGTGATTAAAGATATGACATTTACCTTTAAAGATGGTCAAATCATTGATGTCAAAGCAGCGCAAGGCGAAGCAACATTACGTAAATTAGTTGAAGAAAATGATGGCTCACGTTCATTAGGTGAAGTGGCATTAGTTCCACACAGTTCCCCAATTTCTCAATCAAATGTTACGTTTTACAATACCTTATTTGACGAAAACGCATCAAACCATTTAGCGATTGGTTCTGCATATGCAACTTCAGTACAAAATGGTACAAAAATGACTCAAGAAGAATTAAAAGCAGCTGGATTAAACCGTTCAAATGTCCATGTTGACTTTATGGTCGGAACGGCTGATATGAATATTGATGGTATTACAAAAGATGGCGAACGTGTTGCGATTTTCCGCAATGGTGAATGGGCAATATAATCGCATTAATGCAAATGGGAGGGATCATGCATGAGAGACAAAAAAAACCACGCTGAAGCGATGGAAAAAGAATTTAGTAAACAAATGGATGAAATCGATAAACATCTTGATCGGGGAGGTTTCCTTTCACTTATTCTTGTCGTCGTGGCGATTTTTGTCATTGGCTATTGGGTGATTGATTTCTTCAGAATCCGAGACCATAGCCCTGCTCTCTCCGTCCAAAGTCAAGTTGAATTGATGGAGCGTATCGACCAGTTGGAAGAGCGAATTGAAACACTGGAATCAGAGTTAGGAGACAAGTAATGAAAATCTTACACATTAATTCTTACTACTCCACTTCGGGGCTGTTTAAGCAATTATATGACCGCCAATTAGCCGATAAATACGACATTCAAGTCTATGTGCCGATTTCACATGAATATCCAAGTGACCGAATTGCAGCGACAGGTGACTATACGATTGTTAGTCGTAATCACCACCGCCTCGAACGCTATGTCTTTCACTTGAAACATCATCATATTTTAAAAGATTTAAAACAAAAATATGGTCAACAGTCTTTCGACTTGGTTCATGCACATTCATTGTTTTCAAACGGTTGGTTAGCTTATCAATATGCGAAAAAGACAGGCACCCCCTATGTGGTAGCCGTGCGTAGTACTGATATTCGAACCTTTTTTGAGAAAATGCCATGGCTTAAGACGATGGGATTAAAAATTTTAAAACATGCCGCTAAAATAATTTTTATTTCGCAAAATAATTACGATGAAGTATTTAACAATCATATCCCTATCTTTATGAAAGAGGAATTGATGGTGAAAGCTCAAATTATTCGCAATGGTATCGATAGTTTTTGGCTGGAAAATATTTATGACGAACGTCCAATTGGTTATCATCATCCAATTCGGATGGTCGCCGTCGGTAAAGCCATACCAGAAAAACGCTTTTTGCAGCTTGCAGACATGGTTAAATCGTATAATGATAATATTCGTCCTATCGAATTGCACATTGTCGGTCCCGCTTGGAACCCTAAAATTGTTGAGCAGCTCAATAAACATCCAATGGTACAATATCACGGACCTAAATCTAAAGAAGCATTATTAACCTTCTACCGCCAAATGGATATTTTCGCCCTCTTGTCTTCTCCTGAAACATTTGGACTGGTTTATCCAGAAGCGATGAGTCAAGGACTACCGGTTATTTATAGCAAAAATGAAGGTTTCGATAGTTTCTTTCACAACTATCAAGTAGGCGTTAGTGTAGAAAAGACCGATGAACTAGCTTTTACCAAGGCAATTGATTTCATTTTGAAAAACTATGCTACCCTATCGCAACAAGCACGTATTGGTGCAACTCGATTTAATTGGGATACCATTCATCAGGAATACAAAGTAGTCTATGATGAAATCCAACAAACAAAGCAATAAGATTGGAAAGGAACAAGATAAATGAAAAAAGTTAGAAAAGCAGTTATTCCTGCAGCTGGTTTGGGGACGCGTTTTTTACCTGCAACAAAGGCGATGGCCAAAGAGATGTTACCTATTGTCGACAAACCAACGATTCAATTTATTGTAGAAGAAGCTATTGCTTCAGGTATTGAAGATATTCTCATTGTAACCGGAAAAAGTAAACGTTCGATCGAAGACCATTTCGATGCGAATATCGAGTTGGAAGAACATTTATCAAAACAAGGCAAAGAAGCCTTATTAGACTTAATCAAACAAAAAACAAATATCAACCTGTTCTTTGTTCGCCAACCCTACCCTAAAGGATTGGGACACGCCGTTTTACAAGCTAAGGCCTTTGTAGGTGATGAACCATTTGTTGTTATGTTAGGTGATGATTTGATGGATAGTGAAGTACCATTAACAAAACAATTAATCGATGTCTACAATGAAACACACGCGTCAAATATCGCAGTTATGGAAGTGGACCCTGCCGACACATCTAAATACGGGATTATTGACCCTGAGCGTGAAATTAAAGACGGTGTTTTCAATGTCCAACGCTTTGTTGAAAAACCAAAACCAGAAGAAGCACCAAGTAATCTAGCAATTATCGGTCGCTACTTATTAACACCTGAGATTTTCAACTTATTAGAAAATCAAACACCCGGTGCTGGCGGCGAAATTCAATTAACCGATGCGATTGATACATTGAACCTTACCCAACGTGTCTTTGCGAAACGTTTTGACGGCAAACGCTATGATGTCGGTAGTAAAATTGGCTTTTTAGAAATGAGTATTGAATACGGTTTAAACCACCCTGAAATTTCACATGAATTACGTGACTATATTATTAAATTGGGTGATGAATTGCGTACTGAAAATAGTTCTAATCCAATCGTGGAAGTAGAAGAATCTGAATAAGATATCCAAAAATGTGAGTTGACGGCATCATGGCTCTGGCTGAATGTGAATTATCAAAAATACAATGAGTCTCTTGTCGATTAACCAGACAAAATCCAAAAGGAACCGCTCCGGGAATGTTTTCCCAGAGCGGTCCTTTTCTTTTGTGTGCTAATGTGTGATTGGCACAGATATGATAACGAATTCGAATTATGCTTCTTCGTTTTCTTTTTTGTTACTTGTTGCGACTAATCCTAACCCAACAAGGATTGAAAGTGCTGCTGCACTCCAACCAAACATTGTGCTAGATTCACCAGTATTTGGAAGTCCGGCAGATTTTTTAACTTCTCCATTGCTTTGACCTGGCTGTTCAAGAGTTGATTGTCCTGATTCAGTTGGTTTTTCTGGAGTTTTGGTTGTCTCCGAGTTACCTGATTTTTCTGGAGTATCTGATTTCACCTCAGGTTTTGCTTCAGATTTCACCTCTGGTTTTACTTCAGATTTTACTTCTGGTTTCACTTCTGGTTTCACTTCTGGTTTTACTTCAGGTTTTACTTCAGGTTTTACTTCAGGTTTTACTTCAGGTTTTGCTTCGGATTTTACTTTTGTCTTATAAGCAATTGTATAGTAACTAAAGTGAGTCGCAGTAAATTGTACTGCACCTTCCGTCAACTTAAATGGTAGTGACTCTGCCAATCCAGTTGTTGCAACATAGTAGGTACCTTCAATTATTTTGTTAGTATCACGCGGAATTGATACAACTGCTGGATTTGTGATTTGTACACGTTTCCCGGCTTTATTCGTGAAGAAAATGTCGTACATATCTAGTGTTTTCCCAGCTAATTGTTTATCGAGTTTATTTCCTAAAATTGAGCTAGAAATAGGTACAACATTGAGTTTTAAGTCTTCTTCAGCATCTTTACCTGTTACTGTAACGGATACTTTTGTTGTTGGGTCAACATAAGTTTTGGTTGTAACTTCTGGGGTATCTTTCTTGCCATCTTCTTTGCCTTCTGTTTTACCTTTTCCGTCACCTTCTGGTTTTTGTTCAGGTTTATCTTCTGGTTTTACTTTCGGAGTATCCTCTGCGTCACCTTTCGGTTCGCCTGAATTACCGTTTTCCGGTTGGTCGTCTGAGTCATCTTTTGGATTATCATTCTTACCGTCTTCTTTACCTTCTGAGTCACCTTTTTGGTCATCTTCTGGTGTTTCTTCCTGTTTACCTTCTCCATCACCTTCTGGTTTTTGTTCAGGTTTTTGTTCAGGCTTCTCTTCTGGGTTAACTTTCGGAGTATCCTCTTCGTCACCTTTCGGATTATCTTGTGGTTTTACTTTTCCATCATTTTCGGCATCGTCTTTTGGTGTATCTTCAGGACGTTGTTCTGGTTTGTTTTTACCTTCATCCTCTGAATCATCTTCTTTACCATCTTCAGGTTGGTCTTTTGAGTCATCTTTTGGATTATCATTCTGGCCATCTTCTTTGCCTTCTGAGTCACCTTTTGGCTCATCCTCTGGTGTTTCTTCCTGTTTACCTTTTCCATCACCTTCTGGTTTTTGTTCAGGCTTCTCTTCTGGGTTAACTTTCGGAGTATCCTCTGCGTCACCTTTCGGATTATCTTGTGGTTTTACTTTTCCATCATTTTCGGCATCGTCTTTTGGTGTATCTTCAGGTCGTTGTTCCGGTTTGTTTTCACCTTTATCCTCTGAATCATCTTTATTACCATCTTCTGGTTGCTCTTTTGAGTCATCTTTTGGATTATCATTCTTGCCATCTTCTTTACCTTCTGAGTCACCTTTTTGGTCATCTTCTGGTGTTTCTTCCTGTTTACCTTCTCCGTCACCTTCTGGTTTTTGTTCAGGTTGCTCTTCTGGGGCGTCTTTCGGTTTATCTTCGTCACCTTTTGGCTCGTCCTGTTTACCATCTTTCGGTTGGTCTTCTGAGTCACCTTCCGGCTTATCTTGCGGTTTTACTTTTTCGTCATTTTCTGCATCGTCTTTTGGTGTATCTTCAGGTCGTTGTTCCGGTTTGTTTTCACCTTTATCCTCTGAATCATCTTCTTTACCATCTTCGGGTTGGTCTTTTGAGTCATCTTTTGGATTATCATTCTTACCGTCTTCTCTACCTTCTGAGTCACCTTTTTGGTCATCCTCTGGTGTTGCTTCTTCTTTATCTTTTCCATCACCTTCTGGATTTTGTTCCGGTTTCTCATCTGGTTTTGCTCCTGGGACGTCTCCCGGTTTGCCCTCTGCGTCACCTTTGGGTTCGTCTTGCTTACCGTCTTTCGGTTTATCCTCTGCGTTACCTTCAGGATTTTGTTCTGGAATTTCCTCAGGTTTGACTTCTGGAATAGCCTCAATCGGAATAGTAAATTCTTTTTTACCATCTGGTAAGTCCGGATTGGTTACAGTTAATTTTATTGTTCCTTTTGCATCTTTACCTGGAATAACGAGTACTTGCCCTTCTTGTCCTGATGCTACTGGTAATCGTTTGCCAGTTTCATCTATAGCTGTGACATTCGTCTTTTGACCTGCATTTTTAATAACTATTCCCGTATCTTGTGGCTTATCTGACGGTTTTACAGCTTTCGGAGTGCCTTCAACAATAATTTTGTTTGCTGCATCATCTTTTGGTTTGCCGTCTTGTTTATCCTCTTCGTCAACTTTCGGTTTATCCTCTGGTTTTACAGTTCCGTCACCTTTCGTATTATCATCTGACTCACCTTTTGAATCATTATTTGGATCATCTTCATGATTACTTTCTGGTTCATCATTCGAATCATTGTTCGGCTTATCTTCGCCTTTACTTTCTGGTTTTTGGTTATCTTTACCATTCGATTCATCTTCTGAATTACCATTTTGGTCGTCATTTGGTTTTTCATCTTGTTGACCTTTACCATTATCTTCTGGGGTTACATTTCCGTCATCCTTCGAGGTATCATCCGACTTACCGTCTGAATCATCATTTTTTCCGTCTTCAGGTTGTTGTTCCATTTCACCATTCGGGTTCTCTTCATTTTTCCCATCTTCTTTTGGCTGATTTTCTTGTTTATCATCAGAATTATCGTTTTGATTATCCTCTGGGTGATCTTCCGGTTTGTCTTCTCCATTACCTTTTGGTGTATCTTGCGGTTGCTCATCTGAACCATCTTTCGGCTCATCTTGCTGACCATCTTCTGGTTTGCCTGGTGCTTCTTCTTTAGGAGCCTCTGGTTCACTCGGGTTGCCTGACTCTGGTATTTCTGGTTTTATTGGCGGTTCTGGTGTCTTAGGTGGCTCCGGTGTTTCTGCGTCATTTGGTCGTTCAGATTCATCTGGAGTACTTAGTTTGTTATCTCTTTTTGTTTGAATATCATTTTCGTTATCATTGACTGTAACTTCAGCTTTTTTAAGCTTTGCTAATCGTTCATTGAGTTCATTTTTCTTTTCACCATTTGGCAGTGTAGCAACAACTGCAGTCGCAGTGCCTTTTTTAGCTTCTAAATCTTCATTCAGACCATCAATTACTTTTTTCTCAGATGACGAAACTAACTTATCTTGTTCAACCTCATCTTTTTTGGTATCAACTTCCTTTTGTGCATCTTCAGCAATTTTAACTGCTTTTTCAGCAAAGGCTTCGTCTTCTTTGTCGGGAATGCCGTTTTTATTTAAATCATTGAGGGTAGAATCAGCCGTTTGCACTGCATCAAGACGTCTATTAAAATCTGCTTTTTTCTCTTTGTCCGTCACCTTATCAACTAATTCTTTTGCCGCTCGTTTGGACTGGGTTGTCGCTTCATTTAATTTATCAATTTCAGCTTTATCTTTTTCATCAATCACTTCGTCCGCTTCAGCTTCTTTTTTCTTCTCTAGTCCAGCTTTCCCTGCCGCTTCAGCGGCTTGAACGGATGCTTCAGCGATAGCTATTGCATCAGTGTCAATTTTACTGATGACCGTTACTGTATTTACATTACTAAGACGATTCATTAAGGTAGTTTTTTCTTCACCCTCTTGTAAATCATTTACTAATGATGTAGCAACAGCTTTCTTAGCTGATATAGTCCCGTTCAGGTCGTTAATTGCTTTATTCTCATCTTCAGTTATTTTTCCGTCAGTTTCTACTACTTTCTTCTTAGCGATAGCATCGGCACCCGCTTTTTCTGCAGCAGTTACCGCCGCTTGTGCTGATGAAGATTTTAGTTTGGTGATGGCATCATTAATTTTTTTAACTGATTCGTCGACAGTTGCTTGAGTTACTGATGTATCTTTTAGAGTTCCGTCACCATGTTCAATCGACTCATCATAAGTTTTTTGCACATCTTGTTCAGCGAGTGTGTAAGTAGGTTTTTTCTTTAATTCAGGATTTTCATCGATTAATTTCTTCAATTCAGATTTTTCAACTTTTTTGTAACTATACGTAATCGTTTGAATGCCTGGCTTAAACTCTACTTCTTCTTTCTGTTTGAAACCTTCTGCAGTTGTTACATTGCTTCTCTTAAATTCATAGTCTGCCAAGTCACGGTTTTTAGCTAAATCTAACCTGCCTTCATTTGTTTTTTCAAACAATTTTTCTGCAATAACTTTACCAGTCTCATCATCTACTTGAAGCAACTTAATGAGACTACCACCTGTTGTATATTCAAAACTTTCTAAATCAAATTGTTGTAAATTAGTCCCTTTACCAGTAGAAGCAAACAATGCAAAACTTAATAATTCTTTTCCTGCATCTTGCATTGTAGTTTTTCTACTTGCGGCAAGGTAATCAGTTATTTTTTTCGTAAATTTTTGACCCCCATACTCAACCGTCATCTCTTTAGTTACACCATTATAACTGACAGTATAATCTTGAAATTGATTGTTTTCTGGTTGCTTATCTAATCGCTTCGCTTCCGATTTTTCTGTATTTGCTTTTCCTTTCGCATCTGTACTATAAAATGCCCCAAAAGCGCCATTTTGATATCCATCAAATTTAGGGTCAGCCGACGCCTTTTGCTTTTTATTAGGTTTTTTCGTATTATGAAATGTATCCAACTTAAATCCAAACGAATTTGGTATGCCACTCAAACCGATACCTGCACCTGGTTGCCCCACGTTTCCTGGTTCAGCCGTAGTAAATACAGCTGCTACCCCATCGCCACCAACCTTTTCGCCATCTGGTTTTCCTTCATATTTATTACCTAAATTTACTTTACCTTTCAAGGTAAAACTTTCGTTCATATCAATTTTATGTTTAAGGGTTAAACTGCCAGCTTGACTATGGGTATCTTCAGTCAATGTTACTCGTTTTTGTTCTCCGTATTTCGCCGTCCCACCCGTGACAAAGTGATTATCCATATTCGCTTTGGTCACTTTTAATTTTGCTTTAGGATTATACTCAGCTTTACCTAAGTCATATTTTGGCGTAGCCACTCCTGACTCACTCGAACTGCGACCGGTTTCATCAGTTGCTTTTACTGGTTCATCAGCCGCTGTACCCGTGGTTTCCTCTTTTATTTCGTTCGTCTTTGCAATCACCGGATTTTCAGTATCTGTTGTATTGTTTTCTGAATTTTCAACTTCATTAAGTGGTGCCTTTTCTTCTGCTTCGGCTTGTTTAACTTCTTTTGTTGCATTTTCTTCTGTTGTACTGTTAGACGTTTGCATCTCCGGTTGAACGTCTTCGTCAGCATCACCTTTTGCAAGATAAGCTGCGACATTTTCAGCTTCTGGATTGACATTGGCTGTTTCTTCTGCCAGTACTTGAGGTGCCATCAATAAAAATGAGCCCAAGAAAACTGATCCAACGCCTACTTTAAATTTTCGGATTGAGAACCGATCCTTTTGTTTATAATTCATTATTGCCTCCTAAAATTAACTGTGTTTTAAATACAAATCCTGTTTGATAGTTGATTCTCTAGCATTTAAACCAATATCACTCTAACTTTTTTCTTTTACGTCTGTTCCTAAGAAATAATCAGCATTTATCCTTCATGACTAGAAAAACTTATCAATCTAGCTTATCTATTATAGTCCTTTTTTAATTGGTGATTCAAGGTCAAATTTGCATCTAAAATGTTTTTATTATTTAACCAGTATTTCGAAATAATGACAATGCAATTGCTAAGACTTTAAGTGGTAAAGACCTTTGGTGTTCATCATCCTTTCTAGATAACTACTCGGCATTCTACTTTCAAAAATAATTGTAGCTGCTGTACTTTATATCAAATTAAAATACAACCTCAATCAAAATATTTTTGGCACAAAAAGTGTTGAATAGGAATCACAAATTAAGGGAATCGTGCCCCAAAAAAGACCAGCAAAAAAGTCAGCCACCACTCCACTCCTTCGAGCAGAACACACTCACCTTTTCACCGGTCGATTTGTTTATTTATTTTTTGAATCTAAAATTATCGTTACTGGACCATCATTGACGAGTGACACTTCCATCATCGCACCAAAGACACCAGTCTCAACAACTACATCAGCTTGACGTAGCTGCTCATTAAATTGTTCATACAATGCATTTGCCTGTTCAGGCTTAGCGGCATGAACAAAACTTGGTCGATTTCCCTTTTTAGTATCGGCATATAAAGTAAACTGGCTAATCGATAAGATTGAACCATTGACATCTTTTAGTGATAAATTCATTTTCTGATTTTCATCTTCAAAAATACGCATATTAATTATTTTTCGCACACAGTAGTCAATGTCTTCTGCCTGGTCATCGTGTGTCACACCTACTAACAGCAATAACCCGACACCACTCTTACCAACGACTTCGTTATCAACTGTCACCTGACTACTAGTTACTTTTTGAATGATTACACGCAACTAATACACCTCCAAATTCAGGACGCTTGCGTTTTCTTGACGCCCACTTCATAATGTTCTTAAAACATCTTGCGCTCAACAAATTCTATCTTTCTGTTCATTCAGCTTGACTTGATGTCCAGTTTTGAAAATCTCTTTATCGATTACAAGCACAAAGGTTTTTAAGTCACCACAACCTCACTCACAGCATAAGTTTTAGTGATTTAAAGCAAAATATCCGTACTCGCACAATGTTTTCCTGCTAAGCTATCAGTGTTACATCACTTCAAAATCCATGCTTATACTATATTTTTACAACTTCAATGGATAGTAATAATCCTGAATTATCATAGACCATAATTCTTTCATCTTCAATCCAGTATGGGTATGCGTGTTCATCTAATGTTTGTACTAAATGATTAAACGTCGCTTGCTTTTTAACGCCCCAACGAATCATACGTAGTCCTTGTTGACCGTCAACAAGTTTAGGTAAGCCCTCACCTGACCATGTATTGCCTGCAATATGATGATGATAGGTCCCTGAAGCTAAAAATGTTGCTTCAGAATCTCTATTATTCGTAATAGTTAAGCCTAAAATATCCTGGTAAAAATTATTAGTCTCACTAATACTACCCACCACAAGATGTACATGGCCTAGTTTAACCGATTCATTAAAGCCGTCATACGTTTTAGTGCCTTGTTCAAATATCTCTACCATTGGAAAAAATTTTGAAGCAAACGCCACACTGCCATCCTCTTTAAGCCATTCTTCTTGTGGCTTATCTTTATATATCTCAACGCCATTACCTTCCGAATCCGGTAAATAGATTGCTTCATGTGTTCCATGGTCTGAAAAGCCATCTAAGCGGGCACCAATTTTTAATAAATGTCGTAATGCACCACCAAATTGTTTTCGAGTCTCAAAAACAAATGCAACATGGTACAATCCAGTTGTTTTTCCTTTCGGCAATGTTGCCGGAAAAATTTCAAGTAATGTCCGCTTATCACTGGTTCCTAGTCGATAATATGACGTCGCTTCGTCTGATTCTAATAATGTCATTCCTAGTGTTTTTTGATAAAAATCCGCTAAGCTACTTGGGTCTTGTGCATTCAACTGATAGCTCAAGGGCACCAATTCTGCATCAAAATCAAACGTCTCTGTTGCCGCTTGTACATTCAGTGCGCAGCCTAGCCATAGTAGCATGCTTAATAATATTCTTTTTATTACTCTCTTCATTCATTCTCTCTCCCTGCAGCAATATAACCTGCTTGAAAGCCTTGTGCTTCAAAATAATAACGATTTAACTCTCCACGATAATCGTTCTTCCACGGTTTATTACGTCCAATATAATGAATTACATGACAATTGGCATGAATCCACGCCAGACTATCCGCTCCTTTCAACAGTTTTTGTACCATCCACATTCGTTCGGTCATATTATATTTTACAGCTGAAAACTTAATAATTCTACCCGAATATAGTGCTGAAATGACATCTTGATCGGGTAATAATAATAAGTTTTTAAATTTATCGATATACTCACTCACCTGATTTAAGTCTTGCTCTAAACGCAGTGCTGACAGATTCATCAATAAAATACCTGAATTAACATAGATACCTTCCGAGTAATTCAAACGTAATTGATTAACTTTTTCCAAGCCTTTATCCACATGTGTGGAAGCCGCAAAGAAGTTTTGACCTAAATCCATTTGATATAATTCATCCAATGAGTTAATAATCACCATATCCGGATCTAAATAAAGGATTTTATCTACTGTTGGTGGTAAAAAATGTGCCGCAAAAATACGGTAATACATCGCAAATGGATAGCGCTCAGTCGTCGGAAACGAATCAAACACTGCTGCATCCACTTGAATGGGGTATAAATCAATCTGTATAATAGCTAATTTATTCGCTAATTGCTCAAGCAATGGCGCTTCAATGGCTTCATGCAATAAATATACAGAAATCGCATCACCTTGATGATGACGCGCTAAACTATATAACATTACCTCTAGTGGCGGAATATAGTTGGCGTCAATCGTCACTAAAATATTCATCTCTCTCTCCTTTTGATAAAAAGAAAGTATCAGAATCAGCGTCCAGTAGAAATACAGTTACCGAAAACGTCAGTGATTTTGATACTTTCCGATTATCAATACTAAAATTAATAGTTCATCAACGCGATATAATCGTAGCCTGCTAATAAATCTTTACCTTTTAATTCATCTAATTCGATTAAGAAGGCACAACCTGCTACTACACCACCTAATTTTTCAACTAAATCGATGGTCGCTTTAATAGTCCCACCAGTAGCTAACAAATCATCAGTAATTAAGACACGCTGTCCTGGTTTAATCGCATCTTCGTGAATCGTTAATGTATTGCTGCCGTATTCCAATGAGTAATCAACTTCAACAACTTTACGTGGTAATTTACCTTTTTTACGTACAGGTACAAAGCCAATTTCCAATGCGTATGCCACCGGGCATCCCACAATGAAACCACGTGCTTCAGGTCCTACGACAACATCAACTTCTAATTCTTTCGCATAATTGACAATTTGTTGCGTCGCATGTGAAAAAGCTTTTCCATCTGCCATCAATGGTGTAATATCACGGAAAATGATACCTTCTGAAGGGTAGTTATCGACACGGGCAATATATTTTTTTAATTCCATTCTAATTCCTCAATTCATCTATATATAGTTTAATCTGTTCGATTGTTTGATAGTTGAGTAATGCTTCTGCACGGTAAGCTTTCTCATAAAGTTGATAAGCTTGCGTTTGAAACAAATCACGCTTTGAATTTGTCTCAATAATTTGTACAGTCGCAAAACCATTTACTATTGTAACAAATTTTGCTTCAAAAAACACGTAAAAAATGCATTTTAATTTTGGAATTGGTAGGTTAAATTCTTTACATAATTGTGACAGAGTATTCCGGACATTAAAAGGTTCCTGTTGTTGTTGTTGTATCCAACGGTAAATCACCGCAAAATCAGGTCGAGTCGGTAACCCTGCTAACCATTTGGATTCTTCTAAATAGACACCTAAATCAATTTGCGCCCATGAATGCTGCATCAACTGATTAAAATTCTCTATATTGGCTGGCGGTTGGAACAATACAAGATGTTCAAATGTTGCTAAATCTATTTTGTCCAGTGAATCATAAGCACAAATCTCATTGGATGAATCAATGTGTTGCTGCAACCAATCAGCTAAACGATTGCTTTGATACACATAGAGTGCCTTTTTCGCTGTTAATATGGCTGGATTAATTTTTGTGGCACGAAAATCACGCCACTGAGTGCCAAAAACAGCTAAATCTGTTAACTGTACTTGAGGCGTGACTTTACCATTCCATTGATTAAGCGATAATTCACCAGCTATGGCACAATCTTGGTCTATATTAATCGTGTCAAATAGACTTGCCTTATTAAAGCCAATCCCTTCTACTACTGCATTCGTATTAGTGTCAGCTACAACAAACTTAACGTGTTGCTGGTCATTACCAATCATGCGTTTTTGTTTTAACTGCACTGGGTCAAACGCAATTACTGGTTTGGGATTATCCATACCAAATGGACCCAATTGGGCACATTCATTGATAAATTCTACAGTACATTCATCTGGTTGAATAGTTACATCAATCAATAGCTCTGGCTTTTGTTCAAAAATAACTCGATATTCAGTTGCTGACGACAGCATGGCTTCATTAAACGCTTGCCATTGGTCAAAAGCAATAGTTAAACCTGCCGCTTGGTCGTGTCCACCAAATTGCGCAATCTTAGCCGATTGACTGCTCAGCCAGTTAAATAAGTTAAGCCCTTTAATACTACGGCCACTTCCCCGATATTGCTGAGTTTCTGTCATATATTGGAATAAAATAGTTGGGCGATGATATTTTTCTACTAAACGACTGGAAACAATACCCAATACACCTGCTGGCCAGTCTGGGTCGGCTTCAATAATGATATCCGGAATCGTACCTTTTTCGTCAATCCGTTGTACGACTTGCTGCATAATCATCGCCACAATTGCTTGGCGCTCCTTATTTTTATCATTGATTAATTGTAGTAACGATTGCGCTTCTGCTTCATCTACTGCACGGAGTAATTCCAGTGCAGGTGTCGGGTCCCCTAGTCGTCCAATAGCATTTAATCGAGGTCCCACAATAAATCCAATGGTTTCGGTATTGATGTCATTAAGATTGACTTTTTCTTGTGTTAATAATAATTCCAACCCGATACGCACAGTCTCTTTCATCATCCCTAAGCCACTTAGTACAAGGGTACGGTTTTCATCAGAGAGTGACACTAAGTCTGCAATGGTACCGATAGCGGCTAATTCCAGCGCTTCGGGAGGGAGTTCACCAGTTAAGGCATGGGCTAATTTTAAAGCAACGCCCGCGCCACATAATTCTTTAAACGGATAGTCACCTTTAGGATGTTTCGGATGAATAATCGCATACGCATCCGGTAACGTTGACTGCAACTCATGGTGGTCGGACACAATAACATCTACATTTTTCGCTTGCGCATAGGCGATGGCTTCAAAGCCAGCTACACCATTATCACACGTTAATATCAATTGAACGCCCTCTTCTTCAATTTTTTGTTGATAACGCTGGCGATTTGGTCCGTAGCCATCTATCAAACGATTCGGCAAATAATAGGAATAATTGGCGCCCAAACTTTCTAATGCTTCCACAAGAATTAAGGTACTGGTAATACCATCGGCATCGTAGTCGCCGTAGATGAGAATGTGTTCGCCCGCTTCAATTGCTTGATGCAAACGATTAACGGCTCGTTGCATATCATACAACAAAAAGGGGTCATGATAGCGTTGCGGTTCTTGATTTGTCGCCTCTTGAATCGCTTGTGGTGTATTCAATCCTCTGGCTAAACATAAACGCAGAAAAGCGGGTGAATATTTCAGACCCGCTGCTTGTAGTTGATTGACTTGTTCCGCTATTTCATCATTCAATTGCGGATATTTCCATAAATATTGAGAACGTCGCATGTCATCCACTCCGTTATTCTACTACTTCTGATTGATTACTTGCTTCAACATCCATATTCGGTGTTAATTCTGCCACTTCTTCTTGACTAACATTAACTGTATTTTTCTTCACTTGTTTCAATTCACGCACTTGAGTACGTAAATGAGTAATCTCACTGTCTTTATCAGCTAATTCACGTAAGTGGCTTTCTTTTAATGCAGATAATTCTTTTTGAACCACTTTTTTCTCACGCGAATGTGATGAAATCGTTGAAAATGATGCAATTAAACCAACAATTACTCCTATTAATAAACTGAATAAAATCACTAATACCAGTGGAATTCTGTATTCAGCAAAAAAGAAATTTACTGGCGTAACACCGGTGTTTTGTAGTGCAAACGCAACAACTACAATTAAAATAATTAGTGAAACAATTAATTTCCATTGTCCTTTCATATGCATATCCCTCTCTTTCACTTTTCTTCTACTTTATCACGCAATACTGGGTTTAACAAGTATCAGTTAATGGTTGTTCGCTTGGGCTGACTTGACGTCCACTTCGCATTGCTCTTGAAGCGCCTTAGCGCTTGGGCGACCACTGCTCCAGTGGTTCGAGGCAGAACGTCCTCTCTCTCACCATGTTTTCCAGTGGTTCAAGTCAGAACGCCCGCGCTCGCACTATGTTTTATTCTGGCTCCAATGAGCTGAAATGACTCCACTTCACAAAACGCTTGGAGCGCTCAAGCGCACTCCCGCGCATTTTGCTCCAGTGGTTCATTTCAGAGCGCTCATTGTCGCACTATGTTTTATTCCGGTTCGCTTGGGCTGACTTGACGTCCACTTCGCAAAGCTCTTGAAGCGCCTCTGCGCTTCTACGACCTTTGCTCCAGTGGTTCAAGTCAGAACGCCCACGCTCACACTATGTTTTATAATTAAATGTGTTTAGTGTTAGGTGATCGCCTATTTTGGGGAATAGGTGGTATAGGTTTGCGGCTAGTGCCATTATGTTTGGGGTGTTGATTTCACGGCGTGATGGCTGGTTGTTCATCACACGGATTATCAGATTAGCTAAATCTTCGGCAGATAAGCTTATGTCTTTGATGCGCTCATAATAAGTTTTTGAACGTTCATCATGATTGAAAAACTCCGTACGTACCGGACCTGGATTAATGGTTGTCACCCTAATCCCTTTTGATTTTAATTCTAGTCGGAGCGCATCCGAATAGCTTAAAATGGCTGATTTTGTTGCTGAATAAACACTTGACGCAGGTGTCGCAATTTTTCCGGCAATTGAGCTGACAAAAAAGATACGGCTGCCACGTTTCATATGGAGGACTGCTAAGTTGGCTAAATGCATCATACCAAAGGTATTTACTTTAAACATTTCAACAATCTCATCATACGTAAATTCAATGGCTTCTTTAAATGTTCCGTATCCAGCACAATTCATCAGCACGTCAATATTTTTAAATCGATGCACAGATTTTTTGACCATGCGTTCAATTTGTTTAGGGTCAGACATATCACATTTTACTACTAAAGTAGTTGTATCATATTGTGCTGCTAAATCTTTAGCTAATCGTGTTAATTTTTTCGTATTACGTGCTACCAATGTTAAGTTGGCACCTTGTGCCGCAGCTTTTTTTGCCACTGCTTCGCCAATACCACTTGAAGCACCCGTAATTAAAATATGTTTGCCTTTCATCCGAATATTCCTCCTCGTCTTATCTTTCGTAGACGGATGTCTCGCACTTTCACTCACACCAAATTTTACAATGTTTGAAGTGTTATATTAACGCACACTCTATATTTTCACTGGAACATCATATTCTTGTAAGTCATAAACTAAATGTGTATTGTCAAATACTTTTTTCGCTTCAAACTCTAATTGTTTAGCTTCTTTACCTAAATACCTTGCACTAATATGATTTAAATACAATTGTTTTGCATGTGCATTTTTCGCAACGGTCGCTGCTTGTACATTCGTTGAGTGATAATGAGCAGCGGCTAATTGCGCTTCGTTCCCCTCATAGGTAGCTTCATGGACTAAAACATCTGCATTTTTCGCTAAAATATTTAAATTATCACATGGACGCGTATCCCCTAAAATCGTAACAATACGTCCTTTGCGGTCTGGTCCAATAAATTGTTTGCCATCCAACACAGTGCCATCGCTAAGCGTGACAGTTTCACCGCGTTTTAATTGTCCAAAAATTGGTCCATTGGGAATATTATACGGTTCGAGTAAATCAATGAGTAACTCTCCTTGAGCATCCGGCTCAATAATACGGTAACCAAAACATTGTACACCATGATTTAACGGTAAGTATTTAACCTTCCAACCGTTTGATAAATCTAGTACGCCACCATTATCTTCTAATTCAATAAATTTAATGCGATATGATAAACGTGATTTTGAAAAACGTAAAGCAGATTGAATAAATTGACGAATACCTGTGGGTCCATAAATCGTTAGTGGATCACCGTCACCACCTTGAAATGAACGACTGCTTAAAAAGCCAGGTAAACCAAAGATATGATCACCATGTAAGTGCGTAATAAAAATATTTGATATTTTACGCGGTTTTAATGTGGTTTCTAAAATTTTATGTTGTGTGGCTTCACCACAATCAAAAAGCCATGTTTCATTTAATTCATCTAGTAGCTTTAATGCTAGCGAACTAACATTACGACTCTTGGCAGGAACACCTGCACCTGTTCCTAAAAATAATAATTTCATTCAATTCTGCTCCTAATTTTTGGCTCGCTTGGGCTGCCTCGACATCCACTTCACAAAACGCTTAGAGTACTTATGTACTCCTGCGCTTTTTGTTCCAGTGGTTCGAGGCATAGCGCCCGCGCTCGCACTATTTTTTTCATCCTACATCATTCTTTAGCGTTGGCGGTACAATTCACTAGCAATTAATTTCGCTAATTCAAGTGAGCCTGTTTCATTTGGATGGAAATCATCCAGAAGCCAACTTGGATGGGAATTAATCATTGACGACCAATCGATAATGCGAACATTACCAAATCGTTGTGTCGCCTGCATTAACTGGTCATTTAATTGCTTCGACCACGAGAGATTCGTACCTACCAATACAAAATATACCAGATGATCTTCACCAATTGCTTCAATATAGTCATTGATTTGACCTTGTGTAAAGGTGCCATTTAATCCGACCAATGTAACAACCGTCTGTTTCAATCGATTATCTTGTTTTAATTTTTCAATAGTCTCGACACTCGCATATAATTGACGCCCTTCTTGAACATCAATAACCGCTTTGGGAAAGACGTCTAGTATTTCCTTAGTCGAAGCTAATAGTAAGGAATCACCCACAAAAGTAATATCTAGTGCATTGGCATATAATTTCACTTGTTGATCGAGTCCCTCGATATTATTAATGACCATTGTTCGATTTTCTTCGCCATAACGTGTCTTTGCAGCCAGTGCGGTATTTTTTTCAAATGTCTTTGCCAATATTTTCGTCTCACCACTACCTAATTGCGGTGCAAAAATCATTCCAAGCATCCCAACCGTGACAATAAACGCATAAAATCCGATGGCACATTTGGTAGTTAACATACCCGACTTACTATTTCTTAAATAATTTAACTGAAACTTCATCTTCTGCCAATTAATATCTTGACCAAACGGCATACTAATGCGTTTTCGCTCAATCAATTGATACGTCAATTCCGCCAATAATCCTGTTACAAAGATACCTGCTAATATATGTATCACATAGTTGCGATTAATGATTTTAATAACATTTGGCAAAATTAAACTGACTGGATAAAGCCATAAATAATACGAATAACTACGTTTACCGAGCCATACCAATGGCTGACTCGAAAATAGTTGATGCCAAACCGTACCCGGATAGATAGCAATAAAGACCATCACCACACTGAGTACTGAGAAAAATGACAAACCAAACCGATAAGCGAATGGCCGCGTCCCATACATATATAAGAGCATCATGGATGCTAACCAAAAGATGACAGCACCGAGTATTGTCAACTGCCATTTCGCCTTTTTATCCAATACTTTCGGCTGAATCGACAATGGTACCACAAAAGCGAAGATGCCACCTAAAGTATAAGCTGAACAGCGTGCCAATACATCAAAATAGATACGCGAAATTTCAGCGCCCGTCCAATGTAAATACGCCATAAATACCATCGACAACACACTAATAATCGATAACATATTAATCGCCAGTGACGAATTTTTGTGCCACTGATAACAACAGATAACGAGTAATGGCGTCAATAAGATTAGTTCCGCATATAAAGAGGTAAACCACAGATGCGCGAATGGACTTTGATTGACGGCCTGATTAAAATACGACTGCTTTAAAAATAATTGATAATAGTTATTACCAAATAATAAACTCGTAATACCCATGCCTCGTAAATTATAAAAATTCCCTCGAGCAAAGAATAGAATCAGGACAACCGCCAGCATCATCATAAATAGCATCGGAAAGAATAACCGTTCAAATCGACGTCGGTAGTATTCTTTAAAGTCAACGGGTTGGTCGTGTTTAATATGATGATGAAAATATCTAAAATTGAGAAATCCAGCGATAAATAGAAATAAATTGACGACTAAAAAACCACCCGGAACAAGATGCTCCGTATAACGATAAGCCAGTATGATGATAATCGCTAAACCTTTTAAACCATCTAAGGCATCCACATATGGTAATTTTCTTTTTAATACTTGCGTCATGGTTTCACCTTCAATTAATCGACAAACTCAAATTGATAACCGGCTAAATCCACGATATCGCCCGGCATCGCACCGGCTTGACGCAACGCCTCATCGACACCCATTGAGCGTAGCTGACGGGCAAAACGTGCGATACTTTCATCATGAACCATATTGGTCATCGCATATAATTTTTCGATTTTCTCACCATATAAACGCCAGTAACCTTCTTCAATCGCTTCGATGTGGAATGGTACTTCCTCTTCTAATTGATAATGTACCGCTTCAATCACTTCTTCAGTTAATGGCACAAAGTCTGTCGTGTGAATTAATTCATACGTTTTATTCAATAAATCTTTAATGCCTGTCGTTTGCCAAGCACTAATTTCATACATAAATGGTAATTCTTGACGATGTTCTTGATAATAGGCTACGACTTTTTCTTTAAAAGTTCCAACATTTTCTTGCGCAGCTGGCTCGTCCATTTTATTCAGTGCTAAAATCATCGGACGCTCCAATAATTTTTCATTATACGCTGCCAATTCATTGATAATATCTAAAAAGTCTTGGTACGGGTCACGCCCATGGGTCGCTGCCATATCGATAACATGGATTAATACTTTTGTCCGTTCGATATGACGCAAGAAATGAATCCCTAAGCCCACACCTTGTGATGCACCTTCAATTAATCCGGGCATATCGGCTAAGACAAATTCTTGGTCCACACCTAATTGCACCACACCTAAATTGGGTGTCAATGTTGTAAACTGATAGTCGGCAATACGTGGTTTGGCATTACTGACAACCGATAACAAGGTAGATTTACCCACACTCGGGTAACCTACTAATCCCGCATCTGCCAACACTTTCAATTCAAGCGACAATTCACGTTCTTCGCCCGGCTCCCCATTTTCAGCGATGGATGGTGCAGGATTTTTATGGGTCGCAAAACGAATATTACCACGACCACCACGACCGCCTTTAGCAACAACCACTTGTTGTCCATTATCGACTAAATCTGCAATTAAGGTATTTGTTTCAACATCACGGACTAACGTGCCAGGCGGTACTTTCACAATTAAATCATCGGCACCGGCACCATATTTACTCTTACTCATGCCATTTTGACCATTTGCTGCTTTAAAGTGGCGATTGTAACGAAAATCCATCAATGTTCGTAAGCCTTCATCTACTTGAAAAATCACATTGCCTCCACGACCGCCGTCACCGCCGGCTGGGCCACCGTCTGGCACGTATTTTTCTCGGCGAAATGCGACCATACCATCGCCACCTTTACCCGCTTTTACATTGACTTTTGCTCGGTCTAAAAAAGTTGCCATTATTCCTCACTTCCTTTCTATATGGTTTATTGATTAAAATTTACTGATTAATTGACGTGGATCAACGTAATCCAACACATAATCAGTTAAAGTACGCA
This sequence comes from Aerococcaceae bacterium zg-1292, assembly GCA_016126655.1. GTDB lineage: Bacteria > Bacillota > Bacilli > Lactobacillales > Aerococcaceae > Globicatella. The sequence goes on along the minus strand of CP065955.1, from coordinate 887,599 downwards.
TCGTTGCTAAACGATTTTGGCGAATTGCTTCATCCTCTGCATTCACCATGTTTTCTTCAAAATACGCTTGAATCGGTGCGACTAATTGTTGCAAAACATCCATCACATTACCTAATCCTAGTGATGACGCATAATTGATTAATGCGGTTTCTGACGCTGTTTGTGCTAATGCTACATCCATCTCTGCCACTTCCGCTTTGGCACCTAAATTCACCACACGTGTAATCGATTCAACGATTTGACGATAGTGTTCCGGTTCTTCATCTTTTTTAGCCTGTAACTGCGTCGCTGTGTGAACCATTTGCGTTAACACCATTTGATTATTCGCGATAACCGCTTGAATAATATCATAATCAATCTGTTCACGTTCTAGAGCAACCGCTACACGTGCTTTAAAGAAGGCTTGTAGGGCCGCTAATAATGGCTCATCATTTCGGACTAATGGATGTTGTAATAACAACGTATTTAAATCAAACTGCCATTGGTTAGCTAGCACAATTTCCACAATGCCGGTTGCTTGTCGTCTTAGAGCATATGGATCGTTTGAACCTGTTGGAATCAACTCTACTTTAAAATAATGAATCAGTGTATCCAACTTATCGGCTACGGCTAATAATTGACTGGCTGTCGTTGTCGGCAACATACCGCCACTTGATTTAGGTAAATATTGCTCTTTAATCGCAGTAGCTACCGCTGAAGATAAACCATAATGCTCGGCATAGACAGCGCCAATTTCACCTTGTAATTCATCAAATTCGCCAACAGTTTGTGTCATTAAATCATATTTATAGACACCACTGGCTGCGACAGCATCTTGCACCGCCTGTTCATCTGCGTGAATCGCTTTTGCCAAAACTGGAACCAATTCACCGACACGACGTTGTTTAGCGGCTAGTGACCCTAATGAAGAATGCTCATTGACATTTTCTAGTTTTTCTAAGTAATACGATAATGGACGTTTTAAATCTTCTTTGTAGAAGAATAAGGCATCTTCTAGCCGAGCGCGCAACACTTTACGATTCCCTTTAATCACTTGTTCTAAATGCTCAGCATTCCCATTGCGTACCGAGATAAAATATGGTAATAATTCACCTGCTTGATTCGTCGCATAGAAATACCGTTGATGGTCACGCATCGCAGTAATCAATACTTGCTCGGGTACTTCTAAATAACTCGTTTCAAATTCGCCATAAAATACAGTTGGCCATTCTACGATTGCGGTTACTTCTTCTAATAAATCAGCGTCAATTGGCACAATCCATTGTTGTTGAGACGCTAATGCTTCAATTTGTGCCTTAATAATAGCTTGACGCTCAGCGAAATCGACCATGACACATTCTTGCTTTAATTGTTCAACATAGGTTGCTGGCGATTGAATAACCACATCGTGACCTAAGAAACGATGTCCACGGCTCATACGGTCTGCCGTAACTCCTACAAATTCAAACGGCACCACTTCATTATCTAATAAGGACACCATCCAATGAATCGGGCGAATAAAGCTGGTTTCAATTTGATTCCAATGCATTGCTACTGGAAAGGTCATTGCTTGAATCACTTGTGGTAATTGCGCTAAGACCGTCTCAACCGATTGACCAGGGATGAATTTCTTAACGTGTAAGTAATCAACCCCTTTAATCGCCTCAACAAAACTATCTTCCGGCGTTGCTCCTTGTCCTCGTAAAAAGCCTAGAGCAGCTTTGGACCAATTACCCGCTTCATCTTTTGCTATTTTCATCGCAGGGCCTTTTGCTACTTCTGAAATATCTGCTTGCTTATCCGCTAAACCATCGACGATGACGGCTAAACGTCTCGGTGTGGCTAAAGGTGTGACCGTATCAAATTGAATCCGTTCCGCTTGTAAAAACTGTTCCACACTCTCTTTTAATTGCAGACTTAATGGCTGCAAAAAGCGGGCTGGAATTTCTTCTAAGCCAATTTCTAATAAATATTGTTTACTCATCATTCACACCTCTACTCTTTGTTCAATAATGGGAAGCCTAAACGTTCACGCTCATCGACAAATGCTTGGGCGACGGCACGTGCCATTTTACGAATACGGGCTAAGAACCCTGCGCGGTCAGATACAGAAATCATGCCACGTGCATCTAACAGGTTAAAGCTATGGCTGCATTTTAAAATATAATCATAGGCAGGATGTACGAGTCCCGCTTCAATAAGTTTTAACGCTTCTTCTTCATAGGCATCAAATTGATGGAATAACATCTCACTATTACTCAATTCAAAGGCATAAGTCGAATGTTCACGCTCAGGTTGACGGAAAATTTCTCCGTATTTAACGCCTTCCACCCATTCTAATTCATAAACGTCTTCTACATCTAAAATATACATTGCTAAACGTTCTAAACCATAAGTAATTTCAGAGGTTACTGGCATACATTTTAAACCACCGACTTGTTGGAAATACGTAAATTGTGTGATTTCCATCCCATCAATCCACACTTCCCAGCCGAGACCCGCACAACCAAGGGATGGATTTTCCCAGTTATCTTCAACAAAACGAATATCGTGCTCCAATGGATTAATCCCGATTGCTTCTAAACTTTCAAGGTATAATTCTTGAATGTTCAAGGGAGAGGGTTTCATCACTACTTGAAATTGATGATGTTGGAATAAACGGTTTGGATTCTCACCGTAGCGTCCATCAGCCGGACGGCGAGACGGTTCAACATACGCGGCATTCCATGGCTCAGGTCCAATCGCACGTAAAAAAGTATACGGGCTCATCGTCCCTGCCCCTTTTTCCGTATCATAACTTTGTAATACCATACAACCTTGTTTTGCCCAAAATTGTTGCAATGTCATAATAATATTTTGCATTGTCTGTTTTTTTGCCATATTATCACTGCTCCTTTAAGTTAATATCATATAAATGCAGATGCCTTGAATTAAACGCTATCCCACTCGAAGTACGCATAGCGGCCGAATTTTTGAATCGGAATAAAATAAACCCCTATGAATGAACACTCTCGTTCACTCATAGGGGCGATTCAATCGCGGTTCCACCCTAATTTATGGGGAATGACAGCTGTCCAATCCCAACTCTTTAGTTTGATTATTCGAACTGGTTAAAAACATGCCATCGATTCGGTTCGGCTTCCACTCTCCCAAACTCGCTTTACTATCTTTTTTCTTTGTCTTTAACTGTCATAATAATACCGATAATAGGCATAAAAGTCAACTGAAAATAGGGAGAAGTCTAGCAAATCCCTAATAGGTAAAATATCGAAAAAAATCAGAAATTTCAGTATATATTTTTCCGATGTCCGACTTCTAACGCTAAAATAACCATTTCATTGTCTTGAATATTTACAATAACACGATAATCACCGATACGATAACGCCACTGTCCACTACCGTTCGCAACTAATCCCTTTCCTTTTGAACGTGGATTCGTCACAACAGATTCTAAATAAGACTTAATTTGCTTTTGAACAAACTTATCTAACTTTTTAAATTGTTTAAAAAATAAAGGTGTTGGAACAAGATTATAAACCATGAGTTAGCTCACTCCATGATAGTACTTGTCCACCATTTGCTAGGTATTCTTCATAATCTTCTAATACCATATCTGCCACTTTCGCATCATATTCGTCTTCAATTGAACGCAATGTTTTATTGCGAATCAATTCCGATAGACTAATGCCTTCAAGTTTAGCAATACCTTGCAAAAAGATTTTTTCTCGTTCTGATATTTTTAAAGTAATAGTAGCCATGTTATCCCTCGCTTTCCATTTAGTAATACCATTGTATTACTTTTAGAATCAAGTGTCAATTCTGACTGATGTAGTGTATGTTTACTTTGATTCCGGAAATCGCCAACACAGACGGTCTATTTATCCGCGTCCTAATAAGGAAAAATGCACATCAGCACTTCAAATTTGTTAACTGTTTTTTTACACTCTTTTTTAAACTAGCTTAATACGAATGTCAATTGACAATGGAGGAAAATCTAATGAATCGACAAACATCGCTTTTACAGTACTAAATTTATCGGCTTAACTACGCAATCCACGACCACGTGAGACTAAGTAATAACACACTGAATACAAAACAATAATAAATAACACTAAAATCGTAATCGAAACCATAATCGGCACATCCGTTGTACCTAAAAATCCATAACGAAAACCTGAAATCATGTAGACGATTGGGTTAATTTTTGACACTGCTTGCCAAAAAGGTGGTAACATCGAAATCGCATAAAAGACACCACCTAAATAAGTTAATGGTTGTAAGACAAATGTTGGCACAATCGACACATCATCGTAAGATTGCGCGAACACACCATTGATAAGGCCCGCTAATGAGAATAAGATAGCGGTCATCAATAAAGTGATAACAACAATACCCCACGAATAGACCTTTAGTGGCACAAAAAATAATGAAATAACCGTCACTAAGCTGCCAACTAATAAGCTTCTACCCAATCCTCCGATAACAAAGCCCCAAATAATGACATGTGTTGGTACAGGTGCAACCAATAATTCTTCAATATTTTTCTGGAATTTTTGTGAGAAGAAGGATGACGATACATTCGAATAGGAACTCGTGATGGCTGACATCATAATCAGACCGGGCACAATGAATTCCATGTAAGAAAACCCACCCATCTCACCGATTCGACCCCCAATCATTTTACCAAAAATGATAAAGTAAAGTGATGTCGTTATCACAGGTGGCACCAATGTTTGCACCCATATTCGTAAATAGCGATTCGTCTCCTTAATTGCTAAACTTTTCAACGCTGTAAAATAAATACTAAACATAATTCGCCTCCATCTATTTTTTATCCTCGGTAATTTTTAAGAACAATTCTTCTAAACGATTGGACTTATTACGCATCGACAGCACCTTAACCTGTTGTTGATTCAGCTGTTCAAAAATATTATTGACCCCTTGATGACGTTCGACTTCAACAGCCAATGTTTGGTCATCTTCAAAATAACTATTATACCCTGCAATCACTGGTTTTGTCGTATATTTATCCAAGTCAAAAATAAAGGTCTCATATTGTAGTTTGGCCAACAAAGTTTTCATACTCGTATTTTCAATTAATTCCCCTGACTGAATAATACCAATATTACGACACAACATTTCTGCTTCTTCTAAATAGTGCGTCGTCAAGATAATCGTTGTACCACTAGCATTGAGTTCCTTGAGAAATGCCCACATATCACGGCGCAACTCAATATCAACACCTGCAGTAGGTTCATCTAAGATAAGTAATTTTGGCTCATGCATTAATGCTCGGGCAATCATCAATCGTCGTTTCATTCCACCGGATAACATACGCGCTCGCTGATTGCGCTTTTCCCACAGGTTGGCCTGCTTCAAAAAAGTTTCGCTTCGTTTGAGTGCCTCTTTACGGGGAACACCATAATACCCTGCTTGATTCACAACAATTTGTTGCACCGTTTCAAAGGGGTTGAAGTTAAATTCTTGGGGCACTAAACCAATCTGTTGCTTTGCCCGTTCTAAATCCGTATCAATATCGTATCCAAATACTTTTACTTGCCCTGCTGTCTTGTTGACTAAGGACGTAATAATACCTATCGTCGTTGATTTCCCGGCGCCATTAGGTCCTAATAATGCATAAAAGTCCCCTTCTTCCACCGTTAAATCGATACCACGTAACGCTTCCACACCGGACGCATATACTTTTTTTAAACCTTTTATATCGAGTGCATCACTCATCTATGTCTCTCCTATCCTGGCTCGCTTGGGCAACCTCGACGTCCACTTCAAAAGTCCCTTCTGTGCGACTACGCGCACGCCAGTAACTTTCTCCAGTGGTTCGAGGCTGAACGCCCTCGCTCGCACTATGTTTATCCTGGCTCGTTTGTTTTGGCTTGTCGTCCACTTTAGCAGTTGTCTCTGTGCAATATTCCAACATCAGCGAATTTTTTTCAGTCGTTCAAGCCAGAACACCCTCTCTTACACTGTGTTTATTTTATCATCGATTGTCATCATCAAATGATACTATCTTGTTGACGACAAACGATAACTATTTTTCTGCCAAAACAATAGCATCCCTATTATTATAACAAATTTTGTAGTGATTAACAGTTAGAAAGTTATTTTCGTTCTGAATATTTATACCCATGTAACAGACAAACAACGTGAAGAAGTAGCCGACAACTTTGCTAAATACATGAATTTTTAATACAAGGCTACCAAAAGGGCTACCATTTACAAAAAGAAAACAAAAAAATGCCAGAAACGCTGATATAATAACGTTTCTAGCGTATATATAGTAGTTACCCCACACTGCCTTCCATTTCAAAACTAATTAATCGGTTCAATTCTACTGCATATTCCATTGGCAACTCTTTCGTAAATGGTTCTACAAATCCCATGACAATCATTTCCGTCGCAGCTGCCTCTGACAAACCACGACTCATTAAATAGAATAATTGTTCTTCTGAGATACGTGATACTTTTGCCTCATGCTCTAATGCCACCTGACCATTATGAATCTCATTAAAAGGAATAGTATCCGATTTTGAATGTTCATCCATAATAATCGTATCACACTCAATATGTGACATCGAACCTTGTGATTGCTTGCCAAAATAGACTTGTCCACGATAATTAACCGTTCCACCGTCTTTAGCGATGGATTTAGAAACAATCGAGCTAGACGTATTCGGTGCATTATGATAAATCTTAGCACCTGCATCTTGGGTCTGATTATGACCTGCAAAGGCAATCGACATAACCGTTCCCCTAGCACCTTGACCTTGTAAATACACACTTGGATACTTCATCGTTATATGCGCACCAAGATTGCCATCGACCCATTCCATTGTTGCTCCCTCATGCGCATGAGCACGTTTCGTAACAAGATTGTACACATTATGCGACCAATTTTGAATCGTCGTATAGCGGCAATACGCATCTTTTTTAACAATAATCTCCACAACAGCACCATGCAAGGAGGCGGTTGAATACGTCGGAGCTGTACAACCCTCGACATAATGGATACTCGCACCTTCGTCCACAATAATCAATGTGCGCTCAAATTGACCCGTTCCTTCATTATTAATACGAAAATACGTCTGTAACGGAATATCACATTTGACGCCTTTGGGTACATAAATAAACGTCCCGCCACTCCATACAGCTCCATTGAGAGCCGCAATAAAATTATCTGTTGGCGGTACGACAGTACCAAAATGTTCCTTAAATAATTCCGGATAATCACGTAAAGCCGTGTCCGTATCTGTAAAGATGATGCCTAATTTATCAAATTCCGCCTTCAAATTATGATACACTGCCTCAGACTCGTATTGCACAGCTGCCCCTGCTAAATAAGCGCGCTCAGCTTCCGGAATCCCTAGCCGTTCAAAGGTTTGCTTAATTTCATCGGGCACTTCATCCCAAGAGCGTGCTGGTTTATCACTAGCTATTTGAAAATAGGTAATATCATCAAAATTTAATCCCGATAAATCCGCTCCCCAGTCCACTATCGGTTTTTTATAAAAAGTTTCCAATGATTTTAAACGATAATCTAGCATCCACTGTGGCTCTTGCTTGTGACTTGAAATCGTTTTGACGACGTCGTCACTCAAACCTTTTCCCGTCGAAAAAATTATTTCAGCATTATCTTTAAAACCATAAGCATAGTCATCTAATACAGGCACTTCTACTTCCTGTTCACTCATGTATCTCTCACTCACCTTCCTGTTGCGGTGCAATCGCATTTTCTACTGCTTTCCAAGCAAGCACGGCACATTTATAGCGTGCTGGAAAATTTTTAACCCCGGCCAAATAATAGGCATCTTTTAATAATTCTTCACTCTCATCCTCTATAGCCTCACCTTTGACTAATCGATTGAATTGTTCGATTAAATGAATCGCCTCATCAAGTGTTTTATTCATTAATACTTCAGTCATCATGCTCGCACTCGCCATACTTATGGAACAGCCACTTCCAGTATAAGTCACTTTTTCAATGCTACCTGCTGATGAAACCATTAATTGCACAGTAATCGCATCACCACACGTAGGATTTAATAATTCCATCTGATAAGTGGCATTTCGCATTGTTTGTTGATTACGTGGATGTTGCGCATGATCGAGTATTACCTCACGGTATAAATGCGCTAAATCATTTAAAGCCATTGAAAAACTCCTTAATTTTACGTGTCGCATTAATAAAATGCTCTACCTCTTCTTTTGTCGTATAAATTGCAGTACTCACTCGTAACGTTGCATTAACATTCAGCAAACGCATCAAGGGCTGTGCACAATGATGTCCCGCACGTACAGCAATGCCTTCCATATCGTAACCGGTTGCTGCATCATGCGGATGGACGCCATCAATATTAAAACTAACAATACCATGTTGTCCCTCACCATATACCTCAATGCCATCCGTTTCTTTCAGGCGCCGATATAATTCCTGCGTGATGGACTGCTCGTGTTGATGTCTTAAGTGGCTATCAAATGATTCTAGCCACTCGATTGCTTTACCGAGTCCGATAACTTGTGCAATCGGTGGCGTGCCGCCTTCGAATTTCCATGGGGCGATTTTATAATTACTCTGTGTGTCTCCAACAAAATGAATCATTTCCCCACCATAGAAAAATGGCAGACACTGTTCATGATGACGCTTAGATAAATAACAAATACCAACACCCGTCGGACCATACACTTTATGTCCGCTCCAACAATAGGCATCCACACCCCAAGTCGCAACCTCAAGTGTTCGATGAGCCGCCGCTTGTGCACCGTCTACGAGTACCAATATATCATGCTCATGTGCCCATTCGGTAATTGCTTGAATCGGTTGCTCGCTCCCTAAAACATTAGACACGTGTTGAATCGCAATCACTTTAATACGCTCCACCCATTCGGCTTGCGCTAATTGAGCCAAATCCGCTTGATACTTATCATCTAATGGCATAAATTGCAATTGTGCCCCTGTCTGTTTTGCGACTTCCTGCCACGGCACCAAATTCGAATGATGTTCCAATGCGGAAACGACAATGATGTCTTCTGCCGTTAACTGCGGTGCCACCAAACGTTCTGCTAAAAAATTAATACTGGCGGTTGTTCCGCTAGTAAAAATTACTTCGGCATCGTCTTCGGCTCCCATAAATCTCGCTAACTGATGGCGCACTGTTTCGTATTGCTGAGTTGCTCGCTGAGCTAAAGTATGTACACCTCGATGGATATTGGCATTATCGTGCTCGTAATAATGTTGCATCGCTTGAATGACAACGTGTGGTTTTTGAGTTGTTGCGGCATTATCTAAATAGATTAGTCGCTCATTATTAATCTCCTGATATAAAATCGGAAATTGTTCTTGTATTGCTTTATCCATTGAAATCCTCTGCCTTAATTGTCGCTAATTTTTTATCAATAACATCAACCAGTTCATCACGCACGCGTTGCGACGGCATACTTAAAATCACCGGTCCTAAAAATCCGCGAATAACTAAATATTCAGCCAATTCTTTCGTTAAACCACGACTCATTAAATAATATAATTGCTGCTCATCAATTTGACCGACACTAGCTGCGTGACCAGCTGTTACTTCAAACTCTTCAATTAATAAAATAGGATTAGCATCACCACGCGCTTTATCCGATAACATCAATACACGACTTTCTTGTTGCGCATCCGCGTGCTTAGCTCCATTTTCAATCAAACCTATTCCGTTAAAGGTTAACGTCGCACGGTCTAAAATCACTCCATGTTGGAAAATATTACCAATCGTATGATGCCCACGATTCACGACTTTTGAGTCAATCGCTTGTACTTGCTTACCATTTGAAATACCGACAATCGCAACTTGTGATTCTGACCCATTTCCATTTAAATATGTATCTAAATCTAAAATTGTATGACCATCATTCATTTCACCAACTGCCCAATCAACCCTTGCATCACGGTCCGTTTGGGCATAACGCTTAATGTAATTAGTCACATTTTGTCCCATCGTATCAATCGCCATATACTTCAAACGCGCACCTGCTTTGACAACTGCTTCGACAATGATAGTGCTACTTATCGACACTTCACCCGTCGATTGAAGGCGTTCAAGATATTCGACACTACTATTTTCTTCCAACACAATCAGAATACGCTTATTAAATGCTTGTGAAAAACGCGCGTCTGCTAGTAATAAACTTTCAATCGGTTGGGTAATCTGTACATTTTTAGGGATATAAATGAAGATACCACCATTGAGATGTGCTAGATTATAAGCTACTACACGGTCATCGATTGGTGGAATCACCGTACCGAAATAGGTTTGTACTAAATCAGAATATTCAATCATCGCCTCGAATAAATCCATGACCAATACACCTTGTTCGCGTAAAGTCATCGGAATACTCTCCATAATCGTTTGGTTACCTGCATGAGCAATTGATGCAAATTCCTCCTCATTCAAGGATAAGGCGGCATCTGCCCCATACGTTAACGGATTATAGATAGATGCTTCACTGACAAAATGAGGTGAAAAGAGTGACCACCGATGAAATTTAGCACGCTCAATTTTAGGTAATGGCAAAGCCTCCCACTGCGTTATCGCTTCACTGCGCAATATAGTAAACCATTCTGGTAGTTCATACGCATAAGGCAATCGATTAAAAGATTCTGTCATCATCATTTCACCTACGCTTTCTCGTCAAAGGTTAAACCAAGTTCTTCACTAATTCCTTTATAGCCTTCCGCCTCTAAGCGTAAAGCAAGTTCAGCACCACCCGTTTTCACCACACGACCATCCATCATAATATGAACTACATCTGGGGTAATATAATTTAGTAACCGCTGATAATGCGTAATAATCAAAGAGCCAAACCCTTCGCCACGCATCGCATTGACTCCTTTTGAGACTACTTTTAACGCATCAATATCTAATCCTGAATCAATCTCGTCTAATATCGCAAAATTCGGTTCAATCATTAAGCATTGTAATATTTCATTACGTTTTTTCTCACCACCAGAAAAGCCCTCGTTCAAATAACGACCTGCCATTGATTCCGGCATATCCAATAGCGCCATTTTCTCATCTAATTTTTTAATAAAAGTACGCACATCCATTTTATCGCCTTCTTCACGGCGTGCATTTATCGCTGCTCGCATAAATTCTGCATTGGTGACACCTGGAATTTCACTTGGATATTGTACTGCTAAAAACAAACCCGCACGTGCACGTTCATCCACTTCCATCTCTAACACATTCTCGCCATCTAATAAAATTTCTCCTTGCGTTACTTCATAAGCAGGGTTACCCATAATCGCTGCCGCCAAGGTTGATTTTCCGGTACCATTAGGCCCCATCACTGCGTGAATCTCGCCCGTTTTAATGGTTAGATTCACTCCTTTTAAAATTTCTTTGTCTTCAATACTTACATGTAAATCTTTGATTTCTAATATTGACATCGTTATCTCCTTCCAGTGATTCGCACCGAATCACTCGTGTCGCACTATGTTTTTTCACACTGCCAAATACTGGCGACTGTAATTATATTTTAACGATTTATGAAAATAGTTTCAAATAAATTTTTTTGATGTGCTTTAGATACTGCGGCGAATCAGCTATAATTTTTCATTATTTTTAACCTGCCACAACACCCAACGATTCAATGCTAAATGCTTTCACTCAACCAATCATCGAATCGCTTACTTATAGATACTTACTCGCTTCACGAATACTGAGCGTGGATAATTGTTCATGATATTGCTCAATAAACTGGCGTACCCAGTTGGGATTTGTCTTGGAATAATCACGCAAACTCCATCCAATTGCCTTATTAATAAAAAACTCCTTGCTGCCAAAATTATTGATAATTATTTGTTCTAATAATTCTGTATTCGTCTGCTCTTTTCTCGTCAGTTGGTGGTCAATTGCGATCCGACGAATCCAAAAATTTGAATCCTGTGACCACTCAAGCATTAAATCATTGACCCGTTCATCGTTCAATCCAATATTACCTATTAATAGGTCTAACTGGTCAATCGTATCCCACCAGGTATTTTGTTCAGCAAGCAAACGCAAATGGGGAATGTCTTCATAGCGCAAAAATTTTTCCAATGCTTTTAAATAATCTAAAGCTACATAATGCATTTCGCGATATGGCGACTGATAACAAGCATCAATAAACGTCCAATCAATCCCCTGTTTGCGCTCGATTTTGTAAAAATCACGCATTATTTGCTTTCGAGTCGGTGTTTGTACACCTAAAAACTCAAATTGATTGCGCATATAGTTTGCCATGGCAATAGCTTTTTGTTTATTCGCTACTGACTGTAATTCTTGTTCAATTGATTGATATTTTTGTTGAGCAATGTCCATTAACATTTCCTCCTATTCTGGTTCCAATGTGCTGAAATGTCTCCACTTCGCATAATGCTTCTGTGCGATACTCGCACGGCAGCTTTTTGCTCCAGTGGTCCATTTCAATTCGCACATTGTCACACTATGTTTTATTCTGGTTCCAATGTGCTGAAATGTCTCCACTTCGCAAATTGCTTCTGTGCGATACTCGCACGGCAGCTTTTTGCTCCAGTGGTCCATTTCAATTCGCACATTGTCACACTATGTTTTTTCTGACTCACTTGGACTATCTCGATACATATTATATATTCATCTCGGCGGACTTTGACACTACGCTTGTCTTTACACCCACTGATTCATCATATGATGCTCGTAGGAGATACCCATTCGTTCTTTATTCATCTTAAGCATTGTGCGTAGTATATGCAAATTTTATAGCCCAGTTAGATTTGACAATCAAACACAATAACCAAAAAGGTGTCATGAATTTTCTTTTGGCAAACTTATCGCACATATCTACGCAGTTGAAGCACCATTTTTTCGTCTTTTTAACTGGAATTTTCTTTAATATTTCATCAAAACGTGATACACTATACATAGTTAGTTAGCGTTGCAAACAAACTATACTTCAGACAATTTGTGGTATCATATAATCAAATATATATTGAAAGGGTGAAATCTATGATTACTTCTGTATTTAGCATTCGAAACAATAATGAGTCCCTTGTTTTAAAAACAATTATCGAGAATAGTCCTATCTCCAGAGCAAGTGTCTCCGAGTTGACAAAACTGAATAAAGCTTCAATTTCATCGATTGTCAAAACATTAATGGATGATGGTCTCGTCTACGAAACTGGTATTGGGGACGCCAGTTCACTCGGTGGCCGCAAACCGATTCTTTTAGAATATAACACGAAGGTCGGGATTGCGATTGCCATTGACTTAGGTCACGATTATTTAGATGTGGTAGCAGCCTATTTGGATGGCAGTTTGATTAAAGAAAATAAAATACGCAATTTAACGATTACGAAAGAGACGGTTTTAGATATTCTAGAAACAGCCATCATCGATACAATGAAAGCATTACCTGAGACTGAAAAAGGGGTCATCGGTTGTGCGATCTCCATTCATGGTATTGTACAAAATAATCAAATTATCTACTCGCCAATCTATACGATTCAAGGTGTTGATATTGAACATTATTTATCGGAAAAATTTGATTTTCCTTTCTACTTAGAAAATGAAGCCAATCTCGCTGCACTTGGTCAATATACGTTTATCTCACGCGCGGATGATTTATTATGTTTATCCATTCACGGCGGAATCGGACTTGGTATTATTGAAAATGGCGAGTTGCGTCAAGGTAAATCAGGTAGTGCTGGTGAAATTGGACACTCTATCCTCTTCCCGAACGGAGATTCATGCCCATGTGGCAATCATGGCTGTTTAGAACGCTATGCATCACAACGGGCAATATATGATAGTATTGCTAAAGAATTGAGTTTACCGGTGGCAGAGATAAATTCTGATACATTAGTGGACTTATTGCAAGGAGAACAACGTGAAGTCGTTTTACGTATACTCGATGAACGAGCAAAATATTTAAGTATTGCGATTAACGACATAATTTTACTGAACGACCCTGAAGTTGTCTATATTGATAGTTCGATATATGAAAAAATTCCAGAATTAGTTGATATTATTCGTGAGCAATTACAAAGTCGTTTTACAGAAGGGGTTAAAATAAAAACTTCTAACTTTAAAGGTCGTTCATCCTTATTTGGTGGGATTGCAGTTATACTACGTACATTCTTTAATGTACCTGTGTTTAAAATAAGACATGAGCAATGAAATACCCCCGCATGTTGCGTTGACATGCGGGGGATGGTTGGGTTGTGGGGGTTATTAAGTAAATTAACCCAAATTTGCATCGAATTCATAATTCTCGCTAGATAAACATCATGATACTCAATATAATAAAAGGTTATATAATTATCAATTGGCATATAACGATAATATTTCCCATCATCTGTTAATTCACCATAATTACGACTCGAAATCAACGGACACCCTTCAGGATATGTTTCTAGAGTAACTAGGGCTGATAAGATTAAATCCAGTATATTGTCGGCTGATTGTAGACTAAAATAATTGTTGACAATATAGCTATGTATCTTTTGCAAGTCCGTCTTAGCCATATTTGATAGATAAATCTGGTATCCATATGATTAGTAAAGACCAAATTCCATTCTTTCATCCTCTAAAGTGGTTAACTTCCCTTGTTGAATGTCATTATGCTCCAATAAGATTTCCTTCTTTAAATCTTCAAATGCTACTTTATGCTGTAGTTCAGGCAAATCACTAAACACAAATTCCATTTGATTAACCGCACCAGTTGCGATTATTCGAAGCGCAGCATTAAAAACATCTAACAAAGGAAGATTTTCATCAGCCAATATTTTCTTCGTTTATAGATACATTACAGCATCTGCTCTAAAATTCACTGATTGTGAATTAGACATAATGTTTCCTTCTTGATAAAAATAATTTGTATTTACAATATAACACTGAATATAATAATATTCTAGTGGCTACCTACTAAAATTATAAATTAGAGAACCTGATGGATTGTTATATATTTGCAAAAGATAAACAAATTCTATATCTATTCAATATAAAAAATTAGGCTGCAACTTTCATCGCAGCCTGTAGTAATACTATTCAGTTGTAGTAGTACTTAATTCTGATTTTGCTTTTCCATATTCAACAATTTCCTCTGCTGGAACAAATTTAACCGGAATTGGAATAGTAGATTCGATTTCTTCACCTTCGATTGCTTTAACTAAGTTTTCAATTACTTTTACACCAATTGTATATGCATCTTGGTCTACGATACCTGTAATACGACCATCTTCAATACCTTTTTCCCACGTTGGTGTATAGTCAAATCCAAAGTGCATAATTTCACCTGCTTTATTTTGTGCAGATAAAGCTTCCATTACACCTACGTCTGGACCTTCAGAACCTAAGGAGAAGACTAATTTTAAGTCTTGATTAGCAGTAATTTGACCTTCTAATTGTTGTTTAGACACAGCCGCTTGATCATTATCTTGGATTGTTTCTAAGAATTTGAAGTTTTTAGCATCTTCGCCCATCACTTCTTCGAAACCTGCTCGTAATCCTTTTTCGCGGTCTATCATGGTAGGCATTGCACGATCCACAGTAACGATTGCTAATGAACCTGAAGTAATTCCTTTTTCTTTCAAGGCAGTCGCTGCACGAACACCTAATTCATGCCCAGCTTCAACGTTATTCGTACCTACATAACTTGTACGATCTTCCTTATTCTCTAAATCACCATCAAATGTCACAACAGGAATTTTTGCATCCATTGCATCTTTAATAGGATTTTTAAACATATTCGCTTCAATCGGTGCAATCGCAATACCTGCTGCCTTATTACTTACTGCTTCATTAATAAATCCGATGTGTTTTTCATTTTTTTGCGCTTCTGCAGGTGGTGAAGTTTTAACGACTAATTCATATCCTAAACGTTTAGCAGTATCTTCGGCTCCTTTTCGCATTGGATTCCAATATGCACCGATATCAACTACCGGAATAAAGTATAATGTTTTACTTTCAGCTGCAAATACTTCTACTGCTGTTGTTACACTAGCACCTAAAAGCAATGCACCAGTCATTATGCCTGTAACTAATTTTTTTAATTTAAACATAATTTTCTCTCCTTTTTTGGTTCATTTGGGCTACCTTAATATTCACTTAAAAAACACTTGGGATGCTGTTGCAATCCGCCATTTTTATTCCAGTGGTTTGAGGCATACCGCCCGCTCTCTCACAATATTTTTCTGATTCGTTTGAGCTGTCTCGTGTCCACTTCGCCAAACATTTGGAAGGCTATTACAATCCGACATATTTTTTGAATGCCTAACTATTTAATTCTGCTTTTCTTCTTAAGTAATCAATAATAATTGAAAAGACAATAACAACACCGGTAACCACATTTTGCATAAATGCATTTACACCAAGAATTGCTAAACCGTTATTGAATAGCTGAAGCGTTACAATACCTACTACTGCACCTCCAATCGTTCCGACACCTCCGCTAAATTGAGTACCACCCATAATTGATGCAGCCATAGCTAGTAAGTCTAAGCCTTGACCCTCATTAGGTCCACCAACATTAAGGTTACTCATTAATAAAATACCTGCAATCGCTGCTAAAGCACCTTCAATCGCAAACATTTTAATAACGTGTTTATCAGTTTTAATACCCGATAGGTGAGCTACTTCACTGTTAGATCCAATAGCATAACAGTATCTACCAAATCGTGTATTTTTCATAATGTAGACAAACAAGATTACAATTAAAGCAAAAATAATTGTATTACTATAAATTATGTTTCCTAGAACTTTCGTGCCCGCTAATTTACCAAACCAATCAGGTGTACCTGTTACATAAATACCATTTGTAACAAACATAATACTACCGCGAATGATATAGTTTGTACCTAATGTAAGGATAAATGCTGGCAAGTTTAATAATTTAATCAAAATACCATTGATAGTTCCAAAAACAATACCGATAAGGATTGCTGCTGGCAATACTAAAATTGGATGCCATCCTAATGTTGACATATAAACAGCTGCTGTCCCGCAAAATGCTGCAATGGAAGCAATTGATAAATCAACATATCCTGTGACTAATACCATACAGTAGGCTACTGTCATAATACCGACTGGTGGTATTTGTCTAAAGAAGTTTGAAATATTTCCTGGTGATAAAAACATCGAACTAGCAAATGTAAAGAAAATAAATAATATCACCAATACAATATATACTGAATATTTTAAAAATAATTTTTGTAAATTAAGACTCTTCATAAATACCACCTTCACCTAATGTTGCAAATTCCATGATTCTTTCTTGAGTAGCTTCTGATGTATTCAACTCACCAGTTATTCTTCCTTGATTTAATACATATATACGATCAGTTACTCCTAATAATTCAGGAATTTCACTTGATACCATAATGATTGATTTACCTTGACTAGCAAGGTCATTAATAATGGAATAAATTTCACTTTTAGCTCCAATATCAATTCCTTTTGTAGGCTCATCAAAAATATAAACATCATTGGAAACATTTAACCATTTGGCTAAGACTACTTTTTGTTGATTTCCACCCGATAGTGATGAAACTAAATTATCAATATTATTTGTCTTCACGTTCAAATCTTTAACTAATTTATTAACTTTTGACGTGATTTCCTTATGATTCAATATTGGCTTCTTAAGAGCAGTCATATTTATATTTTCTTTAATAGATAAACCCAACGCAACCCCTTGTTGTTTACGATCTTCAGTCAATAAACAAATACCATTTTGAATCGCATCAACGGGACCTTTAATGGTAACGGATTTTCCATTTATTTGGATTTCACCCGAACCAATCGGATCGGCACCAAATAATAATCTGACTGCTTCAGTCCGCCCACTTCCAACTAGGCCGGCAAAACCAATAACCTCGCCTTGTCTAACATGAAAATTCAAATCAGTGACTTTTCCTTTTTTATCAGATAGATTAATTACTCTTAGTTTTTCAGGACCAATTTCAGTGGTTCGATCTGGATACAGATTTTCAAGCTTACGACCTACTAATTTTTGAATGATTTCTTTATCACTTAAATCTTTTACATCATCCGTGCTAATATAATTACCATCACGTAAAATTGTAATGCGATCACATAGTTGATGTATTTCTTCCATTCGATGAGAAATATAAATGCTAGAAATCCCTTTATCTTTCAATGCTCTAATAATGATAAATAATATTTCAACATCTTTATCTGACAGTGATGTTGTGGGTTCATCGAAAATAATCACTTTCGCATTTAAACTTAATGCTTTAGCAATTTCGACCAATTGTTTACTTGCTGTCGATAATTTCATAACGATATCTTCAGGCTTAAATTGAACTCCTAATAAATTCAAATAATGTTGTGTATCATTATATAATTTTGGATAATCAACAATTCCTAACTTTTCATTTTTATAAGGAAGACGTCCCATAAATATATTCTCGGCGACAGTTAAAGATTCAGCCAAGTTAAATTCTTGATGAACAAAACCAATTCCTAAGTCTTTTGCATTTTCTGGAGAATGATTTTCTACAAGTTGTTCTTCAAAAATAATTTCACCAGAATCTTTCGGAATAACGCCACCTAAAATATTCATTAAAGTAGATTTTCCTGCACCATTTTCTCCCATCAAAGCATGAATCTCGCCTTTTTTTACTTCTAAATTGACATCATTCAATACCTTAACAGGTCCAAAGGTTTTGTTGATACTTTTCATTTCAAATAAAGTACTCATACAATTCCCCTCAATCTAATTCATCATATACGAAATAATCAAAATAAGCTTTATGATTATATCCTGAGTAATCAATGTTAACCATACCAACGAACGCCCCTGTGAAGAATCCGCCTTGTGTCATCACAACGTAATCATCTGATAAAATCTTGGCATCTAATTCAACGCCTGTTGAATGCCAGTCTTCACCATCAAACGAATATTCATATGTATAATACTGTTTGCGAACTTTTGTTTTAAAGTATACGTATTCAACCGTTTCAGGAATCTCAATTTTATTCTTAGCTAAGTAGCTCGTTAAATTGCCACGATTCATTTCTAAAACTTCAATACATTTTCCTTTTTCTTCGTCCCACGTAATAGCAACCATTGACCAATGTCTTGAATTATAGAAATTACTCAACCCTGCTAACTGCTGGAATGTATTGGGTTCATATTTTACTTTTGTCTCAGCGTCAAAACTAAACGCTTGCCAACGGCGCGCAACTAAAGATGTTGAGTGGAGGTTGGATAATGAGCCTAAGCCATTTAGTACCAAATGTCCATCAACAATTTCACCAATCTCTTGTGAAAATGGCACACGTAAAGTATTGAAGTTAATATCCAATTCATCCGTATCAAAGTCACTTCGTTGGTTATTAGACACCAATTGTGACTCTCCTTGCCAAAAATCAGGTGCTTCCACTTCTACAAGTCCTTGTTTTCCTCCTACGATAGATGGCCAGCCGTCATTCCATTCAACTTTTTGAATAGCAGTTTCACGCCCAAGTGTACACCAGCCTCTTGGGTCAACAACGGACTCATGTTCATGATGCCATGGTCGTCCAGTTAAATGCGCAAAATAGAATTCACCTGTTTGCGTTTCTACTAATGAACCGTGACCACATTTTTGTAATGGAGCATTTGGTGCATCATATGCGCCTAAAAAGACTTCTCCTTGATACTCGTAAGGTCCATACAATGATTCACTTCTAGCAACCACTTCTTGATGAGTATAAACCGTTCCACCCTCTGCACAGAACAAATAATATTTACCAAATAATTTGTACAAGTGCGGTCCTTCCACTAACTTAACATCTGTACCTTTCCAAATGATTTTTGCAGTTTCAGGTAAGAGCCGCTCTTCTTCCACTGAATATTCTGTTAATTTAATTCCATTGAAAGGATGATGATATTCACGGTGATCCCATTCCATTTGTACTAAGTATTTTCGTCCATCATCATCATGGAACAACGACGGGTCAAAACCTAAGCCATTTAATTTAATTGGCTTACTCCAAGGTCCCATAATGTCTTCAGCAGTAATTAAGTAATTCGTTACATCTTTAAATGCACCTTCCATTACTTTGACATCACTATAAATTAACCAGAATTTTCCATCACTATAAGATAAATCTGGTGCCCACACACCTGCTGAATCCAAATTACCTCTAATATTTAATTGTTCAACAGACTGTAATGGATGAGTGATTAATTCCCAATCAATCAAATTTTTTGAACGATGAATCTGAACACCTGGAAACCAGTCAAACGTAGAAGTTGCGATATAATAAGTATCATCTACACGAATCATTGACGGATCTGCGTTAAATCCTTTTAACACTGGGTTTTTTATCATTAATCAAACACCTCTCCTTTCTCCTTTTCTTTCGGTTCGCCTAGGTACTTTGTCAACTACTACAACAGAACACTTTATTGATATCTGCTATACTAATTTAAGTCAAAGTACCCACACTTACCTGCTCTATATCCCTTTCAACGCCGGGTAAACATTCACATATCGTTCATATACCTGACGGTATTTATCTACATTTTCAGCGATTGGCTGATAACGGTTATCGTATTTGACGAATTTTTCAATGCACTCTTCTACAGACGATACGACACCACTACCTATGGCGGCTAACATTGCTGCGCCCACACCAGGACCTTGTTCTGTTTCTAACGTAATAATTTCTGCATTGAAAATATCTGCTTGCATTTGTAACCAATCCGCATTTTTTGCACCACCGCCGACTGAAACTAATTCTGTAAACTCACGTTGTGAGGTCTCAGTCATAATAACTTGGGCATCTTTTAATGAAAAAGTAATCCCTTCTAACACCGCTCTAGCAAAATGTGTCAGTCCATGACGAATGTCGATATTCGTAAAACTACCGCGGATTTCACTGTCATTATGCGGTGTGCGTTCCCCTGAAATATAAGGGGTAAATAACAAGCCTTCTGAACCAATTGGAATGTCTCCAATACCAGCTAACAATGTGTCAAATGATAATTCACGAGCAAACGTGTTTTTGAACCAATCCAATGAATTTCCTGCAGCCAATGTAACTCCCATCGAATAATGTAAATCTGGCGCACTATGATTGAACAGATGTAATTTTCCTTGGTAGTTGGTATCACCATTTTCCTCACTTGACAGGAAGACTCCACTCGTACCAATTGAAATCATACCGCGGCCGCGTTTGACAATACCTGCACCTAACGCTGCACAAGCATTATCAGCACCGCCTGCCATTACAGCCACTGCTTGTGAAAAACCATATCGGCTCGCAATCGATTCAGTCACCTGACCGACACATTGCGCGGACTGATACAGTGTTGGTAACAAGTCTACATCAATATCGAATTGACGAAGTATTGCATCTGACCACTCTAAATTTGCCACATCAAATAATAATGTTCCTGCCGCATCTGAGTAATCCATCGAATATTTATCTGTCAATGTATGCACTAAATAATCTTTTGGTAATAACACGTGACGGACTTTGGACCAATTTTCTGGTTCATGTTGTTGCACCCATAATATTTTAGGTAGGGTAAACCCTTCTAATGCGATGTTTTTTGTAATCGCAAGTAATTCGTCGCCAAATGAAGTCATAATTTCTTGGCATTGCGCAGTTGTGCGAACATCATTCCACAAAATAGCCGGGCGAATCACTTGATTGGACTCATCTAATAAGACTAAGCTATGCATTTGTCCGGAAAAACTAATGCCTACTAATTGTTCAGCAAAATCTGACACTGTTGCTTTTAATTCATCCAATACAGCAAACATCGCTGCTTTCCAATCTTCTGGATTTTGCTCACTATATCCTGGGTGTGGCTGAGATAAAGCATACTTACGAGAGACAGTGGTAATTAATTTTCCAGCTTGATTAAACAATAGCCCTTTTAATGATCCGGTTCCTAAATCAATTCCTAATACATAGCTCATATAGTCACCTCAACAATTTTTTATACTAAGAAATCATTCAAATGAGACTTAACAATTTCTAAGTGGCTGGATTCAATCGTAATATCTTGATGCTCTAACGCATATTCTGTCAAGCTTTCTAACGTTTCCTCACCGGTAACAATACGTTTACCGATACCTTCGCTATAACTTGCATAGCGTTTTTCTTTTAAGTCATCTAAATATTTAGCTTCTTTTAATTTAGCTGCTGTTTTCAATCCACGGGCATAGGTATCCATACCAGCAATATGTGCTAATAATAAATCATCCATTTCATGAGATGAACGTCTTACTTTTGCATCAAAGTTAATACCACCCGGTGCAATACCGCCATTTTCTAAAATTTCATACATGGTAAAGGTTGTATCGTAAATATTTGTTGGAAACTCATCAGTATCCCAACCTAATAATAAGTCCCCTTGGTTGGCATCAATCGATCCTAACGCATTGTAATTGCGTGCAACATTCAATTCGTGTTCAAAGGTATGACCTGCTAATGTCGCATGGTTAGCTTCTAAGTTTAACTTAAAGTAATCTGTTAAATCATATTGTTGTAAGAATGCCATTGTTGTTGCTGCATCAAAATCATACTGATGTTTTGATGGTTCTTTTGGTTTTGGTTCAATTAAGAATTGTGGCAAGTGTCCAATTTTCTTACCGTATTCTACTGCCATTTTAAACAAGCGTGCAATATTGTCTTGTTCTAATTTCATATCGGTATTCAATAGGGATTCATAACCTTCACGACCACCCCAGAACACATAGTTTTCGCCGCCTAATTTTTTAGATAAATCTAAACCTTTTTTCACTTGAGCAGCTGCATAAGCGAAGACGTCAGCATTATTTGATGAAGCCGCCCCATTATTAAAACGTGGATGTGAGAACATATTTGCAGTATTCCATAATAATTTAATACCTGTCTCATCCATTTTTTCTTTGATTAAGTCAGTAATTTCATCTAAGTTACTGAAAAATTCTTCCAATGAATCACCCTCTGGTGCGATATCCACATCATGGAAACAGAAGTATTCAACGCCTAATTTTGTTAAGATTTCGAAAAATGCTTCCACACGATTTTTGGCTGTTTCCATCGGTGTCTCACCCATCCATGTACGAACATTCGTTGGATTACCAAATGGATCGCGACCATCTTGGGTCATAGTATGCCAATATGCCAACGCAAAACGTAAATGTTCTTTCATTGGTTTACCTAATACGACTTCTTCAGCATTATAATGACGGAACGCAAATAAATTTTTACTTTCTTTACCTTCGAATTCAATTTTTTCAATATTTGGGAAATAACTCATGTCTAAAACACTCCTTAATTTTTATCATCTTACTAGTTAGTTTGTCTCATAAACTAACTTACACACTTATGATAATGTATCCGATTTAATTTGTCAACAGTTTTTTTGTAAATGTTTCCAGTATTTTGAGTTTTTTTAATAAGAAAGCTCTTAAAAAGAATAAACCGTCGAAATATTTAAATATATCCTATACATTCACAATGCACGATGTTGTAGACCAACGGTAGGAATTACACAATAAATCTTGACCATCATATCTGACAGAACGATTAAAAGAAAAAGTCATCTGTCAAATTAACAGATGGCTTTTACCTATATACATTTATCTAGTCTGGATGGCTCCATTCAACTCTTTTTCATATTTCTTGATAGCACTAATAATAGTATCAAAGGGTGTTTTTCCACCAAAGAGCATATTTTTCATACTTTCGTAATCTTGTTTAAATAACTCTACAGATTCCTCAGATGGAATTAATTTCAGCTTCCCTTGCATAATTTCATCGCATTTTGCCCAATTGCTGGCATAAAATTTTTTTACATCAATAACTGATTGTAACAAATCTAAATCTGTAAAGCTTGCTTCTTTAGTATCTGTATGAATCATTTTATATACATCATCATAATACTTCGTTGGAAAAATTCCATTCACTCTATTTGCTTGTCTATGCAGTATTGGAATTATCTCATAAAATGTTCGTAACGAGTCCACTGCTAATACACAAATATTTTCATTAAATACTTCAGGATAGACTTCTTCAAAATAAGTTTTTATTCCATTGTAACTTACAGGGAAATATTTCGACAATAATAGATTGTTCACGGCAACAAATAGATACACAAATAGAGCCAAGTATTAACTATCTTGGCCCTATCTTTCATCACATTAGCGTTTGCTTATACTGTTCATCTGCTTGTAATAACTTTTTATAATAATCATCATATGGTTGGCTAAATTGTCGAATCAACGGAATCGCTCTTTCATAATAGTTATTCTGCTGCATATATGTAAGTAACTTCTCTTGGATGTTTTCATTGGACTGTTCAAATAATCATTACTCTTCAAATAGGCTGGTATTGATTCATTGCCTCCTGGTTTTTCATTAGCCAATCATGTGCGTTTTCAACTGCATCTATTTTAGACCTATTTACATCTTTTAGCATTTTCCTATCAATTTTAGAACTAACTTCTTCTACATATTCCTGTTCATCTTTACTTAAAGAGAATGATGGAAGACTATCTAAATACGCAATATATTTACGATACGCCGCTTCCCCTTCTGGAGTCAGCGGTTGGTTTAAAAATGGTTCGTATGCAGCAAAAAGTAATTGTCCAAAATAACCTGGAAAAGCACGTAATAAACTTTCATAAACGGTTTCTTGCGTTTCAATTAACGCCAATTTTTGATTGATTATTAATTGATTTTCCCCTTGTACAATTAATGCTAATACTTCTGCCCTATGCTGCTCAATACTCAGTCGATATTCTTTTTCCCTTAAGATTACCGCTAAAGTCTTGTCATTGGTAGTTAAACATTCTTTGATTTCAGCTACATCTAGACCTAATTTTCTAAACATTGCTATTTTCGTCAATTGGTTCAAATCCTCTTCACTATACTCTCTATAACCATTTTCTGATTTATGTGGTGAAATTAAGCCTTTGTCCTCATAATACTCTATTGCCTTTCGGGTCAAGCCAGTTTTACTTTGCACTTCATGTCTCAACATGAGTTTCACCTCCCTTGACTCTATCCTATCATCGCCCCTAATGGACAGGTCAAGTACTTTTGAAAAATTTCATCCACGAAATTAATTATAACTTCCTAGTAAATACTGATTCGCTTGGCGTGTCTTGATAGCCACTTCGCAAACTGTATTGAGTGCTGATAAACTCCAAGCATTAAGCTACAGCCATGCAATACAAAGCATTCATCTCCCACATTGCGCTCCTATTGTTAGAGACAAAATACTCATGCTCAACCTCTGTTTGACCTCAACGTTCAAAAAAAGAACTCAAACATCTGTCTGAGTTCTTTTTTCAGGGGAATGGGGAGGGCTCCGACAGCTTCTAGGAACCCATAATAGATTGAAAAACCTATTATTTCTGCTCTAAAATTTCTTCCATCAAATGCTCATTATACTGACCGCTACGTAACATTGCGATTTCTTGTTTATACGGCGCAACTTTATTTTTAGGATTATCAGGCAATGCTACCCACGGTGTTTCCAAAATTTTAGGAATAGACATTAATTGTGGGTGGTGGACAATTTTATTTAAAGTATCAAAACCAATGGAACCTTGTCCAATATTTGCGTGACGGTCTTTGTGACTATTAAATGGATTTTTTGAATCATTAATATGCAATACTTTTAACCGGTCTAAGCCAATTATTTTATCAAATTCATTAAGAACACCGTCAAAATCATTAACAATATCGTAACCCGCATCATACACATGGCAAGTATCAAAAGTCACTGATAACTTTTCATTATGCGTCACACCATCAATCATGCGTGCAATCTCTTCAAATGTGCGACCCAATTCAGTCCCTTTACCTGCCATTGTCTCTAAAGCAATTTGTGGCTGTTGGTCTGCTCGTAAAACTTCATTTAGACCGGCAATAATCTGATTGATTCCCACATCCACACCAGCCCCAACATGACTGCCAGGATGCAGTGTGACTTGGTGGGCACCTACGGCTTCAACACGTTCAATTTCTTGTCTTAAAAATTCGACCGCAAAGTCAAAATATCCTTCTTTTGTCGTATTTGCTAAGTTAACGATATAAGGTGCGTGAACAGTAAAAAATTCAATACCATTTTCTGCCATAAACGCTTTTGCTTCTTCAATACGAAAGGTTGAAACATCTTTTCGCCGTGTATTTTGTGGTGCGCCTGTATACATCATAAAGATATTGGCACCATATGAAGCAGCTTCTTTAGCTGACCCTAATAACATATCCTTGCCGCTCATCGACACATGTGAACCTAAATACATCTCTTCCTCCTCTTATTTTGGCTCGGTCAGGCTGCCTCAGCGTCCACTTCACAAAATCCCTTTGTGCGCTTCGCTCACGACGGTATTTTGCTCCAGTGGTCCGAGGCAGAACGCCTGCTCTCGCACTATGTGTTTTGGCTCGGTCAGGCTGCCTCGGCTTCCACTTTACAAAATCCCTTTGTATGCTTCGCTCACGACAGTATTTTATTCCAGTGGTCCGAGGCAGAACGCCTGCTCTCGCACTATGTGTTACCTCTTACTGAGACAGGCTTGACATCTATTTTTTTGATGTCGCCTCTAGTCATTATTCGCACGTCATTAACTATCTACAGTCATGCACGTTAAATGCCCTTACTCACACTTTCTTTTTAGCGGTTTATTTCAGAGCACTCCGAGTTGCACTAACTATTATTCGTGAATGCGTATGTGTAATTCACGAACTTGGTCTTGGGCTACATAGCTTGGAGCTTGTGACAATAAGTCTATGCCACGTCCTGTTTTAGGAAAGGCAATAACTTCACGTATATTTGGCTCTTTGGCTAATATCATGACTAATCGATCTAAACCTAGTGCCAAGCCTCCGTGTGGTGGGAAGCCATATTCAAATGCATCCATTAAGAAGCCAAATTGATTTTTTGCTTCTTCCGGTGTAAAGCCTAATAATTCAAACATTTGTTCTTGCATTTCACGCGTGAAAATACGAATACTACCACCACCGATTTCATAACCATTTAATACAATATCATAAGCTTGGGCTAATGTAGTCGCTGGATTTGCTTTTAATGCTTCAATATCCATATTTTGCGGTGCGGTAAATGGATGGTGCATAGCAACATAACGACCAGCTTCTTCGTCATATTCAAGCAATGGCCAATCAGTAATCCATACAAATGCGAGTTCATCTTCATCAAATAACTGATGTTTTTTTGCTAAGTGAACACGCAACTCACCTAATGATGCTGCAACTACATTTGGTTGGTCAGCAACAAAGAATATAATATCACCCGCTTGTGCCGCTAATGGTTCTGCAATCGCTTGATAGCTTGCTTCATCCGCAAAGAATTTAGCAATAGGCCCATTGAATCCTTCGTCTGTTACTTTTAACCATGCTAGACCTTTTGCACCATAAGGTTTTACTACTTCAATTAACTCGTCAGCTGTCTTACGGGTATATGCGTCAGCTAATCCTTTTAGGTTGATAGCCTTCACTTGTCCGCCCGCTTCAATCGTTGATTTAAAGACACCAAATTCAGATTGCCCGGCAAATTCAGATAAATCAACTAATTTCATTTCAAAACGAATATCTGGTTTATCCACACCATATTCTGCCATTGCAGTCGCATACGTTAAAGTAGGAAAGGCTTCAGTAATTTCATACCCTTTGGTTGCTTTTACAACACGTTTTAACATTTCTTCGACTAAGCCTTGTACTTCCTCTTGTGTCAAGAAGCTTGTTTCTAAGTCTACTTGAGTAAATTCTGGTTGACGGTCACCACGTAAATCTTCGTCACGGAAACAACGAACAATTTGGTAATAACGGTCAATACCGGCACCCATTAATAATTGCTTAAGTATTTGTGGTGATTGTGGTAACGCATAGAATTTTCCTGCCTCACGGCGTGTAGGTACTAAATAGTCACGTGCCCCTTCTGGAGTTGATTTTGTTAAATACGGTGTTTCAACATCTAAGAAACCTTCACCATTTAAGTACTCACGAATTGTTTGTGTCACTTGGTGGCGTAAACGTAAATTCGCAAACATATTCGGACGGCGCAAATCTAAAAAGCGGTGACGTAAACGAACCTCTTCATCAACATCCAATTCTTCTTCAATATAAATCGGTGGTGTTTTTGCTTTTGCTAATACTGTTAATGAACTTGCCATTAACTCAAAGTGACCGGTCGGAATGTTAGGATTCACTTGCTCAGCAACTCGTCGATTTAAAACACCTGTTACTTCCACAACGTATTCACTACGTAAGTGGTCTGCTTCATTCATCGCTTCCGCTGTTAAATACTCAGCGTTAAAGACAACTTGACAAAAACCTTCACGGTCACGTAAATCAATAAAGATAACGCCACCTAAGTCACGACGTTTTTGTACCCAACCTTTTAATGTAATTTCTTGTCCGACTAGCGCATCACTGACTAATCCGGCATATACTGTTCTTTTCATTCTTTTATTACTCCTATCTGGTTATTCCGGCTCGCTTGGGCAGCCTCGACATCCACTTCAAAAGCCGCCTCCATGCGTTTCTCGCATTCCGTTGGCTTTCTCCAGTGGTTCGAGGCTGAACGCCCGCGCTCGCACTATATGTTATTCTGGCTCGCTTGGCTTGACTTGACGTCCACTTCAGAAAATCCCTCTGTGCGCTACTCGCACTCCAGGCTTTTCTTCCAGTGGTTCAAGTCAGAACAGCCTCGCTCGCACTATGTTTTAGTTAAAATATTTATCGATTGTTGAGGTGTCCATTGTTAATTGACGATAATAATGTTCAAAATTATTTACTAAATCCTCAATTGCGATTTCTTCTTGTTTATTCAACGCTTTATTTTTTACAATTACTTTACCTGAGGCTAATTCATCTTCACCTAAGGTTACGGTTAATTGTGCTTGTAACTTATCTGCTGTTTTAAATTGTGATTTTAAACTGCGTCCTAAGTAGTCACGCTCTGCGATATAACCGGCTTGGCGTGCTGCTTGTACAATTTGTAATGCCGTTAGATTGACTGCCTCACCCATGCTTAAGACAAATAAGTCCGTCGGTTCTTCAGCTGGTATTTCAACGGTTTGTTGTTCGAGTAGTAACAATAAGCGCTCCATGCCTAAGCCAAAACCGAAGCCTGGAGTTTGCGGACCACCTAATTGCTCGACTAATCCATCATAGCGTCCGCCGCCTACAATTGTTGATTGTGAGCCCGTTGACGCATCATCCACCATAATCTCAAAAATCGTATCTTGATAATAATCGAGTCCACGAACAATCAGTGGATTCACTTTAAACGGAATATTAAGTGCAGTTAACATCGCTTTAACCGCTTCAAAATGCGCCTGACTTTCGTCATTTAAGTAATCTAAAATACTTGGCGCATCCGCCACTAATGCTTTATCTTCTTTTGCCTTACTGTCTAAAATACGCAGAGGATTGTCTTGTAGACGACGTTTGGAATCTTCACTTAATTGGTTTTGTAATGGTGTAAAATAATCAACCAGTGCTTGTCGATATTTCAAACGGTCTTCAGGCTTACCTAAAGAATTTAAGTACAATGTTACATTATTAATCTCTAATTCTTGTAAAATATCCCATGCTAATGCAATCACTTCTACATCGGTCGCTGGATTGGTACTGCCAAATACTTCCATCCCCACTTGATGAAATTGACGTTGGCGACCGGCTTGTGGACGTTCATAACGAAACATCGGTCCCATATAATACAATTTCAATGGTTGCGGATACTCAGGTCCAAATAATTTGTGCTCCACATAGGCACGAACAATAGCAGCTGTACCTTCTGGACGTAACACAATATCACGGTCACCTTTGTCTTTAAAATCATACATTTCTTTTGAAACGATATCCGTAGTATCACCGACAGAGCGTGCAAATAATTCTTTCGCTTCAAAAATCGGTGTCCGAATCTCTTTCACTTGATACGTATCGAAAATGGCACGAATCGTATCTTCTATATATTGCCATTTATAACTATCTTTAGGCAGAATATCTTCTGTCCCTTTCATCTTTTTAATCATCTATTTGTTGCCTCCATCTATAAATTCCTGTTATGCGTAAAATTTGGTGGAAATACTAGCCAGCTGTTATTATCAAAAAAATCGTCCTAGAGTCATATAAACTCTAGGACGTCAATGTCTAACGTGGTACCACCTATTTTTATAATGGAATACGGTATAAACCGCAATCATTATCTCAACACTTTATCGCAGTGAACGGAATAACTTTGCATTATTCTTCTCAATAGTGTCTTCATTTAGTCCAGTTGTAACTCTTTCAGCCACGAAGTTACTCTCTAATAATGGTGGATAAACTACTTGTCTACGTTATCGAATAGCTATTAACTTTACGTATACATTACCGTTAGTTTTGCGTTTTGTCAAGTAGTAAGATAAGCTTTTTATTAAAAAAATCTCATCATTTTCTATTACTTTACAATATAAACATGGTCGTCTTTTTGCACAACAGTTAAACCATCCACCTTATATAAAACATCTTTGTCTTGATAATTGAATTCCTCTTTAGCTACTAAATGTTCATCGAAATCCATATCTGCCGATACTTTACCTGGAAATACTACCAATCCGTCATCCGTTAAAAGAACAAATTCATTTGCAGTAATCCATACAACAGATGCTGGTTTAGCCAATTCTTTAACAAATTCATCATAACTTTTCTCTGCTTCATACATAATCGGTGTCCCATCCGCCAATGACAAGGTCGTTCTTAGATTGACAATTACTTTTGCATCTTTGGGATAAACATCGTGTGACTGCAGCATTAATTCATCGGCTGTACGCACGGTAGTTGCTTTAGCTAAGTCTTTAATATAGAGTGCGTATTTTTTATCGATTTTAACAATGACACCATCTTTAACTTCGCTGACAATATCCTTTTCATTCAACTGATAATCCTTTGGTGCTAAAACGGATTCGCTAAAAATGGATTCATACGGCACTTGACCATTGTAATAATGATAGTGGTCACCATGTGACGTGACATAACCATCTTCCGACACGCTAACAACAATGTGTTCAGCTGGTAAACTCTCATCTGTTTTAGCATCGATTTCAGATTCTTTGTCTTTTTTTGTCTCGTGACTCGCCTCAGATGTTTCATCTGTTTTTTTGGGAACATACTGAATTTGCGCTGTTGCTGCCGCTGGTGAAATACATACTGCAATCAGCACTAGTGACATTATCCATTTTATTGTTTGTCTCAACTCTATACTCTCCTTAATTTTAATTCGGTTGGTCTGACTTGACGTCCACTTCACATAGCGCTTAAGCGCATTGGTGCTTCGGCGACCTCTGGCTCCAGTGGTTCAAGGCTGAACGCCCGCGCTCGCACTATGTTATTGTTCTTTTTTTAGTGCGTCACTGAGTGTTTTTAATACATTGTCTAAGTTTTCGATAAAACTTGCGGTGTTTTGTGGGTCACTTTCTAGTGGGCTTAACGATACAATATTTACTCCTGTTGCTTTTGCAATCACTTGTGCGATGCGGTCACTGACATTTGGTTCAATAAAAATAGTTTTCACATCGTATTTTTTAACAAATTCTTGGACTTCGCCAATTTTTCGGGCACCCGGTTCAGCATCTGAAGAAATACCTGCAATACCTAATTGAGTCAACCCAAAACGGTTCGCTAAATAATAAAATGCTGTATGCTGCGTCACAAATGTTTTCTTTTTCATCGCATCAAAAATCGGTTGATATTTTTTAACGAGTTGTTTGGCTTCCTCTTGAAACTTATCTGCGTTAGCTTTAAATACATCAGCATTATCAGGGTCAATTTTCGCTAATTGTGTTGCGATTAATTGAGCTTCTTCACCTGCTTTAATCGGATCTAACCACGTATGTGGGTCATATAGTGATGCCTGTTCTTGTCCTTTTACTGACTCTACAGCTTCTAAGCCGGATACTTTATCCATTTCCAAATCGTGAGCTGATTCTAACAATGTTACCTTAGAATCCCCTTTATTTTTCTCCAAATTCTTCGTCCACGACTCTAATGCGACAGAATGATAAACAAAGATATCCGCATCATAAATGGCTGCGATATCATTGGCGGATGGTTCAAATTGATGAATACCATTCCCTGAATTTATCATATAAACATCATACAAGTCGCCGACGACAGCTTTAGTCATCGCGTACATCGGATAAAAACTGGTCACAATCGATAATTTTTTAGTTTCTGCGTGGCCTACTACGGTCGATAGCGGCATCAAACATAGTAGAAGCAAAAAACTCAATATTTTTTTTAGTTTTTTCATTTGATTAGCACTCCTTCTAAACATCTTAATTAACGTTACTATACGTTGCTATGCGGTCAATTATGTATCATCAATGCGTTACGATGACTAATATATCATGTAATCCTGCCCACACATCCACTCTTGATAGTAACGATTACTGAATTGTTTGTCAAGAAATATACAAACACGCTTTAACAGGTGATTTTGTGACGCTGCTTTATCAGTAACATTACTGTTTTGTAACATCGTCAAAAAAATTATGAATTTTCTATGAATATCGCATATAATATGTACTAGAAATATTGATATAGATAGGTTTTGAGGTTTGATAGCATTTAGTCAATCAATATAATATAATGCCTCACTTCAAAATCATAGGAGGTCAAATGGATAATCAATTTAAACGTTTTATCAACATGATTGTATCCCCTAAATATTTTCCACCTATCATTACAATCATTATCTTACTTGCATCATCATTAGCATTAACCCAATTAATTACACATAGAACAATTGTAATTGACCGAAAAGTGGTGACGGTTCGTTTTGAACCGGCAACGAATGCTGAAAGTGTAGGTGAAGCTAAAAAAGGTGATGAATTAATCGTCTTAGCTGAAGATAATGGTTGGTTAAAAGTCCGACTCGACACACAAAAAGTTGGATGGATTCCAAAATGGTACTTAGAAAATAAATCGCTAAAAGATGATCAACATCTAGCCGCACAACTGTTGGTTGATACACCGCTTTATATGGAAAAGGATGAAAAATCATCTGTTCTTGCCACTGTCCCAGCTGAAAAATATCTCATTGTACGCCACGAGACAAAAGGATGGCTGCAAGTAGAATATAATGGTCTGTATGGTTATATCCGCACACGTATGGTTAATGTGATTAATCAGTCGGACATTCCAAAAACAGATGAAGAAAAAGCCAAAGAAGCAGAACAAATTGTTGTTGTAAGGTACCAAGGCGAACCGCTCTTCTCGGGACCATCATTTGATTCAAAACAACTATACGCAATTAAATATGGACAAAAATTTAAATACTTAGATGAAGTTGAGTCTTATAATGCTAACGGTGTGCCGACATCCTTCTTACATGTCGAAGATAGCGAGGGTTTACAAGGTTATGTTGAATCTCGTATTAGTGCCATGGAATCCGATTCTATTGGTCATGTTACTAAAAAAACAGTTAAATCGCTTGCAGATGCAACGATTATGTTAGACCCAGGACACGGTGGTACCGATAGTGGTGCAGTCAGTGCCGATGGTTCTACTTATGAGAAAAATGCCGCCCTTTCAACTGCACTTGTTTTAAAACAAAAATTAGAAGCTCTTGGCGCTAAAGTCATCCTGACCCGTTCAACCGATGAATTTATCGATTTGATACCACGTTCTAATTTGAGTAATGAAAAAGAAGTCGATGCATTTATTAGTTTACACTATGATGAAGGACCGTATTCAGACTGGCGTGGAACAACGACTTATTATTTCCACGAAGCAGATCATGAGTTAGCTAAAAAAGTTAACGAAGCATTGAAGACTTTATCCTTACCAAATAATGGTGCACTCTTTGGTAACTACTCAGTATTACGGGAGAACAAACGACCAGCAATTCTGCTAGAATTAGGTTATATGTCAAGCCCAGATGATTTAGCCTTTATCCGTTCTGATAAATACTATGAAGAAGTGGCTTCGGTAATAACAACCGCATTAGAAAGTTACTTTAAAGAATAATTGAAATGAAAAACATCGTAGGAACTCACCTTTTGGTGGGACTACGATGTTTTTGGTTCTCCGCCATCTTGTGGGTCGCCACAAAATGGCGGAAAGCCCAAAAAAGCAGCAATCATTTTTTGATTGCTGCTTTTTTATATTTCTAACAAATTATAACGTCCAATACCTGAGCAATATCTATGTATCAGAAACACTCAGTTGCGCTTAATAAACATGACTTTCTCTTCGGTAGTTCCTCATGTTCGTTACTAAATAACGCACTAATACTTAGTCAAATTAATAGTTTATCACTTGTCCTACACGGATATTGGTTGAACCACCATTCTTTTGAATAAGTGTGTCTACAGATACACCAAAGCGTTTTGCTAAGCTATACAATGTATCGCCTGCCACCACTGTATGACTACCACTAGCCGCTACTGGTGTTGGAGTCGCTACTGCAGGTGTTGCTTGAACGGATGTTGTTTGAGTGACCGTAGGTGTTGCTGTAGATGCCGTTGTCACTGTTGACGTTGGTGTTGATGCAACTGCACTTGGTGCTACAGCTGTATTGCTGACAACTAAGCGTTGCCCTGGATGAATAATACTTGATTGCGACAAACCATTTGCTTGCATTAATTGCGCAATCGAAATACCATGACGACTAGCAATTGCATACAAGGAATCCCCTGCTACAACTGTATAATTTCCTGTAGTCGCAGCTGGTGTGGTTGTTTGTGTTGGTGCTGGCGTTGAATTAACGGTTGTCGGTCTGGTTGAAACAGTTGTCGTAGCTGCTGTAGCTGTCTTACCAGGAATCACTAATTTTTGACCGACCGCTAAATAGTTTCGATTGTTACCATTAGCTGCGATTAAATCATTCACTGATACCCCATAACGACGTGCGATACCCCAATATGTATCACCTGATGTCACCGTATATTGACTTGATGACGTTGTTGTGGTCGTAGTAGTCACACGAGTCGATGTCGATTGTGAAGTTGTTGGCGCTGGTGTTGTACTCGTCGTTGCCACAGTCGTTGTGCTAGATACTGTTGGTGCTGTTTTTTGTCCTGGTACTTTAATGGATTGTCCAACATATAAACTTGAGCCTGACGCCGCATTCAATGCTTGTAACTCGGCTACGGACACACCAAAGCGTTTTGCTAATGCCCAGTAAGTATCACCGGCAACAACCGTGTAACTTGAACTTGTTGTTGATGCAACAGGTGCCGTTTTATCTGCTTGTTTCGTCGTTACCGTTGTAGTCGTCGTTGTTGAACTTGTTGATGCAGCTGATGGTGCTTGACTCGGTATTTTGATGGTTTGCCCCACGTATAAGCTTGAGCCTGACGCCGCATTTAACGCTTGTAACTCAGCGACAGATACACCAAACCGTTTAGATAATGCCCAATAAGTGTCTCCTGCAGCAACGGTATAACTACCAGCTGCAGTTGACGCTGATGGTGCTGGTGTCGCCGGTGTTGTCGTACGTGTTGCTGTTGTCGTTGTAGTTGTTGTGGTGGTTGGATTAACAAGCGCATTACTTTGACGCAATGTATCGTACGCAGTTAAGTTATTTTCTTGGATAATGGCATTTAATTTTGACCCGTAACGCGTATCAGTAGCGTATTTTCCAGTTAAATGCGCTGTCGCATCTTGATAACTAGAAGTTTGACTAACACGTGCGCCTTTGTAAAAATTATAACGCCAATTCGTCGGGTCGTTATTACCAGTTAATAATGCAGCATAATCCGATAATGAACTTGCATAACTGTCATAACTTCTAAATTGTTCTGTCGCTTGATAATAATTACCTGAGCCATCATCTTCTAATGTATTTTTTTTGACACTACTATTATTGTAACTACCTTTGATACCAAATAGATTATAGTGTGGTGCACGAGAAAGACTCGAATTCCCCCATCCTGATTCTAAGGCTGCTTGAGCAATCATTACTGATGCATATAAATCATTAGATGCCGCAATTTTACGCGCTTGTTCAGAAATAAAGCCTAAAAATTGAGACTTCGACACACGTGAACTTGTAATAGCATCTTCAGCCCTAACAACTGTTTGGGTATTCACTGATTGTAAGACAGTTGCAGCAGAAAATAAAACAACCCCAGCATTTACTGATTTGCGAACTTGTTTCATTCTCTCTAACTTTTGTCTTTTCTTTTGCAGCTGAACTGCAACTCTTCTCGATAGTATTGGCACGTTGTTCTCCTCCTGTAAAAATTACTCAATATATGTTAAAATATGTAGACAAAGTCTTATTTTGTCGCTAATTGTTCATTATTTATTGTAACGAATTACTGAAACAAAATATAGCCGTTTGTGAAATTATCGTCAAACCTTAAAATATGTAACCAAATTGTTACACTAAAGTACAGAATAACCATAGTGTGAGCGAGGCTGCCCTGACTTGAACCACTGGAGCAGAGGTCGAAGAAGCGCTGTGGCGCTTCAAGAGCTATGCGAAGTGGACGTCAAGTCAGCCCGTGCGAACCAGAATAACCATAGTGTGAGCGAGGGCGCTCTGACTTGAACCACTGGAGCAGAGGTCGAAGAAGCGCTGTGGCGCTTCAAGAGCTATGCGAAGTGGATGTCAAGTCAGCCCGTGCGAACCAGAATAACCCTAGTGTGAGCGAGGGCGCTCTGACTTGAACCACTGGAGAAAGCCAACGGAATGCGTGTAACGCATGGAGGAGGCTTTTGAAGTGGACGTCGAGGCTGCCCGAACGAACCAGAATAACCAGAATAGGAGAACCAAACCATGTTACGAGCATTACATTATAGTCATCAGTTACTCAATGAATTAATTACCACCTTTCCTAACGGTGTGTTTATCGATGGAACATTAGGAAAAGGTAATGATACCCTACGCATATTGAATCACCCCGACTTTAAAGGTGAAGTCTATGCGTTTGATATTCAACAAGCTGCCATTGACCAATCCGTTGCAAAAATCAACCCGCATCCATCTGCAAACCATGCGCATTTAATATTAGATAGCCATGCGAATCTAGCCAAATATGTTACTGAAGACGTGATTCATGGTGCTATCTTTAACTTAGGCTATTTGCCCGGTGGCGACCACTCAATCACCACACAATTTGACTCAACACTACAAGCGATTCACGCGATTGCTGAACGCTTAGTCCCACACGGTCAACTGATTTTAGTGATTTATTCCGGACATCCACAAGGTAAAATCGAAAAGGAAAAATTAATGGAGGCGTTAAGCCTATGGCCACAAGAAGACTACCAAGTCTTACAATACGGCTTCATTAATCAGCGCAATCACCCACCGATGTTACTCGTTGTTGAAAAATTATAATCTACGAATGTACCCACATCATGGTACAGCCAATACGAAACACTCGTACAACACAACTTCAATAAAAGCAAAGACCCAAGAAACGCATCCTCTCCGATACGTCCTTGGGTCTTCATCCATCTACAACTATTTCACACCAAATATTTCGACATAGCGTTCTTCAGAACTTCGATTCAATTCATCTAAATGTTCCTCAATAATCTCACCATCTTTTAAAAACAAAATATGTTGCGTAACTGTATCAATCTCACTCAAGGTGTGAGAAGACATTAAAATAGTCTTGCCATCTTGGGCTAACGTTTTAATAAGATTGCGGAAAAACAAGATACGACTAGGGTCAAGCCCATTTAATGGTTCATCCATAATAATTAATGTCGAATGATTTAAAATCGCCAGTCCTATCAATAATTGTTGCTTCATCCCGAGAGAATAAGCATCCACACGTTTATTGACAAAAGAACCAATATTCATTAACTCAACCACTTCATCAATACGAATACGGTTCACGCCGTACAAACGAGCCGCATAGGACAAGTGGTCCATACCCGTTAAATACGGATACAAGACCGAATTATCCCGTAAAAATGACACATCTTTAAACACCTTAACATCCGTATGAGGTTTATCACACAATTCAATCGTGCCGCCATCAATATCCAGTTGATTCACCATCGCATTTAATAGTGTTGATTTTCCGGCTCCATTCGGTCCGACCAATGCAACAATCCCAGGTTTGTCAATTGAAAAGTTAGTATTTTTCAACACTTCTTTTTTTCCGAAAAATTTTTTAACACCTTTTACATCAACAATCATTTTCTCACCTCATTTACAGTAATTTTGCCTTTTGCACTCGAAGTCGTGTTAACCAGTATAAGACAATTATCCATCCAATAATGATGAGCCAACCATACGGCAACACTTGATTAGCATCTGTCACCTTAAAAATTAAGCTGTTATCGAGTAAAGCTGCGATATTTAAATAAATAAACGGTAAAAAACCACTGCCACTAAAGGTATGTTGCGTCACAACAGCATAGCCGCCCAGACTGATAATCAATGCCAAGGCAATAGTAGCGAAATGATTTTTAATAAATGTCGATAATAATAACATCAGTTGAATCATAAACACCATTGCACAAGTTAAATATCCTAGTGATTTTATGACAACAACTCCCAACGATACCCAATGATAACTCTTATCGAACGAAGATAAATCATTCGCATTACGAAGCACTTTATCATAGACAACCATCGGCGTCTGCCACTGACCGATACCATCACCTACCAAACCGAAACCTATCACAAGTAAAGCAGTAACTAGCACAATAAACCCGCCATTCAATAACGCTGCATTCAGTTTATGATGGAACAAATGCTGCTTAGACCTCGGTAAAATATATAACCACGCCAAACCATTATGCCCTTCTTTATCTAAGTTATAACCCATACCACAAAAGACGATAATCATCACTAACAAAAAAACATCGAAACGGTAAATAGTTATCAACCGATACCAATAACCAAGTATCGAACTATCACGCATCAGATGCTCCGTTAATTCCTTCAACAAATCCCCCGCTTGAGCTGGATAATCATAAGGCGTGACTAAAAATTGACTATTTGCTAACGGACGAATCCCTCTTTCTTTAAACAACGCCAACCTTTCGCGTGATAAAGTCTCACCGTACAAAGTTGGAAAGCGACCATTTTGATAATAGTCAAACTGTCTAGAAAAAATCTGTTTATAATCTTCTTCATATTCTTTAAACTTTCCATAATGGGCAACAAAATCATATTCAAACGCATCATAATATTGATGTGCATCCTGTTTTAAGAAAGCGTCTTTCTGTCGATTTTTTAATTGAATATACTCTCTCAAATACTGTTGTTCTACTTTAAATTGTTCCAAATTATCTTGAAACATATTTGCGTTTTGAGGGTCATTTTTATATTTATCAACTAATTGAGCCAATTTATTAATTGCTTCATCGATACTAGATGCACTTGACTTCAGTTCATTAATAATTTTTGAATCTACAAGGAACTGATGGGATTGATAATCATTTAAGCCAATTAATAAGAACATTAGTGACACTATACACAAAATCATACTCCATTTCATCTTAGGCGAGAGATAACGATTGATTTTATAACTTTCAACCTTAGTTTCAAAAGCAAACGCTGAAAACTCTATTATTTTTGAACGCGTACGCATCGTTTCTGTATAAAAATGTCCATTTTGTTTAAAAGCCATCATCGACAGCAACATCAATACGATTACTATCCCAATATATAACGCCCACTGATACGGTTGTAAGATATGTTGATTAATCACATGATAAACTGAGTATCCCTCATGGTCAACCGACTCCCAATGTCCTATCATTTGAATGCGATAGTTTAGATAAAAAAGATTCCAGTTGGTTTGTAGCGGTTGAAAAAATTCTGTTGCGATAAATCCTAGACTGATAATATAGGCAACACCAATTACCACTAAATTCACTTTACGAATAAGTGACACTAATAACAGACTCAAACCAATGACAACCATGACTTTTACCGTGAACAACAACCAGACGATTAACAATACTTGATACATCAATAATTGCGGAAGAACTGTGATAGCTGTTCGAAGCGGAATCAACCAATCTCCCACACCAAATCCTAACCAACTGGATAGTACAAGCGTTGAGACTGTAACACTTCCAATATAAAGGGCTACAAGAATCAGACTGGTAAAAAAACGTGATAATAATACCGACGTTCTTGCTATGGGTAAACTACGATTAAAGACACTCTCCTTCCGGTCAAAATCTTCTCCAGTCAGCCAAATCATGATGGCAGATAATAATATAAACGGAACAATTCCATACAACCAACGATTTCCTTCTAATAAAAATGTTGAAGCCCCTCGATACTGGTAATCAGGATTTTGTTTCTTTTTTTGCTCGATACGTTGATACACTCTAATCGCATAATCTAAATCTTCTTTTTCTATTTTCGTTAACTGTACATTATCCATTTCCAATGCTTTTTTCAATGTCGAAAAATAGTTTTCTGTTATCGTATATGCATCTTGTTTATTATCTCGCTGTTCATAACGGTATTCTTCCCAAAATTCCTTTCCTGGGGATAATTTTAAAGGGTCTTCATCCTTCGTCTTTTCCAGTAATGGCGACAAATAATTCACGCCTTCAATCAATAAATAAGTTAATGAGTGGGTCGTTGTATTAGAATTTTGAACGATAATATTTGCATATGATACAATCGCTGATAGTACGAATAACAAAAGTAATAGTTTCTTCTTCCATATTCGCTTTATATCAAATCGAACTTGATGAAACATGGATAGCACCTCCTTATTGTGTCGAATTACTTCGGTTAACATGTCGTTTATTTCATAACATATTTTAAATACTCTCT
Source organism: Aerococcaceae bacterium zg-1292 (assembly GCA_016126655.1). Classification (GTDB taxonomy): domain Bacteria; phylum Bacillota; class Bacilli; order Lactobacillales; family Aerococcaceae; genus Globicatella. The sequence goes on along the minus strand of CP065955.1, from coordinate 846,877 downwards.
TATCCAATTGCTAGTGAAAAAATGAACATATAAAACTTCTGTGAAATTTTACTCACCGTAGCCGGTAATATCAATCACCTCATCACAAAGCAATTGAATATCCTCTTGTGTATGCGAGGCTAAAATAATTAATTTGCCTCGTCTCTTTAACTCATCCAATAATTGCCGAACTAACTGTACAGACGCTTTATCTAAACCATTCATTGGCTCGTCTAAAATAAGCACCTCTGGATTTTCCATAATTGCTTGGGATAATGCTAATTTTTGACGCATTCCTAATGAATAAGTTTTCACTTTCTTTTTACTTAACGGGTCGAGACCTAGCAACTCCATTGTATTGCGAATTACTTGGTCATCAATTTTATTATCGATTAATGCTAGTTGTTTAAGATTTTCAAACCCGGTACAATTATCTAAAAAGCCCGGTGTTTCAAGAATGGTACCTAAACTAGGTAGGAATGGGATATTTTTACCGATTAATTGGTCATGATTATACCAGACTTCACCGCTATTCGGGCGCAATAAACCACAAATTATTTTCATCAAGACTGTCTTGCCTGAACCATTATGACCGACAAGCCCATAAATCTTTCCCCCTTCAAAAATATAATTGAAGTCTGTAAACAGCACCTGATTTTTAAATGCTTTGTTGATTGATTTTAACTCGATATGTGTCATCAATGATACTTCTCCTTTCGTCTTAATAGCCAATACCCTACACCTGCCAGTAGCACGAGTAATCCTGTCGCCCAACTCGCTACTTGTAAAAAGGTTGGCAAGCCGGAGTAAGGTGCATGGCGAATTTGATTGGGGTTAATCCAGTTTAATGGTGATAAGAAATATATCCACAATCCGTTAGCAAAACTAAAGAAAAAACTCAAAAGGATTAATCCGCCACTAAATACCAATCCTAAGCGTGGAATAATTAAATTAAACACAAAAACTGTCATCCCAATTATACAAGTAACGAGAAAGAGCATTATTGCCACTTGAATGAGTGCTCGAGTCGTCGAATAGAACTCTAAAGCAACAGGATTAAGATTAATATATATTGGGTGATTTGTTTGATAGTGTCCCATTGAGATGTTTTTAATCAGGCTACCCCAAGTATCTAAAGGTAGACCACGAGGGATTAAATAGATGACAGCCAGTAGAAAATGAACTACCGTAAATAGAAAGGACGAGCAGATAATATAAAACATTTGAGCCAATCCCCATCTTCGATATCCTACTTTTAAGATAAGCCATGGTTGCATCGCATTATCAAAAGGTAATGTACTAAATAAGAATAAAGTGCTTGTCATCGTAATCCCAATGTAGAATGAATTCGTAAATAATAAACTCCAAACAGACCAAGGAATCGTCTTATTATATTGAGTAGCCGCTTCCTTTAAAGGCGATAACATAATTAACGTATACATCAGTGAAAAAGTAAAAATAGGCAGTAAGTACTTTAATGACCAATAGTGTCGACAATTGATACCAAAAACTTTTAATACTTTCATATCCACTTCCCCCTAATGCCAACGGCGTTTGAATGCCATCCACTGTACCGATAGGATGACGATTATCATTAAGATGACGAAGAAATAAACGAAGGGGTACCACATCGGCAAGGCGATACCAAGTTGTTGCGATGTCTCGTGAAAGGTATTGTCCAAACCGAAAACAATGCGTGGCATTACGTAAAAAGGCAAACGCTCACCTATCATTAATGAATCTATCATAATCCATATCAACATTGAATACAGATAACACATGGTTTGATGAGGAAATAATAGCGTAAAAAAGGTTGCTAACAACTGATAAAAAGCGAAATTTAATCCTACAATAAGAGTAAAGTAACTATACGTCCAAAATGGAAGGTTATTTAACAACCAGTGTCCACCAGCAATCGTTTTGATAAGAGGTTGCGGGTCGGCAGGAATTAGTGGGAATTTTAACGCAAGTAATAAAATAAAAACCACACACATGCCAACGCCGACAATAAAACTAGTTAAGCAATTACTCATATAAAGCTGAATAAAATAACGCCAGTTACCAAGACGATGCTGTAAAAATAGTAAGTGATTCGAATGATAATCTTTTACATACGTTTGTATCGTTGAAAAAGAATGGATGAGCATCAGTAAACTCGTAGAAACTTGAGTTGTGATACCAACAAAGATAAAATATAACACAGGATTTTCAGTTTGATATTTGAATCCAAGACGAATATCCGTTAATGTCATTAAACAGGTAATCACTACGCCAAGGACAATAGAACTCCAAAAAATTAGTTGTTTCATATTAAGGCGCATATTATAAGCTATCATTCGCAACATATTATCGAACCTCCGTATACGTTACCGGACTAATATAGAATCGTTCGTGATTGTCACCATGATGCGCCAACACTTCTACTATAGGTTGCAGCTTATAATCTTTATATGTTTCATCTGCGTCCTGATTAGCAATTGGTATGTATTTAGTTACAATCGAATCAATGTATATATCTTCTTTAATATCCAACCCAGAGTATCTTTTTTTGATATCCTCGACTACCTTATTATTATTTAATTTAACAGATTCTTCGCTTTTCGTAGGGTGGAATAGATTAGATATATATGAGTAGGCAATCTTTCCATCAATCACGATAAATTTTATTCCTGTACCGATGAATCCATTGAGTTGCTGTGTCGTTCCGATAGAAGTTTCATGATTAGTTAATGGAACATTATTCAAGATAGGAACTAAAGTGACCGCATCAAATTTCACTGGAGCAGAATTTAAGACTTCTTCTGGAAAATCACCTGGCTCATAAACTCTTTTAGCTATTGTTTGAATTTCTTTAAATTTATCAGTGGATATACTAGTAGCAACATAATCATATTCATAAGGTAAATCAAATAGCTTCATATACTCTTTGACTACTTCAATAGAACGGGTATCCACTTCTGAATCAAGTTTAGTATCAATCGAATTTTTTTGAACTAAATTAGTAAAAATATTAAAAATACTATCTGCAACATCACCCTGAGGAGTAGTGAATAATACTGCTAATGAATGACGTTTAGTACTATACGCAGTAGAAATTTTTGTATTATCAAATGACATAACCTTTTCTTGACGTCTATCGGCAACGTGGTTAGAATATTCAGCTTTAATATTTGCGCTTTCTAATTGTTTTACTTGATTATTGTAAAATACATCTTCGTGAGATTTAGTATTATATATAGGAATTGTCTGCGTCTCATTCAAAGAATATGATTTAATTAGCCATAAATTATTGGTAAGACTCACATATTCTTCCCCATCAGCTTTTTTTACTTTACTTTCAACAGCTTGTGAAGATTGTTCTTCATTGGTTGTTGGTTCAGATATACATCCTGGTAAAGCTAATAGGGATAATAATAAAAATAATTTTTTCATTGAAACCTCCTTATTCTGGTGTGCTTGGGCTGACTTGACTTCCAATCGAGTAGGAGACTAGCCATTATTTGGCTAGTCGACCTCTCACACCACCGTACGTACGGTTCCGTATACGGCGGTTCAATATCTTCCGTAAGCTGCTTTCACCAATTTATTAAGTGGGAATAACCCCCATTGGTGAAGTCTTTTTGTTGTTAATGCTCGATGCACCTCGTGAGTACATGACAATCGCCAGTACTTCTTTCTTGAGAATGCGATTCTTTTTGCACTATCTATGTCTAATCCGTATTTCATCAGTTGTTTTATTATCGTTCTCGGTCGTTTCCAGCGTTTTAAAATCAGCTGTCTAATTCTTCGGTGAAGCCATGGAGCGATTTTTTCCTCAATGAAGCTTTTTATGAATCCTAACCCAAAGTAATTTATCCACCCTCGAGTCACTTCATTGATGGACTGCATTATCTCTTCGTAAGTCCCCGGTCTCTTTCGACTGGTTAACTTCTTTAGCTTCGCTTTAAATTTCTTTTTCTTCTCCGTAGCTGGTCGGAAGCGACACACGCCATTCACTTGCATTATCAGACAGCCTAAGAACTTTAATCGCGTAGGGCTCCCTACCTTACTTTTTTCGGTGTTAACCTCTAGCTTTAGTTCTTTCTCGATAAATTTTGTGATACTTGTCAGTACTCGTTCTCCCGCTCGTTTTGACTTGACGAAAATTACAAAGTCATCTGCATATCTGACAAATCGATGCCCCCGTTTATACAATTCTTTATCCAGTTCATGTAAGTAGATATTGCATAGTAACGGAGACAATACGCCGCCTTGCGGTGCGCCTGTTTTACTTTCTACGTATTCGCCTGACAGGTCGATTACACCACTCCGCAGGAATTTGCGTATTAGCTTCAACATTACTCTGTCGTGGATACGTTTGCCCAACAAGTACATCAGTTTATCCTGGTTTAATTTGTCGAAGCATTGTTTCAAGTCGCAATCCACTACATACTTGTACCCATCTTCATAGTGCCCTACCCAATCCTGAAGCGCTGTTTTTGTGCCTCTATTCGGTCGGAATCCATGACTTTCTGGATAAAACATGCGGTCAATTTTGGGTTCAATCACTTGCCGTATAGCTTGTTGTATCACTCGGTCTCTTGCGCATGGTATACCGATTAAACGGATGCCACCGTTTTCCTTTTCGATTTCAACTCGTTTTACAGGTAACGGTCGGTAACTACCGTCGATTAATTTTCGTCTCAAAGGACCATAATAATCGTGGATATGTTGCTCGACGTCATCGACGCTCATTCCATCAATTCCTGCTGCTCCTTTATTCTTCCTGACTACTTCTGCTGCTTCTATCAAGTTATCATAACTGGCAACTCGTGTCATCAGCGTTGGATTTTCACGGTACATTTCAATCATTTCACCTATGGAATTCTCGACACATCATCATACCCTTTTAGGTTCCACCTTTATCTCTTTGATGACTGCCAACTCGCGTTGTTTTCTGTCGTGGTCAAATTCCAATAACCTCCATTCTCTACTTTGTTAAGATATTGTTCGGTCCTTCAGTACCTTTTGCGTACCTACTATGACCTCTGCTGACTTCTCATGATTCGTTGTTACTACGCTTTACTGCGCTCATGAGACCTCCCCGGGTAAGAACGATAACTTTCCACTCATCTCGCCGCCTCATTTACTGGATGGGATTCGGGCAGTATTGGACTTCGTTTTGTAAGGCAAACTCATCCGTCCCATGTCAGCCTTGATATGAGGTTTCTGTTCGTCGGCGCAAGTGTTTGCCTCCGGCTTCCTTCAGATTCTACCTCACGATAGACACCCTTGCCTTCAGCTAACAGTTCCTACTGCCAAGCCTGTAGTGGACTTTCACCACCAAGTTATCGCCCATGCCGGGCGCACCTTCACAAAACACCTCTGTGTGCTAAGCGCACGACGGTATTTTCTCCAGTGATTCATTTCAGAGCGCTCATTGTCGCACTATGAATATTCTGGTCGCTCGTTGCGACTGGCTTCTACTTTCTTCAACAACCTCATCTGTCCATTGCTCTCACTGCAGCATTCTGCTCCTGTAACTCAAATCAGGTCAGTCACAGTTATACCTAACAAATTATTTAACGATTAATTCTCAATCAAATACATCTAATTTTATACATCACGTTACTTATTTATAGAATCAATTTTTGAAATAAGGACATACACCTTTCTTAATATATATTTTATTAATTAAATATTACCGCAAAAAAAGAAAGCGTCAACATTTTTTTGATGAATTTAATGTCTTTTTTGACAGTTCACTTTATAATATGATTTCCTTTTCCCTCAAACTCAGCAAACAAAAAACTGAGTAATTGATTAATACAACTACTCAGTCTATTCATTAATTTTTAAATTTTGATTCAGATAGCTGCTAAACTTTCTCTACGCTTCATTCAACGCATTCGCATGAAAAGCTAATTGTCCTTCTTCTAGTGACACATCTACTACCTGTTGTGGCAAGATATCACCTTTAATAATTAGGCGAGCTAATGGCGTTTCAATCTCACGTGTAATCAAGCGCATCAATGGTCTAGCACCATAAATCGGGTCATAACCCTGTTGTGCTAACCAATTCAATGCTTCCGGTTCCATATTTAATGTAATCTCTTGCTGAGCAAGACGACTACGTAATTGTCCAAGCATTTTTTCTACGATAGCACCCATATGTTTCAATGACAATGGTGTAAATAGGACTGTATCATCGATACGATTTAAAAACTCAGGTTTAAAGTGCGCACGTAATTGTTGTCTCACTTGTTGTTCTGTCTCTGGTGCTATATTGCCATCATCATCAATTCCTTCTAATAACAATGGCGCACCGATATTACTTGTCATAATCAATACTGTGTTTTTAAAGTCAACCGTGCGACCTTTGGAATCAGTTAAGCGCCCATCATCTAATACTTGTAATAATATATTAAATACATCCGGATGTGCCTTTTCGATTTCATCGAGTAGTACAATTGAATATGGACTACGACGCACCGCTTCAGTTAATTGACCACCTTCTTCGTATCCAATATATCCTGGAGGCGCACCTACTAAACGTGACACGGTATGTTTTTCCATGTACTCGGACATATCAATCCGAACAATATGATGCTCATCATCGAATAATACTTCTGCCAATGCTTTTGCTAATTCGGTTTTACCGACACCTGTTGGTCCTAAGAAAAGGAACGAACCGATTGGACGATTCGGATTTTGTAATCCTGCACGTGAACGTAAGACGGCTTCAGCTACTTTATTGACTGCTTCGTCTTGTCCAATAACCCGTTGATGTAATGTTTCATCGAGTTTCAATAATTTTTCACGTTCCCCTTCAACAAGTCGTGTCACTGGAATACCTGTTAAGCGTCCTACAACTTTAGCAATTTCTTCATCAGTGACGCTTTCTTGGGTTAAACGATTTTCTGCTTGCTCGGCTTGGTCAGCTTCTAATTGTTTTAACTCACGTTCCAAGGCAGGAATGGTGCCGTGGCGTAATTCTGCCGCACGGCCTAAGTCATAGTTCGATTCGGCATCTTCTAATTCACGGCGAGCATCATCAATGGCTTGTCGTTTGTTACGCAACTGATTCATCGCTTCTTTTTCGACTTCCCAGCGCATTTTTAATTGATTAGCTGACTCACGTAAATCAGCCAGTTCCTCTTGTAAAGCTTCTAAACGTTTTTTACTAGCATCATCCGATTCTTTTTTCAACGCAGCTTCTTCGATTTCTAATTGCATCAAACGACGTGTCACGGCATCCATTTCGGTTGGCATCGAATTAATTTCAACACGTATCGTTGCACAAGCTTCATCGACTAAGTCAATCGCTTTATCTGGTAAAAATCGGTCAGTTATATACCTATTGGATAGCGTCGCAGCTGCCACTAAGGCATTATCATGAATATTCACTCCATGATGAATTTCAAACCGTTCTTTCAAACCCCGTAAAATACTAATCGTATCTTCAACGGTAGGTTCTTGAACTAAGACACGTTGGAAGCGACGTTCTAATGCTTTATCTTTTTCAATATTTTCACGGTATTCGTCTAGTGTCGTCGCCCCAATACAATGTAATTCACCGCGGGCTAACATAGGTTTTAATAAGTTTCCTGCGTCCATTGCACCTTCTGACTTACCTGCGCCGACGATTGTATGAATTTCATCAATAAAGAGTAAAATACGTCCTTCAGATTTTACTACTTCTTTTAATACAGCCTTTAAGCGCTCTTCGAATTCGCCACGGTATTTTGCTCCAGCAATTAATGAGCCCATATCTAGTGAGTACACTTCTTTATCTCGTAAATTTTCCGGAACATCTTTGCGCACAATTCGATGTGCTAATCCTTCAATAATCGCAGTCTTACCTACCCCAGGTTCTCCAATTAAGACAGGATTATTTTTTGTCTTTCTGGATAATATTCGAATTACATCACGAATTTCTTCGTCGCGCCCGATAACTGGGTCTAATTTATTTTGTTTTACTGCTTCGTTTAAGTTAGTAGCATATTTTGCTAATGATTCATATGTTTGTTCTTGATTTTGTGATGTCACACGTTCTCCCCCTCTCAACGTATCAATTCGTTCCATCATCTGTGTGAAAGTAACACCTTGCTTAGTTAAAAATTGTGTCAATGGATTATTTTGTTGGTCAAGTAAAGCCGCTACCACAAGTTCAGTTGATAGGTACTCATCTTGTTTTTCAGTTGCTAATTGATTTGCGCGTTGGAATAATTGATTCAATCGCTGACTAATTTGTTGTCCATATTGAATATTACTACCACTCACTTGACTGATTTTATCAATCTCTTGTTCAATGACGGTTAAAAATTGCGTCATATCCACACCTAAGTCTTGATATAATTGATAAGCAAAGTGATCCGGCTGTGCAAAAATCCGCCAAACATGAGGAATATCAATCTCCTGATGTTGTCGTGTCATTGCAATTTGTTGCGCTGCACCTAATGTTTCTTGCATTGCAGTTGTCATTTTTTCAATCATATTAACACCTCACTTGTTTTCTTGGTTCGCTAGGCAGCCACTTCAAAGAACTATGCCTTGTGGTTCGAGTCAAGGCACCTACTTTCGCATTGTGATTCCCTTTAGTCAAAATTGGTCAATGAAATTTATCGTTAAAAATGAGCCCTTTAAGAGCTTAATCTTATTATAACCCATTAGTAAAAAATGGTCAAGAACTTTTTTGACTTTTCTTGACCAATACTGAGAATGCATATCCTAATGCAAATCGAGACCGATTTTTCAGCAGAAAAATCATCAAAACCGTGCCTTTTATCACCCAAACTCCCGTACCATTATACCTAGCTAACGGATACTGAAAGAAGGATGCAAAATACCTAGGCGTTCAAAAATCTTTGCTTGTTTATTCGTTACCTCTGCCAGCGTGTAGTTTCCACCACCATCGATATATGTATACACGCTCTTAATTTCTTCCAGTAAGTCTTTAAGAGTGTATTTTTCATCTAATTTTGTTCCCCGCATCTGCTCTCTCAGGTAAGACTCTACGACTACCGTTAAATACTGTACAAACATTTTCCCCTCTGTCGTCTCTTGCCCATGAGTTCTCAACCGTCTCATCTCTAAATCATTCTTTAATGTTTGAAACTTCTTCTCAACTATATCCTTGTCTCGATATATCCGTAAACATTCTTGTGAACTTTGATTACTGTTGGATAATAGTACAAATGTGCCCATTGTCGCAATGCGTTTTTTGATTACTTCTGTATTTAAAGAATACCGGTTATCCTCTGGATTTAAAGTCACATACGTCATCAATCCTCGATTATTACTTTCGATTTCTTTTCTACTTTTTTCATCTTCATTCAATAAAGTTAATAATTCATCTAAGTCCTCCATCAATTTTGTTTTTTGCTGGTATTGTTGAAATTCATCATGATAAACATGCACAGTTACTGGATAATGACTCGTTTCGGAAGCTCTAAAATGACTAATTTTCTCTGAACCAATATAGAGTTTTTCTTTCGTTGAATAATGTTCAATTTCTTTTATTTCTGGCAGTAATCGTTCAATCACTTCATCAATATATTTCACTCCACGCTTTCCACCTGCTACAAATTCAACACCTTCTTCACACAACATTTGGATATTTCGTTCTTTATAAAACCCTCTGTCTAATACCAATTTTTTCATTTTCTGTGGAAACTCATCCAATAAACTTAATAATGTCTCAATGGTTTTAGAGTCGACAATATTCCCTGGAAGCAGGCGATACATTACTGGTATCCGGCTTGTTTCCCCTACAACTAGTCCTAAATTCACTTGCTTTAATTTATCATCTTCTTTGTTATAACCGTATTTTGCATAATCTATATCTGAATATGTCGAAATGGATGTTGTATCAAATACCCAATATTCTTCATTTATATATCGTTGTTGTTGCGCATGAAAGAACCGTTGCTTATCATCTTCACTGATTGTAGCGAATAGTTCACTGACACGCTTTGAACTAAGGTCTTTGGTTAACTCTGTTTCTACTTTTGTTTGCCACTGGTCGAATTCTCTAATGGAATTCCCTGGTTCTAGAATCAAATATTGCATAAGCGTTAATAACTCGAGATAGCTGTCTGGAAATATTTCTTTTAAATCACTCAATACACCCATTTTTTTCGCTAATTCCGTCAATAAATAAGTTGCTCCGTAAGACTTAATTGAACGGACGCCACCTGTTTTTTTCTCGTCATTCTTTTCAACATGTTTAGGTTTTCTCCCTCTTGGTTGAGTTGGAACAATCGCACCCGTTACTGGGTCAATTTTTCCAATCAACTTACGCTTTGGTCGCGCTTGTTTCTTTTCTTTATCATAATATGAGGTTGATTCATAAACATACTTAGTTCCATTTTTATGTGTGTAGATAACTTGTGACATGGTAAGCCTCCAATAATTGATATAGGTACAATTTATTTTACCATTATACCTATAAAATAGCAATAGAAAACACCGAAAAAATACTAGTATTATCAGTTTTTTCGGTGTAAATGTTTTTTTAGTATAATTTAATTCGGGAGTTGGGGTTATCAAGAGACATGATAACCGTAAAAAATAATGTCAGTGATACACCCGGTTATTCCACCAAGAAATATCACTGACATATGTTACAATTCTCTAAATAGGAATCGAGCATTCCAAAAATAATCGATACCGGAATATACTGTAAAGAACAAGCAAGTATAAAATAACACTTGCGCGATTGGTAGAGAAATACCAAAATTTGCAAACAAGAAAAAGATAATCGCTAACATTTGGGTCATAGTTTTAATTTTACCAGGTAGTGCGGCAGCCATTACTTTTCCATTGGTTTGAGCGAGTAAGACACGCAAACCTGTCACCATCAATTCACGCGCGATAATAATAAATACTGCCCACGCTGGCACCCAACCTTTTTCTACAAAGAGCATCAATGCGGCGATTACCAGTAATTTATCAGCCATCGGATCAAAAAATGCACCAAATGACGTGACTAAGTGTAATTTTCGGGCTAAATAACCATCTAAATAATCCGTAATACTTGCCACGATAAATATCACTCCCGCAATCAATTGGGTCACAGGCACACTCTCACTACCGAAAGTAAGCATTTGAGCGCCTTGCAACAACATAAAGCCGATAAAAATCGGAATCATGATGACACGGGCTAAGGTTAATTTATTGGCAATATTCATTCGTTGCCACTTCCACTATTTTGTCCACGCAAGACAGCAGGCCCATCAGCCGACTCAGCGTTGGCAGCTGCTTCTGTTGTTTCTTCATCAGGTTGTTCGCTAGCTTCTTCTGCATCCGATGCATTTGCTTCATTCGCACTATCTTTTACGACAAACACAACCGTATCTGAAAAATATGGATTGTTTAAATCTAATTCTTGACCATTCACTGTAAACTTACCACCATCAGGGTAACCTAGACGCATTCTAAAGGTTTTCACACCCTTTTGCACTGTGTATTCAAATTTTTCACCATCAGTAACCGTTGTATCAACTACCATGCGGTCATCTTCTAGCATACCAACCCATACATAGCCGGAACCTTTAACACCAAATGTATAGCCGTCAAAATCTGACCCTTCAACTTCATAGACCGTTTCTTCGCCCTCACCAGAAATTTTCGTTAAGACTTTGTTACCAACACGTAATTGATTATCTGCTAACTCATCCGTTTGGCTAGTCGTCTCTTCACTCGTTGTTTCTGGCACTGCTGATTCTGGCGCAACTGTTGAAACAATGGACGTCGTCGGTACTTGTTCAATCGGTTTATTGGAATTATTCATCCGCGAAATAGCCATTATCAATGTAATAATAATCATTAAGATTATCGCAATTAAAAAGAGTAATGGTAAGTACGATAAGATAATCTCTAAATTATTTTTTTCAAAACTATCTTGTCTTGCTTTTACACGACTACCTAACTCTTCGCTTTCAATATTATTGATAACTGGCGCTTCATTTGCCTCAGGAAAGACTTCTAATTCACCTGCATACTCTTGTAAAATATCATCACCATTCAATCCTACAACATCCGCATATTGTTTCACAAAGGCACGAATATAAAAACTACCTGGTAATTCACTCAAATTGCCCTCTTCAATTGCAACAAGATATTTCTTTTGAATTTTGGTCATCTGTTGCAATGTATTTAATGTATATCCCTTTTCAATACGGGCATCACGTAATTTAGTTCCTAATGCACTCATATATTACCCCTCATTTTCTTGTCAATGTCACATCAATTATAGCATAACTTCCTGCACTTGTGATAACTTTTTTACTTTTTGCTAAATTATACAAAAATTTCTTAAGCCCACTCAAATATAAATGATACTCATAATTTTGTATAGCGGTAAGACACTGATACTGTGGCTGCTAACTTACTTCGTGTTCTGCATCAATAGTTATCTGAACACACAATTGTTTTCAGTCATCCATTTTAAGGCGCTTCAAATCATACAAAAAATCAAACACTGATTGACAAATAAATGCCTGTCAGTGTTTGATAGGTAGGAATTATTCAGCTGAATATAATTCGGCAGATTCAATTTCGCCTGCTGCTAATTTAATCATAGTTACTGGTTTTACAGGATTGTGTTTTTCATCAATTGAAAATGTACCGGTAACGCCAACAAAGTCTTTAGTCTCAGCAATTGCTTTTTTAACCGCTTCACGATTAGTTGAACCGGCACGTTCAATCGCATCAATCAATAAGTTTGATGCATCAAAGGCTAGTGCTGCAAATGTATCAGCATCTGAACCGAATTTTTCTTTATATGCTTTTAAGAAGTTCTGTACTTTTTCATCCTTAGATTTTGGTGAAAAATGTGACGTATAATACACATCATTTGTATTTGGCGCACCAGCTAATTCTAACAATGTATTACTAGATAAACCGTCACCACCGACGATTGGCGCTGTAATACCAAATTCACGCGCTTGTTTGATGATTAAACCCACTTCTGTATAATAGCCCGGTACATATAGGGCATCAAAGTCTTGCGCTAATAAAGTCGTTAAGGTAGCTGAAAAATCAGTATCGCCTGATTGATAACTTTCTTGAGCAACTACTTCGCCACCTAGTTCTTTAAATTTTTTCGTAAAGGCATCGGTTAATCCTTGGGAGTAGTCGGTCGCTTGGTCAGTTAATATCGCCACTTTTTTCGCCCCTAATTTGTTAAATGCATAGGCAGCACCTGCCGTTCCTTGATAAGAGTCTGCAAAACAAACACGGAATAAGTACTCTAACACCGACTCATCATCAGCTAATGTTAAGGTATCTCCTGTCGCTGCTGGTAAAATCGCAGGAATTTTGTTTTCTGCAAGGACTGGGATTTGTGCTTGAGCATCCCCTGTAGTTGCCGGTCCAACAATACCAATCACTTTATCATTCGATGCTAAACGTGTCGCTACTGAACTCGATTCGGTCAGGTCAGACTTATTATCTAAAATCTCCGTTTTTAAGTTTAAGCCATCTAAAATAGGCCCTTGCGCATTCCGTAATTCGACCGCTAATTTTAACGCATTAGCCATCACGGTTCCATAAGAGGCAGTCGGACCCGATAATTCAAAGTTTCCACCGATGACAACAGATTCTTGAGCCGACACGGGTACCGTTGTGGCTACGACACTGGCTAGAGTCAAACTTGCTAATAAGGTTGCGGTAAATTTTCTTAATTTCATTCTATTTCCCTCCGTTTTCATTGGCGTACATCCACGCGAGGCTAACTGATGTCACCGATATCTTTTCGATAAAATCATATTAGCTGATTAATGAAAAAATGTCAATCATTTTCTAATATTTTTTTAATCAAAAGAGAATGGCTTTCACTATACTTTTCCTTCAAAATAAAAAAACAGCAAAGACTTATTCAATGCCTTTGCTGCCGTCCATTCATTAAGGTTGTAATGGGGCTGTACTATTTTCTTGGTGTTGAATAATATAAGGGTCAACGATATGGTAACCTTTGGCACGATAACCATCCACCATCGCACCGACCGCTTGAGCTGTCCAAGGTAAGTCGTGCATTAAAATATTAGCACCGCTACGAATAAATTCATTATCGAGGGAGATTTTCGTCAATGCTTGACCATCTTGATACTCTTCCATCCAGTCATAGCCAAATGACCAAGTCATTAGCTGCAAACCTAACTCATTACAAATGAGAATCGTATCCATATTAAACTTACCAAATGGCGGTCTAAACCAACGGGGTTTTTCACCTGTAATTTCTTCTACCATTCGATTCGTTGAAGCAATCTCTTCATATTGTTCTTTATAGCTCAAATCACGTAAATTGGGGTGATTGGACGTATGGTTGCCAATTTCAAAACCTAAATCATAAATTTGCTTAACAATTTGACGGTTTTTTTCTGTCTGTAAATACATTCCATTTACTAAGAAAATCGCACTTACACCTTTTTGATGTAATGTCTGGGCAATTTGCAAAGCATTAGAATTATCACCACGCGGTGTATCATCAAAAGTAAATAATAAGACATCTGGGCTTGACTGTTCATTCAGTGGTTGAATTTCACTGGAAATATCGGGGTCGGCATAAATATTATACGCAAAACCAGATTCGTCAATATGTGCATATTGCTGGTAGTCTGTTTGAATACGGTGAGCAAAATGCGGTTCTTGGGCTAAAGCAGTTGTTGATAATAATAATAAAGCTACTAATCCACTCGTTATAACACGTTTTAGTTTCATCTCTTCTCTCCTACCATGAATATTATTTATAATTAATTATAACATATAAATGGCTGTTCAAAAAGAGTCAATTGCAAATTATAATGTAGACGATTACTATTTGAAGTTTACTAACTCAAACGAAAGAATCACCTTATAAAGCTAACGCAGCATTTAAAGATGTTTTAACAATTGATTTTTTCATAAGTCATATACTGTTTCTTTTAATAAATTCGATTTTTCAAACACTATTTTTAATCCATTTGTCTTATCCATAAATTCGATAAAAACATATTAGCTGATTAATGTTTAGACAAAGAAAGGTTTAACTTATTAAGTTTAACACCACGAATATTCCACCCCACGCATATGAATGCGATAAACAAAATCAATAGCACCGTGCTCAAAACGACTGTCCATTGAAACATAAATCGAATGCCAGAAAAATAAGTTAATTGTCGCAAATAATATTTAAAGAGGAGAGCATCAATTAAATAAGCACTCATAAAGCATAGACTAATAGTATAAATCAATCCCGATTTTCCAATTTTGAAATTTAAGTCATCAAAAACAACAGATTTGCCATAGTGTTTTGATAAATGATTTAATTGCAGCATCACTATTCCTCCATCGCAATCACTTTAATAAAAAGAACAAACCAAACTACCAACTAGTAGGCTAATAAAGAAAGATTATACTAATCAACTATTAAACCAAGGTAGTTTGGCTTGCCACTAACATAATTATACCAAAAAGAAAAAGCTTTCAATAAGAAATGTTTTTTATCAATTGAAGCGAAAATTTTAAACTTACTCACTATTATCTAGCCTACCGTTCAATTTTACTGAAAAGTTTTCAATTTTATTAAATATCTAGCTTTATGCTGACAATTTTAGAGCTCTAAAAAAACACGATAAGGACTCAATCGTTCATTATCAATCATCCTTATCGTGTTTTCTTAATATTTATTCACCACGTTCAGCGATGACTTCGATTTCAATTAACCCACCTAATGGCAATGCGGCTACTGCAAATGCACTGCGAGCAGGATATGGTTCATTAAATTGTGTTGCATAAACGTCATTCACTGCCGCAAAGTCTTGAATATCAGCTAATAATACTAATACTTTAACTACATTATCAAGGGTTAATCCTTCAGATGCTAAGACATGTTTAATGTTTTCAAATGCTTGTTTCGCTTGGGCTTGAACACCGCCTTCGACGAGTTTACCGGTCTCAGGATTTAATCCTAATTGTCCTGATAAATAAAATAAATTACCGGTTTGAATACCCTGTGAGTAAGGACCTACAGCTGCTGGTGCTTTACTTGTTTCTAATTTTTTCATCTAATCTACTCCTTATTTGGGTTCGCTTGGGTTGACTTGTCGTCCGTATCCGTCTCACCTTGTGGCACTTTTTTCTTATTAATACATTCATTTTACCACAAGTACTTGAAAATACATACAGTCAGATAATGTCGCTTTATCTATCCACTCCATTTTGTCGTAATCCATTTTTCCTGATGGTGTGACTGAATGTACTGTTAAGCCTGCTTTGGTAACCATGCGTTTCACATCATCGAGTGTATAGCATTTTAATACTTGAGTTTGAGTTTCTCCAGTTTGAGCGTCATGCCAGTTATCGATAAACTGATGTCTCGCTTCATCGTATTGGTACATACGCGTCAATGTAGGCGTCAAATTCATCTTGACATTATGCGTTGTCCGCCAATAATCTGCATTATAAACATCAATATATGCATAGCCTTCCGGCTGGAGCCACGTAGTGATTCGCTTTAATAATTGTTGTTGCGCCTCATCACTAAATGCACCAAAACCATCAATATAATAAACGAAATCAAATAATTCATTTGGTTGATATTGATAAAAATCTTCTTGCACAAAGGCTACTTGCGTACCAAACTGCCGCTGCAACGAATCGGCAGCATCCATTGCCCCGATATCCAGTTCAATCGCTGTCACATCCACACCGAGTTGGTTCAATGCCATCGCATCATAGCCGACACCCGAACCCAATTCAAGCGCATTGTCAATTGACCGAGGTAGCTGCTCAATCAATTGTGTCATCTTTTGCTTTGAAAATGCCAACTGTGCATCGGGCTCCAATTGAAATTCTGGCATCCGCTGATACAAAAACTGATAAAATTGTTGATTCATCTTATTTATTCAATCCTCCTTGCTACTCCATCGGTCCTCATAACTAATCACGAATACTTTCAGTCTGCGCTCACCTACATCAATTCCTATCGTACACTGATTACTCTCTATTATATTTTAAAAATTTTAGAAATACAACTTGAGGCGGATGAACAGATGAATTTTCTACCGTATAATAAAAGCAACAAATAAGTCTTGGAGGTTTTAAAAATGATTATCACAACAACACCTATTATCGATGGTCAAATTATTAAAGAGTACAATGGCGTCGTTTTTAGCGAAGTGGTCGTAGGGATAAATTTTATGAAAGATATGAGTGCCGGCTTACGTAATATATTCGGTGGGCGCTCAACAACGTATGAAAAAGAATTGCGTCAAGCACAAGCCGAAGCCCTCAATGAATTGGAACAACGCGCACGACAAATAGGAGCTAATGCGATTGTTGGTATGCGTGTTGATTATGAAGTTTTAGGCGTAGACAATGGCATGATGATGGTTATCGGTAGTGGCACCGCTGTAACCATTTAATTGGATAGGTCCTATAATGAGTTCAGAATCAGTAAAAACACCTATCTTTCACATCATTTCACTCGTAGGAGTCATTGGCTGTGGCTTTTTAGCAATATGGTGCTATCAATCAGGGTTGCTAACATCTGTTGATACATTGCATCAAACCGTCCATCAATTTGGATTACTCGGGATATTACTCTTTATCGCTATTCAAATTATTCAAGTTGTTATTCCAGTTATTCCAGGCGGCATCTCCACTGTCGCTGGTGTGGTTATCTTTGGAGCAGTTGAAGGATTTTGGTGGAATTATATCGGTATTTGCGTTGGCTCGATGATTGCCTTTGGTATTGCCAAATATTATGGACGCCCATTACTTCATCAGCTATTTTCACAACAAACTATTAAAAAATATGATGCTTGGGTCACCAAAGACCGTCGCTTCACACGTTGTTTCGCCTTGGCTATTTTCTTTCCGGTGGCTCCCGACGATTTCTTGTGCTATTTAGCCGGCACTACCGCGATGGATTGGAAGACATTTTCACTCATTATCTGGCTAGGCAAACCATTATCAATCGCAGCATACAGCATTGGCTTAAAAACCTTTATCGAACAAGCACTTCCATTATTTAACTAAAAAATAGGTAAAATGCTCACTCTTATATAGATGGCATTTTACCTGTTTTTATGTCTCTTACTAAATGTCTTTTACTTCATCATACGCGCCATTTTTTTGTAGACGTTGACGTGTAAAATTCCCCATAATACCTACAGGGTTAGCGCTTGGTTTCAAATTAATTCCAAAAATTAAATTCATCAACCACACAAGAATGACAAAAATTAAAATCGGCGCAATACAGTTCACCACTATTAATATTGCAAGTGAGTCGATTAAATTATTCAAGGTACCAATCATTTTATTCGGTAAATCAGTCACCGCATTCGCAACATTATTGATTGACCCGGTAGTAAAATCAACCACACCACTCAATGCATGAGAGATTGCTCCTGAAATCTGTCCCATTATGTTATCATTATTTTGACTATCTCTTGTCGCTTGATTATTGGGTTTGTTTTCGGACTCTTCTTGTTGCTTCACTTCATTTTGAATCACTTGCGCCTCATCAATGGTACGATTGATAGTACTTTGATAGGTAGATTCAATTTGATTTGTAATAAAAATGGTTGTCGGTACGACACAAAAGAGTGCTACACCAAATAATATAATTTTACGGCTAATGCGCTTAATCATTAAATAGACTGGAGCAGTTTGCGGTATCCATAAACCATAAATGTTAACAGCAAGTCCAACTGGGATAATTAGTTTTAAAACGAGCAATCCCATTGATGAAAATAAATACTTCTGGAACCACAAACCGATAAAAACGATGATTAAATAATCCGAAATGTCCGCTAAATTTTCAGCTAACGGTGTCGCAACATCTCCTGGAATAAGTGTCAATGCGGTCGAGCTTGCTGCCGAGATAGCGGTCAATTTGACGACATTTTCTTTCATACCATCAAGTTCTTGTGCAATATAGGTGGTTAAATCAAGTAATGCTTGGGAATTTGCAAACCACCAACATAGTATAGCAATACCTATGGATAAAAGTGTCCACAAAATCTTTTGTTGTGTACTCATCATGCGTTGTTTGGGTTGTATGACTACTTGTTCTTGTAATTGATTCATTGAATCCTCCTTATTCTGGTTCGTTCGGACTGCCTCGACTTCCACTTCACAAAATCCCTCTGTGTGTTGACTCGCACGCCGGTATTTTGCTCCAGTGGTTCAAGTCAGAGCACCCATTGTCTTACTCTAATGTATTCACAAATCACAAATTATTCATAAATATTAGACAATTGCTTTCCACTGCCAAGTGGCATCAAAATTAATCTTATGTTGTTCAGCAAACTCATTAAAAAAATGCATAGCATCTTCTAAGGAGACTCCTTCAACGACATAAGCAAAACCTGATTGCGCGCCGACAGGTACGTATTCTAAGCGATAACTAGTGCCAAAGCCAATGCCTTGTAAAAAGGCTATTTCTCTATTGGGTGAGCGCCATTCTACAAGTACAAATTCATCGAATGTATTAATAGCATGTTGTGTTGCTTGATTTATTTGCTCTTTAGTTGGTTCCATAATATCAGTTGTCTGTGTCGACAGCCTAACTCCAACAAAGTCTTCGGATTGTGACATTGATTGCGTCGAATTTATTTCTGCTTTAGATTCCTTTTTACGTCTGAACAAATCAAAAATTCCCATTGAAAAGTCCTCCTTTAACTCAATACTTCCATTGAAAATATAGGTTATCTAGACACTCCCTTGTGTCCATTACTTCGTGATATTTTCTACCTCTATCATATCATTTTTATTGCGTAATACCTAATCAGATACGTTCTTATTCTCTGCTACTTCACTACTGCTTCAGCATCATACTTGTCGTTCATTTCATAACTATTCCTACTCGTTATATACTTAATATTGTTAATTATTCTGGCATTACGCTAGCTTTCTGTATAGGTTAGTATTATCATAGAGATAGATATAAAGGATGGTTATTATGAGACAAAAACATTATTACAAAACAGCACTACAAATGGCGTGGCCGTCTGTTTTAGAAAGCTTTTTCATTTCGTTAGCTGGGATGATTGATACGATGATGGTTGGTTCATTAGGCAGTTATGCGATTGCTTCGGTCGGACTGACCACACAGCCAAAGTTGATTGGTTTAACTCTATTTTTCGGTATTACGATTTCTGTATCAACAATTGTAGCTAGGCGTCGCGGTCAAGAAGATAAGCGTGGTGCCAACGAAGTTTTTTTAACTGCAATGATATTAGCCCTGATTGGTTGTGTTATCATCACAACGATTGCCCTTTATTTTGCACATCCAATTTTAACTTTATCAGGTAGTAACCAAGAAACTCACCAAGCTGCTGTCAATTATTTTCAAATCATTATGGGTGGCTTAATTTTTAATGTCATCGCCATGGTTATTAATGCTGCTCAACGTGGAAGTGGGAATACAAAAATCGCTTTTGTTACCAATTTGACCTCATCAATTATTAACATTGTCTTTAATTACTTACTAATTGGTGGACAATTTGGTTTCCCTGCACTAGGTATACAAGGGGCTGCTCTAGCGACGGTCATTGGTAGTATGGTAGCCATGCTAATGAGTATTCGCTCGTTATTCAAACGTCAAAGTTTGATTCAAATCCCTTACATCCTCCATCATAAGGTGAAAATGCGGTTTGAAACAGTCAAAACCATCTTCAAAATAGGTTCAACGATGGTCATTGAAAATTTAGCGATGCGGATTGGGTTTGTGACAACAGCGATTACTGCTGCCAATCTCGGTACGCATTCGTTCGCGATTTATAATGCAGGGATGAATTTACTGAGTTTAGGTTTTTCATTTGGTGATGGGATGCAAGTGGCTGCCGTTGCCCTTTCTGGACGTGCGCTCGGAAAAGGTGACCATGAAGAAGCCATTAACTTTGGTTATATTTGTCAACGTATCGGTTTAGCCATGTCAATTTTATTATCCATCTTTTTATTCCTATTCGGACAACGCATCATGGGACTCTACTTTGATAATCCTAGTGTTGTAGTTGAAGCTACTAAAGCCACTCGCTTTATTATGATTATTGTATTGCTACAAATCTCTCAACTTGTTTATGGCGGTTGTTTACGTGCTGGTGGTGATGTACGTTATACATTGATGACCGGTATCATCTCCGTATCAATTATTCGTACAACTGTTACGCTTGTACTAGTTCATATCTTTAATCTTGGTCTTAATGGTATTTGGATTGGTATTTTAACCGACCAATTATCACGCTTTACTTTATTGCGTCATCGATTCAAATTAGGCAAATGGACTCAAATCCAATTATAACCTAAATAACCGAGGCTACGTTGCCTCGGTATTTTTCATCTTTTTACGATAAGAATCTTTATGAAAACTAATCACTTAGTGTCACGTATTAGTCTCTAATATACCACTCTGCTTGCGCTTGCCACATTTCAGTATATTTACCATTCCTAGATAGGAGTTCAAAATGACTTCCGACATCAATAATCTGCCCTTTATCCATTACAATGATTCGATCTGCAAACTTTGCCGAAGCTAATCGATGTGTAACGTATATTGTGGTTTTATCACTCGATAAATTCTTAAACTGGGTAAAAACCCTTTCCTCTTCGATTGGATCAATCGCTGCGGTTGGTTCATCCAAAACTATCAGATTATTCATTCGATACAAGCCGCGAGCAATCGCAATTCTTTGCCACTGTCCACCCGATAAATCCACACCACCAAATTCTGTAGTTAACATCGTGTCAAGACTTAAATCATTATCACTCACATGAGCAGCACTCAGCACTTCTTGAATCTGATGATAGTTTACTTCCTCTCTAGGCTGACTGATACTAATATTTTCAGACAATGTCATTTTATAACGCATAAACTGTTGAAAGACTCCAGAGATTTGACTAAAAATAGAGGAAGGATGGGTTGTACGGCTATCCAGTCCACCAATTTCAATCGTCCCTTCATCTGGTTGATATAAACCAATAAGTAGACGAACAAGTGTAGTTTTTCCTGCACCGTTCTCACCAACAATCGCAATTGATTCATTCTCAGAGAGAGTTAGACTGACATCTTGTATTGCTTTTTTTGTTTCTCCTAAATAACTAAAGCTAATATTGTTTGCAACTATGCCTTTAGAAAAATCAACAACATTCATTGTACCATCTTCTTCATCCATATCAAGAAACTTAAAATAGACGGCGATTTTTCCTAAAGTTTCACTTGCCTCACTCACATATACTGAAACAAGTTCATCTGCTATTGAAAAAATTTCTGATAAAGCTGCAAAGATAGCAATAAACGTACCTATCGTTATGTCATTATTCATAGTTGCATTAAAAAGTATGAGCGCTGACAAACCTAAACCCATCAACGATATCATTCTTAAACTCAGTCGTAGAACGGTTACCTTTTTCTCTACGTCCCATGCTTTACTAGTTAATATTGCTAAAGTATCTTTGAATAGATGATAAAAATAATTAAATGCTCCCAATAAGCGTGTTTCTTTAAAAGTTTCTTGACTGATAATTGCATCCTGGTAGTAGCTTAGTTTGCGCCGAAGGGGTGCACATGTATCTTCTAATTCAATGAAATATTTCACCTGAAATAGTTGCCCAAAAATTGCTGGAATAAAAGAAACAACAATTATTATTGGCAATATAGGAGATAATTTGAAAAAGTAGAATGTAAATGTCACAAAAAAGACACCATAGTAGGTTACCATTCTCAAACAATTACTCGAAAAATAACCATAATCTTCGTATTCAATACAACGCTTCGCCTGATCTAATTTATCTAAAAATTCTGAATCATCAAAGTGAACTGCTGATATTCTATCTAACTTTAACATCAGCTCACTCATAAAAATACCGACGTTCTTGTAAGAGTTATAACCTAAAAGATAATAACTCAATCCGCGAAATATCTGCTGACAAATCATCACAACTGCAACAAAACATAGTGCCATCACTACTTGTTGATAACTTGATTCTTTACTACTAACTGCCGAAATACAGTCAAACAGACGCTGAGTCGCCAGCACTCCCACTAATAAAGACAATGAACTAAGAACAGTAAATCCTTGTTCCAAAATTGCCCACATTTTTGCTGCTCTTATATATTGTGATATTGAACGCAATACCAAGTAAAATAGATTATATTTTCTTTTTGTATTTATCATTCATACCACCTTCTTTGTGCTTCAAACATTGCAGCATATACTCCCTCTTTATCCAATAATGTTTGATGACTACCTGATTCAATGAGTTTCCCCTCATCCATCACCAATATTTTTTCAGCCAGCTTTGTTGAGCCTAATCGATGACTAATAAATATCGTTGTCTTACCTTTCATGACTTCTTCAAACTCTTTATAAATAATACTTTCAGCCATAGGATCTAAGGAAGCGGTTGGCTCATCTAAAATTTTAATCGGTGCCGGACTGATTAATGTTCTTGAAATCGCAATTTTTTGCCATTGACCACCGGATAAATCTGTTCCCTCTTTACTAATCTTACCTAATAATGTATGCGCACCTTCTTTTAATTGTTGGACCATTTCTGAGAGTTGTGTTTTCTCAATTACATTTTCAAGTTCATCATTTTGTATACCCTTAGCAGTATTACCTAGTGCAATGTTATCAAATAGAGATACTTGATATTTTGCAAAATCTTGATAACTTACTGAAAACATTGCTTTTAATGTCGATTGAGGAATCTGCCGTAATTCTATTCCATTAATAAGTATTTCTCCATCATACTCATCATAAAGACCGGTCATCAGTTTAATAATCGTCGTTTTGCCTGAACCATTTTTACCAACAAAAGCATAATGCGTATCCGCATCAATTGTAAATGAAAGATTTTCCAAACTATAGTAATTTGAATTAGGATATTTAAAGGAAACATTTTTGAAAACTAACGATTTAAACACTGGTAATTGTTTTTCAGGTAAATCTTGTGCACCGCCTTCAATCTTTAAGGACATAAATTCAGTTAAATCATTCATGCAACTATTAGCATATGATAATTGTTTTGTTGCTTCTTGCATCGTTGTTCCAAATGTGGTTGCCATGGTGAATACCGCGGTATTAATCCCCATAAATAAACCCGGACTTATCGTTCCATCAATTACTGGATTAATCAATGAAAAAGATATCAATAATGCAATAGCAGTTATAACAATACTCATTGTAATCAATGTCAATCGTATTTCAACCGACACGCGTTCTTGAATTTTTCTGGCAAGCTCAAAGAATTTCCGATGTAATTTAACAATTTTTTCGGCATATCCAAACAACTTTCGCTCTGGAGTCGCCATTCTACTAGTTAATATATCATCACTATAATAACTGTATCGACGTTCATACTGCGCGGCTTCCATCCAAGCAGAGTAATTTTTCCCCCCTGCTTTAATTGAAAAGATAAACAATGGAATACTTACTACCGTAATGAGTACTGCCGACCACCAGACATATGTTACAATAAGCAATAAGACCGATGCTAAGGCAACAATACTCCTAATAATCATCGTGAGTCCCCTGACTCCTTCTTGTAGGTTTAGTATTATATTTTTAGATATTCTTTCAATTAAATCCAATGTCTCTGAATGTTCAATATATTTATATTTCAAACTTGCTGTTCTATTTAAAATTTCTGGTAGCAATTGTCGTTCCATTTCAATTTTTAACCGTGATAATAACAAACCTAATAGTTGGTCAATTAAACCACTAAAGACGAACACGACTAGTAATAGTCCTAACGCAAGATATAGACGTGACACCGTTGCTCCCCTGGAAAGCACAATTTTCGCCTCATCTACAAAATACGATGTTGCAAATACTAATCCAATCGTTGAGAGTAATGCTTGTATTAATTCTAATAAAAAATAGATTATTAAATAGACCGGAGAAAGTTGAAATGGTATTATGAAAATATCCATCCAATTGTATTTCCTTGTTTGTAACATAAGATGACTCCTCATGATTTTTTCTAATATTAATGTTGATAATTGCCCATGAATAATTCTTCGTACTTTACTAACTGATTACTATAACCACAATTAATACCAAATTCAAATAGTCTGTCACTCGCTGAAAGTGAAAAAGAACTAATTATATTCTATGCACTCATTATGAGCCCGGGATTTCAAACTAAACAAATTCGATAAAAAATTATAACACTGCCTGCACAGCAGTGTTATAAGATTTTCCCCAAACTACTCTCACTTCATAATAAGTTATGCTTTAATTTTCTATTTTTGTTCAGTTCCATTTTGCGTTTTGAGCAAAGGTTTTACTACCTATCCCTTCTTTTCTTTCACAACAAAAATCTTCATTAAAAACACTTTGTTGTATATAAAATATCATATCAATTTAATTTATGTCAAATAATTTCTGTTATTATCAATTTGATTAAACATAATTTGCGCTGATTCATTCCAATGAGCTCATTCTATTCTAGCTCGCTGAAGCCACACGCACTATAGTGACTCAAGTACGCGTCCCGCACCTTATACAATTTCTCAATACTTAATCATTCCATCATCAATTCTTATGACTCTCGAAGCATATTTTGTCAAGTCGGTATTGTGGGTACTCATTAAAATAGTTGTTCCCATTTGATTCAACCGCTTAAAACACTCCATAATCGTTTGTCCAGTATCTGAATCTAAGTTTCCCGTTGGCTCGTCAGCAATGATTAATTGAGGATTTATCACTAATGCTCTGGCTATGGCTACTCTTTGCTTTTGACCGCCTGATAATTCAGATGGAAAATTCTTACATTTCTCACCTAACCCTACAATTTCTAAAGATTTTATTGCTCTTTGTCTTCTCTCAGCAGTTTTAATTCCAGCATATCCTAAAGGTAATGCGACATTGTCAACCACCGTGAGATGGTTGATGAGATGAAAGGCTTGGAAGACAAAACCTATTTTTTGATTACGTATTTGCGACTTAGCGTCTACCGATAAATGATTTACTTCTTCCTTACAGAAAACATATTTACCTGATGTTGGTTTGGACATCAATCCAATTAAATTTAATAATGTTGTCTTACCACATCCTGATTGACCTAGCAGCATTATAAATTCTCCGCTATGAATGGTTAAATTGATATTCTTTAAAATATGTGTGTCTCCATAGGAGAAATTGATTTGTTCTAACGTAATCATGATTTACACCTCACTTAAAATCTCTATAGGATTCATCGCCGTATATTTTTTAGCAAGAATCACTGTGATTAAGACTGTAATGATGAATTGACAGAAAATTATTAGCAGACTATATCTAAATAATAAGTTAATCGGTACTCCGAGCATACTATCTTGTACAAAAACTATCGTATATGATGATAGAATACCTATACCACCACTCAACAATACAACTAAGCATAATTCTAATAACAACTCAATGAACAATTCATTTTTAGTAGCCCCTACTAAATAACATAATGAAATATTACTCTTTCTTCTGTCAATAAAAGTTGACACAAGACCAATTAGACTAATACCAATAATCACAACACAAATAAATAAAATGGAATAAAAAGTTCTTGAAATTAGTATGATTTCTTGTTTTTTTTCATTAAATTGTTGTTTCAGTGAAGAATATTTAAATAAATAATTAGGTAACTTTTCTTTAACACGAGATAAAATTTGTTGTAATTCTTTTATTTGGTTTTTATTAATTTTTATCCCCAAAGAAATACTATGTTCATTACCACTAATAATATTCCATTTTGAAGAAGCAATAATCGTATTCAATAGAGAATGCGTATTTTCTTCAAAATTATTCAACGCTATTTCTTTTCCAAAGATACTTTTTATGCGGTGAATATTTTGTAAATTCGGTATATGTTCAAATGGATAAATAGGTATTTTTTGTCCAGTACTTGTTTTTAGCCACATATCTTTAAGTGATATGTCAACAACGTCAAAATCTGGGCTGATTACTTTACCCGGCTGTGATTTCAGCGCATTTTCCAACGCTTTAAAAAAATCAAGCGAAGCATAAATATAGTGTTCTAAATCTAAATTAACTTGTTCAGACAGAGCTAACGCTTCAAAATCTCCAGCTGTTTCATAAATATAATAATTTCCCACCTTTGAATCATCACCTATAATTCCTACTATATCTTTTTTCGCTATTGCCATCTTTACTTTTGGAAATAACTGATGCAATGCTTGATAATCCTCTTTGGTAAACTCATTATAAATCTCACCATTTTCGTTTTGGCCCTCAAGATAAAGCACATCAAACTGTCGTTGTCCAGAAAATTTTGATATAATTTGCTGTAATCCATTATTTAATCCTAGTAGTATATTGACCAAACAGGTAATCAATATGATTTGTAGACAAAAAAGGAAATAAAACTTCTTTTGACTCAACAAATTCTTTGTAGCTGCCCATAAATAATACATTTGATAACACCTCCTTCATCTAGTTCGCTTGACGGTACTTTCAACTCAGAATGACTTTCTATAGGATATACACTAACAACAACTATTTATTTTTGAGTCGCCAGAACTGTCTTAAGATCCATTTTAAAATGCGACTTTATTTTTTATACACCGTCATTGCCTTTATCCTACAACCCGCTCCATAAAATCCTCACTTGTAATATGTTTAACTTGCTAATATTTTTAGTCGTTTTTTTAGTAAAACAAATGAAATGATGACACTTATTAATACAGCGAATAATATAACAGATACACATAATTTTATATCAAGTACAATATATAGCTTCAAATAATCTATAAACACGTTTTTTAACATTAAAAGAGCTACTAAATCTATCAAAGCAGCAGATAACACTGTAAATAGTAAAAAGAACATTTCTTGAATATACAATTGGTATCTTGGAATACCCAAAAACCATTGAATTTTTAGTTCCTGTTCCTGACTTTCAACTTTATTAATCATTAACGTTAATATGTTTAAGCCGCCGTAAATTAAAATAAACGCACTTACTGCAATAAACACACCTAAAACACTAAGAAAAATCCCCTTATTATGTTCTTCATATTCAGTCCAATCTTTCCAAGATATTGGTTTTCTGATGTTTAATTGCTTTTCAAACTTTTTCATAAAAGATTCGATTTGATTGTGTGAAATTGATTTATCTTTGAATTTAATACTATAATTATGCCACAATAAACTATGATGTTTCTTAAAATCATTAGCATCTATCATCATCGTGTTATCGAGTTGATAATTGTGATACACTCCCGCAATCCAGTATGTGGTATTATCAACTGTGATAGTCTTTGGGTTACCGAGCTGATAATATAAATCAGACCCCACCCAACAATATTTTTTGTCAGGGCTTAACTTATCCCTTTCTAAAATGGATATTCCTTTAACTTTTTGTTGTCTAAAAATTTGTTCAACATCCCTATTAATTCCTGATAAAAGCATATCAATAAACTTATCATTTTCCCACAATAATATATTTTTATTATTATGTACAGTAAATGACTCTACTTCAGGAAATAGTTGTTTAATGTTATCAGATTCTAGATATTGATTGTTATTCACTTGTAATCCAAAAGAAATCGTCTGATTAGCGGGTTTAGGTATATAAGTAAAAGTAAAATTAAACAACGATAAACCAATTCCAATGATACAAATAGGAATTAATAGCATTGCACTAAAAGAAAAAATCAATAAACTACAAAAATAACTGTCATGCTTAATCTTCTGAAGCGTATAATTAATATTCATCCAAATACTTTGCATCACTATACACCAACTTCATTAATTTATGATTTGAGTTATCAATCAAATAAACGGTATTGTCCTTATCAACTGCTAACATCCCAATCTTAGCATCTTCAACTCCTGTATGTTTCATCGAATAAATTACTTTTGAGGTATTATTTTTTATATCGTATTTAATAATACTTGCTGTTCCAAGACTCGATGTAATCATGAAATTACCAAGTTGATACATTTTATAAGGTGCTACTTTAGAATCTAATTGATAGGCAGTCACTTGATTCTTGTCATTAACAAGCATTACTCTTGAATCTCCAGTTGTAATATGAGTTCCCTCTTTATCTTGTTTATGATAATATGCATTAGTAGCAACAAGACTATTATCAACCGTATTTAGATAACCAATAAATCCCTTTACTACCTTTTTTAACTGTCCATTCTCTTCAACTTCATAAATGCAATTCGCTTCATTTTTATTTGCACTTAAACTTAAAAATATTTTCTTATTGACAATGGTTATACTCATAAAAGTGTTTAACATAATGGTGTCTAGCTTGCTTAATTGGATTATTTTATGGGTATCGTCGTTCAGATTATATTGAATAATTTGTTTGTGAACATTATCGAGCATATATAACATATCATCCGTGGCAAATAAACCTGACGGCGTAAATAAATCCATATTAAAACTTTTAGCAGAGAGTGTTTTAATGATTTTGTAATTATCTTTATTTAGTAGATGAACCAATTTCTTTTGGCTATCACTTAAAAAAATAAACTGCTTGTTTACAACAATGTCATTGATATCACTTGTTTTTTCTAAGGGAATACTCTTGTTTTCTACAAGTTGAATATCATCTTTTTCTTCCAAACCAATATCAACTTTTTTCTTTTCTAAGGAACTCGTACAGCCCAATAGCAATACAGTTACCAGCAGTAATAATAAATATTTTCTTTTCATACAACACCTCCGAAAAATTCCTCATAAAACTATCTAAAACAATACTTTAACTACAGGAATGCCAATCGTATACAAACGCTTACAAGATCACTTTCGTTATCATTTTAAATCTAATTTTATATAAAGTCAAGCGCAAAATAAAGATTATAAAACTTTAATAATAAGATATTGCTTCTAAACTACTCTTTATCTAATGAATCAAAAAACCGATACCTCTTGATTTTCATCAGAGATATCGG
Source organism: Aerococcaceae bacterium zg-1292 (assembly GCA_016126655.1). GTDB lineage: Bacteria > Bacillota > Bacilli > Lactobacillales > Aerococcaceae > Globicatella. Next base: position 817,016 of record CP065955.1, on the reverse strand, counting down.
TCATCGACAGGATGATTATCTATCAAATCCGCTACTATTTTGATGTGCTAAATCCTCTTAAAATAAATAAATAACAATTTACATTAAGATTTTATTCCATTAAAAGGATGGCAATGAGAAATCAATGTAATCTTATATACTAATTCATCCTTGGTATTGAATCCTAACGCTAATAAATATTTTCTCTCCCTATTCATGTCTCCCAATATGTATATTATTTAAATTTAACTAATATTGAGATGTGGCTTGCTAATACAATTATATATCTCACAATTAATATATAAATCGACTAGCAAATAATTAAGGCACATATATTTATCAAATATCCTTTAATTTAACCTTATTATTCCTATTATATTATAAGCAACTTTTGCCGTTTCCCGGTCATTTTAGTTTTGTTTTCATCTGTATATTATTAGAATCTTCTAATTGATTGTAAAAAATACGGACTTTTTGTTTTAAGATAACCTGTTAAAAAAATAAAGCCAATACTTATAATGCTTTGTACATATACGTAAACCATAGAACTATTAGGATTGCCAACATAAAAAAATGGATTTAAAATTGAAGAACTATCTATATTAATCATAAAATAAATCCAAAAAATACTACAAACAAAAATTGCTATGGATTTACTGAATGTTAAAGTACTCAAAAAGTATGCAAACCCTACAAACAATAAAATTGAAGTGCACGTATGCATTACATAATCGTAAATCGACACTGATGAATTGAAATCCATTCTATAAAAGATAAGATACAAACATAAGTGAACAGCAATCATTACAACAATGCTGAAAAGCTCGATAATAACACTCTTAAAATAATTCAATAACTTATTTCTATTTTGCATATACTCAATTTCTATCATACCAATGTCATTTATCTTAGTATTATAATTAGAAACTGTTATTATAAAATATAATGGTAGGTACATAATAGAAACGTTAACGAAATCTAAAACACTTTTAATATTAAATGCAAACAATATCAACAGGGAATAAACGATTGAGTAAGCAAAGTATTGTAAATTCAATCTTTTCTTTTGTATCATAATACTTTCTCCTTTCGTTCATTGTATGATAGGATAAGAATAATTATACTTATTACAACAATGAATACCTGCCTAATGATGATATTATCTTCATTCAAAATATTTGTATCTAAGCGACGTAATACTATTAAGCTCTCAAAAATCATAGGCAATTTTGTTGCTCTAGGTGTTATGTTAAATATAATCCATACTAAATATAGTGGCATTATAGACATATAATTTTTTGTTCTTGAAATAATCAGTATTAAAACAGATGTAAAACAAATTAATGATGGAATAAAATACAAACAGTACTTTGTAGTCATGGGTAAATATTCAATATCGTAATCTGCAACATAAAACTTAAAATAACTATATACATTCAAACATACGCCCAATGTGTACGTAAATATAATTATAGGAACCAACACCGTACATAATTCTGTAATGAAAAATTTTAGGTAATTATTTGAAGTAATCTTCATGGATTCTCTAATATTATACCTATCATCTTCTTCAAAAATAATTATAATAAAGACAATCAACAAAAATGCAATGATTGCTTGAATATAAGTTATATAATTTTTTTGAAATTCAACCTGATAACCTTTGTTTTTAGTATTGCTTAATAACTCTTTGTTGATTGCATTATATGATTGATACTCCATTTTTATTTCTTGTATATTGTTTATCAAGTACGTATATGCAACATTATCTCTTTTACTTTTTTCGATAAGTTCATCCAAATCGTAATTATCAATATCTTCTAAAAGTTCTTTAAGTCTACTTAGAGTGTCAGCATCATTCGTATTATCTGAAATTGTTTTTTCTATATTGTTTTTTAATTCTTTTTTTATCTCAGAATCTGTCTTTTTTTTATATAGGTAACTATTTTCACCATATCCTTCTAATTTGTGTAAATCCACGTCACTATTAACAGGATAATGGAAAATTTCTCCTATCTGTGTAAAAATAAACACCATGAGCACAGCTAATAAAATAAGTAATGGTATTCTTCTCCATTTTTTCTTTATATTAAAAATAAGAAATTTAATCATTGAGTTTCACCATCGCTTATCTGCCACATATATGCATCTTCAAGGCTCACATTAAATTCTTTAATATCAGAGTTACTCTTTGAAACCGAGGCAATAATTTTTTTGCATTCCCTTCTAAATGTAAAAACATGATTGTTGGATGAATATTCTTGAAATTCATCTAAAGTACTGAACTCTTTAATTCCTAAATTGTTTGATGCTTTCAATAGCAAATCATCAATTTTTCCTTGATAGATTAATTTCCCTTGTTCAATAATTAATAACTCTTCACAAATGTGTTCAATATCTTCGACTAGGTGGGTAGACAATATTACAATATTGTCTTTTGCATATTCACTCAAAAGTTTCCTAATATAGATTCTTTCCTTTGGGTCAACGCCAGCAGTAGGTTCATCCACGATTAATACCTTTGGATTGCCCAACATTGCTTGTGCTAATCCAAGTCTGCGTTTCATTCCGCCTGATAATTCTTTGTATTTTTTATTTTTGTATTCTAATAAATTCACTTTTTCTAACAGATTATTTATCTCATATTTTCTATTTGATTTTGTGATATTCCTTAGTATTGAAATTCCTTCCATAATATCGTAAACTGTATAATCTGGATACATTCCAAAATCTTGAGGAAGGTATCCTATTAATTCAGCAACTTTTTTCTCTTTTATATAACTCCCATTTTCTATAAACAATATTTCACCCGATGTTCTTTGTATCAATCCTGTAATCATCCTAAACAGTGTTGTTTTGCCAGCTCCATTTCTACCTAATACACCATATATGCCTTTATGCATGGCACAACTGATACCATCAACAACCTTTATTTTGCCGTATTCTTTTTCTAGGTTTTTAATTACAATCTCCATTTAAATCCGCTCCCCATATAAAGATTTTCTCAAGCAAAGATTCACTATTGTTTACTAATTATTTAAAATTTTTTACTCCTACTATTATGAAAATCATGTTTTATCAAACCAATATATTTTCTTCAGTCTTTTCATCTAACATTGATGTTGCTTCATCAACAATTATTACTTGTAGCTTTTGTTAAATTTACTCTGGCATTGACAATATATTGTTTTTTCCTGCCAGAAATCTTAGCACCATCTTCTTCTAATTTAGTGTCTAATCTGTTTATCAACGTTTTATACCACATACCAAGAATAACTTTATATACGAGCAATCATCTGAGAAATATGACAATATTTAGCGGCTAAGCTGGTAATAGCGATAATCGTGTCGCTGCACTCTTTACATAGAAAACCTTACGTTTTCAATTGTAATAACAAGGGAGAAATTTTTCTCTCCTAACAATAAACAAGTCGAGTTTTAAAATTGTATTTTATAATTGTCTGCTTGGAAGGGTTAGCCTTGCATTTTTTACAAGAATAAGGGGTAAGTTTATACTTGGTTTCGTTGAATTGAACAATGGGCAGTATTAAATTGTTGTCAAAGGTAACACTTTTATCCTCAATTGATAATCATTGGTTTTTCACTTTAATTATACGAGAATATCTGACCTTTTTGTATACAAAATTAAAAAGGTGTTGATGGCTCCCTTTCAAAAGCCACCAACACCAAATATTATAGAACCGATATCGGGTCATCGACGGGATGATTGTCTATCCATTCCGCTACTATTTAATTAGATACTAATTGTTGCACCACGATATACTAAACCACGGCGAGCATCTACAGTAATTAATTCACCATCTTCTATCGCTTCTAAAGCATCTTTAGCTGATACAATGACTGGAATGCCTCGCTCTAAACCAATGATTGCAGCATGAGAGGTCACACCACCCACTTCAGTAACGATTGCGCCTACTTTTTCTAATGCTGGTGCAAAATCTTTATCCGTTGCGCGAGTCACTAATACTGAACCAATAGTTGCTGCTTCATTCGCTGTTGCAGCATCTTCAGCGATAATAGCTTTACCGATAAAGTGTTCTTTACCAACACCCACACCTTTCGCCAATTGTGTACCAATAACTTGGATTTTCATTAAGTTTGTAGTTCCTGATTCGCCAACTGGTACACCCGCTGTGATGATTACTAAATCACCTTCTGAAACATAACCTTTTTCTTGAACTAATTCAGTTGCTAAGTCAATCATGTGGTCAGTTGAACCTGGACGATTAATCACAAAGGCTTCAACACCCCAAGATACTGATAAACGACGTGCTGTCGCTTCATCAAAGGTAGCAGCAACAATCGACGCATTTGGACGATATTTAGCAATCATTAATGCTGTATGACCAGATGATGTTGCGGCAACAATTGTTTCGATACCTAAGTTGCGTGCAGTATGGCCAACTGCTTGACCAATCGCTTCTGTCATATCTGCTTGGTCGTAACGTTTTAAGGCAAATGCATCTTGACCTACTAAAGCTGCTTCTGTACGCACACAGATAGCTGCCATTGTTTGAACGGCTTCAACTGGGAAATCACCAGCTGCTGTTTCCCCTGATAACATAACAGCATCCGTACCATCGAAGATTGCGTTGGCAACGTCACCAGCTTCCGCACGTGTAGGACGTGGATTACGTTGCATTGAGTCTAACATTTGTGTAGCAGTAACTACTGGTTTACCTGCTTCATTACATTTTTTGATAATGTATTTTTGTACGATTGGCACTTCATGCGTTGGAATTTCAACCCCTAAGTCACCACGGGCAACCATGATACCATCAGAAACTGCTAAGATTTCTTCGATGTTATCGACACCTTCTTGGTTTTCGATTTTAGAGATGATTTTAACTTTTGGATCGCCCTCTTCTTCTAAAATCGCACGGATTTCCATAACGTCACTCGCACGACGAACAAATGAAGCTGCGATAAAGTCAATTCCTTCTTGGACACCAAAACGAATATCTGCTTCATCTTTTGGCGTAATACCTGGTAAGTTAACTGATACATTTGGCACGTTAACACCTTTTTTAGATTTTAATACACCGGTATTTTGAATTTCTGTCACGATTTCGCCATTAGCTGCATCGATTTCAGTAACTAATAAATCTACTAAACCATCATCTAATAAAATATGGTTACCTGGAACAACATCGTTGATTAATTCAGGGTAAGTCACAGAGAACTTGTCAGCATTACCTAAAACTTCTGTCATTGAGATGCGTACTGTATTCCCACGTACTAATTCAACATAGTTATTTTCCATATCATTTGTACGAATTTCAGGACCCTTTGTATCTAATAAAATCGCTGTATTAAAACGACCTGTCTCTTTACGGGCTGCCTTCAAATTATTAAAACGTTCACGATGTTCTTCATGACTACCATGTGAGAAGTTAAAACGCGCTACGTTCATTCCAGCGTTAATTAACTCCACCATTTTTTCTTTTGTATTGGTTGCTGGTCCTAAGGTACAAATAATTTTTGTTTTTTTCATTGATGCATTTTCCTTTCTATAATAACGTCACTTTTAATCAATGACTACATCGGTTTATCTGTCAAATCTTGATTTAATTCATATAAATCTTGACGAACAGCATGAGATTTTTGTTCTAAGGTTTCAATAATATCGAATGTTGCGAGTTGCTCGCCACGAACACCCATAAAAATTCCAACCTCATTATTTAATAAACTGTCGACTGCGCGAGCACCCATCAATGTCGCAAATACACGGTCACGTGCGGTTGGACTACCACCACGTTGTACATGGGCTAAAGCTACACCACGGATATCCATATTTGGTTCAGCTTGACGGAATTTTTCAATAAATTCTTTAACGTTCATCACACCCTCAGCTAAGATAATCATTGAATGATCCTTACCATGGGCACGTCCTGCGTGAACACGACGAACAATTTCTCCCATATCAAAGCCAGATTCTGGGATTACAATTGCATCAGCACCGGTTGCAACACCCGCCCACACAGCGATATCGCCAGCGTGGCGCCCCATTACTTCAACCACGAATGTTCGGTTATGAGAAGAAGCAGTATCTGAAATCTTATCGATTTCTGCTAAGGCAACATTTGTAGCCGTATCAAATCCAATGGTATACTCTGTTCCAGGAATATCATTGTCAATGGTTCCTGGAATCCCTACGACTGGATAACCATGTTTTTGTAATTGTAAAGCACCGGTAAATGTACCGTCACCGCCAATAGCAACCAATGCTTCAATGCCATATTGCTTCATCTGTTCGATTGCTTTAAGTTGTACTTCTTGCTCTTTAAATTCAGGGAAACGCGCAGAATATAAGAATGTGCCGCCACGACGAATCTTGTCTTGGCAATCTGCTACTGATAAAACACGAAAATCTCCTTCTACTAGTCCTTTGAATCCGTAATTTACACCTACGACTTCTATACCATGGTGTGCACCTTGCTCCACTACGGCACGAATCGCTGCGTTCATTCCAGGGGCGTCGCCACCACTGGTTAATACCGCAATACGCTTCATGTCTCTATTCACCTCTAATTTTAGTTGTATAGAATCACACATCGACTCTTCATGGGTATTGTAACATTTTTTACATTATAAGTCATGCTTTTGTCGTAAAATAGCCTTATTTTTTTGACTTTTTTTGAAAAAATACCCGTAAGTGCTTTCTTTCACATTATCGATAGACGACATTATTCTCCCCAAAATAATCTTTTAACGCTCGCTGTGTCTGGTAGCCATAACCTAATTGATACTGCGCACTTAATTGCCAGGATTCTTTTTGTTCATTGACAAAAATGACGACACACGGTCCTGGAGACTGACTAGACATATCTTCAATAAATTGCATTGCCAGTTTTGGATTGATGGTAGGTATCAGTTTAATAAAACACTTCGTATAATTTACGTGTTGAGAAGTCTCCGTTACTAATTCTTCTACATCCGCAAACCGATTGACAATCACTTGTAATTCACCACGCTGACTGCGGTCAATGGTACCCTCTATTTGAACGATTTGGTGCGGATGAAGCCAGCGCTGACTTTTAATCAACACATTCGGAAAAACAACTAATGTTACTTTTGATTGACCAGTATCCGCAGTGACAAAGGCCATCGTATCATCCTTTTTTGTTTGAATAAAACGGATAGCATCAATATAGATAATCGTTTTTACACGTTGCTTCACACGCATCATCGCAATATTATTTAATGAATCCATCCGCTTTAAACGGTCTTCGTATTGTTCTAATGGATGGGGCAATAACGAAAAGCCAAGTACTTCTTGTTCATGAATCGACATTTGATGCGGATTCCACTCCTGTTGCCACTCCACTTTCGGCTCCACTTCTTCAAACAAACTGACATTCAAGCCACTAAATTCAATACTTTTAATAAATTTTGCCAAGTTATAACTCAATGTTGCACGGTTATAACCCATCCCATCAAAGGCACCTGCTTTAATCAACGCTTGGACAATGTCTTCTTTTAAAAATTTTTTCGGCAAACGACCCAAAAAATTAATAAATGTTTGATATTCACCTAATAATTGGCGGTCATTCAACAGATGCATAATCAATTCTTTACGCACGCCTTTTACGCTATCAAAGCCCAAACGCAATTGGTTATCATCCACTGACAGCGTCGCTTGACTGCGATTAATATCGATACCGACTACTTTCCCCAGACGTCGTCGCGCTTCTTCAACATAACTGGCATGCGATGTCGTGTTCGATTGTCCTTGATTGAGAATCGCCTGATAAAACGCTAATGGATAATGAGCTTTTAAATAAGCAAGCTGATACGCCAAAGTCGAGTAAACAACCGCATGCGACCGGTTAAAGCCGTAACTAGCAAATGCATCAATATAATCATAAACTTTACTCGCAACTTCCGCTTCAATCCCTTTTTCAAGCGCCCCATTGATAAAATGCTCACGCTCTTGCTTCATAATATCTGCTTGTTTTTTTGCCATTGCACGTCTCAGTAAATCTGCTTGCCCTAATGTATAGCCCGCTAATTGACGACAAATCTGCATTACTTGTTCTTGATAGACAATAATTCCATAAGTTGGTTTTAAAATAGGTTCGAGTAATGGATGTAAATAGGCAACGGGTACTTGTTTATTTTTCCGCTTAATAAATTCATCAATTTGTTTCATCGGACCTGGGCGATACAATGCGTTCACGGCAACAATTTCTTCAAAATTTGAGGGCTGCAACTTACGTAAGACATTGCGAATACCGTCTGATTCAAATTGAAACACCCCCGACGTATCGCCAGCTCTAAATAATTCTAATGTCGCATGGTCATTCATCGGAATTTGATAAATATCGAGTGTATTAGTGGTAATTTTTTTAATATTTTGTAAGATGTCGTCCAATAAAGTGAGATTTCGCAAGCCCAAAATATCGAGCTTTAATAAACCCACCTTTTCAACATCATACATTGTATACTGTGTCAATAATAATTGATTTTCTCGCTCCATCACTGGGATGACCGATGTTAAAGGCGCATCATGAATCACTATCCCCGCCGCATGCGTTGACATATGACGTGGTATGCCTTCAATTGTTTGGGCAATTTGAAACACTTGTGTATTACGTTCATTTCGGTGAACGATTGCCCGTAATGATGGTGACGTCTCATAAGCTCGTTTTAAACTGATATTTAATTCACGGGGCACTGCTTTAGACCACTGACTCATTTCCTCGCTTGTAAAATTAAGCACTCGTAACGTATCCCGTAACGCCTGTTTAGCACCAAATGTACCGAAAGTACCAATTTGCGCTACTTGGTCATGTGAATAGTACTGTTCAAAGTGTTGTAATACCAGTTCACGTTTATTATCAGGAATATCTACATCAATATCCGGCATCGAATAACGTTCCGGATTTAGAAATCGCTCAAACAACAACTGATACTCAATCGGATCAACTAGGGTAATATTCAGTAAATAACTTACCAAGGACCCAGCAGCTGACCCACGCCCCGGCCCCGTACGAATCCCTGCCTCACGACAAAATCGCATCATTTCCCATACAATAAGAAAATAATCATTAAAGCCCATCTGGTCGATGATTTCCAATTCGTACTCAAGACGTTGTTGATACACTTCATTATCTGCAAGCTCTTTGTCACGAAGCGACTGCTGAACGAGTTGTGTTAAGTAGCTAGCTGCGCTCATATCGTCGGGTGTGTGAAACTTCGGCAAAAATTGTTGCGCTAGCGGTAATTCAAATTGTAAAGAACGTATCAATTGTTTTGTATTGTCAATGATGTCTGGAATTTTCATCAATTGGTACATCGACAGTAATTCTTGATAAGGATAGAGATACGTGGCACCTTCCATTTGACGCAGCGATAATTCTAATGTGTCATTACGTTCAATGGCTTCTAAGATTTTTAAGGTAAAAGCATCGGTTCGTTCTAATGTATTGACTAATTGATTCATTACAAGTGGCACATCATGCTGACTCGCAAATCGTTGTATCAAGTCAATTTCTTTGGGTTGATATGGAAAGGCCTGCACGCCGATATAAACATTTTCTTTACCGAAATAATGTTGCCACTGTTGTAAAATCTGTTCGGCATCATTCGTTTGCGCTTGAAATAACGCTTGTTCCAATTCAGACTCTTTCCCTGTCGAAATGGCTACTAAATTATTTGGCATTTGCTCAATATATTTCAAAATGGCATGATGCTTGCGTTGATGATTGGTCAACTCACTGGATAAATACATTAGTTGTTGAAAGCCAGCATAATTTTTAGCAAATAATAACAGTGACGTTTGCTTATCTTCCCGTATGAAACCATTGACTTGTAACGTCATGCCTAGAAGTGGCTGTAAATTTTGTTGTTGGCATTTTTGATAAAATTCGACTGCACCATGCAATACATTCACATCAGCAATCCCGACCGCTTGATACCCAAACTCACGCGCCCGCTGAACATAAGCATTAATCGTTAACGTACTCTTTAATAACGAATAGGCCGTATGAACATTCAATAACAACCCCATCACCCCTTCTACCATTTACTACCATTATACACCATAGAAAAGACAAACACCTATTAATATATAGTGTGACAACGAGCGCTTTGACTTGAACCACTGGAAATCATGGTGAAAGAGAGGATGGTTTGCCTCGAATCACTAGAGCAAATTGCGTCGGAGTGCGTCCAGTACTCCAAGCGTTTTGCGAAGTGGACGTCGAGACAGCCCGAACGAACCCAAATTAAGAAATCAACGGCGTGCGTGTAACGCACAGAGTTGATTTCTGAAGTGGACGTCGAGACAGCGAGTTGGAGCCGGCATCTATATAGTGTTTGTGCACAGGCGGTTTGCCTCGAATCACTAGAGTAATGGCGAAGCTATCAAAGCGAGCTTTTTTGTCTTCGCGCTATCTCTTCTATTCAAATTATGATACAATATCTTTGAAAGAAGGGATTAAAATGAAATATATCGCAACACTTTTTTGGGGCTTTATTCTCGGCCATGTTGCATTTTATTTAGGTAGTCAATTAACTAGCGCACCATACAGTTTCCGCGATGCATCCATCTTAGGTATTGTAGTGGCGATTACCGTGTTCATCATTAAACCACTAATTACACGCAATCAACCTAAACCAGCTGATAAAGCGTAAAAACACAATTGTTATCCATGAATATTAAAAACCTCACTGAGTTAATTGCTCAATGAGGTTTTTTTGTAGTTTCTATAATATTTGGTGTTACTTTTCTTCGAATGGAAGTTAATTTTGTACGCCTATTATGTATTTACGGGCAAGTCATCAAGAACCTTTACTGCTCTACAATCGTCTTCTCTGTTGTTACATACAAAAGTAGTAAACATAGGGGCATTTAATTGATAGGACTTTCTCAAATTCAGCCATAATATCGAGATATTTTACATTTAGTCACATAACTAACAGTTCTAGTAGAATCAAAAAAAGCTTTTATAAATGGATAACTGCCAATGACATTATCTTACTTTATTTTCCTTACTTCATAGCTAAACTATACGCTATCCTTATGCTCTATCTATTTCAATTTTTGCGATACAATCGATGACTAAGCAACACAGTAATAATGACAACAGCCAAGGTTACACCTATCATATCTACTAGGACATCACTCCAACTACCATCCCGACCAGTTACAGATAACTGATTGTACTCATCAGCTAATGAAACTAACAGCGATAATAGCCAACTAATTCCAACATTTTTCAGCACCGTTATTCCTTTTTGTTGCCATTGATTATATTGATAAACAACGAGCGCACTCATTGCACCTAAAACAGTATAAATACTCGCATGCGCAGCCACTCGAATAGTTCCCTCTAATTGGGTACTAGCTTCGATAGTCGGTACAAAAAATTGTAGTATCGCCACAAGTTGCTTCATTACCCAACCACTCGATTGCGATGATACATCACCTGGCTGATTAGAAAATATAAAAATCACGCAAACGGTCAATAGCCACAAACATGACCAAAGTAACCATTTTTTCATATTGATACACTCCTCTTTCTTACATTACCCAGGTAATTTGACGTCCACTTCGCGTAACTCTTAAAACATTTCGATGCTGCGAGAACCACTGCTTCAGCAGCTCGAAGCAAAACATCCTCTCTTCTTGTCTTCCAGTCGGTCAACTCATAGCAATCATTATCGACCGATAATTATCTATCCAAACCATGACAGAATAATTGCAATAATTAATACCACAAGATAAATAGCAGCATATAATTTAAAACTTTTTATGGCTTCAACAAAGGTTTCGCGTTTCACTTGTTTGCTTGAAAAACGTTGCACACTTAAATAATGCGGATAAATACCGATAAACCCGATACCTGCCCATAACGGTAATAATCCTAACACCATATATAAGCCCCAAAATATCCATGGCAACAAACTCAACAATTGATACAAACGAACGGCGCGGTAAGTGCCAATATAATACACTAATGTGTGACGTTCATTGGTTATATCGGTTTCTAAATCGCAGGTATTGTTCGCTAACATGATATTAGCAATTAAACAAATAAACGGCAATGACATCATAAAAATTTCTAATGTTGTTTTCCAATACCAGTTGACTTGCACGGTATTTTGTAGCCATTGGGTCGCTAGTAAGGTTTGCGGTGATTGAATAAAGACTGCAATAAAATAAATGCCAAACCCCATTGTCACACCTGAGAACACTTCACCATAAGGAGTACGAGAAATCGGCACCGGTCCAAATGTATATAGAATACCTATCGCAAAACAAATTGCGCCGATTGCTAATAATACAATATCTGTTAGAGCCACGAGTATCAGTGACATTACAATCGCAAATGCTAACAAGACTAATACGACATAAATCATTTTTTTCAAGGTCAATTGATGGATGCCAATCACATTTTCATTGTGTTTATAATGTTCATTTTTCGCTTTAATATAATCCATCGTATTATTGATAGCTGTCGTACACATATCAAAACTAAGTACTGCTAAAATAAAAATCACTGTCGTCAAGAGATTAAACTGCTTATAGCGATAAATACTCCATAATATACCAGCTGTCATGGGGATTACACTGGCAATCTTTGTCCGTAGTTCAACAAAATCAAAAAAAATACGTAATTGTTTATTCATTAACAAGGTGATACTCCTCATTTTTCAACACAAAACTATCCTTCAATCCCGACGTAAGATGAACTCCATGACTTTTATCAATAAATACTGCTTCTACACCTTTTAATTTTTCGACAAAAGCTTTACCTTCTTTAATACCAAATAAAAACAGAGTAGTCGATAAGGCGTCACCATCGACTGACGTTGGTGCAAAAACTGTTACGCCAGAAATATCATTTTCCAATGGATAACCCGTCTTGGGATCTAAGATGTGATGATATTTTACACCATCTTTTTCAAGAAAACGTTCATAGATACCTGAGGTAATAACTGCATAATCCTTTATACGACGTGTCCCTACTACGGTACCACGCACTTCATCCGGATCTTGAACACCGACATTCCATCCCTCGTCATTAGCTGGTGAACTACCCATTACCACAACATTTCCACCCAAATTAACAATAGCAGTTGTAATACCTGCTTGCGCAAAATATTTTACAATCCCACTACCAATATACCCTTTGGAAATACCACCTAATTCGATAGCCATACCTTCTTCTTCCAATTTTACTGTTTGATTTTTTTCATCAATTGTTACTTTTTTATAATCAATTTTTTTCAACGCCGCAGCAATTTCACTTTTTTCTGGCACACGAGCATCATCAGAACCAATACGCCATAAGTTGGACACCGCACCAATGGTAATATCAAATTTACCCTCACTCAATTCAGATATTTCGAGTGCTTTTTTTATCACTTCAAAGGTTTCTGGTGCTACTTTAACAGCTTCTTTTCCCGCTGCTTGATTGATGCGATAAACATCTGACCCTTCTAAATTTGTACTCATTAATTTTTCCATCCGTTTAATATAATCAATGGCTTTATCCATCACTGCTTCTTGATTTTCATGAAAAATTTGAATTTGGATGGCAGTATGTAACATTGATTCCGAACGAACCAGTGGGTCTTTTACCACTTTTAATGGCGTATTACTTAATTTTGCTGACGCACCTGAAGTTACTTCTTGTGCATATATTGGCGTAACAACCGGTGCAGCGATAAGCGCAAGCACACTCGTACTCAATAATAATCGTTTGATTCTTTTTTTCATTCTCTCGAACTCACTTCCATTATTTTAATCATCCTATTTATTTTACTAAAATTAGACGATGCTGTCACTGAATTGCTTTTTAAAATCATTGCACGTTACAAAGGAGCCCTTTCGACATGCTGTATCTTCTCAAAAAATGCAATGAACCAAAACCTTATTAAACAGCAGATGTGTACAATAAAACATTTCACTGCTGCTGTTTGTGACATAAACAAACTTTCAACGCGCTATATATAGAAAAAGGTAATCGCTAAGATTCTGCAATAATAAAGTCATTCAAAATAAAAAAGTGCTGGCATTTGCACCAACACTTTTATTCACACTAAGATTATTTCACTTCAACTTTAATAGTTTCAGTTTCACCTTTGGCAGCTGCTTCTAATAATAATTTAGCATATTCAACAAATGAATCATGTGTGCTTGTAGCACCTGAAACTGCTTCAACATCTGAAACATTTTGTTTTTCAACTAAACCTTTGTTATAAGCTTCAACAGCTTCAGCAAATGAAGAACCTGTTTTATCTTTCATTGCTTTGTTGTATTCTTCATTTTCTGATTTTAATTTACCATCTTTGTCAACCATGTCGTATTTAGACTCTGTTACTTTACCGTCTTTAACAACGATTGTAAATGAATGCGCCCAACCACGTTCGTCTGCATTAGATTCTAATTTGTATTCGCCATCCATCAATGCCATTTCTTCAAAATTAGATTCTTCAGTATCGCCTTTTTCAGCTTTAGCGATTAATGCAGCAGCTGATTTCACAAAGTTTTCAGCTGTGTGAGTTGCACCTGATACTACTTCAACATCAGATTTTTGAGATTCAACTAAGGCATCGTTTAATTTAGCGATAGCATCTTTAGAAGAAATACCTGATTTTTCTTCCATTTTTTTGTTGTATTCTTCGTCTTCAGTTTTTCTGTCGCCAGCTTCGTTATAGTAATCGAAGTCTGAAGAAGTGATTTTACCGTCTTTTACTTCGATGGTATGTTTAACCGCCCAGCCACGTTCGTCTGGATTACCAACAACAGTATATTTACCGTCTTTTAAGCCTTCCATTTCGTCCATAGCTTCAGTAGTTTCATCCATTTTTTCTTCTGTGGTTTCATCCATCTTTTCTTCTGTGGTTTCGTCCATCTTTTCTTCTGTGGTTTCGTCCATCTTTTCTTCTGTGGTTTCGTCCATTTTTTCTTCTGTGGTTTCATCCATTTTTTCTTCTGTGGTTTCATCCATCTTTTCTTCTGTGGTTTCATCCATTTTTTCTTCTGTGGTTTCATCCATCATTTCTTTTGTGGTTTCGTCCATTTTTTCAGTGGTTTCGTCCATTTTTTCAGTGGTTTCATCCATTGCTTTCGTAGTTGCCACTGTTGTTGCTTCGTCTTTTGAGTCAGTTGCTGTATTATTTGCGCCACATGCTGCTAAAACAAACATTGAACCGAATAACAACGTTCCTTTGTTTACTACATTTTTTAATTCCATGAAAAGATTCCTTCTTTCTCCTTTTTTTGCATTTAACATTCTATTTTCACAAACAAAATGTTCTCTTGCATTAACTACATTATATAATACGCTTACTAAAATGTCTAATAATGTAGCACGTCAAGTAGCGTTTTCATCATTGTTGTATCCACACCTAGACTTTCAAAATAACGATAACTTTTTCGTAAATATTGATTAATCATTGTTTCAACCTGAGCAAAGATATGATACTTATCCATCAAGTATAATAACTCAGTCTCATCTTCCGGCAATGGTTGTTGATGCGCTAGTTTAAGCAATAAATACGGTGCTGTATAAATACCATTTTGTATATCTTGTAAAAAGGGCTTGCCACTTTCTTGCTCCTGTTGACGATAGTCAATTAAGTCATCATTTAACTGAAAAGCCATCCCAATCATCTGACCGGCATAAAACAATCGCTTTAATTGTCGACGCGATAGCCCCGTGTTTAATCCGCCCGTCATTGTCGCCATCCCAAACAGGACAGCTGTCTTACCTTTTATTTGTCGTAGATAATCTACCATCGTCATCGATTCACGATGCTGATTCATCAACTGCCGTAATTCGCCAATCAAAATATACTCAAGTAATTTATCGTCAACAATATTGTGTTCGACTTCAAATTTTGACTCTGCCATTAAACGACCGGACAGCGATAACAAATAATCTCCAGCATAAATCGCAATGCGATTCGAATACTGTGTATGTATCGCATCGATGCCACGCCTAACATCCGCATTATCAATCACATCATCGTGAATTAAAGTCGCTAAATGTAATAGCTCTAGACTTGCTCCAGCGTGGATAAAACGCTCATCCAGTTCTTGATTAAATTCTGTTGCAACGATTAGTGCCAAGCCAGAACGAATATACTTTCCTGGCGCATTGATATAATCGTGAATTTTTTGTTCAATATCTTTCATTGGTATATTCACAGATGCTAACATTTTTTGTTTTACACGTTCTAATTGAAGCGCAATGGCTGGATACGGTTGCCAAATTTCATGAACCACAATACAATCTCCATTTCTAAAAAAAGTTGAAAAGCGAGATTTCTCTCCACTTCTCAACTTTAACATAATTATTTTATATTATCACTATAGATGTGATTTGGCTTACCATACAGCCAACGGTCAAATAATTTACCTAACCATGGCATAATCCAGTAATCTAAACCAAATACACGACCTGAACCATTCATCAAGGCAATTGCAACAGGAACAAACCATACGTTTACCCATACAAACATTCCTGATAAACTGAACATACATACTAATACAACCGTTGCAGCACTTACTAACCAGGTGAAGACACCCGCAATTAATGCTAGACCGATAAGGATTTCCATGATGGACATGAAACGTTGCATAAATAATGCAACCTCTACGTTTGGCATCATGAATTTCATAATCGAAGCAAACCAGTTCGGCATTTTATCCAAGACTAACATTGGTTCTTCACCATAAACATAGTTCAAACTGAAAACACTTTGTGCGGCTTCGGCGACTGTATCGGCTGCACCAGAGGCTGCTGACACGGCTTCTTCTGCACCGGACGCTGCGGAAGTTACATCAGCTGGTTGTAACCACTCAAATGGGAAAACAACCGTATCTTTAAACCATGTCGAACCGCCAAACCAACCAAATGTTTTCTTCAACCCTTCAATTAACCACATTGCCCCATAGAAAATACGTAATGGCAATGTCCATAAGTTATTTCCTTTCGTTGCTAAAAAGCCACCGAAAATATTGCGCTTGTCTTTAATATCGAAGAATTCATGTTGTGTATAAGCTACCATATAGAATAAACTACGAATATCAAAGAAATATTTCAAGTTAACGATGTGTTTCATCAACATTGCAAAGAATCCTGATAGATGGTATTTATCAAATAATAATGCCACACCGTAATGAGAACCAATGGATACCATGAAACCATCATATTTACCTTTAAAGGCATGTTTTTCAGAACCATTAATGGCTGCGATAATATTTTTAGCTGCCGTATGCCCTGTTTGCTCTGCCGCTTGTACGATTTGTGGCGCAGGCAAATTGTTTTTATCTGGTTCTTCATAATATACTAAGTCCCCAGCGATATAAACATTTTCGCGTCCTTTTGCTTCCATATACTCATTAGCAACTAAACGACCGGCGCGTGCTTTTTCAATACCAAATTCAGCTGTTTCCGTATTCGCTTGTACACCCGCCGTCCAAATCGTTGTGTATGTCGGAATAATTTTTCCAGATGCTAACTCAACATGGTCTTTAGCCACTTTAACAATACCGTCACCTAGGCTAACGTTGATACCTACTTTTTCCATGTATTTCAATGCTTTTGTTTGTTCTTTTTCAGTCACCATTGCTAAGATTTTTGGTGCCGCTTCAACTAAATGCACAGAAAACTCGTCTTTATTTAATTTATATTCATGTGCTAAACGTGATACCCACTCAACAAGTTCACCGACCATTTCAACGCCAGTAAATCCAGCACCACAGACTAAGAAGGATAACATCGCACGACGTTTTGCTTCATCATGTTCACGAGATGCTAAGTAGCAAGTATTAATAATATGGGCACGCACACGTTCTGCCGCTTCCATTGACCACAATGTAAAGCCGTTTTCTTTAACACCTTCAATACCAAATGTATTAGCTTCACCACCCATTGCTAACAATAAGTAGTCATATTTATATGTATGTTGCACAGCAACAACTTCTTTTGTATCGTAGTTGATAGACGTTACTTTGTCCGTTACCAAATCAACTTTTGGGTATTTTTTGAAAATACGACGTAAATCATACTTAATTGCATCGGGCTCAACACGTCCACCTGCAACCTCGTGTAATTCTGTCATATATGTATGGTATGAATGCTTATCAATCAATGTAATATTAACTGACTCATCTTTTTTAAAAGTTTTACCTAATTGACGTGCAGCTGCAATACCAGCATAACCCGCACCGACAATTACGATTTCCTTTGCCATTTCTCCACTCCCTTTAATATAAATAAAAATAATGCCAACTTAGAGTATAACACAGCCAAATTGTGCGCGCAATAACAAATACAGATTTTTTTGTTCAATGAAAAGGTGTTTTTTTGCCCATAGCTGCTATAAATCAACATTAATGTAAAATTTAATCATGGAAAACTTCGTGAAGATGTATACAGAATTTGAGTAAAATCATAACAGATAAAATCAACCAACAAGAAAACACCAACAACTACCCAATTAAGTGAATGAGTAATCATTGATGTCCCTCATACTGCATACGATAACCACGATTCTTGTGCTTGCGATTTGATTAATTCATTATGATACATACGCAAAACTGTAATTTTATGTAATAACAAATTGCCGGCAAAACCGACAGCAAACCCTGCTAATATCCCACTAATTGATAATACTGGTAAATAATTCAAGACTGCCCAGGATTTTGCTAACAGTGCCGCCATCGACAGTTGTCCTAAATTATGCGCCATTCCACCCATGACTGAGATACCAATAATACTCACACGTTTTGGGCCAAGATACTGCAACAAAATCATCACTAGATAACTAAAAACACCGCCAGCTGCACTATATAAAAATGTCGACAAGGTGCCACCTAAGAGCATCGTCAGTAGTAAGCGTAGCCCAACGACTTGCATACTGTATTTTTTTGGTAAAGTAAAAATCGCAATAATTGTTACCAAATTAGCTAAGCCCAGTTTTGCTCCAGGTGCAAATGTAAAAGGTGATGGAATAAAACGTTCAAGTAAACTTATGACCACTCCTTGTGCTGCCAGCATTGCCAAATACACTAAGAGCTGATAACGTCCGCGTTTCATTATATCACCTCACTCGTAATAAAAATAAAAAAACATCGCCGGAGGGAATCGAACCCCCATCACAAGAACCGGAATCTTGTGTGATATCCATTACACTACGGCGACATAACTATTATATAATACCGATTTTTGCAAAAAGATGCAAGCAAAATAATTCCAATGACTGTCGTTTGAATTGACTCACCATACTCTACGCTTAATTCTTAAAGCATCTAGGGTCTTATAACTCAGACCAGAAGAGCTGCGCTGACACTATTCTATTCAACGAAAAGCCTCGTTTCCACCACTATCGGATACGAAACAAGGCTTCGCTACTTACTCATAAATATTATTATATACTTCAGACAAAGATGTCTCAGCAATCACTGTACCATTCGCGTCCACTCGTTCAATACATATAATTCCGTATCTTGGCGCTAAATAATAATTTGTCCGTGAGCCATCTGCATACCCTGATTCTTCAATCATCACAACTTCTTGATACGTCCGATTATTTTTCTCGTATGTCGGTAAAATTGAACGAATCGTTCGGATATATTCATTATGATATCCAGAAGCATATTGATGCCCTACAGATAGATTACTCGACAAAATTAATGACTCACCACTATTTGCCACTTGCTCAGAATAGCGTAAATCTTCTACATCCCCATAACTATCGATGCAGGCTAATTCATATAAGCCAGTACTACGTTGTTGATAAACATAAGCTTTAGCCACTCCATTGACTAACATGACTATTTGGAAAATACCATTTTGATCTGGAGAATATTCTAAAATCGTATATTGATTTTCAAACCCAGTCCCAAAGCCAATGTATTGATAATTATTAAATTGTCTATACGGAATATAATCTGAAAACGTACCAGAAATCGTACTAACTTCTGTTGGCGTCTCCTGTGCTGAAATCGTAACCGTAATACTCGAAAACAAAACTAGTATCGCTACTAATAAATAAACTATTTTCCCTTTCTGATTCGATAGATTAAACATCGTCTCGCTCCCTCACTCTTATTCACTTCCCATTAATTAGAAATGAATTCACTCTCTCACGTTAAGCGGCTATCACATCTTTAGTTGTTGAAGCAATTTCAAACAACTGCATTATACGATAACAACTTGTATTAATCTTATTCTGGTTCGCTTGGGTTGACTTGACATCCACTTCGCATTGTTCTTGATGCGCACCAGCGCTTCTACGAACCCTGCTCCAGTGGTTCAAGTCAGAACACCCGCGCTCACACTATGTTTATTCTGGTTCGCTTGGGTTGACTTGACATCCACTTCGCATTGCTCTTAATGCGCCCCAGCGCTTCTACGAACCCTGCTCCAGTGGTTCAAGTCAGAACACCCGCACTCACACTCTGTTTATTCACAGTATATCATACCCCAACAACACTTAACATGGATGCAATGAGAAAATAATTTGAAGAAAGTTTGAAGATGATTATATATCATCTTGCTGGTCATTTTTGGCTACTTGAACCAATAAATGACGCAATGCATCCGTAGTTGATAGCTGGTGGATAAATTTATTTAAGCGTTTTAACACAGCACGTCGTGTTATAATCCCTTTAAAATTTTGGTCTTTGTCAACCACACATAAAAAGTTATAGTCAACCAAATAATGCAATACTTTTTCAAAACTCACTTGTTCGTCTAAGACAACTGGCGGTTTCATCATCACCGATTCAATCGTAATTTCATCGAGTTTCGATACTTCAATCGCATCAATTGTCGTAATTGCTTTGATAATAACCGACATATTAAGCAAACCCATCAGTTTCAATTGCGGGGACAAAACAGGAATTAATGAGTATTTAACGGTCGACAAAACTAATAATCCGTGACTCAGTGTATTGTTTGATAACACATGTGCGACATTATCAGCCGGTATCATTAAATCAGAAATAGAACTGACAATTGATTTTTCAATAATTTTATTTATCATATCACACTTACCTTGCAAACTCTTGTGTCAAATCAGCTAAACATTCATGCGCATCAGTATAAAAGTTCACTGTTGTTTTATCGGTATCAATCTCAATAATAGCATAAGTTTTATACGGAATTGGACCACGTGAATGATTCAAGCTTCCTGGGTTAACAAACAGTATCCCTTCTTGTTGCTCGGCATACAGACGATGCGTATGTCCATGAAACACAAATTTCGCATTCGTTCCCAGTGCCATCTCTAATAATTCATGATTACCTGAATTCACTCCATGACGATGTCCATGCACAACTAAAATCTTGCCGACATCACTATCTTTCGTGCGAACTGAAAAATATTGCGGATCAAAATCCATGTTACCTGATACGACAACGTCAACTTGCTCCCAAATCGGGTCATCCGCTGGAAATTCTGAATCCCCACAATGTATAATCAAATCTACCTGTGGACGATATTGTTCAAATAATTGGTTTAATTGCGCCCAATTCCCATGATTATCACTTACTACTAACCATTTCATTTGTTTTTCAACCTCCTTATTCTGGTTCCAATGTGCTGAAATGCCTCCACTTCACATAATGCTTCTGTGCGCTACTCGCACGGCGTTAGCCTTAAATTCTGGCTCGCTCGAGTTGGCTTGACGTCCACTTGCTAAATTACTTTTGTGTGCTACTCGCATATCAGCAACTTCCCCCAGTGACAAGCCAGAGCACCCTCGCTCACACTATAAACTCCAGTGGACAGGGCTAGATTGCATTATGATTTAACCAATCTGGCATTTTTTCAAGTAATGCTTTCAACGCCATTGCGCGATGCCCTATTTCACTTTTTTTCTCAGGCATTTGGGCAAATGTTTTCTGCTCTGACGGAATATAAAATACAGGGTCATAGCCAAAGCCTTGCTCTCCGTGCATTTGGGTAGCAATTTCACCATCGACACGTCCCTCAACAACTAATGAATCCACGTCAGGATGCGCCAACACCAAACAACAAATAAAATGCGCCTGACGATTGGCTACCCCTTCCAATGCTGATAACAATTTTTGGTTATTTTTCAAATTATCCGTCGGTTCACCCGCATAGCGTGCGCTATAAATACCTGGCGCACCATTTAACGCATCAACACATAAGCCCGAATCATCTGCTAATACCATACTATTCGTCATACGGGCGATAGTTTCTGCTTTAAGCCGTGCATTTTCTTCAAATGTTGCCCCTGTCTCTTCTACTTCTTCTAACTCGGGATAATCCAATAATGATTCCACTTTAATCCCTAAAGGTGAAAATAGTGTCGTAAATTCTTTTACTTTACCCGGATTATGCGTTGCGATTAATATTTTCGACAATGTTATCCTCCTCAATTCGACATGTTTTGACGACTAATTGCTCATTTTGCAGCCATGTTTTAGCAACTGTTTCAAAGCGGTCTGCCTCGCCAGTCGTATAAATATCCATAGTGGCCGGACATTCGAGTGCTTCTTGAGCGCTGCGACTTAAATTAAAATAATCCAGTAATGTACTTACCTCATTGATGGTTTCTACACCCGAGTCAATCAAACTCACTGAGTCCCCCATCGCCATTTGAATCACATCACGAATAATTGGATAGTGTGTACAGCCTAATACTAAAGTATCTACTCCTTCATCAATCAATGATTGTAATTGCGTTTTAACAATATCCGGTGTCTTTGCATCATCCATGCGATTCTCTTCAACAATTGAAACAAATTCAGGCGCGGCGACACTTTTTACTGCTAAATGATTCGCTTTTTCTAAAATTACTTGTTCATATAAGCGGCTATTAATCGTGCCCTGCGTACCGATAACACCAATACGTTGATTTTGTGTTTCTTTAATGGCAGCACGACTACCGGGATGAATAACACCAATTACTGGAATCGATAGTGTCGCGCGAATTTCCTCCAACGCCGCGGCAGTCCCTGTATTACAGGCAAGCACTAACATTTTGATACCTTTTTCTAATAAAAAATTCGTCATTTGCCAAATAAATTCTTTGACTTGCGACAATGGTCGCGGACCATACGGGCAGCGCGCACTGTCTCCTAAATAAATTATCGATTCATTGGGTAATTGCTTCAAACTTTGTTTGACTACAGTTAGACCACCAAAACCAGAGTCAATAATACCTATTGGTAATTCTTTCATTAATGTCAATCCTGCTTTCTTTTCGTTAAAATGGCTAAACGCATCTGTACTTACTCGATAGGTCACTGTATGCAAGTGCTTATTTTATTGGAGCACCGCTACCCGTATCAAAGCAAGGCCTTACGGTACCATCCCCTAACGCCTCTGTTTTTCGTTGTTCTCGCTTTCTATTATATACTAAGCGCTCGCTTTTTCATAGTGGTTGAAATTCTACCGATTCTCACTTTACTAATACTATTATCATGTTATAATTAGGATTGTCTAATGAAAGGCTCGTCCTTTCGTTGCATAATAAATTAAACTTTTATGGGGTATTCAATGAAACAAGCAAAAACTACATATGGCTTGACCACAGCGATTGCGATGATTGTCGGTGTCGTTATTGGTTCAGGCATTTATTTTAGGGCAGACAATGTCCTACTTTATACTGGAGGCAATGTCGGACTGGGGATGTTAGCATTAGCACTCGGAGCTAGCTGCATCATCTTCGGAAGTCTGTCTCTATCTGAATTAGCACAACGCACGACGTCCAGCGGTGGGATTTCTAGTTATTACGAAGAATTTATCTCACCTGGTATTGCAGCAGCAATTGGATTTTTCCAATCCTTTGTTTATTTTCCAACTGTTATTGCGGTCGTCGCATGGGTAGGTGCCATCTACTCTTGGACATACCTTGGCAAAGAAGCTACATTAGAAATGCAAATTATTTTTGCGGCGAGTTATATTATCTTTTTTACAGCCCTTAACTATTTTTCACGTCAATTAGGCGGTTATTATCAATCATTATCCACATTTGTTAAAGTGATTCCTTTACTGATTATTGCAGTAATTGGACTATTTTGGCACGCTGATTTACCGGCAATACCCGCACAGATACCGGTTATTCACCCAAAAAGTGTTGGTTTTGGGTGGTTAGCCGCATTAGTACCACTAGCCTTTTCATACGATGGCTGGACGGCGGTAATTACGATTGCGCCCGAAATCCGCAATCCAAAACGCAACTTAACCAAGGCATTGATAATTGGTCCATTATTTATATTATTGACTTATCTATTATTCTTTTTTGGTTTAAGTAAGATACTAGGGCCTAGTTTTATTATGAGTGTTGGCGATGATGCGATACATTATGCCTTACAATCTTTGTTTGGCCCCCAAATCGGTAACTTTATTTTACTAATTATCATTATTTCAGTCCTCGGTGTGATTAATGGCATGTTATTAGCAATGATTCGTCTACCACAAGCATTTGCTCAACGTGGTTGGTTACATTCAAAAAAATTAGCCACCATCCATCCAAAACATCAAGTATCAACTGCTTCAACCTTGTTAACACTTGCTGTCGCACTCGGTTGGTTAACGATTCATTACATCGTACAAAAATTCGACTTATTACACGGCCGTGATGTGAGTGAAATTTCTGTCGTGTTTAACAATTTGGCCTTCATGGTACTCTATCTTAAAGTATTCGACATGTATCGTCATCAAACCATTGAGCAACGTTTGACTGGACTTATCTCACCAATATTCGCAATCCTCGGTAGTTTATCCATCTTTATCGGTAGTCTGATGACTGCCCCGATGTATGTGCTCGTCTTTCAATTTTTCTGCTTATGTAGCTGTGTTATTGGCTATTGGCTCTACCAGAAAAATCAAATGGCTTAATACCTGTGTGTCCAAATATTTTAGATAAAATCAATAACCCCGTATCTTTTGCTTTTATTGCAGCTGATACGGGGTTTAAATTAATAAAGAACGGGCATATCACCCGTCCCATCATTGCTCGTTGTAAATCACCACAAAGCGTTCGTGCGAATCTGACTGTGACACACTGTAATAACTTTCACTACAGTAGACAGCTTTATGCGTTTCTCGAGTGGTTTATTTCAGCGCAAGTTTTGTTACACTGTCCTTACTTATTACGCATTACCTCTAGACGATAACCATCTGGGTCAGTAACAAAGAAATATGACGGCGGGTTACCTGGTAAACCTTTCATATCTGTTGTTTCATAGCCCGACTCTTTACATTTTGCATGAATAGCTTCTAAATCATCGACGCCTAGAGCCAAATGGCTAAATCCATTACCAATTACGTATGGCTCTGAATCATAGTTATACGTCAATTCTAATTCAAAATCAGAACCTGGTACTACCAAATACACTAAATCAAAGCCATGTTCTGGAAACTTACGTTCACGGCTAATTGTAAAATCAAAAATTTCCGTATAAAATTTTAACGTTTCTTCTAAATTATGCACACGGTAGCATGCATGTAATAATGTTTGTGCCATATTTTCTCCACCTTTATACTCTTTTACTTTACTATATCAAATGCTACATTATTTAACAATGTTAATGCATTTTTAGCGGTTTAACGACTTGCCTTAGCTTCATTCGACACTCACTCACAACTACTTCGCTGCTACACAAGCTGTATGCGCTTTCTAATCCCAATCTCATTACATATCCAATGTTTCAAATGCAAATGGAACGAGTTCTTTGACTGATGTTTCAAATATGGCGCCATCGTGACGGGTTAAATAGACCGGTGTCTCTGCATCGCAAAATTCAACAAGTACTTGACGGCAAATACTACAAGGTGGTAAAAAGGCTTCAGTATCTCCACTCACTGCAATAGCAGCAATCGATTTCGGTGCATAACCTTTAGTTACAGCTGTAAAAATCGCTGTCCGTTCTGCACAATTTGTTGCACCAAAAGAAACATTTTCAACATTTACACCTTCAATCACTTCGCCATCTTTCATTAACATGGCACAACCGACAGGAAAATGTGAATACGGGCTGTATGATTTTTCCATCACTTTCACTGCACGTTCCATCAATTGTTCTTTATTCATTTCTACATTCACTCCTTTCTAGGCTCAATAATGCTTAAATAACACGTCTTTTACAAATCACTCGTACATTCGATTTCCCGCCAACTTGCTAACAGTAATCAGCACTACACTTTCTCGGGCACACTATGTTTCATCATAATATTCACGAAGCGTGGTTTCATCAAAAATTAACTGGGCGTCCTCAGTAACCAATACTGGAATACCTACTTGATTTAGTGCCTTTTTGGCGTCAAAGACCTCTTGGGTATCCCGTAAGTTTAAAAAGCGCTTTAAATTAGGGATTGATGCAGTAATATTAACCTCATCATAATCTACTGCTAATTCTTTTAACACCGTGACAAATGGTGCTGTATCGGGGCACTTATCACTAAAATATAAAATAGGTCTTGTCATTGATTTGATTCTCCTTTTTATTCTACATTTACTTGCATTTGAGAATAAATATTTTAAAAAAATAAATAACATTAAACATATAACTGTTAGTAAGACTGTTTGATTATTATTGATAATACGATAGGTTCTCAATAGAAATAAAATAATGATATGTATAGATAGACAAATAATACCGATTTTTTTCACATAATCAGTCCCCTTCCTAAACAATCATGTCATATAATAATTACGGCACGCTATACCTAACATCATAAGGCCTACAATATCAAAAACTTCATCATACGCATCCTATTTTCTTATCTTCGGAATCGAGAAATAACGCGTTCATTCCTCATCATCGAGATGCTCATTCTAGTATCATTATAAAACATTTTGTGAAAAAAATATACAAAAATAACAAATAAAGAAGCAGTTGAAAGCCGAATGATTCATTCAATACTTTCAACTGCTGTTATGCTATATACCGAAGCACTTTACATCACGATTAGTCATGCTAACAACGCACACATTATCGCAAAAAGTATTATTCTGCTTTTGATGTAAAATATTCTGGGAAGTGTTCAGTTACAATTGCGTGGCAGCGGTGGCATAGTTCTGGTGCTTCCTCGATGGTTCCAACTTCTGGGCGAACAGCACGACAACGTTCACAGACATGTCCATGGGCTGGTTGTACTAATACTTTAAAGTCATCATACGCTTCTGCTGATTCATCTGCTGATGATAGAGGCTGCAAGCTTACGTGTGATACAATTAATAATTGTGCTAAATCATCACTCAATGCTGATACTTCTTCAATCACTGCTTCTGGCGCATAAACTGTGACAGATGCTTCAAATGATTTTTTAATTGGTGACACGTCATCATTTTTAGCCACTTCTAATGCTTTATGAACAGCAGATTTTACGTCAAAGAATGGTGCCCATTGTTCGACCAATGCTTGCGCAGCTGTAATATCGCGTTTTTCTGGCATATCTTGTAATTGAACAAAGCCTTGTGCGCCTGGCAACTCTTTCCATGCCTCTTCCATCGTATGAAGTAAGATTGGCGTTAACAATGGAATGAGGTCACGCAACACATGATAAATGACTGTTTGCATAGCACGTCGTGGGTATGCATCTGCCGCTTCGATATACAACACATCTTTAGCAAAATCCAAGTAAAATGCTGATAAATCAACTGTAATAAAATTGATGACTTTTTTATAAATTGTTGAATATTGGAATTCATCATAAGCGGTTAAGACCTCATTCACTAACACATCAAATTTAGCCATTAAGTATTGGTCAACTGGTCTTAATGTGTCTACTTTATCCGTTTCTGGATTGAAGTCCCCAATATTCGATAACATAAAACGAATCGTATTACGGATTTTACGATATGTTTCTGATACTTGTTTTAAAATATCGTTAGAAATACGCACATCATTTTCATAATCGACACTGGCTACCCATAGACGAATAATATCCGCACCTAATTCTTTCATCACTTCTTCCGGCACAATTACATTACCGAGTGATTTACTCATTTTTTGTCCTTTACCATCCATTACAAAACCTTGAGACAACACGGCTTTGTATGGCGGTTGATTATTAGCTGCAACAGATGTTGTAAAGCTTGAGTTAAACCAACCGCGGTATTGGTCAGACCCTTCTAAATATAAATCTGCTGGGAATTGTTGCCCTTCACGTTTTAAGACACTCGCATAACTCGTTCCTGAATCGAACCATACATCCATTATATCCATCTCTTTAGTAAATTCACCATTTGGACTACCAGGATGCGTAAATCCTTCTGGCAACAACTCTTTGGCGTCGCGTTCAAACCAGATATTAGAACCGTTCTCTTCTACCAGATTAGCAACATGTTCGATGACTGCATTATCTAAAATTGCTTCGCCATTTTCAGCATAGAAAATTGGTAATGGCACACCCCATACACGTTGACGTGAAATCACCCAATCACCACGGTCACGTAACATATTGTAAATACGAACTTGACCAGATGGATGATGCCATGTTACATCATGTTCAACAGCTGTTAATAATTGCTGACGGAATTTATCAATGGACGCAAACCATTGTGGTGTTGCACGATAAATAACCGGTTTTTTCGTACGCCAATCATGTGGATAGCTATGCATTAATTCGTCCTGTGCTAATAAACGATTATTTTCAATTAATGTTTCAATAACAACTTTATTCGCTTTTAAGTAGAACATTCCTTCAAATCTAGGTGCTTCAGCTGTAAAATGACCACGGTTATCTAGTGGTGATAAAATATCTAATTGATAACGTAAACCTACTTGGTAGTCATCTTCACCGTGTCCAGGTGCCGTATGTACTAAACCAGTACCGGTGTCTAATGTAACATGGTCTCCGACCATTACAAGCGACTCGCGGTCATAAAATGGATGTTGCGCGGTTAAACGGTCAAATTGAGCACCTTGGTATTCAGATACAATCTCATACTCCTTCCACTCTACCGCTTCAGCAACCATTTCTAATAATTCTTTTGCGACGATAAATAAACGCTCTGCCACTTGTACTGCAACATACGTCGCATCCGGTGATACAGAAATCCCTAAGTTAGCTGGTAACGTCCATGGTGTCGTTGTCCAAATAACAAATTCTGCATTTTCAGGTACTACTCCTTTTCCATCTAATACTTTAAACGCAACATAAATAGATGGTGAGGTCACATCTTTATATTCAATTTCTGCTTCTGCTAAAGATGACTCACTGGATGGTGACCAGTAAATTGGTTTTAAGCCTTTATAGATATAACCTTTTTCAGCCATCTTACCAAAAATACGTAATTGTTCTGCCTCATATTTTGGTTGTAATGTTAAGTATGGATGGTCCCAATCACCCGTCACACCGAGACGTTTAAAGTCTTGGCGTTGTTCGTCAACTTGTTTTAGTGCATACTCTTCACATAATCGTCTGAAATCAGCTACAGAGAATTTTTTACGGTCAATCCCTTCAGAATTCGTTAAGGCAGCTTCAATCGGCAATCCATGTGTATCCCAACCAGGAATATATGGCGCACGGAATCCTGACATTGATTTATAGCGGATAATAAAATCTTTAGAAATTTTATTTAATGCGTGCCCCATATGTAATTTTCCGTTCGCATACGGAGGACCATCATGCAAAATATAGGCCGGTCGATTCGCATTTTTTTCTTGAATCTTTTTATATAATTCTGCTTGCTCCCATTCTGCTTGTAATTCAACTTCTTTGGTCGGTAAATTTGCACGCATCGCAAAATTCGTTTTACCGAGATTTAATGTGTCTTTTAATTTCATCATATTCTCCAATCTTTTTATTGCATTAATTTTTTATTAATAAATCAAAAAGACGCCCCTATACAAAGGGACGTCAGTAACGTGGTACCACCCAATTTAATCAGTAAACCATCGTTTACTCATCATCTCATTCATGTTAACGCTATTGAAGCGGTTCTAACTACTGCGTTTTGCGGTTCGCTAAAACAAGGTATATAGGTGATAAGCTGTATTACAGAGATTGCCAAGCTCACACCAATTCTTGACTCGCTTAAATATATAATCCAGCTGTTGTCCTATACTTTTTCATTATTCTGGTAAGTCAATGCGGATTGTTCTACCGATGACACTTTCAGGAACAGAAGGTTCTTCATGTGTCGCGATTAACCCCTCCACATCAAAGGGTTCGTCAAAGGATTCGTCAACGGGTGCTTCGTCGAAACTATCTACCGTTGGAAAAATCATTTCTTCCTCTTCTGGTTCATAAGCCGGTTGGCTGTCAACTGTTGGAAATGTCATTTCTTCAAACGCTGGTGTTGCCTGAACCGCTTCAGCTGATTCTTGCTCTAATGCGTCCACACGTTCATTAATAGAACTTGACGATTTTAGTGAATTCAACGAATTAGAGACAGCCGTTGAGTCGAATAACTCTTGATATTCCGGTTTATTGATAAGGGCTAATTGTGCTTCAACCATGTTGGTTAATTTTTTACGGAATTCTTGCCCATATGATTGTAATTGTTCCGTTTCACTAACAATTGATTGTGTACGTTGAGTCGCATCCATCACTAAACGATCCGCTTCACGCTCTGCCTCGAATAAAATTAACTCTGCTTCTTTACGGGCATTTTGTTTTAAACGATCAGCTGCTTCTTGAGCAATAACAATCGAGTTATTCAATGAATCTTGTAATTGTTGGAAATAGTTTAATTTATCTTGCATATCTGACATCTTACTTGTTAATTCTTTATTAGAAAGAGTTAACTTTTCAAATTCTGCTACAATTACATCCAAAAAGTCATTGACTTCATCCGGATCATAGCCTCTAAATTTCGTGTCAAATTCTTTATGTAAAATTTCTGAAGGTGTTAAAGCCACTTTCACACGTCCTTTCCCTATTCACATTTCATCTCTTGATTATGTTTATTCTACACTAAATATGTGAAAAATCCTATAGTCACTGTTAAAAAAATTGTTTATTTGATTAAAACATGCACGGTCAAACGATAATTATCCTTTTTGGTCACACCATCCACTGATTTTACCCAAAAACGTCCATATTTTCTAAGCGATACAATGTCATTCAATTTCACTTCAATATCACCACGGTCCATTTCCGCAAAGTTCATTTTCACATATCCGGCAGCTACCGCATCTTTAGCACGCTGTCTTGAAATATTATAAACTTTCGACAATAAAGCATCT
The DNA here is from genome assembly GCA_016126655.1 of Aerococcaceae bacterium zg-1292. Classification (GTDB taxonomy): domain Bacteria; phylum Bacillota; class Bacilli; order Lactobacillales; family Aerococcaceae; genus Globicatella. The sequence continues at coordinate 785,874 of CP065955.1, read as the reverse complement.
AAACGCATTGAACTGGAAATCACGGTAATGACATCCCAATTTTCATTGGACGTCAATAAGGATTCATGATTGATATTTTCTAAATGCACGCCAACATTACCGATTTTATTGACATTCGTCTTAATAAATTCACTAATCGTTTCATCGATAATCAAGTGCCAATACGTACCATCCGTAATAATATCGCCGATACGCTGACGGTCAATCCCTGTGGATAATAAGGTGCCTAAGATTCGACCATGTGTAATCTCGCCAAATTTAACTGGAAATTTCACTTCAAGCAAGCAGAGATTATAATCAGCTACCGTCGGTTCATAATAAGGCGGAATAATCAAAGCACGCTGGCGCTCAGCCCCTTCGTAGCCACCATCAAAATAAACTGCTAAATCATCATTAGTCGCCACTAATTGTTCCGTAATCATCGCTTCTCTCGGCGTTAAAAAACCAGATAAATAAGGCACGTATCGATTTTCTACTTGTTGCATCCAACCAAACACTTGATCGATAAAATTCTTTTCCTCTTTACCATAGTGTTGATACACATCTTGATTCATACGGACACCTCTTTTCTATCCTAAAATATCCTTGCGATAAATAGCACACCCATTTTGACTAAATCCAATACAAAATAAGCGATAATGACATTAAAACTAATACCACCTAAAGACGGAATGATTTGATCAAAAATATCGAGATACGGTCGCACCATACGTACGATAACATCCCATATTTTGGTTTGTTGCGCTTGCGGAAACCACGTCATCAAAGCATAAACCCCTAATAACAATTGATACATCCGTATCAGCTGAATAACAGCTGCTGCAATATTCATCATGCTAGTTAACTCCTTCGTCCATCGTTTGACAGTTTGGACAGATACCAAACATTTCTAAACTTACACCACGCACTTGATAACCTGTATGCTCATAGGCATCGTCTTTAATAGGTGTAATATCACGAGCTGGAAAATCGGCTACTTTTCCGCATTTTTCACAAATAATATGAAAATGCTGATGCCCCATAAAATCATAACGGCTCGTAATACCAGCAAATTTCATCTCATGCACATAACCCTGTTCGATTAATGTGTTTAAATTATTATAGACAGTCGCTAAGCTCATACCTGGATTATCCGGGAGTAAGTCTTCATAGATTTCCTCTGCCGTCGGATGCGAATGACTTTCTACCATATAAGTAATGATAGCCTTTCTCGGCTCTGTAATGCGAATACGCTTCGCTTTTAATTCTGATACAATGCGGTCAACAATTTGTTGTGCATCATCACTATGCGTTTCACCAAATCGTACGGGATGTTCATTTTTATTATGATTCATCACTCTGCCGCCTCCTTTAAATAAATTTAACTGTTCGTGAGATTCTACTAACACACCATCATTCATGTTGTTAAACAACCCTATCTCACCACTTAGACTAAAAATGTGTCAAGTGCAGTAATACACTTAGTATTATATCATCTTTTAAGTTAATGTACTAATATTTTTTACCGGCAGGTTCATCCGTACCGATTTTTTCTCTACATTTCAAAAAAACTGGACGTACGTCCAGTTTAACGTTTTAATTTTGGGACTTTTATATCCAGTTCAGCTCATGACTAAAGTCAAAAATGTTTTGCCTGACTTATAAAATAATATAGTTTTCATACCCAAGCCACTGTAACAAGCCTTTTGATGGAAAATACATCAAAAAAGAAAGTACTACATTAAAGATTAATGTTGGCCATAAGTGGGTCGCTAAAAACTCCGTTAAGGTTACGGTGGTATAACCAAACTCACGGTAAAATACAAAGACAACAAATTGACACAGTGCACTAGCTACTAATAGTAACATAATATGCACCGCCGCATTTTTGGGGAAATACTTCTTCACCTTAATGATTACATAAGCGATGATAAAGTAAAGGGCTCCATAAATACCTAATATCGTCGTATTGTAAGAATCTGTTAACAAGCCAAATATTAATGCATTTAACAAAATTGTCTCATCTCTAAAGTAAAAGGCAAACAATGTTAAAAAATACAAGGCGAGTTGGGATACAATCGTTTGATTATTTCCTAAAAAGGCTACCGGAAAAATAGCTGGAAGAGCTGAATCAATGATAATACTAACGAACAGTAAAAACGGCAAAAACCATTTTACACGACGATCGCGATTAATCTTCATTTGCTTCACGCTGCCCTTCTCTCAAAATAACCGTAACAAAACGAATATCGGTCATTTCTCCAGCTGGTTTAATTTTAACAATTTGGAACAACCCATAGTCATCCATCTTAACCGATTCAACTTCACCGATTAATAAAGTACTTGGAATAACACCACCCAAACCGGAGGTAATCACTTTGTCGCCCCTCTTGATTTTTGCTGCCGGGTCAATTTGGGTCATAATATAATGTTTTGATTTGCGGTCATAGGATGACACAATCCCATTAGCTGACCCTGAACTTGTTTGGATACTTGCCGACACTTTACCTGCATTGGATTTTTCAGAGGTTAGTAATAAAACTTTTGAGCTAGTTGGATTGACTTCAACTACTCGACCAATAAGTCCATTTCCTGCCATGACCGCCATATTGACTTCGACACCTTTATTCGAGCCAACATCTATCGTTAAGGTTTCCATCCATTGATCCGGGTTACGCGCAATTACCGTTGAATTGACAACAGAATAATTACTTAACGTTTGAACCAGTTTTAATTCTTTGCGCATTCCTTCATTTTCTGCTTCTAAATCCGCTACACGGACTTGTAATTCATATACTTGATTAATTTTAGATTTTAGCTGTTGATTTTCTTCAAACGTATTGATAACATTATCGACCGAGTTGACGAAGCGCACAACCATGTTTACTGGTTCAGAAAATAGTCGCCCTGTCCACGAAGCTGTATCATTAATTGCACTGGTTAGTAAATTACTCGACCCATTAAGCATGGTAAAGCTAATTAGCGATACGATGGCAATAGTCGCTAATAATATTCCAATCATTTTCTTATTATTCATTGTATTCCTCTTTCTAACTGGAACCTTAACGCGCTTGACGTTCCACTTGTTGAGATTGTCGTTCCATTTCTTTTAGTAATTTCCCAGCACCAACGACAACCGAATCGAGTGGTTTATCGACTAAATGTACTGGTATATTTAATTCTTTTTGCATCCGCTCAGCGAGGCGTTTTAATAACGAACCACCACCGGTTAAAATAATGCCAAAATCTAGCACATCCACAGCTAATTCAGGCGGTGTTTCTTCAAAAACTTGCTTAATTGCCGTCATAATTGGTTGGATAACTTCATCTAAGGCCTGTGCAACTCGATGGGCACGGACAACTTTTTCATCCGGCATACCCGTTGCGATATTGCGCCCTTTAATTAATAACTTATCTTGTTCATCATGGGTGGTATATAACGCATTACCGATTTTCATTTTAATTTCATCGGCAACTTGATAACCAATCGCTAACTGATAATCTTCTCTAACGCAATCCATAATTAACTCATTCATCTTGTGTCCCGCATAAACGATTGCTTTACCTTTAACTATTTCACCATATGAAATCACAGCAATATCCGTTGTCCCACTGCCGATATCAACAATCATTTTACCGCGCGGCTCGTAAATATTGAGTCCTGCACCAATAGCTGCAGCGTACGGTTCATCCACAATCATCGCCTTACGAATCCCTAAATCTTTGACTGCATCAATCACCGCACGCCGTTCTACTTTAGAAATATTACTCGGCACACAAATGACCACATCTGGTTTGGACACAGTACGATGAATCGCTTGTTTAATAAAGTTTGCGAGCATTAATTTTGTTAATGAAAAGTCCGCAATTACTCCGTCACGTAATGGACGAATCATTTCAAAGTTTTCTGAAGTTCTACCGACTAATTGCTCCGCTTCACGACCAAAAGCGACAACTTCTTTCGTATCTTTTTTGCGTGCGACAATTGACGGTTCACGTAAGGCAATCCCTTTATTTTCAATATATATCAAGGTATTAGCAGTGCCTAAATCAATTCCAATTCGTTGTTTACCAAACAATGCCATATGATGCCTCCGTTCTAAGTAATGCGTGACTGACTTGAGTTTGTGAATCATCACATGCAGTCATGACTTGACTCGTTTAATTATATCAAAAAATATTTTTAAAAACTACCGGAAACTAAATGGAATTATTTTCACTGCGGCAATTTTTATGTTTTTTTAATGTATGGAATGAAAATGAATGAATTTTCTAGTTATGACAAGGGCTACGTGTGCGCTGAGTGACACAGGACAGTCAGCAAGGACACGTTTTTACTAGATGTTTGATGATTGCATCGGATTTTGTGTTTCAAAAAATAAAAAGCCGACAAAGTCGACTTGAAATACAGATACAATCTATTCTCATTTCAGTAATAAAAAATGGATAAAGATTAAAAACACACTAGAAAAGGTGAAATAATAAATCCGCCCTTTTTCTGTCCCTTTAAAAAATCTTTATCCACAACAAGCAGTGTTCAATCAATACTTGTACTATCTATTCATTAAAATCAATACGTTTGCTAATCAAATACATAATCGGCATTCCTAATAGCATTACAACTAACTCACTAATAAATAGTGACAGATATGTTGGCCAGAACGCTGCTTCTGCTCCAATGACATAAAGCATTAAGGCAATCACAATACATCCTGCTGCAAAAACAAAAGCCGTTACAATATACTTCAATAGCATCTCATCATACTTAAAGAATTTTACACGTCGGTTTAATTCAACCAAACGGTTGCCAATCCAAATACTAATGTAAAACGATACTAAAGTCGTTAAACTTCCGACAACCATATCGACAATTCCATACTGATAAAAGTTAGCTAAAAAAACACCTAAGGTCACAGCATAGACATAGCGACGGTTATAGAGTCCTAAGTAATTCAATATTTCTGAAATACGGAATTGAACAGGACCAAAAGCAACGGGGGCAACAAGAAAGGTAAGCGCCATATAGAGCGCAATAACAATAGCAGACTTCACTAAGTCTAATGTACGGTTTTCCACACGATAAGTTTGATGATTCATTTTTCATTCTCCTTTGTAGGCCGTTCATCAACGCCTAGTAATGACGATAACCAAAGGAAGCTCACTCTTTGTTGAGCAAAAGTGTTATCGTGAGTTTTAATAAAAATAACTCATCAAATCTTATCAACATCGCGCCTTGTTAAGCATGCATCACTGCACAAATCAATTCGGATTCAATGGGGTCTTTTTAAACTCAACGTCCATTCTATCGAATTAGCCAACCGCCGTCAAGTTCTAATATCGTCCCCTGCATATAGTCGCTAGCATCACTGGCTAAAAATAAACTCACATTCGCAACTTCTTCTGGTTGTGCCCAACGTTTCATAGGCGTCTGGTTGGCAACCCATTGCGCCATTTCCCCGCCATCAGCGAAATCCGCTTGCGTCATCGCTGTTTGAATAGCACCTGGGGCAATCGCATTAACACGTAAACTCGTGCTGGCATAATCATATGCTAACTGTTTCGTTAGTCCAACAACTGCGTGCTTAGCTGCTGTATAAGCGACACCTCCGCCTCCAGCTGTTAGACCTGCAATCGATGCCATGTTAATAATACGACTCGCAGGTTGTTGAAGTAGATATGGAATAAAAGCTTGGCACATCAACATTTGACTAGTAACATTAACCGCTAAAAAATGTTGCCAATCGGTTAATGTAATTTCATCAATGCGCTTGAATTGGTCCAGTTGGCCAGCAGTATTACACAACACATGCACTGCTGTATCCCACACAGATTCAACCAATGACATCACTGCTTGAACGCCATCTGGCTGACTGACATCCGCTTGGATAAAATGAAACTTTGAAGCATCAACAGGAATACGCGTTGGAAATAGTTGGCAGTCCACACCTATGACAGAATGCCCTTGGTTTATAAACGCTTGAACTTGTGCTAACCCGATACCTGAACTAGCGCCCGTTACAATAACATGTAATCGCTCCGGTAAAAAATGACGTTGTCTGACAGGCACATTAGTCATTAACAATCATCCAGTCTGTTGCTAAAATATCACACACTGTCGGTTGAAACATACTATAGCCTTCACCAGTCACCATAATCGCAAAGTATGGCGTCATCGTTTGACCATTTAATTCAGTCTCCGGTACTAATTCAACGTATTCTTCTGCGCCTCCCCATCCTTTACGGATGATTCTAGCTCCTTGTTTTAATTGCGGTAAAATTTCTTCAAATGTCATCTTATTTTTCCTCTTTCTAAAATTTATTAACTGAATCCCACTGAATTGGTTCAGCTAGCCATTGATTAATTTGTGAAAATGGTTTACTTCCAAAAAATCCACGATACGCTGATAATGGACTCGGATGTGGCGCTTGAATAATTCGGTGCTTGGATAAATCAATTTTCGCTCGTTTACTTTGAGCAGGTTTGCCCCATAGTACAAATACTAGAGAATGCTCATGTTGATTCAATAACTCCATCACATAATCTGAGAAAAACTGCCAACCAATATGCTGATGCGAATGCGGTTGATGTGCTTGTACTGTTAATGTGGTATTTAATAACAAAACACCTTGCTCCGCCCACGACGATAAATCACCTTGGGTCGGAAGAGCTATCAATACATCCTCCGCTAACTCCTTGTATATATTTTTTAACGATGGCGGCAACGGCATATCACTCGGTACTGAAAAAGCTAATCCCTGCGCTTGACCAGGATTGTGATATGGATCTTGTCCTAATATTACAACACGAACGGCTTCATATGGCGTTAATTCAAATGCACGAAAGATATTTTCACGTTGTGGAAAAACCGTTTGCGTTTGGTACACTTCGTCAATCGCTGCGTTTAAAGCGATACCTTGTTCAGTTAGCCAAAATGGTGCTAATAATTTTTCCCATGTTGACACATCCATCATCTCCTATTCCTGCTCGTTCGGGCAACCTCGACGTCCACTTCAAAAGCCATCTCCATGCGTTTCACGCATTCCGTTGACTTTCTCCAGTGGTTCGAGGCTGAACGCCCTCACTCACACCATGGTTTATTCTGGTTCGCTCGACTTGACTTGACATCCACTTCAGAAAATCCCTCGGCTCGCTACTCGCTCATCAGCAATTTCCTTCAGTGATTCAAGCCAAAAAATCCACACTCTCATTATATATTTTTTGTTCGCTATTTTTCTCCATTTATTGTAGAGCATCCTTACATGAATAGCAAACAAATAAATATATTTATTATAATAATTGGCTGTAAGTCTCTGTATTTACAAAAAAAAAAGAGTAAGTAAAGCTCTATTACTTTTACTTACTCACTACACCATTTTTATTCATTCATCATCTCACGCTGTTCAAAAAATGCTTCTAGCTGCATCCAGCTATGATTATCCAATGATTGCTGCTCCAACGTCGTGAAGAACTTTTCCAAGCATTTAGGTTTTACTTGCCAAAAGCCATCCACTTGCTCGAAAAACTCAGCATCAAATGCTTGAAAGACTGGGTACAAAGCAAGAAATTCGTCAAAGGAACTATTTTCCCACTCTGTAAACTCAGCCACTAATCCATTGGAGAGCGCCATTTCAGTCGGATAACCAAAAGCATTAATAATCCCTTGTTCATATAAATATTGAAAGACTGCTTCTTTAGAAATCTGCATCCCTATTGCGACACAATGTTGATAGCCTTCTTCAACTAAAGGCGGATAAATAACTGCCATTGCGACGCTCCTTTCTTATTCTGGTTCGCTCGGCTTGACTTGACATCCACTTCAGAAAATCCCTCTGTGCGCTACTCGCACGACGGTATTTTCTCCAGTGGTTCAAGTCAGAACAGCCTCCCTCACACCATGGTTATTCTGGTTCGTTCGGGCAGCCTCGACGTCCACTTCTAAAAATCCCTCTGTGCGCTACTCGCACGACGGTATTTTTCTCCAGTGGTTCGAGGCTGAACGCCCTCCCTCACACCATGGTTTATTCTGGTTCGCTCGGGCTGCCTCGACGTCCACTTCGCAACGCACCTCTATACGTATTAATACGTTATTCCCTTGCTCCAGTGCTTCTTCATCCATCACACTCTTAATTTAGATTATGCTTCGTCTGACATAACGTTTTTACCGTTATATGTGCCATCTTCTGCAATACGATGCGGTACTTTCCATTGACCAGTGGTACGGTCAAATGAAATATTTGGTACACTGAGTCCTTTATGTGTTCTTCTTGAACGTTTTTTTGCTTTTGATGTCTTTCTTTTTGGTACTGCCATTTTAATGCTCCTCTTCTATTAATGTTACATTATTCACGCGCCGTTGATACTACATCATTGACTTATTCCACTATCAAAGATGCTTACTATTCAACAGACATTAATAATTGTAATAATTACTTTTATAATCTATCATGCATTTATTGCTGTGTCAAGCCATTTTAAAAAGCGCAGCAACAAGTGCTACGCTTGGTTTATATATTTACATTGCAGGCGGACTAGGCACACCTTTTAGATTAGCCTAAACGTTTTGCAACAACATCCCAATTTACGACATCCCAGAATGCTTTAATGTATTCTGGACGACGGTTTTGGTAGTTCAAATAGTATGCATGCTCCCACACATCTAAACCTAATAATGGTACTAGGCCATCAGTCAATGGATTGTCTTGGTTTGGCGTTGAAACCACTTCAAGCGCACCATTATTGGATACTAGCCATGCCCATCCTGAGCCAAAACGTGTAGCAGCCGCTTGTGCGAATTTTTCTTTAAATTCATCAACTGAGCCAAAGGCTTCTACTAATTTTTCTTCTAATGTTGCTGGAATATCGTTTTTGCCAACTGCTTGTAATTGTTCCCAGAACAATGTGTGATTATAGTGTCCGCCACCATTGTTGCGAACAGCTGTTTGAATTGATTCTGGTAATTTTGCATAATCTTTGACTAATTCTTCGATTGTCGCATTTTCAAATTCTGTACCTTCAATTGCTTTGTTTAAGTTTGTAACATAGGCATTATGATGTTTTGTATGATGAATTTCCATTGTTTGAGCGTCAATGACTGGCTCTAACGCATCATACGCGTAAGGTAATTTAGGTAATTCAAAAGTCATAAAAAGTCCTCCTTAGATTTTATACTTTTAGTGTACCATCTAAATGCGATTTCACAAAATCATTTGCCTATTAATTATTGAAGTCCATTTAATTTTTTCAATAAAGAACGCATTTGTTTGATTTCTTCAAATGATAGACGATCGAATGTATGCGTTAATTGTTCTGCATGGACTGGGAAGACTTCTTCAATAACCGCTTTACCTTCGTCTGTTAGTGACACATTAATAATACGACGATCTCGGTTATCATATTCACGTTGAACATAATTTCTTTCACAAAGTTTGTCTACGATATACGTAATACTTGTATTAACTACTAAGATACTCTCTTTAATGACTTGCATCGTAGCTGTTCCTTTATGGTACAACATCTCCAAAATTGCATATTCATTCATATTTAAATTATATTTGGCAATTAAGCGACGTGTATCTGCCTCCACACGATTCGTTGTGCGTTTCAACCCAATATAAGTCTTTAACGCTTCAGATTCTCTCTCCAAAATTTCTCTCATCATAATATTCCTCCTCTTTATTTTTATGGTGATAGTTTCCACTTCTTTTTATAACAAAACAATACGTTCTCTCTCCACAATGTTTTGCTATATATACTATTATAATGAAATCGGGAATTTATACAATTAAAAAGCTTAAGTTTTCGAAATAATTTTACAAGAATTTTAGCTACTACAAATTGACTCGACAAAATTATCCAGATTATGTTATTCTATATCTGAAATTAAGCAACCTACAAAATAATTTTCTGCTTTTTTATAGGGCTCAATTTCACCCAATATTTATCCAATTACTAGGTTTTAGTCGAAAGGAGTTAGTATGTCGTTAATCTTACGCTTTTTGCAAAGTCCCTTTGCTAAAAAGCACTTCATTTTGTTACTTGGCCATTTTACACTATTGTTTGCATTCTTAATGCCTGATAGAGTTGCTTTATGGCACAATTATTTAACCATCATTTCAAGCCCTACCTATTTATTGCATGATTTTTTTGCACTTGCTGGTCTGGCAGCAACTTTTTTTAATGCTGCGACGCATTTATATTTAATGTATGCCCTCTTATTATGGAATGACCAAACTAAATTAAGTGGCTTCCAAATCGGTGCCTTAGGTATTTATTTAGGTCATAGCTTTTTTGGAACACATTTGATAAATATTTTGCCGATTATTGCCGGTGTCGTATTATATGCCAAATGGACCAAGCAATCTTTTAAACGTTTTACAACAATCAGTCTCTTCGCAACCGCACTGGCACCTTTAGTCTCAACGATTATTGCACATGCTAACACTCATGTCACCATATTTGCACTGAGTATCCTTATCGGTTTAGTAGTCGGTTTTATTACACCGGTGTTAGCCGAGCAATTCCTTAAATTTCATCAAGGTTTTGCACTGTACAACTTTGGCTTTACAACCGGTATTGTTGCGATGTTCATCCTACTAATCATACAATTATTTGACATTGAGCTGACAACTCGTACCATTCTTAATAATGATGCGCATATGTACACAACCCTATATTTTATGTGCCTACTCTTGTTTGCGCTATTAATCTATTTAAACGACCCACAAACCTCACATAAAAACTTACCGAAATTATTAAAGCGTTCAGGAAGACTACCGGATGATTTTATGTTAAACTTTAAAGTCGAAACCACAGCTTTAAATATGTTTTTGAATGGCGCAATTTATTTATCGCTGATTTTAGTACTGGGTATTCGCATTAGCGGCCCCGTCCTCGGTGGGCTCTGCTCTGTCTTGGGCTTTAGTGCCTTTGGTAAACATCTGCGAAATAGTCTACCTATCAGCTTGGGTGTATTAGCCATTGCCCTTTTAACCAAACAGGATGTGACACATATTAAGGTGGCATTACCATTATTATTTGGCACATCATTAGCACCCGTTGCTGGCTATTACGGTGTATTTGCCGGATTGATTGCAGGTGCTTTGCAATACCTACTTACAGGTACTGTATTACCACTACACCAAGGTTTAACACTTTATAACAATGGTTTTAGTAGTGGGTTTGTTGCCGCTTTTATGGTGCCGATTATCGATATTATTTTAGAACATCGACCAAATAATGTTTAACTCATGGGAGAGATTGAAAATTGATTACAGAAAAAGATAAAGCCGCTCGGATCACAAAAGAAATTATCCATTACTTTTTAGAGCATCACTTATATACCTTTGACTTACATTTTAATATTACTTGTGATTTCTTCGAGTTGGAAATTACGACAAAAACCGATAACATACCCGATACCTTTGACCAATTTGTTGACGATTTAAGCGTAGCACGTCAATACGAATTGGATGAATACTATAATTCTCTATTAGGTAGCCATAATGAACACCAAGATTACAAATGCCTCGGTCAATCCATTGATAAAGTATCTGCGTCATACGAAGATGGAACGCTTGGATTATATATCAAACGATTATTTTAATGATTGCTTTATCTAACAGTAAGAATAATCCAATCAAGTCTCAAGTGTCCGAACTTGAAGCAAACCAACTCACGTGCATCTATTCCAAAAATAACGTAACACTTCATGCAATTAAAGTGTTACGTTATTTTTGACATCACTAATAACAACAATATCAACTATCTTATCCCGCTACGTTCACTTCACATCGCCCTTAAAAGGCATGACCTCTGCTCTAGTAGTTCGAGACGACAATTCTACGCGCTTCTTCTAACTACTCATCTTCTGAGGAAACAAAGTCTATTATATCTTTAAAATTGACAATTGTTCGCTCTTCACATATATCTTTCATAATGGTGTCCGATTTCGACCAATCGATTTTTACAACAGCGCTATTAGTCAATAACTTTATAATAGTTCCCGTCATAAAATTATCTCGAAAATTAAAGGTAATAACATCATTTAGATCCGGACGAATGGACTTTTTAACCGATTCAATCATCGCTTGCGCTTCTTCAAATTCAACATTTAATATTGCTGCAATTCTTGATTTACTTGTTCCACGTCGTAACTCACGTTCAATAATACTTTTTGTTTGTTTCATTAACATTGCTGCCATTATTATCCCTCTTCCTATTTGCCAACAACGTCCATATCTAACCCCTATTATATCATACGTATAAAATAAATCTACCTTTAATTTATTATTTTGGTTTTAACACTTGAATTGCTCCAGCTTTAACGGTAATGTCTAGTGGTAATTGCGGACCTGAATCCCCATCGATATTCGTAGGAATGTCCTTACGATAATCACTAGTCGGATCTACTTCGATGGTGAATTTTTTACCGGATACAACCAATAAACTATCAGACTCTTCTTGGGTAATGCCTCTTTCAAACACTGCTTTTACTAAATCATATGGTTTAGCACCTTTGACAGCAACCAAATGCAATAAACCATCATCAATGGTTGCATCCGGAAACAGTGTTTCAAAGCCACCGACGCTGTTCGTTAATGCGATTACCAATAAATTCGTTTCAATGGCTGTCACATCATGTTCATGGCTAATCAGTAACGGATAACCCTCTTGCGCAAAAAAAGCACCTACCGCATCTTTTACGTAAGCAAATGCACCTAAACTATTTTTATCTTCTGACTCCGTAGCCATCACCGATTCTGGTATGGCACCGATAGCGAGTACATTAATAAATACTTTATCATTGACAAACCCTACATCCAGTGGTGTCTCTTGGACATGTTTGAATTGTTCAATCGCTTCCTCTGGAACGAGTGAATAACCGATGGCTCGACCTAAGTCGTTTACCGTTCCTAAAGGCACAAAACCAAAGGACGGTTGCGGGTCGTTATTAACAACCCCTTGAATTGTCTCATTAACGGTTCCATCACCACCCAAACAAATCACAGTATCAAAGCCCTCTGCAGTGGCCTTACTCGCCCACTGCGTCGCATCCCCTTCTTTAGTAGTTAAACGCAGTGTTGTCGTTGCCCCATACGTTGATTCTAATGTGTCTTGCAGTTGTTTAGCGTATGTTTCTGCCATATTTTTCCCGGAACCTGGATTTGCAATAATTAATACCTGCTTTAACATTTGATTCACCTCAATCATTACACTTTTATTTTATCTTATCACAAACCGATAGATAACGCATACATTATGTTTTTTACATATTGATTAATTTTTCAAGAAATTTACACTTATAGACAGCACTTATTTGAGAAATAGTACCCTTTTGAGTATAATTGATAGGAGCTGTAAAGCAAAAATTGTAGCCTGCAACTACAAGGAGGAAATTTTTATTATGTCAAAAGAATATCGTGTTTTACTTTTTTATAAGTATCAAACCATTGAAAACCCTGAACAATTTGCTGCTGAACACCTAGCTTTTGCTAAAAGTATCGGTCTAAAAGGTCGCGTTTTAGTCGGTACTGAAGGTATCAACGGAACAGTTTCAGGAACCATTGCGCAAACAGATGCTTATCAAGAGTACGTTCACTCATTACCAGGCTTTGAAGATGTTTGGTTCAAAATCGATGAAGCGGACGACTACGCACATAAAAAAATGTTTGTTCGCCCACGTAAAGAAATCGTCGCCTTAGGCTTAGAAGACGATATCAATCCATTAGAGACAACTGGTGAATATTTAAATCCTAAGCAGTTCCGCGAAGCGATTTTAGATGAAAATACAATTGTTATCGATACTCGTAATGATTATGAATACGACTTAGGTCACTTTAAAGGTGCTGTACGCCCTGATATTCGTAATTTCCGTGAGTTACCTCAATGGATGATTGATAACCGTGAAAAATTTATGGAAAAACGCGTTGTCGTATACTGTACTGGTGGAATTCGTTGTGAAAAATTATCAGGTTGGCTAGTCCGTGAAGGGTTCAAAGATGTTGGCCAATTACACGGCGGGATTGATACATACGGTAAAGACCCCGAAGTTCGTGGCGACTTATGGGAAGGTAAAATGTATGTTTTCGATGAACGTATTGCTGTTGATATTAACCATGTGGACCCATCGATTATCGGTAAAGATTATTTTGATGGCACACCGTGCGAACGCTATGTTAACTGTGGTAATCCATTCTGTAATGAACAAATTTTATGTTCAAAAGAAAATGAACACAAATACGTACGCGGTTGTTCCCCAGAATGTCGTCGTCATCCACGCAATCGATACATTGAAGAAAACCATTTAACCACAGAGCAATGGGAAGAACGTTTAAATGCAATAGGCGAATCGTTAGACGACGCTGTCACAGCATAATGAACTTTGACGGGGTTGAGATTAAGTACCTAGCCCTGTTTTCTTACACAATTGTCATTTAAATTTTTATCTTTACATGACGAAACTCTAGAAGAAAGAAGGTGCGTTGATGAGTCAAAAACACGATGATTTACACCAATCATCATCCAATGATGCTGATAAATCGTATCAATCATCCGACCAGGTCTCTAAAGAACCACGAATATCCCCGCGCTCAAAAATGGTGGGTAACCAACACTCACACAGTAAATTCAATCAATCACTGCAACAAATGAAGCAACTATTGAATTCGGCAGCTGATACAGAGAAAGTCAATGAAAATCCTTATAAAACAGTGAATCAATCATCAACTCGGTCTCGCCCTGTGATTAATTCGAACGCTCCTCTACCAACACCGGATGAATTACGTGAATTACGAGAAGCACGGCGTCGCGCACGCATTGATGAATTAGAACGTCTCGATACATTGGATGCCGTAGAAAAAAGTCATCAGGCTTCCCATTACACTCATCATCCGTTGACACGTGATAACGTCGACATTCGTAACAACCGGATAAAATCGAGCCAAACAAATGCGTTCAATACTGCTGAAACTGAGAACTTAGCTGTGAAAGTACCAACTGAACTATCGGATGCCACAACACACGAAGCACAGATACCTGACGTCGAAGACACCTTTACTTCCTCTATTTCAGATAAAGGGAAAGTTACTTCAGTTACAGGTGAATTTACTGGTATTACCGATGATAAAGCAGTTACAGGCGAAGCCATTGGTATTACCGATGGTAAAGCAAATGCTGATGAAACCACTGGTACTACTGATGATAAATCAAAGATAAATGAAGATACAGTGATTGACACAACTTCATCAGATGCTTTGCCAGATACCTCAGTGTCTAAGCAAGATGAGCAGCCTATTGAAGAAGCAAGTGATTCAGAATCTTTAGCGGCACTATCTGAAACAGACGCAGCGCCACTTACTCGTAGCGAATTATTACGTATGCGACGTATGATCAAGCAAGACTCCGCAAATAAAGACACAGCAAACGAGGATATAACTAGTGATACCTTAGTATCCCCCGTCGATAAAAATAACATTGCATCTACCGATGAAATGCCAGACTTTATAGATGCAGCGCCGCTTGATGATGTCTCTAACGACTCATTGTCAGATGCTCAAAAGGCTAAGCCTAAAAAGAAACACATATGGGTTTGGCCATGGTCATTTAAACGTCGCAACAAAAAAACAGACCCGGATTATTCGCTGGATGAATTAGACAATAAAGAAAAAGTTATTTTTGGTTTTAATGTCTTCTTCAATGTTTTGAAACGATTTGTTATTTATTTATTATTACTTGGTATGTTATTTGCAGCAATGGCAGGTGGAATTGGTGCAGGATACTTTGCCTATCTAGTCTCACAAACAGAACCGCCTTCACGCGAACAAATGGCAGAACAAATCAATCGGGTTGACCAGCAAAGTACCTTACATTATGCTGACGGCTCTCAAATCGCTAATGTTCGTGCTGATATTGTCCGACAAGTAGCCGAATTAAAAGATATTTCACAGCACATTATCGATGGATTGGTAGCGACCGAAGATGAGTATTTCTATGAACATCCCGGTGTCGTGCCTAAAGCCATTCTACGTGCAACGCTACAAGCGTTGTTAACCTCTGGTTCCGGTACGGGTGGTTCTACCTTAACGCAACAATTAGTTAAACAACAATTATTAACCAATGATGTAACATTTTTCCGTAAAGCCAATGAAATCTTACTGGCTTTACGTGTCGAAAACCATTTTTCTAAAGATGAAATTTTGACTGCTTACTTAAATATTTCGCCATTTGGCCGTAACAATAGTGGGGATAATATCGCCGGTATTTTGAGTGCATCACAAGGGATTTTTGGTAAGTCACCTAAAGAAGTAAACTTACCACAAGCAGCCTTTTTAGTTGGATTACCACAAGCACCCTATGCGTATACACCTTATGACCAAACAGGTGAATTGCAAAAAGACCACTCAGCCGGTATTGAACGGATGAAAGAAGTCCTCTTTAGAATGTATCGTACTGAGAAAATTACTAAAGAAGAATATGAGTCAGCAATTAAGTATGATATTACCAAGGACTTCATTCCGACGGTACATCGCAGTAAAGAACGACAAACCTATCTCTATCATGCAATGATGCACGGAGCGATTGAACAATTAATGCGGCTAAATATCGCTGAGAAAAACTTAACATGGGAACAAGTGAATGCCGACCCTGAATGGTACAATGAATTTTACTATGCGGCCGAAGAACAGTTGAGAAAAGGTGGTTATCGTGTCCATACAACTATTGATAAAGGTATCTATGACCAACTACAAGCTTCTGCTGCCGAGCATATTGATGAATTAGGTGCAACATACGATGGTGTCTATACCAATCCTGATACAGGTGAAGAAACGTATTATGTTGAATCTGTCCAGTCAGGTGTCGTCGTTATGGATAACACCACCGGTCGTGTGCTTGGTTTTGTCTCCGGTACCGATTATGAAAACAACCAAATTGACCATGCCTTTCGTATGCGCCGTTCTCCTGGTTCAACAATTAAACCCCTTGCAGTTTATGGACCGGCTGTGGAACATAACTTGATAAATCCATCGACCATTATTCCAGATACTGCCTTTGAAAAAACGTATGATGACGGTACAACTTGGACACCGACTAACTACGGTGGTGTAGTCAGTGGTAATTTCTTAACAGCACGTACTGCTTTATTACGTTCGGATAACTTGCCAGCGGTGCGTGTCTATGAAGAATTAATTAAACAAAACATTCCAGTTTTTGAATACCTGAAAAAAATGGGATTCGATGCAGTAGATGCTTATACCAAAGAAGAGACACAAAACCTTGCCTTTTCATTAGGTGGGGTTACGACTGGACCAACAGTATTTGAACAAACTAGAGCCTTTACAACCTTTGCTAATAAAGGAAAATATGTTGATGGCTACTTTATCGAACGAATCGAAGATGCCTTTGGTAACACTGTGTATCAACACGATGCCAAACCAGTTGATGTCTTTTCAGAAGATACAAATTATCTAATGGTTGATATGTTACGCGACACCAATACTGAAGGGACAGGACGGACTGCAGCTGCCAATATGACTATGGGCGGTGACTGGATTGCTAAATCCGGTATTAGTGAAAACTCGCGTGACGTATGGTATATTGCGTCAACTCCGAAAATTACCATTGGAACATGGATTGGTTATGATAACCGTTATGTCGATTATAATATTGATATCAATGATGGATATGACCGTGAAAGTGTCCGAATTCAAAAATATTGGGCGAATTTAGCCAATGAATTATATGCGAAGTATCCGGATATCTTTGGTACTGATCAAGTATTTGAAAAGCCTGACACCGTGCAAGAAACCGGCGTCGTTCAATCAACAGGGACGCTACCTGGTACGATTAATATCAATGGTACACCTGTATCCTTATCAAATCCTGTAGTCAACGAGGTCTTTAAAACAACGAATCCAGCACCCGCATTAAATTATAACTTTATGTTTGGTGCTACCGAAGAAGACACACAACGCTTCTGGAACACCTATATCCAACAAGCACAAGAAGCGCTGCGCCGACAACAATCTGCACAACAAAGCAGACGTTCTTCGTCTTCAAGTAGCGGCAACAATGAAACCAATAATCAAAATGAAAATCAGCCACAACAAGAAACAACGACAGTTGCACCTCAAACTTCTGAATAAGTTGTTAGGTGACACTCTCTTGTGATGAGATGATGATACATTTTGTACAAAAACCAGGCTAAGAGCCATTGATTCGATTGAATCATGCTCTTAGCCTGGTTTAAATGATTTTTGAAAAATTTTGTGATTTGAAGCACAGTGTTCGCTGATACGCGCTTCAGCGACCTTTGCTCCAGTGGTTCAAGTCATAGCGCTCATTGTCGCACTATGCGGATATCGGCTCCAATGAGCTGACTTGACATCCACTTCGCATAGCTCTTGAAGCGCCTACTGCGCTTCAGCGACCTTTGCTCCAGTGATTCAAGTCATAACGCTCATTGTCGCACTATGCATGGTTAATCATGTTTTTTATGGCTTGTTGGATATTTTTTGGATGCGTAGCTAGGTTAATACGGATATAGCCTTTGTATTCTTCACCAAACCATTCTCCAAAGTCGATGGCTAGGCCACATTGGTCTTGGATGTAGGTTTTACAGTCACGACCGTTTAAGATTGGGTTTAAATCAACTAATAATAAATACGTTCCCTGTAAGTCAAATACTTTTACTGCCGGTAAAGCACGATTTAGTTCTGTTTTGATAAAGTGATAATTGTATTCGATGACCGATAATACCTGACTCAGCCAGTCCTCACCATGTTCAAAAGCTGCTTGGGTAGCTATGACACCTATTAAATTCACTGCGGATTGACCGATTGTTGTTAAATAATTATCATATTGCTCTCGCATACTTTCATTAGGAATCATTACAATTGAATGTGTCAAGCCAGCAATATTAAAGGTTTTTGACGCAGCTGTTAGCGCAACAACACCTTTATGCGCATAAGGATGGTCTGCTTGTAACATCGCATATTGCTTATGAGGCTCATATACAAAGTCTTGATGAATCTCATCTGAAATCAAAATTACACCATATTTTTGACATAAATCCAATAATTGTAATTGTTCGTCTGCAGTCCACACGCGTCCAGCTGGATTATGTGGCGAACAATGAATAATCATTTTGACATTTTGCGCTTTGATAGCGGTCTTAATTTGTTCAAAATCAAGCTGAAAAGTTGTCTTTGACTCTACCAAATTTACAGTCACTAGCTGTCGTTTTGTATCACGAATAGCATTAAAAAACGGATAATAAACTGGCGGGAAAATCATGACCGCGTCCCCTTGCCGAGTAAAAGTATTGACTAAATGATACAACGCTTGAACCACTCCCGAAGTATAACGCAACCACTCTTCTTGAATACTGACACCAAACCGATTATACATCCATTGCTTAAATGCGTGTAGATACTCCTGAGAAACATACGGATAGCCATAAACACCATGTGCTACACGCTCTTCTATCGCAGCAGTAATTGCTTTTGAAACTTTAAAGTCCATATCAGCAACCCATAATGGCAATAAATTCGCGTTTCCAAATTGCTCCTCCAGTCTATCCCACTTGCGTGATAGAGAATGACGACGGTCCAACGAATAGTCTTCTAAAAACTGTTCCATTAAACGACACCTGCTTTCTTATTGGTTATAATTACATTTTATCATACATCACGTGCACTAAAAAGGTGCTGACTAATAATAGAAAGGGGTGCATCTCTAACTGGATGGTACTCATACCTGAACTCGTCTCAGCCACGTGAGTGCCACCTTTTGACACTGTTCGTAGTTCATATATGCTCATACCTAGTTCAGCGTATGAATACGCTGTCGATAGTTAAATCGGCAAAATTACTCTACCTATACGTGAATCTTGTCGATAACCTAATTGTGTCCATTACATCCTTTAATTTATTTCGCCAATATTGCGTGGTGTTAAACAAAATATTAAAACTCCATTCGTTTTTTATCAAAATATAATTCGCTCAATATTCTATTCCTAAAAGAAATAACGGCAACGACAAAAAGGCACCTAACCAAGTTCAGTTGGTGCCCCACGATAGAGTTGTTGCGCTCGTGCTATGGAGATGCTGATTCACTCCCTTTAGCTTGGCGTCCACTTCTCTTATGCTTTTAAAGTTCAAATCAGAACATCTTCACTTGCACCATCTGGTTACACACCTTTTGTACTACTCATATTTTTTTAAGGCACTATATGTTCCTTTATTAACTTATCATTCATTCATCGATAGATTGATTCTGATTCAGCAACAGACTATTTTCCGTTCATTTTTTGCAATATTTCTGTCAAACCAAGCTTGTCCATTTTCTGCTCAAATTGTTCCAGTTCTTCATCGGTTACTGCTTCAAACCGTAATAATTTTTGATAGATTGTTACGTTAATTAACTCGTTTTGTAACTGATGTATTTTTTGCATATCGATATCTGAAAGCAGGTATAATATTTTATCTTTAACTATTTTATCTAATCTATCATTCATCTTAGCATCATACATTAACCATTGATTAAAAAAGTTATGATTGGAAACACTGGCTTTAAATTGCTGACCACACACAGATTTAACTAAATTAGCGTCATTGTATAAGCGAAAAATCAAGTCTTTGGCTTCTTTTGAAAATGATGTGCCCGATAAAGTACTTATGAGAAATTATTCCCACAAATTTGCGACTTTGTTAACCGAAGTCTTACAATTTTAGTAACCGTTTTTAATTTTATTTTATCATTTTATTTTTTTGTAAAATTTATATTAATAGGACTAGCTAGATGTTTATAAAAAAGAAGAAGAAAGGATACACTTCCCTTCTTCTTTCTTTTTGTACTATTTCTATCTTCTCGCGCTAGAAATTTTTTACATTTCAATCCAACTTACGAAACGAAACCAAGTATCCAATCAGTACAAACAGTGCGACAAGTACGGCCGTCCACATCCATGTATTCTCAATGCCAATCATACCGGATGCCCAACCATTTACCCAGAGCAACATTGACATCATCATGGAATCGAATGAATAAAAAATTGAAACAGTCGTATTTCTAAAACGGTCGTCTTCAACAATTTCTTTATGCAGTAATGTTGATGCTTTAACACCGCAAATCGCATTCATAATAATATAAACACCGAAAAGAGTAATTCGCATCAACATATTAAGATGAAAGGACATCAACAATACCAACGCAATATTTATGTAAATAAGTACCAAAAATGCCCTACTTGCCCTCATATTTCTTAATACTTTATCTGAAACATAACCTCCGATAATTCCACATATTGAAATAACAATCCAGACATAGCTAGTCAGCGATGGATTATTCGCTTCATAAAAAACTGCCTGCCACTGGTTCGACGGACCGATATCAATGACTGATGGAATAATGATTAATAACATCAATACGAGTCCCATTTTAGCTTTTAGCAATCCCTTGCCAACACTTTTCAGTTCGTTTATTGATTCTTTCTTAATACGTGAATAGTCATCGCTTATGTTCTCGCGATAATCTGTCATCATTGTAATAATAAACCATTGCACCACACATGCTCCAATACTAAATATAATTGGTAAATAAGCACTATATGTATATAAATATTTTGAAGAGACAAAACCAACAACCATAGAAGTCACTGAACCAATAATAACCGCGCGTGAAAACAATCGGTCATAGTCAATTACTTCCTCATAACCTTTTTTCTTTAAAGTATTAATCACCCAACTATTCACTGTCCCCGATTGAAAGGATTCACTAATTGCAGAAAAAATTGCCGATAATAAAAATACAGCATACTGATTACTCATCAATAGCAATAAGCCAATTATTCTAAATATTGTACTTAAATACAATGATTTTTTCTCACCAATCACATCAGTAATCGAGCCGCAAGGTACCTCTGTCAAAAAAGAAATTAACCAAAATAATGAATAGTAAGTCCCTATTTGCTGAACAGAAAATGAATTCAACAAAAATAAGTATAAAATAGGATTAAAAAAAGAAACAATCACAACAACAATAAAACTTAATGCATAATAGCGTTTTAAAACAGCATTCAAAATTTACTTCTCCTCATTCCGGTTCGCTTGGACTGCCTCGCCGTCCACTTCGCATAGCTCTTGAAGCGCTTTGGCGCTTCGGCGACCTTTGCTCCAGTAGTTCGCGGCAGAACGTCCGCGCTCACACTATGGTTTAACTCGATATTCTTTTCCGTAATCATCACGCAAAACGAAACCATAATCGACAAGATAACGTCTGATAATTGCATAATCATCATAGTACTCGGCAATCAACTCATTTAATTCTTTTTCAGAAAAAATTTCTTGCGGATGGTTCTCTAATCTCCCAACGAAAAACTTTAGTATTTCTACTTTATTCTTTTCTTTCTTTGGTATGACTGTCAACTTACCATTTCTCATATATCTTTCAATTGTTTCCATTTAAATGACTCCTCTAGTTTAAAGATACTATATATTTGCTTTAGCGATTCAAATCCATACTCTAAAACAGAAACTTATGATTATTGAAAAGAATAATTGATTATAACCAGTGTGAATCGCATTAAAACAAAACAATAGCTAGCTATCATATCATATCATATCATATTAGTTTAAATCAAATCAAATTCAAGTTTTTCCAAATCATCTCCTATAGTATCCGCTATCAAATAACGGTATAGTTTAACTAAAGAGAAAAACAAAGCGTTAGCGAGGGAACATTGACTCGAACCTCTGGAGCAAATAAAGCCGAAACACAAAATTATTTTAAGTGTTTTGTAAATTAGGAATCGAGATACCCCTATGAGAACCAAAAAGGAGAGATTAACATGACACCAATTGTATTTTCAATTTCAGTATTTCTCGCTGGAATACTTTCATTCTTTTCACCGTGCATATTACCATTGTTACCCGTCTATGTCGGCGTGCTACTTGATTCTGATGAACCACGTACGATACGCGTATTCGGCAAAGACATTGCGTGGTACGGCATCGTAAAAACATTATTCTTTATCGCCGGACTTTCAACCGTATTTATTACCTTAGGTTATGGCGCTGGATTTTTAGGAAATCTACTTTATGCTGACTGGTTCCGCTACCTATTAGGAGCTATTGTCATACTACTTGGTATCCATCAAACGGGTATCATTAACATTAAACAGTTACAAAAGCAAAAGAGTGTTCAACTTGATACCAATAAGAAACGTAATGATTTCTATAATGCATTCTTACTCGGTCTCACCTTTAGTTTTGGCTGGACCCCTTGTGTTGGACCAGTATTAAGTTCAGTACTAGCAATCGCTGCTTCTGGTGGTAATGGTGCTTGGCAAGGCGCTTTATTAATGCTTGTTTACACACTTGGCTTAGCGTTACCCTTTTTATTAGTCGCTCTGGCATCATCAATTGTATTACGGCATTTCAATAAAATTAAACCACATATGGATACACTGAAAAAAATTGGTGGTATTATCATCATTTTAATGGGAATTCTATTGATGTTTGGCAATTTAAACATTTTCAATCAATTATTCGGATAAAAATTGTGTGCCCTAGAATACACTTTCTCAGCCCACTCAAATCAAAACTCATAGTATAAGCGCAGATACTCTGACTTAAACCACTGAAAAGCGCAAAGGCTCTTCAAAAGCGATGCGACGTGGAAGTGGTGGCAACCCAAGCGCACCAAAGAAAAGGAGAATTTATTATGAAAACAAAAACATTATTATTAGCTGCACTATTATCTGCCGGATTATTAGCAGGATGTTCAACTCAATCAAAAGACAAGATGAAAGATGCTTCTGAAACAACAATGATGGACAGCAAAACGGAAACAACAATGATGGACAGCAAAACGGAAACAACAATGATGGAAAAAGAGATGGCGACAACCATGATGGGAGAAGATTCTGACACTTCTATGATAGACAAAGACGATAATATGTCAAAAGACAAAGATAAAATGAATGATGAATCGATGTCTGAAGATGACAAAATGAAAGATGACATGGAAAAAGACAAGATGGACAGTAAAAACAACTAAATTTAGAACTAAAGGAGTGTTTAAAATGATAAAAAGAAAACTATTACTAACAAGTATGGCGTGTGTCAGTTTTTTAGCAGCTTGTTCTACGACACCATCCGCTACCATCAATAAACAAACAGCAATGGCTAAACAAGAAAAATCAATGTCGGATGATAAAAAAGAGATGAAAGACGACAAGGACATGAAAAACAACAACGACATGAAAGACAACAAGGACATGAAAGACAACAAGGACATGAAAAACCAAGAGATGAAAGACGAGAAAGAGATGAAGACAATGAATAAAGGTTCCATGGCACCCGATTTCAGCTTAGAAGGGATTGATGGCAAAACTTATAAACTTTCTGATTTCAAAGGCAAAAAAGTCTATCTAAAATTCTGGGCATCATGGTGTTCCATCTGTCTAGCAACGCTAAAAGACACCGAAGAACTTGCAAGTATGGATGAGGATAAAGATTATGTTATTTTAACCGTTGTTTCACCAGAACAATTGGGTGAAAAATCAGCTGAAGACTTTAAAAAATGGTATGAAGGACTTGAATACGAACATATGCCTGTATTACTTGATTCAAGTGGAAAAATGCTTAAAGAATACGGTGTCAGAGCTTATCCGACTGCCGCCCTTATCGGTAGCGATGGAGTTCTCGTAAAAAAACACACAGGATTTATGGATAAAGCAGGCATCGAAGCCGCATTAGCAGAAATTAAGTAACATAGTGTGAGCGAGGGCGCTTTGCCTCGAACCACTGGAGTAAAATACCGGCGTGCGTGTAACGGCACAGAGGGATTTTGCGAAGTGGACGTCGAGGCAGCCCGAGCGAACCAGAATTATCATAGTGTGCCAACGAGCGCTCTGAAATGAACCACTGGGACTTATCGTGTGAGTGAGGGTGTTCTGGCTTGAATCACTGGAAGAAATTGCTGATGTGCGTGTAGCGCATAGAAGTAATTTCTGAAGTGGACGTCAAGCCAACCCGAACGAGCCGGAATTTAAAACATTCGGCGGGTGCAACCGCACCCAGAGGATGTTTGCGAAGTGGACGTCATTTCAGTGAGTTGGAACCAGAATTAGGAGGAACTCACAATGGAGGAAAAAACAAAATTACTCTTTATGATTGGTCGAATACTTATGGTCATTGCTGTCATTTTTTTAGGAAGTCGTTGGTTTATTTCTAACGCTTCTTCAACAAAAGATATTAAAGATGCTGCCATGAGTCAACCCAATGATGTTGCAAGAAAGGAGAAAAAAAAGACGATGAATGAAAATATTAAAGATATTTACCTAGCTGGAGGCTGTTTCTGGGGCGTGGAAGAATACTTCTCACGCGTTGAAGGAGTCACTGATGCCGTATCTGGTTATGCTAATGGAAAAGGAACCACAACGAAATACGAATTAATCAGCCAAACCGGTCATGCTGAAACTGTTAAAGTTAGTTATGACCCAAGCAAAATATCATTACGTGAAATCTTATTGCACTATTTCCGAATCATTGACCCTACTAGTGTGAATCAACAAGGAAATGACCGAGGCACGCAATATCGTACTGGTGTCTACTACACGAATAAAGATGACTTAGCAACAATAGATAAAGTGTTTGAGGAACAAGCACAAAAAGTGGACAAACCACTCGCTGTCGAAAAAGAATCCTTGGATAATTTTATTGAAGCGGAAGAATATCATCAAGACTACTTGAAAAAAAATCCAAATGGTTACTGCCATATCAATGTTAATCAAGCAACCTATCCAGTAATCGATGAAAATTTATACACTAAACCGAGTGATGATGAAATTAAAAAAATGCTTTCTAAAGAAGAATATGCGGTAACGCAAAAAAATGATACAGAACGAGCATTTTCTAATCGCTACTGGGATAAATTCGATGAAGGTATCTATGTCGATGTGGTAACCGGCGAACCACTCTTCTCTTCAAAAGATAAATATGAATCTGGTTGCGGTTGGCCAAGTTTTACCAAACCGATTAGTCCGGATGTCGCAACTTATAAAGAAGATAAAAGCTTTAATATGGTACGTACCGAAGTCAGAAGTCGTGTTGGTGACTCTCATTTAGGCCATGTCTTTACCGACGGACCTAAAGATAAAGGTGGTCTCCGTTATTGTATCAATAGTTTATCCATTAAATTTATTCCAAAAGATGAAATGGAAAGCCAAGGATACGGCTATCTATTAGACTACGTTAACAACTAATATTCTCTCTAAAACGCGACAATCTCTCCTAGAGACTAGGCAGCGTCACGCGCTACTTAGTCTCTTTTCGATTAATTGTCGTCATCAAAAATCTATCGTATAGACACAAAAATTTGATATACTATAGATAAAAGAGCGTGAGAGGAAAAGAGTACTATGTATACAATTATGGTTGTCGAAGATGAGTACATTGTTAGAAAAGGAATTGCATCATTAATCAACTTTGCTGAATTTAACATGAACATTATCGCAGAAGCTGAAAATGGGTTAGAAGCATGGGATTTATTTCAACAACAACCCGTCGATATTTTGTTGACAGATATTAATATGCCGCAGATGGATGGAATTCGTCTCGCTCAATTGATTCGCGAGCATTACCCTGCGACGCATATTGTATTTTTAACAGGATATGATGATTTTGAGTATGCTCTATCTGCAGTTAAACTTGGCGCCGATGATTATTTACTCAAACCTTTTTCAAAATCCGATGTCGAAGAGATGTTACAAAAAATAAAAACAAAATTAGCGCTCGAAGAAAAAAATCAACAAATAACTAATCTTGTGCAACAGAGTGAAAGCTCTGATTTAGCCTTACTTGTTCAAGAGCGATTGTCAAATCAAGATTTAACCCTGAAATCACTCGCAAACGACTTAGGATTCAGCCCATCACATTTGAGTGTGATGTTTAAAAAAGAAACAGGCATACCCTTTCAAGACTATTTGATTCAAGAACGCATCAAAAAAGCAAAATTACTATTATTAACAACCGATTTAAAAATTTATGAAATTGCTGAACAAGTTGGTTTTGAAGATATGAATTATTTTTCACAGCGATTTAAACAAATCGTCGGTATGACACCGAGTCAATTCAAAAAAGGAGAACAACGATGAAACGCCCCTCACTATTAATTCAATTAATCGTCTACGTTTCACTGATGATGCTCCTATTACTCAGCATTGTCGGGACGATTTATTTCAAGACAAGTTCACGCGTTATTCAACAAACAACTGAACAAAGTACCCAGCATATCATTTCTCAAAGTGGCCGCTTTGTTCAATCGTATCTCGAAAAGTTAAAGACGACAACCAATAGTTTAACCACTAATGATATTGTTCAAGCCTATGCAAAAAATCCAAGTAAAGGGAATGAAACCAATCTGCGTTCACTGCTCGATACCATTTTGTCAACAGATCATGATTTAGTAGCTGCAGTAGTCGTAACCAAATCTGGGCATCTCGTATCTACTGATGATGCTATTAATATGGAAACCTCTAGCGATATGATGAAAGAGCCCTGGTATCAAGCAGCCATTGAAGAGCACGCAATGCCAGTATTGACACCTGCACGGCAAAATGCGATTCAAATGAATGGTAAATGGGTTGTTTCCATCACACAAGAAGTCGTTGATGAGCAAGGCAATAATGTAGCGGTCATTCGTCTCGATATTGCCTATGATACATTAGAAGCCTATTTAGATAGTTTGCAATTAGGAATGAACGGTTTTACTTTTATCGTCAATAAAAATCACCAATTCGTATACCATCCTAAAAAAAGTGTCTATAGTTCAAGCGAAGAAATGAAAGCCATGGAACCCTATATCAATACCAAAAATGGCTATGTCGACAAAGACAATGCTTATGTCTATCAATACGAAGTCCCTCAGTCCAATTGGCTGATTATCGGAGTGGCTTCGATGGAAAATTTAGCGCAACTCCGTCAACAAATACTTTTATCCTTTATCGGAACTGGCACCCTCGCACTCAGTATTAGTCTATTAGGTATTTGGTTCATTTTACGTCATTGGATTAAACCCTTGCGTGATTTACAAACAACGATTTTAGCAATCGGAGAAGGAAATGCAATGATTCGTGCCGAAGAAAAAGGTGCCCCTGAATTAGTAGACTTAGCCCATCAATTCAATGTGATGCTTGACCAAGTCGATAAATTAATGCTAACGATTAAAGAAGAGGAGCAAAATGTTCGTAAATATGAACTACAAGCACTCTCTAGTCAAATCAATCCGCATTTCTTGTACAATACACTAGATGCTATAGTATGGATGGCAGAATTTAACGATAGTCAAAAAGTGGTCGAGATGACCAAGTCTTTAGCCAAATATTTCCGCTTAGCACTTAATCAAGGCAATGAACAAATTGCGTTAAAAGATGAAATTGACCATGTGCGCCAATATCTTTTTATTCAAAAACAACGTTATGGCGATAAACTATCGTATGAAATTTTTGAAGACAACCAGTTTGACAACTTTATCTTACCAAAACTTGTCTTACAACCTTTAGTCGAAAATGCAATTTATCATGGTATCAAAGAAATTAAAGACAATGGATTGATTCGACTTAAAGTAAAACCAACAACAGATTTTTTAATTATCACCATCGCTGATAATGGACGTGGATTTAATACTGAAGATACGACGGAAAATCTACTCGTAAAACTCGGTGGGGTTGGTTTGAAAAATGTCGACCAACGTTTGCGACTTCAATTCGGTCCGCAGTATCACATGGAAATTGATTCAACCATCGGCAGCGGCACAACCGTGTCACTGTATTTCCCGCTAAATAACTAATATGAACTACCTATAATCGTGCGACAAAAGCATTTTGATTTTGGCTATGACACAAAAAATGATTCAGACACAGTCAGGACATACGTTGTCACCATACAAAAAGGACTGAGCAATACACGACAAAGACTGAAAATCTAGCGCTAGCCATGCTATCCCCTTAACATCGCTACCTTCAACTCTTGTTTTTGTAATGTTTACTCAGTTACTATTTATTATACTGCAATTAAATCTTGTAGATAACCTAATTTCACTGCTTCTTCACGTAATTCTTCTCTAAAGTTTGGATGAGCAATTGAAATTAATGCTTCTACACGTTCAGGGATTGTTTTCCCTTTTAATTGGGCAACACCGTATTCAGTCACGACTGTGTCAATATCATTTTTCGTTGTTGATACAGGTGCTCCAATAAATAATGATGGCACAATCGTCGAATATTGGTCATTTTTTGCTGTTGAATATAAACAGATAATACCTGTCCCATTATGTGTTAAGCGCACACCTTTCATGAAATCGTGTTGACCACCCGTTGATGAAAAATAAGTATCACGGACACGCTCTGAGTTACATTGACCTAAAAAGTCTACTTCTACCGCAGAATTAATCGCGATTAAACTGTTTAATTTTGCAAGTTCGGTCAACGCATTGGTTTGGTTACATGGTATCATGACAACATCTGGGTTATTATTCATAAAGTCATACAAACGCTGTGTACCAATCGCAAAAGTAGCCACAGACTTGCCAACATGAATTTCTTTTTGCGTATTGGTTACCACGCCTAATTCTACTAAATCAACCAATTTATCTGGCAACATTTCTGTATGAATACCTAAGTCTTTTTTATATTTTAAGTATTCCATAACAGCATTCGGCATGGAGCCAAAACCAATCTGAATGGTATCACCATCTTGAACCATATCCGCGATAATTTTTCCGATTTTTAAATCTTTTTCGCTCGGCTCTAAGTTTGGTAACGTATTTAATGGCACGTTATTTTCAATAATCGCATTGACTTGGTCAATATGAATCATATTTTTTTCGCCAAATGTATGAGGCATATGCTCATTAACTTCAACGATAATTTTTTTTGCGTATTCAACTAATGGACCTACATACGAATTAGACGTTCCTAAAGAGAAATTACCATCTTCGTCCATAGGCGACACGGTTGCTACAATCACCGGATTAGGTTCACGCGTCAAAAGCAAATCAGGAATATCAGAAAAATTATTCGGTAATAATTCTACGAGTCCTTGTTTATGTGCTTTACGGTCATAGCCAGATAAGAATAGAGATATTTGTTTAATCTCTTCTTGTTTTTTATCTAATAATGGAAACCCTGGTAGCATCCGATAAAGTCGATTACCACTTAATTCTATATTTTCTAACGCTTCATGAAAACCTTTTGGTTCCCCCGGTTGAATCGGATAAATAATGCCTTCATTCGCTTCAATCAATTTTACTGCTTCTTTGGCAGTCGTTAATTTTTCTTTATATAATTTTTTGTAATTCGTAGTCATACATATCACTCCTATATTTAATGGTGTAAGCGTTTCATAGGTCTAATTTGTATGTTACTGTTTGCTTTTCTATTAAAATAAATAATTTATTATTGATGTTTGAATTCTGGACGTCGTTTATCGACAAATGCTGTCATTCCTTCTGTTTGGTCGGCGGTAGAAAATAGACTTCCAAATAAGTCTGCTTCATATTTTAGACCGTGGTTTAATGGTAAATCATATCCAACATTAATTGCTTCTTTAGCACGTTCAACTGCGAGTGGTGCTTGTTTCATAATTTGTTTAGCAATCGCTTCAACTTCTTCTAATAAGACATCTGATTCGACTACTTTATTCACTAATCCCATCTGTAATGCTTCTTGGCTATCAACTATCCGAGCAGTAAAAATTAAATCTTTGGCACGAGCTGGTCCAATCAGACGTGATAAGCGTTGTGTTCCACCAAATCCTGGGATGATGCCTAAGCCAACTTCAGGTTGACCGAGTTTCGCTTTTGTCGTCGCAACACGTAAGTCACATGACAAGGCAAGTTCACAACCACCACCTAATGTATAGCCGTTTAACGCAGCAATGGTCGGCTGGCGTAGGTTTGCTAATTTCTCAAATACGTTATTACCTAAGTTTGAAAAAGCTTTACCTTCTAACACGGATTTATCTTTCATTTCTTTAATGTCTGCTCCAGCAACAAAAGCCTTATCACCTTCGCCTGTTACAATAAGCACTTTAATATTACGATTAGCTGCAATGTCATCGAGTGCTACGTTCAACTCCGTTAATACGTCAAAACTTAATGCGTTTAGCATTTTCGGACGATTAATTTTTAAATAACCAATACCATTCTCATTCGATACTAAAAGGTTTTCATAATTTGACATTGATAATTCCTCCTATTCCAGTTCGCTCGGATTGGCTTGACGTCCACTTCAGAAATTACTTCTGTGCGCTACACGTACATCAGCAATTTCTTCCAGCGATTCAAGCCAGAGCACCCTCTCTCTCACTATAAGTTCCAGTGGTTCATTTCAGAGCGCTCGTTGTCACACTATGTTTAATAATTATAGAATCCTGCGCCTGATTTGCGGCCTAATTTTCCTGCTTCGACATATTTTCTTAATAGGTGACATGGACGATATTTTGGATCTTTATAGCCATCGTATAAGACATTCATAATCGCTTGAACGGTATCCAAGCCGATATAATCTGCTAAGGCTAATGGTCCCATTGGGTGGTTTGCCCCTAATTTCATTGCTTCGTCAATTTCTTCAACTGTTGAAATCCCCTCACTCAATACGAAAATAGCCTCATTAATCATTGGGATTAATATACGGTTAACCGCAAAACCTGGTGCGTCTTTTACTTCAATCGCTGTTTTTCCTAATCGTTCACTCAATGTTTTCATTGCTTCAACCGTTTCTCTATCGGTCGTTAAGCCAATATTTAACTCAATTAATTTCATAACTGGCACTGGATTGAAGAAATGCAAGCCAATTACTTTATGTGGACGATTTGTTACTGTTGCGATTTCAGTAATGGATAATGATGAGGTATTTGTTGCTAATATAGCATCTTCTTTGACTAATTCACTCAATTGTTTGAAAATGTTTAATTTGATTTCTCGATTTTCAGTAGCTGCTTCGATTACTAGGTCAACATCCTTAGCATCGTCATAACTAACAGATGTGGTAATATTTGCTAGATATTGCTCTTTATCCGCTTCTGTTACTCGTCCTTTTTCAACTAAACGTGTCAATTGCTTCGTAATATTATTTAAACCACGTTCCACAAATTCTTGTTTGATATCATTTAAGACGACTTCATAACCCGCTTGTGCCAATACTTGGGCGATGCCACTACCCATCTGTCCTGAACCAATTACTAAAACTTTATTAATCTCCATTGATGAAACCCTCTCTCTTATTTTTTTAACCATGGTATTGAAATAATTCGTTTATGTGTATTCGAAGACCCACCATAAATCGCTGTTATTCGAGCATCACGTACATAGCGTTCAATTTCATTGTGTTTCATAAAGGCATACCCACCCGTTACTTGCATCACTGTTTCTGTCACCTGAGTGGCAGTGCCACTTGCGATTAGCTTCAGCATGGATACTTGAATCGTATCATTTGGATCGTGTTTTAATACGTAGAACAATGAAGCTTCTGCCGCTGCAATTTTCGTTTGGGCTTCAGCCATTTTCACTTGTGTATCTTGTAAATCAATTAATCGTTGACCAAATCGACGTTCATACGTTACGTGCTTATAGCCCATTTCCAAAGCACCTTGTGCAATCCCAATACTTTGTGCGGCAATAGCGAGTCTCAATTTATTCAAAATCTGCTCTACTTGTTTCAATCCATCGAGTGTATTACCAAGCAATGCATCATGATTCACTTCAACATTTTCTAAGGATACCGATGAAACAGGTAAGGCTTTAACACCAATTTTTTCATCTGGTGAGCCAATGGTTAGTCCTGGTGTTCCTCGTTCTATGAGAAAAATACCGTATTGATTGTTGCCATCAGCATCGTATACTTTGGCTACCACATAAAATAAATTTGCAATTGGCGCATTTGAGATGGTGACTTTTTCCCCGTCTAGCCTCCAGCCATCGTCTGTTTTTTCTGCTATTGTGTGAATATGTTGAATATTACTACCACTTTCCACCTCATTCAGCGCAAAGGATGCTATCATTTCACCTGACATCAAACGTTCCAGATAATTAATTTTTTGAATCGTAGTACCAAATTTGCTGATTGGATATACGCCACATGTCGCTTGTGTAAAGAGAATACTACCTACTGCCGCAAATGTCTTTGATAACAGTCGAATAATTTCTAAAAAGTCCGAATACTGTCCATTTAATTCATTATGATTGATGATTAAATGCAACAATTTACGATCGAATAGATAGTTCATAATAGCTTCAGGATACTCACCAGACTCATCATATGACTGTGCTTGTTCTTTTAGATTGGTGTTCGAATACGCTTTAATTTCATCAATCAATTGTTCGATAGTTTGTTCCATTTTATCATCCTTCATGAATTATTTTAGCGTGTGACGACGACTGATACGCCTTGACCTCCACCGATACATAATGTCGCTAACCCATTTTTTGCATCGCGTTTTTCCATCTCATGTAAGAGTGTGACTAATATTCTTGCACCGCTAGCACCAATCGGATGACCGATAGCGATGGCACCACCGTTGACATTGACGATTTCACGATTCAATTTCAACTCAGTAATCACACTTAATGCTTGTGCCGCAAAGGCCTCGTTGGCTTCAATTAAGTCTAAATCCTCCACCGTTAAACCGGCTTTTTCTAACGCTTTTCGAGTGGAAGGAATTGGACCTGTACCCATAATTTCTGGTTGCACCCCTGCGTTAGCATAGGATTTAATCGTTGCTAGTGGTTTCAACCCTAATGATTCCGCTTTCTCTCTAGCCATTAAAACTAAAATAGCTGCCCCATCATTAACCCCAGAAGCATTACCTGCTGTCACTGTACCATCTTTTTTAAATGCTGGTTTAAGCTTTCCAAGTGATTCAACTGTTGTACCAAAACGAGGAAATTCATCTGTGTCTACAATAATAGGTTCGCCTTTTCGTTGTGGTACACTGACCGGTACAATTTCGTCTTTGAATTTTCCTGCTTTAATAGCTTCTTCTGCACGATTTTGACTAGTAGCTGCCAATTCATCTTGCTCTTGTCGTGTGAAGCCATATTTTTCTGCGATATTTTCAGCGGTTATCCCCATATGATAACCTTCAAATGCATCCGTCAAACCATCGCGTAATACTAAATCCACAGCTTTTTTATCACCCATACGAGCACCCCAGCGTTCATCTGGTAAAATATACGGTGCTTGTGACATACTTTCCGTACCACCAGCAACAACAACTTCATTGTCACCAGTCATAATGGATTGCGCGGCTAGCATTACCGCTTTAAGCCCTGAACCACACACTTTGTTGATAGTAAACGCACCAACTTCTTTAGGAATTCCTGCGTGCATCGCTACTTGTCTAGCAACGTTTTGCCCTAGACCTGCACTCAAAACATTTCCTAAGATGACTTCACTCACTTCACTCGGATTAAGACCCAAATTGTTCAATGACGCTTTAACGACGGTGGTACCTAATTCAACCGCACTAACATTTTTAAACGCCCCACCGAAACTGCCCAATGGTGTTCTTAATGCCGAAACAATAACTACTTCTCTCACAGAATCACTCCTCTTTTTTCTTCTACACTCATCATAATCGACGTTTAATGAAAACGCCACCAACTAAAAAAGATTCATTCTATTAGAGAAACTAATAAATATTTTGCAGCATTTTTTTGTGGTTCAATAAGCTTTTACGTAAGCGTTATCTTGCTTTCGCAGTAGCAATTATACTGAACAACATTGGTTTCATCCTAATCCTTAAAAATATATTTCTTAAAAAAACCTTGTGATACTTGATTTCATAACATTTTCATTCATATCAAAATGACTTTTCTAGCAGCAAAAACCTTCTTGAACTGATATCAAGGATAAATGAAAAGATATATGGAGTGTTTCTTTTCCCTTGTAGCCACAGAAGTAGTCCTTCGACTGATTTGTTTATACAATTTACTTATCCGTTAAGTGGCACTTATAGTTTTTAAGCCATTAACTTATAGCCACTCAATTTTTTGCTGTAACTGATAAAAAAACGATTAATTTTTAACAAGTCACTGCAAATTAATCGTTGATTTTTTATTTTTTTGTTAATCAATTATCGGTTGATAAAAATAATTGATAATATTTTCAAACACAAGGCTTTCAATATCACTGTATTTATCTTTAATCGGTCGACAAATTAAAACATTAAACGGTATTGGTGATTCAAAATGTTTCTCAACCGTTTGCGTCGAATCTAAATACTGATTAATCGGTGACGGCAGAACCGTTACAATATCTGTTTCTTTTGTCGCTTCAATCAGATAATCCCATGATGAGGATTTAAACATAATTTGTTTATCCTTATTTATTTTATTGAGCTTTTCTAGTAATAATTGATGCGTTAAAAAATGCTTATTGAATGTCGCAATTGGATAGTTCATAATATCTGACCACTGTAACAAATTCTTTTCCGCCAACGGATGTTGTGGACTCATAAATGCCGTCATTTCGTTGATTTGAATAACATATTGTTCAAACTTTTTATCATCTAAATTAGTTGGCTCTAACAACACGGCGTAATCTAAGTCTTTATCCACTAACATTTTTCTTAATTCTAAGGTCCCATCTTCAATAAACTCTATCTGAATATCTGGATTTTCAAGGGTAAACTTAGGGATGAGTGCAGAAAAATAGACACGTAAAACCATTGAAGGAATACCGATACGTATCGTTCCCTTTTGCTTTGCCGATTCTTTACGAATCATTTCAAGCATCTCGTCATACTGCCGTACAATTTCTTGCGCATAGTCATAAAATTTTGCCCCTGCTGAGGTTAAATTTTCTAAACGACCATTTTTTCGATTAAATAATAATACCTCATGATCATTTTCAAAATTATTAATTAATTGACTCAAAGCAGACTGACTAATATGAATTTTTTTTGCGGTTAATGATAAATTACAACCGCATTCAACAATATTAATAAAATAGTTTAATTGATTGATATCCATCGTTATTTGACCTCCTTTCTTTTTATCATTTTCTTAACTTCAGTCTATCAAATCCTAAAAATATTTCAAGTAAAATAAACGATGGAAAATAATATTAAATAACTTATAAAATAATTATATACGATAGCGTGAAATTGAAGTTATCATGAAATATTTTGCCAGTTAACAGCATGGTTTATGAAAATAAATGTCTTGATTGCTGACTATTTTCGTTGATTTCATTTTTTTAAAATCGAATCTCTTTTATAATTTTTCTATCAAAAATAGCCGCTAACAATACTAGACGATTGTTAGCGGCTATCGTATTGATTATGTAGGTACTATGCCTGAGGGGTTCGAGACAATAACCCTACTTGCAATTTATTTCACTCGAATAGACTTGACATCTACTTTCAGTGTTACCATTATGCAATATTCACACGCCAGTAACTGCTTTAGTGATTCAACCTAGCGTTCCTTCGCTCGCATTATCTGCTCTACTGTTTCGAGGAAAATGTCTATTGTATTACACGAACGCACCGATTCCAGTTAATTCACGAGCAACAATCATGGCATTGATTTCGTGTGTACCTTCGTATGTATAAATAGCTTCAGCATCTGTAAAGAAGCGCGCAACTTCTGTTTCGAGGGTAATACCATTACCACCACATACTTCACGTGCTAGTGCTACAGTTTCACGCATACGTAATGCGTTATGTAATTTAGCTAAAGAAGAATTTAACATTACTTCATTACCTAATTCTTGAATTTCAGCGATACGTACAGAATAGGCAATGGCTGAAACAACATTAGCTTGCATCCGTGCTAATTTTTCTTGAACTAACTGGAAACCAGCTAATTTACGGCCAAATTGTTCACGAGTGGTAGTTAGACGTAAGGCGGCATTGAAGGCACCCGCTGCTGTACCCATCGCAATATGAGCGACATCTGCACGAGTGAAGACAAAGATTTTTGCCACATCACCATAGCCATTGATATTCACTAAGCGATCTTCTTCAGGCACTTCTACATCTTTCAAGGTAATGTGACCATTGTTAACGAGACGTAAAGCAATTTTATGTTCAACATTTTCGACTGATAAACCAGGGGCATCACCTTTAACCATGAAACATTTAATTTTTTTCGTTTCAGTATCACGTGCAAATACAGGAATGAAGTCCGCTGTTTTAGCACCACCAATCCAACGTTTTTCACCATTTAAAATCCACTTATCACCACGACGTTCTGCTGTTGTTGCTAGACCACCAGCGATGTCTGAACCATGGTCAGGCTCTGTTAACGCAAAACATGTTTGGGCCTTAAATTGACGAACTTTTGTAGCAAAACGTTCGCGTTGTTCGTCATTACCACCAATTAAAATTGTGTTGTAACCCAATCCACCATGTACGGTATAGAATGTCGCAACAGATGGGTCAAACCGTGCCATTTCTAAATATAAGAATGTATTGTATAACTCACTAGCTTTCCATTTATTTTCACGGTCTTTAAATAAATCGGGATGATCCATAATACGAGCCGCTGCAAAAGCACCTAAAATTTCTTCACGTGGTAATAAGGCTTTTTCGTATGAATCAATTAACACTGGTCGAACTCTTGCTTCTAATTCTTCACGAAGGTGTTTTAATACATTGAGTTCTCCTTCTGTTAAACCAGTGGCATAACCAAATAAATCTTCAGGGTATAATTCCTTTGCTAATTGTTCTACTTTTGTTGACATCTCAATCTCTCCTTTTTCTTAACTCGACATAAACCGACCTAAAACGCTTACAGGTTGATAATAAACCATTTTTTTCGTTAGCGCTACTAAATGAAAAATATATAAACCATAAGTAAAACTAATAGATTACGATTTATTTGAAAAATAAAAAAGTATAAATGTTGGAAGTAAAAGTTAGTGACTGCATCAATCCTCAGCAAAGTTCACTATTTATCTTTCAACATTTATACTCTATTCGATTAAAAATGAGGTGCTATCGTCCGTTTAACAGTAAAGACGATGTCCTTACCATTTTCGTCCCACTGCACAATGCGATAATCAACATCGTGATAGAAACTGAAATAAGTATTTTTACGATAAGCTTCTTCTTCCACTTTTATCTTAGCTGCAATGGAATCCATCGGATAATCATCATAGGCCAGCACCCAAAGTGGATTTTGATGTGCTTTAGTCGGCATAATATCGCCCATATGAATCAATTGTTGCTCACCCTGAGTGATTTTGATGATTGCATGCCCATTGCTGTGGCCACCTGTATGAATCATCGTTATGCCAGGCAATATCTCGATTTCCTGTTCAAATGTTTCTACTTGATTCACGATTGCTTGCCAATTCTCTTTAAAATACGTACTTTTTGACCGTCTGTTTGGTTGCCGCATTTCATCCCATTCGATTTGCGTCGTAATAATTCTTGCATTTTTAAAACGCGATACCAATTGACCATTATCATCAGGAATCGTTAAGCCACCTGCATGATCAAAATGCATATGTGTCATTAACAGTATATCAATGTCATCTGTTGTCAGGCCTAACTCATTCAGCGATTCTTCCAACTTCGGCTCACTAAATACTCCAAAGTTACGCTTTTGTTTATCACTTAATTTACCGTTACCTAAACTACTATCAATCATCAAATTTTTACCTTGATACTGTATTAATATCGGGTCTGTTGGCAATTCAATTTGATTATTTTCATTGACCCGATATTTCTTCGTCCATAAAGGTCTTGGCACGACACCAAACATCGCGCCGCCATCCATTGCAGTTACACCACCATCTAGCCAGGTAAGTGTCACATCGCCAAAACTAAACTTATCCATCCAATCTCTCCTCCTCAGTTGCATTGACTTAAAGAACTCGTTCAATTTAGAACACGTCTATCCACCCATTGTTACTACGTCGTTCTAAGCTATCTTTATTATATCGCAGCAGTATCCGTTTTCAATTAATAATCATTCAGTAGCCTTATTCACTTGTTAACTGTTTTTTATACAACAAATTAGAAATACTTATACAAAGGCTACTTTTGTTTATACAAGTTATAAAAAAATCAGTATTTATATCTAAAAAATTTCTTGTATTTAAAAAAATTTTTGAATTGGATTCGTTTTTTCATCTGAAATGTAAAGTCAATTTCCAAAATGTTCATTTAGTATTGATTGGTACTAAAGAAATTTGTTGCTGTAATACAAAAAGCCGAGGAAGACATTCCTCAGCTGTAGAATTCGTTATATTTTCCTCTTACGTAATTGCGTACTTAATTGGTAGCGTTCCGTAAAAAATGAACGATATGCTAAATAGGTTGCTATTAGCATCGCAAAGGATGTTGCTCCAATTATCATAAACATCACCATTATTTGATAGAGAATCGCTTTTAAAGGGGCAACACCTGCTAGCATTAATCCAGACATCATCCCTGGCAAACTGACAATCCCGGTCGTTTTTATACCGTCAACTGTCGGTTGAATACCTTGTTTAATCGTCATTTGTAGCACATTGTGTGCTGCTTGATACGGTGTAGCACCTAAAGAAATTTTCTCCAATACAGCTTGTTCTTGGTCCCTAAATAGTTGAAATAAGTTCGCATACACTAGTCCTACTGACTTCATAGAGTTACCAACAATCATTCCAGTAATGGGAATCATTTGTGACGGAATAAATTTTAAATTGCCAGATAAAACTAAAATCGATAAGGTCAGCACCGTCGTTGAAGCTAAGGCAATGAATGATATCAATAGTGGTCGGTGCAACCCTTTGCCACGGTTAGCTGCATTTAACGAAGCATTCATAATAATCACTAAAATCATTAAAGAAGTTAGCCATCCGTTATCCAGTTTGAAGACATAACCGAGTACATAGGCGACTGCTATTAATTGCACAACCATGCGGATAACTGCCCAGACGATTTCTTTTTCTAACTTTAATTTTTCACGATACGAAATCCCGATAGCGATAAGTACCAAACTAAATGATAGCACCAATGACAATGGTGACGCTTGTAAATCATTACTCATGGTCATCACCTCTTACAGCAAGTTTGACGATTTCAATCTGACGCTCAGCAAATGCGTGTTCTTCTTTCAAATGACTCACCATTAATATTGTCGCACGATGTTGCTTTTTATACACCTCAATGCCCTGCCAAATAATTTGTCGTGTCTTGTCATCAAGCGCACTAGAGATTTCATCTAATAACAACACTTTGGCAGGAAACATTAGGTTACGAATCAGTGCCACTCGCTGACGCTCACCGCCCGATAATGACTGAATTGATTTATCGAGAATGTGAGCACTTAAATCAACAGATTGCAGCATTTCAATCGCGTGTTGTTCATCAAAATGTTTATGGCGAATGTCGTACGGAAAAGATAAATTATCACGCACTGAATCGCCAAACAGCGTCGGTGTTTGGTAGAAATACGAAACCGTTTGACGTAATTCAACCGGTGAATACGTATCTACCTCTTTGCCAAATAAATGGTAGGTGCCGGCTATGTGTAATGTTGGGTCATTTAATTGTGCTAAATATTTCAATACAGTACTCTTACCACTGCCGGACTGACCAGTTATTGAGACAACCTCTCCTTCTTGAATGTCAAACGATAAATTATCGATAATCGCCTGTCGTCCACTTGCAATCGATAAAGAATCAACACTAATAATTACTCCCATATACATCCCTCTCTCAATCGATAATCTTTACTATTAACAAATTTAGTCTTCATTATTTGATTAAATACCATCTTCTATTGAACAGGTTTATCATCCGACTGTCAAAAGAGCTGCTCGAATTCTTAACTAAATTTATGCCGATTATGATGAACATCTAAAAATCATCAACGGCTACTAGAATGGCTTTTGTTATTTCAATGAAGACAATGCTCCAACTGAGGACGCCTTAGGACCTAACCTCTCAGCACTAACATGCCTCAATGACTACCATTTTCATGACTATTTTGTCCAATTTATTAACACCCGGTGCTTATGTTTTTCCCGTTGAAACTAGCTAACACTTACTATGCTCCTGCATTTTACTAATCATTTATCACAAAGTAGCTATTTCAACTTTCAATTTAGCTCCATTCTTTAAAACCGGTCTTTAAATTTAGACTAATTTGAACAATCTCTGCCTAAATGTATTAGTGAATCATTAATAAAAAAAACTAGCTACAAAATCAAATATTACTCTGCATTCTCTCCCCCCTACACAAATGCAATGGAAATAAGCTTTTAAACATTCAAAGCATAACGTTAGTAACCGTTTGCAGCAGGTGTTATAATGAAGCTATCATCTACTAGGAGGAATTTTTATGGCATACGAGACAAAGTACCCTTTTTCAAATGATGTATTAAAGAAGTATGATAATATTTCCGATGAAACAATTGAACAATTTTTAACCACAAGTCATGCATTATACAAAAAATGGCGCAAACAAGATGCCCTTGAAGATCGCAAGCGCCAACTTCATAAAATTGCTGAAATTTTACGTCGTGATATAGATAAATACGCTGAAATCATGACCAAAGATATGGGAAAATTATTTGTCGAAGCGAAAGGCGAAGTCGAATTATGTGCTGACATTGCTGATTACTATGCGGATAAAGCTGATGAATTTTTAGCTCCTCGCCCGTTAGAGACCGATACTGGTGACGCTTATTATTTACGCCAAGCAACGGGTGTTATTTTAGCGATTGAACCATGGAATTTCCCATTCTATCAAATCATGCGCGTCTTTGCACCGAACTTTATCGTGGGAAACCCAATGGTGTTAAAACATGCTTCTATCTGTCCAGGTTCCGCTCAAGCTTTTGAAGATTTAGTGGATGAAGCTGGGGCTGAAAAAGGTTCTTACACCAACTTATTTGTCAGCTATGGCCAAGTAGCCAATATTATTGCCGACCCTCGCATTACCGGTGTTTGTTTAACAGGTTCTGAACGTGGCGGTGCAGCCATTGCTGAAGAAGCAGGTAAAAACTTGAAAAAATCTACCTTAGAATTAGGTGGAAACGATGCTTTCATCATTTTAGACGATGCCAATATGAACGAATTAAAAGAATTATTGCCAGGTGTGCGTTTATATAATGCTGGTCAAGTATGTACTTCTTCAAAACGTTTCATCGTCACCGAAAAAAATTATGATGCTTTCATTGAAATCTTAGTCGATAGTTTCAAGGGCGCACAATGGGGAGACCCAATGAATCCCAATACTAGCTTAGCACCTCTATCTTCTGCACAAGCAAAAGAGGATGTTTTAGCTCAAATACAATTAGCAATCGATCATGGTGCCAAAGTCTTATATGGAAATGAACCGATTGACCACCCAGGAAACTTCGTTATGCAAACCATCTTAACAGATATTGCCAAAGATAACCCTATTTACAACCAAGAAATCTTCGGACCAGTAGCAATAGTCCATACAGTAGCTGATGAAGAAGAAGCGATTGAATTAGCTAATGACTCCAGTTACGGATTAGGCGGAACGGTATTTGGTACCGATGTTGACCGCATCCATGAAGTAGCTGCTCAAATTGAAACGGGTATGACATTCATCAACTCAGGTTGGGCATCCTTACCTGAATTACCATTTGGTGGTATTAAAAATTCAGGCTATGGTCGCGAATTAAGCGAATTAGGCTTTACTGCTTTTGTTAATGAACATTTAGTTTATACACCGAAAAAATAAATTTAACGATTATATGATCTGAATCTTAGCAGGATAAACTCATAAACGTTCGAACAGGACATCGAAATAGATGTCCTGTTTTTTTGATGTCCATATTAGTCTAAAGTAAGCGCACAGCATTATTACTTTCATAACTCATTCCTCACCATTCCTCCAAAAATAATGATTTTTTTCGTTATGGAATCGTTTTAAGCAGATGATAAGCCGTTTAGGATTTTCCAAATAACGAATCGTCCTCCCTCTTGTTCAATAATTTCTTGAACAATTACAAGTCCCAGTCCCGAACCGGAGCTTTCGTACGATGATTGGCTTGTTTAGAGTAAGGTTCAAATAAATGTTCAACAAAATTAGGATTGAACAGTTGTCTATTATCTTGAAAAAGCAAGTCGATTTGTTGCCGCATCTCCAATTTGAGTCCCATTGAGATTATGCTCACAAGCATTCATCAGTAAATTTTGAATCGCGCGTTTTATATCAGCTAACCCACTTGAACCATGAAGCTCTCTTCTAGAAACTGTAATTCTAATCAAGTTCATCTTCGTACACTCTTCAAGTCATATCTTCCAGTGTTCCAATTCTAGGCATAACTTTTCGCACTTTCATACACTAGCACCATTGGTCGCAATGACTTCTTTATACCAATAGAATGATTTTTTCTTAGAGCGTTTCAATGTCCCATTCCCATCATTGTCTCGGTCAACATAAATAAATCCATAGCGTTTTTTCATTTCACCTGTTCCAGCTGATACTAAATCGATACAGCCCCATGTCGTATATCCTAATAATGGCACACCATCTTCGTTGATAGCATCTCGCATTGCTTGAATATGTGATTTCAAATACTCAATTCGGTAATCATCTTCCACATAACCATCTTCATCAGGAGTATCGATTGCACCTAAACCATTTTCAACGATAAACAATGGTTTTTGATACCGATCCCAGATGGCATTCATGGTAATTCGTAATCCAAGCGGATCGATTTGCCAGCCCCATTCACTTGCTTCTAAGTAAGGATTTTTAATTGAGGCAAAAATATTACCGGCTGTTTTTTCTTTTTCAGCTGGGTCTCCAGAAGCCACACGACTTGAATAGTAAGAGAATGAGATAAAGTCTACGGTATGGTTTTTCAATAAAACTAAATCCTCTTCGGTCATCTCTACATGAATATTTTCTTTCTCGAATTTCTTCAAAGCATAGTTTGGATATTCACCACGTGCTTGAACATCGATAAAGAAATAATTTTCGCGGTCTTC
Source organism: Aerococcaceae bacterium zg-1292 (assembly GCA_016126655.1). Taxonomy (GTDB): domain Bacteria; phylum Bacillota; class Bacilli; order Lactobacillales; family Aerococcaceae; genus Globicatella. The sequence goes on along the minus strand of CP065955.1, from coordinate 741,927 downwards.
TTGCATTGCTTCCCAGTAATCTCTCGGATGTGCTGTATGAGGATAATATTGACCGGCAGCTAACATACAGCCAACTTTATTTTCTGGGTCAATCTCATGGGCAATTTGTGTCGCACGCGCACTAGCTACTAATTCATGATGTGCTGCTTGATATTTAACCTGTGTTTTATTTTCCCCAGGTTCAAAGTATAAACCCGCCCCCATAAATGGTGCGTGTAAAATCATATTGATTTCATTGAATGTTAACCAGTATTTCACTAAGCCTTTGTATCGTGTAAATAATGTTCGACATAACCGTTCATAGAATGTTAACATTTTACGATTGCGCCAACCACCATATGTTTTAATCAAATGCATCGGACAGTCAAAGTGTGTGATAGTTACTAAGGGTTCAATCCCATACTTATGGCACTCTTTGAATAAGTCTTCGTAAAATTGCAATCCTTTTTCATTCGGTTCCTCTTCATCACCGTTTGGAAAAATACGCGACCACGCAATCGATAGACGATACGTTTTAAACCCCATCTCACCGAATAAAGCTATGTCTTCTTTAAAATGATGGTACATATCAATAGCTTCTTTCGCTGGATAGAAATAACCTTCTTCAAAGTCGAACATTTTCTTTTCGCCGGTAATAATCGAGAAACGGTCAGGACCAATCGGCACAACATCAACATTAGCTAGTCCACGTCCGTCAACATTATAAGCACCCTCACATTGGTTGGCAGCCGTTGCGCCACCCCACAAAAATCCTGCTGGAAATGCTTTATTTTCTGACATATTTATCCTCCTATTTTTTCGCTCAATTTAGCTTGGCATCCACTTCACCAATCTACTTCATGGCTGCACACACATCGTTTCCTAATCTGAATCGAGGCAGAATGTCCTCTTTCGCACTTTATTTTTATTTCATCAACTTATTTGTTAATGAGTCAATAATTTACACAATGTCAAACTATCGATTTTTTCTAAATCAATCCAAAATGTTTAAACGCATGATAGATGCCGTCACCATCAACAGCATCCGTAATATAATCAGCCACTGCTTTAATGTCATCGCTACCAGAAGCTACCGCAATACCCACTTCACAATATTCCAACATCGGAATATCGATTTTGGCATCACCAAAGGCAAAAGTATCGGTACGCGCCATGCCCAAGTGTTCCAACAATATCTCAATCGCTTTCGCCTTATCTACTGCTGCCACACCGACATCGCCAAACAATGCCGTTTCCCCCGCACCGCCCCATGTGCCGACCTTCAAATGAGCAAACTGTTTTTTAGCATCTAAATAATCTTGATAGGACTCCAAAATAAACGATACTTTATTTAAATCATCACGGTATAATTCCCCATGATAAATCATATTAGGAAATGCCGATTCCACCGTAATTTCCTCACTATTTTCTTGTCCTTTATAACGCGAATACTCGATAAATACTGGTGTCGCACGTTCGATAAAATTTTCCGAGGCGTATAAACCAGTATTCGACTCAAGATAAAATTCTAAGCCGCGTTCAGATAACCAATCAACGACCGCCTTTGCATCTTCGGCACTCATTACCTGCTCAAAAATTACTTGATTATTCGCTTCAATATAGGAGCCATTTCCTCCAATATAACCATCAAAACCAATCTCTAAAATATCGTGATACATCTCCGCCTTTGAACGCCCGGTCACCGTATAAACAAGATGACCGTTCGCTCGTGCTTGACGAATAGCTTCGATGGCAGAAGTGGGAATTTGATTTGAATAATTGGCTATTGTTCCATCAACATCAAGAAAAATAATCTTTTTATCCATACTTATATCCTAAAATAAACTCTCACCATTGGTTGCGATAACTTCTTTATACCAATCAAATGATTTTTTCTTGTAGCGGTTTAGAGTGCCTGTACCATCATCATGACGATCCACATAGATAAATCCGTAGCGTTTACTCATTTCAGCTGTTGAAGCAGAAACTAAATCGATACATCCCCAGGTTGTATACCCCATCACTTCAACACCATCTTTAATCGCTTCACCTACTTGTTGTAAATGTTTTTGTAAGTAATCAATCCGATAGTCATCTTCCACCGTCGGCCCATTAGGTCCATCCACTAATACGTCTTTAGCGCCTAAACCATTTTCCACAATGAATAATGGCAATTGATAACGGTCATAAAAATCATTTAATACTAAACGTAAACCAACCGGGTCAATTTGCCAGCCCCATTCAGATGACTCCAAATACGGGTTCGTAATGCCACCTAAAATATTTCCTTGTCCTGATGTATATTTTTCTGGATTATGTGCTTGAACCACACTCATATAGTATGAGAATGAAATGAAATCAACCGTATGGTTTAATAATAATTCTTCATCACCTGCTGCAAATTGAATTTCAATACCATTTTCTTTAAAGTAACGTTGAATATATTTAGGATATTTACCTCGTGCATGAATATCTGAAAATAAATAATTTTGATTCATAAATTCTCTGACGGCTAATTGGTCCAATGGATCTGATGTCATTGGGTAAGCTGGCATGGCTAATACCATACAACCTACTTTCATCTCTGGATTAATCTCGTGTGCAATTTTGGTTGCTAAAGCTGACGCAACGAGTTCATGGTGTACCGCTTGATATAAATCTTGTTTTGATAACTCTTCACGCGGTGTCGCAATCCCACCACTCATAAATGGTAAATGCAATACAGAGTTAACTTCATTAAACGTTAGCCAATACTTTACACGGTGTTGATAGCGCTCAAAAACGGTACGGACATAACGTTCATAAAAAGAAATCAAATCTCGACTTGCCCAGCCATTATATTCACGCGCTAAGTGCAGCGGCGTTTCATAGTGAGACAATGTTACTAATGGTTCAATACCGTATTTTTCTAACTCATCAAACACACGGTCATAAAAGGCTAAACCTGCTTCATTAGGTTCCAACTCGTCACCTTTAGGGAAAATACGACTCCATGCAATCGATAAACGAAAGACTTTAAAACCCATCTCCGCAAATAATGCAATATCTTCTTTGTAGCGATTATAGAAATCAATCCCTACTAATTTTAAATTATCTTCAGTCGGCTCAGCGGTAATTGGACCAAATCCACCTTGAGGTGTCACATCTTGTACACTTAAGCCTTTACCGTCTTCATTATAAGCCCCTTCAAATTGATTAGCAGCTGTTGCGCCACCCCATAAAAAGCCTTTTGGAAATACTGTCATTTTACTTTACTCCTTCTTTGGTGCTAATGGGCGGAAACGATAGTCACTGCAAAAACTTTCTCTGTGCGTTACTCACACTGCGTCTGTTTTCTCTAGCGATTCATTTCAAATCACTCATAGTCACACTGTTTTTCTAGTTTGCATGGGTCAACTTGATGTCCGGTTTGCAAAATGATTGGAATGCTTATGCACCCCGGCATTATTTGCTCCAGTGATTCAAGTGATGTACCCACGCGCACCGTTTGTTTTTTCAAATTATTTATTTGTTTACTACTATTGTAGCGGATGACTGCTGTTTGATTCAAATAAAGTCACGTGTATGTCAGCTATATTTTCAATAAATTCATTCACTAATAAAATTATAACACAGCATCAAGCAAGTAATCACCAACTGATACTTCTGCTTCTTGCGTTGTAATGACATCAGTATATTGTTTCGTATTAGTGATAATCACCGGTGTAATCGTTGGTAATCCATCTGCCTCAATGGTCGCAATATCAAAATCAATTAATTTTTGTCCTGCTTGCACTCGGTCACCATTTTTTACATATGCTGTAAAACCTTTACCGTCTAATTGAACGGTATCCATTCCAATATGAATCAGAATTTCTGCACCTGAATCAGAAGTAATACCTACCGCATGTCCGGTTGGGAAAATTGTTGTGACTTCACCATTTACTGGAGATACTACTTCACCTTTACTTGGTAATATCGCAATACCTTTACCCATTGCCTCACTCGCAAACACTTGATCTGGTACATCAGATAAAGCAACCACCTTACCAGTTAATGGCGCCGCAATCAATTCTTGTTTTAATTCCATGGTTGTTGAAGCGACAACTGATTCTTCAGACTCTGTAACTGGTTCGACCACTACAGCGTTCATATCATCTCCACTAAAAATATCTTTCACACCATATAAATAAGTTAAAATAAATGTTACGACAATCGCAATTGCTGTCCCAATTAACATATGAATCACACCAGAAATATCACCATTGGCAGGATTTACAAATGATGGATACGCAAAAACTCCTAAACCACCAAAGTTATATAATGTTGCACCTTGCCAAGAAATATAGGCACCTTGAATAGCACCAGCTATACATGAAATAATAAATGGCGTACGCATTGGTAATGTCAAACCATAAATCGCTGGTTCTGTTACTCCAAAGATAGAAGAAATTAACGCCGGTCCAGCTAATTGTTTTGTTTTATTTTCTTTAGTTTTCAACATAATCGCTGCAACCGCTCCAGTTTGTGTAAAGCTAGGTAAAACAGCCGGTGCAAAGAAAGCGGTAAAACCTTGTGTTGCAATTTGATTAAGCGCAATTGGTACAATTGCCCAATGCATACCAAACATAACTAATACTTGCCATGTACTACCTAAAATAAGACCAAATAAGATTGGGCTAAAGTTATAAATTGTGTTAAATGCTCCTGAAATTAAATCAGATAATATATTAGAAACTGGTCCTACAACAATATAAGTTAACGGTACTGTAATTAATAAAGTTAAGAACGGAATACCGAACAATTTTAACACTGTTGGCATCCATGCCTTCACCCATTTTTCTACTTTAGACGCAACCCATACCGCTAATACAATAGGTATAACTGTTTGATAATAATTACCAGCTTGTGGCAATGCAAATGGAATTCCTAAAAAATTCGTTCCGTCAACAATTTGTTGCCCGATTTTCGGGTATAATAGCGCAGCCGTAACAGCCATTGCAGTAAATTGATTCATTCTGAATTTACCCGCTGCAGTTATCGCCAAAACAAATGGTAAGTATTGGAAAAATGCATCACCTGCAGCATTTAATAAAATATAGAGCCCAGAAGTCGTAATTGCTTGACCACCGAAGGCAGCTAGCACCGCTACAATACCTTTAATAATACCGGCTGCAGCTAAAGTACCTAAGAATGGTTGGAATAATCCTGACATTAAATCAACAAAGCGGTCAAACAAATTACCACTTGCTTTTTCACTTGCATCATCAGGTGCTATTTCACCAACACCAGCTATACCTTGTTGTAACACGGCTTCATAAACGTCCGGCACATGATTACCAATAACCACTTGATATTGCCCTCCAGCTTGGACAACTGTTACAATACCCTCACGTTTTTTTAAATATTCAGTATTTGCCTTACTTTCATCCTTTAATTGAAAACGTAGACGCGTAATACAATGTCTGACATTTTTAATATTTTCCTTGCCACCGACATTGGCAACAATATCGTTGGCTAACGCTGTGTAATTTGCCATTTTATTTACCTCTTTCTATTTTTTATTTTTACTACCTAAGTAAAGAAAAGAACCTAGATAGATAATCTAAATCACACTATCACAAATAACCGACAGATTTACTGTCCTTGCTATATGATAGCGACACTTAGATTATCCACCTAGGTTTCGCCTGCTCGACCAGTCACGATCCTATTATGAATTATCCTGTTTTATTTTACTTTGAGTAATTGACCGTTGAATATGAATCGATAAATACACTTGTTCATCTTTATTAATGATGAAACGATACACGCGTTCTGCGTAATCCATAATTTTCAATGTGCATTCAAACGCTTTCGGATACGATGTTTTCACTTGTTCATAAAGAAATGAATCTACTTCTCCATGATGAATATTTTTTACAATCCGCTGCGCAAAAAATTGTAAATGTGTCACAAAGCGTGAATACGTAATCGACTCCTCATCAAAATTGATACCGTAAAAGTTGCGAACGATGTTTAATATATCACGTACAATTTTCGTAATTTTAATCGTTTGCTCCAAATGATCGCCTTGTTTACTTGCATTGACTAGATGAAGCGCAATAGATGTGGCTTCACTCTCACTAAATTGCACACCGACAATATCTTCAATAAGTGCAAGTGCCTGTAAACCAATCGCATGTTCCTGAGGATAGAATTTTTTAACCTCCCAAGACAAAGGATTTTCTAAGTTTATCCCTTGTTCCTGTCTCTCAATAGCAAAATTAATATGATCTACCAAAGCAAGGTAGGCACTGGATTTCAAAGTAATCGATAATTTATCTTCTGCCAAATCAACAATTTTAAGTAAAGCATCAATAACTTCTGGTCTGGTGCTCTCATACAAATCGGAGAAAGTAGACACGGACTCATCCTGCAAGACAAATACTTTTTCTACAACTGTTTCATCAATGAGATCTCCCGTTTTTTTCCCAAAAACTAAACCTTTGCCCATTACTATTACTTCTTTATCAAATTGATCCACTGCTAAGGCCACGTTATTATTGAAGACTTTAAGAATCTTCACTGAATCACCCCCAGTAATTAAAGAAAAAAACCTATATAAATACAAATCGTCCTTAAAGGCTCCCGGGCCAAAGCAAAAAACAACTTGTATATATATAGGTTTTGCCTGCATGACCAGTAACAATCCTGTTTGGTATAATAGTAACAAAGTTCCATTTGTTTTGCAAGCACTTTTTCGCATACCTATTTTGATTATTTATAATGAGAATTTCACCAATAAAATGAAATTAATACAAGTAACTGCCGCCTAATACACAACAGATACTTGTATTTTATTATCTATATCAATGTCTTCGTCTACTAAAATGTAATCTATTTCATTAATCTTCAATGATTTATGCGTATACATTTTACCAATCTTACTACTATCCATTAATAGAATTAATTTATTTGCCTGACTTCTAAAACCTTGTTTAATTAATGCTTCACCTTCTGAAACTTCGAATGCCCCTTCAATAATATCAAACCCACGACAGCTTACAAAAGCAATATCTGCATAATAATTTAATATATTACTATATGCTCGAGATCCATTAATAGTTGCTCTTTTGTGTACAACTTGGCCGCCAATAACTGAAATTTCAGCATTCGTAAATTCACTAAGAGTAACCGCCGTTAATACGCCATTAGTAATAATTTTTAGTCCTTCAAATTTTGATAAGACATTTACTAAGTGTAAGCACGTGGTTGATGAGTCGATAAATATTGTCATATCATCCTTAATAAATGGTTGTGCTAGATTAGCAATATATTTCTTTTTGACATCCTCGTTCAGTTTTGTTAATTTCATTAAGTATGGAACATCTATTTTCTCGTCATCAATGATAATCGCTCCACCTCTAGTTCGTCTTATCAGTCCATCTTTTTCGAGTGAAATTAAATCTCTCTTTATCGTTGCCTCACTATAATTAACTAATTCTTGCAATTCTCTTACCGATGCAAACTGATTAATTTTCAAGTAATTTACTATCTCCGATTGTCTTTGTTTCATAATTTCACCTACAATCAATACATTCAGAAGGAGTGGGTGTCCCACCCCTTCTAATATCGTTTATCTATAGAGCTTCGCTTGACCAATAGTATTTAATACTTGTATTTTATGTCTAACAACTTCTTTTACCTTTTCTATTGGAGTTACATACACTTGATTTGGTTCATACATTCCCTTATTATTTGATAACACTTCAAATACTTCATTAAAGAATACACTCTTTAAGTCAGAACTTAAATTTACTTTGCCAACACCATATTTTACAGACTCAGCTACCTCTGAATCTGGGTTGCCTGATCCTCCATGTAAAACAAACGGTATCGAAATTTTTTCATTTAATTCCTTTAAGAGATCAATATTTAATTTTGGAACCTTATCTTTTGGATAAAGTCCATGAGCTGTTCCGATAGCAACAGCCAATGTATCGATCCCTGTTTCTTCAACAAATTCAACAGCCTGTTGTGGATTCGTATATATAATATTGTGACTGCCGCCTTCACTAGAACCATTGTTTCCTATTGTACCCAATTCAGCTTCTACCGACACTCCCACTTTATGGGCTAAATCAACAACTTGCTTTGTTATTTTTTTATTTTCTTCATAGGATAGTAATGATGCATCTATCATAACAGAAGTATACCCATTTCGTATAGCTCTCATTACATCATAAATACTTTGTCCATGATCTAAGTGAATAACAACTGGAATTTTACTGCGGAGTGCATAATCTCTGACGATACTAACAAAATTATCTCCTAAATACTCTATTTCATCTGGATGAATCTCTAAAATAACTGGCGCATCATTAGCTTCCATTTCTTCCATAATTGCTTTTAACATATCAAAACTACAAATATTAAAGGCCGGAACAGCAAATTTATTTTCATTTGCAACTTTCAATAATTCAGACATTGTAAATAACATTGATTTCACTCCTTAATTTCTTTCTTTAATGTACCTACTGAAATTGCTGTCACAATTGTTCCAGCAAAAATTGCTAAAATATACATTGGTAAATTATGAATAACGTTAGGAATAAACATTACCCAGATTCCTCCATGTGGTGCCATTGAAGTTACTCCAGATGCTAATGAAATACCCGCAGCAGTTGCTGATCCCAACATGAGACTTGGAATAACCCGGATAGGATCTGAAACCGCAAATGGAATTGCACCTTCTGTAATGTAAGAAGACCCTAGAATCCAACAAGATTTTCCTGAAGTTATTTCTTCATCAGTAAATTTATTTTTAAATAAAATTGTAGCTAGAGCAAGCCCTAACGGCGGTGTCATACCAGCCGCCATACACGCAGCAATTGGTGCGTTCACACCGGCTGACATCAGCCCAATACTGAAAGTAGAAATTGACTTATTAATAGGCCCTCCCATATCAGCAGCCATCATTATCCCAATAAGCATTCCAAATAGTAATCCACTCGTATTACCTAATGAATTTAGCCAATTCGTTAATGCTTCTAATACCCATGAAATTGGTTTATCAATTAGAAAAATCATCAATAACCCAACAACCAAAATAGATACTAAAGGGACAACTATTAACTGATACATTGCTTGAAAATTCTTCTTAATAGATACCTTATTAGCTAAAGCATCTGTGACATGACCAGAAAGAAGTCCACCTACCATACCACCTAAAAAACCTGATCCTCCTGTAGAAGCTAGTAAACCAGCAACAAGTCCTGGAGCAAACCCCACTTTACCAGCTATAGATATTGCTATTCCGGATGAAAGAGCAGGTACCATCATCGCAAAGGCTGTATCTCCCCCAATTCTACTTAACGCAGCTGCTAAAACATTGTAATCTTCGCTTTCTGGGTTAGCAGCATGGATACCAAATGCAAAGCTAAATGCAATAATAATTCCTCCTGCAATTACAAATGGAAGCATCATATTAACACCATTCATAAAATGATTATACAGTGTTTTATTGTTCATATTCTTTTGATTAGCGTTTTCTTTTTTGACCACAACAATTTCAGTGCCGATATTATTTATTGCATCTTCTATTACTTGTTCAGGATTTTTAATCGCAGTAGCAGTAGAAACTACTTTTACTTTTTTATTGGCAAACCGTTCTATACCTTCAATTTCTCTATCAATCGCTAAAATAATGACATCTGCGGTTTCAATATCTTCACTAGTTAATCGATTTTCAACTTTTGCACCTTGCGTTTCAAATTTTGTAACATATCCTTTTGATGAGGAATATTTTTCTAATTTCTGTGCAGATAAATATGTATGTGCAATTCCAGTAGGACATGACGTTACACCTATTACTCTCATTATTCTTTCTCCTTTATATATTTTTTAAATATCCGAGTATTTCATTAGCATCATATGATTCTCTCAACATATTTCTAAAATCTTTATCAATTAATTTTCTAGCTAAACTACTTAATATATCTAAATGAGCATCAAAATCATTTTCAGGAACCACAATCGCAATAGAACATTCTATTAATGTACCATCTAATGCTATATAGTCATCAATATTATTTGAATGCACAAACACAATAGAAGGTTTATTAACACATTTAGATTTAGCATGAGGAATTCCAAATCCCTCTTCTATTCCTGTTGAGATTTCGCTTTCTCTTTTGTTAAATGCTCTAATAATTTCTGTTTTATTCGTTATTCTATTTTGATTCTCTAATAATTCAGCTATACATAGAAATAATTGTTTTTTTGTAGATATGTTCTTATCAAATACAATTAAACTTTCATCCACAATATTCAACAAATTCATAAAGCTCCTCCTCGAATTATGTCACAAAAAAATAGCGCTATCATTTTTGTGTGTTTAGTATAACATCGTTAACTAAACCGTTCAACGCTTTGACCTATTTATTATTAATCCTAGCAATATCAATGAGTTCATGACATATTTTTGAGCTAATTAGATCAATTTTCTGTATTTCCTACCAATCACCCTCTAAAATTACCCGCTCACCAATTGCAATGTAGTCAGTTATAAAGCACAATAAAAATATTATTTGTAAGCACGGGCGCTATGTATGCGTCGAACCACTAGAACAGAGGATGCAGAAGCGCCGAGGTGCTTTAAGAGCTATATGAAGTGGAAGTCGAGGCAGCCCAAGCCGTACCGTAATAAAACATAGTGCGACAATCGATTCGTAGTGCTTTCATCAGTGTTTTTAAAGTCTCACAAAGACTGCCCGTAAAGCCGCCAACTATTTAGTAAAGCTAGGCATCATGCACACGTATCAAAATTCTGATGCCGTGGTTGCTTCCAAAGACCGTACTAATCATTAATTAAAAATATTCAACACAAACTGGTTATTAAACAACTGCATGTTGGCATCAATCAAAGTTTGTCGCAGCAACAATATCACTGGAAAATCTTTCATAAAAAGTCAACCAATTGATTGACTATCCCCACCAAATGAAAATAAATCAACCTTTTCAACCAATCAATATCTATTTAGACACCCAAAGCACAGCACTTCGCTCAACCGATACAACGATGAAATTTATGGTACACGCTCGTGCTATTGAACGCGACAACCAACTAATATTGCTACCAAATACTGATACAATTCTACAAGAGAAAAATCATCCTCTGCCTTATTGTAGGTAACGAAAAAAGTGAACGTATCAGACAGTTTTTTTACTATCATTTTCATAAATACTCCTTAAATATCATACTTTTATGCAAATCATTTGTTTAAAGTGACTATTTCATGTAAGATAGAATAGTCACTTATTTTTGAAAGGAGAACCATTTTGGCAAAAGTACAAATTAAACATCTTACCAAAATTTTTGGTAAAAAAACAAAACAAGCCTTAGAATTAGTAAAACAACAAATGTCTAAGCAAGAAATATTAGAAAAAACTGGCGCTACTGTCGGTGTCTATGATATTTCAATGGATATTAATGAAAATGAAATTTTCGTCGTAATGGGATTATCTGGTTCGGGCAAATCAACCTTAATTCGATTATTAAATCGATTAATAGATCCGACTGCAGGTGAAATTTATATTGATGGTGAAGATATCAATAAATTAGATAAAGAAGCCTTGCGAAAAGTCCGCCGCGAAAAAATTAATATGGTGTTCCAAAACTTTGCCCTGTTTCCACATCGGACAATCTTAGAAAATACCGAGTATGGCATGGAAATACAAGGGATTCCCCCAGAAGAACGCACGCGTCGTGCTGAACAGGCACTAGAAAACTCAGGTTTGCTTGCTTTTAAAGATCAATTCCCTGACCAATTATCCGGTGGTATGCAGCAGCGGGTTGGTTTAGCACGCGCATTAGCTAATGACCCTGAAATTTTACTAATGGACGAAGCATTTTCTGCTCTTGATCCCTTAATTCGGCGTGAAATGCAAAATGAACTCGTGGAGCTACAAGAAAAAGTTCAAAAAACAATTATTTTTATTACACACGATTTGAATGAAGCTTTGCGTATTGGTAACCGTATTGCGATCTTAAAAGATGGTCAATTAATGCAAGTAGGAACAGGTGAAGAAATTTTAACCAATCCAGCAAATGATTATATTCGCGATTTCGTTGAAGAAGTGGACCGTTCAAAAGTCTTTACCGCTGAAAACATTATGGAACCAGCAATTACATCTAATATCAATTTAGATGGTCCACATGTAGCATTGACTCGTTTACGACAAGAAGGCAGTTCACTTGTTATGGCTGTGAATTCAAAACGTCAATTGCTCGGATATATTGATGCGGATGATTTGTTACGAGCACGCAAAGGACATTTAACTTTAAAAGATGTGATTAATGAAAATGTTACAACAGTGACTAAAGAGACATTAGTCAGCGAATTATTCGAATTAACCAATCTTTCACCAGCACCAATCGCAGTTATCGACGAAAATCAACGGCTATTAGGCGTTATTCGTCGTGGTCAAATTATTGATTCCTTAGCGAAATCTTCACCAGACACAGAAAGTAATAACGAACTAAATGAAACCAGTACAACCACAAAGACAACTGAGGAGGTGTCCGAATAATGAATCATTTCTTAACTCATCCTATTCCATTAGCCGATTGGGTGAACCAAGCAACTGATTGGATTACTGATACTTTTGGTGGACTATTTAAAATTTTGCAAACCCTCGGTGAGTTTGTAATGAATAGTATCACTAATTTACTTACAAGTATTCCAGCGTTATTAATGATTTTATTAATTACCGTTGGTATGTATTTCTTATCAAAAAGAAGTAAGGGATTATCACTCTTTACATTATTAGGTTTACTCTTTGTTTATAATCAAGGTTTATGGACGATGTTGATGAGTACATTAACGTTAGTTTTAGTATCTAGTTTAATTTCGATTGTGATTGGAGTCCCATTAGGTATATTAATGGCAAAAAATAAAGTCGCTGCCAATATCATTGCGCCCATCTTAGATTTTATGCAGACTATGCCATCGTTCGTGTACTTAATTCCTGCCGTCGCATTCTTCGGTATTGGGATGGTACCCGGTGTTTTTGCTTCGGTAATTTTCGCCTTGCCACCGACTGTTCGCTTTACCAATTTAGGTATTCGTCAAGTGCCAAAAGAATTAGTTGAAGCGTCACAAGCATTTGGCTCGACCGGCATGCAACGTCTGTTTAAATTAGATTTACCGATGGCAAAAGATACTATTTTTGCTGGAATAAATCAGACAACGATGCTAGCACTGTCGATGGTCGTGACTGCATCAATGATTGGTGCGCCTGGTTTAGGTGAAGGCGTCTTAACCGCTCTTCAAAAAGCCGATATCGGCTCTGGGTTTGTATACGGAGTTTCCTTAGTAATCTTAGCGATTATTGTCGATCGCTTTACACAATTACTGAACCGTCCTCGTATCGCCCAAACAAAGGTAGAAAAGCAGCAATCACGCAAGAAACAGATAACAATTGGTATGGCTGCCCTAGCATTATTAATTGGTAGTGCGGGATACTCGTATTTTTCTAAAGGGAATACGCAAACTGTTACCTTAGCGTCAACACAATGGGATGCCGATTTGGCTTCTTCTAGTGTTGTTAAATTAATATTAGAAGAAATGGGTTACCAAGTTGAAGTCAAATCATTAGATAATGCTGTTCTATTCGCATCAGTTGCATCTGGTGAAGCAGATGGTACCTTAGTACCATGGCTCCCCTATACACAAGCGGCACTCTATGAAGAATACGGCGACCAAATGGTGGAATTAGGTCCAAATACGACCGGCGCAAAACTGGGTCTAGCGGTGCCAACTTATATGGAGAATATCCATTCAATTGCTGATTTAACTGATGAAGCCGGTAAAGTAATTACAGGGATTGAACCCGGTGCCGGTATTACTAAAACCACAAACAAAACAATAGAGACTTACCCTAACTTAAAAGGTTGGACACAAAAAACATCCTCGACCGGTGCAATGACAACGCAATTAGAACAAGCGCTGAAAAATAAAGAAGAAATTGTTATTACTGGCTGGACACCTCATTGGATGTTCGAACGGTTTGATATTAAATATTTAGAAGACCCTGAAGGCACAATGGGAGGGGAGGAACAAGTAGTCACTTTTGCTCGCAAAGGATTAAAAGAAGATATGCCCGAAGTTTATCATATTTTAGATCAATTTGAATGGGACATTTCCGAATTAGAATCTTTTATGGATGAATTAGAGTCAGGTACGCCCGCAGAGCAAATTGCTAAGAAATGGATTAGTAATCACCGCGAACTTGTAGACCGGTGGATTGAAGCAGCACGACAATAATATAGAGTGACGTACTACTACGTTTCAGCACTCAGGCTCTAGATATTATACCACCCCATGGTGATGCACTTTCACTGCATTACTGTGGGGTGGTATTTGGGGTGGTGTGAAAACTACCACGTTAATTAAGATTACATTTTATTCCGCTTGAATTTTTTGTTTTACTTGGTACACGGCTCCTAGTAAGCCTGCGTCATTTTTCAGTTTTGCTAATTTTACATCACAAGCCGTTTTCCCAACCATAAAATGATAACTTTCATGTCGTGCAACCATTTGTTCATGGGTAGACATTAATCGGTCATAAAAGTCTGGATATTCTGTAATACCACCACCAATCAAAATCGCTTGTGGATCAAATAAACTATCAAAATTTATGATTGCTTTAGATAATGCAGCATAAAAGGTTTCAACAGCAATTTTTGCAAATGGATCAATTTCTTCATTCTCTAAGACAATTCTAGCATCACTTACTTCAATAAAATCAGGATTTTGTTCTTTATGTAGTTTATTATAAATACCACATAATCCTAAAATGACCGCTCCATTAAAATTCAACGTAGACTGTGGTTCAATTGGACCCGTTTCTGGCACATGTTCTATAATCATCCAACCAAATTCGCCAGCCATCCCATTAAATCCTCGATACAACTGGTTATTAATAACAAATCCACCACCAATACCGGTGCCTATCACCATGCAAATATAATTACTAAGTGCTTGGGCATTCCCTAACCATTTTTCTGCAATTGCCACGCAATTACCATCATTATCAACAGTTATTGGAAGATTCGTATACTCATGTAATAAGTCAATTAAATTCAATTGATAAATACTACGGATTGCCCCTGCAGTAATTAAAAATCCATCTTCACGAATAACCCCGGGCATACTAATGCCAATGCCTTTAATATCCTCATTAGCACATTGGCGAATGATTCTTGCTAACGCTTCAATAAATGGTTCTTTATCCAATGGCGTTGCTATTTTATTTTTATGAGAAATATTTCCCAATTCATCTACTAATCCATACTTGATAAATGTACCGCCAATATCTATTCCTAAATACATACTACCCTTCCTTTCTATCTTTCGATAAAAATTTTTCAATCATTTTTACTTCTTTATTAATCATTTTGATGTGTACATATAACGGCAAACTCACTAACATAATATTTAATAATAGCCCGATAAAATGATAAGCTTTTAAAACTAATAATACCCACACAATGGGAATCCAAATCGTTTTAACTAAAGATAGAATACTAATCATAAAGCTATACCGAAAAATATTTATCCTATGCAAATCAGCGAATTTCGCTAAAATAACATAGCAATTAACATTAAAAATCAATAAAAATAAAATAAATACATAGTAGATAATCTTCAGTGAGCTTGCTAAAAACGTCATATCAAACATAAAATAAAAATACAGTGAGACAACATTGATGGCTAAAATTGGCAGTGAAGATAACCATTTCGTCTTAAATGTTTCCCAGAATTGAATAAAAATATTCCCACTAGAAGGTTCAATTATTGTAATACCAGCAGTTATTGAAGCACCAAGGGTGATGATTGGTAAAGAAAACACCATCACCAAAATATTTACCATTATTAAATGCCATATTACTGCTAATCCTCGATATAATTTTCCTTCTAATGAGAACATTCCAATCACTACTTTCTATTGTATAAAGCGATTATTCGCCCAATTTAGCAATATTATCAGCAATTTTCGCGTTGCGATGTTCCACAATTTCTTGGAAACCAAAATTATCACGACTATCTAGATATTCTTGCCATATTTGTTTACCGGACTCTGAATCCGGCGCTTGAATAAACGCAACTAATGCTTGGACACGCGCTGTATTTAAGTTAACTAAATTACGGTTCAATGCCCCTTCTTTTGGTTCGATGTCTTCAATTTCAAAACGCGGTGCAACTTTGTCTTGTGCCCATTCAACCATTTCACGAATCGTTACAGATGGTTTCTGTCCCATTGAAATAGCGTAGTTATCATTTGAAACGAACCAATAATTACCTAGAGCTATCTCTTTATCAAATTTAGCAATATCGGTATTACGTAAATCATTAGTAAAGTCAGTATATACTGCTTGCCCGTCTTTCATTTCATAGGTTTTTCCCTCAACACCAAATACAGAAACCATTGTACCATATTCACTTGCTAAATAAGTTAAAAGTTCCATAGCTTTTTGAGGTTCTTTTGTCGAACGTGTAATATAGGTTGCTGTCCAGCCACCAATATTACCACCATTAAAGGTATGATCTTCCCCTTTTGCATTTTTCGGTCCATCTACTGCAATATATGTTTGCTCTGGATTACGTGCATTATTATCAGACATAAACTCATTTAACCCTTTAGTATTTGTATGTAAATAAGCAAAATATGTACCTTGGGTCATTTTTTCTTTCATTGTATTATCGTTATCTGAAAATTGATCTGGTGACATTAATCCCTCACTGTATGCTTGACGGAAAGTGTCAATCCAATTAATATAGTCTTCATTCACATCACGGTCATTCCATTTACCATCTACTGTAACTGGAATATTTAAGAAATCTTGTAATATACCACCAAAAGCACCGTCACCACCATTTGCGATATCTAATGCTGTTCCAGCAAAAGGTACAATTGGTGCACCATCATCCGTATTTGGGAATTTTTCCTTTGCATCTTTTAATGCTTTTAAAAAACCTTCAGGGGTAGACATATCCGGACTACCAATTGCTTCATAAATATCTTTACGAACAATAAATACTTGATCCCCTACAACATTGCCATCTTCATAGTCTTTTTTAGTTGTTGAAAAACTAGGATAACCATATACATTACCATCTTCATGAGTATACCAATCTAAAGTTTCTTTTTTAGCTGCTGTTTCTAAGAAATATGGATCGTAT
The DNA here is from genome assembly GCA_016126655.1 of Aerococcaceae bacterium zg-1292. GTDB lineage: Bacteria > Bacillota > Bacilli > Lactobacillales > Aerococcaceae > Globicatella. The sequence goes on along the minus strand of CP065955.1, from coordinate 724,741 downwards.
TTTTCAGCTAAAACATTTAATGGAATCGCAAACTTATCTGCATCATTGGCATGCGTGAGATTTTTATCAAAGGTTACTATATCAGGTAAATCCCCACCTGCCATCATTGTATTTAAGTTCTCATCATTTCCAGAAATGAATTCTACTTCAACATTCATATCTTCCATTATTTTTTTAGAAACAATATCTTTTCCCCAATGTTGAGCGTACCAATCAAAGTTCACATACCAGCGTAATTTAGCTGGATGTTTTTTATCTTTTTCCCAAGATGGTGTTGCAGGATCAACTTCAAAACGTGAATCCGGCAACTTGTAATCTTTTGCTTCTGCTATTGCAGCAAAATTTACTGAAGACCCTAATGTTACAGCTGCACTAAATAATACTAAAAGTTTTTTTATAGGTTTCATTTTCTCTCTCTCCTCGATTTCTGGTTTGCTTAGGCTTACTAGGCATTCATCTCCCAAATTAGTTGAAAAGCATTTGCCTCGATATAGCCTTGACCTTCCTATTCTTTAACTGAACCTAATGTCATACCATGAATAAAGTATTTTTGTAAAAACGGATAGATAACAACCACAGGAACAGTGGTTACTACCATCGTCGCTAGTTGTAGTGATTGAGAAGTCGTCTTGCGAACGACATTTGTACCAGTTGCGACCGCTGGTGATAAGTTTTCAGATACTATGCGATACAATAACATTTGTAATGGATACAAATCACGATTATCGACGTAAATATTAGCTGTCATATAATCATTCCACTGATAAACACCATGGAATAAAGCTATAGTCGCTAACACTGGCAACGATAATGGTAAAATAATCTTAAAAAAGATTGTAAATGGATTTGCGCCATCAACTTCAGCTGATTCTTCCAACGAGTCAGGTAAATTCTTAAAGAAGTTCATTATAATCACCATGTCATAGAATGAGAATAATACAGGTAGGATATATACCCAAAAGTTATTCAATAATCCCATCGCTTTAAATACTAAGAACGTTGGAATCATCCCTCCATTAACAAACATCGCGATAATCCCCATTTTCATGTAAAGACTGCGTCCGATTAAAAACTTCTTCGACATCCCATATGCCACAATCGCCGTTAACAAGGTGTGTGTCACGACCCCAATCAGTGTTTTAGCGATCGAAACAATTGCTGCTTTATAAATTGCCGGATCCTCAAATACAGTATAATAACTTTCTAATGAGAACTTTCTCGGCCAAAAATAAATCCCCCCTTTGATTGCATCTGTTGCATCGTTAAATGATAATGCCACAATATTCAAGAGCGGTAATGCAATAATCGCAACGAAAAAAATCATAAAAATTACATTGACGATATCAAATACTTTTTCATCCACAGATTTGTTTTTCACATTAACACTCCTTTCTAGAACACCGATTCATCACTAATTTTTCGGGTGACAAGATGCGTAATCACCACTAAAATTAATGAGAAAAATGAAACAAACAAACCAATTGCTGTAGCATAAGAAAAGTCTCCTTGTTGAATCCCCATCTTATACACATAAGAGTTAATAACCTCACTCGCTTGATAATTCACAGGGTTTTGCAATACTAATGTTTGATCTAAGTTAGAACCAAGTAAGCCTCCTACTGACAAGACAAAGGTCAAAGCAATAATATGACGAATGGATGGAATCGTAATTTTGAAAATTTGTTGCATTTTCGTCGCACCATCGATTTTGGCCGCTTCATAAAGGGCAGGGTTAATACCCGTCATTGCAGCAATATATAAAATAGTATTCCAACCTAATTCCTTCCAAATATCTGAAATAACGGCAATCGACCAATATTTCTTACTATCCGTTAAAAAACGAATTGGTTTTTCAATGATATTAAAATCCATCAATAAATTATTGATAAGACCGGCATCAGATAACCACGTAATAAACATCCCACCTAAAATGACCCATGATAGGAAATGTGGTAAATACGACACTGTTTGTACCATCTTTTTAAACTTAGGACTAATTAATTCATTAATGAGCACAGCTACAAAAATAGCTAATGGGAATCCGATAATTAATTTAAAGAAACTAATTCCTACCGTATTTTTTAGCACTTTCCAAAAATTGGGATCACTAAAAAACTCTTCAAAATATTGAAATCCTACCCATTCAGCATTTGCGATGGTATCAAAAACTGAATAGTCTTTAAATGCAATAATAATACCGTACATCGGAATAAAATTGAAAATCGCCATTAAAATTAAACCAGGCCAAACCATTATTTGATAAGGCGCTTGATTTTTTAATTTCTTCCAAAAATTTTTCACTTCATTCCCTCCCTCAGATTTTTTACCGAATCTCGTACCACCAAGTTACCTTCTAATTCAATAACTTTTCCAGTCTCTTGTTGTTCTAGCATTTTGAACAACTGCTTCACCGCTTGTTTTCCTTGTTCAGCAATCGGTAAGTGATAAGTTGTTAATTGAGGTTGAATGTATTTTAATAATGGAATATCATCAAAACCAATTAAACTAATATCTTCCGGTACTTTAATCTTTAATTCTTTAAACGCTCTAATTGCACCAATTGCACTTGAATCATTCCCCGCAATAATTGCCGTCGGAAATTCTTTTTTGTTTTGAACCCATTTTTTTGTTTCTTGATAGGTTAATTCTTCCATAAAGCCACCTTCATAAATCCATTCTCGATTAATCGGCAGATTATGTGCATTCATTGTTTCCATAAAACCAGCGACACGACAATCACTATCATAAACACCGTCAAACCCTTTAATAAAGCCAATTTTCGTATGCCCATTTGCAATTAAATATTCAGTCACCTCCATCCCCATCGTGATACTATCAAAAATAATACTACTAATATTTCGCGCAGAGAGCTGTCGGTCCATTAAGACTGTTTTTAGACCCGATTTTTCGATGCGCGCAATATCATTGCGGTCTAGCATTTCATCAAATCCAATTAAGCCATCAACTGTTCCACCAATAATTTGCCGAATAACATCTTCTTTATGATTAGACATCATAATATTTAATCCATGACCATGTTGTGCTAATTCCCTAGCCAATGTATCCGCTACGGTTGAAAAATACGGTGGATCAATACTCTTCGTATAGAATCCTATCATTTTTGTTTTGCCCGATTTTAATTGCCGCCCCATAAAATTTGGTACATAATTCAATTCTTTAGCAACTTCCATTACCTTTTGACGTGTACTTTCTGTAACGACGTCAACACCATTTAATGCATTGGAGACCGTTGAAATCGAGACTCCTGCCGCTTTTGCAACATCTTTAATTGATACTTTTTTAGGCAATGAGTCCTACTCTCCTTCCTATTAATTATCCTTTATATTCCCATTCACCCAATTTCGGTGCATAACTATCAAACCCTAAAAACAATTCAAACGTTCCTGAATCTACATAACGTGTTAAATCACTATGCACATATGCTAAATCCACTAACTGAACATCAAAACTACCTTGGTAGGTCGAATGAGCATCTACAGAAACTTTTTCAAAATGTTTCAACTCACGGACTGGCCTAACAACTTCTGATGTACAGTCTCGGATATATAATTGAACAACTTCCTGCCCATCAATATCCGAATGGTTCGTTAACGTATAATTAATCGTCAATGAGTCAACTCCATTGATAATTTCTGCTGCTGACAGTTCAATTTCACTATAGTTCAAGCCGTGTCCAAACGAATACAATGGTCCTTCTATAACATCTAAATAACGCGACATATAACGAATCGTTGGATTGTTTTCATTAAACGGTCTACCCGTTGAATAATGATTGTAGTGTAATGGCATTTGACCAACTGAACGTGGTAAACTCATTGCTAATTTAGCCGACGGATTGACACGCCCAGTCAATACATCAACAATAGCGTTGCCGGCTTGACTCCCCGGAAACCATGCGTATAGAATTGCTTTAGCAAATGGTTCCACATCTGTTAAATCAAGTGGTCTACCTGCATAAACAACTAAGATAATATTTTGATTCCATTGATGAATTTGTTTAATGGTTTCGATATCTTGTAGCGTTAGCTTGAGATTAGTTTTACTTGCTGCCTCACCTGCTTCACTGCCCGTTTCACCAACCGCAATGATAACTTTGTCAACTGTTTGAAACCGATCAAAATCAACTATTTGTTCAGCTACATCAATGATAAGCTCAGAATCTTTAAATGCTTCAGCAATCGAAATACTTTCATCAATTTTACCTAACCATGACCATGCACCTAAGGTATCACGAGAATTTACTTTTGAGCCGGCCAATCCAATTTTATCCGTTGGTTTAATTGGTAAAATACTTTCCTGGTTTTTAAGTAACACTAAGGTCTCGGTTGCTATAGAACGTGATTCTACTCGTAAATCCTCTTCATAAGATAACTGGTCCATTAACCCCCGATAAGGGTCTTCAAACAATCCCAATTCATTTTTTAATTCTAGAATACGCATCACAGTCTCATCGATCTTTTGCTCAGAAATTTCACCTGATTTAACGAGTTCTGGCAACGCATGTAAGTAAAAATCGGTCATCATATCGATTTCAACACCCGCTTCAAATGCTTTCTTACTAGCAGAATATTTTGAATCGGCAACTCGATGTTGCACCAATTCACTAATAGCTGCCCAATCAGAAATGACGATGCCTTCAAAATTAAGTTTATCCCTTAAAACATCCGTCAATAAATATCGATTCGCTGTAACTGGCACACCTCTAACAATATTAAATGAGGACATCACTAGCTTTGCCCCTGCATCTATTGCTGCTTTAAAACTAGGAAGATGATCTTGGAATAACACCACATCGGATATGTCCACTGTATTGTAGTCTTTGCCACCTTGAGATTCTCCATAACCTACAAAATGCTTCACACAAGCAGCGATATTTTGCTTATTAATTAAACCTTCACCTTGATAACCCTTTACATAACTTTCTGTCATCTTACTACTTAAATAGGAATCCTCGCCATTACTTTCTAAGACACGCCCCCACCGTGCATCTCTCACCAAATCTGCCATCGGTGAAAATGTCACATGGATACCAGCAGCAGAAGCTTCTTTGGCAGATAAATGCGCCATCTTCTCAACTAATTCAGGGTTAAAAGAACTAGCCATAGCTAATGGAATTGGAAAAATTGTCTCATAACCATGAATGACATCCGCCATAAACATTAAAGGAATTTTCAAGCGGCTTTGCGCTAAATAATTTTTCTGTATATTGATAACTTCTTCTTTTGTATGCGTCCCTAAGACTGTCCCAATACTATTTAATTGCTCAAAATTCAATCCCATTTCCAACATTGGACCGGTAATTTCTCCATCCTCTGAAAAAAATGTTGGTGTTAATTGAACCATTTGACCAATTTTTTCTTCTAATGTCATTTTTTGAAGCAATGCTAATAATTGTTCTTGTTCCATCAGTTCGCTCCTTATAATCATACTTTAAGACGAATAAAAACGTTTTTATTTCCGGATAAAAAAACACCTTTCTTTTAATCTCACTAAGAAAGTAATTATTAATAAGAAATTTTTTGGAGGATACTTCTTTAAAAAATAAAAACGTTTTTATCAGTAACTTAATCATATAATAAAAACGTTTTTATTGCAAGCGATTTTATCATTTTATTAAAAATTCATTCCCCATTGAAGAATTGCTGAAGAAACATGCCAATAATAATTCATGTTCCTGTCTGATAACCTAACAGAATATCTATATGATTATCATTTCTACTAGCACTTCGTTCTTTCACTCATATGAGTTATCCGATTGTAATCGAGCCCACACCATCAATATTCTTTTCATATTTCAATCATTGGGTAATCTTTTACTTAAAATATAAAGTTATCGCACTTTTTTCTTTTAATTTGAACATTAAGTTATTCTGCTTATCAAAACCATTCAATTGTATATTCATTTCACTCGTAGAATCATTAAATATTACCGCGACTCTTGACCCATCAATATTTTCAAATATAACATTTTTTATTAATACATGGTCATTAGATTCTAAGCGATACGCACCTGGTTGAATACATTTACTAAAATGTGCTAAGCCATAATAATCTTGTGTTAACTCATAACGCTGTTCTTTTTGAAATACTTTTACTAGCCCACGACAAGTACTTTTACCGAAACCCGGTACACACGGTCCATTATCTTCATCAAGTGCGATATTCCATAAAATCATGGACTTTGAATTATGCCTTAATATTGATATCCCTGTTCGCATTAAATTTGCAAAAGCTTGCTCGAATCCTGGTATCCAATCTCCACCTGAACCTTCGGTAAAATGTATCTCTTTTTCAGGGAAAAACGCTTGTACTCTCGTCTGCGAAATCGGTCTGCCTCCGTACCAGTGCCATGCAATGCCATCAAATGAGTCGTAAGCATAATCCATCAGATCAAAAGCATAGTCCACTCTATCCCAATTATGATCATAACCAAAGATTTTAGTGTGAATACCCGCTTTAACAAAATTAGGTTTTAAATATTCGCTTACAAATCTTGCTTCGTCGCAAGCTAAAAATTCCATTGATGGATAATGAGTCGGTTCATATAATGGCTCATTTTGTGGGGTCACGGCATAAATATCAATGCCGTGTTGTTGGTATGCTTCAATAAATTTAACAAAATAAATAGCATAACTCTCGTAATATTTAGTTAACAACTGCCCGCCTCTCATATCTGCACTCGTCTTCATCCAGCCAGGTGGACTCCAAGGAGATGCAAATATTTTCATTTTCGGGTTGATATCCAGTGCTTGTTTTGTTAGAGGAAGAATACTCTCTAAATCATGTGCAATTGAAAACTTATTTTGTCCAGGATCGTTCATGCCTTCAGGTAAATCATTATAACTATAAATAGTTCTTGCATAATCACAAGCACCCATTGGATTTCTAAGCGCACTAATGCCGATTCCTTCAACTGAATCAAATAATTCTTTCATTAATCGATTCTTTAATTCATCCGGTAAACACTGATTAATTAAAAAGGCAGAGGCATCGGTAAAGGAGGCACCAAAACCATCAATCTGTTGCTGTTTGATGGTTGAATTGACATCAAAAGTAATAATATTTTCTGCCGTATCAATACGAATCTTATTAAAATCGACTGACCTAAACTGATTGTTTTCATCACTTGTCATATAACATGTTATTATCATTTATCTTCTCCTCAGTAATCCGAACAAATAAGCGTCCTTCTAACTGTTCATATGATTTTACATGAACATAAAAAGGGACACTAAATCCGAATAAAAACCAAAAAATTAATAATCTCGGTACAAATATAAATAGGATGGGTGGAACAATATACACCAAGGCAATACCGCAAAATATACCGATATATTTAAATGAGACAATTGCTGGTACTCTAATAATATTTATGACTTGCTTTTGATGAAAATCACCACCAATGAGACTGTTAATACAAATTATCATAAATAAACTAAGACTCATTAAACTAAAGACTAAATATTCTTTTGGAAGAATAATAGTTAAAATAACGAAGAGCATTAATCCTACTAATATCCCAATCCATAGTTTTAGCACATTCAAACGATTCGCCATTTCTTTAAGTATATCCGAAAACGTAAAACTATCATCATTATTTATGATTCTGTCAGCGACAGAGTTAATAAATGGACCAATCGTCACAATGGGTATTGAGAAGATAACGAAAAAGATATTTAATTTAAGCAACATGTATCCTTTACTCAATATTCTATAGGTGCTTCCTTCTAAATCAAATATCTTTTTCATGTTAATCTCCTCTTATTCTGGTGCACTTGGGCTGACTTGGCGCACCTCCACATAGCTCTTGAAGCACCTCAGTGCTTCTGCGACCTCTGCTCCAGTGGTTCAAGTCAAAACACGCGAGCACTCACCCTATTTATTCTATTCCCAGTTTTTCTTTATTTGCTTTTATTTTTTCTGTTCTAATTTTGACAATATCTTCCCATCCATTATTTTTTTGGAATGTTTTATATTCTTCAATTAATCGATCAAATTCTTCCTCGCTACCTGCACGAATCATTCCAACTAAGGTGGTATTCCAATTAGTATTTATACCCGATAAATTACGTGCTTCAGGCGTACCTGACGTAGGATTAGTGTTTTCTATGATAAAGTGTGGCACCAGTTTACCTTTGCCCCATTCTCTTAATTGAATTAAAGCAGGTGTTGCAGTTTTCTCACTCGCATAGGTTTGATATTTATCATGCCCAAAGAAAATAAACTCACTTAACCGATATTCTTTTTTATAGCGTTCAGAATCGCTATCTTTAATTTGCTGAATTTCTGGTAATAATTCAATTTTGCCTTCACTATCATACTGGAAGGTTTCACCTTCAATACCAAATGTAGTTAACAATCCACCATATTCACTTTGTAAATAGGTAAATAATTGAATAGCTTTTGCTGGATCTTTTACATCTTTATTAATATAGTTAATCATCCACCCAGAAACACCACTTTGGTTAATTGTTGGCTTGTTGCCCTTGGTACTTTGTGGTCCATCAATCGCAATATATTCCGAACCTTGATTAGCTGAATACCAATCTTGTAGGAACCCAGACATTTGGGCGGTACCATCAGCAAAAATGGTTGCATAGCGACCTGTTTGAACTTTTTCTTCAAAAGCTGTTCCATCGTCTGTAAAACTGTCATCAGATATCAATCCTTCTGAGTGAGCTTGACGTAATGTTTTCATCCACGTTAAATAGTCTTCATCTAAGTTGCGATCATAAAATTCATCATTTTTTGTTGTTAATGGTACCCCTATAAAATCTTGGAATGCGCCACCGAGAGAACCTGTCCCTTCACCTAATGCATTGAATCCAAAAGGAATCAAGTCTGGAAATTGTTCTTTTATTTTATTTAATCCAGCTACAAAGGCTTCTGGTGTGTTAAAATCTGGTTTGCCAATGGCTTCATACACGTCTTTTCGGATAATAAAATTTGTATTGGCTGGAATCAAATCTTTTTCATAATCTTCAGATGAATTCGAATAACTTGGATAACCATATGTTTTTCCATCTGATAATTGGAACCAATTCATTGTATCTTCAGACGCAACTTTATTCCAGTATGGGTCATATTTTTCTGCTAAATCATTTAATGGATAGGCCCATGTATTAGCTTGTTGCGCTACTTGGGAACTAGCATCAAAAATCGTTACTATATCTGCCAATTCCTCTGAAGCAAACATTGTGTTCAAACTCGTATCATCACCTTTAATGAATTTTACCTTAATATTTAAATCCTTTTCAATTTGCTTTGTAACAGTATCTTCTCCCCACGAATCATTCCACCAATCCGCATTCACATACCAGGTAAATTCAGTCGGTTCTTCTTTTTTATCTAATTTCCATGCAGGTTCTTCAGGGTTCAATTCGTAACGTGCTGTTTCTTCTTCAGCTGAATTATTTTTTTCTGCAGTTCCTCCCCCATTACCACAACCGGCCAATAATGCTGAAAGCAATAATATACTTGTCCACTTTTTCATTTTCATCTCTCTCCTTTTCGTTTGGTTCAAGCTGACTTACTATCAGCTATAACAGTTCAGCTATGCAAAACTCGCATTCTAGTTACTTCTCTAGTAGTTCTAGTCAAAGGACCCCTCTCACTATATATTATTCTTTAATCGCTCCGACCATCATACCGGAGATAAAGTATTTTTGTAACAAGGGATAAATAATTAATATTGGAACCGTTGTTACAACAATGGTGGCTAACTGGATACCACGCGTTGTACCTTGTGCAACAGCTGTTCCTATATTTTTAACTGTATCTGTTTGTGATTGAACAATGATTTCATACAGCTTCATTTGCAATGGAAACAATTCTCGGTTTGTAACAAAAATTTTCGCTGTCATAAAATCATTCCATTGATTGACGCCATTAAACAAAGCAATCGTCGCCAATGCTGGCTTTGATAACGGCAACATAATTTGTAAAAATATGCGCCAATAACCTGCTCCATCAATTTTTGCTGATTCTTCTAATGAATCCGGAACATTACGGAAGAAATTCATCAAAATGATAACATCATAGTAACTTAGTAAGGCTGGAATAATGTACACCCAAAACGAATTTAATAGGCCTAACTGTCTAAATAATAAGTAAGTTGGAATCATACCACCTGAGAAAAACATCGTTGTAATTCCCATAGCAGAATATAACTTTCTACCTTTTAATTCTTTCTTACTCATTGCAAAAGCCATCATGGCACAGAAAAATACATGCGTCACCACACCAATTACGGTTTTTAACACTGAAATACTAAAAGCTTTCCAAATACTTTTATCGTTAAAAACTGATACATAGTTGCTAAAAGACCATTCCTTAGGAAACAGTACATAATTTCCTCTGGCTAATGCTTGACTGGAGGCAAAGGATGACACCAATATGTTCCATAATGGCACGACAATGGTTAAGGTAAATAGGGATAATAACAAGATATTTATGATATCAAACCACAAACTATCCTTATCCTTTTTCATTACTTTTCTATTCATCACGCTTTCCTCCTAAAGTACCGATTGATTATCATTGATTTTCTTTGTTATTTGATTCGATGTTACTAATAAAATGACAGAAATCAATGATACACCTAACCCAACAGCAGTTGCATAAGAGAAATCCCCTTGAGCAATCCCCATACGATAAACATAAGAATTAATAACTTCTGCCTTAGGCTGGTTTTGGCTGTTCATTAATACCATTGTTTGGTCTAAGTTCGAACCTAATAACCCACTCACTGATAAAATAAAATTTAATACGATAATATTTTTTAATGAAGGTATTGTAATGTGCCTAATTTGTTGCATCCGTGATGCACCGTCGATTTCAGCTGCTTCATAATATGATGGGTCTATTTTGGCTAGTGTAGCTAAATATAGAATTGTGCCCCATCCTGCGTTTTTCCATATATCCGATAGTACTGCAATCCACCAATAGTTTTTAGCAGTTAACAAGTAATTTTCATTTTTAATTTGAAATCCTAATCCAGCAAGAATATTATTTAATAATCCTGTAGTTGATAACCAGTTAATTAACATCCCACCAAGGACAATCCATGACAAAAAATACGGCATATAAGAAATTGTCTGAATCAATTTTTTGAATTTTCCATCGCGCATTTCATAAATCATAATCGCTAATACGATTGGGACTCCAAAGCCTAAAAATAGTTTCATAAAACTTATGCCTAATGTATTGACAACGGAAGCCCAAAAGAAACTATCGCGCCAGATAATTTTGAAATTTTCAAAACCTACCCATGGTGCTGTATCGATGCGGTCAATCACTGTATACCGCTTGAATGCAATAATCAGACCATAAATTGGATAAAAGTTAAAGATTAACATAAAAATGATTGCTGGCCAGACCATTGTCTGTAGCTCCCACTGTTTGAAAAAATTACTGAACCAGTTTTTTAAGCGCTGATTTGCTGATAACTCTCTCCTACTCTCTTGCAAACACTGCTCCTCCTCTCTACAACACTTCACCATTGCTTTCAATCACTCGTTGATACCACTCAAATGATTTTTTCTTCATTCTCTCTAATGTTCCATTACCTTGATTATCTTTATCAACATAAATCATGCCATAACGTTTTTCCATTTCGCCGGTGCCAAAGCTGACAATATCAATAATGCCCCACGGTGTATAGCCAATTAAATTTACCCCATCTTCTAACACAGCTGACCGTAATTGTTCGATATGAGCTTTTAAATAATCAATGCGGTATTGGTCATTAATGGTTCCATCTGCTTCAACTGTATCATAGGCACCAAAACCATTTTCTACAATAAATAATGGCAAGTCATAGCGTTCATATATCACATTTAATATGTATCGCAAACCAACTGGATCAATTTGCCATCCCCAGTCGCTTGCTTTAACATACGGATTACTCAACCATTTAGATTGTTTATAATCAGGAATATCGAACCCTCCTTTATCAGCTAATGTGGTAACAGTACCAGACATATAGTAACTAAATCCGATATAATCAACCGTTCCTTCTTTTAATGCTTGCAACTCCTCTTGGCTATAAATGATATTGTAGCCTTTATTCTCCCATTCATTTAAGATATAGTTTGGAATTTTACCTTTGGCATGTATATCACTATAAAAATAGCGACGTTGCATCACTTTAAGTGCAGCCATTTGATCGTCTGGATTACTTGAATAAGGATACACAGGAACATACGCCATCATGCAACCAATTTGGAAATTCGGATTAATTTCATGACCTAATTTCACAACTTTAGCTGAGGCTATTAATTCATTCAGACCAGCTTGATAAATAATCTCTTCTCGATTTTCCCCTTCTTCAAATAAAATTGCGGAATTCGTCCATGTATGAACGTCATGCTGTCCATCAGCTTGATTATTAATCTCATTGAAAGTCATCCAGTATTTTACTTTATCTTTATATCGCTCCATTACTACTGCTGCATAATTAACAAAAAAGTCAATTACTTTCTTGCTACGAAAACCACCGTATTTTTTATAAAGCTGAAAAGGAATTTCAAAATGCGATAGAGTAATCACTGGCTCAATCCCATTATCAATTAATTCATCAAATAAATCGTCATAAAATTGTAATCCCGCTTCATTAGGTTCATCATCATCTCCATTAGGAAAAATACGTGTCCAATTGATAGAAGTTCTAAAAGCTTTCAATCCTAATTCTTTAAATAATTGAATATCCTCCTTATATCGATGATAAAAGTCAATAGCTTCATGATTAGGATAATATTTATTTGATAAGATGCCATCTGTAATTTCTCTAGCAATACCATTACTACCAGCAGTCATAACGTCTGCTGTACTAATACCTTTTCCTCTTTGATTCCAGGCACCTTCAATTTGGTGGGCTGCCACTGCCCCACCCCAAAGAAAATTCTTTGGCATTTGTTTCATAAAATCTACTCTCCTTCATTCGACTTACTTAGATTGACTGAGCGCCCACTGCACAGCGTTCTTTAGAGCATTCAATACTTTAATAACTTCTGCTCACTGTATCAAATCAAGCTACTCATTGCCTATCTTGTTCTTTCATATTCATTATACTGTTTAAGCGTTTTCTTTTCCTTTGAAATAATGATTTAGGTTTATTTTCTACAAAAAATAAAAAAACATCATGTTGGTACAAGGTGTACCAACTGATGTTCTTAGTTCTATAATGTTTCTTTAGAAATTAGTTTGTATAATGTTTTAGACAGTGCTTCAATTAAAAACATTGCCGGAATTTGTGAGGTTAAATCTTCATATAAGTTAATACGCCATTGCTCTACATGATAATCTAAAACATAATCCGACATGAGCGCAAGTTGACTTGAAGCATTACTTGTTATCGAGACAATTGTAAAATCTGGTAAATTCCTAAAACCATTGACGATTTCATTAATTTCATTAGTTGCACCTGAAATTGACAAAATAACAATCATATTATCCGTCGTATTACGCAATTTTGCAATCACCGGATACGTGTTATCTATCAGAGCAAAACTATTAATTCCTAGTGTCGCAAACCGTCGAGCAGCATATTCACAAATAGTCCCAGAAGCTCCTATTCCATAAAAGATAACATTTTCAGCCTCTAGCATTTTTTCCGCAATCTGTTGAAGAACAAATTCTGTATTACTCGCAAAAGTCCCTGGTGATATGAGATTTTCACTGTTTAATACTGAAAGATTACTTGGTTGTTGTGTTTTTGCACTCAATTTAAATTCTGCATAACTACCAAATCCTAGTTTGCGAATAAAGCGCATTACTGATGAAGCAGAAGTATGCGACTCTGTTGCCACTTCCCGTATACGCATATAAGGGATTTTTTCAATATTGCTTGACATATAATGATATAAAACTTTCTCAGTATCTGATAAACTATTGAAATCAATTTTTCCAAAAAAGGACATGGGCTACCTCCTCGTAATGAGTATTGAATCAAATAATGCTTACTCTATCTATAAATATATACTTCATAATAATATTTTTATGCAAATAAATTAACGATGATTGATATTGTCTTCTGCCGTCTATTACCAAAAAAGACACACTCACATGAGCGTGTCTTGGAATAAATTCAAACTAGAATTAAGCTTTAACCACATTCGCAGCTTGAGGTCCACGAGCGCCTTCTTCAACTTCGAAAGAAACTGCTTGTCCCTCTTCTAAAGTTTTATAACCGTCGCCTTGGATTGCTGAAAAATGAACGAACACATCTGCTGCGCCTTCTCTTTCAATAAATCCGAAACCTTTTTCTGAATTAAACCATTTTACTGTACCTTGTTCCATTAATAATGTACTCCTTTGTGCTTGCGCACGTATATATTTATTTCTGCGATTGGTTAAAAACGTTATATATTACTATTGACTATTCTTCCGTTACAAAAATATGTTTTAATCATACCATAGATATTTACCCCTGACAAGCATTTTCGATTTTTATTTTATGTAATCAGTATGTTGATGATGAAACATACTAACAAGAAACACTTACAAACCGTATTCTGCCGATTTCATTAAATATCTAACGACTCATTTGCTGATATTTTTCTTCAATTGCTTGTCGTACAATTGGCGGTACCATTTCACTAATATCACCATTAAAATATGCAATTTCTTTAATTAGACTCGAACTGAGATAACGATATTCTTCATTCGCATACATTAAAATTGTCTCCAATTCCTCATGTTGTTTGCGATTAATAATCGAAATATTGCTTTCATATTCAAAGTCTAATGCATTTCGCACGCCGCGAATTAGCGCAGACGCTTGTTTTTCTTGATAATACGTTGCCACTAATCCATCAGAAAAAGATTCTACTGTCACATTCGGTATGTCTTTAACCACCGCTTTAACCAAAGCAACCTTTTCTTCTGGTGAAAATAAAGCTTTTTTACTCGTATTTACCGCTACTAATACAATCAATTCATCAAATAATAAACTGCTACGCTTAATTAAATCCAAATGGCCATACGTCAATGGATCAAAACTTCCCGGAAAAATGCCAATTCGCTTATTCATTTACAAACACCTCTTATGCATTCAATGTCTCATCATACTGATACACGTGAATATGTGTATTACCATATGTTTTAAACTTTATCTTGTACCAATTAAGTAGAGTGTCAGGTAATTGTGTCTCATCATCCGTCTCACACAAAATTATCGTGTCTTCTGATATCAGTCGATGCTGCGCTAACCACTCAACGTCTTGTTCAATCATTTGCTTCTTATAAGGTGGGTCAATCAAAACTAAATCAAATATTACATCGCCCAACTGCGCTAACTGTTGCCGATTATTTCCTGCCAATACAATAAACCGTTCTGGTTCCTTTGTCATCACTATATTTTCAGCGATAATTTTTAATGCTGGACGATACTGTTCACAAATATAGGCTTTATCCATCCCCCGTGATATTGCTTCAATCGCTAAACCACCCGTGCCGCCATATAAATCCAATACCGTACCCCCATCAAAAAAGCCGCCTAGCATACTAAACAAACTCTCTTTAATTTTATCAGTGGTCGGTCGTGTATTCTTACCAGGTACTGCCTTTAGTGGTCGACTACCATATTTTCCTGCTACCACTCTCATTTTCCTGCATCCTTTTCATGCAAAGTGGATACTAAAGTCTGAATAAAATTCGGCTCTTGACTACTTTCTTCTTGATGATTTTCGTGGTCTTTATCTTTACGATTTGGAATCGCATCTTTCCACGTCATATCAATCTCATCACGGTAACTTTTTTCTACCTTTTGTACAAAATGCAAGCGACGCAATTTTTTTACTGTATCTTCTTCATCTTCACGATTGACATACAAAATAACGTAACGCATACGTTTACTAATAAATTGCACATGTCCAAATTTACGTATTTGCTTTAATTGTTTTAAAGTATAGAGCCAAACGACAAGTGCCTGCCGCTCCATTAAACTAAACTCAATTGAATTCTTTTCCATCATTATCACTTCCGTTCACTTGATTGACTGCTAAACGTTCTTGAATAATCATTGCTTGAATAATCCCGATTGTTGCCATACTAATCATCATACTCGTACCACCAGAGCTAATAAATGGTAAGGTCACCCCTGTCAAAGGAATCACACTAAGTACCCCACCAATATTGACCACCGATTGTACAATAAACATGATGGTCAGTCCAATGATGACATTTTTACGAAATACATCTTTACAATCAAGGGCTTGTTTAAATAAATATAAATAGACACCCAGCATAAAGACTAAGAATGCGATAATTTTTACAAAGCCCAGTTCTTCAGTCATAATTGCAAAAATAAAGTCGTTTTGCCCTTCTGGTAAACTCAGTTGTTTAGTAATACCTTGTCCAATCCCTTTGCCTAGCCAACCGCCACGGCTTACAGCAACAATGGATTGAATCAACTGGAACCCTTTATTTAATGGGTCAATAAAAGGATTGGTGAAAATGCCAAGTCGTACAAAAAAGTGGTATTCACTGTTAATCCAATCAGCGGCCTTAAAATTGGCAAGCCATAAAAATAAGTAGTAAGCTACTGCTCCGGAGGTATATAAGATAATATTTTGTTTAAGCGACCATTTATTAATCGAAATCGCCACAAATATGGCAATTAAAATCAACATAATCATCCCATAATCCGGCATCTTCGCCATCGCAAGAATACCAAATATAATCAGTCCTAATGAAATTAATCCACGTCGATTTCCTAACAATCGCATGGGATTATTGATGAGTTTCTTCAAACTCCATTGTACTACTGGAAAACTCATATGCCACGCCACTAATATCGCCACAGTCGCTTTATACAACTCAGCTGGCTGGAAGTTAATTCCAAAATGATTAAACCAGTTACTGGCGCCATAGATTACTTCACCAAATAAGGCAGTATAGAGCAAAATGACATCTACAACCGCTAAAACCACTTGAATTAATGTCAAACTGCGATACCATTTATTCGGCAATAACATCATCACTGCCATCATGGCAGAACCTACAAATACACCGGTTAACTGTTTACTTACGTATGAGAATGGAACCGCTCGTCCACCGGTACCTTTACCGGCATACATTGTCGCACTAAAAACAAAAATCATCCCAATGATGATTAACAAATAAATAAAAATAAAAATGAGTAAATTACTCGCTTGAAATTTACGTTTCACTAATTTTAAAGAATCCATCCATTGATTTGGCATCTTTTCTTCTGTCATCCATCTGATGCCTCCTTTATTTTTTTACTGAGCTGGACTTCGTTATTCTGATTACTGCAAATCTTCTTACCTTCATCGATACTCACCGCTCAATATCAGTTATAATTATAGCATAGATAGCTGTGTTGTGGTAATTTTTATCAATCCGTCTAGATTCTACTTGATAATCATTTTAACAATCGTTAAACTAGTACAAGTAATATCTATTTAGATTGAGTCTGTTAACACAAATATACATTATAAGCTCAGTACTATAATAGACGAGAACTACGTGCAACAATGATTACGTTGAAATGACTCACGGGCAATCGCGGTGAGTAGGTGTAACTGTATAAATAAAAAAATAATAAATACGAAGCACTAATTCTTTGATGCGATGAACATCAAGTCATCTAAGCGTGCGCGTCGTACAGATAGTGTAATACGTCATTTCATCTCATTGGAACTAAAACAGGAGGCAATTATGCAAGAAACACAGACACAAAGTTGGTTCATTCGCTTTATTAAAGGAATGTTTATCGGATCAGGATTTATTATCCCTGGCGTCAGCGGTGGCGCTTTCGCTGCGATTTTCGGTATGTACGAACGCATCATCTTATTTTTATCCAACATAACCAAAAATTTTAAAGAAAATGTTTTATTCTTTATTCCTGTCGGATTCGGGGCCCTCGCTGGTATTGTATTATTATCATTTGGTGTTAGTTTTGTATTAGAAAACTATGAAACCATCGTTCGCTGGTTCTTTGTTGGATGTATTATTGGTACAGCTCCATCGCTATGGCAAGAAACAGGGAAACAAGGTCGCGAAACTAAAGATTGGATTGTTCTGGTTATTTCTATTATTGCAGGTTTAATAATATTATTATTTGGGCAACAATTATTCCAAGGACAATTGCAAGGTAACTTTGTTACATGGTTTATTTCCGGTGCCTTAATCGCCTTAGGTATTCTTATTCCGGGATTAAGCCCCTCTAACTTTATTTTATATATGGGACTTTACCAACAAATGTCGGATGGTTTTAAAACATTGGATCTTAGTGTCTTAATTCCGATTGGTTTAGGTGGATTAACAACGGTCATTTTATTATCTAAATTAATTGCCTATATCTTTAAGCATTATTACAGTTTGTTTTTCCACTTTATCTTTGGGATTGTAATTGCATCAACGGTTGTTATCATCCCAACAGACTACGCTAATTTTGGTTTCGTACAATATGTATGGTGTGTCATCAGCTGTATTGCTGGCGCCTTATTAGGTCTTTATATGGCAAAATTGGAAGACCAGTACAAATAATAAAAGAGAGCGCATTTCAGCGCTCTCTTTTATTATCATATTGATGCGATTATCAGCTCGCTTGGGCTGCCTCGACGTCTACTTCGCAATACACTTGGAGCACTTGAGGTGCTCCGGTATTTTCCTCCAGTGGTTCATTTCAAAGCGCTCGCTGTCGCACAATGTTATTACCGTGGTTCCATTTTGACTTCTAGGTATCGGTCGTTGAATTGGATTAATTTATTTTGTCCTAGGTCTTGGTATACTTCGAGGTGTTTCATTGTTTCCTCACTTGGGTAAAATGCTTTGTCCTCGGTAATTTCAGGATCTAATAATGGTATCGCATCTTTATTCGGTGTTGCGTAACCGATATATTCTGCATTTTTTGCTGCAATGTCAGGGCGCATTAAATAATTGATTAAAGCATGTGCACCTTCGACATTTCGTGCATTTTTAGGAATAACAATATTATCAAACCAAATATTAGAACCTTCTGACGGTACCACATACGCTAAATTCTTATTGTCTTCCATCGCAGTTGCCGCTTCACCTGAGAAAGTCACGGCAATCGGTGCTTCACCTTGTGCAACATACATTTTGATTTCATCAGCTGCCAATGCCATAACATTAGACATTAAAGCTTTCATTTTTGCAGTCGCAACTGTTAATGCAGTATCATCTGTTTCATTTAATGAAAAACCTAAAGATTGTAAGCCAATCCCCATTACTTCTCTTGCACCATCAATTAACAAAATTTTATTACGATATTTTTCGTTCCATAAATCGTCCCAATGTTCAATTTTTTCCTTAATCACTTCCTTGTTATAAACAATCCCTAAGGTCCCCCAAAAGTATGGAATGGAATAACGATTTTCAGGATCAAACACTTGATTTTTAAAGCGAGAATCAATATGTTTAAAGTTCGGTAACAAGTCATAATTTAGTGGTTGTAATAAATTAGATTTAATCATACTTTCGACCATATATTCACTTGGAACTAATAAATCATAGGCAGTACCACCTTGTTCAACCTTTGTCACCATTGCTTCGTTGGAATCATAGGTTTCATAAATAACGCGGTATCCCGTTTCTTTTTCGAACTGTTTAATAATCTCAGGGTCAATATAGTCCCCCCAATTATAAAAAACAATTGTTTTATCACTATCTAGACCAGCACTTGATTCGAGTTGATAACGAACGAAAAAGAGCACACCAACTACTGCTAATAAAAGAACGACTGAATTCACTAATCGTTTCATCTACATCGCTCCTTTCACTTTACGGCGTTGTTCATTAACTTGAATGAAATAATAGCCAGTCACTAAAACGAGTGCCAATAAGAACATTAAAGTACTAAGTGCATTAATTTCTAGACTTATACCCGCTCTTGCGCGTGAATATACTTCCACCGACAAGGTACTAAAACCATTTCCGGCTAAGAAGAAAGTTACTGCAAAGTCATCTAATGAATAGGTAAATGCCATAAAGAATCCGGCAAAAATACCACTTGTAATACTTGGTAAAATAATGTTACGAATCGTTTGACCATGTGTGGCACCTAAATCTTGCGCTGCCGTAATCATGGTAGGATTCATTTCATACAGTCGAGGTAATACCATCAATACTACAATTGGGATATTAAAAGCAATGTGCGCCAGTAATACCGTCATAAAGCCCATTTTTATTTTGATAAACATCGTAAATAAAATTAAGAAACTCGCCCCCATCATAACATCCGGTGTTACCATAAGCACATTGTTTAAATTTAATAGTATCTGACGGTGTCGCTTCTGCCGTGCATAATAAATCGCAATCGCACCAAATGTACCGATAATTGTCGCAAACAATGCTGATAAAATTGCCACAATAAACGTATTGATAATAAAAGTCATGAGACGCGTATCTGCAAATAAGGTTTGATAATGTTCGAGCGTAAAGCCCGAGAAGCCATTCATATTACCACCTGCATTAAAGGAGTACATAACTAAATAAAATATTGGTGCATATAAGACAATAAACATAAAAACTAAGTAGATATTTTGCCATTTAATTGATTTTTTATTCACCTAGCATTCCCCCTTTATCATGTCGTTCACGCGTCACATACATAACAATTAACATCGCAACTAATAGGACAACCCCAATAGCTGAGCCCATCCCCTGATTGCGAGTGACAAGGAAATGTTGCTCAACAGCAGTCCCCAATGTAATCACCCGGTTACCACCAATAAGACGTGTTAACATAAACAATGATAGTGACGGGATAAAGACAGCTTGGACACCACTACGCACACCACGCATTGATAATGGGAATACAATGTTTTTAATCGTTACCCATGGTGTTGCTCCTAAATCATTGCTCGCTTCAATCAAACTATTAGGAATTTCTTCAATCGAGTTAAATATTGGCAACAACATAAATGGTAATTCAATATATGCAGCTACAATTAAAAATGCGACATTCGTAAAAAGTAATTGCTGACTACCAAAGCCAAAATTCATCAACCAGTGATTAATCGGACCGGTCTTACTCAACAAACCGATAAAAGCATATGTTTTCAGCAATAAATTAATCCATGTCGGTAAAATAATCAGCATCAGCCACAATTGTTTATTTTTTGTATTAGACAAAAAGTATGCCATCGGATAAGCAAACATAAACGTAACTAATGTCACTAAAAAGGCATAAAAGACTGATGACACTGCCATTCGTATATAATTACCAGAAGTAAAAAATTGAATGTAATTATTTAAGGTAAATTGATTATTCGTATCTAAAAACGAGCGAAAAAACAATAGTAAAATCGGTGTGATAACAAATAACGCAATCCACAAATAATATGGGATAGCTAACAAATGATTTTTTCGTTGATTCATTTGTTTACCCCCTAATCTTCGTATTGCTCTAAACGGGCGTCAAACTCTTCCTCAGATTCGTTGAAGCGCATAACATGAATATCATGTGGTTCAAAGTTTAATCCAATTGTTGCCCCGGCTTCAACTTTATCCGTTGTATGTATCATCCATTCATTGCCAGCTTCATCATAAGCGATAATTTCGTTAAATACCCCTCTAAATAGCATCGTATCAACATGTGCCACTAACTTTCCTTTATCTGGTGTGGTAACATCAATATCTTCTGGACGAATGACAACTTCTACGGCTTCACCGCTAGGAATCCCTGCATCCTCACACTCAAATTCTTTCCCGACAAAGGCTACTTTATAATCTTCTACCATGCGGGCACTAATAATATTACTTTCACCAATAAAATCAGCGACATAACGGTTAATTGGTTCATCATAAATATCTACCGGTGAACCTGATTGAACAATCTCACCTTTATCCATAACAAAAATCCAGTCACTCATCGCTAATGCTTCTTCTTGGTCATGGGTAACAAAGACGAATGTAATATTTAATCGGCGCTGTAATTCACGCAATTCATACTGCATATCTGTTCTTAATTTTAAATCTAGCGCTGATAATGGTTCGTCTAGGAGTAACACTTCAGGTTCGTTAACCAATGCACGAGCAATCGCCACCCGTTGACGTTGGCCGCCTGACATTTCACTAATATCACGATTTTCATAGCCATCCAATCGCACCATTTTCAATACTTCTTTAACTTTAGCCTCAATCGTTGTTTTGTCCATTTTTTTTATGGCTAAACCAAAGGCAATGTTATCAAATACATTCATATGTGGAAATAATGCATAGTCTTGGAACACTGTATTGACTTTACGTTGATTGGCTGGAACATCTGTTACTTCAGTCTCATCAAGAAAAACTTTACCGTTTGATGCTTTAGTGAATCCAGCGATAATACGTAAAATTGTTGTTTTCCCACAACCTGAAGGGCCTAATAATGTGTAAAACTTTCCTTTCTCCAATTCCATATCAATGGTTTTTAGCACATGGTTTTCACCATACGACTTTGTTACCCCTTCTAAAACCACACTATATTTATTTTGCATTGCTTCTCTCCTCTCCTATTCTGGTTCGTTCGGGTTGCCTCGACTTCCACTTCAAAAGACACCTGTGTGCGCTTCTTACACACTGTTGCCTTTATCCAATGATTCAAAACCGAACGAGCGCATTCTCACGAAATTATCCAACGGCGCAATCCTATTCACCAACGCTACACTACGTTATTATTTTCCATTTGAAAAACCACCAGTCTCCTACCAGTGGTTTTGTAAAGCCTAATTATTGACGATGTCTTTTACGGAAAAATGGCGGTGTATCTAACTCATCGTCTTCTACTACATCTACTTTCCGTGTTGGTTCTTGTTCATTACGTTGAAATGTTCTTGATGGTACATCTGTCGATACTTCACGCGTATTCTGTTCACGTTTAATATCCCAATTACTGAATAAATCACGTTCTTCTTGACGGCGTGTAGCAGTCTCAAATGATTGAGTTGGTGCATTATTGCTAGCTGTTGGTGCATCATTGACAGGCGCTGTATGAGCATTACTAGCAAATGGTGAACGTGGTTGACGAGCGTTCACTTTATTACGCTCATTTTTTTCTTGGTCGATACCAGTTGCGATAACAGTAACGATAACTTCATCACCCAAATTATCATTGATAGATGTACCAAAGATAATGTTCACATCACCTGAAGAAGCATTTGCTACAATTTCACTTGCATCTTGTGCTTCGAATAAGCTCAAGTCAGAACCACCGGTAATGTTTAATAAGATTTGTTCTGCACCATCGATAGATACTTCTAATAATGGTGAGGAAATAGCTTTTTTCGTTGCTTCCGCTGTACGATTTTCGCCACTTGCAACCCCAATACCCATTAAAGCAGTACCTTGGTCTTTCATTACCGTCTTAACATCAGCAAAGTCCAAGTTAACATATCCTGGTGCTGTAATCAAATCTGAAATACCTTGTACACCTTGACGTAATACATTATCTGCTTCGCTAAATGCTTCTAGCATCGGTGTTTTACGGTCAACAACTTCCATCAAGCGATTATTAGAGATAATCACGAGTGTATCAACGTTTTCTTTTAAATTTTTTAATCCTTCTGCAGCAAAACGTCCACGTTTAGGACCTTCAAAAGTGAACGGGCGTGTGACCACACCAACCGTCAAGGCACCTAAATCTTTCGCTATTTTTGCAACAATTGGTGCAGCACCTGTTCCGGTACCACCACCCATACCAGCAGTCACAAAGACTAAATCAGCGCCTTCTAATGCTTGACGAATTTGTTCTTCACTTTCTTCTGCTGCTTTTTGACCAATTTCAGGTAATGACCCAGCACCTAAGCCTTTCGTTACTTTTGGGCCTAATTGAATCTTATGTTCTGCATTCGAACCCGCTAATGCTTGGGTGTCTGTATTGGCTACGATAAATTCAACGCCTTGTACTTTTTCAACAATCATACGATTGACTGCATTACCGCCAGCGCCACCAACACCGATAACTTTAATTACCGCACCAGTTTGGTTCATTGTTGAATCAAATGATAATTCCATTAAGAGTTCCTCCTCGTAATTTTGGTTCGCTTGGGCTGCCTTGACATCCACTTCACAAAATTCCTCTGTGCGTTTCTCGCACGCCGGTATTTTGCTCCAGTGGTTCAAGGCAAAACGCCCGCGCTCTCACTTTGTTTAATTTTGGTTCGCTTGGGCTGCCTTGACGTCCACTTCACAAAATTCCTCTGTGCGTTTCTCGCACGCCGGTATTTTGCTCCAGTGGTTCGAGTCAGAACGTCCTCTCTCGCACCATGTTTTCCAGTGGTTCAAGGCAAAGCGCCCGCGCTCTCACTTTGTTTTGTTCTAATTAGATTTATTAATCAAAAAATGTATTGAAGAATGATTTAATTTTAGAGCCGATAGAACCATCGGATGGTTCTTCGTATGTGCCATTATCATTGTCGTCATAATACTCATAATCTGAATATGACTCGTCATATTGATGATAATCTGCTTCAACTGGTCGACTTGGCTCTTGACGCATTGATGGCTGCGGTCGTTGACGATCAATTTTGCGCGTGCCACCGGTACTAGTTGGGTAATAATCTGCACTAGCATCGTGATTTGGCATCGACGGCTGAATCATACGTGATTGTCCAGCGTGATACGTTCCTTGTGCAATACGATGCACATCATCGAGTCCAGCGACATATTCAATCATCCCCATACTTGTTGTAAACACAGGGTTACGCATTCCCATTTGTTCAGGAATATAAATACGGACTTTGCTGCCAAAATATTTTTGTGCTAAATCCAACACACCTGGTAAGGACGCTGCTCCACCTGTAATGACGAAGCCACCTGGTAAGTCTAATGCATCCACTGCTCCCAAATCTTCTTGTATGGTTTCGAAAATTTGTGACAAGCGCGCTTCAATAATTTCCGCTAAATAGCGTTCATCCACACGAACGGGCTCTTTCTTACCGACCGTTTCCACTGGAAAATACTCTTCATCTGATGTTTGACTAGCAATCGCATAACCATATTCACGTTTAATGCGTTCTGCACTCTCTAATGACGTATTCAAAATAATGGAAATATCTTTCGTAACAAAGTCGCCACCTTCTTGGTCGACAAATGAATATTTTAATTGGTTATCATAAATAATTGATGCGGAAGTTTGTCCGCCACCCATATCAATAATCACAGTGCCAAATTCACGTTCGTCTTGAGATAGTGCCACTTCTGCAATCGCTTGTGGTTGTAAAACTAATTCTTTTATTTCAAGTCCGGCTTTTTCTACACAGCGCTTAATATTATGGATAATGGTCCGTGGACCCGTTAATAGTGTTGCGTATAATTCTAAACGTACACCTATCATTCCTCGCGGATCACGAATACCGGTAAATCCATCGACAATAAATTCTTCTGGAATTACTGAAATAATTTCACGTTCTGGTGCTACTGAACGAACTTTAGCTGCAGTAATCACATTATCTACATCACGATTAGTAATTTCACGGTTTTCACTTGAAACAGCAATCATACCGTGACAAGATTCTAATCCTAATTTATTACTTGGAATACCCACTGACACTTCTTTAATTTGCACATTCGCTTTTTGTTGCGCTTGTGCGACTGCTTGTTGGATAGAGTAAACTGTCTCATCAATATCGACAATCACACCACGACTTAATCCTCTAGATTTTTCGTTTCCTACTCCAATAATATTGATTTGCCCATTAATATATTCTGCTACAACGACTTTAATTGATGTTGTACCGATATCTAAACTCACAAATCGTTCATGATTTCTCATTCAAATGTAACCCCCTCATTTATTTTCGTTGTTATAATAGGAGTTTTCTACTATAAGTTCTCCACAATTTTATCATAAAAAAGAAATCATTTGAAGAAAAATCATCAAATGACCTACTAAAATATTTTTAATTATCTAAATTACTATCCAACTTGATACTATTAGCATTAGCGACTTCCGGTGTGAAGTAGGCGCCGACTTCTAAATTAATAAGTCCTGCTTGGTTACCAATTAATTCACGCATCCGCGGGTAATTATTAATTTTCTCTGCTAATGTCGCATTGATGGCTTTAACGCGCATGCCGTCTTTCATCAATAAGGTTAAACCATTGGGTTTATTTAAATCCGTTGACATACGAACCACAGCAATTTTTTCAAGTACCTCGTCATTAATATTTTTTAAAGCACGAGCGGTGGCAACGAGTTTTCCTTGTTGGGACACTTGATCAATTAAAGGTACCTTTTGCCAATCAGACTTTACTTGTGTTTTATTTAATTCTATCCCTAGTAATTCGCCATTTTCCAATAAAGGATAGTAGCGTGCGCCATCTTGAACTATCGCAACAATCTGATGTTCTTTGACAACCATGTCCAATCGCTTCCAATTTTTACGTTGAAATACCACGCCTGATACAACTGGATTTTTTTGAATAATTTGTTTTTCAATGCTTTCGCGCTTAGCCATCACATCTTTTACCGAATCTAATGAGCGGATACCAGATGCAGCTGCTACTTCCTGGGTGCTAGCAAATTTATTTTGACGGACGAGTAGCTGATTCACCTTATTAAATGGCAACAATTGCCAGCCACATAGCCACATCACCATAAAGATAACTGCTGTAACAGAAAACAATTCAACCCGCCCTTTAACAGGCAATCCCTTTGTCCAATTAATTTTCTGATGCTCAGGATGTTGTGGATTGAAAGATGGCTGCCCCGGTCGTCTATGTTTCTGTCTGGGTGAGACATGACGATTGGGTGCAGGATGATTATTTGGCGTTTGTTCGACAATTAAGTCATCTTCAAATATATTCGGCATCGCCATGCTCCTTTCTCAAACAATCACTCGCTAATTTCTTTGTTTAATTGTAACACACGCTGTGTAAAGAGTGCACCGCGTTCTTCATAATTTTTAAATTGATCCCAACTTGCACAACTCGGTGAAAACAAAACGACTTGACCAGGTTGTGCCATAGCAATCGCTTGTTCGGTTGCCATCAATAAATCGTCACATAAAGTCACCATCGGTGTATGAACAGCATCAAAAGCTTTCTTCATTTTTTCTTTTGATTCTCCGTATAAATACGCTGCTTGAACCTTTGATAAATAGGGTATTAATTCATCAAATTCATTTCCCCGATCCAAACCACCACCGATATAAATGATTGATTGCGCAAAACTTTTTAGTGCAGTAATCGTCGCTTGTGTATTTGTCGCTTTCGAATCATTATAGTAACTTACCCCATTAAATTGGCCTAATGGTTGGATACGATAAGGAACACCTTGATAAGTCCGCACCGCTTGTCGGATGATTTCGTCAGAAACATCTAATAATTTAGCGATGGCTACTGCTACCAATACATTTTCAATATTATGTTCGCCTGGAATTTGTATATCTGCTTGATTTAATACTGGCTCGTTTTTAAAAAAGATAACTCCATCTTCAAAATATACACCTTGAGCTCGAACTACATCATCAACGGGTGCCAATGCAAACGGAATTTTTTGAGCGCTACTTTGTGATATTCCCGCGACAATGTCGGTTGAACTCGCATTATAAATTAAATAATCCTCAGTCGTTTGATTGCGTATGAGATTCATTTTAGCATCTACATAATCCGCTTTTGAGCCGTGATAGTCTAAATGCGCTTCATAAATATTAGTCATTGCAGCGATATGGGGTTTAAAATGCTCGGTTCCCATTAATTGAAAACTCGATAATTCCATCACTACCACATCTTCTGCTTTTACCGTAGGCAATACAGATAATGTAGGAATTCCAATATTACCAGCTAGATGTACAGTTAATGGACTTGATTTAATAATATGATGAACCAAACTTGTTGTAGTTGTCTTACCATTACTGCCAGTTATACCGACAAGGACACCAGGATTTGCCCATGAGAAGAGTTCAACATCAGTGTAAATCGGTATAGAGATTAATTGTGCT
Source organism: Aerococcaceae bacterium zg-1292 (assembly GCA_016126655.1). Taxonomy (GTDB): domain Bacteria; phylum Bacillota; class Bacilli; order Lactobacillales; family Aerococcaceae; genus Globicatella. The sequence continues at coordinate 696,806 of CP065955.1, read as the reverse complement.
TTTTCTAGTATTGGATTTGTGTACGGAATACCTGGATTTTTCACGATAAAATCCAGCGTTTCGTCTACTAATGATAAGGGATGTTCACCACCAATCACCGTTACACCGCGCTCGATAAACGATTGAATACTTGCATCATTCATTAAATCGCTGCGGTCATTAATCGTCACATTAGCGCCAGCATTCAGTAAGTACTCTGCCACACTTTTCCCTGTCATTGCATAACCTAATACGAGCACTTTTTTATCTTTTAACTCGCTGTATTCCATTTTTCATGCCTCCACTCACTCACGCCTAGAAAATTGCCGTATATACGATTGCCGCAATCAATCCGACTAGCCAAAATACATTAACCACTTTAGTCTCTGACCAGCCACTCATTTCAAAATGGTGGTGAATCGGACTCATTTTAAATAATCGTTTGCCCGTTGTTTTAAAGGACCACACTTGTAAAATAACACTCGCAGTCTCAACCACAAAAACAATACCAATAATAAGTAAACTCCACGGATTATTTAATAAAATTGAAATCACCGCTAAACCAGCACCTAATGCCAGTGACCCCACATCACCCATAAAAATTTTAGCAGGCTTTTTGTTATAAATAAGGAACCCTAATAACGCACCGACAACCGTTAAACACACCAAGGCAATCGTTGTATGTTGTTGATGTAAAGCCATTGCCGAATAGGCACTGTAGGCAATAATATTCAATCCAGTTGCTAAGCCATCTAACCCATCGGTTAAATTGACAGCATTAGAAAAACCAGTAATCCAAAAGAACGAAAACGCAATTAAGATAATCGGATTATTAATTTGTGTAAAAATAACCGGGATGGAAATACTGACATTGGTCAATACCCCTACTAAAATAATGCAGCCTGAAAAAATCAACTGAAGTATAAACTTTTGTTTAGCTGTTAAACCTTCGTTTTGCTTTTTAAAAATACTAATAAAATCATCGACAAATCCGATACCGCCAAATAATAAGAAGGTTAATAAAACCATCCACGTGGTACCATTTAATAAGTTCATTATCCATGCGCTAATAAGTAAGGTAATCAATATTGCCAAGACGAAAACAGTTCCTCCCATTGTTGGAGTCCCTGTCTTAACTTCATGCCAACTCGGCCCTTCTTCTCGTGTCGTTTGTCCAATCTTCTTATAATTAAAGTATCCGATAAAAAATGGCATAATCGATACCGTAATCGCGAAACTTACCGATAATGGTAATATTAATTCCATTGTCAATCCTCCATTATTTTTTCTCTGTTAAATAGGTTGTAATAATCTCAGCTTCATTAAAAGGCACATAATCATCACCAATGACTTGATAAGGTTCGCCACCTTTACCTGCAAAGACAAGACTGTCTCCAGCTTGGGCGATACTTAATGCATAATGAATCGCTTCGATACGGTCTTCAATTACCACATAATCTTTTTCGGTATGTGTACCAATTAATTCACGACAAATTTTTTGCACTGACTCATGACGCGGGTTATCAGCGGTAAAGACAATATAATCAGAATATCTAAAGACAATATCACCAATCTCAGGTCGTGCTCCGCTATCCCGATTACCGCCACTATGACCAATTAATGTAATCAGTTTACCTTTTTTACTTTTAGCAACAGTTGATAACACATTTTCAATCGCATCAGGTGTATGTGCGAAATCAACTACTACTTGAAACGATTGTTGGCAATCAATCATCTGGGTTCTGCCTGTGACACCCTTAAATTGACTCGCAGCCGCTATAATCTGTTCCGGCTCAATTTGATAATAATAAGCTAAGCAACTATATGCTGCTAAATAATTCGATACATTATACTCACCAATCATATTAAGCGTAATCGCATACGTATGTTGGCGGTCATGCAATGTAAAGGTCATAAAATTTTGTTCCACATTAATATCACTCGCATAAACCGTTGCGTGTCTATCGCGGACACTATAAGTCACTACTTCTGCTGCTGTTGCTTGACTCATAATAGCACTGTACGAATCATCTGCATTAACAATTGCAACTTTCGGTTTACCGTGTTGAAAATGTTGTCCTAATTGTGCAAACAACAAACTTTTGGCATAGGCGTACGCGTCCATTGTTTGATGAAAATCTAAATGTTCACGTGTCAAATTAGTAAAAATCGCACAATCAACATCCGTATACCACAGTCGACCTAACTGCAAAGCGTGTGACGAAGCTTCGATAATCGCATCTGTACAACCCGCATCCACCATTTCGTTAAATAATCGTTGTAATTCTAAAGCATTCGGTGTGGTGTTTACCGCCGGATAATATGTTTTGTCCACTTTATAATGCAAGGTCCCAAGCAATCCCGTTTTGCGTTGCAGTTGCATCAACCATTCACTAATCATTGTACTCGTTGTTGTTTTTCCATTTGTACCAGTGATGGCAACCATATTTAGTTTTGTCGAAGGCTCTTGATAAAAGGCATTTGCTAATATCGCCTGCGCGCGATACGTTGACGGCACGACGACAATTGATACCGGTAACGCTAGCCACGCTTCATTAAAAGCTTCAGCGATAACGACGGTAGCACCTGCATTGACGACTGATTCTATTGCTTGATGGCCGTCAAACCGCTCCCCTCGAATCGCAATAAAACAACTGTTTGCTGATACTTGCCGGGTATCATGTACTAATGACTGAATCTGCTTATTGTCTAAAGGCTCACCATAGACAACTGCAGTTTGCAATTTACTCATTAAGTTTACTGCATCCATGCAATTCCTTCTTTCCATTTACACTCAATTATTGATCCACTAAAATCTTCTCTAAAAATGGATGGAAGATTTTGGCTAAAATTTGTGTACCAATCATCCCATTCGTATTGGTAGGTTGTTTCATAAATAAATACATCATATATTTCGGATTTTCCGCCGGAAAAAAGGCAACGACTGAATGTAAATAATCATTGTCACCCGTTAAATATCCAGTACCACTTTCATTAGCAATTTCCCCTGTACCGGTTTTGGCAGCGACACGAACGAGCGAGCTTTTGAACGGCTTGGCTGTTCCATAGTCTTTTTCAACCGTGTCAATCATTAAGTTGAGGACATATTTAGCTGCTTCTTTCGAAATCGGCGTTCCTAAATTCACCGTCTTATACGTTTCTTTTTGATTTCCCATCCCCTCAATATACTGTACTTTTACCATTGTACCATTATTTCCAACAGAAGAAAAAGCCTGAAGCAACTGAATCGGGGTGGCTGAAAAGGCTTGTCCAAAACTCGACATATAGCGCGAAACGGGGTTGTCAAAAGAAAATTTACCAGTATTTTCATTCATTAACTGCGACTGCGTCGATGCACCGAAACCAAAACGTCCTAATAATTCAATCCATTTTTCGTCTCCCAGTCGCTTGGCTAAAGTCACCATACCGGTATTACTTGACCGTGCTAATGCTTCAGCGAAAGTAATATCCCCCCAACCGACAACATTGTGGTCTTTAATAATCTTATCATAAACATCAATTGAGCCTGAGTGGAATTTCTCTGTTTCATTATATATTTTTTGATCATACGCCAAACTCATCGTTAAAATTTTAACTGTAGAGCCTGGTTCAAACGATTCCTCAACTAAAAAATTCCGCCATTCTTTATCGATACCATCACGTGTATTAAGATTAAAACTCGGTCGTTGACTGGCAGCCAATAATTTTCCGGTCGGCAGTTCGACTAAATATGCACCCATTTCTTTTGGTTGATACACTTTGTGGGCATTAGTCATCAATTCTTCTAGATGATTTTGCAGCCGCGCATCAAGCGTTAAATACAAGTCTTCTCCTAATAAATAATCTTGCTTTTGTTGCCCTTGATATGTTTTGGCACCACTTAATTGTTCATTGTAGGCAGCTTCAATCCCGATTTGCCCATTTAATATTTCAGCTTCACCAAACTGTGTGTCTGACATTAATGGTGTCGCAAAGCCAATCAGATGAGATGCGAACAAATCATTAATATACTGACGTGTTGTTTCACTATATAAGTATATCCCTGGTAAATTGGCAGCTTCAATTTTTTGTTTAACCTCACTGGATAAGTTTTTCCCAGCTAAACCAAATTCAATTTGATTGGCATCCGGATTAAGTAATAATTTAAGGATTTCATCTCGCGATAAATCAATGTATTTAGCTAATTCTCGTGCAGTATAATCATAGTCTTTTACCGTCATCCCATCATCACTATTGCGTAAAATTGCAAACAATGAATAAGAAGTAGTATCCATGGCAATCGGCTGACCATTTTTATCAAAAATCGTCCCCCGTCTTGCTTGCGTAATACTACTTCTTTCTTGGATACCGTCTGAATAACTGGTTAAATCTTGGCCATTACTGCGTTTTAAGATACTCAATTCTGCTATGCGCATCGTAAATAGTCCAAACACAAGTATCGCAACCAATCCGACTAGTTTAATATTTTGATTATTTTCATTCATTAATCAACTGACCTCACTCTCGACGAATCAATTGTCATCTGATTTTTTTTCGCTGCTTCTTTGATTACGTCATAATTGTATTGACTACTTAAATTATTGAGCAACAAATCCGTATGTGCTTGTAGTTGTGCTGTGTTGGCTTCTGTATTGGCAATAGCTGTCTTAGTATTTTTCGTATCCATTTGCACTAACATATTAGCTACAATTAAGATGACCACAACAATACATGATAACAATAACAAACCTTTATCAGCGAGCGAAAGTGAGACGCGTTTTACACGAATATTAGGGACCGAACGACTTGTCTTCTCTTTATAGACGGTCGAATCGACGTATCTCGTTACCATTTGCTCACTTCCTTTACTACTGTTTAATTCTTTTATACTACTTTTTATAAGGTCGCCGCTACACGAGTAGCAACGAGCGATTAATTACGCTCAATAATTCTTAATTTTGCGCTGCGTGCACGATTATTTTCAGCTAACTCATCTTGCGATGGCAAAATTGGTTTGCGAGTAACTAAACGATAATCCGCTTGACTTTGTTCCGGTAATATTGGCAAATTATGCGGCACTTCTGGTGGTGTACTTAATTCTTTAAAATATTGCTTTACAAAACGATCTTCTAATGAATGAAAAGTAATCACACTAATACGTCCCGATGGTTTCAACAATTGGGCTGCTTGTTGCAGTGAGTCTTCTAGCGCACCAAGCTCGTCATTAACAGCGATACGAATCGCCTGAAATGTTCGTTTTGCTGGGTGCCCTCCCGTTCTACGAGTGGCCGCAGGTATCGCCTGCTTGACAATTTCTGCTAACTCAGTAGTTGTCATAATTTTAGAGACTGCCCGTTGTTTTTCAATGGCTCGTGCGATACGTTTAGCAAATTTTTCTTCTCCATAACGGAAAATAATTTTGACTAATTGCTCATATGTCCACTCATTTACAACCTCTAATGCTGATAAATCAGCAGTTTGATTCATACGCATATCTAACTGCGCTTCTTGATGATAACTAAAACCACGCTCAGCATGGTCAAGTTGTGGCGAAGATACACCTAAATCATAGTAAATACCATCAACAGCAGTAATGCCACGCTCGTTTAATGCCGTAGTAATCTGTCTAAAGTTTTGATGAATAAAGGTAACTTTGCCGGCTCCTAATTCGTCTTTTAACGTCATTTTTGCATTTTCAATCGCTTCAATATCTTGGTCAAATGCAAATAAATGCCCCTTATCGAGTTGAGACAGAATATATTTCGCATGTCCTGCACCACCCAATGTGCAATCAACATAAATGCCGTTAGGATCAACGACTAATCCATCGACTGTTTCATGTAATAATACGGTCAAATGTTCAAAAGTCATTGTACCTCTCCTCACTCATCAATATAAAATCTAAAATCCAAAATCAATCATTTCTTCCGCAATGTCTTCAAAGCTTTCCTGTGCTACTGCAGCAAAATTCTCCCATTGTTCGCCACTCCAAATTTCGATACGGTCTGCGACGCCGATCACACGGCATTCCTTATCAATCTTTGCGAATTCAATGAGGGTTTTCGGTAAATTAATGCGTCCTTGTTTGTCAAATTCTACTTCAGTGGCAGCTGAATAGAAGAATCGTGTAAATGAACGCGCGTCTTTTTTTGCTATTGGTAATTCTTTTAGCTTATCTTGAATAACATCCCAGCTTGACATCGGAAATCCGAAAAGACACCCATCTAATCCACGAGTGACAATAAATCGGTCTCCGAGGTCCGAACGAAATTTAGCAGGCATCGTCAGTCGGCCTTTGGCATCAATATTATGTTGAAATTCTCCAATTAGCACGACCCGTCACCTCCCTGTTTCATTTGGTTCGCTTGGGTTAACGACTTGACACTTTTCATAATCCCATCGTTTCTCGCACGATGGTATTTTAATCGGCACGTTCGGACTACCTCTTCGTCCACTCCACAAACAGACTTAGTACACTAACGTACTCCTGCGCTTTTGCTTTTGTAGTTCAAGACAAAACGCCCTCTCGCACCATATTTTCAGTGATTCCAATCATTTCACCCGCGCTCACACCTCGTTATTCCGTTAGACCTCCGCTAGTGAATATTATTCCACGTTTACAGTTTACCACATTCCCCCACTTTTCACCACATTTTTCCAAAAATAGTGCAAAAAAATTCACTACCACACGAAATGGTAGTGAATAACCTTGATTTGATAAGGTTTATAAACATTTATAAAAGTGGGGCATCATCCCACAAAATAGGTTATAATCCGTAAAAGCATTAAACCGATCAAAAAAGAAGATAAATGTTGAAATAATAGTTTGGTTGCCGGTAAATAATATTGACGATATGTAAACACTGAAATCCGTTTGACATAATCGTATAATTGTAAACCTAATACAAAACAAGAGAAAAACAAAACGAAAGGAATTAGATTATAGTCGAAAATCAGCCAGCCGTATAAATATATCAACACGAGCCACAATGGAATAAGTACCATCGCCATTGTAATTGGCCACTCTCTAAAATACTTTAAATGTGGCTTTAAATATCGTTGTACCCCATAGATTGTCATACACGGGATAATATATAATAATAGTTCGACCCAGGTAAACCCCCGCATAAAGCATTCCTCTTTCACATCAGTCTTATAATACATCACGTATTATTTAATAAAGTCAAAAATATGTTGCCAAGTGTTGCGATTTAGTACTTCCCAAAAATGACCATCCCCAATAATACAATAGCCTATAAATAAGCCAATCACGATAAAAACTAACATCAGTAATAAAAATAGGATGGTTTTTAGCACTACTTTTAGTACACGAATAATCATTAATTCGCCTGTAAAAAATTCACTCACCACTTGTCACCTCTAATTCAACCGATTATTTACACTATCCTAACATTCGCTTCTGCAGTGTTTTAAACCACCGTTTTACACGTTGCGACAGAGTCAGATTCACACGTTCGACTTTACCATTTAAAATAAAATCTAACATTAATCCAGTCCCGATAGCGACACAACTCATCGCTTGATCGGATTTAATGACCGATACCTTTAATAATTCCATTAAATATGTATCCACTTGATCAATCATCGCACCGCCACCGGTTATCACAATCCCTTGATCAATGATATCTGCAATCATCTCAGGCGTCGTTTCTTCCAGCATACGTTTGGCTGCACGGGCAATCATCTGTAGTTGCGGCTGAATCGCTTCACACATATGATTAGCATGGACATTAATTGATTTTGGCAAACCAGTTAATAAGTCACGTCCTTTTAAGTCATGCATTTTTAATTCACTAGTATCTAATGGCATCGCACTAGCTAATAATTGTTTAACTTCTTCAGCAGTACGTTCACCAATCAATAAATTAAATTTTTCTTTTACATATTGCGTAATTGCTTCGTCAAAATCATCGCCTGCAATCCGTAGTGATTCGCTGCGAATAATATCGCCCCCTGCTAACACTGCAATATCCGTAGTACCACCACCAATATCAATAATCATATTGGCGCGCGGACTGAAAATATCAATACCCGATCCTACTGCTGCGACTTTGGCCTCTTCTTCTAAGTAAATATTGCCACCCGTCGCACGTTCTGCCGCTTCTATCAATGAAGTTTTTTCAATATCACTGATATTCGACGGACAACATAATAAGACATTGGGTTTTGCAAACCAACGCTTTATATAAATTTTTTCTAAAAATAAGGTTAACATTGCTTCTGTTACATCAAAATCTGCAATGACACCACCTTTTAAAGGTCTCACGATTTCAATGGATTGAGGAGTACGTCCAATCATATCGTACGCTTTTTTCCCAACTGCAATAATCTCCTGTGACTGCGTTTCAATCGCTACAACAGAAGGCTCATTGACAACAATCCCTCTACCTTTTAAGTGAATTAACACATTTGCAGTTCCTAAATCAATCCCAATATCTCTGCTCATATGTTTGCCTCATTTTCACGCTTATTGGTGAACCAATGCTTTAACAACTGGTTCACTGGTACTCACCCGTTCGATATTGGCACCAAGTGCTTGTAATTTCTCGTGGAATTTATAATAACCACGGTCTAAATATTTTAATTCAGATACACGCGTTAAGCCTTTTGCGGTTAATCCTGCGATAATCAGTGCTGCTGCAGCTCGTAAATCCGTCGCTTTCACACTCGCACCGGTCAATTGACTTGGTCCATACATGATAACCGTTTGGCGATCAATCTTAAACGTTGCACCCATTCGACGTAATTCTTCAAAATGCATAAAACGATTTTCAAATACCGTTTCGGTTAAAGCAGTACTGCCGGTTGCCATTAATTGAGCAATCGTCATTTGCGCTTGCATATCAGTTGGAAATCCTGGATGTGGCAAGGTTTTAACATCTACTGGTTTTAATTGTTTTGGACCAATCACCCGTAATCCTTGCGCGTATTCGATAATTTCAACGCCCATTTCCATTAATTTACTAATTAAAGGACGATTATGTTCATAAACGGCACCTTCAATCAACACATCACCTTGAGTAACGGCTGCTGCTACCATAAAGGTCCCCGCTTCAATACGGTCGGATACTACTGCATGCTCCGTTCCTTTCAAGCGCTCGTTAACACCATGAATACGGATGGTTTCCGTCCCAGCACCCACAATGTGCGCGCCCATTTTATTTAAAAAGTTTGCTAAGTCAACAATTTCAGGTTCTCGTGCGACATTTTCTAAAATCGTCACACCTTGTGCATATACAGCTGCCATCATAATATTTTCCGTCGCTCCCACACTCGGGAAATCAAGATAAATCGTTGTACCGGTTAATTTTTCAGCAGTCGCTTCAACATAACCGGCCGCACGTGTGATTTTTGCACCTAACGCTTCAAATCCTTTAAGATGCAAATCAATTGGACGCGAACCAATCGCACAACCACCTGGCAAAGCCACTTTTGCATGGCCGTAACGCGCTAATAATGGTCCCATGACAACAATAGAGGCACGCATTTTGCTAACAAAGTCATAATCCGCTTTAGTTAAAACCTCACCCGAAGCATCTAATACCATCGTATTTTCTTTAGTATTAAACGTATTGGATACTTGGATATTCGTTAATAATTCATTAATTGTAAAAACATCTGACAGAACTGGAACGTTCGACAAGTGACTTTGTCCGCTCTCTGCTAAAATTGTCGCTGCCAAAATGGGTAATACCGCATTTTTTGCGCCTTCAATTTTAACAGTTCCTTCCAAGCGATTGCCACCTTGTACTAAGATTTCTTCCATCTTCAATAATTCTCCTTTATATTACGCTTATCGTTTTGGAGCGAACGATAAGAAAACAAATAATTATAGGAATGCGCTGAATAATACATCTCGCAGCAATTCCATGATCGTAATAAAAAATGAACCGATAAGGTGCCCTAATGCGATACTTGACAACGCACAAACATATTGCGCAAATCGATAATTATTCGCTGAAAATAATTTTCGCCAATCTACTTTTTCGAGCGCAACATAAGTGAGTAACACAAAAAAAATCCGCACGAATAGTACTGCCATACCATATGCTAGTGTCATCAACTTTCCCTACCTTCCATTTATCTATTATCATAGCATAAAACAATTTTGAAAAACACTGTTAAATACTTTTTGACTTATTTTTTTATCAATCTTTCATCCATTTGTCATTAAAGAAATAAGCTCTTTCCTTGGAACAGCAAGGTTTTATTGCAGTATTCGAACATTCATTTTTTAATTCCAAAATCCCTAACAAGGGATGAGAATTCAGGATGAACGGTTTCGGGAATGCAATATTCATTTTGACCGCCATATCGTATCACGCAATGACAAAAACACCTGCTGTGTTAGTTGTTAGCGATGAACTAACGCAGCAGGCGCATCATTATCATTTAAAGTTCCGTCTCCAGCCATTAGAATAACCACCTGAAGTTACGCAGGTTGACTAAACATCCATTTCACAGAGCGCTTCTGTATGATGGACACTCGCCGTCATTTTTGAATGTTGTTTCGTTCAGACTGCCTCGCTATCCACTTAACAGAATTCTTAAGGCACCAAAGCGCTTCGGTAACTTCTGTTTCGATATTTCTAGTCAAAACTAAAACGACCTCACTCACACCATGTTCTTAAACACTTCATTCCAAAGCACTTATTGTCGCACTATTTTTTATCTTTTTTATTAGCGCGTTCACGTGCTGCTTTATCTAAAATTTGTTTACGAAGACGAATACTTTCTGGTGTGACTTCACAATATTCATCATCATCCATAAATTGAATTGATTCTTCTAACGTTAAAATACGCGGACGTTTAATGACACTAGTTTGATCTTTCGTTGCTGAGCGGATATTGGTTAATTGTTTAGCACGTGTAATATTAACTGTTAAATCATTTTCTCGGTTATGCTCACCGACAATCATTCCGCCATACACTTCGGTACCTGGTTCCACAAAAATCGTTCCCCGATCTTCTAATCCCATAATACCATAGGTTGTAGCTTGACCATTTTCTTGAGCAACTAATGTCCCATTACGACGACGTCCGATACTTCCATCAACAACTGGTAAATAATCATCAAAGGTATGGTTAATAATACCATATCCACGTGTCATCGACATAAATTCCGTTGAAAATCCGATTAATCCACGCGCAGGAATTAAAAAGACTAAACGAATTTGACCATTTCCAGTATGTGCCATATCCGCCATTTCCGCTTTACGCTGACCCATTGCTTCAATAATAGAACCCATGTATTCTTCTGGCGTATCAATTTGCACACGTTCAAATGGTTCACATAATTGTCCATCGACTTCTTTCATAATTACTTTTGGACGTGATACTTGGAATTCATAACCTTCACGACGCATTGTTTCAATTAAAATTGATAAATGCAATTCGCCACGACCCATTACAGTAAAGGCATCTGGAGAATCCGTTGGTTCAACACGTAACGAAACATCCGTTTGTAACTCTTGCATTAAACGATCTTGTAAATTACGTGCTGTGACATATTTACCTTCACGACCTGCAAATGGCGAATTATTCGTTAAAAACGTCATTTCTAATGTTGGCTCATCAATATGCAACACAGGCAAAGCTTCCGGATTATTCGCATCGGCAACTGTTTCTCCAACGAAGATATCATCCATACCTGATAAGGCAATCAAATCGCCTGCTTTTGCTTCTTGAATTTCTACTCGGTTTAAACCGAAGAAACCTAAGATTTTTGTTACGCGAAAATTCTTTTTAGAGCCATCCGTTTTAATCAATGCGACATTATCACCGACTTTAATCGTCCCACGAAATACACGACCAATCCCGATACGTCCAACGTATTCATTATAGTCTAATAAAGATACTTGAAATTGTAATGACTCATCACTATTATCAACCGGAGCTGGTACATGTTCAATAACTGCGTCAAAAATTGCATCCATTGAGGCTTCTTGATCCTCTAATTTATCCGACTGACTGGATGTGCCATTTAAAGCCGATGCGTACACAACAGGGAATTCTAATTGGTCATCGTCTGCACCGAGTTCGATAAATAATTCTAACACTTCATCAATAACTTCTGCTGGTCTTGCGGATGGTTTATCAATTTTATTTACGACAACAACCGGTGTTAAACCTTGTTCCAATGCCTTTTTCAATACAAAACGTGTTTGCGGCATTGTTCCTTCATAAGCATCCACAACTAATACCACACCGTCTACCATTTTTAAGATACGTTCTACTTCGCCACCGAAGTCCGCATGCCCAGGTGTATCTAAAATATTGATACGAGTACCTTTATAATCAACCGCAGTGTTTTTAGCAAGAATAGTAATCCCACGTTCTTTTTCAATATCATTCGAATCCATTGCACGCTCATCTAATTTAGCACGCTCATCTAATGTATTGGATTGTTTTAATAATTCATCAACTAAGGTTGTTTTACCGTGGTCGACATGGGCAATTATGGCTATGTTTCTAATATCTTTACGCGTATTCATTTATTTCTCCTAATTCTTCTGTTGTATTGAGTACATTGATGACTTCTTGATGAACACTCGGATGTGCAAAAATGACAGCTGAGCGCTCTAAAATTGATAATGGTGACCCATCAGGTTTGGTTGCCTTTAAGCCAGCTGCCTCACATATAGCATAACCCGCCGCAAAATCCCACGGACTTAGCCCGAATGATAAGTAAACCGATGCTTGTCCTCGTAATACTTCTATTACTTCTAATGCCGCTGAACCATGCGCACGTACACCGAGTACGGCTTTTAATAAACGCTGGCTGTTTTTCAAGTTCAAGGCGAACATCCCTACATTGCCCATCGCAATACTGTCTTCTAGGCTCGTAATTGGAATTGCATCGAGCGGACGATTATTTAAGTACGCACCTTCGCCTACAATGCCATAATATAAATCATGCTTCATCACATCATAAATATATCCTGCAATCGGCTGACCATCTTTGAAAAGTCCTACCATGATACCAAAGTTATTTTTTTGTTTAACAAAATTAAGCGTACCATCGATGGGATCAATGACCCAAACAAAACCATCAGTATCTTCTACTCGACTACTCATACCTTCCTCACCGATAATACGGTGTGTTGGATAATATTGATTAATTTTTTCAACGAAAAATTGTTCCGTCGCTTTATCCATTTCTGTTACTAAATCACTCGCACCTTTTTTCTCATCTACTTGAAGCTCTCTTTGATGCGATAATCTTAACTCATGCGCGGCTTGTTCTAGCCAAACAAGTACACGATGATGTAATTGATAATCCATTGTTTCCTCCTCGTTCTGCCGGCTCGCTTGGATTGACTCGACGTCCACTTCGCATAGCTCTTGAAGTGCTCTTGCACTTCTACGCATTTTAATCCGGTTCGTTCGGGCTGCCTTGACATCCACTTCAAAAGCCCCCTACGTGCGTTACTCGCACTACGGTGTCTTTCTCCAGTGATTCAAGGCTAAACGCCCTCTCTCACCATGTTTTCCAGTGGTCCGAGTCAGAACCACCCGCGCTCACACTATGCCGATTCTGGTTCGCTTGGGTTGACTCGGCGTCCACTTCGCATAGCTCTTGAAGTGCTCTTGCACTTCTACGCATTTTAATCCGGTTCGTTCGGACAGCCTTGACATCCACTTCAAAAGCCCCTACGTGCGTTACTCGCACTACGGCGTCTTTCTCCAGTGGTTCAAGGCTGAACGCCCTCCCTCACACCATATTTTCCAGTGGTTCGAGTCAGGACACCCGCGCTCACACTAAGTTTTATTGACTTATTTTTAACTTCTTTCCTGTTTTTTTATCGAATGCTTTAAATGCTTTAACAGCTTGGTAAATGGAGTAGCCACTCTGTGAAGCAAATGCTTTGTCCAATTGTTTTTCTTCACTAATACTTGTCACAACTGACTTGAACGCTTTATATTTTGCTTCAAATGCACTTGCATCTATCCCGGTTTCATAGACTTCTTCCACCGCAGCAAAAAAATCAACCACTTTGATGGTTTCATCCATTGACCAGTCCATATCAATAGGATATGGATAATTTTGCATTTACATACGCCTCCTTCATCTATTAAACTGCTTATTCAGATATCAACTATTTTAAACCGTAAATATGCCTGTCATCATATTTTTTCGTCCGTTCTATACTATACCTTATTTTAACTAAAATTGAAAAGAGAAATGTGACCAAATTGTAAAATTTTAGGTGATTAATACAATGCACACGCTTCCTGATACCAAGGAAGTAAATCTTTAACCGTTTCAAGCAGCCATTCTTCTAATTGCCGTTCGTCTGATAAGACTAGCGCACCTCTTTTCGCGATACGTCCAACCATAAATTCTGCCCTTTTCACCCGTTCCATGCGTTCGAAGACATTTTTCCAATCAACAGTGGTTACTGGCTGATATGCTAGTTGCGTATGATCAACGATAACGGCATAATCATCCGATAATTGCTGCCACTGAGCCACCGTTTGTTGCCATTGCTGCGCGATTTCTTTTTCGCAGTCCGGATTATCAATCAATGCTAGCATAATAAAGACGTACTCTGGATTAATACCAATTTGAAAATGCGGAAATCGTTTATAACCTCTTTGATTGCCACCAATACCCACCCATGTGCTCTCAGGTGGATTAGTCGTACGTCGTAAATGTTTAGCGACGTGAACCGGAACATTCTCTTGTCCTAGTTCTTCTTCCAATAACTGGGCAATAATCGCCCCGTAGTGTCGAAACACCGGCTGAATACGTGTTTGGATAGCTTCCATACGTGTCGCTAAAGTATCCTGTTCGAATACTGCAAATGCAGTTGCATCAAAATTCATTTCATACCTCCGTTTTCATTCAGATTACTACCAGAGCGGATGGGGATTGCGTATTAAAAGCTTGTCATCCCTATTTCTATTAGAATAAACTTAATTGATCTTGATCAGGCAAATGATTCAAGACGCCTTGCTCGGTTAAATATTCAATAATTGTTTTGGAAACTTTGCCGCGTCTTTGTAAATCTTCTTTTGATAAAAATGGTGCCTCTTCTCTGGCTTTGATAATTTGTTGTGCCACGTTTGCTCCAAGACCCGGAATCGCTCTAAATGGCGGAATTAAAGTATCATCTTCAATAATAAAACTATCGGCATCTGATTTCTCCAAATCAACCATACTAAATTTAAAGCCTCGCTCTAGCATTTCATTAGCCAACTCTAACACGGTTTGTAAACTACGTTCTTTTACTGTTGCATCAAAACCTTTGCCTTGAATTTCACGCAAACGCCGTTTCACCATTTCTTTTCCTTGATGCATTGCCACCAAATCAAAATCTTCGGCACGCACTGAAAAATAAGCGGCGTAATAATACATTGGGTAATGCACTTTAAAGTACGCTACGCGTAATGCCATCATAATATAGGCTGCTGCATGGGCTTTCGGGAACATATATTTAATTTTCAAACACGATTCAATGTACCATTCCGGCACTTTATTTTCACGCATAATCGCTTGCCAATCATCAGGAATCCCTTTACCTTTACGCACACTTTCCATAATATTAAAGGCAATGCCATCTTCAATACCATATTGCATCAAAGTCACCATAATATCGTCACGACAACCGATTACTTTTGCTAATGTGGTCACTTTATTTTTAATCAACTCTTGTGCATTCCCTAGCCAGACATCTGTTCCATGAGACAAACCTGAAATTTGTAATAATTCAGCAAATGTACTGGGTTTCGTTTCAGTTAACATTCCGCGAACAAAGTTCGTCCCAAATTCAGGCACACCCAAGGTTCCTGTCTCAGAAAAGATTTGTTCAGATGTGACGCCAAGCACTTCTGGACTACTAAATAATGACATGACACCAGGGTCATTCATCGGAATTGTTTTCGGGTCGATTCCACTAAGGTCTTGCAATTTACGAATCATCGTCGGGTCATCATGACCTAAAATATCAAGTTTCAACACATTGTCATGAATGGAGTGAAAATCAAAGTGGGTCGTACGCCATTCTGCTGATTGAACATCGGCTGGATATTGAACCGGTGTAAAATCAAATACATCCATATAATCAGGTATAACAATAATCCCGCCCGGATGCTGTCCAGTCGTCCGCTTAACACCTTCAATACCTTTAGCTAAACGCTCTTTCTCTGCTTGAGGAATTTGTTCTCCAGTGGCTTCTAAATATCCTTTTACATAACCAAAAGCGGTTTTTTCCGCTACCGTACTAATCGTTCCAGCACGGTACACATAATCCTCCCCAAATAACACTTTCGTATATGCATGTGCACGTGGTTGATATTCTCCTGAAAAGTTCAAATCAATATCCGGTACTTTATCGCCATAAAAGCCTAAAAAGGTTTCAAATGGAATATCTTGACCTTCACGCGCTAATTCTGCTTGGCAATGCGGACATTGTTTGGGAGGTAAGTCAAAACCGGAGCCAACTTCCCCTTGAGTAAAGAATTCACTGTACTGGCACTCAGGACAATAATAATGCGGTGCTAATGGATTGACCTCAGTAATACCAGTCATCGTCGCCACTAGTGACGAACCAACCGAACCCCTTGACCCTACTAAATATCCATCTTCCATACTCTTATGTACTAATTTTTGTGAAATTAAGTAAATAACCGCAAATCCATTATCAATAATCGATTTTAATTCTTTTTCAATTCTGGCTTCGACAATCTCTGGTAGCGGATTACCGTAAAGTTCGTAGGCACGATTATAACTCAATTGACGAATTTCTTCATTACTACCGGGAATGTTTGGTGTATACAAGTCTTTTTTAATTACTTCAATCGGCTCAATCTTATCTGCGATAGCCTGCGTATTAGTCACGACTAATTCCATCGCTTTTTCTTCGCCTAAAAATTGAAATTGTGCTAACATTTCATCAGTTGTTCTAAAATGGACTTGTGGCAAATGCACCATCCGGTTTTGATTGATTTTCATCGATTTAATTAATATTTCACGGTAAATCGCATCTTTTTCTTCTAAGTAATGCACATTCCCTGTTGCTACTACGGGGATATTTTTTTCTTCACCTAGACGAACTAATTCTCGCATAATATGTTCAATATCTCGTCGTGAACCGATTTGTTCTTGTTCGATTAAGGTCTCATAAACAATCGGTGGCTGCAATTCAATATAATCGTAATAATCTACCAATTCTGCTGTCTCATCATACCCTTTTTGCATCATCGTCGTGAAAATTTCACCCTCGCTGCACGCCGTTCCAATCAATAAATGCTGCCGATGTTGGGTTAACAAACTTCTTGGAATACGCGGCGTTCGGTAAAAATAGCGCACATTTGACTCACTAATCAACTTAAATAAGTCCTTTAGCCCTGCTTGGTTTTTCGCCAATATCGTCGCATGAAATGGTCTAGCATTTTTATAACTTTCACCCTTACCCATTTGCGAATTCAAATCGGAATGCAACACCATTTGAAATTGCTCTTTCGCCTGTTCTAATAATTTCATTAAAATATGACCCGTCGTTTCCGAATCGTAGACCGCACGGTGATGTTGTTCCAATACAATGCCATAATGTTTTGCTAAATTATTTAAACGATGCCCTTTCAAATGTGGATTCACCAACCGTGATAGTTCAAGTGTATCTATCACTGGCAATGTAGATTCAGGCTCTCCAATACGTAAATACGTTTTATTTAAAAAGCCGATGTCAAAACTCGCATTGTGAGCGACTAGAATGGAATTAGCACTAAACGCTTGAAAATCTTTCAAGACTTTTTCTTCACTTGGCGCATCTGCCAACATCGCATCGGTAATCCCGGTCAACTCAGTCGTAAAGGCTGATAACGGATGACCCGGGTTTATAAAGGCTTCAAAAGTGTCAACGACCTGTCCATTTTGCATTTTAACCGCAGCAAGTTCGATAATACGGTCGTATACTGCGGACAACCCTGTCGTCTCCACGTCAAACACCACATAAGTGGCTTCATCTAAAGATAATGGTTGTGGATAATACGCAATGGGTTCACCATCATTGACAACGTACGCTTCAATCCCATATAGCACTTTAATATCATGCTTCTTACCTGCTGCATAAGCATCTGGAAATGCCTGCGCCCCTGCATGGTCAGTAATCGCAACAGCTGGATGCCCCCATTTTGCGGCTTGAGCAATTAAATCACCTACACCATTGGTCGCATCCATCTGGCTCATATTCGAATGCAAATGCAGCTCCACACGTTTTTGACCGTCAGGAGCCTTGTCTTGACGTTGTGTTTTGGTGATATGACGGATGCTTCGTGGACGAAAATCAAGTTCCCCTGTATAATTATCCGGCACCATATCGCCTTCTAAACGAAGCCAATCCCCTTTTTTAAACAGTGTGAACGATTCTTTCTTTATCGAACGACCACTCATTAATTTTACCGCCACTGAACTTGTATAATCAGTAATTTTTAATGTGAGTAATTGAGTCCCAGAGCGAAACTCACGAATTTCTGCATCAAAAACATATCCTTCAATGACTTGTCGGAATTGATTATCTGGTAAATCACGTATCGGAGTAATAATCGTACTCGTGATGTCCTTACCAATTTGTGGAATATCTTTGTCTTTAACGACTGTTTCAGCTTTTGCTTGTTGCATTTGTTTCTTTTCAACGGCTTCTAGCGCTTCAACCAAATACTTTTTATCCTCATCTGATTGACGCTGCTGTACATTTTGTTTTTCAATCTCATGTCGTTCCGCATCAAAGTAATATTCAATTGACGGTGTTTCAATACCAATTTTTTGTAAGGCTAATATGAAAACATCATGGAATACTTGTTGAATAGTTTCCAATTGTTGTTCCATCGGAACGCCTACTTTAATAACACCACGAAATACCTCATGATGACCCTGATTCAATATCGCTTTAACAAACGGCTTATCCTTTGCTAGTACTGCTAAGGCCGCTAGCCAATAATCACGCAATACCTTATCCGACCAATTAACCTGCTCAAAGCGCCACCAAACATCGACATGCGCAATCGGTTCAAATGTCTCCTTCAATAAATGCATGAAAATTTTATATACATCAGGATGAATCAATGCTTCACTTTTTAGGAAAAAGCGCCACTGTTTTGTTGTCGCTAAAATTTCGACTTTATCAATTTCTGTCTTTGCTAAACTTTGCAATAAATCTTTGTCGTTAATTTGAAGTTGCTCTAATAAATGTTGAAATAATTGTTTCTCTTCCAATCGACTACCCCCTCAAACTGAAAATTTAATCATTATCATAATCATTCAGTCTCTCTTTTATTATTTCCATGAACGATTGTTTTTTCACATATCTCTATTATACCTAAATTCCGGCTAAAGATACGATTAACATTTCGTTACATTTTTCAGCCCATAAGAATAAGCGCACATTGAAAAGACGTTAAACTTTCCATTGTGCGCATCATTCAATTATTATCTAAAAGAAAGCACGGATAATGTCATTCCAGGTCACCGCAATCATTAAAATAACCAGTAAACCGACTCCGATTAAAGTAATTATCCCCTCTTTTTCCTGTGCTAACGGCTTGCCACGAACCGCTTCATAGATGTTCAATACGATTTTTCCACCGTCTAAAGCAGGAATTGGTAATAAGTTCATAATACCTAAATTGGCACTTAACATCGCCATGAGACTTAATACCGGTATAAAGCCATACCCTACGACAGTATTGGTCATTTGAGCCATAGCTACTGGACCACCAAATTGATCAATATCAAATCCAGATTTAAACATTCCTAAAATTGTCGTAATCACCGTCGAAATAACTGCCCAAGTTTGTGTGAAACCAGATAACAATCGCGCCTGAATACTGGTATCGTAAAAGCGCGTAATACCAATGCGACCGTATGTCTTATCACTATTTTCCGCTTTAGCCGCTTCCACTGCGACATCAAATGTTAGCTTTTGTTGATTACGTCGTACGTCAAACGGTACTGTTTTACCTGGATAAGCTTGAATCGCTTGAGCTAACTCATCCCAGTTTGCGACAGCTTTACCATTTACAGCCGTAATAACGTCTCCAGCTTTTAAGCCAGCTGCTTGAGCAGGCGAATTATCACCCGCAATTTCACCAATTTTCGCTTCACGAGAGGCAACACCACCAGCTAATAAACCGATAATCATAAAAGTCACAATCGATAATATAAAATTATTCATTGGTCCAGCAAAATTCGTTTTAATTTTATTCCATGGCGTGGCAGATTCATAGCGTGTATCTCGCGGTGCAACTAAAATGCGTGTGCCATCTTTTTCAGTAATCACTGCATTTTCATCAACGGTATAAGTAACCATCTCATCTTGACCAATGGGTTGTACACGAATCATCATTGTATCTACTAGTTCGACCTCATCCACTTGAGCCGGTAGTTCATCTACAGCGTATTTTTCTGATAAATTAATGCCCGTTACCACATTTTGCTCATTAATCGCTAAACCAACTTGCATCCCCGGTTGAATACCATCTTCTTCGTTCAGACCTGCGAGCCGAACATAGCCGCCTAATGGCAACATACGAATTGTATATGTCGTACCTGACTTATCTTGCTTAGCAAACAGCTTTGGGCCCATACCTAAAGCAAATTCTCGCACGCGGATACCCGCTTTTTTTGCAAAATAAAAATGCCCAAACTCATGATAAACAACAATAATTGAGAAAATAATTAAAAAGACAAAAATTGTTTTGATCATTTATCCACCTAGTTTCCTATTTTTTTCTACTTTGACGACGTTCCATTCGAGCATTACGCTTAGCTTCTTGACGTCGATGCTCTTTAATTGCATAATTCAGTTTTCGCTTATAGCCAGGTTTGATTTTTTTCTTCTTATTCCGTGCAATCATCGCTTTAACAACCACATCATCAGTATCTTTTTTCGTATCTTTACGCGTATTACGACGTAAACGAGATTTGGCCGGACGAACTTCACCTTTGACTAATTCAACTTGCTCAAATTCAATCCCTTTTTGCTCTAATAAACGAATCGCTTCATCATCTTCTGGCGTATAAAATGTATAAGCATTGCCCGCAACTTGATTGCGTCCAGTTCGACCTACTCGGTGAATAAAGAATTCCAATTCTTTCGGAATTTCGGTATTAATCACCATTGACACTCCTGGGATATCAATCCCTCTAGCCGCCAAATCACTAGCCACCACATATTGATACTCCAAATCTTTAATCTGGCGCATCAACCGTTTACGTTCACGTGGCGGCACATCCCCATGAATCGTCGCAACTTTTAACCCTTTTTCTTTTAAAAATTGACTCACATCGTCAGCATAATTTTTTGTATTACAAAACACCAACGCTAAATAGGGATGCCCCATCGTCAACAACTCATAGACGAGTTCTCGGCGGTCTTGACCTTTTGTATTCATCAAATAATTATTGATTTGTTCGGCCAGTACCTGTTTGGGCTCAATTTTAATTTGGACTGGGCTGGTCACATATTTATTAAGAAATACACTCAGTTGTTGTGGTATGGTAGCAGAAAATACCATTAATTGTAAATTTTTCGCTAAACGAGAAGCAATTTCATCAACTAATGACAAGAAACCTAAGTCCATGGTCATATCGCCTTCATCGACAACCATCATTTCTGCTGTTTGAACCCATAATGCATGTTCAGACATTAAGTCAAAAATACGTCCCGGTGTCCCAATGACGATATGCGGTTGACGGTTTGCTAATTTTTCAATTTGACGTTCTTTGTCAGTACCGCCAATATAATTAGCAATAAATATTTCTTCCGTTGAAAATTTTGCGATTTGTGTTGCTGCTTCAAATAATTGTGTCGCTAATTCACGACTAGGTGCCGTAATCACGGCTTGTACCTCCTGTTTTGCAGGATTAATCTTGTTTAATACCGGAATCAAAAAACTATGTGATTTTCCTGATCCTGTTTGTGATTGCACGATTAAATTTTTACCTTCCATTGCAGGAGGGATGACTTCATCTTGAACAGCCGTTAGCATTTCAAAATGGAGTTCAGCCAATGCCTCTTTAATAAAAGGTTGAATCGACAATTGTTTAATACTTGTCATAATATACTCCTTAATCTAGCTCACTTGGGCAACTTCGCCGTCCACTTCGCAAAAACTTTCTCCGCGCTTCTCACACGTTTGTATTTTGATCCAGTAGTTCGAGTCAAAAGCCCATGCTCGCACTTTGTTTTTCAGTCTTTTTATTGATTGGTTGTTTGCATATAAATACGCTACTACATTGAGGGGCGGTTCAAATCAATACCTTGAACCGTAACACGTGGTTAATTATATCACACATAGGTACATAAGTCTTTAGAAAATCACGCCTAGTATCAACCACTATTAACAGAGAATGTAGAGCTTACATCCACACGCATCTTTATCCTGAACAGCTCAATATACCACTTAAGCAACGAAAGATATGCAGCAAAAATTGACAAAATCATTTCATAACAGATTCTAGTCATTTGCACTTTCATTGACCTATATCCTGATTTCCAGGTTCACAACGATTTCAAAGAATACAATTATTTTTTTCAAACAAATGTTGCTAATAACATGTTCGTATGTAAACATAAAACTTCTATCGTTATATTGAACTTAACACGAAATTTCTGTGATTGCTGTGTTTAAGTAGCTACAAATATTTATTGTGATTATACTGTTAATGTGTTCAGGAATTCAGGATATCAACCTAAAAATACACTCTGTGAATCCTTTTCATTCACAGAGTGCTTAAAATTAATCGTATTATTCAGCAGTTGTTTCTTCAACTGTTGTTTCTTCTTTTGCTGCTTCTGTCGTTTCTTCACTCGCTGTCGTTTCTTTTTCAGCAGGCGCAGCTGTTGTTTCTTTTTCAGCAGTCGTTGTTGTTTCTGTTTCAGATTTTTTTACTTTTTCTTCAGCATTTTTAATTGCTGCCATTAAATCATCCAAGACTGGTTTTAATTCTTGGTCTTTAACTTCAACACCAACTTCTTTAATTAATTTACCTACAACACTGTAAGCAACTGCAGAGTCATTAAATTTGCTTTCTAAGTATTGTTTCTTCACAGCATCTTTAACTTCACCATACGGTAATTTTTCACCATTTTTAATCGTACGAATAACATGCCAACCATATTTAGATTTTACTGGTTTAGCAACTAATTCTCCGTTACCTACTGATTTAACAGCATCTTCAAATTCTTTAACCATTTTACCAGAAGTAAATTCACCTAATTTACCACCGTTTTTACCAGAACCATCTTTTGATAATTCTTTAGCTAATTTTTCAAAATCTTCACCATCATTTAAACGTTTAATAATATTCTTAGCCTCGTCTTCTTTTTCAACTAAGATATGTTGTGCTTCCATAACTGGTTTATAGCCAGATTCATAGAATTTTTTAATCGCATCTTCTGACGTATCAACATTTTTTTCAATAACTTCTTGGAACAAATTGCGAACGTATACTGAACGTCTAAAGTCTTCAATTGAACCTAATTTTTTAAAGGCCAACAATTTTGCAAATACAGCTTCACCACCAGCACTTTTAATTTGCTGATCTACTTCGCTTTCAGCAGATTTTTTCAAAGCATCTTTATCTGCCACTTTTTGCTCTAAGACACGTTGAATAATCATACTACGTAATGTTGCAGCACCTGCTTGTTTTTTCAACTCTGAATAATAATCATCAAACGAGATTTTTTCTTTACCAATAGTAGCAATTGTTTCGCTCTTATCTGCTTTATTCGTTGCAGAACCATTTTGGGCTCCCGTTGTTGAGCATCCTGCTAACATTAAGACTACTGCTGACGCACTTGCAATTTTTACTAAACTTTTTTTCATTATTGTGTTGACTCCTTTAGTTTGCTTCAATTTTTATAACCATTGATACTATAACACAAATTTAATATAAATGGTTGCTTCTTCATGAAAAAATATTACTTTTCTTCATTTATTCGTAATTCGTTCATATTCTGTTCAAGATTTTCTTGTAGATGGATTAATTTTCGTTGTACCCGATTAATTCTTGGTTGATTCGACTCTAAAAATCGTCTCACCATCAATGACACATCCTCAACCGTCTCCATGGTTTGCTTCACTTCTGTATGAATAATTCGGTCGATTAGCGCTTGTAAATGATCCGTTTTAAACTTTAGATCCGTTGCATCTTCTTTTACTTGTGTCAAATACTCACTTAACTCTTTACGTGTTTGGCTACCTTTTTGCGGTGCATTCATTAATCCTGCCAAACCACCAAATACCGCGCCCCAAAATAATCCTGATTTAAATCCAGACATCGAACCCCTCCAGTTTATTCAATATGTTTGGCAATATTAGTTGACATTTGTTTTAATTCTTCCGCACTCATTTCACCTGTATGTGTCGCAAAAGTCAATTTAAACCCATCTTCTTGACTATACCGTGGTATTAAATGCCAATGGGAATGGAACACTGTTTGATAGGCCATTTCTCGATTATTATTTAAAATATTCAATCCTTCCATCTCTGGAAATGCCGCATCCAAAGCTCGAGCAATTTTTGGCAAGCGTGCTAAAACATTCGCTGCTAACTCATCGGAATACGCAAAAATATCATCTACATGTTCTTTAGGCACAACCAAAGTATGTCCTGGTGTTGTTTGGGAAATATCTAAAAAAGCATAGACTATATCATCTTCATATACTTTTGATGATGGAATCTCTCCTTTAATTATTTTGCAAAAAATACAATCTGTCATCTATTATTCACCTCATGTATTGAAAATTTACATTCGTTACCTTTGAGTATATCAAAGAAAGCGCCATTTTTCAAAAAATTCGCCAATAAATATAAAGCATCACAAGCAAACCAGCTGAAAATACCACTTTAAAATACATTTTTCTAATTTTATGCCGGAAAATCAATAGGCTCAGCCAACCACCTAGCCCGCCACCTAATAGTCCAAGAGATAATAACCAACTTTCTGGAATACGATAACGATGTTTAACAGCTTTGTACTTATCGACACCCATAAAGATAAATAATAACGAATTGACTGCAACCAAATATACAAAAAATAAATTCATACAAACTCCTTAACATAGTATCACAAACGTTGTTTCTTAAAATGATGCAATCAGCAATAAAACACCGAATATTTCATATTTCGCTCATAACACATAACAAATAAGAAAAAGAGACGACCAACCATGAAGCCGTCTCTTTAAACCATTCATCCATTACGCAGTCAAACTTTCCAAACGATCCGGTCTAAAACCAAAGAACGGTTCTTCCCCATCAATGACAACAACAGGTAATGATTGGAACCCTAATTCTTTTACTTTTGTTAACGCCGTATCATCTTCATACACATCAATCATCGTATAATCAATGGCATTATCATCTAAAAATTTCTTTGTAAAATTACATTGCATACAGTTCGGTTTTGAATATACTGTTACATTTTTCATACTATCACTCTTTCAAAAATTTTATCACAACATCTATTTTACCTGGCAAACCATACTTAAGCAACAAGATATTGTGTTTTCAATCAATATCAATACTAAATATAGTAGTTTAGATAAGATTTACCCGCTAATAAAAATTAACATATCTTATCATTATCCCTCATTTAATAAGATTCTGATTGAACCGAATAACGCTTATACTTTTTAACAATATACTACTCTAAATCATCCATTCAATTGGCACAACCGCTTGAGGTACATCTTTTTTAGGATAAAACACAGCCGGAATACCTACTGCGGTCACATTTTCTGGCACAGATTTTAATACAACAGCTCCAGCTCCAATCTTTGACTTCCGATGTAAAGTGACATCACCTAAAACAGTCGCACCTGCACCGATAATTACATCGTCTTCAACTGTTGGATGCCGTTTCACGCCCTTTGTCTTGCCAGTACCACCGAGTGTGACCCCATGAAAAATAGTAACCCGGTCACCGATAATCACTGTCTCACCAATCACAACCCCTGTCCCATGGTCGATGAACAAATGATTACCAATAGTTGCACCTGGATGAATTTCAATACCTGTCTTACGACTCGCTCGTTCAGATAGATACCGTGCAATAAAATAATGACCTCTTTGATAAAACCAATGTGATAATGTATGATAACGTCTTGCCTTCAACCCAGGAAAAAGCAATAATGCTTGCCAAACACTTTTACAAGACGGATCTTGTTCATAAACCCATTGCGCTTCTTCCCACCAAAATTTTATTGTATTAAGCATTGAAAATTCCTACAGAAAGGTAACGTTCGCCCGTATCCGGTAAGACTGTCACAACTTTTTTGCCAGACCCTAGAGATTTTGCTAAACGAAGAGCCGCTGTCACATTAGCTCCAGCAGAAATTCCAGCTAAAATACCAAATTCATTTGCTAATCGACGCGTCATTGCCAAAGCATCTTCACTTGATACGGTAACTACTTCATCGATAACAGAAGCATCATAATTATCAGGAATAAAGTTGGCTCCGATACCTTGAATTTTGTGCGATCCCGAACTCCCCTTTGAAATCAACGCAGATTCTTCAGGTTCAACAGCCCAAACAACTGTACCTGTATTATTATCCTTTAAGCCTTGCGCTGTTCCTGACACAGTACCACCGGTCCCTACGCCAGCAACAAATCCATCAACATGACCTAAATCCGTAATTATCTCTTTAGCAGTTGTCTCAATATGCGCTTTAATATTTGCAGGATTAGTAAATTGTCCAAAAATAGGAGCATCAAATTCTTTTGATAAACTTTCAGCCTTACTTGTGGCACCAGCCATTCCTTCAGCACCGGGTGTTAAAATAATTTCAGCACCAAAAGCAGCCATTAAATTACGACGCTCTACCGTCATTGTCTCCGGCATAACCAAAACAACTTTAATACCTAAGGCAGCACCCATCATTGACAAAGCGATACCCGTATTACCACTTGTCGCTTCAACAATCGTACCACCGGGCTCCAATATCCCTTTCGATAACAAATCTTGTAAAATATAATAAGTCGCACGGTCTTTTACGCTACCACTCGGATTAAAACTTTCAACTTTTACATATATATCTGCACTATCTGTCTCATTAAAATTAAGTTTAACTAATGGAGTATTTCCAATTGTATCAGCAATATTTTGATATAACATCTATATCCCCCTCAAAAATAATAATAGAACAAGTCTATACCCTTTGACATTCTAATTCAAGTGAAATGCACCAAGAAATATTGAGAATAATACAATGTCATTTAACTAAATAAAAAAACTTCTCTCAACTGAGAGAAGTTGATAAAGTTATTACTGATGCACTTTCATAGATTGCATAATTTGTTGTACTTTTTTTCTAGATGGTTTTTGACCCATTTGTGTCATCATCATCGTAATCATACGCTCATCAATTGGTGGATTTTCTTTAAAATAGTTCATCATATAACGACGAGCCATGAAAAATCCCGCAACAAAACCTCCAATTACAGCAATTAATACAACTAATAACCAGCCCCAAGTTGGCATAATATCCCTCGCTTTCATCTTTAAACATAACTATATTATACTAAAGTATCACTCAATAAAAAAGAAAAAGTTAGTCCAAATGACGATTATGTAACCCTTTTTTTCTTTGAATTGCTTTAACTTTTTCAGGAGTCACATCATTGCCTTCTTCATCAACAATTTTCAATCCTTCAATATGATTTCTAAAACCTGAACGCAAATTTTCAATATATTCTTTTCTCAATTCTGCTTGTTCAGACAACTCATCCTCAGTTAATCCTTCAGCTTTTTTCTTACGCGCTAATTCATTTAAACGTGAAATCTTTTGTTGCTCTAACATACTCAATCATCCTCCCCTACGTAAAAATAAAAAAGACTCACAGAAGTGAGTCCAACAAGCGGGTGACGAGAATCGAACTCGCGACAACAGCTTGGAAGGCTGTAGTTTTACCACTAAACTACACCCGCAAGTTTCTACGGTCCCGACGGGATTTGAACCCGCGATCTCCTGCGTGACAGGCAGGCATGTTAACCCCTACACCACGGAACCTCGAAAGGAGGATGTGGGATTCGAACCCACGCACGCTCTTACACGCCTGACGGTTTTCAAGACCGTTCCCTTCAGCCGGACTTGGGTAATCCTCCATCTTTTTTATCTATGATCCGTACGGGATTCGAACCCGTGTTACCGCCGTGAAAGGGCGGTGTCTTAACCACTTGACCAACGGACCGTCTTCGTTTCCTACGGAGAAGGAGGGATTTGAACCCTCGCGCCGGTTTCCCGACCTACACCCTTAGCAGGGGCGCCTCTTCAGCCTCTTGAGTACTTCCCCATCAACCAAGTCTTTTCACTTGTATGGGCCTAAATGGACTCGAACCATCGACCTCACCCTTATCAGGGGTGCGCTCTAACCAGCTGAGCTATAGGCCCTTTTTCTTAAAGCGGGTGACGAGAATCGAACTCGCGACAACAGCTTGGAAGGCTGTAGTTTTACCACTAAACTACACCCGCACCTTCTTCTTTACTATTGCGGGGGCAGGACTCGAACCTGCGACCTTCGGGTTATGAGCCCGACGAGATGCCAACTTCTCCACCCCGCGATGTTATTATAAAGGAGGATGTGGGATTCGAACCCACGCACGCTCTTACACGCCTGACGGTTTTCAAGACCGTTCCCTTCAGCCGGACTTGGGTAATCCTCCGTTTTCTTATGGACCTTGTAGGACTCGAACCTACGACCGGACGGTTATGAGCCGTCTGCTCTAACCACCTGAGCTAAAGGTCCATCCCTCTTATAGCGGCGAAGGGGATCGAACCCATGACCTCCCGGGTATGAACCGGACGCTCTAGCCAGCTGAGCTACACCGCCATCTTTTTCTATCTTTGTAATGGAGAATAGCGGGATCGAACCGCTGACCTCCTGCGTGCAAAGCAGGCGCTCTCCCAGCTGAGCTAATCCCCCATTTTATCATTAAAAAAATCGGGAAGACAGGATTCGAACCTGCGACCCCTTGGTCCCAAACCAAGTGCTCTACCAAGCTGAGCTACTTCCCGTTTCTGTATACACCCAGCAGGAGTCGAACCTGCAACCGCTTGATTCGTAGTCAAGTACTCTATCCAATTGAGCTATGGGTGCTCCTTATATGCCGAGGACCGGAATCGAACCGGTACGGGTATCACTACCCGCAGGATTTTAAGTCCTGTGCGTCTGCCAGTTCCGCCACCCCGGCATCTCTGCCGTAATTTCTTACTCTGGCAAAAGCGGAAAACGGGATTCGAACCCGCGACCCCCACCTTGGCAAGGTGGTGTTCTACCACTGAACTATTTCCGCATACTTTTCATGCCGGCTAAAGGACTTGAACCCTCGACCCTCTGATTACAAATCAGATGCTCTACCAACTGAGCTAAGCCGGCTTGTTCCCATGCGGGTGAAGGGACTTGAACCCCCACGCCCGAAGGCGCCAGATCCTAAATCTGGTGCGTCTGCCAATTCCGCCACACCCGCATTTTTTCATCTTCATGAATGACCCGTACAGGATTCGAACCTGTGACCCACTGATTAAAAGTCAGTTGCTCTACCAACTGAGCTAACGAGTCATGGTGGAGGTTAACGGGTTCGAACCGCTGACCCCCTGCTTGTAAGGCAGGTGCTCTCCCAGCTGAGCTAAACCTCCAGTTGACTTCAACGACTTCTCCTGCATGGCAACGTCCTACTCTCACAGGACCAAAGGTCCAACTACCATCGGCGCTAAGAAGCTTAACTGCTGTTCGGCATGGCATGGGTACAGGTGTGTCCTTCTTGCCATCGTCACCACACAGAGAATCGTCTCGTCTTGTTGAATAAACTTTCTCAAGCTCACTCAAAACTGAATAACCCTAACTTTCCCTCAAAATCTCTTGGTTAAGTCCTCGACCGATTAGTACTAGTCCGCTCCATGTATCGCTACACTTCCACTTCTAGCCTATCTACCTGTTCGTCTTTCAGGGGTCTTACTTCCAAAGAATGGGAAATCTCATCTTGAAGCTGGCTTCGCGCTTAGATGCTTTCAGCGCTTATCCGTCCCGCACATAGCTACCCAGCGATGCTCCTGGCGGAACAACTGGTACACCAGCGGTGCGTCCATCCCGGTCCTCTCGTACTAAGGATAGCTCTTCTCAAATTTCCTACGCCCGCGACGGATAGGGACCGAACTGTCTCACGACGTTCTGAACCCAGCTCGCGTACCGCTTTAATGGGCGAACAGCCCAACCCTTGGGACCGACTTCAGCCCCAGGATGCGATGAGCCGACATCGAGGTGCCAAACCTCCCCGTCGATGTGAACTCTTGGGGGAGATAAGCCTGTTATCCCCAGGGTAGCTTTTATCCGTTGAGCGATGGCCCTTCCATGCGGTACCACCGGATCACTAAGCCCGACTTTCGTCCCTGCTCGACCTGTCCGTCTCGCAGTCAAGCTCCCTTCTGCCTTTGCACTCTGCGAATGATTTCCAACCATTCTGAGGGAACCTTTGGGCGCCTCCGTTACTCTTTAGGAGGCGACCGCCCCAGTCAAACTGTCCACCTGACACTGTCTCCCGTGTTCCTCACACGCGGGTTAGAGGGTCCATGTCACAAGGGTAGTATCCCACCAGCGCCTCCTCGTAAACTGGCGTTCACGATTCCTTAGCTCCTACCTATCCTGTACATGCCACACAAACACTCAATATCAAGTTACAGTAAAGCTCCATGGGGTCTTTCCGTCCTGTCGCGGGTAACCTGCATCTTCACAGGTACTATAATTTCACCGAGTCTCTCGTTGAGACAGTGCCCAGATCGTTACGCCTTTCGTGCGGGTCGGAACTTACCCGACAAGGAATTTCGCTACCTTAGGACCGTTATAGTTACGGCCGCCGTTTACTGGGGCTTCAATTCAAAGCTTCAGATTGCTCTTAACCTCTCCTCTTAACCTTCCAGCACCGGGCAGGCGTCAGCCCCTATACGTCATCTTTCGATTTGGCAGAGACCTGTGTTTTTGATAAACAGTCGCCTGGGCCTATTCACTGCGGCTGATCGTTAAATCAGCACCCCTTCTCCCGAAGTTACGGGGTCATTTTGCCGAGTTCCTTAACGAGAGTTCTCTCGATCACCTGAGTGTTCTCCACTCGACTACCTGTGTCGGTTTGCGGTACGGGTTGGTTGTATCTCACTAGAAGCTTTTCTCGACAGTTTGATTATCCACCTTCGCTACTTTAGTTCGCTACGCTTAACAACTCACCCTCTCAGATAAAAGCATTTCACTCTTATCAAGACTTGTTGCTTGCACATCCTCTTCCATCCGGATGCGTGGAATCGCCTCCTGTGTCCCTCCTTCGTTCAATCGATACTTACCAAGTACAGGAATCTCTACCTGTTGTCCATCGCATACGCCTTTCGGCTTTTGCTTAGGTCCCGACTTACCCAGGGCGGACGAGCCTTCCCCTGGAAACCTTAGTCTTTCGGTGGACGGGATTCTCACCCGTCTTGCGCTACTCATACCGGCATTCTCACTTCTATTCGCTCCACCACTCCTTACGGTATGACTTCTCCGCGAATAGAACGCTCTCCTACCACTCTAGCTACTCGCTAGAATCCACAGCTTCGGTGTATTGTTTAGCCCCGGTACATTTTCGGCGCGGAGTCACTCGACTAGTGAGCTATTACGCACTCTTTAAATGATGGCTGCTTCTAAGCCAACATCCTAGCTGTCTGTGCAACTCCACATCCTTTTCCACTTAACAATTACTTGGGACCTTAGCTGGTGGTCTGGGCTGTTTCCCTTTCGACTACGGATCTTATCACTCGCAGTCTGACTCCCAGAGATGAGTGCATGGCATTC